>NZ_LMWH01000258.1 GCF_001507435.1 Streptomyces sp. NRRL F-5122
GACCTGCATCAGCGTGGTGATGTCCTTGACCGTCTGGCCCTGCGCGGACATCAGCACCACGATCGCCCGGCGGAGTTTCACCGGGTCCTTCGCGGTGCGACTGATCCGCTGCAGCCGGCGGCCTTCCTCCATACTCACCGGCCGGACGAACACACTCGGCGGGCGTCCCACAACCACCTCCAAGATCAGGTCTCGGAGACAGTCTGCTGGCTCACGAGCAGCGGGCCGATTACCCGGCCAAGGCTGCGTGACGAGCCACTAGCGAGGTGAGCGTCGAGCTGGTCGGGGAGTCGGTGGTGCGGTGCTGGCGCGCCGCGGCCGGGCCGGCGGCTCAAGGGGCGGCAGGATGACCGTGCGGGCGGTCGGGTCCGCGGGGCCCGGCGCCTCGACGGCCGCCCCCGCAGTCTGCAACGCTCAGAGCGCCTGCGGGAGCGTTCAGCCCGCGGCCCCGTCTCCCACCGATGCAGCGGGCGATATCCGTGCGCCGCGTGCGCCGATGGAGGTGCGGCGCGGACGTAAAGGCCGTTTTCGACGGATGGACGGCAGCGCCGCGCCGGGCTGCGGGGCGCGGGGTGCGTGTGAGGGGAAGGGCAACCGGATCGCGGCGCCTTACAGGGGCACCGCCGGCCCGAGGCTACCGCTGGGGGAGGGCGAGTTCGCGGCCGCGGTAGAAGCCCTCCCGCTCCTCGACGACATACGGGGCCATGGCCGTACGCCGCTGGGCCTCCGGCTCGGAGGCCCGCCAGGAGTCGCACGCCTCTTGGGAGTCCCAGAACGACACCCCGGTGATCTCCTGTCCGTCCTCGGACCAGTACGCGAAGGCGCGGCGCATGCCCTGCGCGTAGGCGGCCGGGCGCCATGCACGCTCGAACTCCTCCAGTGTGCCCGGCTGAAGGCGGCGCGTCGTCACCCAGACGAAGTGCTCCTCCATCGCAGTCTCCTCCGCAGCGCCGTTCGGTTGCCCGCCCCGCTCATCACACCACCGTAGGTCCCCGGCACCCGTTCTGCCTGTGCAGCGATCGCAGCGCTGCCGAGGATCCCTGGCACGGTTCAGGGCCGCGTCGGCCTGGTGTCGTAGGACGGCTTTTGGCCGCGGGGCCGCCGGGACGGACCATGGAAAGGGGGCCCGAACCGCGTTCGGGCCTACCCCCTGTGTCTCCTTTCGGCGGTGAGGGCGATGAAGGGTTCGATCCGGATCGGGAGGGTGCGGGGTCTGGAGCTGCGGGCGCACTGGAGCGTGCCGCTGATCATGCTGCTCTTCGCGTACGGCCTGGCCAAGCGGACACTGCCCACCTACGCGCCGGGCATGGCCCCGGTGGTGTACGCGGTTGCCGCAGTCGTCGGTGCTGTGCTGTTGCTCGTGAGCCTGGTGGTGCATGAGGCGGCGCATGCGCTGACGGCCCGCCGAGCTGGGATATCCGTGCAGGACGTGACGCTGTGGGCGCTGGGCGGGATGACCCGGATGGACCGGCCGACGACGGCACGGGCGGCGTTCGCGGTCGCTGTCAGCGGGCCGCTCGCCAGCCTGCTGCTCGGCGGGGCCGCCCTCGGAGGCGCGGCCGGGGTGGACGCGGTACTCCATTGGCGGATACCGGTTGCCGTGCTGGGCTGGCTGGGCGGCACGAACCTGCTGCTGGGTGTCTTCAACCTGCTGCCCGGCGCGCCACTGGACGGGGGCCGGGTGCTCCAGGCGGCGCTGTGGTGGCGTACGGGGGACCGGGATCGTGCCCAGCGGGCGGCCGGTCGCGGCGGGCAAGTCGTCGGCATGGTGCTGGCCGCGGTGGGATGGTGGACGTTCGTGAAGGGGATGTCGGGCGGATTGTGGCTGATGGTCATCGGCCTGTTCGTGGCGTCCACTGCCGCGGCCGAACGACGGTGGGCCCAGTTGGCCACGGCCCTGCGCGGGGTACGGGTGGCCCAGGCGATGACCCGTCCGGTGGTCACCGGTCCCGACTGGCTCACCGTGGATCGCTTCCTGGCCGAGGCGGCGGCTCAGGTAGGGCATTCGGTTCTGCCGCTGCTGGACTTCGAGGGCCGCCCCAGCGGTGTCGTGCGGCTGCGCCGACTGGCTGCCGTGCCATCCGGGCGTCGGGAGGCGCTGCGGGTACGAGAGGTGGCCACCCCGCTCTCACAGTGCACGATCGCCGCACCGGACGAGCTTTTGACCGCGGTCCTGGAGCGCCTCGGTTCCGGGGGCGGACTGCCCATCCTGGTCATGGACGACGGTCGGCTTGGCGGGATCGTCACCACGTACGACATCGACCGGCTCTCCAAAAGGCAGAGAAGGGGCCCGGAGCAAGGTGGTGGTGCACCTTCCGGCGGCGGTGTCGGCCGCCAGGGGAGTGGTGCGTAGCCGCATCTCACGATCTGCGCACCGCCATGGGCAGCGAGCCACTTTCTTGACCGCGCACAGGCGCGCCGAGCACAGCATGGTCGACCCGACCATGAGCCCGATCGACGGCAGCCCTGCGGGCGTCTTCTCGGATCGGGATCGTCGCTCAGGACATCTCGCTGGTGACGAGCGGGCACGCAAGCGCACATGGTCGGTCCGGCCACGAGGTGGACCACGGCAGTACAGCGGACCTGTTGCCCGATTGTGACCGCTGGTCGGGGATTGTGGCCGACGGTCTGGTCGGGGGTGCCGCGTGAGCTGACGTTATGAAACCCACGCCCGTTTCCGCACCCGCCGACGCCGGCCGCCTCCTGTTTGCGCAGTCCGCTCGCCGCCCTCGCCGCCGCGCGCGGTTCGTGCGGGCGAGGGCGTGATGGGCGGTTACGGCGCGGGGATTCGCCGCGGGGCGATGGCGGCGGATCGGTTCACCCAAATCCGCAACGGCCTCTTCCGCGACCCGAAGATCTCCTATCGCGCCAAAGGGGTCTTCGGGCTCATCTCCACCCACCGGGACGGCTGGCGGGTCAGCGTTGCCGAACTGGCCCGGCAGGGCCCGGAGGGGAAGGACGCCGTCACCGTCGCGCTCAAGGAGTTGGAGCGGCATGGATATTTGGTCCGCGAGCGTGAACGACGCGCGGACGGCACGCTCGGCGCCGCCTCCTACTTCATCACGGACATGCCCGAACCCCCCGCCCGCCGCCCCGGCCCGGCACCACCGCCTTCCACCACACCGCCGGCCACCGGCAAGGACAATCGCAGGTCGGAGCCAGAGCCGGAAAAGCCTGCGCAGGCTGAACCTGCGCAGGCTGACCCGCTCACAAAGAACACCAACAGAAAGAAGACCACCCGCCAGAACACCAACCCCGTCCGTCCATCCGTCCCTCACGCGCACAGGCGCGATAACGACGACGCCACACAAACACCGCCCGACGGCAGGCAAAGCCCATCCCGTCACACGCCACCGGGGGAGCCCTCTGCGGGCGCCCGACTGCTGCTGTCGATCGGCGTTGAGCATCCTGAACTGCTGCTGACTGGACCCGCATTGCGGGACCAGGGCCAGGTCGTGACCGCCATGCTGGAGACGGGCTGGAGCCCCGAGCAGGTGCGCCGCATCGTTGCCAGCCGACCGCTGCCGGGCCGGATCCGCAGCTCCGTCGACGCGATCGTCGCCGCCCGACTGAACGCCGCCCACGCCTACCCGCCCCCGGCCGCATGCCCGGATACCGCCCCCGCGGCCCGGCCCTCCCAGACCGCCCTCGCCGACCACCGCCCGGTACGCGAGGCGCTGGCCTACCGGGCGCTCGCCGAATGCACCGGCTGCGGCTTGCCCGGATGCGCCCCAGGCAAGAACCTCTGCCCCGCCTGCCTGAAGTGGCCGCTGTGCAGCTGCTGCACCGGCCCCACGCCCCGGCGCGCCCACCCCGACAGCGACGGCCGCTGCGCCACCTGCGCCACCGCCGCAACTCGCCGGCTGGAAGGCACCAGCGCATGACGAGCCGCACGCCACCGCCCACGGCGCCAGCCCCCGGGCTGCAGCCCTTCGCCCAGCAACCCGGCCACTGGGAGCAGCAGCGAACTCGTGCCCAGCTCACCGGTCACCTGGGACCTCCGAGGATGCGCCGGCCTTCAGGCCAGGGAGGAATCGGGTAGCTTTCGGCGTGATGCCGCCCATAATGATCAAGAGCTCTCAACTGTCAGTGCTCCCGGGTAGGTTCGGATGCATGACGACAGAAGCGTCCACGAAGGGCACCGGGCATTGTTCCTCGGGCCGTGCTTACAGTTGAATCGCCACCCCGCATCTATCTTGCTCATACTTGGCGTGTCCACAACCATGGGCCAGTCGGCATAGCCTGCCCCGGGAGGACACATGCGTCCCATTTTCAGCAGGAGAACAGTCCTGACCGCGTCGGCCGCGAGCGGTGCGTCGGCGCTGGTAGCGACGGGAACGGCCGAGGCGGTGCAAGCACCAGGAAAGGGCGACCGCCCACCCGTGACGGCCCAGCCTCCAACCCGTGAACTGCGCGCACTGCTTCAGGAGATCGATCCGGTCCGCATCGAGGCGACAGTCCGAAAGCTCGTCTCCTTTGGTACTCGGCACACCCTTTCCATCCAAGACGACCCCGCACGCGGCATCGGCGCTGCCCGCGACTGGCTGCTCGCCGAGCTCCGCTCGTACGCCGCGGCTTCCGCCGGCCGCATGACGGCGGAACTCCAGTCGTACATCCAGGAACCGGCGTCCCGCATCCCCACTGCAACCCGCATCACGAACGTGATCGCCACCCTGCGGGGCTCGGTGACCCCGGAGCGCGTGTACGTCGTCTCCGGCCATTACGACTCACGCGTCACGGATGTCATGGACGCCACCTCGGATGCGCCGGGAGCGGACGACGACGCATCCGGTGTGGCCGTGGTTTTGGAGCTGGCCCGCGTGATGGCGAAGCGGCGGCCGGCGTCGACGATCGTCTTCGCGGCGGTGGCAGGGGAGGAGCAGGGGTTGTACGGGGCGACGCACATGGCCCAACAGTTCAAGGCGGCCGGCGTCGACGTGCAGGGCATGTTCACCAATGACATCGTCGGCAGCTCCACCGCGGACGACGGCACGAGGGATCCGTACACCGTCCGCCTCTTCGCGGAGGGCGTCCCGTCCTCCGAAACGCCCGAGCAGGCCGCGATACGCCGATCAGTGGGTGGCGAGAACGACTCCGCGACCCGTCAACTGTCTCGGTTCGTACGCGACGTGGCCGACAACGATGTGACCGGCATGCACGTCCGCGTTATCTACCGCCGGGACCGTTACCTTCGGGGCGGCGACCACATCCCGTTCCTCGAACGGAGTTACCCGGCGGCGCGCTTCACGGAACCGGCCGAGGACTTCGCCCACCAGCACCAGGACGTACGCGTCGACGAGACGGGCAAGCAGTTCGGCGACCTGCCCGAGTTCTGCGACTTCCGATATATCGCTCGTGTGGCCCGGGTCAACGCTGCGACCTTGTGGTCCCTGGCCCAGGCTCCCGGCACGCCACGGGGCGCGAAGATCATCACCTCAACGCTGACGAACTCCACGGACCTGGTGTGGACCCGGGGCACCGAGCCGGACCTGGCCGGCTACGAGATCGTCTGGCGCGAGACCACGGCTCCCGAATGGACCCACGTCATCCCGGTCGGAGACGTGACGCGACAAGGAGTGGACCTGTCCAAGGACAACGTGTTCTTCGGGGTGAGAGCGGTAAACAAGGCGGGGCTCAAGAGCCCGGTCGCCTTTCCGGAACCGGCTTCATGATGATGTCCCCGTCGGTATCTGGCTCGTAGTGGCAGATCGGCGCTGAGTGCTCAGCTATACGTCAGGGCCGGTCGCCCACCCGTTCGACATGCTGGGCGATCAGCGTCTGGCACACTGCGGGCCGCCCAACGCCTCACCGGCCTGGACCGACCATGTCCGCGGGGCAGATCGTGCAGTCGCGGCACATGCCGCCGCTCGTAGTCCCGGCGAGCACAGAATCGGCCTGTTCTGGGTACTCGAGGCTGCCGCAGCCGACACCGGATGCAGCGCCCTACCGGGCCCTGCCCTGCTTGCCTCGGCTGTCAACCGGAAGGAGCAGCTCGATGAATGACCTGCGCACCGAGGAGGACGTCCGTGGTTTCCTCCGCCTGTGCCTCGATCCCGGACGTGGCGTGGAGCGAGCGCCGCTTCAGCCAACCGGCGACGCCACCCCCGAAACCGTGTGGGCCGAACCCGTGACCGATCAGCAGCACAGGGGGCACCGCCGCCGCAACCAGCACTTTGAACAGACGCATGGAGGCCGAGACGGCGGCGGCAGACCCCACCACGTCGAGCATGCCCGCCTGCCGCTGCCAAGATGTGGCGCGGCTGCGCTGGGTGCTTAAGACCCGTATCTGTCGAACACGGCTCAGGGCGGGTGTTTGAAGAGAACCAGCAGTCCGAATGCGTACCAGCCGGCGAAGATCGCTCCGCTTCCGTAGAGGCAGCCCTGGACGGTGCGGGGCAGTCGGGCGACCGGCCGCATGACCAGCAGGAGCATGATCGGCAGGAACGGCAGGATGAAGCGGGGCTTGGACAAGGGTGCGCCCGGTGTGCCGAACATCAGCTCCCAGGCTCCGGCGAGCGCCAGTACCAGTGGCCATGGCACCTGGCGGTCCAGTGCCAGGGCGACCACGCCTACAGCTACGACGAGGATCACCGTCAGCACCAGCGGATAGCGGATGTCCATACTCTGATAGGTGATCAGTTTCTGCAGGAACCGCAGACTGCCCAGGCCGAAGTCGAATTGCTGGTCCCAGGCCTTCTCCGCGATGAACCAGCCGTCGAGCCGGCCTATGCGGCTGCCCAGGTAAAGCCAGCTGAAGATGAGTCCGAGCGGCGCAAGGCCCATCGCTGCCCATGGCCGCCAGCCGGCCCGGCGCAGCGTCATGGCTCGGATCGCGCTGACGGCTACCACTGCCACCAGTACGGCCGAGGTCGGCCGCACAGTGCCGGCCAGCGCGCACAGGACGCCCGCCCACAACCAGCGGCGCGCCACCACCGCGATCAGCGTCCACATGAGGAAGGCGGTGAAGGTGGCCTCGGAGTAGGGCACCCACAGGGCGAACGCGTACGGCGAGCACGCCCAGAGCCCCACGCAGGCGTAACCCGCACGACGGCCGAACAGACGTGCATGTTCTCCACGTGGTGGTGATGGAGTCGGGCCGGGTGGCTGGACGGGCCGGTGGACGGTGCAGTGAGATGACCCCGCCGTGGCGATGACACCAGGAGTCGTTCACGAGGCGGCCCGGGAGATCACTGAGTCGACCACGGCAACGCGGTTGGACAGATCGTCGGCAGGGATGGCGATGAGCTCGTAGCCGAAATCGCGGTAGCTCTGTTCGTGGATCTTCTCGAAGACCAACGATTCCTGAAAACTGATCCGCCGGGCCGCGGTGGGCTCGCAGAAGCCCAGATTGCGAACGAAGAGCACCTGCCGCTCATAGATCCCGAAAGAGGTGATCCGTTTGAGTTCTGCGGCCAACGCCCGGGACACCGGCCGGCTCAGATAGGTGGCGAGTGTGGGTACAGACCGGTGACCGGTCGAACACCTGGACAGAGCCGGTGGTGCAGGCCTCCAGCTGCCGCTGCACAGTGACGATCTCGTCGATGAAGGATGCCCGCGCCCATGGCTCGTCCTCGCCCTGCCCTCATCCGGCACGAAGGTAATCAGCTCCGCTGAAGTGCATTTGCTTTTAGGGTAGTTCCAGCCGTTCTTGGGGGATCGCCGGACGGCTGGGATTGGCGGGCGTGCCGCCCACCACGATTTCCCCGACGACCATGCGGTGGACCACATCACCGAACTGACGGCACGTGACCACCTCGCACCGGGTGGCAGTCCCTGCGATGGCGTACTCGACCATCGTCAGCACGCCCAGGCCCTCTTCGCACATGTATCGGTCAAGGTTCAGCTCCCGGGGGCCGAGCCAGACTTCGTCGTCGGTGTCAAACTTTCCTTTGAATGCCTGGGTGGACAACACAATGCCTTCGCCTAGTGCATCTTCCTTGATCTCTTCCATGGCCTCTTCCCACACCGTGAGGGCATCGGTGGACATGGCTTTGAGGATCTTTCGGGCCTTGATCCGGATCTCGGTCTCGATGACGCGCCCAGGATCCGGGAACTGCATGGTCAATGTGTAGTCCTTCGTCGGCTTCGGGGAACAATGGAGCAGCCGTCCGTCCGGACGGCTGCTCCATTGAGCTATTTCCATCCTGAAGTTGCTAGTCATGGGCCTGGCGTGAGGCGGGTGCGGAGACTCGGACTGGTCGTGGGCGTGATCGGTAGCATGAGATCGTCTGTCTGTGTCCGGTTCGAGCGAATCGGGGCGCCGGGACCCCGTGGCCTCCTACGCTCCGAAGCAGGGCTGGACGGGAGGATTTGCTGGTGGTGGACGTGTTGACGTGGGTGATGCAGTGGCGACTGGTGCTCGCCGACCGTGCCGAGCGGCTGCGGAAGGAGCTCGCCGACCTGAACGTGGAGGTCGCGTAACTGGAGGCGGCAGAGGCGGTGTTCGGGCAGTTCGCCGACGCTCAGCGCGCCGGACAGGCCGACGACCCGGCCATGGCCGAGGAGTTCGAGCGGGTCACGATCGCGCCGGGGGCGGGCGGGATGCTGCTGGTCCCGCACCGCGAGGTCGCGATGGGCACCAGCGCGCTGCGTGCGGACTACCACGCGATCATAAAGATCGTGGCCGCGGTGGGCCAGGCCGCCTGGCTTGACTGCCGGGACCGCAGCCACGCCCGGGTGGAAACCAAGATCTGCGACAGCAAGGCCGAGAGCCTGAACCGCTTCCCCTCGCGTTGGGTGCGCGTCAACCAGGCGTGGCTCACCGTCACCGCAATCGCAGCGGACCTGCGCTGCTGGCTCTAACTCCTCGCCTGCACAGGCGGCTTGGCCAAAGCTACTCCGAAGACCCTGCGTTACCGCCTCCTGCACGTGCCCGCCGTGATCGTGCACGGCCAGCGCCGCCGAAGACTGAAGATCCCCGCAAGCTGGCACTGGGCCGAGCAGATCGTCACCGCGTTCCACCACCCTCGCCCCACCAGCGCCGAGAGGAGGCCCCCGCGGCACCTGTGGCCCCGTGGAATCCGGCGCGACAGCCGACGCGCACCTCTACCCGGCAACGCCCGACAGGAAGACAGAAGCGACATCGCGGGCACAAGATCAACCGATAGCGGTCATGAACGATTGAGGGCCGGGATGTCATTCCTGTGCGGAGGTGGTCAACTCCATCATCGCCCGCGAGTAGGTCTCGCCGTCAATTTCGCCGTCGTGATACTGGCGCATCAGCTCGTCGATTTCGGCCTTTAGTTCTGCCCGATCCATCTTTGTCTCCCGATATGTTGAATTCGGCGGCGTCCTCAGTCAGGCAACTCACCTTCGAGGTGGCCGCCCGGCTTGGTTGGGGTGGAGCTTAAATCAGCGTGGACTCGGGGCTATGAGTCCATTTCGTCCTCGGCCTCGCACCAATGATCTCCGCCGTGCTCGGGCTCCAGACGGCAGCGCACCCCTCCCAATTGGCGCCGACCGTACGGGAAGTACAGGGCGTCGCACCAGTTGTCCGAATCAGCCACGTGCATTCCCTTCTCTCGCTGGCGCCTGATGGACGCCGTCATCCTGCTCGCCACCTGGAGAGTGCGTGTCATCCGTCCGCCGAGTGCGGCGTCGAAGTCTGTCGGGAGGTCAAGAGACCTGATCCCTATTCACGATCGTTTCACAGTTGGAGCACTTCAGATGGTTGGTCGTGTACGGCTGGAGCGTGTAGGGGGCTTCACCCCGGATGGTAGACACGGGTTTGTGTGCTTATGCGGCGAGTGTCATGGTAGCCGATTGGCGCTTCTCGTAGGCGACGGGACTGAGCTGGCCGTTGGCCGAATGCCTGCGCCAGGTGTTGTACATGTTCAGCCAGCGGAAGACAGCCGCTCGGCTGGCCCGGGCCAGCGGCGCGCGCCCTTCACCAAGCTCCGCATGAGCGTCCGGCACAGCACCCAGCTCCTGCGCGCTTTGCTCGTACTGACGAACGCCGAGGTCTCCCGCTGACCGACGATCGCTCTCCCGCGATCACGTCCCCGACCAGCCCGACCAGCCCGACCAGCCCGAGCACCCCATCACCGACCCACAACACCCCCAGCGACCTGCAGTTTTCAGGATGGCATCAGCTCATTGTCCCCCGAAGCCGTGTTCACCGGGGCAGGATCACGTTCCTGCCCCTGCCCCTGTTTCGGCGAGCCGGGCTTCGAGGTCCGCGATGCGGCGGTCTTGGAAGCGAAGGTTGGAACGGACGGCCTGGAGGTTCGTTGAGGTGGCGGCTGTCGGCGGCGAGCTGCCGGACCCGTTGCTTGAGGGTGGTGTTCTCGGTGGTGATCCGCTGGATGGCCGCCTCGGTCTACTCTGCCTCCAAGTCGCGGATCTGACCGAGGAGTTCGCCGATGCTGGTGCGCTGGGTGCGGATTTCAGCGTGGGCGGCCTTGAGAGCATCCTCTGCGTTCAGCGCGCGTTCGCGCCAGGTTGCCTCGCGTTCGTCGTCCTGTTCGACGAGCATCCCCGATCGTCGTTCGCCGGCCTCCGTCATCGACGAAGCGAGGCGGCCCGGGCATCGGGGTTGTCATAGAGGAAGGTGCGCGAGACGTCCGCGCGGCGGGCGACGGCGGCGACGCTGACCTGGGCCTTCTCACGCCGCAATCGAGCGATGGCGTCGTGAACGCGCTGAAGGGCGGCACCGGTCTTCTGGCGACGGGCCGCCAGGGCTGCGGTCGTGCGCGGTGCGGGGGGGCGGTGGTCATACGACGTCCTGTTCGGGGTCGGTGTCCTCGGCTGAGCACGTATCGCTGTACTCGCTCTTCTCCTCGATGCCAGCGTCGGCGAGGTCGGCGGCCCGGAAGGCGGTGGACCACACGCGGTGGAAGTAGTTCTGGGGTTTGCGCAAGTCCAGGGCGAGGGCGTCGTCGATGAGGCCGAGGCCGGCCAGGGCCTTCTCCAGGCTGTCGAGGGCACGGGCAATGGGCTCGAAGTAGCGGTGGAGGTAGTCGGCGGTGGCGTCGTCGGGGGAGCGCTCGGCCAGCAGCCGCCACTGCTCGCGCTTGCGCCGCCAGTAGAGGAGGTCGGCGCCTGAGAGGACGAACTCGGCTTCTGCGTGTTGATGTCCTCTTGATTGTCTGTCAGGCAAGGTCACGATTGTGGCAACGGTGTCGCTTATGTGTAGCGGACATGGATAATCTGTGTAGCCCGGCATCTGCGGGGGGTCGGCACCCGGGGGATGCGGTGCTCGTCCATTGATTCTCGGAAGGGTCGTCCGGTTGTTGTGTTGTTGCCGGAGGAGTTCGTGATCCGGTCCGGGCTGTCGTTTTGATGGTGTGGGGGACAGGGTCAGGCTCCGTCACTTCCCTGGATCGTTGGCTGCCGCTCCGAGCACGTGTGTCGGTGCTGCCCGCTACGGTCGGCATGAACAGAAATGACCGACGAGTCTGTAGGAACTGTTGCGTGGGCTCGTCCAAGCTCGAGGCAGGCCATGACCGACTGGCGGTTCGATGTCCCGACTACCGGCAGCAAGATCCTTGTGCCGGATGCCCGTTCCTGGGAGGCGCTGAGCAGCCAGGGATATGACTTCGAGGTGGCCGTTGCCGACCTCGTGGACAACTCGGTCGATGCCGGTGCCAGGGATGTCGTGATCCACTTCTTGCGCGACGGGGACCGGCTCGTCAGTCTCCTGGTCGTCGATGACGGCTGGGGGATGGACGAGGAGGGGTTGGACGTCGCCATGACTGTCGGTGGCCGTCAGGACTACGGGGCGAAGGCCCTGGGCATGTTCGGCACCGGTCTGAAGTCCGCGTCCTTGTCGCAGGCGGACAGTGTGACCGTGGTCAGCAAGACCCGGCGCACCCGCCCGGTGGGGCGGCGGTGGGCGATGGAGCGTGCCAAGAGTGACCACCGCTGCGACATTGTGGATCCTGGCTACGCCCAGACTCTGCTCGACCGCTACTACGACCGGCCGATCACCTGGCAGGGAACGGTCGTGCGGTGGGACGGCGTCAAGGACTTCCCTCGGCATGGCGGTGGAGGTCAGACCGATCGCTACCTCAATCGGATCATCGCCCGGCTGGGCCTGCACCTGGGGCTTCATTTGCACCGTTTTCTGGCCCGCGAGGATTTCAACATAACCATCGCGGTCGAGGATGTGCGCACCGGCACGGTGTACCTGGACTTCGGCGTGCAGCCGGTGGATCCCTTCGGGTACCCGGTCAGCGGAGACCCGACCTACCCGCGTCGGTTCACGGCTCCCATCGCTGGCCAGGGGGATGTCGCACTGCGGGCCCACATCTGGACGCCTCGATCGAACCTCGACGGATACAAGGCCATCGGGTCGGTGCTGGAGCGCCAGGGCTTCTACTTCTACCGCAACGATCGTCTGGTTCAAGCGGGCGGCTGGAACAAGTTCCGCCAGGCCGAGCAACACCTCTCGCTCGCCCGTGTCGCCATCGACCTACCCCCCAACCTGGGCGACGCGTTCAGGCTGACGGTGAAGAAGTCCGGTGTGGAAACCTCCCCCGACTTCGCCAGCTCGCTCGAGCAAGCGCAGGACGCAGACGGCACGTCCTTCCTCGAATACCTCGCCGCTGCGCAGGACGCCTATCGTGAGGCCCGCCGGCGTAGCGGCCCCACGCGCGAGCCGGTGATCCCGCCCGGCAAAGGCATCCCCCCTGAGATTCGGCAGGTGATCAAGGAAGAATTGCCTTTCCGGGAGTACGAGGACCCGGTCGAGATCCGTTGGCAGAAGCTGGAGGGGGGAGAGTTTTTCGATCTGGACCGTGAGAACCACGTCATCCGCCTGAACTCGATGTATCGGACGGCGATCCTGGGCGGGCGCCGGGGCGGGCTCAACGACGCACCGATGATCAAGTCGCTCTTGTACCTGATGCTCCAACAGGTCTTCCAGAAGGCACACAGCGGTCCGAGGGAGAAGGACACCCTGCAGCTGTGGCAGTCCATCCTGGTGGCCGCGGCCCGTTCCGAACTGGACCGGTTGGTGGAGGATGACTGAACGGCACACCCGGCCCGACCCTGAGGTCGCCTGGGGCGACATCGAGTACTACCTCGATCGCGGTTTGGCCACCACCGTGCGCCTGAACGGGCTTGCCAGGCCCCGCGTGGATTATGTCGTTGCCGCCCAGGACATTGCCCTGCACGTGGAACTGGGCGCGCATCAGCGACCGCCGCGATCCGCCCTTCCGATGATCCGCATCGACCAGGTTGCGGTCGAGGGGCTGCGCATGGCCAGGATCCGTAGCGTCGATCCTTCCCTTGCGCGCGATTTCCACGACTTGCTGTGTGCGGTGGCCCACCGCATCGTCGAGCACCATCACAGTCTGGAGGAGGCCTTTGCCGAGACGGTTCGGGCCTGGAGTGCCCTGCTGAACCGTCGACGGGTGCTGGACACGGAGAAACGCATCGGTCTGATCGGTGAACTTGCTGTCCTCCATGCCATCGGCGCCCTTCCGGGCATCGGCTGGGCCGACGCGGTCACTGCGTGGGTCGGCGGCAGTGCCGAGGAACACGACTTCGCGTTGCCCGCGTATGACATCGAAGTCAAGACCACGGCCTTGGAGCAGCGACGTCACGTCATCCACGGCGCAGGTCAGCTGACCCCCAAGCCGCACCGTCCTCTGTGGCTTGTCTCGCTCCAGGTCACCCGTGGGGGTGCATCCGGCCGCTCACTCGCCGACTGCGTCACCGCCGTGCGTGATCAGGTGCGTACGCACGCGCCGCAACAGCTTGTAGTGCTCGACGACCACTTGGCCGGCTACGGGTGGGACCCCGCCGCGACAGACGAGGAGCGATGGTCATTGCGCTCCGCCCCGCTCGTCCTGCCGGTGGACGCTCGGCTGCCCAGGATCGACGACCCCTTGTTGGACGGGATGTCGCCGACACTGCGCGCCCGGATCGACAACCTGAGTTACCGCATCGACCTGACCGGACTGCCGCCCGCACCACAACCGCCTGCACCGTTGATTGTTCTCCGCCTCCCCTGATCCACCTCCATCTTCCAGTCCTTGACGAGGAACCGATGATCGACGACGCCACCCGTCTGGCCCTGCACCGGGACGCCCTGGCCGGAATGGCCGGGGGACGCCCCAAGCGACTCCAGCGCGCCTTGGACTTCTATGGTGAGGAACTCGACGAGCCCATCGAGGTTCCGGATCGGGATTTCCTCGACTTCCTTCTTGCGGCCCGCCCTGGCGATCAGCTGCTTGAACTGTGGCGCAAGCAGCTCACGGAGTGGGACTTCGTCGACGCCCCGCACTGGAGCGACACCGGCGCACGAACCGACCAGCGCCGTGCGGAGGTGCTGAAACTGCTCGGCCTGGATGCCGACACGAGCAAGGTGATCAACAATTTGATCCCCGTGGCCAAGGAAGCCGCGCCGGTCGTCATCCGCGAGACTCGCCGGGACTGGTACAGCCGCCAGTCGCTCACCGGCCGCAGTTGGTACTGGCCCGCCTACGCTCGGCTGCTGGCCGCCAAGGGCTGGAACGAGGCCGCAGTGGCCGGGCTGGACGAGGCCTCCGACCGGGTGGTGGAACTGCTGGCCGATCCCACCGACGAAGCCGCGTATCAGTCCAAAGGCCTGGTCGTCGGCTATGTCCAGTCCGGCAAGACCGCCAACTTCACCGGTGTCATCGCCAAGGCCGTCGACGCCGGCTACAGGCTCGTCATCGTCCTGGGAGGCACGTTGAATCTGCTGCGCGCCCAGACCCAGCGCAGGCTGGACATGGAACTGGTGGGCCGGGAGAACATACTGCGCGGGGCTCCCGACCACGAATCCGACTACGCCGACGACCCGGCATGGATCCAGGGCAAGTTCCTCACCCACGGTGCCCTGCCCTCCACCCTGGGCGGTGTCGACATCGTCCGAATGACGACCCGGGACAACGACTACAAGAGCCTGCTGCAGGGCATCGTCGCGCTTGAATTCGAGAAGCAGGAACCGGCGTTGCCCTTGTACGAGGCTCGCAACCTGCACCGCAGTTCGGCGCGGCTCATGGTGGTCAAGAAGAACAAGACCGTGCTCGCCAAGCTGGTCAAGGACCTCAACAAGATCAAGACGCCGCTCGGTGAGATCCCGGTGCTGATCATCGACGACGAGTCGGACGAGGCCTCGGTCAACACCAGCAACCTCAGCAAGCCCGACGCAGAACGCACAGCGATCAACGAGAAGATCTCCGAGCTGCTCCGGATGTTGCCGCGTGCCCAGTACGTCGGATACACGGCGACGCCTTTCGCCAACGTCTTCATCGATCCCAGTGACGCCGAGGACATCTTCCCGAAGGACTTCATCATCTCCCTGCCGCGCCCGGCCGGGTACATGGGCGTCCAGGACTTCCACGACCTCGACTCGAACCCTCTGCCGCAGCAGCGCACCGTCGCCAACTCCAATGAGAAGGCCCACGTGCGCGACATCGTTCTGAACGATGAGGAGGACGACAGCTGTCTGCGTCAGGCGATCGACATGTTCGTGCTCACTGCCGCCATGAAGCTGTACCGCGAAGCCAACGGCCTCGGTGACCGCTACTTCCAGCACCACACCATGCTCATCCACGAGTCTGTGCGGACCCACGACCACCGTGAGCTTCTCGCGCTGGCCACCCGGCTGTGGTACGAGAGCGGCTACACCGGTGCCGCCGGCCACGCCCGGCTGCGCGCACTCTTCGACACCGACATCGCTCCGGTCTCCCACGCCCGCGCCGAGGGCGAGGCAGTGCCCGCGAGCTTCGACGAGCTGATGCCCTTCGTCGGTGCCGCATACATGCGCATCGGAGGCGATGACAAGCCCATCATCGTCGTCAACGGCGACAAGGACATCGAGACCGGCGAGGCCGACTTCGACAAGCGATCGATCTGGAAGATCCTCATCGGCGGTCAGAAACTCGCCCGGGGCTTCACCGTCGAAGGCCTGACCGTTTCCTACTACCGCCGTCGCGCCACCAACGCATCCACACTCATGCAGATGGGCCGGTGGTTCGGCTTCCGCCGCGGCTACCGCGACCTCGTCCGCCTCTACGTCGGCCGGGAGGAGACGAGCGGGGCCAAGGAGATCGACCTTTACCAGGCGTTCGAGGCCATCTGCCGTGACGAGGAAGCATTCCGCGCCCAGCTCGAGCAGTACGCCAGGCCGATCGACGGTGAAGCTCAGATAACACCCGCCCAGGTTCCACCACTCGTCTCGCAACACCTGCCGTGGCTCAAGCCGACCAGCCCCAACAAGATGTTCAATGCACGTCTGGTCGAGGTCCGCACCCCAGGTCAGTGGGAGGAGCCCACCGCCTACCCGAGCAAGGCGGCGCCGCTCAAGCGCAACAACGAGCTGTGGGCTCCGATCCTGGATCGCCTCTCGGACGAAACGACGCCCTTCACGCACACTGTGACGCGTGAGACCGGCGAGGCGGTCACCTTCCGCTTCCCCGCGCGCACCGCACTCGTCGCACACGGCGACCTGATGGAGGTGCTCCGGACGGTGGAGTGGGGAGCGGAACAGCAGTTCGCCCCGCACCGAAGGTACCTGGAGGAGATCGGCGGCACCCTGGCCCAGGTCGAGGACTGGCTGGTCGTCGCCCCACAGCACGCAGGGGGCAACAAGAGACTGCTGCTTGGCAGCAAGGCGCGCTCCTTCTCGTGGTTCGGTCGCGATCGACGCCGCGGACCGTTGTTCGGAGCGATCAGCGAGCCCAGGCACCGGCCGGCCCTGCTCAGGATCGCAGGAGCGTTGCCGTCCTGCGGTGATGAGGCGACGGATGCGCTCGCCGCCAGGCGGCGAGGAGTACTGGCGTTGTTCCCGGTGGTCGAGGGGAAGCACACCTCAGACATCAGCGTTGACGGCACGCTCGATCCGGGCAAACTCGTGCTCGCTTTCGCCTTTGTCGCGCCGATCACGGCGCACGGCAAAGACAACAAGGTGGTGCGTTTCACGACAATCGACTCTTCTCGGGAAGGGGACGCAATCATCACAAATCAGGACGCCTAGCATCCCTATGCCTGTCAGTGGGGGGTTCTACGCTTCTGATGGATGCGGTGGTGCGTGCGGACGATGCACCACCGCCGTCGGGTGCACCGGTGGGGGAATGGGTGGAAGCGCACAGACACACTTCGCTTGAGATCTGCGCCGGCGCGGGCGCCCAAGCGCTCGGGCTGGAACGGGCCGGTTTCGACCCGATCATGCTGATGGACACCAAGGAGCACGCCTGCCGGACGGTCCGACTCAACCGGCGCCGCTGGGACGTGCGCTGCATCGACCTGCTCGACTTCGATCCCGCAGAGCACCCTCAGACCTATGACGTCGACCTGCTCAGCGGCGGCCTTCCCCGGGTCAAGTCCGCAGCGGCCGTGCGGCGCCCCGAGGACACGGCGGAACGCGGGCTGCTCAAGGCCGCGATCTGGCTGTTGACCGCGGTCAGACCCAAGGCCCTGTTGCTCGAGAACGTCGCCGACCTTGTGGAAAGCGACGACTTCGCCGACGACCGCTCCTGGATCGAGGACGAGCTGACGCACGCCGGTTACCGGCCTTTCTGGAAGGTGCTCAACGCCGCCGACTTCGACGTCCCCCAAATCCGCCGCAGCGGATTCCTCGTCGCCCTTGCCGCTCCGTACCACGGTGCCTTCGCATGGCCCGAGCCCAGCGGCCGTCCTGCACCCACCGTGGGCGAAACCCTCGGCCCCTCCATGGCTGTTGGCGGCTGGCCCGGTGCGCAGCGCTGGGCCGAGCACGCCGATCGCCCGGCCCCTGCGCTCGTCGGCGGCTCCGACCGTCGCGGTGGCGCCGACCTCGGCCCCACCGGTAGCAAGAAGGCATGGGCCTCCCTGGGCGTCAACGGCAACAGCCTCGGCGACGACTTCCCGCCTGCGGACTTCCCGATCGGAGGCCTGCCCCGACTCAACGTACGTCAGGCGGCGATGATCCAGTCCATCCCCGAGGACTGGGTCTTCTTCGGCGGCAAGACCTCGGTCTACCGGCAGATCGGCCATGCCATGCCCCCGCCCCTTGCGACTGCGGTGGGACATGCCATCGCAGCCACCCTGCACAGCTAAAATCGGTCCATGATCAGCTACGGAACCCCCGACCCCATCACGGTTGTCGACCTCTTCGCCGGCTGCGGGGGCTTCACGCGAGGGTTCCACGAGTTCCGGCCCCAGGGCGTGAAGGGGAGCGGTCCGGTATTTCGCAGTATCGCGGCCGTGGAACACGACAGGTCGGCCGCCGCGACCTACGCCGCGAACTTCGGCAGCTTGCGCGAGGAGCCGACGGGGCCGCACGCCCGCGTCCATGTCGGAGACATCGAGGAATGGGGTCCGACCGACGAGGATCTGCACGCCGACGTGGTCGTCGGAGGCCCGCCCTGCCAGGGATTCTCGGCGCTGAACCGGAAGAAGACGGGGCTGGAGCGCAATCGGCTCTGGGAGGAGTACGTTCGCATCGTCGCGCGGATCCGACCGAAGGTCTTCGTCATCGAAAATGTGGACCGTTTTCTCAAGTCGGATGAATTCCAGGATCTGCTTGGGGCCGTGAAGCCGGGCGGGAGTCTGGAGAATTACCACATCGTGGACCCCTGGGGGCCGGTCACCGACGGAGGTGCGGAGCGGCCGGTAAGCCGCTACCTGCTTAATGCCGCGGACTATGGTGCGGTTCAGGCGCGACGTCGTGCGATCGTTATGGGTGTGCGCGAGGATTTGCTGAAGGAGGGGGCCGCGCTCAGTTATCCTCCCCGGTCGTACACGTCGAATGCCAGGTCCGTTGGGCGGCGTTCAGAGATGTCCGGCCAGGAGACACTCTTCCGCGATGGTCTCTCCACAGACTCATGGCTTCCCGTCGACAGCGTGTTTGAGGAGTCGGCCAAGTTGCGATTGCGCGGAACCGAACTTCCTGCGGGCTCGGTGCCGTTCCCGGAGATCGGCAACGATGTTCGCGGCGTCTTCACTACGCGTGACCTCCACATCCGCCGCAATCCGGAACTCCTGTCCCGTGCCCGGTATCGAGCCATCCCGCGCCGCGGCAATCGAAATGACCTCCGTGGCAAGTGGTTCACCATGACAGAGTCCGGCAGGATTCGCATTCTCGAGGAACATGAGCTCGCAGATGTGAGCACTCCTGTGGAGTACCTGTCGACAGAGAGCTGGGACAACCACGACAAGGGAACCGGGGACGTGATGGGGCGACTCCGCCTGGGCGAGCCGTCCGTCACCATTCGCACCGAATTTTACAAGCCGGAGAAGGGGCGCTACCTGCACCCCACGAGGAACCGTCCCATCACGCATTACGAGGCCGCCCGTATCCAGGGGTTCCCCGAGGACTTCAGGTGGTGTGGCACCAAGGTGGAGATCGCTCGACAGATCGGGAACGCCGTGCCGATTCCGCTCGGTCGGGCCATTGCCTCCGCGATTTACGCCTGCCTGCGCGGTGGCGGAACGGCCGTTCCGCCACCGCGCGGTGGCAGCGATCAAGGCCTCATTGCTGGCTGAAGTATCCGGGGACCGTACCCCCATGCGTTCCGATCAAGACAGCGCGGTCCAGGAGAGCGTTGTTCATCTCGCAACTCGTCTCCGGCAGCAGCACGCACGCGTGGCAGGCGGCCAGATTGAGGTTGTCCGTGCCGCTGGCCGTCGACTCCATGCACAGCGGGTCGTTGGAGCACCACGCCGCGCGGGCAAGCGCCGAGGCCAGGGCCTCACGCAACCGCTCGGGGTCGCCCTGGGCGACGATGCCGCCCAGGCTGCCGGCGGAGTCGCTGGTGGCGGTGTAGATGAGCAGGCCGGCCATGTCTTTTCCGATGTAGAGCCGCTCGCGTAGTGCCGCCGCGGGGTACCCGCCGTCCAGGCTCCACTCGTTGATCAGGATGTGGGCGAGCGTATGCACCAGGAGGAACCGGGGCGAGGCGGGCGAGGTCGGAATCGACGTCGCGCCCTGGGCGGCGCGTTCCCGCAGGAGCGCGTTGTGATTGTCGCGGATGCGTTCCGCGCGCAGCGTCGGTTGCTCGCTTCGCTCCCACCGGCGAAGCCGCTCGTCGTCCAGCCGCAGGAACACCCCTTCACCGCTCACCTCGATCGCGGGAAGCCACTCCAGGGGTCGACCGGACAGGGGCGAGCGGCGCAGCATGTCGTCGGCCGGACTGGGCTCGTCGACGCGGGTGAACGTGTGCAGCGCGCGGACCTCGCGAAGGCGTTTGACCAGCATGACGTTGCCGAGCCCGGAGTCCTTCAGCGGCTCGATACCCTCGCTCGGCGGCTCGCAGACGAAGTCCTGCAGGTGCTCGCCGTCTTGTTCGGGATGGGTGTGGTGCAACGTCGTGTACTCCTGCTGGTAGATCTCCTTTCGCGCGTCGAGTGGGTCGACCTGTTCCGTCTGCGGCGCCTCCTCCAGGCGGCGCAGCTCGGCGATCCGGTCGATGAACTGGTCGGGAGAGAACTGCGGGTATTTGTCCAGCAGCTTCTCGAAGCGAAGAATCGCTCGGATGCCTTCGGGCGTCTCGTCCTTGAGTCGGTCGTAGTAGGGGGTGACGATCTTGTTGAGGGCTTCGCTCCACGGCGGGATGGACAGAGCCGAGTGGACGATCGGGAACCACACGGAGGAGGAACCACGCTGCAAGGTCCTGGGCAGGCGGTCGCAGAACTCGGCCGGGGCACCGCTGAGCCAGGGGCGCTTGCCACTGCAGCGGATCCCGAGCTTCTTGAGCGCTTGTCTGCGGAAGGCACCTTCCATGGACACCTCCTTCGCCCCGCAGGTGCAGCCGATCAGTACTGCCCTCAGTGACGCGGTCGAGCCCTCGGCCCGCAGCCGCAGCTCGCCTCCGCATCGCCCGCCGGCGGCGTGTTCGTTGCCGCGATGGACCCACTGCCAGTACGGGAAGTCGCTCAGGTGGCCGTGGTCGCAGGCGACCACAAAGCGGGACGGGACCAGAGCCTCCTCGCAGTCGGAGCACTCGGCCTTGCCCGCTGGGGAGTTGAAGCCAGCGAAGGGCTGAAGCGATTTGCAGGTGGGGCACGAATAGAAGACGGGGAAGCGGACTGCGCGCACACCGTCCTGTGCCTCGTCCGGGTCGGGTGCCGGAGGAAGGCGGAAGTACTTCACGCCCAAAGAACGGGACAGCCGTCGCTCCCACACCTTGGGGGCCTGTGAGATGTCCCAGGAATCCAGTCCGGACACGATGAAGGATTCGTTGTCGACTGCGATCATGGCACCGACGCCGTAGGTGGTGATCAGCTGGGCGCGGCGGATCTCTCCGAGCTTGCGTGCGCGGCGTACCGGTGCGGCGCCCGGCGTGCGGCGACGCATGCGTGGCGGAGGCGGGGTCATCGAGGGGACTCCAAAAAGAAGGTGGAAGTGGCGTCGACGTCGCGCAGGCTCCACAGGGTGCGCCAGGCGAAGTCGCCCTGGGGGTCGTCGTCGAACGTGGACAGCAACGCGGGAATGCTGCTGCTGCGACGGGCCTCGTAGACCAGGTTCGGCGATTCTTCGGCCTCCTGGCGCCACCAGTCGACGAACTCATCGAAGGCGCGGGCCGTGGCCTCGTGTTCCCGGTTGTCCACGGCCTTCACCCGGTCCAGAACCGCTGAGCGGACGGTGCTGTTGAGGTCGTCCCAGAAGTCCGCGATGCGTCCGGCCGAGGCATTGCCTCGGGCCGCCGGCAGCAGGATCCGCGCCAGGGCCACGATGACGGCATGCAGCCCCCGGTCCCGGGAACGGGCCGAGAACGGTGTGACGCTGGTGGACTCCACCTCACGGTATAGCGCCGAATGGAAGTGCAGGAACCTCTCGTAGTGCGAACGGTCCCGCGAGCGCGAGGAGTTCAGCATCACCGCCACCAGGCCGGGATGGCGGCGGCCCACACGGCTGGTCGCCTGGATGTACTCGGCCGTGGTCTGCGGCTGACCCATGACCGCCATCAAACCGAGGCGGTCCACGTCGACCCCCACTGAGATCATGTTGGTGGCGAGCAGCGCGTCGAGCACGTCGCTCATCGGAAGATGGCGCTCCACCTCCTTGAGCCGCTTGGGGATGTCGCTGGCGCTGGCGCGGCTGCTGAGCTCGGTGAGCCCGTCGATCGAGCGGGGCTCCGGCCAGGCCTCACGGGCGGCCAGATATTCGAGGCGGTCCTGGACGTCGTCCAGTACTTGCAATTCGGCAGCGGACAGCAGACGGAGGCTGTTGAAGTACCCGACCAGGGTCCAGTAGGCGTCCCGTACCTCCGGTTTCGCGTCGATCACGGCTGCGTAGTGCAGCAGTGCCGCGTACGTGCGCACCAGGAGGGTGGCCTGGCTTGTGCTGGAGGTGAGCAGGCCGACATAGCGGCGAGCCGCCTTGCGGTCGCGGGGTGTCTCGACGGCGAACCACGAATCGCGCGCGTCCAGGCCTCCGGGTGGGAATTGACTGACTCGACGAGAGAAGAGGTGACGTCCCTGGTCGTCGGCACGACGGATGGTGGCGGTCGAGGCGATCACCTTCGGGTACTTGGCGAGTACATCCACGGCCGTCTCGTACAGACCGGTCAGGGTTCCCAAAGGGCCCGAGATCAGGTGCAACTCGTCCTGGACGATGAGCTCGGGCGGGCGCGTGCCGTCTTCCCGATCGCGGTTGAACAGCGCCGCCGTCGCCTCTCGCCACGGCATGGAGGCGAACTTGTCGACCGTGGCGATGATCAAGGTCGGGCGGGCGTCGTACACGGCCTCGTCGATCAGATGGACCGGAAGGCCCCGGTGGTAGGCGCAGGAGTGGTCGGGGCAGCGAATGTGCATGCGCCGGCGGTCCAGGTCGACCTCGTAGTCGCGGGCGTCGAGGCGGGTGCCGCACCACGGGCAGGCGTGGAGCTGGACCGGGTTCTCCTTCTGCACCTGTTTGCCGGGGCTGGCGTGAAGTTCCTTGAGTTTCCCATCGGCGGCCTCGAGGGTGTTGGGGGTGGCCGACCTGCCGACCCACATGCCGATGGAGATCTCCTCGGTGCCCAGGACGTCAGGCTCGGCGGCGCGCAGTCGTTCCATGGCGCAGATCAGCGCGGCCGCACGCTCGAACTGCTGGAGTGTCAGCAGACGCAGGGTGTAGCGCATGAGCACGGTCACCCCTCCGCCCAGGCGTCCGTCTTGCAGCCGTCGCAGGAATGTCGTGAAGGCGATCAGGCCCAGGTATGCCTCGGTCTTGCCGCCTCCCGTCGGGAACCAGAGCAGATCGGCGATGTCCCGGTCCGCATGGTGCGGGTCGACGATTCCCTGCAGACACTGGAGCATGAAACCGATCTGGAAGGGCCGCCACGTGCCTGCCTCGATCACCGGCGCACCCTGCCGGCCCTCCTTGATCCAAGAGGTGCGTGCCCGCTGTTCCGCCATGGCCAGATTGGCGAGTCGGAAGGCGCGCAGAATCTCCGGATGCCCCCGGTCCTCCAGCAGGTCCACTCCCCGATGCATCCGTCGCAGAGCCTGGCGGCACCGCTCGATCTGCTCGCGTGCCACAGGACCGTGGTCGGTGGACTCCAGGCTCCGGGCCGCGGACTCCTGCCATCCGATCCACTCTTTATAGCCCTTTAGCAACGACCGCAATGCGCCGACGACCTGGGCGGTGGGTGCGGTGCCCAGCCCGTACATGGTCAGGGCCCCATCGTCGATGGTCGGATTGGAGTCGGTGAGCAGCACCTCGTGTGAGGGCACAAACTCAGTGCGAACCGAGGCCACGGCGGCCCGGGCGGTTTGAACGGCACCGATGGGCGGCGCAGTCCAGTCCCAGTGCGCCGCACAGCCATGCCCGGTGGCGAAGGTGGGCGCGTGGCGGTGGAGCAGCCGGCTGAGGGCCTGTTCGGGGTCCACGGCACCCAGCGGGGCCGGGCGCTCGACGAAGGGAGCACGTCCCTCGTGCGCGGCGGTGACCTCCAACACGGGCTGGTAGAAGCAGTGAGCGTCGCGCAGATCGTATGTGCCCACGGTCAGGCTGTTGACGACCGTGGCCGTCACCGTGACCGTGCCGTGGGCGCTGTCCGCGGGGCGGACCAGGACATGAAGATCCA
Organism: Streptomyces sp. NRRL F-5122; assembly: GCF_001507435.1. Taxonomy (GTDB): domain Bacteria; phylum Actinomycetota; class Actinomycetes; order Streptomycetales; family Streptomycetaceae; genus Streptomyces; species Streptomyces lannensis. Next base: position 23,964 of record NZ_LMWH01000258.1, read on the forward strand.
GGCCAGGGTGCAGCTCCACGGCGTCTCTCCAGCCGGGAACCCTCACGTCGACCCGGTCCGGCTCCATGCGCAAGGGGGCTCGCCGCCAATGCTCGCGCTGCTCGTCGGTGCTGCGTATTTCGGTGCGTCGCGCCGCGATCGGGTTGCCGTCGGCGTCCTCGGGAAGGTATATCGCGGCCCGCACGCGGAGAACGATCTCCGGGCAGACCGCCGGATCCACGGCGAACGTCAGGCCCATCGACGAGGGCCGGCGCACGTTGGCGAGGGCAACACCCAGCTCGGGCAGTGGTTCCTCACCCTCGGTGCGTGCCGGCAACGCCGCCTCGTCCTGCCCGTCGAGTTCCGCCTCGGCGTCCCTCGTCTCGGCCCGCGCCTCGTCGGTCTCCGCCTGCGGGAAGAGCACCCCCACCGGGTAGACGGTGATGGGCGCGTCGTCCTTGAGGACCTCGTGCTCGCCACCGACCGGGCCCAAAAGGTCGGTGCGCAGCGCGTCGAGCAGCTTGTCGCGCAACTCGTAATGGGCCGTGTAGTCCGGTGTGCTCACCTGTCGCTCTCCTCCGGAAAACCCGTGTCGAATGAGAAGTCGGCCTCCCAGTCGAATCGACCCATGCCGCAGACCCGAACGGCGAGCCACACGCCGTGGCTGCCGAGCCCGGCACGCTCCGTGGCTGCCGTGGAACCGGCCACACTCTCGATGCAGTCCACCCGCAGGCCGGTGACCCGCGCAGGCCACGGGTGGTCGAGTGAGTCGCCGCTGCGCCGCAGCAGCCGGCACAGGTCACGACGGAACTGCTCGGAGACCTGCCCGATCGGACGGCCGTCGTGCAGCACGGCATAGGGCGGCGACTGATCCTCGCCGGCGGGCAGCTGGTGGAGCAGGCGCAGCTGAACAGCGTCCCCGGCTCGGACCGCCGCACGCAGGTACTCCTGGAGCCGAACGGGATCCTCATCGACCCCCAGCGTCCCCGGCGGCGCGTCGTGACAGACGTCTGCGCCCAATGCTTCCAGGCCGTTGCGCGCCCATGTGCTGCGACCGCCGAGATACCAGCGGTCCAGCCGCCGCTCCTTGCGGTACAGCCACGTCGAGGGCGCCTCCAGCCGGTACAGGTCGTCCCGGGGACGGGTCATCGCCACGTACAGGAGTCGGGCCTCGGCTGCCGGGTCGTAGTCGTACTTCTTCTTTGCGACGCGGCGTGGCGCGGCCAGTGCGGGAGGTTCGATGACCAGCACGCGATCGAACTCCAGCCCCTTGGCCCGGTGCACGCTGGAGACCACCAACGGTGTGGGCTCGGCAGCGGTGAGTTCGTCCGGGAGTCTGCCCTCGGCGAGGGCCTGATGCAGGGCCCGCATGTCCAAGGTCGCGCGTGGTCCGCGCGCGACCCGGCGCACGGACGCCCACAGGTCCTGCGCTCCCAGGTCCTTGGGGAGCATCGAGTCCTGGCTTTGCAGCAACTCCACGAACCGTTCCTGCGTCACCTGGGATGCCTCGGTGCCGGTCAACAGCGTGGTCAGCCACGGCGGGGCGGGACGGTCGCGGGTGGAGCGCTGCAGTCGATGCGGCACCCCTGCGTCGGCCAACAACTGTGAGACGCACAGCACTTGGCCGTTGTCCCGACACAGGATGGCGGTACTCCCGTCGAACCAGCGAAGCGACTCCAGGGCGAAGTCGTCCGCGAGGTCGCCGAAGTACGGTGCCTCCAGCAGCCGGGCGCGCAGCTCGGCATGGATCCGCTCGGCCGCGGCAGCCGCCTCAGCAGGGTTGCGAGGCAGCTGCCTCAGATGCGGACCCAGAGGCAAGGCCACCCGCGCCTGGTCGCTGCGCGCACGGAAATTGTCGCCCAGGTGCAGCTCGACCAGGTCGTCGGCGAAGCTGGCCCGCAGCCAGTCGAAGAAGTAGTTGGTCTCCGACGCGCGCTGGTCGGGGTCGGAGACCTGGAACCCGTACACGGCCTGAGCCGAGTCGCCCACCACGGTGAAGCCGCAGTTGTCCGCGCAGCGGTCCAGCAGCGCCTCGACCATCTCACGGCGCACCCCCACCAGGTCCTGGACCTCGTCGATGACCACGTGTCCGGGCACCCCGTGTTCGCTGACCTCCAGCGCCCCCTGCGCGATCGCCTCGGCAGCCGCCACGATCCGTGCGTCGAAGGACACCACCGACCAGTCGGTGTCCGGGTAGGCCTGCCGAAGCAGACCGACGGCCCAGGAGTCGAAGGTCTGGGCCCTCACCCGCCGCGCCGCCATCGCATGACGGTCGATGCGCTCGCGCAGCTCCCGGACGGCGGCCCGCGAGAACGTCAGCACCAGGATCTCGCCGGCCTCCAGCTCCTCCCGCTCCACCAGCACGTCCAAGCGTCGCACCACGGTGTGGGTCTTGCCCGCGCCGGCGCCCGCGGTGACCAGCACGCGGGCATCCCATGGCTGGTCAACGACGGTCTGCTGGGCGGCCGTCAGCACATGTTCCTCAAACCGATCAGACGTCACTGATTCTCGCCCCACAGGTAGTCGAACTTGGTGAAGGCCAACTCCTCCCGATAGTTGTCGATGTTGTCGCGCACGTTGAGGATCAGGCAGGTCTCCTTGCCTCCGTTGCGCGGACCGCGCAGACCGCGGCCGATCATCTGCTGATAGATGTTCGGGCTGTAGGTGGGTCGCGTGACCACCACGGCGCGGGTGGCCGGGGCGTCGAAGCCCTGACTGAGAACGCCGTAGTTGGTCAGCACCTTGATCTTGCCTTTGCGGAAGTCCTCGATGGTCTTGCGGCGCTCTGCGATCGGCGTCGCCGAGTCGATCGCCGCGGCACGGACGTCGCGGTCGCCGAGCTTGGCGGCGAGGAACTTCGCGTGCGCCACGGACGTGGCGAAGACGAGCACCGGCCAGTCGGCATCCATCGCGGCGATCCGGTCCACGATCCGTTGGTTGCGCTCGTGGTCGTCGGCCAGACGCTGCTCCGCGCCCTTGGGCAGCAGACCACCGAACTGCTCGGACCGGCTCAGCTCGTCCGCATTCAGCTGGATGGTCGCACCGGCCAGCTCCTCGTGCTCGACCTGGGCCAGCACGCCCAGCTCCTGGAGCTGTTTGATGGCCTTGACCTGGTCGCCGTCGAAGACGGGATTGTCGAGGCGGGTGCCGAAACGCTGCACCAGGCGGCGGCTGAGCTCCACGTTGTTGCGGAAGGGGGTGGCGGTGAGCCCGATGAGGTGGCGGCTGGTCAGGTTGTGCGTCAGCCCCAACAGCTCAAGGAGGGTGGTGTACCTGGGCGAGATGGCCACGTGTGCCTCATCGACGATCACCAGCGCCGCGCGCCGCAACCAGGCGTAGTCCTCGGTTGCCAGACACACCTGGAGCTTGGCGTCGGTGGCGACGACGAGGTGCGGGCGATCGTACACGGGAGCGGCCTCATTGCTGGACCACAACCGGCTGATGACCAGCGGGATCTCCGCCCCGACCTTGGACCACACGTAGCGCCAGCTCTGCACGGCCTGCTCGCACAACTCCTCCGTCTGCGCGATCCACAGCACCGGACCGGGCAGTGTCCCCTGCTGGCGAATCCAGCGGATCACCCCTTCGGAGGTGACACGGGTCTTGCCCGCGCCGGTCGGCATGGTCAGCATGGCGCGCTGAGGCGTGGCACTGTCAAGCATCCCGTGCAGGGCCCGGGCCAGCTCCTCCTGATAGTCGTGCAGGGCCGGAAACTCCGACGGGCCCTCCACCTCGATGCGTGGGGCCAGCGCCGGCACCCGGGCGCCCGCGAAGGAATCCGGGAAGCCGTGCTCGGTGACGAACTTCAAGGCCTTGGAGTCGCCGGTGAAGGTGTTCGGAGCGATGCCCGGGTAGTCGACGGCCAAGTCCTTGCGGTGGACGCGCAGGATCGACTCGCCGTGGGCGTTGAAGGCCATCTCCGCGATGCGCCGGGCATCCGGCTCACCGCCCTGCTCGTTGATCTCGCTGTCCAGCAGCCCCGGCGGGAGCTCTCCGCGCAGCTGCTCCTCCCCGATGAGGGCAGCGATCTTGTCGATGATGCTCTCCGCCTCGCGAACCCGACGGAGCCGGTCACGGATCTCCTGGTTCTGTTCCTGCCGCTTTTGGTGCTCGATCAGCTGCCGGCAGCCCTTGGCGTCGAGCCCCCAGCCGAACTCGCTGTCGGCGGCCTCGAGAACCTCCAGCGGGGTGAGGCTGTCCAGCACCAGCAGCGTGCTGCCCTGGCGCGCGATGGTCATCGGGATCAGCCTGCTCCCCAGGGGAGTACGCAGGGTCTGCTCCAGCTCGGTGCAGCGCTGCACCTTGCGGCTGAGTGCGGGATTACCCACCCGCTGACGCAGCGGCGGGAACTCGTCGACCAGGAGCGTGGCCCGACCTGCCGCCACCTTGCGGATGTTCTTGGTGATCACATCCGCGACCTTCAACATCCCCCAGGTCTCGTGCATCTGACGCGCCGCGGCCGCGTCGGCCCGGTCCGCGATGAGCAGGGCAGGCAACTGCTCCCTGACCAGCTCTCGGAAATCCGCCTCATGGGTCGCGACGGCGATCTCGGTGTCCGGCCGCGTGCCCCAATCGGCACCGATGCGGCAGCGGGTCTGAACCCCCTCGGGGAAGCCGAAGCCGACGCGCAGCAGCAGGGCGTAGGCCCGACCGATGAAGGCGTCATCCGTGCTGGTCAACACCGTCTCGAGCAGCTTCGTCCAGTGCCTGTCGGGAACGTTCTCAGGCGTCGTCGGCATGCGCAGCCGCCTGGCCTTCTCAGGACTGATCTCCGCCACGGGCAGAACCCGCGCGTACTCCTTGAGCTGGGGACCCACCGCTTGGCGCAGGCCGACGATGCCCGCAGCGGTACGCACCCGTCCGTGCCGGTTCAGGAACCACAGCAGGGGAGAGACCACGGGCTTTTCGGGCTGGGTGCCGTAGCGACGCGTCCAGCTCTCGACGACGCCCCCCTCGGGAAGAGCGTCGAGGAACGCAGCCCGTCCTTCGTCGGACAGCAGCGTCAGCAAATGCAAAGGCCCGGCCGGAGCGGCACCTTCCACCGTAAGACGCGCAAGGCTCGGACGGGGAGCAGTGTCGGCGAGACTGCGCAGGTGGGCATCGTGGACCGCCTGCCGGTAGTCCTGAAACCAGCCCTCCTTCTCGGGCCGGTGGCCCAGCGTGGGGGCGTCGTGCAGCCCCAGCTCCCGGAAGACGTCCTGGTCGGCGGCGTGGAAGTGCAGGTCCACGGCAACCGAGGGGTCGCGGCTGCCGTCGGCGGGCACCACCGGCCCCGGAAGCAGACACTCACGCATGACACGGAACGATCCGCTCACGGTGCGCACCCTGATGGTGGCGAGCGGGTCGGCGACCTTCGCCCGGATGCGTCCGACCTGGGCGTTGCCCCCGGCGCTGCGCATCAGCACCCAGAAATTCGTCCACGCATCGGGCGTGTAGCGGGCGAAGCCCTGATCCAGCAGCCCCTCGAAGCGGCCCTGTGCATCGGAGATACGGATCCCGATGGTGTGCAGGTGCCGTGCCATCTCCGGACGAGAGGAGATCCGGCGGTGGACGTAGACGTCCTCGCTGCCCTGCTCCTGATCCGTGCGGTGGAAAATCTTGCCGGAAACGGGCGCGACGAGGCCGTGAGACTCGGTGAGGACGATGCGCGCCTTGCGGGCCTCGGCCGTCAGCGGGGAGTCGGAGGCGCGGCGATCGGCACGGTCCTTGTCGACCATCGCGGACAGGATCCGGATGGCGTGACAGGAAGCCTCGGGGGTGCCGTCGGCGACCAACGCCTCCAGCCAAGTCACCACGTCCTCGCTCTTCTGCCTCTCGACGGCGAGGATGTGCTCCATCTTGCCGTGCCGCAGGTCGGTTGCGTCGACGGACGGGTGCACCCAATCCCGGGGCCGGCCGGGGTATTCGGCCCAGATCTGCAACCATGCCTGGTCCAGGTTCTTGGGGTGGATGTGCAGGTCGCGAGGGATGCGAAGCACCCCGTTCTGGTCCGGGAGCGACGGGCGTCGGGCAGCGATCAGCCACACCTGGCGCAGCAGATAGTCGTCGGCCCAGTTGATGAACTCGTTCGTACGTCCCGGCAGCAGCGGCAGGTAGGCTCCCGGGTCCTCGGCCGGTGCCAGCAGGGGAAGGGAGTCGATGACGAGGTGCGCGGCCGTCTGCATGAGTTCCTGGTTGAACTCACTGCCGTCGAGGAGGTTTTGCCGGTCCTCGTTGGTCTTCCAGGCGGCATTGAGGTATCCCGTCAGCGACACGGGGTACTTGGTCGGGAAGAACGACCAGAACTCTCCGCGGCCCGGCGGGACCGTCAGCAGGCCCTCCTTGTTGCGGGTGTACTCCGGTACCGCCCAGGAAATGTCGATGACGCTCCGGTCGTGCAGCTCTCCCGCACTGCCGCGGGCCTGGGCACTGGGGGCATGCTCGAGCGAGTACACCTTCCACTGGTGGACCTCCTGCTTGGCCCCGGTGCGCACCTCCGTGATCGTGCGGTGCACACCGTCGCTCGTGACCTTGATGGCACGTCGAAAAAGCGGGCTGCGACGCCTGTCCTCCAGCGTGACCTCTCCCACGTGAGAGGAGAAAAGCTGGAAGCCGGCAGGGAACCCCTCCACGGTACGGCCGTCCGCATGCCTGTGACCGGCCATGTCGTGGCCCAGGCGCTCCGCGGCGCCGGGCAGCAGAGGAAGACGGACCACCGTCGTCGCCCAGCGCCGCAGCTCACGCAACACCGGGTCGTTCTCCACCTCCTGCTCCTCGTCCAAGGGACGCGCCATACGCAGGACGGGCATCTCCGCGGGGTCGATTCCGTCGACACCCAGTGCCCCGGCTATCTCCTGGGCGGACCACTCACGATCGAACCCGAAGCAGCCGGTCCGACTGAAGAACTGGGGGGCGTCGCTGACGGACAGGACGGACTTGACGCCCACGCCGAAACGGCCGATCTGCTTGTTGCGCTTGCGCGAGACACTCATCCGAAGAATCGTCTCGGCGCCTTCCGGCGTCACCGGGGATCCCTGGTTTGCGCAGTAGAGGTAGTCGTCGGTCAGGACAACCTGAAGCTTTCCGCCGGGCTCGTTGGCGATCTCGTCAGCGCCGTTCTGGACGAGTTCGAAGAGTTGGCGGTCGCCGTAGCCGCCTTGCGTGATGCGCTGCTCGTTGTTCGCGTGCTCCTGGACCAGCCCGGGGTCGACCCGGTAGGTCTCCAGGACTCGCGCGGACTGCTCCAGCACCTTGGCGATGACGGGCGAGGCATCGGAGGAAACGAAAGTCTGGGATGGAGAAGGCTCGGTCACGTGTGTGTCTGCTTCTTTCAGGACGAGAGAGGAGGTGAGTGACGCGCTGTGCGCAGACAGGATCTGCCGCAGTGGCCTGCGGGGCCCGGGCACGGACGCACCGGCCGGGCCACGGAGAGGAGAGTGCGCCGGGGGTGACCCCTCAGCTGTCGCGGCGAGGCGGGCGCCGGTGGTTGCGCCGACGGACGTGTCGTGACGACACCGTGCGCGTCCCGGCCTCGCGCGGGGGTTGCTGCGCAACACCGACGGGACCGTCCTCGGGCACAGGCTGCGGGAATCGGGTGCGCGTCAGCCGAAGCCGCCAATAGGCGAGCTGGCTGTGCGTGATGCCCTCGTCGTCCAGGTATTTTGCCTTGAGCTCAGGAGTCTGAGCCGAGTCGTACGCCTCGATGAACTCGGTGATCGAGGCCCATCTTTCGGATTCCACAAAATCCCCCACCCCGACGTGAGCCGGGACAACCGAAATAAATGAGGCTTCGCTCGCGGCAGGAAAAAAACACAACATCTGCCGCGAAAAGAGTGCTGCATGCGCGAAATTGGATGCACTGATGCACCACCGACGGCCTCGAGACATGGGTGTCCCGTAACCGACAGTGGGTGGAAATCTTGAACCCTTGGGCTGTCGCCCCCCTTGTTCAGCAAGGTTAGTCAGCATCTCAACTGTCACGCAAGGGGTTTGACGCATCGTCGGTCGATGTCGATCACGCGGTGGAACCCCTCAAATCGCGGATTACGGGACGAATGCCGACAAAGCCGAATGAAATGGCCGCCCTGCCCGCAGGAGTAGAACCCGAATTCCCGCATCGTTTGATGCATCCGATGCTGCTGGCGCATCCGAACCGACCTGCGTCAAGGGACGATAGACGCGCATCAACTTGTAAAAAGATGCTGGTCAGGCTAGGGTCCAGACCTACAGAAGCAGGGTGGATCCGTGCGTAGGGAGATCAACTCGTGCAGGACGGCGAGGACTTCGGTCCGTGGCTCGCTCGACAGCTGAAGCGCCAGAACCTCAAGCAGGTGGACCTCGCCAACCGGCTTGGTGTGACCCGGGCCGCGGTCTCCGCATGGATCGCCGGTCGTGCACAACCTCGGCCCGAGATGATGAAAAAGCTCGCCCTGGAACTCGGTACGGACATCGCCACGGTCCTGGACCGCACGACCGACGCGGACACCGTGCGTCCGATCGCCTGGTACCACCGCCCGGCCCACGCCGACGGCGGACGAGAGTTCGGCAACGCCGCAGCCTTCGCCTTCGACGCCGACCTGGCAGTCCTCGCCCGTGAGGTGACCCAGAACAGCCTGGACGAACGTTTGGACGCGACACAGCCGGTTCGAGTCCGCTTCACTCTGCAAGAGTTGAACGGCGAGCACCTGCGTTCCTTCCTCGACGCAATCCGCTGGCAGGAACTCCAAAGCCACTACCGTGCCGCCGTCGCCTCCGGGCAGAAGGCGGGCAAAGCCCTGGCAGCCGGTCTGCGCGACCTCGACGAAACCGGCACCCTGCTCCTGCTGCGCGTGGACGACTACAACGCCTCCGGACTGACCGGACCCGAGTACGGCGACGGCCGCTACGCGGCCGTGGTCCGTCGGCAACTGGACAGCCACAAGAACAGCAGCAAGGCGGGCGGCTCCTACGGACTGGGCAAGGCGACCCTGTGGGCCGCCAGCCGGCTCGGCATGGTGCTCATGAACAGCACCCTGTCCACCCCCCACGAGGGTCGCACGGAACGGCGGGTCATCGGCCGGCTCGACCTGCCCTGGCGTGAGGTGGACGGCCACGCCTGTGCAGGACCGGCATGGCTGGGCGAACCGGACCCCGAGGTGGAATACGAAGGCGTCTCCCGCTCCTGGTGGGCCGATGAGGAAACAGTCTCGACGCTCAAGCTGACCCGCGACGGAACAGCTCCCGGCACCTCCTTCCTGGTGCTCGGTGCCCACGACGCAGGTATTGAGGCGGATGCGCACCAGACACCGCACCAGGCGCTGCACGACAAGCTGGTCGACGCGCTCGCCGACAACTTCTGGGCCGCCATGACCAGCGGTCGGGACATACCGGCGCTCCTGGAGGCGTCGGTGGTCACCCTCATCAACGACACCGTGCTCATCCCGGAACAACGAGTCGATCCGCGAACCCGCCACCCGGCACTGACCCGCGCCCTGCGCGCACACATGAACCGGGAGACCGTGCCACAGCTCACCGGGCTGGACGAAGTGATCAGCACACGCGTGCCCTTGACGGTGCCACCGCTGCGGACCCAGGCACGCTCCGGGGGTGCAGCGATCCACGAGGCAGTACTGCTCGTCACCCCCGCCGACGGCGCCGATCAGCAGCACAGCAGGATCGTGTGCATGCGGGGAAGCAGGATGACCATCACCACGCGACGCCCACAGGACATCGGCATGGGAGCCGAGCCCTTCCAAGCGGTTCTGCTCGCAGGTCTGGCGACCGGAGAGGAGAGCGAAGAAGCAGCGCGCGCGGAGGCATTCCTGCGCGCAGCCGAGCCACCCGAGCATGACCGCTGGGGCAAGACCGAAGAACTCGCCAGTACCTACGCGCGCGGTTCCCTGACCCGCCTGAAGGACTTCCGCGTCGCGACGGACGCGCGGCTTCGCGAGCTCATCGGACACGGTCCCGCCGCCCCCAAGAACGAAGGCCCCGAACTCCTGCGCGGCCTGCTGAGACTGGATGCGCCGGCAACAGGGCGGGCACGACGCGCCGAAAGCCACCCGACCGTAGCCGCCCTGGAGGGCGAGGTCGACGAGAGCGGAGCGTGGAATCTGCGCATCAGACTGCGCCTTCCGCAACGTGACGACCCGTGGTCGATAACCCCCGTCGCCAAGTTCGACGTCCGCTCCGGCAGCAGACCGGTGTTGGCATGGGCCGCACTGACGGCCTCGGAGAACTGCCGCATCGTCGACGACGTCGTCCTGATCGACGCCGGTGTACGCCACGCCGCCTTCACCGGCACCACCGCGCCCGACAGCCACCCCGTGTCCTCCATGCTGGCCGGCATCATGATCGACCTGCAGACCACCAGCAGAGGGGCCGCACCCGCATGAGTGCCACGCTCTACCCCTACCCGACGCTTTTCGGTTCGATCAGTCTCGACGTCACGCGGATACGCCTGGACGGACGGCCGGTCAACGCCTCGTTGCTCTCGGCGAGCCAGCGAGCCGTCGCTCTGCACGAGATAGGTCACGGTGACTGGAGCGAGGGCAGCCTGGAGGTACGCGTCTTCGCACCCGATCGGGAACTTGCCGGGGGGCCCTGGAAAGATGTCACCTGCGTGGCAGTACTCACCGAGGCCGCCACCGACGCTCGCATCGTGCGTCGCCTGACCTGGGACCAAGGCTCCCAATGCTGGCAGGGAACCGTCCCCGTCCTGCGCACGCTCCACCACGAACGCGCGATCCTGCGGGCCCACCTCGTCGCCACCGTCGACAAAGTGGCAGGCCGCGTGATCGGCCAGAGCGACGACTTTTGGGTCATCGACCTCACCTCCCGTGAGCCGGTTCGCCAACGGGAGATCGAGATCGTCCCGGTCGACTTCCGGGACGGCCCCGAGGAGTGGCTGCGTCCCTTCAAGGACTCACCCTGGCTGGTCACCGCCACCGGAGAACCGCCCACCGTCTACCTCAACGAGTCGTTCGAGGGCATCGCCGCGATCCTGCGGGACTCGGGCAGTGAAACGGAGCGCGCCGCCGCTCGCCTGGTCTCGGCCCAAATCGCACAGGAGACATGGACCGCGATGTTTCACGCGGCCGTGACCGACCTGGACACGGACGAGGACGGCACCCCCCAGATACCGGGTGGCTGGCGGGAGTCCCTGCTGCGCGCCATGCTCCCTGACGTGATGCCCGGCCTGCCTGCGACCGACGCCCTGTTCGAGGTGCACCGCCGCCGGCAGGACGCGGCGGGCTGGGCCGAACTGCAGTCCCGGATCCACTACGCGGCCGGGCGTCGCGCCCAGTTGCCCAAGAGCCTCACCATGACCATCCGCGCCCTGGCGCGCACCCAGGCCGAGGAGGACAGCCGATGAGCACCAACGTGCAGCTCCCGCAACGACTCGCACTGCTGCCGACCACGCTGGCCACGGCCCATCTGACCCTGGGAGTGCTCACCGGTCGCGAGCAACCCGCACGTGTGGCGCTGACACGGGGCTGCGCCGCACTGCCGGACGCCTCCTGCCGCTGGGACACCGCACCGGTGCGCGAGATCCTCGACGAGGCGATGCGACGTTTTGACACGCACCCCCCACAGGCCGACGCCTGGCTGGCGCCCCGTCTGCACGCCACCGTGCGCATGACGCGATCCGAGGCCGCAGACCCACGCCTGTGGGCGTTCCTCGCCATGGTGGTTGCGCCCGACTACGTGATCTGGCGGCACCGCTCCACCGGCCGGCGAGGGGACGGCGCAGCTCAGCCCACCCGCTTCGTCGGACGCAAGGACCTCCACGCTTTCGCTCGCCTGTGGTGGGCAGCCGAACTCTTCCGCGACGGTGAGGACTACCGCCCCGCCGAGATCGTCTGCGAGGTACAGGACGTACTCCACGGGATGATGCGCCTGGACGTCATCACGCACCGCCCCACCGCATTGGCGCTGGCCCGGATCATCAAAGAACTGAGGGATGCGGGCGTCTCCCGCCTGGGAGATCGCACGAACGCCCTGTCCACCGCGGTCAACGCCGCAGGCAGCACGCTCCTGTACGACGTGATCGCCCCCGACGATCTGCCCGACCAGGAGGGGCTGCTCGCCTGGATCGCGGCAGCCGACTCGGCACCCGCCGTTCCCTGGGACCGCCTTCCCGACGGCCCCGATGACGGGTGCACCCCACGCGACTCCGTCGACACGCTGGTCAGGTTGTTCGAGGAGTTCCGTGACCACGCCCCGCTGCGTGAGCGCAGGGCTTCCTCAGACAGACCGGCTGCCGACGCATGGTGAGCAAGAGCTGGGCCGTCTGCCCGCAGCATCGTGCCGGACGGTGAACAAAAGAAGGATCGCTTTTTGCGCCGATCAGATCGACCCAGCGGCATGCACCGGCTGACCTGACGTTTTCCCTCCTGTTCGTCGATCCAGCACCACTGCCCGGATCCGCTCGGCCGCCGTCACGGGATCCTCGTGCTCCCACACGCGAACGGCCAACCACCCCTCCGCAGCAAGCCGAGCATCGGTGTCGGCGTCCCTGGCCCGGTTGCCCTCGATCTTGTTGCGCCAGAAGTCCGGGTTGTTCTTCGGCCACGTCGCATGCTCCGGACAACCGTGCCAAAAACAGCCGTCGACGAACACGGCCACTCTCACAGGCCCGAAGACAATGTCGGCCTCGCGCTTGAGACCTTTGACGGGCCGCCGATGAATACGGAACCGAAGACCGGACGCGTGGAGTCTGCGACGCAGCACAACCTCGACCTGTGTGTTGCGGCTGCGCTGCAGACTCATTCGCTTCCGCACCTGCTCCGTTGTCTTCAAGGGTTCCACACCCCCATCCTGCACTGTTCCTCACAGGTACGGAGCAGTCGCAATCCGTTGCGTCGAATCACGCCTCGGTCGGTAACCGCTGGCCCAACGGCTCACAGCGGCCACACCACTCCAGAGCCGTCACCTCCGGCAACCTGGCGAGGTAAGAGGCGCCCGCGAATGTCAGACTGGCGTCATGATTCGCGAACCTGCAGAGATCGTCGTGGACGAGACGGGAGGTGTGCAGCTCCCTCTCGGCCTCTTGGCCGAGGCTGGACTGGACCCGGGCAGTCGGGTTCTTGCCTTCTCCGACGGTGATGGACGCCTGGTACTCCGTCGTGCGGAGGACGCCATCCGTGACCTCCTGGAGCAAGGGCACCTCTGATTCAGAATCCAACCATCTCCGAGGATCCCGAGCGATGATCACGCAGGCTTACCAGTTGGATTAACTAATCGTAGTGATCCTGTGGCAGAGTGTGACGGTCACGCCCCGGCGCCCAGGCGACGTCGGGCACCCTCCTCGGTGTGGCCTCACGGTCTTGCCGATCAGCGTCCGGAGAGACGTGTCATGCGGGCTGGCGACTTCGGTCGTACGGCACCGGGGCACGAGAGCGATTGGCCCAAGACACTGAGCATCACACGGTTTCCCTAAGCCAATCAGAGACGCTTCCCCGGGACCTTCAAGTGGCACGGGACGAAGATCCAGATCGCCCGACAGATCGGTAACGCCGTCCTTGTCGGCCTTGGTGCGGCCATCGGCAAAGCCATACACGAGTACCGCCGGGCGTGCCGTCCCTAATGAGCGGGCGGACAAGTCCGTTGAGACGTATCCGGATGTTCGCGTGAGCGCCGGCTCGTCGGTCCCGCCCAGATCCCCGGCCTCACGGAACGAACGGACATGAGCGAGGGGGAGGATCAAGTGCCCGCCGAGGGGGCGTGTCGGGCGTGGTGGCGACAGGGTCGCCAGGTGGTGTCCATCGGTGCCAAAACGTGCACCGTCGCGTTCTGCCCGATGCCGAGCCGGACTTCGAGCCAGTCCCGGTGCCCGAAGCGGACCATCGGCTCCGAGACGAGGTCCGGTGCGATGGGTGGGGCCCTCACGGTGATCCGCTGTGAGTGCGTAACCGTAGGGTTGCGGCACAGGTCGGGCGCGGGGAGACGGAGGGGGCCGTATGGGTGGGACGATACGGGTGGGGGAGATTCTGCGTTATCCCGTCGACAAGGACCCGACGGTACAAACCCTCGACGGCTACCCGAACTTCTACTTCGCAACGCACACTCCGGGACACAGACGCGCCCTGCTCGAGGCCGGTATCAACGCGATGGCCCACGTGAAGACCGCGGACGGTGAACGCCGTCCCGCCGTGCTGATCCGCTCCAGCCCGTGGAAGGCGGGCACCGAGCAGACACCCTGGCACGACGTCTTCGATCTCGACAACGGCCACGTCCGCTACTTCGGCGACCATAAGGCCGGCCTGAGCGGACCGCCGGGGAGCACGCGGGGCAACGCAGCCCTCCTGGACGCCTTCGACGGACATCAGGAACCCACCCCCGAGGCAGGGCCTCGGCGTAGTCGCGTTGCGTCCGGTTTGGCGCAGGCCCGCGACGCAACGTTGGAGCACAACGGTCTTAAAGCGGGTCGCCGCAACTCCTACAGGTGTCTTCGCCATCGTCGTACATAACGCCGCAGCAGTACGTGGGGCCGCCGCTGACTTCATAACAAGCGCTGCACATCTGAGACTCGTCGTCCCAGTCAGTCGCGTTCTCGACGGGATCGTCACACCCTGTACAGACAAGCCCTGTCACCGCGCGTCACCCCAGCAATCGGAGGAGGTAAACGGAGAGCAGTAATCGCTGTCGTGTCGCTCGGAGTAGTCGCTCATGTTGGCTGTCGGTTTACCACAGTTCGGACACGTGGGGTGTTCACCCGGACATGTGCGATTGTTGTGCCCACCGAGTCCACATACCCTGCACGCCATGACGACAGAGTAGATGAACCTCAACCGTCGGACCCAAGGCTTCGGCAAAGACTGGATGACGTCCGGTTTGTGATCATGCGAGGCCGAGGAACGCGAGGGGTCGGCAGGCGTTGCGTGCGTTGCGGCGGAGGCTGGCGGCCATGTTCTTGACGCCGTCCAGGCGCATGGCGCCGATGGCGAGATTGCGCCAGGTCGCCATCGCCCGGGGTGCATTGCCTGTCCGCAGTTGGGACGCGTCCTCGGCGAAGGTGGTGTCGCGGACGTGGTGCAGGGCCTCAATCTTCCAGTGGTCCCGGACCAGCTGTGCGAGCCGGGCGGGGGCGGCCTGCTCGGCGGTCAGGCTGGTCACCGCGTAGACGGTGGTGATGGTGGTCTTACCGGTCTTGCGGTCGGTGCGGCGGCGCTTGATCTGGACGGCCTGGCAAGCGCCGGGAAAGAGCAGGTTGTTCACGGTGGCGACCTTGATTCGGCGGATCTCCGCGCGGCCGTGGCCGCTACCGCGCGTGCGGCCCTGGAGCGGGACGCCCTTCCAGGGAAGGGACTTCAGCTGCTTGCGCATTTTCTTCTGATTGCCCTTGACGATCGCGATGTAGTGGGCCCGGCGGCCCAGAAGGTAGCAGGCGTGCTCGCGCTGGGTATGCAGTGCGTCGCTGGTGACGACCGTCCCGGCCAGGTCGGCGACGGTGTCCAGCAGCGGCTGGAAGCAGGTGATCTCGCCGGTTTTCTCGCCGACATCGAGCTGGGCCAGGACCAGGCCGGTGTTGTGCTCCACCGCCGCAAGAAGGTGGATCTTCCGTCCCCTCGCCCTGGCCGCGCCGCGCAGGGACTTGCCGTCCACGGACAGTCCGCGCAACCCGGAGCCAGCGGGGCAGCGGTCGGCGAGCCAGCCGCCCACCGCCCGGTCCAGGGCGTCGCCGTCGACGCGCGCGAGCAGGCGGCGCACCGTCGTCTCGGCTGGCACCAGCCGCCTGGGCAGCACCGGATCGGGGCGCACACCGAACCGTTTCAGCACCTGGGGCGGCGCGTCCGCGATCCACTCGCCGACCGCCAGCAGCGAAGTCGCCCCCGCCAGCACTGCGCACGCGGCCAGGGCGAGGACAACGGCGAACGCGTGCCGCACACCGCGAGGGTTCCGTGGGTCCGGCACCTCGGCCAGCCGTTCCAGCAGGCCCGCCACCTCCCCGGGCCCGACGCCGGGCTGCTCGCGGAGTTGGTTAAGGGCAGGCGGAATCGGCAATGATGCGTCGGCAGGCACGGTCTTCCAGGCAGGTCACGGGGCGTAGAGAACTCCATGATCTTGGAAATCCGTGCCTGTCCTGCCTCGGGGACGCCCACCGGTCAGCGAACCGTCACAAACCGGACCAGGGCTGACTACGCCGAAGCCCTGCCTGGCCGGCGACGGCTCAGCCGGCCGCCTTACAAATCCCATTCGTCGGCTAGCAGGCCCAGGAGCCGTTGCTGTCGCTTGTGTAGCAGTTCCGGGGTCCACTGCTGATGCTGCAGTACCTGGCTGGTCAGCGCGAAGGTGGAGACGCCATGCTTGCCGGTGAAGTACTTGGCCTTCTTTTCGGCCGGCGGTGCGTCCACTGCTGGCGCTGGTCGTCGGTGAAGTGCCGCAGCCAGTCCGAGCCGCGCTTGGGGTTTTGCGGCAGTATGTGCTCGACGGTGATCAGCGGGTGGTCGTAGGAGACTCCGGGCTTACTGGCAAGCATCTCGTCCAACCGCAGCAGTACGTATTTGCGGGTCCTTGCAACGAGGTACAGGTCTGCGTCCAGGCGATCGAGCGTCTCGGTCTTCTCAGTGTCGGTCAGGATGAACGACGGTGCATCCAGCTCTCTGCCGGCGTTGAGTTCGCGCAGCAGGTCGGCGTACCGGGTCACGCGGGGAGTGGTGTAGACGCGGCGGATGAACATACTGGCCGCAAGCCGCTCTAGGGCGTTGAAGAAGGCGTCGAGCCAGGCGGGGTCCTTTCCGTGGGTGCGCAGGGCCCATAGGGCAGCGGGCCGCCAGTCGTTGTTGTCGATCTGCTGCAGGCGCTTGAACCAGGCGTTCACCTGCTCGGCTCCCGACGCTGCGGAGTAACTGGCGTCGCGGATCTGTACGTAAGCATCTGCGTATGGCACGACGACATCGTTGACGAACGACTTGGCCCTACCGGGCAGATAGTGGCTGAGCACCTGCTCGGGGAACTCTTTCAGCAACTCGCGCTCCCCTCGCCGCGTGGCGAACACCATCCGGATGTGAAGGAAGAGGTCGGCGAAGTCGTCCCGGCCCAGGGCCTCCTCCGCGTCCTCCCACTTGCGGGCGCACTCCTGAGCGGTCCGTTCGTCCAGGTCGCCAATAATGAGCGACTTGAAGATGTCCGTGGGCGAGAGGTCCAGGCCGCGCGAGTTCATGACGCTGAAGATGCGATGCGCGCTGTCCAAGTCCGGTGTGCCGACGACGACCAGGAACGTCCGCCCGCCCAACGGACGCGCAGAAGTCCGTTCTGCGCAACGCTAAGGCGTTGCACCGCATACTTGCTGGCTGGTCTGACTCGAACCGGTCCTCGACGCGGCGCTTACTCGGGTGGAAGCCTGCGAATGCGGCCCCGAGAGCAGCTGCTACGCGTGCCTGCGAACCTTCCGCAACGAACGCTTCCATGACCTGTTGAGCCGCCGTGAGGCCATCGCCCTACTGGACGCCCTGACGGGTAGCAACATCAGCTGATCGGTAGGGGAGAGGTTCCCTGAGGCTGCGCCATCTTGAAGTGGCTGGTCAGCGGGGTGGTGTGGCCCCGTTTCGGGGTGCTCGTGCTGGTGGCAGGCGGCAGTCTGGGGTGTAGATCGTCCGGCGGGGGGTTCGTCGTGAAGGAGCCGATTGGCCCTATCGCGCGAAAAGGGCGAGCTTCGGCAGCTGGGCCCCTGGCAGGATGCCCGGATGAGTGATCACCAGCGGACCGAACCTTCGCGGACAGCCGGTGAGCGTGCCTCGCTGACCGGCTTCCTGCAGCATCAGCGCGAGACCCTGATGATGAAGTGCGCAGGGCTGACCGCCATGCAGCTGAAGGAAAGGGCGGTTCCGCCGTCGGGTCTGTCTCTGCTCGGGCTGGTCCGGCATGTGGCCGAGGTCGAGCGGAGCTGGTTCCAGGTGGTGTGGAACGGCGAAGATGTCCGGGCTTACTGGCCGGGGACGGTGAATGGCACGTTCGCCGAGTTCGACATTGACTCGGCCGAGCCCGACGAGGCGTTCAAGGTCTGGCAGGCGGCGTGCGCGCGATCCTGCGCGATCGTGGAAAACGGCCGAGTCCCTGGACGCCACCGTGCAGTGGCGCGACGAGGTGTTCACCCTCCGTTATGTCCTCACCCACATGATCGAGGAATACGCGCGGCATATCGGTCACGCTGACCTGCTCCGCGAGCGGATCGACGGAGCCACCGGAGAGTAGTCACGACCCGCCTTGCGTGAGGCCGGGCGGGGAACGGACACGGAGTGGGGCCCACCGTGCCGTTCCCCGCTGCTACTGAGCTTGTTCGGCGCGGGCTTTGGTGTGGGCGAGGCGGTAGGACTCGGTTCCGGTCTCGATGATGTTGCCGCCGAAGGTGAGGCGGTCCACTATGGCCGCGCAGAGCCTCGGGTCGGTGAACGTCTTGGTCCACGCAGAGAAGGACTCGTTGGAGGCGATGGCCATACTGTTCTTTTCCTCGCGCTCGGTCAGAACCTGGAACAGCAGCTCGGCGCCACGCCGGTCCAGCTCCATGTAGCCCAGCTCGTCAATACAGAGAAGATCCACGCGTCCGTAGCGGGCGATCGTTTTGGTCAGCAGCTTTTCGTCGGCGGCCTCGACGAGCTCGTTGACGAGTTTGGTCGCGCGGACGTACTTGACCCGGAAGCCGGCCATCGCGGCCTCGGTGCCCAGCGCGATCAGCAGGTGCGACTTGCCGGTCCCCGAGTCGCCGATCAGACACAGTGAACCTTCCCCTTGATCGTGGACACCTGGAGACTGGGACCTGAGGTTCCAGAGGAAGTAGCACCAGGTGGGAAGCAAGTACACGAAGCGGTACACCGAAGAGTTCAAGCGGGACGCGATCGCGCTCGTCGACTCCTCGGGCAAGACGGTCACGGCGGTCGCCCGGGAACTCGGCATCAGCTCCGAGTCTCTGCGTGGCTGGTACCGCAAGGCGAAGGCGGACCGGGGCGAGGGCACTCCCGGCGGATTGAGCAGTGCCGAGCGCGAGGAGCTCCACCGGCTGCGGCGGGAGAACCGCGAGCAGCAGCAGACGATTGAGATCCTTAAAAAAGCGACCGCCTTCTTCGTGAAGGAGAACGACCGGTGAGCGAGTTGTGCCGGTTCATCCACGCGGAGAAGGCGAACTACCCGATCGTTTTGCTGTGCCGGGTGCTGGACGTCGCCCGCTCCTCCTACTACGCGTGGCGCGATGGCGAGGCCGCCCGCCATGCCCGGCAGGTCGCCGACGACGCGCTCGCGCACGAGATCACGGTGCTGCACGTCGCCTCCCGCTGCACTTACGGTGTCCCACGCATCCACGCCGAACTGCGGCGTCTGGGGCGGCGGGTGAACCGCAAGCGCATCGCCCGCGTGATGCGCGAGCGCGACATCCGAGGCGTCACCCGGCGCAAGCACCGCTCGTTGACCCGGCCCGACAAGAAGGCGAAGCCGGCCCCTGACCTGATCGGCCGCGACTTCCACGCCGAGCGGCCCGGGATCAAGCTGGTCGGCGACATCACCTACCTGCCCACCGCCGAGGGCTGGCTCTACCACGCCTGCTGGCTGGACTTGGCCACCCGCGAGGTCGTCGGCTATGCCATGGCCGATCACCACCGCGCGGAACTCGTTGTGGACGCCCTCGACATGGCCTACGGCCGAGGGAATCTGGAGCCCGGCTGCGTGGTCCACAGTGACCGCGGCAGCGAATACACCTGGGCCGACCGCTGCGTCGACGACTGGGAAGGCGCGATTCCGGAATGCGAATGGGTGGGGCCAGAATTTTCTGAGATCGACCGGCGCCAGGGGCCACGACGTGATTGTTCACGGGGATGAGATGGGTAATTTTCGGGTGGACGACTACATCACCCATCCCGAGCAGATAGCCCAGCTAGTCCGTGAGAATCCACATTACAACGGAGGTCCCATTCAGATCGTCACTTGCCATTCCGCCTGCGGTTCCGCCGCGGAGCTCGAGGAAGTCATGGGTGTGAAAATAACCGGTGCGAGCAAGCATCAGGTGGACCTGGACCCCGCCTTGGGTACCGTTAGGGAGTGGCCGGACGGACCTCACGGCGCCCCGGTACCCTGGGGGATGCAGTAGCCGGTAAGATGCAATCAGAAATGTCGTGATGTCACTCTATCCTTCGGTGGAGAGGAAGGTGCCTTCCTCTCCACCGAAGGAGTCGTGCCTACTGTCTGGAAATTTCGCATGACGAACGTTGCTCCCTTGGGGATATTCGGCAGGATCGCGAGTCAGTCCGCCTTTTTGGAACATGCTGACGAGCTCCGGCAGAAGGTGGATGTGATCCTGAAAAAGGAACGGAGAAAGATCGCACAATACCTTCGCTCCGGCACGCCCATCATTGCACTGATGGGGTTCTCTGAGGACGTTCTGGGTAACAAGTTCTCCCGGTCCGGCGGCACCGCCATCATGAGTGATGGTCGGTTCTTCTGGAGGCTCGACACGGCTGACTATGTGGAGCACTACGGGATAGAGCTGCCAGAAGAATTCATTTCTCACGGTGATTCCGGTCAGTGGGTTGCTCCTGTGCTCTCTCGAGAAGAGGTTGCAGCTGTTGACCGTCACCTGGTCGAGCTTAGGAGAATCGGGACCTTGTGAATCCTCACCGGCGGCCTCCCCTGGAGAGCCGTACCTGAGCGGGCTCAAGAGGATTCCCGAGCAGGATCGATCCCTGGAATTCATAGACACAGAGGTGGTGCACAGTGGTCACATTGGAAGCCGCCCTACTTGCTGCGCAAGAATTCGGATCTCGCACTTTTCCTGAGCTTGATGGATCGAGCTGGGGGTTTCACTTTCGAGGAATCTCAAACTCTGGTCTCTATCTGTTCCAAATAACCGTGAATCCATCGGCTCCGGATGGAAGACCGAAATTTGGCGGAAGCCCCGGAGTTGTCGTCAACTCGACGAGCGGGAATTGCCGCTATGTGAGTGGCCACTCGGAATATAAAGATCTTCTGCGCGAGATAGCTGATAAGGCGCCGCTATAGCTGACGACTGCCAGCCACCCGGAGAATTCCCCCGGCACTGCTGTCTGACAGTCCCTCCTCATGGCAAGGACGGTGGTAGCCGTCGCTGTAAGGCTCGGCACGGGAAGTTTCCGCGACGACCATCCCATGCCCCACTGATCACTCAGGCGCGGACGGCCGGTACTCGTACACCATCGGCCGGCTTCCCGACACGACCTGCTCATCGGTCAGCACGGTGATTGTCGGTCGACTGCCGAGTGCGTCGGTCACAGCAGCCAGGCGTCAGCAGGAATCGGTGGCGGCCGTTCTGTGCTCATTGGCTGTCAAAGCGCTGGGTGGTCGGTTCGTCGACCAGGCGCACCCGGTCGAACTGCCCGCGCTTGACCGTTGACCGGACGGCTCTGCCGTCAGCAGCCTGAGGCGGGCCGCAGCCTCCAATGAAAAGGCCCCACCGCAGTCCTGGGCTAAGGGCAATGCCGTTGCATTTACGGGTTCGTCGGTTGGGGTCTTATGACGAGGACGGCTTGCATGCCGGTGCGGGTCGGCTGCGGCCAGGCACGATGCTCGGCTCGTCTGAGGTGGTAGTTGGACATCTTGCGTTTCACGACGCGGGGCTGGCTGCGGAGCCTGACAGGCAGGAGTCGTTCCAGGAGGTCCTGCTCGAGCATCACCAGTGCTCTGACCAGGAGGTCAGGGGGAAATCTGCCCGGCGTGACGGTCACGCTGCGCCGGGCAGAGCGCAGGGTCTCGGTGAAAGAGACCCGATCAGGGTCCAGGCCACGGGTGGCAGCCGTTCTCAGCATGAGTTCGCGCAGTGCGTGGTGGACCAGGAGGTGTGCCCAGATCTGCTGGCGGACACCGTCGGGTGTCTTGCCCCAGAACCGGAATCAGCGTGTTCTTCTGCAAGCCCTTCCGGCCCATTCGACGGAGGTGCGGAGCGCTGATGACGGGAATCTCTGAAGTCGGTTCTGTCCGCGCTTTCGTGACCGTTCCAGCAGTGAGCTCACTCCAGGCGAGTCGATAGGATCGACCGATGATGGAAGAATCCGTGGCCGCCCTGCCAGAGGCTGAGTACCGACGCGTCTGGGACCGCTTCTACGAGGAGTTCAGCTTCCAGCCGAGTGTGAGTTCGCTCAAATGGCCGGCCATCAAGGAGCCCGCCGCGTCGGTCACCTGGAGCCTGGCTACACTTCCCGACAAACCTGACTACGAGCGTCTGGACCGCCTGGTCGAGGTGGTCCAGCAGGGCCTGGCCTCCTGCATCGGCCCGCAGGGCACGCTGTTCGCGCTCGACTGGCAGCACACGTCGTACCGCTTTACCCCGCAGGAGGTTGGCGGCCCTGGGCAACCGGCTTGGCCACTGAGCCCGTACCCCGACGGTGACTACTACATCTACCTTTCGGAAGACTTCCGCATGGGCAGCTTCGGGCATCCTTGGGAAGAGTCCCTCTGCCTGTTCGGTGAGGTACTCCTCAACTCCGTATCAACGGAGGTCGATAAAGTTCTTGGGCCGTCGATCCGCCGGGCCGGCAAGGTAGTAGATCCCACCTGAGCTTGAGTTATGGATCATGGCCTTGCGAGAACGCATGCACGTAGCAATGCGAACGAGGCGCGTCCGTACATGCTCCTTTTGAGCAGCTTCACGCGGCAGCCATGACCTTCAACGACTCCTGAGCTGTATGGCAGGGTCAGACCGGCCGCCACCGCTTCGAAGTCCTGCCGCATGAAGCTGACGAACGATCTGATCCGTCCGAGGCTGGATTGCTCTGCCTCCCGGATCCAGAGACCGAGCATCGTGCCACGGCGATGCCGCACCAGATCCGTAAAGGCGCGAGCGAAGAGGTGATTTCATTAGGGCTGTCGCTGTGACTAGAGAGCGCTGGTTTCTCACATGCCGCGGTCTGGGCCGTACCAAGGTTCGGGGTGTTCGTCGGCAGGCATAGGGAGGCGCTGCAACTGCACGGGGCCGGGGTAAAAGGCTGAGCTGTTGGGTCCGGTCATGTCTTCGCCGATGAGGTAGCGGTAGAGCCATTCCGCGAAGCTCATGTGGTGCTCTGCCCAGGTTTCGTCATAGTTCACCAGGAGCCTTGGGGCATCGGTGGCAGCGAGCAGGAAGATGGTCTCTCCTCGGTCGGTGCTCGCGATCGGCCACAGCCCGTTGCGGGTGCCAAAGCTCAGCTCGTCGAGTCCGAAGAGCTGGCGGGGGTCCTCATCTGCGTCGAGATCGAGGTCGTCCCACGGCACCTCGGACCACGCCTTGATCTTGCTCCGGATGTCTCGGCCCAGGTTCCACCGCTCTGTCGCAGGGTGGGAGAGGTACAGGTGTCCGTTGATCTGAAGGGGGGC
The DNA here is from genome assembly GCF_001507435.1 of Streptomyces sp. NRRL F-5122. Lineage (GTDB taxonomy): Bacteria > Actinomycetota > Actinomycetes > Streptomycetales > Streptomycetaceae > Streptomyces > Streptomyces lannensis. Next base: position 47,211 of record NZ_LMWH01000258.1, read on the forward strand.
GAACGCGTCCACAAGGACCCTGTAGTCGGGAGGCAGTTGTATGCCGAGCTCTGCGTGGAGACGGTCCCAGGCAGCTGGGTCCGCATAGCGGTTCTGGGCCGGGCCGAGCATCGCCATCGCGGCAGCCAGATAGTCAGTCATGAGTTCCTCGACGGTGTGTGCGCGGCGCGGTCCATCGCGGTGGGCCGCGTCATATAGGGCCGTACTTTACGGATCACGTCGAGTTGATGACCTTCGCAAGTCTGCGGTAGCAGATCAGGACGGCGGCGATTCCGGCTTAGGGCGTGCAGAAGAACACGCTGATTCCGGTTCTGGGGCCGATCGTTGTGGTAGGCATCCGCGACTAGGAAGGATGCGGCGCCAGCCGTCACTGTAGAGAATGGCGTCCATGACGGCGGTCAGGCAGATCCTGCAGCTCAGCGAGCCGCGTACCACATGACGGCGCACGCGAATCGGACATCAGCGTGTTGTTCTTCTGCACGCCCTTAGGGCCCGTAAAGAATCAACGCGTTGGTTTGGTCTTCGTCGTGAGGGTCGCGCCGTGTGCGGTGGCATGGACGAGGAGCCCTGCCAGGGTGTTGAGGTGTGCTGCTGGGGGCCGGGGTGTGTGTGCGTGCTGGTCCATCAGGCGCCGGATCTCGCTGGTGGTGTGGCGGATGGTGTCCTTGCTGACGGAGAAGAGGTCTGCCAGCACAGTGGGTGGCAGGGCGAGGTTTTGTTGCAGCACGGTGACCAGGACCCGGTCGGCCAGGTCGAGTTTGGCTTTGCGGCCGCCGCCCGGGGCCCGGCGTCGTTCACCGCCGTCGCGTCGTGTGGTGGCGTCCTGTTTCTGCAGCTTCTGCCAGTCGGGGGTCAGCGTCTTGGTCAGCTCGGTCAGTGCGGTGCGGGTCATGCCGGTCAGTGCGGGGTGTGCCAGAGCACCACGGTCGAAGACCGCCGCCGGCTCGGGCGTTGGTCCGGTGGGGGTGGCCGGGCTGGCGGGGTGGGGGTGCACGGTGTAGTTCCATTCGCCATGGAAGGCATGTCCGGTAACCGGCACTGCGTTCAGCTCGGCGTCGCTGACCTTCACACCGGTGGGGTAGCTGCCGGGGTCCAGTTCGGCGTGGACGGTGAGACCGGTGCGGGTGGTGGTCGCGGCGATGCATTTCACGATGACGTCGTGGCTGGTCAGCGGGCGGCCGCGCCAGTTCATCGTGATCGCGGAGAACAGCCGGTGCTCGATCCGGTTCCATTTCGATGTGCCCGGAGGCATGTGACAGACGGTGGCGGACAGACCGGTCTCGGCGGCGAAAGCCGCGAGTTCGGTCTTCCAGGCGCGGGTGCGGTAGCCGTTGGAGCCACCGGCATCGGCCGTGATCAGCAGACGTCTGGCATGGGGGTAGTCGAGGCGTCCTTGCCCGTTCCACCAGCGGCGGATCGACTCGACTGCGAAGGCCGCGGTGTCGTGATCCGTGCCGACGTTCACCCAGCCGGTGTCAGCCGCCAGGTCGTAGATGCCATAGGGCAGGGCCTTGCCCAAGGCATCACCGGGGAAGTCATGGACGTCAACCCGCACTGGATCACCGGCCGGCCGCCATTCACGTCCGGCATTCTTGAACTCCCCGACGACTTCCTTCTTTTTCGTGTCCACGCTGACCACCGGCTGACCGTCCGCCTGATGGTCCTTGGCCTGGTCGTTGATGTACCGGAACTGCGCGTCCCGGTCAGGGTGCTGAGCACCCTCGAGGGTCTTGGCGTTGGCCTGCAGACTGAAACCGTTCTCCCGCAACAACCTGCCCACGGTCGGCGCCGAGGCGGCATGGCCCTGCCGGGCCAGCTCCCCGGCCAGAGACCGCAGCGATTTAGTGGTCCAGCGCAGCGGCGACATAGGATCGCCCCGCTCATCCGGCTCGACCAGCGCCAACAGAGCTGGAACGAGCAGCGGGTCAAGCTCCTCGGCGCTCTTGCGACCGCCGCCGTCCCGGCGAACCCGGCCATCGGGCAGCGGGTCCTCACCGCCCTCCAGCTCGAAGACGCCCTTCCGCACCGTCGTCTCGCTCACCCCTGCGGCACGCGCGACGGCCCGAACCCCACCATGCCCCAGCAGCCGGGCCTCGGCGGCCAGTGCCAGCCGCTGCTGCCGCTCATTGAGATGAGGGAACAACGCCCCGAACCTCAGGGCAAGTTGGTCACGAACTTCGCTCGGTATGCGCATACCACACCAACGACAAGGAGACCGCGAAGCAACGTGTTGATTCCTTACGGGCCCTTAGCGGCCCCGCAGCTCGCCCGGAGCGCACCAGGCAGGCGAACTTGTCCATGCGCTGACCCTCTCTCGTCGGCTCTTCCGGCGGGCGACCCAGCAGTGCCTGCACGCACGCAGTCTGTACGGCGCTGGGGGGAGTTGCGAGCATAAGGGGATACGCCGGGCAGGTGGGGAGTGGTGTCATGGGTTCGGACGAGATCAGGTCCCAAGGCTTCAGCCTGAAGGAGCTGTTCCGTGAGGTGGCCTATGAGATCGACTACTACCAGCGTGATTACACCTGGGGGGAAGAGGAAGTCCGCACTCTGCTGAGGGACCTGTGCGGATCGTTCAAGCACTGGTCAACGAATCCGGCGTACCTGCGCCGGCCGCACACCGCTCCGCAGTACTTCATGGGACCGTTCGTCTACTACGAGCCATCGAAGAACCGGCGCTACCTCGTCGACGGACAGCAACGGTTCGTCACGCTGCATCTGCTCTTCCTGCAACTGCGGCTATCGGCACAGGAACGAGGGGACTTCAGGGCGGTCGACCGGCTCAACCGGGTGATCACGACCGACGGAGAGCACTTCTCGGTCGGCATCACCGATCACGAACCCGTCCTGCGGGCTGTCGCCGAGTCCCGTAAGTACGAAACGGGTGCCGGTGACTCGCTATCCCGCCGCAATCTGTGGGCACGCAGCCAGCAGATCGAATCCCAGCTCGTGGAAGATCTCGACGCGGAGAACTTTCACCAGTTCACCGAGTGGCTGCTGGACCGGGTGGTCCTGGTAGGGATCCGGGCGGCCAACTCCGATCACGGCTACCGCATGTTCGAGACGATGAACGACCGCGGGGCCCGCCTCACCGCCGTGGACCTCCTCAAGAGTCACCTGCTGTCCCACGTCGGAGAAAATGAAGACCAGCTGAACACCCAATGGCAGGAGATGCTCCGGGAACTGGCCACCGACCGCGAGGACACCACGGCCGCCTCCCGCTACATCAAAGCCTTCCTCCTGGCCCGCTGCGCACGCGCGGGCCAGGACGACGACCGCCGGCAGATCGACAGCAACCTCAATGTGTGGGTCCGCCAAAACGCCGCACACCTGGGGCTGGTACCCAAGCGTCCCGACAACTTCTTGCGCTTCGTCCAGGACCTGCTGAAGTCGGCCAGGCTGTTCCGGCCCTTCCTGGCAGCGGGCCGCGAACTCAAGAAGGACGGCGACCGCCTGGAGACGGTGCTCTTCAACGAACGCAACGGACTCACCTGCCAGACGGTCGCCATCCTCGCTGCCATCGATCCCGACGACCGACCCTCCGACGCCAAAGACAAAGGACGCCTCGTTGCCGCCTACATGGACCGCTGGTACGCCCTCAGGGTCCTGCAGGACCTGCCCGTTCAGTCGGCCGACGCCGACGACCTGGTCCACCACACGCTCGTCCCACTCCTGCGTAGGTGCGACACCGTGGCCGACGTCGCCTCTGTGCTGAGCAACCTCGTCACACAAGACGGAGGCGCGATACGCGACGCGGTCACTCTGGGGCTGCGGGGCAACAACGCCCATCAGATCCGGTACTTGCTGGCCCGGGCCACCGCCTACGTCGAAGAAGCCTGCCAGCGGCCGCACGACGTGCTCGCCTACTTCGACCGGGACCGGTTCCACATCGAACACCTGTGGGCGAACCACCACCACCGCGTGGACAAGGAGATACCCGACGCTGTCGTCTTCCGCAGCCGCCGCAACCAACTGGGCGGCCTCGGCCTGCTGATGGGGCGTGAAAACTCCAGCATCAACGACCTCCCCCTCAACGACAAGGCCGTCTACTACGCCCGCAGCAATGTCCTGCTGGGCATCATCGCCCCCGGGTATGACCAACGAAACCCGCTGCTGCGCGACTTCATTAAGACCCACAAGATCGACAAAGTCCTCAGGTCGTTCGGACCTCGGGAGACGATGACCTCCGTAGTCCAGACCCGCCAGGAGCTGTATCTGCGCCTGTTCGAACACATCTGGAACCCCGAGCGTCTCGGCATGCCCGTCGTCTTGCCCAGTGAGCACAACGGCTCCGACGAGCCAGCTGCCCAGGCATGTCCAGTAGCTGCGCCGCGCAGGCCAGCTCCAGGGCGTCGCCGCACGGATGTCGCCAGGATGGTCGCAGCCCACATTCTCACGCCCGGAACACGCATCGTGCTCACTTACCGATCCACCGATCACTGGGCCACCATCGACGAAGACGGCGGCATCATCCTCACCGCAACCGGAGGCACCCCCTACGGCCGGGTGGACGAAGCCGGCGCTGTCGCCCGCGGTACCAAGAGCTGCCAAGGCATGAACGAATGGCACATCGAAGACGAGGCGGGGGTACGCATCAGCCTGCGAACCCTGCGCGATCACGCAGCAGCTTCCGGTGCCCTGTAGTAAAGCCCAGCTAAACACTCTTGACCTGGAAAAGACCCGCGGCGGAGAACCTGACGACCACGCCGTCAGCTCAGTAAGGCGAAGGGTCTGGGTAACTCATGGTTCTGACGGCCGATTCGGGGAGGGATATGTCTGCCTGGGATGCGACAGCTGCGGTGAGCAGCGCTTTCAGCGCGGTGATCGTAACCGTTGCCTGCGGCTATGCTGCGGCACAGGTGCGAGAGGCCAGGCACGCTCGCGCTATACAGTCACTCGTCGTCCTTCACCAGGAGTATCAGGCGCCAGACTTACGGCGGATGCGGCGACGGATCCGGGATGGTGGGATCATGGATGCGACAGCCTTGACTGGCGATGACGAAGAGGCTCTCGAGGATCTGCTGCAGAAGCTAGAGCTAGTTGCACTCCTGGTCAGGCGAGGTTTGGTCCAGTGCGACGATGTGGTGGACCTGTTCCCCAGCGTGCCGTTGATCATTGCGAAGGTCCAGCCTTTCATTGATCGTCGACGCCTTACCCAGCCTTCCTATGCCAGGCACACGATTGCGCTGGCAGGCAGGTATCCATGAGCGGCATGGCACTCGCCGAGTGAGCCGGATGCCGCGCGGTCGCCAGGGCAGGACGTGCGTCTCGGGTATAAGCAGAGGCCCGAAGCCGGGCGGGCTTCGGACCTCTATCGCGTCGCGTTCCGTGGGGGACGGATTGTGATGCGCGATGTCGTGTACAACGGCTTGAGTAACGGCAGGGGGCTGTCGGTGGCGGCTGCAACCCTGGTGAGCATGGATGAGCTGGAGTTCATGCGGGGTCGGGTTTACGGGGCCGATCACGAGTACGCCGGGCCACGGCACGGGCGTGTATACGGGGAGTTGGTGGCGGGCCCGCTGGACGGTCTGCTCTTGGATGTCACGGGCTGGTCTGCGCATGATCTGGCTGAAGTTGTCGCCTTGCGCACGGAGATAGGGCGGTACGGTCCGGGCGGTCGGGCCCTGTATGCGTCCAGGCAGGCGGATGGGCGTCTGTTCGACTGGTGCGGAGATATCCCTTGAAGGTGCGCCCGAAGGGAACCAGGGCGGGACCATATGCGCAGGCAGCACGTTCACAGGACCAAGGCGTTCCCAGCATCCACGCCTGTGACACCGCCGGGAACCGGCGCGCGGCCAAGCCACCCGTCCGGGAACGGGCGCCAGGCCGGGTGTCGGTGTCTGACGCACCGATGGTGGCTGTGGCGGGGTCCTGGTGCCGGCCGGATGGGGGAGGGGATGGCGGCCCGGCACCAGGGTGGGGGCCCGCCCCCTGCCTTACGGCGGGGGAGCGTTGAGGCAGGGGACGGGGACTCGGGGAGCCGCGCGGCTCAGGGCAGTCAGAGGTCGTCGAGGGTGATGACGGTGTAGGCACGGAGCCTGCGCACCATCTGTGAGGCGAGGAACCAGCGCAGGTCGGGATGCCCGTAGGGGAGCGCCTCGTCGGTGGCGGATAACGCCTGCAGCCCGTCGTCGCTGTACTGGTAGGGGGTGCCGATCACTCCGTACAGCGGTGCGCTCTGTGCGAGGAACACGGTCGGCCGGCCGTCGAGGTGGGGGCAGTGCTCCGCCGCTGTACGGGCGTGTTGGGGGCATACGGGGGGTTGCGCGGTACGCACCACCGCCTCCTGCGGCCGCACCTCGCCTGGTCCGGCGAGGAAGATCACGCCGTGGCGGGGACGGGCACTGTGGGCGCACACCTGGCACCGCAGCTGCTGCATGCACTCGCGTTGGCGGGAGGGATGGACCATCCGCCATCTCGGCCGCCCGGTGGGCAGGCCGTCAGCGCCGATCGTCTGGGAGCAGCGGCCCCACAGCACCCCCCGCAGGTCACGGTCCGCCTTCAGCTCGTTCCAGTAGCCCAGCTGCAGGTGCCCGTCGGGGCCGTGCTGGATGCGCAGGGACAGCAGCAGGTCGGGGCGTTCGCCGGCGCGGCTGGTGATGTAGGGCACGAGCCGGCTCGTGGCCGGGTTGGCTGCGCTGGCTGTGCTGGCGCTCATCGGACGGTTCCTATCGACGTGAGGGTGTGTGAAGGGTGCGGCGAGGTGCCACCCCGGGCTCGATCTGCCCGGGGCGTGGAGGCCTGAGGAGGGCGGGTGTGGGCAGGGCCTTGCCCCCGCAGCGCGCCCGGAGGTTCTGGCCTGTGTTCCCCGGGGCGCGGGTTTTCGTGATCGGTGGCGCAGCACGTGGGCGCACCGGGTGTGGACGCGGCCCGCGCAGGCGGCTCCACCGGAGGCACTGACGTGCCCATAGGGCGTCGAGTCCTCACGGTCTCGGACCGGCTGGTCGCAGGCCAGGCACATTTCCACGCCGGTCAGGGCCTCGTACATTCCTAGTTTCCGGTGGCGAGCTGCCAGAGCAAGGCGGCGAACGCGATCACGACGCCACCGATCAGCAGGGGGATGACGGCGGTCTCGATGACGCGGGAGCGGTTGGGCCGGCGGGCTCGCCATCGCTCGAATCGGGTGAGCCGTGTCGCTTTCGGTGCTTTCGCCACAAGGGGTGTCCTTGGATGTGGGGGTGGTAGGGGGAGGGCGGCCCCGCGCCCTTGGGAGGCCGCGGTGAGGATGCGCGGTCGGGTGCGGGGCCGCCCCGTTTGAGCCCCCGGACACGCTGAACGGCGAGGGGGAGACAGGCGGGGAGGAGCGTCGATGGGCTACCAGCTGGTTTCGAGGTTGTGGTGCAGTAGCCGGCACGCCCCGGCCAGGAGGTGGAGTCGTGCAGTGGGGTTGGTCAGTTCGCCGCCTTCTTCGGCCAGGTACACCGATCTGGCGTGCCTGACGGTGTCGGCTAGGACGTCACGCGCCCGCGAGGCGGCCGGGGTGCCGCTCCTCATGCGGCTCAGCCGGTATTCCGCCGCTGCGAGCAGGGCCGGCAGGTAGCCGTTCAGCTCGGCGGCAACGGCCCGGGCCGGACTGGATGTGGGGTCTGTGGTGGCGAGTTGTTCCGCCCGATGTGCTGCGCCGATCACCTTGGCGATGTCCACCGGCTCGCAGGTGTCCCCGGTGTGCTGGGCGTGAGAGTGTTCGGTGGTGACGGCCGTCGCCTCTCGTCCCCAGCGGGGGTGGAGGCGATCGTGTTGCGCGCTGCTCTCGGCGTTGGGCTCCAGAGCGTCGGTGTGCACGGCCGGGAGGACCGCGCTGGGCCGCTCGACCGTGTAGGCCGGGGCCTGCATCCCTTCACGGTGAGCGCGCACCGGTCCCGAACCGCCGGGCGACACCTCGTCGGCAGCAGCAGTCATCTGTTCGTTCGCCATGCTCAGAGCATTGCGATCGCGGGATCCCGGCAGAAAGGTCCGACTGGGTACCCAACGTGGGTAACCTCACCCGTAAGTGACAGTAAGCGACGTTGGGTAGCCTTCAGCCATGGGAGCATCGCCATGACCGAGCCGTCCCGACCGCCGGAGCTCCCGACCAGGTTGCTCACCGACCCGGAGATGCTCGACGCATGCCGTGTCCGTGATTTCGCGCGCGTATTCCGCCTGATCAAGATCCACGCGGGGATCTACCCCTCGGTGATCGCCCGCCGGTGCGACCTGACGCCCAGCCGGGTCGGCGAAGTGATGGCAGGCAGACGTCAGTTGGTGCACATCGATGTCATCGAGCGAGTGGCCGACGGACTGCGGATCCCCGGCCACATGCTCGGACTGGCACGACGTTCCTGGGAGACACCCGTGGCTCTGGCCACGGCTGAGCGCCAACCGTCCGCTGCGCAAGAGCCGGTACTCGAGGCCGAACCTCCAGCCGTCCTCCCGGGGGCGGAGGTGGAGAGCTTTCTCGCGCAGGCCACCCGCACCAGCCCAAGCCCCTCCACTCTCCAGGCGCTGCGCGCTTCGATCGAGGATTACTGGCGTCGAGACGACCAGCATGGCGGCGAAGCGTTACGGCCTGCGGTGGTCGGCCAACTCCGCTACGTCATCGACCTCCTGAAAGAGACCCGCTCGGAGCCTGTCCAGAAGGAGCTGTACGCGGTGGCGGCCGAGTTGGCACGCCTCACGGGCTGGACGCACTTCGACGCCCGCCAGTACAGCCAGGCCCGCTCGTACTTCGGTGAGGCCCTGCAGTTGGCCAAACAGATCAACGACCGGCAGTTCATGGCCAACGTGCTGGCGTGCATGAGCCTGCAGGCCACCTACCAGGACAAACCCGCAGACGCCCTCGCCTACGTCAGCGCCGCCCAGGACGAGACCCATACAACTCCAGGGACCACCCCACGCGTACGGTCGATGCTGGCCATGAGGGAAGCGTTCGCCCAAGCCGCGCTCGGCAACCGGACCGCCACGCATGCCGCGATCACCGAGGCACACCACCAATTCGAGCGCATCCAGCCGGGCGACGCCGATCCGCCCTGGGTGGCCTACTTCGACGAGCCCAAACTGATCGTGGACACAGGCATCGCACACGGCCGCCTCGGCGAGGCAGCCACAGCCGAGCCGCTGATCGCCGACGCCCTCCGCAGGGAAAACAGCGCCAACCAGCGAGGCCACGCATTCCACGCGTTCTGGCTGGCACGCACCCAGCTTCAGCAAGGAAAGCTGGACCAGGCCTGCCGCACCGCCACACAAGCCCTGGACAAGGCTTCAGCAGTCGCATCCCAGCGAGTGACGGGCCACCTCCGGGAGTTCTACGACCAGTTGGAGCCGCACAGAAGAGAACCCGCAGCTGCCGTATTCGAAGCGCGCCTGCGAGAACTGCTCACCTTGTGAGGCGAACGGCACCTCAGCGGATCGCCTCGTCCATGAGCACATACAACAACCCGACGAGCGACCCACTGCTCACGATCTCTCGGCGGTCGATCATGCCCCGCACGTCAGCCAGCGGGATCCACTCGACCCGATCCGACTCGTTCTTCTCCGTCGGCTCACCGACGTACGTCGCACCGTCGGCGCGGAAGAGGTGATGCTGCGAGTCCGTGATCCCGTTGGCCGGCTCGGCATAGATCAACGGCTTGAGCGGCCCCGGACGCCAACCCGTCTCCTCGAGAACCTCCCGAGCCGCGGCCTGTTCAGGGCTCTCCCCGTCCTCGATCAGCCCCATCGGCAGCTCCCACGCCCACGCATCCGTGATGAAGCGGTGCCGCCACATCATCAGCACCTCACGGCGATCGTTGACCACGGCTGCTACAGCCAGATGCCGCAGACGTACCACATGGTGCTCCCAACGGCGTCCGTCCGGCTGCTGGACGTCGACCAGACACAGGTTCACCCAGTGGTTCGTATAGATCTGCCGTTCGCCATGGGTTTTCCACTGCATGAACGCGGCCCCTTTCGTCTCCTGGCTCCAGGATCGCAGAGCAACTGGAGCATCGGGCCGATGCGTCGAACGCTGTTGCCAGCGCAGAGCACCTCGTTCGACGGGTACACGCGGAGGGCGGTAGCAGCAGCGGAAGTTCGGCGATGGCCGGTCCGCAGCAGCCGAAGCTGCTGCGGGGTGTGGTGGCGAGCCACGCCATGCCGGCCATCGTGCGACACCCGGTCCGCAAGGGACCAACAACCCATAACCGGATGCCGCGTCTATAGGGGGCGGTGGGCCGAGACGGCCACCGGCCGGTTGTATTACCTGGCTGTGCGCTGCGCGGCTTGCTCGAGGATGCGCCGGCGGGTCCACCGGCGGCGCCCGCCCTTCTCGGACGTGGCGTCCACGGTCTTCAGCAGGGGCAGGTTGCCCTGGCCCAGACTGCTGCTGAAGGAGTTCACGCTCTTGAATCCCAGCAGAGCCGCCGCCTGCGATGCACCCAGCAGCTCGTCCGGGTCACCGTCGACGGGCACGTCCGGCAGGGCCGGCGCTGCACGTTCGACACTGCGCTTCCCGCTGCCCGGGCGGGAGTCTTTCCACTGCAGAAGCGTCCTCACCCGCCACTTCGGCCGGCGGTAGGGCCGCTCAGGGGTGCCCAGTTCCTCGACGGCGTCGGGATCGGGAAAGTAGCCGGGGTGGTCCCGTACATAGGTGTTGACTTGCTGAGGGTTCTTGTAGCCGAGGAACCTGGAAGCCTGAGCTCCGGTGAGCAGCTCGTCGGGATCGAGCTTCGGCGGCTTGTGCTCCCGCAGACGAGGCGGCTTGCGCTGGTCGAACCACGCATCGACGTCGCTCTTGTCCCATAGGCGGGCGCGGCCGCGGTGACCGACGACCTCAGGGAAACCACTGGTCTCCCGCTCGAGGTACAGAGCACTGATGCGCGCCGGCGTCAGCCCGCGCTCCGCGGCGATCTCCGCAGCCTCGACGATCTGTGGCGTGGATCGGGCAGTCATGACCGGAACCGTCCCATCGTCACGGAGCCGGCCTGCCCGACTCGCAACACATATAATGGCGTATGTTTTGGAGGGGTGTCCAGCCTCTGAGCCGTCCCGGCCCGTTTCTGGCGTCATTCCTCCGGGATGAGGCTGACGCCGCGGCGGGCAGCGTCCTCTGCCATCTCTGAATAGGCCATGGCCGCCGGAGTCATCTCCCACTTGGCCAGGGCAAGCAGCAGGAGCAGCTCGGCGGGGTCCTGCGAGACGTCGCAGGGCATGCCGGCCGCGTTCGCGGCCGCCACGAGCTCCCCGGCGGACAGCCCGGAGAAGCGTCCCGCCACGGTGCCACGCAAGACCTCGAAGCCCTCCTGGTACAGCTCGTTCGCTTCGCGAAGGAGCAGCAACAGGTCCTCGCCGTCTCTGGCCGGTGCGGCCGCGGCGAGGTCGAGAATCCGCCGGGTGTTCGTCGTCATCATGAGAAGTATGCCTTTCAGGAAAGATCAGAGGTGCTCGGATTAGTGCGGAGCGGCACAGCCCTCGCACAGCACGCGCCGGTCACGGCATGCCGTGACCGGCGCGTTGCGGCGCTCCCGGGTAGGCCGAGATCCGTGAGGAGATGCTCGACGGCGTACGTCTGGCCTTCCCGCCGACGGTCTGGCCGGCGAGGTCGCGGCGCTCGCGCGGGGGAGCAGGGGCTGCTCCGCGTTCTTCGACTTCACCCGGCACGTGACCCCGACCGCGCTCCAGCCGGAGGTGCGGGCACCCGAGTCCGCCGTCAGCATGCTGGCTGACCTCCACCAACTCGTAAAGCGCTGCCGAGGATGGCGGTGCGGACGCCGCGGTGGCGAATGCGGTGGCGGATGCCGGTCCATTAGCGGTGGAGGTGTTGTTCGCGGAGGAGGTGGTCGAGGGCGGGGTTGATCTCGGCGGCTCCGCCGTCGGCAAAGGGGAGCCAGGCTGGTCGCCACAACTGGGTCGCGCCCGTTCGGCGGCAGCCGGGGGGGGCGCGCCCTTCGAGGTTATGCCGCGTCATCCGCTGCTGGGACGCAGCGCTTTCACGGTCACGCCCATGAGCAGCCGCTGGGCCGTCTCATAAGTGCCGCCGGGCGGGCGGGCCGTGGTGGCTGGGAGGTACTCGACGTCGACCAGGACATTTCCGCACAGCAGCAGGAGACTCTCCCAATGGTTGGCGTCCGCCTCCGGGGGCACCAGACCGACGTGCTCATGGCGCCAGTCGCAGGGACGGGCCTCGGGATCCACGTCGGGGTGGCGGTCCGGGGTGTTCATCATCCAGGCGAAATCCTGGACGGCCACCTCGGTGGCGTCGAGGGAAGCGGTGGACGCCACGGTCTGCGCGGCCAGCCCGAGCCTTGAGCCGTTAGCCGCGTGCCAACTGCACCACGTGACGCCGTAGTCCGAGGCTTCCGTGTCGAACATGCCGCCGTCCACCGGCGGGTCGAAGTCCCTGACCGGAGCGCCGCCCAGAGCGGCCACGAGCGCCGCCGAGTCGAGCAGCGAGCAGGCGGAGGGCGTCGCCCGGTACGGTCCTGGCGGGCGGGCCGTACCACCAATGGCGCCCGTCAGGCTCGCGGCGCTCACGGCCAGTGCGACACCGGCCACCAGTGGGGCCGGCCAGCGGGCGAGCACTCCCGCAGACCAGGACGGGGCAAGGGCGTGTGGTGCCTGCGGTCCGGCCAGATGGTCCAGCAGCCGGGAGTGGCGGAAGCGGTAAGCGCCCCCGGAAAGGCGCAGCACCCCCCGGTCCCTGGCATCGTCGAGGAAGTCGAGGGTTCGCCAGGGCAGCCGCCGGGTCAGGGCCAGCAGTACGCGCGCCAAGGCGAAGCGACCCCAGGCCGAGGCAGTCAGGCCGTAGAGGAAGGTGAGGACGGCTGCGGAACCGTTGACGGCGGCCCACGCCGCGACCCCGGTCTGGCCTGCGCCCCCGTGGCCCTGCCAGGTGACCAGGAGCGGGATCGGCAGAAGGACCAGCGCCTCCAGACACCAGCGGCGCGGTCCGGACACCGCGAGGCTGAAGGCCGCGGTCAGCGCCGAAGCCCGGTCGGTGCGCAGCAGTGCCCGCGGCGTGCCCGAACTGATGTCCGTTGCTGCCGTCGGCGTCGCACGGACCAGAAAGAACACCGAGATCACGAGCGCGAACGGCACCGGCAAACCGGTCGGATAAGGGTGCTCCTCGGTTGGTATGTTCGACAACCAGGCAAAGGCCACGCTGGCCGCGCCCGCCAGCGCACGCGCCGCGATCCCGGGCAGCCGCGGCCGGACACTCAGCCGCACCGGCCTGGGTTCCGCGAGGTGGACGTCCGTCAGGGCAACGGCCAGCGGAAGCAGGCCCGCCAGTGCCAGCGCCGCCCAGAACGGGCAGCTGATCCCCAGCCACCGCACCGTGCCGTGCAGGGGCAGCGCCGCGGTGAGCGCCACCGTCGCGGCGTGGACGAGCACGACCGCGCCGGCCGTCGCGGCGACTGCCCACCGCCGGTACATCTGCCACCACGCCAGCTCGCCGCCAGGGGCGCCGCTACGGACGGCGTCCTCTGCGAGGCCGCGAAGCCACCTTTCGGCGTCCTTGGCACGCCAGCGCGGAGGCGGCCCCACGTTCGGCGGCGGGTTGTACGCGGCCGGCACCAGACGCCCCATGAGGTGGGCTTCGATGCGCGCGCGGCTGGGCAACGCCGCGGCGTCCAGGAGCTCGGCTGGATGCGCGTCCGCCGCTGCGTAGACCGAGAGCGCCAGACCCAGCATCAAGGGGGAGACCAGCACCGTGCGCAGCCGCTGGGCGTGCTCACCGGTGCCCTGCCGCAGACACGTGATCACCTCTGACCATAGGCCGGAGCCGTCCGATTCCGTACGCCGGGTGCTGGTGCGCAGGCACTCGACCACTTCCGCCACCGACAACGGGCGCAGTTCCAGGGCCGGTGCGGCCCTCAGCACGTCGGCATCCCCTACCGCCCTCCGGTATTCCTCCGTGCGGCTGGTCAGCACCAGGTGGCTGTGCTCGTCGAGTCCTTCGTTGAGTGCCCTGAGCGCGGCGGCGCGCCGCGGACCGGGGATCTCGTCGAAGCCGTCCAGGACCAGCAGCAGCCGATCCGGCTGGGCCACCTCGTCGGCGAGGGTGCGGCCCGCCCCTGTGGGTGCCGCGAGTTCGGGGTGCTCGATGGTCAGCTGTTCGGCCACCCACCGCCACAGACCGGTCGTCGAGGCGTTCCAGGATGCGACGGGCAGGACCACCGGTAACCGGCCGCCCTGGCCGCGATGTTGCAGTAGACGCAGGGCGAGCCGCAGCGCGGCGACGCTCTTGCCCGCTCCGGGTCCGCCGAGGAGGACCAGACGGCGGGAGGGTACACGGGCGAGGACCCGGTCGAGATCGGCCACGTCGCCGGTTAGATCCAGCGGGGTCCCGTCGTCCTGGCCGCGAATGTTGGCCCAGTGGTCGAAAAGGTTCGCAGGTGCGGCCCGACACATGACGGGAAGGAGCAGGCGGCCCTGGACGCGGCGGACCACGAGTTCGTCTCGCCACTGCCGCCGCTGCTCGTCGGCAAGGCCCTTGACGAGGGCCTCGACCCGGTTCGCCACCACGTTGCGGTGGTTGCCGTGTGACAGCAGACGGCGCTGACGGGTAGTCGAGCCCAGCGCGTGCCCGGCGCCCACGGCGCCGAGCCCTCCGATCACCAGCAACGCCGTGGCACTGCCGCGTGGCCCGGACAGACCGGCGATCATCGCGGCCACTCCGCCACCGGCCAGGACGGCCGCGGCGATCCAGCGCACTGCCGCGGCCGGCGCCGAGAGCGGGGAGAGGTGAATTGGTATGCCGAAGACCGTCAAGCGCCCGATATACCTGGCCTGGACCACGGTGTGCGCGTCGCCGTGGAATACGTTGTCGGTGCGCCTCTTCGCGCCTCGGCCCGGCTTCACGTCCCTGCCCTCCCCCGGCGCATGGCGGGCGAGTAGCGTACCTCTCACGTCGCAGGAGGAGCACCAGTCGCGCATCCGCAAACACCAACATCCATTGGACGCGGCGAGTTACTGTGGAACTCCGGCGCTCCGCGCCTGAGGGCTGACAGGGGAGGGGCCATGGATCCGGTCTCGGTAGGGGCGATCACGACCGCGATCGCTACAGCGGCGGCCAACTCCGCGGGCGACGGGGCCGGAAGAACGGCCTGGGACTCGCTCGTGGCGTTGTGGCGACGCACCGTGCACCACGCCACGGGCAGCGACATCGAGCCATCCGACCCCGGCGACGGCGAGCGTGTCCGGGCCTTCGCCGCAGCAATGGTCGAAGAGGGCCGGGGGAATCCCGCCTTCGCCGCCGAACTTGCGTCCTGGGCAGGGCAGTACCGTTCCGTGGTCCACGTGGAAGAGGGCGGCGTCGCCAACATGGTGTCCGACCAGTCCCGTGTCCACACACTCATTCAGATGCGGGACGCCTCGGGCACCATTAACATCAACGGGTAACCTCCGGGGCGGCGCTGTGACGCCATGCCCACCGCGTCTGAGAGCGATACCGTACAGCCCGCATGTCGGCCGAGGTTCGGTTCCCGCCGGTAACCGACACGGCCAGTGGGGTTCCGCGGCGGTCGGCAGTCAGGTGGTGCTTGGAGCCGGGGCGGGCAGGGTCGACCGGCGACGGCCCGACGTGATCCCCTCTTTGAGGGCCCTGACATGGGAGCCGTCGATAGCGCAGTCGTTCAGCTCCAGCAAGCCTGCTTTGCACAGTTCGACAAGGAGTGCCGTGTGCAGTCGGGGCCAGACGCCGCCTTCGGTTCAGTCCCGCAGGCGGCGCCAGGCGGTCACGCCCGTGCAGCAGTGAACGAGCCTCCTGACCCAGGACGGTCGCCTAGTCCAGTAAGCCAGATCAGCCCAGGTCTTCAGCGCGCGACGTACGGGGAGAAGGGGCCTCGCAGCCGTCTCAACCGATGTCACAGGCCACGTCGGACCAGGTGGACAACTGCAGCTGCTACAGACACAGTTGGTGGCCATGGCGGAGTTCGTGTTTGGCGTCATAGGCGCCACGGTTGGCGTGGTCGGACTCGTGCTGACGTTCGCCGGGTACCGGCACCAGCAACGTCAGACACGGGAGCTGGACGCGCGGGAGACACAGCTCCGGACGCGGGAACGGGAGGCGGAGCGCCGAGAGGCGTCCACGCATGCATCGATGCTTCGCGTAGAGGTGAGTAAGCACTCATCCGCCCTCGACCCGTCGGTCTCCCTCTGGCGAATCACTGTGAGGAACGCCAGCTCGCAGCCATTCGTCGGCGTGGTCCTCCGGTATGACGATCAGGCGCTGGAGTCGCCGACACTCAGCGGCCACCTGAACCCGGGAGCCTCGACGACGGACACGCTTCCGGTAGCCGAGGGAGAGCCGGATCCCACGCGGTGCGTCGTGGAGTTCACCGATGTTGCCGGCCGACTGTGGCGACGCCGGGCGACAGGTGACCTTCGCCTCGGCCACCGCGGCCCCGATGGGCAGATCTACTGGGCTGGTGAGCCGTATGTCATCCACGCCCATGGCCTCGCGGGCGGCATGGCTAGGCGCCTAGCGCCGCAGAGTTCGATCCGGCCGGGGTGCTTGCTCCCCGAGACCGTCCTGATCTTGGCCGTCGTGGGTTACGTCGTCTGGCACTTCGCCCTTCGCTAGGCCAAAAGCTCCCGGCACGGGAACGCGGCCTCGCCGCGTCAGCCGACATAGCCGACGTCGATACCGTCCAAGTAAGCCGAGAACGCCATCTACGACCGCGGCCCGAACAACCGCGCTGCTTCCCAGCCGCCCGGCCGTGGCCACGCATCTCGCCGGACCAGCACCGCGGCGATTGTCTCCAAGATCTCCTGCCGTCCCTCGGGCGGCATCTCAGTCAATGCGTCTTCCTCCCGGATTGCAAGGTCGACCCTCACCGCACACCCCCGTGCTCGTGCTCGACAGCAGTACGGTACGGCCCGTTGAACAGGTATGTGAAAGCCTGTAGATAAACGACAACGGTACAGGTCAGCGTAGTCGCGTCACGGCCACGACAGCATGGCGAGTGGTGCCCGCCAGGACCTCCACGGCGAGCTCTGGCACCGTCAGAGAGTAGGTCTCGCCGGCGTTAGTGAGGCCAACAGCTGGCTCGCAACGCCGAAGAGCGAGGCTGGGGCCGTGAGGTCGAACGACACCAACGCCTTGTCGAGCGCATCTGCAACCTGCTGGACGAACTCGGCGAACCCCACGCCGAACTGCCAGGATGACCCGAGCCCGAATATCCCGATCTTGTGGGAGTGCGAACAGCTACCCTGTCGCGCGTGGCGATACGAAAGCGGACGTGGCGGAACGTGGACGGCGAGCGCATTGAGGGCACCTGGCGGCACGCCTTCATCCGCAACGGTGGCAAGTACTTCCTCACCGACCTGCTGATCTACGCCGACGGAATGGTCGACTGCTGGGGTCTGGAGACCCTGGAGGGCTTCGCCGACAAGCTCGCCTCCGGATGGGTCGCCACCGACCTGTCCGAAGGCGCACAGGCATCCGCCCACCACCTCGCCTCGTGGAAGTTCGCCGAGCCGAAGACCTGGCTGACGCCCGAGATGCTGCTCGGCGAGGTCCGCGACGACATCGACAACCTCAACGGCCGTCCGGACTCCACCGGCCGCTGCCTCAGCGCCGTCGACGTCTTCCGAGACGAGCCGACCGAGACCAACCGGACCGCCGTTCGAGAAGCCTACGAAGCCATCCCGGAACATCTGCGGAGATACGCCCTGGGCGACATGGACCGCAAAGACTTCCCCCTCCGGGTGATCGTGGCCGGCCCAGGGAACCAGATCGAGCTCTGGAACGGAAACACCGTCGATGTCACTGACGAGATGCACGCCTCCGCCTTGGAGTACTTCGCGGAGCGCGAGCATCTGCGGACGCAGTACGAGACGAAAACACCCGCAGACGGCCCGACTGAACCGATCGAGAGCAGCGTCCATCTAAACCAGGCCGTCTTCCCGCGCGGCTGGCCCGAGAACCCGGGCACCCTCGTGCTGCGCAATGAGTTCCCCGCGCCGATCGTCATGGGCAACCGGACCTACCCCACGGTTGCGCACGCCTACTGGGCGCTGGCGGTCGCTGACGAACACCGACAGGAAGAGATCCTCGGCGCGGAAAGGCCGTACGACGCGCAGAAGCTCGCCGAGGAAGCCACCCTGCGCGACGACTGGCCCCAGGTTCGGGTCGCCGTCATGACGGGCCTGCTGCGCGCGAAGTTCCAGCAACACCCCGAGTTCGCCGAGACGCTGATGGCCACTGGCGCCACCCGATTGATCTACACCGAGGTCGGATCGACCTTCTGGGGGCAACGCGGGCTCGAAGGACGGAACTGGATGGGCCGACTGCTGGAGCTGACCCGCTCCGAACTCGTCGCAGCCAAGCTGAACATCCTGCAATAACCGACCGGAGTGGCCAGGCGCAGATCGCCTCGATCGAGTGACACACGACCGGTGAGGCCGGGGAACGAGCAAGGTTCCCCGGCCTCACCGCTCTTCTAGCGTGCCCACCGGCCGCAGCCCAACCCACCCCCGACCCCGCTTCGCGAGGACGTCACACGATGACGTAGGCAGGCCAGCCGTCGTTTTCCGGCTCTCGTGCGCCTGCCGGACCCATGATCACGGGAACTTGGGGTCTGGGAAGCCCCAGTCCATCGCCATGGTGACCAGCGCCTCGCGCACGGCCTCGTTCCAGTGCGGTGGGTTCACCAGGCTGCGCAGCAGCGTCTCACTACCCTCGGAGATGCTCCGAGCGCCTACTCGTTCCCCCAGCGCGCTTAACGACACGAGCGACGTCAGATAGTTGTGCGTCACGTCGCCGTAAGGGCTGCGCGTGCTTCCGGATGCCACGTGGATCTCGGTCAGCGGAACCGGCATTGCCTTGAGACCGACGGTCGCCTCGGCAACGAGTGGCAGGAGCGTGTTTGCCACGATCGGCACGCTCTCGTAGAACACCTGAAGGAAGAGGTCCAACCCGAGGGGGACGTTGCGCGGCAGCCAGACGGCGGTGTCGAACAGGACCTCAAGGTCGGATGCTGGCTCAGCACCGTCTAGCCGCACCGTGCAGGTCATCTGCGCGCCTGGGCGCGAAAGCTTAGCATCGCTGGACATCTCTAGCTTCAACCGTCGACTTGAGGCCGCTGCGAGCTGCCACGGCGACGTAACGACCTGGCCGCCGCCCGCCAGGTCGAGTCCTAGTCGACTGAGCAGCGGCTGGGCGTGCGTGCCCTGCAGGGCATCGACGACTCTCCCAGCGAGGCCGCTTGGAAAGCGCGTCCGTTCCCGTCCCTCCCACAGCCGCACGACACTCACCGCACGTAGGACGACGTCTGGTTCGTGACCCTTGAACGGGGACTCGCGGCTTTTCAAGCCTCGGTTGGTGCCCGTCGCTCGGGGTTCAGGCTGCGAGTTTGGGTCATCCAGCAGCATCCGCATCATCTGCCGGTTGGCCTTCTCGTTGCGGGCGTCCAGGCGCACGAAGATCGAGCCGTTGAGGACGATGGGTCGCGGGACGGTCGCGCGGTCGATGCGGACCACCAGGACGACCTTGGAATCCTGCTCGTTGCAGGGCACCTCGATCACCTCGGGCGACCAGGGCGGGTCGAAGCTCGTGCCCATCTGGTTGACGAGCTTCTCCTTCTCCCCGAGCGGCACCCCGGTGATCTCGGAGGGGACGCCCTTGTCCCCCTCAGCGACGCCCACAAAGACGAGGCCGCCGTAGGTGTTCGCGAGCGCCGCCACCGCCTCGATCGGTTTGTCACCAGCGCGCTTGTACTCGACCGTGAGTCCTTCCCGGATCTTCAAGTCGATGAAGTCCTGGACCAAAGCCAGGGTGACCTCGGTGGGAGGAACCTGAAACAGCGGATGCATCCCCTGAGCATTGCAGCCCCAGGCGCCCCATCGCACGGGGATTACACGGTGATACGCCTTTCGCGCCACGGGGAGGCGGTGCCCGGTTCACGGCAAGCCGGGGTCGGCCAAGGCTTCCCCGCCCCGGCGACCCCGGCTGGCCGTGCCGGGCCTGCGCAACACCCTGGCCGTGCATGAGGCCCTCGAGCACCTGGCCTCGAGCCTCCGCGCCTGCCGCAGCGTCACCTACTCGGAGGAGCGCGGCCGTCGCCACTGGCATCCGGCCCGCGCTGCTACACCCCCGCCGACCTCGTCAGGCAGAAAGCCGCCGATCTGGCCGCCTACCGCGACACCCACCCGCACTACCCGCCGAGCCACCAGTACCCGCCCAAGCCCCGCCGCCCCACGCGGCAGCAGCCAGCATGCCGGCACACCCTAACCGGCCCCGGCGCCATCCGCCCCGGCACGTGGACGTGGGTCAAGCCCGGCGGCCTGCACCCGAGATGGGGCGACATCCACCACCTCGCCGTGATCACCAGGCCCTGTCTGCCCAAATGCGAGGTGTGGCTGATCCTCGACGGCACTGTGCACGACGTCCGCGCCGACCGCCTCATCCTCGAACGCCCCCGGACCCTGCGCCACGAATGGGCCCGCTGGACGATCGCCCAGCACCTCGAGCGCCACGGGGGGCTTGGCGACCGCGGACGGTACCGCGGTCCAGCCCACACTATTCAGCCCCCACGCGCCCCTCGTAGCCCCTCACACGCCGTAGCCCCCCACGACCCCAAGGCGGGGCAACGAGGCGGCCACAGGCGAAACTGCGGCCCCTTCGGAACCCGGTCTGTGTGTGTCTCCCGACCGAACTCACCGCCTAACCTCAAAACGAGATCACCCGAGTGGCCGTTGATACACCACCCCAGCGGACGTGACCCGGGCCAGACGATCTGTGGGAGGTCTGCCCAGTTCCGGAGCTGCTTCGGTGACATCCAATGCTGACATCAACGAGCCCGGACGGCGGCATACGGCAGCACCCCTGCACGACCGCATCCACTCAGAGAACGGCTGGCCAGACCACCCACGCAGCAATCACTGGAGAGCCGGATGACCGGGAAACCGTCATGTCCGGCTCGGCGGGAGGCCGCGCGGAACAGGACTCGCCTCACAGCGAGCACCTCACCGCGCGGCCGACCCAACGTCCTGGCTCGCAGGCTGTCGCCGTCTCCACCGCCGCTACGAACGCAAATCCGAACACTTCCTGGCCTTCGCCGGCATCGCCGCAACCCTCATCTGCTACCGCAGGCTCACCAAATGAGATGCCTTCTAAAAGAGTCCACGTGCACCACTGAATGCCCGTTGAAGATGAATGAGACAGGTTCGGTGACGCTCGTCGACACAGTGGTCGTGCGAGGACATACAGGAGCCCGAACAATAGTCGTTGGGCACATACCCAGTGCCCGACTGCCGTTTTCTTGGATCGTTTGTTTGGCCGACGACCGGTCGTATCCGCAAAATCCGGGCGGTGGGAAGAGCTGTGGAGCGGTGGCAGTTGGTCTTGATCCTTCCCCTATGAGGGCTCAACCCTGGTATGACCATCCCCGGCCGTGAGCAACGTCACGCACGGTCGACGTCTGGGCACCAGGACGAGTCGGTACCGGGATTATTTTTGATCAGCCCACGATAGGCGGCGCCCGGTCGACCAACGGCCGATCTCATGTCGTCCACCGACAAGCAGGTTGCCCGTCCGAGAGAGACGAGTAAGAAGTCGCGTCACCCTGACGCTGATCGTCAAACAGTCTCACAGCGACTCGGCCCGAGTGGAGTGGGTATCCGGCTGCGGGCGGCTCTCGCCCTCATAAATGACGAGTTGATCACGTCACCGCACCGGCGCTTCCCGCGACGTGCAATCGAGATACCGGCTCTCAGCCCCTAGGAGAATCATGGGCATCAGAATAGGAAAGACCAACAAGCTGTACGCCTTTGTCGCAGCTCTGGCCGCACTCCTGGCCGTCTCGGCGACCCTGAGCTCCGGGGCATGGGGGGCGAGCCGGCAGCATGGCTCAGCGGATTCGAAGTCGGCTTCTGTGTTCCCGCAGGACAAGCCACCGGCCGGCTTTCAGTCCAAGTATGCGGAGGTGAACGGCTTCCGCATGCATTACGTGATCGGTGGTAAAGGATCAC
>NZ_LMWH01000259.1 GCF_001507435.1 Streptomyces sp. NRRL F-5122
TCATCACCGACCTCGCCGTCCTCGACATCACCCACGACGGACTCCTCCTCACCCAAACCGCACCCGGCGTCGGCATCGACGAGATCAACGCCAAGACCGGCGCCGAGGTGGCTGTGGCGAAGGAACGCGCGTGAAGGGCGACGGCGACACCACCGGCGGGGGGAAACCCACCGCCCCCCGCCGCGACGACGGCATCCCCTCCCCGTGCATCGGTGTGGGCCAGGGCCGCACCCCCGCCCCCGAACGCTAGGACCCCGCATGGCTCTCACTCAGCACGACATCGACGTCGAGATCGCGGCCGAACACGCCGCCTACGAGAAGCGGGTGGCCGAGGGCGCGCCCGTCGAGCACCATCCGCGCCGCGACTACGCCCCGTACCGCTCCTCCGTGCTGCGCCACCCCCGGCAGCCGCCGATCACGATCGACGTCGGCCAGGACCCCGAGATGGTGGAACTGTCCTCCCCGGCCTTCGGCGAGCGCGACATCACCGAGATCGACAACGACCTCACCCGGCATCACCGCGGCGAGCCCATAGGCGAGCGGATCACCGTCTCCGGGCGGCTCCTTGACCGCGCCGGACACCCGGTTCGCGGCCAGCTCGTCGAGATCTGGCAGGCGAACTCCGCCGGGCGCTACGCGCACCGGCGCGAGCAGCACGACGCCCCGCTGGACCCCAACTTCACGGGCGTGGGCCGTACGGTCACCGACGCCAGCGGCTTCTACCGCTTCACCACCATCCAGCCCGGGCCCTACCCCTGGCGCAACCATGTGAACGCCTGGCGCCCGGCGCACATCCACTTCTCGCTCTTCGGGAGCGCCTTCACCCAGCGGCTCGTGACGCAGATGTACTTCCCGAACGACCCGCTCTTCCCGTACGACCCGATCCTGCAGTCCGTGACCGACGACGCCGCCCGGCAGCGGCTGATCGCGACGTACGACCACAGCCTCTCGGTGCCCGAGTTCTCACTCGGTTACCACTGGGACATCGTGCTCGACGGCCCGAACGCCACCTGGATCGAGGAAGGACGCTGACCTGCCATGACGAAGATCGACACAAGCAGGCCGGAGAACGTGCTGCCCACCCCCTCGCACACGGTCGGCCCCTTCTACGGATACGCGCTGCCGTTCCCGGGCGGCGGTGAGATCGCGCCGCCCGGCCGGCCCGACACCATCACGATCCAGGGATACGTCCTCGACGGCGAGGGCCGCCCTCTGCCGGACGCGCTCGTGGAACTGTGGGGGCCCGATCCCGAGGGCAGACTGCCCACCGTCGACGGCGCGATGCGGCGCGATGCGGCGACCGGTGGCCATCTGGGCCGCAACGGCGTGGAGTTCACCGGCTGGGGCCGGATCCAGACCGACGCGAACGGCCATTGGTACGCCCGTACGCTGCGCCCCGGCGCACGCGGTCGCAGCGCCCCGTACATCAGTGTGTGCGTGTTCGCTCGCGGCCTGCTCACGCACCTGTTCACCCGGATCCACCTGCCGGACGACGAGGCGGCGCTCGCCGCGGACCCGCTGCTGTCCCGGCTCGACGAGAAGCGCCGCGACACGCTGATCGCGGTGGCCGAGGGCAACGGCACGTACCGTTTCGACATCCGCCTTCAAGGCGAAGGCGAGACGGTCTTCCTGGAGTTCCAGTGACATCCGACACCGGCCTGCTCGCCCCCGGGTGGGTCGGCTCCCCCGCCGCGGACACGACGAGCGACACCGCCTGGCTGCGGGCCATGCTCGACGCGGAGGTCGCGCTGACCCGGGCCCTGGCCTCGTCGGGCCTGGCTCCCGCGGCGGCGGCCGCCGCGGTGGCCGAGGCGGCCCGTAGGAACCGTTTCGACGTGTGCTCCATCGCCCGGCGCGCCCGGGCCGGCGGGAACCCGGTCATCCCCCTGGTCGCCGATCTGACCGAGGCGGTGGGCGCGGAGCACGGGCCGTACGTGCACCGGGGAGCGACCAGTCAGGACATCCTGGACACGGCGACGATGCTGGTCGCCGTGCGCACGCTCGACCCGGTCCTGGCCGACCTCGAGCGCACCCAGACGGCGCTGGCCGAGCTCGCCGCGCGCCACCGGGACACGGTCATGCCCGGGCGCACGCTCACCCAGCACGCCGTGCCGACGACGTTCGGCCTGAAGGCGGCGGGCTGGCGGTCGCTGGTACTGGACGCCCGGGACCGCGTGCGCACCGTCCGGGACGGCCTGCCCGCCCAGCTCGGCGGTGCGGCCGGCACCCTGGCCGCGTTCACCGCGTACGGCGCGGACGACCCACGGGCGCTCACGGCCGCGTACGCACAAGAACTCCGGCTCGCCGACCCGGTCCTGCCCTGGCACAGCCTGCGTACTCCGATCGCCGATCTCGCGGGCGGACTCGCCTTCACGGCCGGGGCCCTCGGCAAGCTCGCCGCGGACGTCCTGACCCTCGGCCGCACCGAGATCGCCGAGGTGGGCGAGGCCGCGGGCGGCGGATCCTCCGCGATGCCGCACAAAGCGAACCCCGTGCGGGCGACGCTGATCGCGGCCGCGGCCCGACGGGCGCCGCAACTGGCGGCAACGCTGTACGGATCGCTGACCGCCGAGGACGAACGTCCCGCCGGGGCCTGGCACGCCGAGTGGGAGCCGCTGCGCGATCTGCTGCGGCTGGTCGGCGGCGCCGCCCGCGACGGGGCCGAACTGGCCGAGGGTCTGCAGGTGGACGAGGAGTCCATGCGCCGGCATCTGTTCCTCACCCACGGGTTGATCGTCTCGGAGCGGCTGGCGGCCGAGCTGACTCCGCTGCTGGGCCGCGCCCGCGCCAGGGAGCTGCTCGACGAGGTCGCCAGGCGCGCCCGGACGGAGAGCCGAAGCCTCGCCGAACTTCTCTCCGCGGATGCGGAGTTGAAGGAAATCGACCTCGAGGGTCCCACTGACCCGGCCCAGTACACCGGCTCCGCCGGATCCCTCACCGACCGTGCCCTGGAGCGTTCGTGACCGACATGCTGCCGCACCACCGTGCCGAGGGCGCCCACACCGCTCCCCCGCTGTTCCTCGGTTCGTCGCTCGGCACCTCCTACGCCCTGTGGGACAGGGTCGCGCCCGAACTGTCCGCTGACCATCGGGTGATCCGCTGGGATCTGCCCGGCCACGGCGGTTCGGCGCCGGGCCTCATCGGTCCCGGGGCGACGGTCGCGGATCTCGCGGGGCTGGTGCTGGCGCTCGCGGACGCCCTGGACGTGGAGCGCTTCGCCTACGCCGGAGTGTCACTGGGGGGTGCGGTGGGACTGCATCTGGCCGTGCACCACCCCGAACGGATCTCGTCGCTGGCCGTCCTCTGCTCGTCCGCGCACTTCAACGGCGCGCGGCCGTGGGAGGAGCGGGCCGCCCTGGTGCGCAGGGAGGGCCTGGCCCCGGTCGCGGCGACCGCCGAAGCCCGCTGGTTCACGGACGGGTTCACCGTGCCGCGGCTCGTGCAGGACCACCGCGACGCAAACCCGGCCGCGTATGCCGCCTGCTGTGACGCACTGGCCGCCTTCGACATCCGTGACCGGCTGGCATCGATCACCGCGCCGACGCTGCTGATCGCGGGACGGAAGGACCCTGCGACACCACCGGCCCATCTCCGGGAGATCGCGGACGCGGTGCCCGGCGCCGCGCTCGTCGAGATTCCCGGAGCCTCGCACCTGGCGCCCGCGCAGTGCCCGAAGGCCGTCCTGACGGCGCTGCGTGCGCACTTCTCGGGAGCCTCCGGATACGGCATGCAGGTGCGCCGCGAGGTCCTCGGTGACGCCCATGTGGACCGGGCGCAGACGCGTCAGACGCCCTTCACCGCCCGGTTCCAGGACTTCATCTCGCGCTACGCCTGGGGCGAGATCTGGACGGACCCCACGCTCTCGCGCCGGGAACGCAGCATGATCACGCTGACCGCGCTCGTCGCCCACGGGCACCTCGACGAGCTTGCCATGCATGTCACGGCGGCCCGGCGCAACGGGCTGACACCGCAGGAGATCGGCGCGGTACTGCTGCAGACCGCCGTCTACTGTGGCGTTCCGGCCGCGAACTCCGCGTTCGCGGTGGCGCAGCGGGTGCTCGCGGAGGAGGACTCGCCCGAAGGGTGATCCTGCCGGTCGTAGCTTCAGCAGGGCCACCCGACCACGCGGGACGGTGCCTAGGCTGAAGGCATGTCCACTGTTCTGATCACCGGTGCCACCTCAGGTCTCGGCCGGTATGTCGCCTTCGAGTTGGTCCGCTCGGGGCACCTGGTCCTCGCCCACGGAAGGGACGCGGCCCGCACCGAACGGCTCGTCGAGGAGCTGCGCACCGAGGGCGAGGCGCAGGGCTTCGTCGCGGACCTGGCCTCGCTCGCCGAGGTGCGGCGCCTCGGCGCGGAGGTGAGCGCGGCGCAGCCCCGCCTCGACGTCCTGATCAACAACGCGGGTCTGGGCGGCGGTCCGCGCGGCTCGGAACGGGAGATCAGTGCCGACGGTCACGAACTGCGGCTCGCCGTCAACTACCTGGCGCCCGTCGTGCTCACCCGTGCACTGCTGCCCGTTCTGCGGGCGAACGCCCCCGCCCGGATCGTCAACGTGGGCTCCGCGGGCCAGGAGCCGCTGGACTTCGACGACCCGGAGCTGACACGCGGCTACAGCGGCCTCTCGGCCTACTGCCGCAGCAAGTTCGCCCTGGCCGCGTACACGTTCACACTGGCCGAGGAGCTGCACGGCAGCGGTGTGTCGGTCAACGTCCTGCACCCGGCGACCTACATGGACACCGCGATGGTCCGTGAGGGCGGCATCACCCCCTGGAACAGCGTGGCCGACGGCGCGCCCGGGGTGCTGGCCCTGGCGACCCGGGACGCGGGCACCGGCGGCTACTTCGACGGCACCCGTCCGGCACGGGCGCACGAGCGGGCGTACGACGGGGAGACGCGGAAGCGTCTGGAGACCGTGACCGGTCAGCTGCTGGCGCTGTGACGGGCGGTCAGCGCAGCCCCCTGCCGTGGTCCAGCACCTCCTGCGCCCGCGCCGCCAGCCCGTCTGCGCCGCACGACCGCGCCAGTGTCAGTCCACGGTTGAGCTCGGCCACCGATTTCGCGGCGATCCCGTACTCGACCCGGGCCGCCGCGTGCTCGTAGGCGCAGGGCGAGGACTCCAGGTAGGTCACCGCCTGGGCGTGCAGCGCCACCGAGCGCTGGCCCGTCTCCAGTGCGGCGGCGACCCGGAGGGCCTCGCCGATCGCCGTGTCGGTGCCGAGGAGCTCCGCCTGCTGCCGCGCCGTCGCGGCCAGTTCGGCCGCGCGGCGCGGGTCGTCGGAGACCAGCGCACGGGCGAGGTCACCCGCCCAGGGGGCCAGCACCGGATTGCGGCCACGTCCGGCGCAGGCCTTCTCGGCGGCCTCCAGTTCGTTGACGCCCTCCTTGGTCCGGCCCACGGCGATCAGCAGCCGGCCGCGCACGGAGCGGGTGTCGGGCAGCACGATCGTGGACGGGTAGGGCGGGGCGAAGCCGTAGCGCTCCGCGATCGACCAGGCCTCCTCCACATGTCCGCGGGCGAGCAGCGTGTCGACGAGTCCACAGGTCGACGACCAGTACAGGGGCAGTCCGCGGCCGACGCGCTCGGCGAGGCGCAGTGACTCGCGCAGGGACGCCTCCGCGTCCCTCAGACGGCCCCGCCTGCGATGGGCGAGCCCGACATAGGCATGGGCCAGGGAGAGATGACCGCCGCTCCAGCCGGCCGTCTCATAGGCGCGCAGGGCCTCGGTGAACAGGCTCTCGGCGCGGTCGAGGCGGTCCGTGTAGGCATAGGCGCTGCCGAGCATCAGGAGCAGTTCGATGCCCCATGCGCTGTCGGTCCAGCCGAGTCCGGGGGCCAGCCGGCCGTTGACGAGGGCGCGGTCGCACAGCTCCACGACCTCCTCGGCGCTCTCACCGTGGGTCATCGCGTCGAAGCCGCGCAGGATGAGCAGGGCGCGCTCGGAGTTGTCCCGCCCGGTGCAGGTGGCGGCGAGTTCGGCCAGTTCCCGGGAGCGGGCCGGGGAGTCCTCCTCCGCCGCGTGGATGCCCTCCCACATGTAGTGCACCGCCTGCAGGCGCATGCGCGCGGGGCCGGGCTCGAGCCGGGCGGCCTCCTCGTCGACGGTGCGAATGGCCTCGTCCAGCTGGTCGTTGTGCAGCAGTGCCTGGGACAGCCGGTAGACGGCGCTCACCCGGTCGCCGCCCTCCAGGCCCGGCATGGCGAGTGCCGCCTGGAGGTACTCGATGGTGGTGGAAGGCGAGGTCAGCAGAGTGGCGCAGCCAAGTTCGTAGAGCACATGGGGGTGGACCTCCGGCAGCGGAGGCTCCAGCAGGGCCCGCTCGAGACAGCGGCGGGCGGCCTCGGGCGCGCCGACCGCGAGGTGCTCGCGCGCGGCCTCACGCATCTGCTCGACGAGTTCCTCGTCGTCGTCCGGATGGACCTCGAGGAGGTGGCGGGAGGCGGCCGCCGCACCGAGTCCCGAGTCGGTGACGACCTGTGCGGCGATGCCGTGCATCGCGGTGCGCAGTCCGTCGGGGATCGACCGGTAGACGGCGCTGGCGATCAGCGGGTGCACGAACTCCAGCTCGCCGCCGTCCGCCTGGCGGTTGGCCGCGTCCGGCTCGGTGAGGATGCGGGCCGCGCTCAGGAGTTCCGCGCAGCGCACCGCCTCCGCGGGACGCATCGTTGCGAGGCGGGCCACCAGGTCCACGGTGATGCCGGTGCCGAGGATGGCCGCGGCCCAGGCGAACCGGGTGGCCTCGATGCCGAGGCCTTCCAGCCGGGCCACCAGGCCGTGGCCGCGGGCCGAGCGGTTCAGGCCGCGCAGTTCGGCGGCGGACGACTCGACCGGTTCCAGCTGGCTGTCCTGCACCTTGGCGAGGAGTTCGACCGTCTCGTAGGGGTTGCCCCCGGTCACGGCCCACACCTCGCGGCAGAACGGGGCGTCGGCGTGTGCGCCGACTGTGGCCCGGGTGAGTCCCGCGGCGGCATCGGGGGTGAGCGCCGTCAGCGTGGTGAGCGGGAGGCGGGCGGCCGCGGCGATCGTCTCCAGATGGCGTTCGCTCTCGCCGGAGACCTCACCGGGGCGGCGGGCGACGACGACGAGGACACGCAGTTCGTCGAGGCGCTCGCAGAAGGCCGCGAGCCAGTGGAGGGTCTCCTGGTCGGCCCAGTGCGCGTCGTCGATGAGCAGGACCAGCGGCCATTCCCGCTTGGCGAGCCGGGAGACGGCCGCGACCAGCCCGTCGCACACACCCTGCGGGTCGGCCTGGCGCTCACCGGGGTCGGTTATCCCGAGGGCGGGGCCGGCGACCTCGTACCAGTCGCCCAGGTACTCGCGCGCCTCCTCCGGCATCAGTGAGACGAGCGCGGGCTGCAGCAACTGCCGTACGACATTGAACGGAACGGACGTGACGGTCTCGCCGCCGCGCGCCGACCACACTGTGCACCCGCGGCGTTCGGCGATGCGGCGTGTCTCGGCGAGGAGCGCGGTCTTGCCGATGCCGGCCTCCCCGCCGAACATCAACAGGCTCCCCATCTCCGTCGGCGAGGAATCGTCGCGCAGGGCGTCGATCGCATCGGTGACGACGGCGAGTTCCGCGTCGCGTTCCCACAGGGAAGCCGAGGCGGCCCCGCCGGGCCCTGCCTCCGTCATCCCGGTACCTCCCCAGATCGCCCAAACGACGTACAGGCATCGAGCCTAGTCTCCCGCGGGCCCCGACGGAGCCAGGTCGTGACACCTGTTGCCGTGACGGGTGACGCGGGGTGTCCGGGGGCGACGCCGATGGCGGCCGACCAGGTCCGATGAAAGTTATTGACAGTAAAGCCCGTTGGAAATGAGGCAAACTTTCCCACGGGGTCACGGCATCCGAAAGGCCCGTGCACGATCGTCCTCGCCCACGACCCGGCCACTCGCACGACACGGGCGGGACATCCCCGAACCGGCCTGGTCACCGGGGAGTTGAGCAACTCGCGCGCGGAGAGCGGGATCGGCGTCCGCGCCCGCTCCGCCGGCGTGATCGGGGCTCGCTCCCGCACCCCGCAGGGCTGCGGACACGAGATGGCGTCAGCCCTCTTCGCACTCGCGTTCCCCCTCGGGCGTCCGGAACCGGGGCCTCCGGCAGGCCGGCGACCGAATCGGGGGCCGTCCGGCGCGACGGCATTCGATCAAGGAAAGCCGGCGTTCCGGGTGCGGAGGCGCGCTCGTGCCGCGGTCGGGCGGCGCGCCGGTTTCCCGGCGTACGGGGACGCTCTCATCCGTCTTTCACGCATGCCTCATACGGTGGATCCATGACGCAGGTGACTCCTCCCGGGTGGTACCCCGACCCGGGGCAGACAAGTGACGCGCCCGCCACCGAGCGCTGGTGGGACGGATCGGCATGGACGGACCGGACCCGCCTCGCGGAACCGTCCGCCGCGTGGGGTCCGCCGACGGTCGTCGCCCAGCCGGGCGCCCCGTTCGGCGTCGGCCCGTATCCGGGCGCGGCACCCGCGCCCGCACGGCGCCGTGGGCGCACCGCGGTGGCCGTCGCGGCGGCGATCCTGGTCCTCGCGGGAGTCGGCGGCGGCGTGTACGCGCTCACCGCGGACGACGGCGGCAGCGGAAACACGGCGCGCTCCGAGGCCCCCGGCGGGCAGGGCGACCGGGGCGGCCCCTTCGGCGGCCAGGGAGGTCCCTTCGGGGACCAGGGCGGATCCGGTGGTTCGGGCGGTTCCGGCGGTCCGGGCGGTTCCGGGGGCTCCGACGGGCAGACGCCCGCACCCGGCGAACCCGGGGGGCCGCAGTCCGAGGACGGATACGCCCTCGACCCGTTCAACGGCATCAGCATCCCCGTGCCGGACGGCTGGAGCGGCGGGATGATCGACGGAGGGGCGACCGTCCAGTCCAAGGGCGAGTACAAGTGCCCCGGCGACCCGTCGAAGACGTGCAGCACCGGAGGGGCGTACTCGGCTTCCGCCGACGCGCAGGGGCTGGCGGCCGCCACGGCGGAGGCGGCGGCGAAGCAGGACATCGCCAAGAACGCCGAGGAGTCCTACGGCGGCAATTCCTACGGCGGGATCACCTCGCACCAGGTGCTGGCCTCCAAGGCGGTGACCGTGGCCGGTCAGCAGGGCTACATGGTCCGCTGGAAGGCGATCACCAAGACCGGCGCCGACGGCTACGTCGAGTCCCTGGTCTTCCCGTCGCCGGCCGACACAAAGCACCTGGTCGTCGTCCGTTTCGGCATAGACGTGGGGGCGAACGCCCCCGCGCCCTCCGTTCTCGACCAGATCACCAAGGGCATCAAGTCCGCCTCGGTGAGCGGCAACGGGCAGAACGCCTGAGCCGCTTCGGCCTCCCCGCCCGGCCGGATGCCATGCGGCCGGGCGGGGTTCCCCTCCGCTCAAGGGGAACCCCACCCGGCCGGGGTGGTGCGCCGCCCCCGTCCCCACGGTGCGGCGCGAACAGGCCGTCGTCCGGTCATCCCGCGGACGACGACCTGCGTCTCAGGTGAGTCCGAGCCCCGGAAGCATCACCGCGTCCACGAAGCGTGTGAGATATTCCTCATCCGCGTGCCGCCCCTCGAGGATCGGACGCAGTCGCAGCAGGCCCAGCAACTGCGCGGGGATGTACTCCAGTGCCGGATGGTCGGCCGGCACCTCCCCGCGTTCCACACCGCGGCGAACGATCTCCTGCAGCGCCCTGATCTCGGGCTCCACAAGGGTCTCCCGCAGCGCCTGGGCGAGTTCCCGGTCCTGCATGACGGCGGGACCGAGGGCCTGGAACAGCGCGCTGTCGCGACGCGACCACTCCGCGGCGGCCTGCGCCGCGGCACGCAGGTCCCCGGCGAAGGAGCCGGTGTCGATGCCCGAGATCCGCACGCAGCGGGTGGCTCTGAGGGCGGCCGCCACGAACTGGGGCTTCGTCTTCCACTGCCGGTACAGCGTCGACTTGCTGCACCGGGTGCTGGCGGCCACACCCTCCATCGTGACGGCCTCGTAGCCGCAGCTGCGGATCTGCTCGAGAACGGCGTCGAAGAACTCCCGCTCCCGTTCGGGCGTGATCTTGGAACGGCGCGAGGCGGCAACCGTGTCCGGTGCATCCGCTGCCTGCGACGTCATGACGTGGCTCCTCGGTCGTGGCCCCGGCCCGTGGGCCGCTTCACACCAGTATATCGATACGCCAGTGTACCGGTACGGGAGCGTATCGGTACACTGGCGTATCGATGAGCCTTGGACAGGACCCACTCGTCTGTCGAGTGGACCCTTTCCTGGGCTCACCACGCACCACCCCACGCACGTACCGTCAGCAAAGGGGCCGGGGGATGCATTCCCGTACCGAGCCTGAAGGAGACGGAGCCGCCGCAATACGGCGGCCTCCCCTCATCCGCGAGCTCCTGCTGGTCGCAGGGCTCTTCCTCGTCTACAAGTTCGGCCGTCAGTTGGCGAACGGCCACACGGCCGAGGCCTTCCACAACGCACACCGGGTCTGGCACTGGGAGCGCTCCCTCCATCTGCCGGGCGAGAGCGACGTGCAGTCCGTGCTGCTGCACGGCGACACCCTCGTCCGCGCCGCGAACACCTATTACGTCGCCGTCCACTTCACGGCCACCGCGATCTTCCTGGCCTGGCTCTATCTGCGGCGCCCCGAGCACTACCTGTGGGCCCGCCGCATCCTCGCCCTGCTGACCGGGGCGGCGCTGGCACTGCACCTCACGTTTCCGCTCGCCCCTCCGCGGATGCTCGACGTGGCCCATCTGGTGGACACCGGTCAGGCGTACGGACCGACCGTGTACGGGGCGAAGCCGGCGGCCGACTCGATGGCCAACCAGTTCGCCGCCATGCCCTCACTGCACTTCGGCTGGGCACTGATGGTCGCGATCGGGCTGATCGCGGCGACCCGGTCCCGCTGGCGGTGGCTGTGGCTGCTGCATCCGCTGCTGACCCTGGTCGTGATCGTCGGCACGGCCAACCACTACTGGCTGGACGCCGTCGTCGCCGCCGTGCTGCTCTGCATCGCACTGAACATGGTCCACGCCCCGTCGCCGACCTCGCGGGGAACGACCGGAGTGGTGCCGCGTCCGGTGCCGTCGCCGCGACGGGTCGGGCCCACGAGGGCCGACGGCCCCGGCCTGGTGGGAGCCGGCCGATGAGCGCCACGGTCCTCGCCGTCGTCCTGTCCCTGTTCTCCGCCGTCGCGTACGCGGCCGCCGCCGTCGCCCAGGAGCGGCTCGCGGCGCGCACCTCCGGCGCCGGTGTGCTGCGGCTGTTGCGGCACCCCGCCTGGTGGTGGTCGGTCGTGCTGAACGCCTCCGCCGCGCTTCTGCACGTCGCCGCCCTCAAGTTCGGTCCGCTGACGCTGGTCCAGCCGCTGGGCGCGCTCACGCTGGTGGCGGCGGTGCCGCTGGGCGCGCGGGTCGCGGGCCGCAGGGTCAGCAGGGTCGAGTGGCGGGGCACCGCGCTCACTCTGATCGGTCTCGCGGCGCTGCTGGTGACGGCGTCCGGACCCGAACCCGACGACATACTGAGCCCGCCGGAGGCACTGGCCGTGGCGGGCACCACCGCCGCCCTGATCGGCCTGCTGACCCTGCCCGGCTCCCGGCTCCGCCCCGTCGGCGGGACAGCCGCCGGTTCCCGTACCGGGCTTCGGCACGCGACCGCGTCGGGCTTCGCCTCCGGTGTCGCCTCGGCTCTCACCCAGACGGTGACGGTGGCGGCGACGGACCGTTCGGGATCGCTGCTCAGCCCGCAGGTCGTCGTGGTCGCGCTGCTGGTGGCCGCGTTCGCGACGGGCGGTCTGCTGCTGTCGCAGACGGCGTACCGGGGCGGTCTCGGTGGACCGCTCGCCCTGGTGACCCTCGCCAACCCCGTGGCGGCGGCGGTGATCGGCCTCTCCCTGCTGGGCGAACGCCTTCAGGGCGGGGCGGCGGGCGTACTCCTCGCCCTGGCCGGCGCGGCGCTCGCCTCGTGGGGTGTGGTGGCGCTGTCGCGGTCGGCGCCCGAGCCCGTCGTGGCGCCCGCGGACGAGGACCATCCGGTGGCGGCGGTGCTCGCCCTTGAGTCCCTGACGCTCCCCTACGAAGGCCCCCTGGTGCCGAAGCAACCGGCGCCCACGCCGCCGGAGCACCTGACGGCGATGTAGGACGAACGGCGGCCGGAGCGTGTGTGCACGCTCCGGCCGCCGTGATGGTCCGCCGCGGTCCGGGAGACTCAGCCGAACCCGCGGGAGTCCTGCTTCAGTGCCGTGTCGACGGTGAGCGCGGTGGCCACGACCAGGCTCAGCAGGGGCTCGGGCAACTGGTAGTGGATCTGCAGGACGTAGTTGTCCGCGGTCGTGAACATTGTCTTCGCCAGGCCCTCCCAGGTCTTCGTGATCCGCGCGACCTCGT
Organism: Streptomyces sp. NRRL F-5122; assembly: GCF_001507435.1. Classification (GTDB taxonomy): domain Bacteria; phylum Actinomycetota; class Actinomycetes; order Streptomycetales; family Streptomycetaceae; genus Streptomyces; species Streptomyces lannensis. The sequence continues at coordinate 12,352 of NZ_LMWH01000259.1, forward strand.
TCTCGGCGTGGTCGACGATCGCGAAGTTCCAGGCGCGCCAGTTCTCCGCCTTGATCGCGCCGACCTGCCGGCCGTTCGCGATCATCGCGAAGTTGATCTTTCCGATTATGTTCTGCTGGACGATCTCACCGACGGGCTGTCCGTCCGGACGCTCCACGACCACCCGGGACTTCAGGAACTTCGCGGGCCGGATCAGCACCAGCTGCGGCTGCCCGTGGGCGTCCCGGATCTCCAGCTTGTGGGTCAGGAACTGGTCCACACTGGAGACGAAGCGCAGGGCCTTCTTCAGCACGCTCTGCCCGATCTCGGTGACCGAGCCGATCTGGTTGCCGTTCTGGTCGAAGACGCTGTACTCGTTCGTCAGCTCGATCAGTTTGGCCTTCTGGTTCACGACCAGCACCGGTTCGGTGAACAGCGTGCCGCCGCCGGAGCCGCTCGCGGCGACTCCGGCCTGCTGCTGCACCTGACGCTGTACGCGCGGGTCCGGCGCCGCGGCCTGCTGCTGCGCATACGCCTGCTGCGGCACCTGGCCCTGGCCCTGGCCCTCGGCCTGGGTGTGCTGGGTCCACTGGGCGCCGTCCCAGTACCGCAGGGTACGGGGCGCGCCGTGCGGGTCCGGGTACCAGCCCGCAGGAGTGTTCGATTGCGTGGTCACCGGGGCACACTACCCCGAGCACACCGGTAACCGGCGAGCCCCCCACAACACCGGATCCATGGCGCGTACGGCGTCGGCACCATGTCTACTTCGCGGCGATCGCGGGATCGCTCACGCCCGGCTGTCCGTTCTCGACGTGTCCGGCGAGACGGCGCAGGAAGGACGGGTCGGCGTCGGAGGTGACGGTCAGGTCGTACCAGCGCCGGCTCGCCTTCAGGTCGACGGTGTACTTCACGGTGTCGTGGGAGCGCACCGTGAACGTCTTCGCCTTCCCGCCGTATCCGTCGCCGACCTTCAGCTTCACCGTGCGGGAGCCCTTGTTCACAAGGGTCAGCTCGATGTCGTCGCCGATGTACCGCGCGCCGACCTCGGGACCCGCCTGCTTGCCGGGTCCCTTGAAGACGCGCAGGAAGCCGTTCGGCCCGTGCACGGTCAGGTCGTAGGACCCTCCGGAGTACGCGGAGTTCCACGTGTCCGACAGCGTCTTGCCGGCTGCCGTGGTGTAGGTCCAGGGGCCGTCGGTGCGGTTGCCGGAGGTGACGAGGAACGCGGCACCCGCGTGTGCACCGGAGGCGAACGTCAACGTGAACTTTCCGGCTGCGGGGTCCGAGGAGCCCGTCACGACCGGCGCGTACCCGAGCGGGCGGGCGGGCCGCAGTCCGCGCTCCTGCTTGGGCAGGACCGAGTCGGCGGGCGGGGTGGGCACGAAGTCGGGGTGACGGTCGCGGTCCGGCGGCTCGTAGCCGTCCGTGGCCGGCAGCGACACCGGCTTGGTGTCCTTGCGCGAGAAGTCGAACGCCGAGGTCAAGTCACCGCAGACGGCACGCCGCCAGGGCGAGATGTTCGGCTCGTGGACGCCGAAACGGCTCTCCATGAACCGGATCACGGACGTGTGGTCGAACGTCTCGGAGCAGACGTAACCGCCCTTGCTCCACGGCGAGACGACAAGCATCGGCACACGCTGGCCGAGTCCGTAGGGACCGGCGACATGGGAGGCGTCGCCCGCGAGGACGTCCGGGCCGGCGTCGACCGTGGACTTGCCCTGCGCGGCGGAGGCCGGCGGGAACGGCGGGACCAGGTGGTCGAAGAAGCCGTCGTTCTCGTCGTACGTGATGAACAGGGCAGTCTTGGCCCACACCTGCGGGTCCGAGGTGAGCGCGTCGAGGACCTGGGAGACGTACCAGGCGCCGTAGTTCGCGGGCCAGTTGGGGTGCTCCGTGAAGGCCTCGGGGGCGACGACCCAGGAGATCTGGGGCAGCTTGCCGCCCTTGACGTCCGCCTTGAGCCGGTCGAAGAAGCCCTCGCCCTTGCGGGCGTCGGTGCCGGTACGGGCCTTGTCGTACAGCGGGTCGCCCGGCTTGGCGTTGCGGTACTGGTTGAAGTACAGCAGCGAGTTGTCGCCGTAGTTGCCCCGGTAGGCGTCCTCGATCCAGCCCCAGCCGCCGGCCGCGTCCAGGCCGTCGCCGACGTCCTGGTAGATCTTCCAGGAGACCCCCGCCTTCTCCAGGCGCTCGGGGTAGGTGGTCCAGCCGTAACCCGCCTCGTCGTTGCCGAGGACCGGGCCGCCGCCCTTGCCGTCGTTGCCGGTGTAACCCGTCCACATGTAGTAGCGGTTCGGGTCGGTGGAACCGATGAACGAGCAGTGGTACGCGTCGCAGATGGTGAAGGCGTCGGCGAGCGCGTAGTGGAAGGGTATGTCCTCACGCTGCAGGTACGCCATCGTCGTCGAGGACTTGGCGGGCACCCACTTGTCGTACTTGCCACCGTTGAAAGCGGCATGGCCGTCGTTCCAGCCGTGCGGGAGGTCCTGGATGAAGGCCAGGCCCAGGTCGTCGGCGTCGGGCCGGAAGGGGAGGATGTCCTTCGACCCGTCCGACTGGTGCCAGACCGACTTGCCGTTCGGCAGGGTTACGGGGCGCGGGTCGCCGAAGCCGCGGACGCCTCGGAGCGTGCCGAAGTAGTGGTCGAAGGAGCGGTTCTCCTGCATCAGGACGACGATGTGCTCGACGTCCTCGATCGTGCCGGAGCGGTGGTGCGCGGGAAGGGCCGCGGCGCGCTCAATGCTGTTGGAGAGCGCGGTGAACGCGGCGGTACCGCCCGCGAGTTGGAGGAATCGGCGCCGGTTGACCTCGGGCATGACTGAACGACCTCTCATCCTTGTGCGGATGGCCGGAACATGAGGAAATGTGTGCGCAGCGAGTGTTCCAAGGGCAACAAACGTCAAGGAAGGGTTCGATGGCGCGCATGTGAATGTCGCCGGTACAAGTGGTGTTTCTGTGCGCAGCACAGGCCGCCAGGTGGCGCTTCACCGCAGGTCAAAGAGCTGAACGCGCCTGCCATGACGATGACTTGTCCGGAGAGGTTGCCGCCGCGGGCTCCGTCGGGGACTCCCTGTGGACGCGTCCGGCGCAGGCGGTGGCGGGGTCTCGCACGACCGCGGATGAGGACCGCCGGGTCCGCCGAGGGACACTCGACTGTCGGCCAGGACCGGCTCCTCGGGGATGCGCCCCACCGACGGCGGATGCGTCGTCACACGTCATTTCGCGGGAGCAGTCAACGACAGTGCGGCGGTTACGGAGCTCAGCGCGCCCCGAGCACTGCACTGCGGCGTGGCGGTGATATGGGTCAGCGGCAGGTCGCCGACTGTCCGGCGCGGCTTTTCGCCGCCCGGTTGTGTCCGCCGGGCGGCGACGGGTCGGCCGACGCCTCACATCTGTTGTCGGCCGCCGGAGCGGTCCACGGATCACGCTCCCCGGAATGCGGCCGGAAGGTCACGGACGATACGCACCCGACGTGGGCCGGAGAGACGAGCGCGGAATTCGGCCCCTACCGCGTGGTGACAACGCGATCGCCGGGTACGACGGTGAATTCCCGTCGTGGGCATCGAGCCGGGCCCCGCGATCACTCCTCGGGAGGTCCCGGCCCTGCCGCCACGCCGAGGGGGCCCGGTGGGCACAGCTCATGCGCTGACGGCCTCGGTCTGGATGTCGTGACGGACATGGCCCATCAACTCGCCCAGGTCGCCGACGTCGGGGTCGAGCTCCTCGGCCCGCGGTGCCGCCTTCTGGAGCCATGCCGCCGTGGCCAGGGCCAGCTCGACGGCCTCCTTCCGCCGGCCGTCGCCGAGCAGCTCCTCGATCTTGAAGGAGATCCCCGCCAGGGTCTCGTCGTCCGTCTCCGGCACCAGGCTGTCCCTGAGACCGGCCGGATAGGGCGTCCGCTGCCGGGACTCCCGGAGCGCGGTGACGACCGCGGTGTTCTCGCTGTACTGGTCGAGGAGGCCCATGAGGACGTACAGCCGCGCCACGAGCCGCGGCAGACCCGGGTGCCGGTCCAGCCAGACCATCAGCTGCGTCTGGCCACCGAGGTGCTCGATCAGCTCCGACATCGCCGAGGCGAGTGTGTTGGGCAGGACCCAGTGGAACGGCACCAGCCGCGCCACCTGGTCGGCGAGTTCCGACTCCTCCTGCCGGTCGGTCGAACCGGCGATGAAGTCGCTGACCAGCACACGGTCCAGCCCGAAGCCCGGAGGCGCGGTCCTGTCGGTCGAGGAGTGGGACGAGTCGTGACGCAGGCGCAGGAGCTCGTCGGCGATCCTGCTCAGCAGTTTCTCGTGCATGAGTCCTCCTGGCGCGCCGTACGTTCCTCGTCGTTCCCGGTGGGTGTTCGCTCCCGGCGGCATGCCGTGGGGGCGCGCGATCGACGGATGAATTGTCCCGAAACCTCCCTCAATACTGTGCCCCACCGACGCCCGGGCTGCGCGTCCGCCGGTCCGGGCGGGCTACGCACGGCCGGGCCCGGTGGGCGGTCGCCCGGCCGGTGAGCGTTCGCTCACGGACCGTCCCGACGGCCGTGTCCGGCGTCGCCACGCCGTCGGCTCCTGCATGCGGCCCGGCAGCGGTCACCCGGAACCCGGCCGCGGGACGGGGCAGCACGTTCCCCGTCCGCGGTGCGTGCCACGCCTGCGCCACGCGGTCGACGTCGCCGTGGAGTTCCTCCCGACCGGTGAGCGGCGGACCCTCCGGGCCGACGTGCTGGTCCTGGCGACCGGATACCGGCCGCGCGACCTCTCCACCCTGCTCGGCGAGTCGGCCGAGCTCTGTCCGCGGGACGACGGGGACGCGCTGCGGGTCGGCCGCGACCACCGGGTGGAGACGGTGCCGGAGGTGACCGCCGGCACCTATCTCCAGGGCGGGACGGAGCACACCCACGGCCTGACCAGCACCCTGTTGTCGACCACCTCGGTCAGGGCCGAGGAGATCCATCGGTCCCTGCTGAAGGGGCGGACGCGGGCCTGAACCTCGCCCGGGCGGGACGTCCGCCGGCCTACGCGGTCACGGCGCGAGGAGCAGGCTGTCGCCGCGCTCCTTGGCGGCCGCGTAGCGCCTGGCCACGTCCTGCCAGTCGACGACCTGCCACATGGCCTCGATGAAGTCCACCTTCTGGTTCCGGTACTGCAGATAGAAGGCGTGCTCCCAGGCGTCGAAGACCAGGACAGGGGTGGAGCCCTGGCCGACGTTGCCCTGGTGGTCGTAGACCTGCTCGACGATCAGGCGTCCGCTCAGCGGTTCGTATGCCAGCACACCCCAGCCCGAGCCCTGGGTGGTCGCGGCGGCCTTGGACAGGTGCGCCTTGAAGGCCGCGAACGAGCCGAAGGACTCGGCGACGGCGTCCGCGAGCTCGCCCACCCCGTCCTTCTCCAGGGGCTCCCCGCCGCCGTCACCGGACATGTTGCGCCAGTAGATCGAGTGCAGGATGTGGCCCGAGAGATGGAACGCCAGGTTCTTCTCCAGGGCGTTGATCGAGCCCCACGCCTCCTTCTCCCGGGCTTCCGCGAGCTGCTCCAGCGTGTCGTTGGCACCCTTCACGTACGCCGCGTGGTGCTTGTCGTGGTGCAGCTCGACGATCTCCGGGCTGATGACCGGGGCGAGAGCCGCATAGTCGTACGGAAGTTCCGGGAGTGTGTACAGCCCCATGTCCAACGCCCTCCGACCTTATTGCCAATCATGCGCAACTGCATGCCAGCAGCAAGATCCTCGCGTCGGGCCGCAGCCGGCCCTATTCGGCACCTTCCTCGGCCGGGGCGGGTCCGGCCAGGCCCGCGGTCCACTTCTCCTCGATACGGCCGACCTTCCACACCAGCAGGGCGACGGCCCAGGTGGCGAAGAACAGCCCGACGATGACGTAGCCGATGATGTTCAGGTCCAGGCCCGAGACCCAGTCCCAGAAGGCACCGTGCAGACCCGCCTTGTCGGCGATCAGACCGAGCAGTTCGACGGTGCCGATGATCAGTGCGACCGCGACGGACAGTCCGGTGATGGTGAGGTTGTAGTAGACCTTGCGAACCGGCTTGGAGAACGCCCAGCCGTAGGCGAAGTTCATGAACGACCCGTCGATCGTGTCGAGGAGCGCCATGCCCGCCGCGAACAGGACCGGGAGGCACAGGATCGCGTACCAGGGCAGCCCGGACGCGGCGCCGGACCCGGCGAGCACGAGGAGCGCGATCTCGGTCGCCGTGTCGAAGCCGAGGCCGAAGAGCAGGCCCAGAGGGTACATCTGCCAGGGCCTGGTGATGGACTTCATCAGCCGGCCCAGCAGACGGTTCATGAAGCCGCGGCTGTTGAGCTGCTCCTCCAGCGCGGCCTCGTCGAAGTGGCCGGACCGCATCTGCCGGAAGACCTTCCAGATCCCGGCCAGGACGAGCAGGTTGATGATCGCGATGACGTACAGGAAGGTCCCGGAGACGGTCGTACCGATCCAGCCGGTGACACCGTGCAGTTCGGAGCCGTCGTTCTCGACCGGCCCGGCCAGCGCCTTCACACCCATGGACAGCAGGAAGGCCAGCGCGAAGACGACGCTGGAGTGCCCGAGGGAGAACCAGAAGCCGACCGACAGCGGGCGCTGCCCCTCGCCCATCAGCTTGCGGGTCGTGTTGTCGATCGCGGCGATGTGGTCGGCGTCGAACGCGTGCCGCATGCCGAGCGTGTAGGCGGTGACGCCTATGCCCGCACCGAAGGTCTTGGTGCCCAGACTGTAGTGCCCGGGGGTGACGATCGCCACCAGCGTGAACCAGCCGATGACGTGCAACGCCACGATGAAGGCGGCCATCCCGCCCAGACGTACCCACTCCCTGCGGGTCATCGATGTGCGTACGCGATGCCACAGGACGCCCCGCCCGGCGGCCGGGCGGGCGGGAGCGGAACCAGGAGCGGTGGTCATGGGGGCGCGGGCCTCACTTCTCGGTGATCGACTGTCTTCAGTCGCGCCCCTCCAGGTTTCTGCGAATAGATTGCAACAACAACATGAGAGCAGCAAAACTCGCGCCAGGCTTCGGTCAACAGCCTCCCAAAGGAACCGCGCCCGGATCGCCCCGCGCTTCGCCACCCCGCGGACCCGGGCGGCGAAGCGCGGGGCGAGGGGGTCACGAGGTCGAGTAGGCCTCCACCTCACTGAACTGCCCGGCGGGCCAGCCGCTGTTGGCAGTGACGGTCAGCCTCAGGTAGCGCAGATCGGTGCCGGCGGGCAGGGTGACCGTGGCCGTGTTGCCGGTCGCCGGATCGAAGCGGTAGCCCTGTGGGCCCGCCACCGTCGAGTAGCTCGAGCCATCGGTGCTGCCGAGCACCGCGACAGTCTGGGTGCGCGCGCCCCACGCCGAGGACGGCGGCAGTTTCAGCACCAGTCGGCGCACGGCCTCGGCCGAGCCGAGGTCCACCGTCCAGGACTGCGGGAAGGCGTTGTTGGTGGACTCCCAGTAGCTGTTGGCGTCCCCGTCCACCGCCTTGCCGGGGGTGTAGACGTCCTGCGATCCGGTCGCGGTGGCCGGGCGGCCCTTGGCCAGGTTGCGGTTCGGGTCCTGGGGCGGATTGCCCTGACCGGGCTGGGGCCAGGTCGAGCAGTCGGACCATGTGCTGTTCCAGCCGGAGTTGCCGCCCCCGTCGGTGAGCGCGAAGCTGCCGGAGCCGGACGGGTAGGGGCAGTTGTAGATCCCGGCGGAACCCACACCGGAGGCGGTCACATTACGGAAGACGGCCGCGCCCTGGGCTTCGGCCTGGACGACCACCGTGCCGGTGTTGCGCACGGTCGCGCCGTCCACGGTGACGTTCCTGACCGGGTAGCCCTGCCCGCCGCCCGATACGAACTCGAAGGCGCTGTAGGGGCTGTCGGTGATCGTCGTGTTGGTGATGGCGACCGTGGCGTTGATGGCGCTGTCGTAGGAGTCGACGCGCAGGGCGCTCATGGGGTGGTTCCAGTTGGGGTTCATGGCGCCGGTGCGGACGAGGGTGTTGCCGTCGACCGTGATCGTGCCCGCCAGCGGGTTGAAGGGGTCGAGGAACTTCTGGTTGGAGATCGCGATACCGCTGCCGAGGGCGTTGGTGTCGGAGATCAGGTTGTTCCTCACGGCGATGTCGCTGCCGCCGTAGATCGCGATGCCGTTGGCGAGGTTCGGCTGGGAGATGGTGTTGTTCTCGAAGCTGCTGTTGGTGTCCGGCGCGTACAGCGACCACATGGCGAGCGAGTCGTCGCCCTGATTGCGCAGGAAGTTGTTGCGGACACGGACGCCCTTGGCGCTGCCGTTGAGGTTCAGGCCGTCGGCCGTGGTGTCCAGGATGCGGTTGTTCTCGACGACGAGATTGTCGTTGTTGCCGGTCAGCCAGAGGCCCACCTTCAGATGCTGGATCCACATGCCGGAGACCGACGAGTTCGGTCCGAGCGAGCCGTTGACGAAATTGTCGGGGCTGGAGTCGACACGCTCGGTGACCTCGCCGATGACCGCGAAGTCCTTGATGTGGACTCCCCCTGACGAGCCGGACTGGTCGATGAAGCGGGAGGTGTGCACGACGGAGTACCAGCTGCCGGCACCCTGGAGTGTCACGTTCTGCACGCCGCCCAGCGACGAGGTCAGCCGGTAGTCGCCCGGCGGGATCCAGACCACTCCCCCCTGGGCTGCGGCGATGGCGTCCCGGAAGGCCTGGGTGGAGTCGCCCTGCCCGCTGGGGTCGGCACCCTTGGAGGTGACGGAGACCGATCCGGCCGGCTGGGAGGCGGCGGGGGCGACCTGTTCGAAGTCGGCGACGTCGACCGTGACCTGCGTGCCCGTCGACTCGAAGGCGATCCTGTCACCCGCCTGGACGTTCTGCCCGAGCAACAGCCGCGCGTTGTCGTAGAAGTGGTGAGTCCTCGAGCCGGGGATCCACCCGGTGTCGACGTAGGAGTACTTGGAGGTGACCGCGAGGGTCTTGGACAGCCTCGTTCCGTTGACGTAGACGTTCAGCGTGCCGGACTGACCGTCGGGGACGCTGTAGGCGACGTTCACCGCGTTGGCCGCCCGCGGAACGGTGAACTCGACCCGCTGCCCGGCACCGAGCCGCACGGCCTGGCGCCCGGACGCCTCGGAGGCGAGGGCGCCCTGGGTGTAGTCCGGGCCGATCCTGGTACCGGTGGTCGTCGCCGACTCCGCCTCGACGGAGGTGAAGGGCAGGGTGGCGCCCGCGGCCGCGTGGGCCGCCGGAGCGAGGGAGACGAGCATGCCCGCGGCGAGGGCGACGGCCGCCCCCATTGCTGGCATGCGCCTGACATGTCTACCGGTGCTGCTGTGCATGTGCTGATCCCTTCATGGTGGGGGTACGGGGATAGCAGGGTGTGGTGCGGCACAGCGGCTCAGGCGCGCAGCCAGGCCGCCGTGTCCTTGGGCAGCCGGCCCTGGTCGTCCAGCGGACCGCTGGCGATGAGGACGCGGCTGTGCGGGGGGAGGTCGGCGGGCGTGGCGGCGAGGTTCACCACACAGCTCACACCGTCGGCCCGGGTGAAGGCGAGAACGCCCTCGGGGGCGGGCACCCAGGTCAGCGGGCCGTCCCCGAACACGGGGCGCAGCCGGATCGCCTCCCGGTAGAGGGCGAGCATCGAGCCGGGGTCCCGGTCCTGGAGGTCGGCGGCGTATGTCGCCCAGTCGGCCGGCTGCGGCAGCCACGGCTCGTCCCGGGAGCCGAAACCGGCGTACGGCGCCTCGGCGGCCCAGGGCAGCGGGACCCGGCAGCCGTCACGGCCGGGATCGGCGCCGCCCGAACGGAAGTACATCGGGTCCTGGATGCGGTCCACGGGTATGTCGGCCTCGGGCAGCCCCAGTTCCTCGCCCTGGTAGACGTAGACCGCGCCGGGCAGGGCCAGCGACAGCAGTGCGGCGGCCCGCGCCCGGCGGGTACCGAGGGCGAGGTCGGTGGGGGTGCCGAAGGCCTTGGTGGAGAAGTCGAAGCCGGTGTCCGTCCGTCCGTAGCGGGTGACCGTGCGGGTCACGTCGTGGTTGCACAGCACCCAGGTGGCCGGGGCGCCCACCGGGGCGTGCTCCGCGAGAGTCGTGTCGATCGACGTGCGCAGGCGCGCCGCGTCCCAGGGGCAGGACAGGAAGGAGAAGTTGAAGGCCGTGTGCAGTTCGTCGGGGCGGAGGTAGCGGGCGAAACGCTCGGCGTCCGGCAGCCACACCTCGCCCACGAAGATTCCGTCGTGGTCGTCGGCCACGGCCCGCCAGGAGCGGTAGATGTCGTGGAGTTCGTCGCGGTCCACGAGAGGGTTGGGGTCCCGGCCCTCGACGAAGTCCGGCAGTGCGGGGTCCTTGGCGAGCAGGGCCGCCGAGTCGATGCGTACGCCCGCGACGCCGCGCTCGAACCAGAAGCGCAGGATGTCCTCGTGCTCCTGACGGACGGCCGGGTGGGCCCAGTTGAGGTCTGGCTGCTCCGGCGTGAACAGGTGCAGATACCAGTCGCCGTCGGGCAGCCGGGTCCAGACCGGCTCCGTTGAGCCGGCGAACTGGGACGGCCAGTCGTTGGGCGGCAGTTCGCCGTCCGCGCCGCGTCCGCGCCGGAAGTGGAAGAGTTCACGCTCCGGGCTGCCGGGTCCCGCGGCGAGGGCCGCCTGGAACCACGCGTGCTGGTCGGACACGTGGTTGGGCACGATGTCCACGATGGTGCGCAGGCCCAGCTCCCGCGCTTCGGCGATCAGTTTCTCGGCCTCGGCGAGCGTGCCGAAGGCGGGGTCGATGGCGCGGTAGTCGGCGACGTCGTAGCCGCCGTCCTTCATCGGTGACAGGTACCAGGGGTTGAACCACAGCGCGTCCACGCCGAGTTCGGCGAGGTACGGCAGCCTGGCGCGGACGCCCGCGAGGTCTCCGGTGCCGTCCCCGTCGCCGTCCGCGAAGCTGCGTACGTACACCTGGTAGATGACGGCGGAGCGCCACCAGTCCATGTCTTTCCGGGCAGGGGTGGGCTGTCCCACTGTGCTTGCCTTTCTGTCTCGGCGAGGAGGGCGATGTCAGCCCTTCGTGCTGCCCGCGCTGATTCCGGCGATGATGTGCCGCTGGAAGACGAGGAACAGCGCGACCATGGGAATGCTGGCGATCACCATCGCGGCCACGAGCACGGTCAGCTGGATGTTCTGTGACAGCTGGACCAGGGCCACGCTGATCGGCTGCTTGTCGGTGTCGGAGAAGACCATCAGGGGCCACAGGAAGTCCTGCCACACCGCGACCAGCGCGAAAATCGAGACCACGCCGAGGACGGGTCGCGACATGGGCAGCACGATCGACCACAGGGTGCGCAGCGGGCCGGCGCCGTCGATCTCCGCGGCCTCCAGGACGTCCCGCGGGATCTGGTCGAAGAAGCGTTTGAGCAGGTAGAGGTTGAAGGCGTTGGCGACCGCGGGCAGCCAGATCGCGAGGGGGTCGTTCAGCAGGCTGGTGTGGAGCAGCGGCAGGTCCGCCACCGTCAGGTACTTGGGCACCACCAGCGCCTGGACCGGGACCATCAGGGTGGCGAGGATGCCGCCGAGGATCACCTTGCCGAAGGCGGGCCGCAGTTTGGACAGCGCATACGCGGCGGCCGTGCAGAACACCAGCTGGAAAAGCCAGGCGCCGGCGGCCTGGACGACCGTGTTCCACAGGTGCTGCGGCAGCTGCATGAGGTCCCAGGCGTCGGTGTAGCCGCCCAGGTTCCAGTGCCGTGGGACCAGTGTGGGCGGGGTCTCGGCCACCTCGTCGGGCGACTTCATCGCGCTGGTCGCCATCCAGTACACGGGGAACAGGAAGGCGAGCGTGAACAGCGCGACGACGCCGGTGAACACGGTCCAGTACGCCGCCCTGCCGCGCGGGCGGGCCAGGGCGGCCGGCGACACCAGGGTCCGGGTGCTCATGCGTCCTCCTCTCCGGAGCGGGTCAGCCGCAGGTAGAGGGCGGAGAAGAGGCCGAGCAGCACCAGCAGCATGACGCTCAGCGCACAGGCGCCGCCGAAGTCGTTGTAGAGAAAGGCGTACTTGTAGATCAGATAGAGCACGGTGACCGTGGCGTTCTCCGGGCCGCCGCCGGTGATCACGAACGGCTCGGTGAAGACCTGCATCGTCGCGATGATCTGCAGCAGCATCAGCATGAGGATGACGAACCGGGTCTGCGGGATCGTCACGTGCCGGATGCGCTGGAGGAGGTTCGCGCCGTCCAGTTCCGCGGCCTCGTACAGCTCGCCGGGGATGGACTGGAGGGCGGCCAGGTAGATCAGGACGGTGCCGCCCATGTTGGCCCAGGTCGCCACGAGCACCAGCGATACCAGAGCGGTGTCGGCTCCGTTGGTCCAGTTCGAGGTGGGCAGGTGCAGGAAGCGGAGCGCCTCGTTGGCGAGGCCGGCTCCCGGATCGTAGAACCACTTCCACAGCAGGGCGCTGACCACCGGCGGGATCATCACCGGCAGGTAGACCACGACCCGGAAGAACGCCTTGGCGTGGCGCAGTTCGTTCAGGACGAGGGCCAGGACGAAGGGGACCGCGAAACCGATCAGCAGGGCCAGCAGCGTGAAGGTGAGGGTGTTGCGCCAGGCGGCGCCGAACTCCGGATCGTGCAGCACTCGGGAGAAGTTCGCGGTGCCGACCCACTCGGGCGGGGAGCCCGGCGTGAACTTCTGGAAGGCGATCACGACCGCGCGGATCGCCGGGTACCAGGAGAACAGGGCGAAGCAGGTCAGCCCGCCGAGGAGGAAGCCGTACGCGCGGGCCTGGTCCGCGAGGCGGCGCCGCCTCCGGCCCCCTACCGGAGGCGGCGCCGGTACCGGGTGTACGGGGACCGCCGAGGCCGTCCTCCGTGCAGCCGTCTTGGTCATCGCCGTCAGCCCCGGGCCAGGATGCCGTCGATCTTGCCGGAGGCGTCCTTGAGGAGCTGGTCGATGTCGGCGTCCTTCTTGGTGAGGACGGCGGAGACGGCACCGTCGAGGACGGAGTAGATCTGCTGGGCGTTCGGCGGCTCGATCTTCATCTGGAGCGCCTGGTTGCCGTCGAGGAAGGACTGGTAGTTCTCGACCGGCACGTTGGCGTTGGCCTTCTTGACCTCCTGGTCCTTGGCGTCGGCGGCGCCGGTGAACAGCCGGGGCTCCGGGAGACCGACCGGGGCGTTGTTCTGCTTGGCGCGCGCGTAGTCGCCGAGGAAGCCCTTGCCGGGGGTGAGGAACATGTGGTCGAGCCACTTCAGTCCGGCCCGGATCTGTTCCGGGGTGGCCTTCTTGTTGAACATGTAGCCGTCGCCGCCGATCAGCGTGCCCTTTCCGCCGGGCATGGGGCCGATGGCGAGATCCTGGTAGTTGCCGCCCTTCTCCTTGACCAGGATCGGGATGTTGTCGGGGGCGGAGAGGTACATGCCGAGCTTCCCCGAACCCATCAGCTGCTGCACGTCGTTGAGGACGAGGAGCTGCTTGCTGCCCATGGAGTTGTCGGTCCAGCGCATGTCGTGCAGGTTCTGCAGCACGGCGTGGCCCTCGGGGGTGTCGACGGTGGCGTTCTTGCCGTCGGCGCTGACGACGTCCCCGCCCTGCGAGTACAGCTCGGCCGTGAAGTGCCAGCCGCCCTGGTTCTGTGCGCTGTAGTCGGCGTAGCCCACGGTCCCGTTGCCGAGCGCGGCTATCTTCTTGGCGTCGGCGCGGACCTCCTCCCAGGTGGCCGGGGGCTTCTCGGGGTCGAGGCCGGCCTGCTCGAAGAGCTTCTTGTTGTAGATCAGCCCCATCGAGTAGCCGGTGCGCGGGACGCCGTAGATCTTGCCGTCGACGGTGTAGATGTCCCGCAGCTGCTGCTGCAGGGTGTCGTAGCTCTTCAACTCCTTGACGTACGAGGTGATGTCGGCCGCCTGCCCGGTGTCGACGACGTGCTTGACGTCCGTGAAGTACGTGTAGAACACGTCCTCCATCTGGCCGCCCGCGAGCTTGGCGTCGAAGGTCTTGGGGTCCTCACAGGGGAATGCGTCATGGGCGACGACGTCGATGTCCGTGTTCTTCTTCTCGAAGGACGCGATGTCGTCCTCGAAGAACTTGCGGTCCACCTTGGCGCTCTTGGGCGGCTCGCAGTTGACCGTGATACGCGTCTTGCCGCTCGCCGAGTCGCCGTCTGATCCGCATGCGGACGCGGCGAGGGCGAGCGAACAGACGCTGAGCGCGGCGAGGGTACGGCGGATCCCGGTGCTTCTCATCGGTGGACCCCTTCGGGCAGGAGCGGTGGGCGCCGCACACTCAAGCACCGACAGCAGCAAGTCGCAAGATGTCGCGCAGAATCTGAAATTATTTGACAGTACACCGGATCTCAGTAACGAGGTGCTTGCGCAGTCGACCCCCTGACCACCAGCTCGGGCTCGAACAGCAGCTCGTCCGCCGGGACGGAACTGCCCCCGATCTGTACGTTCAGCAACTCGACGGCGGCCTTCCCCATCGACTCGATCGGCTGCCGGACGGTGGTGAGAGGCGGTTCCGTGCAGTTCATCAGTGCCGAGTCGTCGTAGCCCACGACCGAGATCTGCGACGGGACGTCGAGGCCCCGGCGGCGGGCGGCCCGCACCACGCCCAGCGCCAACGGGTCGCTGGCGCAGATGAAGCCGGTGACCCCTCGGTCGATGAGCTTGGCCGCCGCAGCGTGTCCGCCCTCGATGGAGAAGATGGTCCGGGCGACGAACTCGTCGGGCAGCTCCCCGGCGATCGCCCGCGCCGCCGCGAGTTTACGGGCCGACGGGACGTGGTCCCCGGGCCCGAGCACCAGCCCGATCCGCTCGTGCCCCAGCGAGGCGAGGTGACGCCAGGCCTGCTCCACGGCCACCGCGTCGTCGCAGGAGACGCCGGGGAAACCCAGGTGCTCGATCGCCGCGTTGACCAGCACCACCGGGATGTTGCGGTCGGCGAGCAGCCGGTAGTGGTCGTGCGGCGCGTCGGCCTGCGCGTACAGACCGCCGGCGAAGACCACTCCGGAGACCTGTTGTTGCAGCAGCAACGCCACATAGTCCGCCTCGGAGACACCGCCCTTGGTCTGGGTGCACAGCACGGGAGTCAGCCCGAGTTGCGCGAGCGCGCCCCCGATGACCTCGGCGAACGCCGGGAAGATGGGGTTCTGCAGCTCCGGGAGGACGAGCCCGACGAGCCGGGACCGCTCCCCGCGCAACTGCGTGGGCCGTTCGTAGCCCAGTACATCGAGGGCGGAGAGCACCGACTGCCGGGTGGCCTCGGAGACACCGGGTTTGCCGTTGAGCACCCGGCTGACCGTGGCCTCACTGACCCCGACCTTCTTCGCCACTTCAGCAAGTCGTCGCGTCATGCGCGCAAGAATAGCGCAAGGAATGCAAGCCTTTTGCGTTCGGGAGACAATCGCCGTCTCGATCCGACTGCGGGCATCCCCGGCCCCGGGCCGCGAGCGGCGGCGGGAGGGACCGCGGCGTGCAACGCGCCGCATGCCGCCCCAGGGTCCCTCGTCCGGATCATGCCGGCGTCGCGAGCCGGCCGAGAGGCGCAGTCCCTCTCAGCCGACCCGATCCCGACGAAAGGCCCTAGATCCGGCTCTCCGTCGCCGTGTCCGCCGACAGGCGCTGGGCGATGTAGATCGGGATCACCGACAGCAGCACGAGCACCGCCGCCACCACGTTCACGACCGGGGCCTGTTGCGGCCTGGTCATGTTGTTGAAGATCCAGATCGGGAGGGTCTCGATGCCGGGTCCGGCCGTGAACGTCGTCACCACGATCTCGTCGAAGGACAGCGCGAAGGCCAGCAGCGCACCCGCGAACAGTGCCGAGCGCACCAGCGGGAAGGTGACGTCGACGAAGGCGCGGAACGAGTCGGCGCCCAGGTCCATCGCCGCCTCCTCGTACGTGCCGGAGGTACGGCGCAGCCGCGCGACCACGTTGTTGAACACGACGACGATGCAGAACGTCGCATGTCCGACGATCACGGTGAACAGCCCGAGGCCGACGCCGAGCGGCTCCAGCACCGTGCCGAAGGCCGAGTTGAGCGCGATGCCGGTGACGATGCCGGGCAGTGCGATCGGCAGCACGACGACGAAGGAGAGCGCGTCGCGCCCGAAGAAGCGGTGCCTGGCCACCGCGAACGCGATCAGCGTGCCGAGCACCAGCGCGATCGCCGTGGCCCCGAGGCCCGCCTTCACCGAGACCCACAGCGCGTTGCGGGCCCCGGCGTTCTCCCAGGCCACCGACCACCAGTGGGCGGTCCAGCCGGGTGGCGGCCAACTCGCGCTGCGGTCGGGGTTGAAGGAGTTGACCAGGACGAGCGCGAGCGGAACGTAGATGACCGCGAAGCCCATTCCGGCGGCGATGCGCAGCGCGATACGCGCGGGGCGGGACAGTTGCATGACGAGGGACCTCTTCTAGAGGCTGCTGAGCGCGCCGGTGCGGCGCATCGCCAGCAGGTACAGCACGATGACCACCACCGGAACCGTGCCCAGGGCAGCGGCCATGGGCAGGTTGAGCTCGATGTTGGAGTACACGAGGTTGCCGATCAGCTGGGTCTTGCCGCCGACGATCTGGACCGTGATGTAGTCGCCGAGACTGAGGGAGAAGGTGAAGACCGAGCCGGCGGCGACCGAGGGCAGCACCATCGGCAGCACGACCGAGCGGAAGGTGCGACCGGGCCGCGCCCCCAGATCGGCCGACGCGTCCATCAGGCCCGCGGGCAGCTGCTCGAGCGCCGTGTGGATCGGCAGGATCATGTACGGCAGCCAGAGGTAGGTGAGCGTCATGACCGTGGCCGGGAGTCCGAAGCCCGGACCGTCGAGGCCCAGCGGCTTCAGCATCCAGTCGGCGAGCCCGCCCTCGGACAGGATCAGCCGCCACGCGTACACCTTCACCAGGTAACTCGCCCACAGCGGCGTGAGGATGGCGACCACCAGCCAGGGCCGCCACCTGGGCCGGGCGACCCGCGCGGTGTAGAAGGCCACCGGGAAGGCGATCACCGCGCACAGGACGGTGACGGCCAGGGCCACGCCGACGCTGCGCAGGATGACCTGGCGGAAGACGGGCGTGGTGAACAACTCGTGGAAGTTGTCCGTCGACCAGACCTTCACCACCTCGGAGGTGAAGGAGTTCGTCGTCCAGAACGCCGAGATGAACAGGATGGCCAGCGAGCCGAGATACAGCACGGCCAGCCACAGCAGCGGGGCGGTCAGCAGCAGGGACAGCCGCAGCCGCGGGCGGCGGTGCAGCAGCCCGGCGAGCCGCCGGACGGGGGACCGTCCGGCGGCAGGCAGGGTGGCGGTCATCGTGGTGCCTCAGCCCTTGATCTCGGTCCAGGCCTGGACCCACTTGGCGTACGGGACGCACTTGACGTCCGTACGGCCGTCAAGGCACTGCTCGATCGGCGTGTTCCAGAAGGCGACGTTCTTCCAGTAGGCCGTGTCGGCGGCGTGGAAGGTGGTGCAGAAGCTCTTGTCGCTGGTCTCGTCGCACGCCTTGGCGTTGGACGGGGCCTCACCGAAGTACTCGGCGACCTGGGCGTTGACCTTCGGCGAGATGATCCAGTCCATCCACTTGTAGCCGCAGTTGGGGTGCTTGGCCTTGGCGGAGAGCATCCAGGTGTCGGACCAGCCGGTCGCCCCCTCCTTGGGCACGAACGCCTTCACCTTGGCGCCCTCGCCCTGCGTGAGGTTGGCGATGACCTGCCAGGTGGTGCCGATCACGGAGTCGCCGCTCTTGAAGGCGGAGATCTCCTTGAGGTAGTCGCTCCAGTACTCGCCCACGTTCGCGTTCTGCTTCTTCAGCAGATCGACCGCCGCGTCGAACTGCTTCTGGTCCAGCGCGTACGGGTCCTTGATCTTCAACTCGGGCTTGGTCGCCTTCAGATACAGCGCCGCGTCCGCGATGTAGATCGGCGAGTCGTACGCGGTGACGTGGCCCTTGTACTTCGCCGCGTCGTCGAAGACGGCGGACCAGGAGGTCGGCGCGGGCTTGACCTTGTCGGTGTTGTACATGAGCAGGTTGGCACCACGGCCGTGCGGGATGCCGTACGCCTTGCCGCCCACGGAGTTCCAGGCCTGCAGCTTCAGGTCGCCGAAGACGTCCTTGTAGTTCGGTACGAGGTCGGTGTTCACCGGCGCCGCGTCACCGGAGGCGATCAGCCGGAGGGAGGCGTCGCCCGAGGCGGAGACGGCGTCGTACTCGCCGGTCTTCATCAGCTTGACCATCTCGTCCGAGCTGGCGGCGACCTTGGAGTGGACCTGACATCCGGTTTGCTTCTCGAAGTCGCTGACCCAGTCGACCTTGGGGTCGTTGGAGCCGTCCTCGACATAGCCGGCCCAGGCGATCAGGTTGACCTGCCCCTCGGTCTTGCCGAGCTTGGACGGCGCCTTCAGGTCCGGCGGGTTGAGGCCCGTGGACGAGGAGGAGCCGCCCGAGTCGGACGAGCCGCAGGCGGTGGCCGCGATCAGCACCGCGGCGGCGGTCACGGCCTTGAGGGTGGGAGTGAGACGCACGACGTTCTCCATACGTGACGGTGAGGGTGGCGTGGAGCGGGTCAGCGGTCGGCGGGGACCTGCACGGCGTGGCGGCGGTGCCACTGGAGGCGCACCCGAGCGCCCCGGTAGGCCGCGACGTCCTCGGAGGAGGTCTCCAGGTTCTGCTGGAGCGCGGTGAGGCGGCCGCCCGCGTCGAGGTCGACGAGGAAACGGGTGACGTCTCCCACGTAGACCACTTCGGCGACGGTGCCGGTGGCGGTGGAGTGCTCCGGCTCGTCCGCGATGGCGGACTCCTTGAGGACCCGGATCTTCTCGGGCCTGATGCTGTATGTGCCGGCCGTGCCGGTGACCTGTTCGGCCGCCTCGCCCCGGAGCAGGTTCGAGGTGCCCACGAAGGAGGCGACGAACGCGGTCGCGGGGCGCTCGTAGATCTCGGCGGGCGTGCCGACCTGCTCGATACGGCCCTGGTTGAAGACGGCGATGCGGTCGCTCATCGTCAGGGCCTCATCCTGGTCGTGGGTGACGAACACGAAGGTGATCCCGACCTCGCGCTGAAGCGCCTTGAGTTCGACCTGCATCTGCTCGCGCAGCTTCAGGTCGAGCGCGCCGAGCGGCTCGTCGAGCAGCAGCAGACGGGGGCGGCCGACGAGGGCTCGGGCGAGTGCGACCCGCTGCCGCTGGCCGCCGGAGAGCTGACCGGGCCGCCGCTTGCCGAACCCTTCGAGACGCACGTCGGCGAGTGCCTCACGGGCCCGCTGGAGCCGCTCCGCCTTGGGCACCTTGCGCACCTTCAGGCCGTACGCGACGTTCTGCTCCACGGTCATGTGCGGGAAGAGCGCGTAGTCCTGGAAGACGGTGTGCACATCGCGCTCGAACGGCGCGAGTCCGGTGACCTCCTGGCCCGCGAGTCGGATGGTCCCGGAGGTGGGGCTCTCGAAGCCCGCGATCATGCGCAGGACGGTGGTCTTGCCGGAGCCAGACGGACCGAGCATCGAGAAGAACTCGCCGTCGGATATCTCCAGATCCACCCCGGCCACGGCGGTGGTGTCGCCGAACTCCTTGCGGAGTCCGTGCAGCCGGATCGCGCTTCCCTCCATGGACGGGAACCTTTCTGGTGCACTCTTACGTTGAGTGTAAAGATATGAAGTCATAGTTCAAAGCTCAAGCCCCTCTTAAGGTAAAGGTTGAGTCAACGCACAAGGTGGTGACCGTGAAGCACAACAGAGGCGACGGAGCCCGGAGAGCCGTGTTCACTCCGGTGGACACCAGGGCGCGCGTCGAGACGGTCGTCCGCCGGCTCGGCGACGCCATCGAGCTCGGCCTGCTCGCCGACGGGGAACAACTGCCCGGCGAGAGCGAGCTGGCGGGACAGCTCGGCGTGTCCACCGTGACCCTGCGGGAGGCGCTCATGGCGCTGCGGCAGCAGGGGCTGGTCACCACCCGGCGCGGACGCGGCGGCGGCAGCTTCGTCTCGCTGCCCGCCGACCCCTCCGAGGAACGGATCAGGGCGCGGCTGGCGGGCTGGGGCACGGAGGAGCTGCGGGACCTGGGGGACCACTGGGCGGCCGTGTCCGGCGCTGCCGCCCGGCTTGCGGCCCAGCGCACCGAGCCGGACGACCTCCAGCAACTGCGCCGGACCCTGGAGGAGTTCGCGAGGGCCGAGGACGCCGCGGCACGCAGCCGGGTCTACGGCCGGTTCCATGTGGAGCTGGCCGCCGCCGCGCAGTCGGCCCGGCTCACCCGGGAGCAGGTGGCGCTCCAGACGGAGGTCGGTTCTCTGCTGTGCCTCGTCCTCGGCGACGACGCCTATCGCGAAGAGGTGGCGGACCGTCACCGCTCCGTAATCTCCGCCGTGCAGGATGGGGCCCACGATTCGGCCAGGGAGCTGGCCGAGCGGTGCGTCCAGGAATCGACGGCACGGCTCATCGCGCTGCGCCTCACCCTGTAACGCGCCGGCTTCCGGTCCATGTGCGCGGGAGGGCGCCGATGCGCAGGAGCCCCGGTACGGTCGCCCCGCCGGAGACGGACGTGACGGCACTGACGGCTTCCGCCCTGGAGACGGTCTTCGACGCCGTCGTGCAGACCGGCGCCGACGCCGCGGCACTGCTCGCGCGGGTGGCCGGACAGGGACGGCGGCCCGCGACCGTGGATCTGGCGGGACTGCGCCCCGGACTCCATGCCCGCCTCGCCCGGCAGGAGTTGGTGTCCGGCGTGGGGTTCGTGGCCGCACCGGGTCTGCTGAGCGATGTGCCGGCGTGGCTGGAGTGGTGGCAGACCGGATCGAACGGCGGCGTGACACCGCTGCTGCTCGACCTGGACCCGGCTCGCTCGGCGTACTCCGACTACACGCACTGGGACTGGTTCGCGCTGCCCCGGGACACCGGGCGGCGTGCGGTGGCGGGACCGTACGTGGACTACCTCTGCTCGGACGAGTACAGCCTCACCCTGTCGGCGCCCGTGCGCCTGGCGGGACGGTTCGCGGGGGTGGCCGCCGCCGACGTGTACCTGCGGCACTTCGAGGCGGCCGTGCTGCCGTTGCTGCGCCGCCTGCCGGAGCCCGCCCATCTGGTCAACGCCCGTGGCCGGGTGGCCGCGTCGACCGACACCGCACATCTGGCCGGTTCGCTCACCAAGGGCCCCGACTTCGCCGCCGTACTGGAGCGGGGTCGCCCCGGCAGCTGGCGGGACCTGCGGCTGATCCCGTGCGACGGTGTTCCGCTCGTGCTCGTGGTGGGCCGCTGAGCAGGGACCGTGCCCCGGGACGGGAACGAGCCCCGGCGCCGTCGGCGACCTGAACGCCGACGGTGCCGGGGCCCCGCGAAGGTGCGGCGCACGGTCCGCATGCCCCGGTGAACGGGCCCGGGAAGTCAGCCCCGCGAGGAGTGCACCACGCTGAGATGGCTCCCGGTGCGCCCGGCACGGCGCGGCCCGGGGGCGGAGGGCACGGGACGGCGCGCCTCGCGCAGCACCAGGGTCAACCGTGAGTACCCCATGTCCTGAAGGGTCTTCGGGGTCTCCCCCACCACCCGGCAGTCCCTGCCCCACCGCGGGTCGGGGTGCAGCAGCGGACGCACCGCCCCGTCGTGCTCCACCGCCTCCGGCCCGACCGCGCGGATCCAGTGCGGCAGTCCCTGCCGGTAGGCGGCCTCCATGATCGGGTCCTGGGCGATGTCACGGCGGATGGACTGGAGTTGGTGGTCGTGGCCGTGCCGCTCCACCGCTGCGGCGAAATGCGCCAGCATCGGCAGGCACCAACTCGACTCGTGCTCACCGAGGACCGTGCCCGCGTCCGGGTGGAACAGCACGAAACGCAGGAAGTTGTCGCCCGGCATGGCCGTCGGATGGGGCGCCACCGAGCGGAAGAGCACCTCGAACGCGGTATTGGCGAGAACGACGTCCCAGCGGTGGTCGAAGACGACCGACGGGAAGGGGACGGCTTCCAGGAGCGTGGCGTAGTCCTGCAGATACGCCCGTGCTCGTGGACTGTCGGGGACGGGCCGCGGCTGCGACCGCTGCCCTCCTGCCTGATACGCCATCGGGAGGTCACCCCTCTTGCCCTTGCGCCCTTCACGCGGCGCCCCGATCCTGGTGCCCCGAGTCCATCCGTGTCAACTATCGTGGCATTTGGCTCCTGTTGACGGCCGAATCTCGCCACAGTTGTGGCGAGACCTGGATGTGAGTTCGAGAAAACGGCTAACCTCCGGATGGTTCCGGACCACCAAGACGACGATGTGAGCGAGACGTAGGAGACCTGTCGGTGACGGATGGCTTCGAGGTTCCGGGCGCCACGGCGACGGGTCTGCTGCCGGCCGTCGTCGCCCGTGTCACCGCCCTCGCCGACCGGCTGGGCGTGCCGCACGCGGAGGTCTTCGACGTCCCCCGCCTGTCGGCCGCATCCGGCGTGGCCGAGCCGGTGGTGAAGGCCCTGCTGGGCGGGGTGCCCGCCGGGGAGCCCGATCTCCAGGCGCGGTTCCTCCAGCGGCTGGACCTGTTGCGGCGCACCCGGCTCAAACCCAATGGACGCAAGTACACCCAGCAGGAGATCGCCGACGGAGCGGGGATGTCGCGCCAGCAGGCCGGCGCGCTCATCAACGGCGACCGGCGCCCCACCATGGAGCACTGCGACGCCATTCAGCGTTTCTTCAAGGTGCATGCCGGGTTTCTCTCGGCCGAGGACCCGGAGGCGCTCGTGAACACCCTGCAGCGCTGCGAACAGGAGCTCCTCCAGCAACTCGCGGACCGTGAGCGTGAGGCGGCCGCCGCCACCGAGGACCCTTTGGAGCAGCTGCTCCAGGACCACGGCGTCCGCGGCATCGCCTGGCGGGCGGCCCAGCTGCCCACCGACCAGCACCGGGACAAGGTCGCGGAGTGGCTGGACATGCTCCTGGAGAGCGTCAAGCGGCCCGAGTCCTGATCCGGGGGAGAACTGTGGGCATCGGAAGGGAAATGCGCCGCCTGTGCGGCGAGTTGGTCACGGAGCTGTCGCTCCCGGCCCCGGCGCAGCCGGCCGACCTCTATGCCGCGCTGTGCGACGGCATGAGCAGACGCCGCGGCCGTCCCGTCCAGTTCCGCACCGCGGCCTTCCCGCCGGGCACGGCCAGCGGGCTCTGGCTCGACATGGCCGACCAGGACCTCGTAGTCGTCGAGGAGCGCACCGCCCCAGACCACCAACTGGTGATTCTCGGCCACGAGTTGTGGCACATGAACGCCGGTCACCACGGCCACCACGTCGATGGCGCCGTGGTGGCTGCGCGGCTGCTGAGCGACACCGCGGACCTGCAGGCGACCGTCCTGAAGGTCGCCGCCCGTACGCACTTCGACGTCACCGACGAGAAGGATGCCGAG
Organism: Streptomyces sp. NRRL F-5122; assembly: GCF_001507435.1. GTDB lineage: Bacteria > Actinomycetota > Actinomycetes > Streptomycetales > Streptomycetaceae > Streptomyces > Streptomyces lannensis. The sequence continues at coordinate 35,586 of NZ_LMWH01000259.1, forward strand.
AGCTTCGGACTGCTGCTGGCCAGCAAGTGCCGCACATGGCTGGCCGGTTCGTCGCTGCGCGGTCCCGTCCAGCGCGACGGCCTCGCGGGGCGGATCGAGGCATCCCTGGGGTATCGCGGACCGCAGGGCTGAGGGACGAAGACAACAAGACCATGGACGGGTCCAGTTACTACATACCGGCCGCCGCGATGGGCGTGGCGCTCACCATCAAGGCGCCCGCGCTCATCCGCTCCTGGCGCGACCCGCTGCTGCGTTCGGTGTGCGCGCTGCTCTCGCTGGCCGGCCTAGTGTTCTTCTTCGCGGCGCCGCCGACGATCGCGAAGGTCAACGACGTCACGGGCATCACCAACGTCTCCGCGCCCTTGGTGTACTGCCTGCTGAGCGCGTTCAGCGCCTCCTGTCTGGTGCTCGTCGTCAACTGGCGTGGCGGCCCTCCCGAGGAGACCCGCCGCACCACACGGCGGATCGTCGCCGGGTACGGCGTCGTGGTGGTCGCCCTGATCACGCTGTTCCTGCTCGGTGACGCGCCGGTGGAGAGGCTGGTCGACTTCGACACGTACTACGCCCGCGCCCCGTACATGCGGGAGATGATCGTGCTCTACCTGGTGGCGCTCACCGTCGCCGGAGTGGCGATGAACTTCATGTGCGGTCGCTGGGCCCTCCAGGTGCGCGGCTGGCTGCGCGCGGGACTGCTGATCATCGTGATCGGCTATCTGTTCAACCTGGCCTATCTGACGACCAAGTTCACTGCCGTCGTCGCCCGCTGGAATGGTCATGACCTGGACTATCTGAGCAGCGACGCGGCACCTGTACTGGCCTCAGCCGGGGCTCAGATCAGCGCGGTGGGATTCTGCCTCCCGCTGGCCTGCCGGCGCGTCGGCGACAGCTGGAACTCGTGGTCGACATACCGCCGGCTCGGACCGCTGTGGCGTGAGCTGCGACCGGTCTCCGCCCACGCGGAACGCGGGGTGAGGATCGCCTGGTGGTCACCTGTCGCGTTGCAGGTCACACAGCGGGAGTCCGACATTCACGACGGCATGCTCGGCCTGTACCCCTACTTCGACACCGGGGTGCGCTCGCGCGCCTACGACGCCGCCGTGGCCGCGGGCTCCGACCCCGCCCAGGCGCAGGCCGAGGCCGACGCGGCGATGGTGGCGGTCGCGGTGCGGGCGAGGGCCGCCGATCCGGACGGCACGGTGATCAGTTCGGCAGGGGCGGGCAACGCCCTCGCCGCATCCCCCGAGGGCCCCCGGGACCTCGTGCGGATGTCGATCGCTCTGCGTCACTCACTCGTCGTCGCGGCCGCCCGGGAGCCGGCCGGGACCAGGCCAGGAAGCGACTTCCATGAGCGAACCCGCTAGCACCACCACGGGTGCGGCACCCCGTAGAGCCGTCGTCGTCGGCGGCGGCATGGCCGGCATGCTGGCCGCCGCGGCACTGAGCTCGTACGCCGACGTCACCGTCGTCGAGCGGGACGTGCTGCCCGAGGGCCCCGAGCCGCGCAGGGGACTGCCGCAGGCGCGGCATGTGCACGTGATCTGGTCCGGGGGAGCCCGTGCCATGGAGGACCTGCTGCCGGGGGTGACCGACGCCTGGCTGGCGGCGGGCGCGCGGCGTGTCCCCCTGCCGACCGGGCTCGTGTCGATGCAGCCGCGAGGCTGGTTCCGGCGCTGGCCGGAGATGCAGTTCATGATCGCGTGCAGCCGTGATCTGCTCGACTGGGTCGTCCGTGAGCGCATCGCCAAGAACGATCGCGTGTCCGTGCTGCAACGGACCGAACTGCTGTCACTCGAAGGCGATGAGTCGCGGGTTACGGGCGTGCGCATGCGGACGGCCGACGGCGAGGAGCACGTACTCGCGGCCGACCTGGTCGTGGACGCGTCCGGGCGCGGTTCCCGGGCCTCGCTCTGGCTGGAGGCGCTCGGCGTACCCGAGGCGCCGCTGGAGGAGGTGGACTCCGGACTCGTCTACTCCAGCCGGATCTTCCGTGCGCCGCCGGGCACGGAGGACTTCCCACTGGTCAACGTCCAGTCGGATGCGACGATTCCGGTGCCCGGCCGGACCACGACCATCGAGCCCATCGAGGGCGGACGGTGGCTGGTGACGCTCTCCGGCACCCGTGGCGGGGAACCGCCGTCCTCTGCGGAGGAGTTCGAGACGTTCGCCCGCGAGAGCGTCCGGCATCCGGTGGTGGGCGAGCTGATCGCCCACGCGGAGCCGCTGTCGGATCCGGCCGTCACCCGCAGCACGGTGAACCGTCGGCGGTTCTACGAGCGGATCAAGGGCTGGCCGGAGGGGTTCCTCGTGCTCGGCGACTCGGTGGCCACGTACAACCCGGTGTACGGACACGGGCTGTCCGTGGCGGCCCAGGGTGCGCTGGCGCTGAGTGAACTGCTGGCCGTGCGTGGGCTGACGGCGCCGGGGCTGGCGCGGCGTGCGCAGCGGGCGGTGGCCCGTCCGGTGGCGACCGCCTGGGAGTTCGCGACCAGCACCGACATCCACTATCCGGATGCGCTCGGCAAGTCCCCGAGCCTCGCGAACCGCCTGCTGGGCGCGTACGTCAATCGGCTGATGCTCACCGCGACCGGGCGCCCTCTGGTGGCCCGCGCGTTCTTCGACGTGATCACCCTGTCCAAACCCGTGGGAGAGCTGCTGCGACCGGCGGTGGCGATCGCCGTGCTCCGCGGCCCGCGCCGTCCGCGGCTGACAGAACCGCCGCTCACCCCGGCCGAGTGGGCCGCGGTCACGGGTGCGGCGAGCAGAGAGCGGGCAGCAGGGTCCTCCGCACCCGACGACGGTGCCCGCACCGCCGACGCGACCGGCCGTCCCTGATCGCATGGCCCCCGCGCGACCGCTCGCCCGAGTCACGTCCTGACGCACAGCCAGGTGGGCGAGCGGGCGCCGGCCCCGGGGTCCGCGGGGTGCCCCGGCACGGAATGCGAGGCGAGGCCGGCGAGCGGTTTCACCCCCGCCGAGCGGGCGAACCCGCCGCTGCGGAAACGGGATTGTCAGTGGCGGACGGCAAGCTGGAGGTGCGCCACCCGGTACGCGCGGCGACCGTCCGCTCGGCCGGGGAGGCGTGAGCCGTGCAGATGCCGCCGCGCGACGACCGTCGCCCGGCCGACCCGGGGAGAGCCGACCGATGCCGACCGCCGTACTGACAGACCGTGAACGCGCCGCCGTGCAGGCCTATCTGCGCCTCCTCCACACCGTACGAGCCGCTTTCGACGGACCGCCGGACCCGCGCCGACCACCTGTGGTCCCGACCGCCGCCCTCGCCGAGGCGGACCGGGCGCTTGCCGCGGCCGGGCTCACGGGCACGGAGGAGGAGTTCTTCCGGCTGCTCGGCGACTGGTGTCCGCCGTGAATCAGGCGCGAGGAACGACGACGGCCGTCGCGGCGAGCCCGTGACTCGTGGTCCAGCGGCCGTCGAAGGCCTCGACGCGGCGGCCGTAGACCACCGGTCCCGGGACCAGCAGTCGCGCCCGGAAGCCGCCGGAGACGTCCGAGGCGTCGCCCGGATCGATCTCTATGTCGGCCTCCAGGAAGTCGAGCCACAACCCCGTCAGCGGGAACCACGCCTTGTAGACGGACTCCTTCGCGCTGAACAGCAGCCGGTCCCAGTGGACGGACGGACGGCTGCGGGCGAGCTCCCTCAGCCGCGTCCGCTCCGCGGGCAGTGTCGTCACGTCCAGCACGCCCTCGGGCAGCCGGTCGTGGGGCTCGGCGTCGATGCCCAACGAGACCAGTTCTCCGGCCCGGGCGAGCGCGGCGGCACAGTAGCCGTCGCAGTGCGTCATGCTGCCGATCAGACCGTCCGGCCAGCGCGGTGCGCCGCGCTCGCCGGGCAGAACGGGCTGGGGCGGCACGCCGAGCTTCTCCATGGCGTGCCGCGCGCAGGCCCGGACGGCCGTGAACTCCCGTCGCCGTTTGTCGACGGCGCGGGCGACGACCGCCTCTTCCTCGGGGTGCAGGACCGCACCTTCGGCGACGGTGTCACCGTCGAAGGCCTCCACCACCACGACCGATCCCGGAAGCAGATCCTCGAACACCCTCTCGAACCTCCATCGGCAGAATGCGACGCAGTCTCCCGGGCGGCTCCGGGCGTGGGCCCCATTCACGCGGATAGCCGACCGACACCTCTTCGAAACGGACGCCCTCGTGGTGGGTGGTCCGCGGGATGTGGAGATGGCCGTACACCATGCAGGCGACCCGGAAGCGCTGATGCCAGTCGGAGGTGAGATCGGTGCCGCACCACATGGCGAACTCGGGATAGCGCAGGATGTCCGTGGGGTGCCGGTCCAGCGGGTAGTGGTTCACCAGCACCGTGGAGAGGTCGCCGGGGATCTCCTCGAGCCTGCGCTCGGTCTCGGCGACCCGGGCTCTGCACCACGCCTCGCGGCTCGGGTAGGGGTCGGGGTGCAGCAGGAACTCGTCGGTGCACACGATCCCGGTGCCGTGCGCGTACTCGAGTCCCTGCTCCTTGGTCGTGCAGCCCTGCGGCAGGAACGAGTAGTCGTAGAGCAGGAAGAGCGGTGCGACGGCCACCGGGCCGCCCGGCCCTTCCCAGACCGGGTAGGGGTCTTCGGGGGTGACCACGCCCAGTTCCCGGCAGACGGCCACGAGATGGTCGTACCGCTCCACTCCGCGCAGGGTCAGGGAGTCGTTCTTGTGGGTCCACAGTTCGTGGTTGCCCGGCGCCCAGATCACCTTGCGGAAGCGGCCGGCGAGCAGTTCGAGGGCCCAGCGGACATCGGCGACGGTCTCGGCCACATCACCGGCCACCAGCAGCCAGTCCTCACCTGAGGTGGGGTGCATGCGCTCGACGAGGGCCCGGTTCTCGGGATACCCGATGTGCAGATCACTGATGGCGAGCAGCTGTCCACGGCCGTCCGTCGGCTCCACCCTCGCCCCTTTCGAGCACCGAATGGGAACACGAGAACACAGGGGGCCGCCGAGGGACAAGGGCGACCCGCGGCAGGTACCCGACTGCCTCGGGAAACAGCCTGCAGCCGGTGCACACGTGCTGCTCGGAACCCTTCCTGTCGCCGCGGCGAACGGCTGGGGAAATCCGTAACACACGCGTAGCGAGGAGGGGGTCCGAAGGGCCTATGATCGCCCCAACACACTCGCCTCGGACGCCTTTCCGCGTACGGCGGTTCGGTGTACCCCTCCCTCGACCCCTGGCCGGGCACGGCCTGCTCCGCCGTGCCCGCACACCCTGAAAGGCGGCCTGCATGGTCTCTCGCGTACGCGTCTGGCTCAACCGCACGTACGCGGAGAACGTGTTCTTCATGGATCAGCTGCGGCGAAATCCCAGCGACCGGGCCGTCGACATCCACGCCACGCACGGCGACCCCGACTCCCCCATCCTCGCCGCGGCGGACACCGCCGACCTCGAGCCCGAGGGCCTGTCCCCGGCCGGATACGTCGAGTACGCCCTCGCCCAGTGCACACGCCGCGGAATCGACGTGTTCGTGCCCCGTCTGCACCAGGACGCGATCGTCGCCCACCGCGCCGAGTTCGAGGCACTCGGCACGGCTCTGCTCGCACCGCCCGTGGAGGCGGTGGCGGTCTTCCAGGACAAGGCGACGGCGTACCAGGCCGCCGCGTCGATCGGGGTGCCGGTTCCGCCCTGGTGGCGGGTCCGCAACGAGGAGCAACTGCTCGCTGCCGTAGAGGCGTTGGAGGCAGGAGGGCACCGGGCCTGCTTCAAGCCGGCGGCGGGCGCGGGAGGAGTGGGCTTCCGCGTCATCACACGCACCCCCTTCTCGCTCGCGCACCTCAGCGGGTTCCCGAGCGCCTATGTCCCGCTGGACCTGGTCGTCCAGGCGGTGCGCGAGGCCGTCGAGCCGGTCGACTGGCTGGTGATGCCGCGTCTGGAGGAGCCGGAGGTGTCGGTGGACTGCCTGACCGGCCCCGACAACCGCATCCGGATGGCGGTGGGCCGCACCAAGATGGGCCGCCGCCGGGGCTTCACGCTCCACGAGCAGTGGCTGGAGCCGGCCAGGCGGCTGGCGGAGGGCTTCGGGCTGCACCATCTGTCCAACATCCAGTTCCGGATGTACCGCGACGAGCCGGTACTGCTGGACGTCAACACACGCCCGGCGGGCGGACTCCACCAACTGTCGCTGTGCGGTGTCAACGCCCCATGGGCGGCAGTGCGGTTGGCTCTCGGAGAGGACCCGGGAGAGGTGGTGCCGCCCTTCCTGGGGACGGACTACACGGTGGTGTCGGGGCCCCGCCCCCTGCGCGCCCCCTCGGTGCCGCAGCAGAGGGCGGACGAGATGGAGCAGACACCCGTGCTGCCGACGGCCCCGGTCGGCACGGTCGAGGTCGACGCCGCGCAGGCGCTGCCCCTGTAGCGGGCGCTGCCCCTGTAGCGCGCACTCCGGATGCGGGCCGCCCGCGCCGCCGCACCCCCCGCGGGGGCGCGGCCCGGCGGACCCGCCCTCGCGCGGGCACCACGCACCGGTCTGGGCCAATCCGCACCGACACCCTTGACAGTGAGATTGGTCCATACCAACTTGGTTGCGCACCCTACTGCACTCTCCTGCACTCCCGAACCCCCCATCACCTTCAGGGAGATCGCGTGCGCACACTCCTCCAACGTTCCAGACGTGCCTTCTTCGCGCTCGTCGGTTCCGCCGCGCTGGCCCTGGCCGGCGCGGTCGCCCTCCCCGGAACCGCCCAGGCCGCCAACATCCTGTCCAACCCGGGCTTCGAGTCCGGCAGCCTCTCGCCCTGGTCCTGCACCGGAAACCTGGGCTCCGTCGTCTCCAGCCCCGTCCAAGCGGGCTCCAGGGCCCTTGCGGGCGCGGTGAGTTCGAGCGACAACGCCCAGTGCAGCCAGACCGTCCCGGTCCAGCCGAACACGACGTACTCGCTCAGCGGGTGGGTCCGCGGCAGTTATGTCTACCTCGGTGTGAACGGCGGTGCCTCTACCTGGACTTCCTCGCCGTCGGCCTACAGCCGGCTCTCCGTCTCCTTCACCACCGGCGCCTCGCAGACCAGTGCCACGATCTATGTCCACGGCTGGTACGCGCAGGGCACGTACTACGCCGACGACATCAGCCTGGACGGACCCGGAGGCGGCGGGGGCTCGGACACCCAGGCGCCGACCGCGCCCACCGGCCTCACCTCCACGGGCAAGACCTCCTCCAGCGTGTCCCTGTCGTGGTCGGCCTCCTCGGACAACGTCGGGGTGACGGGGTACGACGTCTACAGCGGCTCGAACCAGGTCCTGACCGTCTCGGGCACCTCGGCCACGGTCAGCGGGCTCTCCCCCAGCACCTCCTACACCTTCACCGTCAAGGCCCGCGACGCGGCCGGCAACGTCTCGGCGGCCTCCAACGCGGTGGCCGTCACGACGAACGCGGGCAGCGGTGGCGGCTCCGGCTTCAAGCAGGCGGCACCGTATCTGTTCGAAGGCTGGGGCGATCCGCCCAGCCCGAGCACGGTGATGAGCGCGACCGGCGTCAAGTGGTTCACGATGGCGTTCATGCTCGACTCGGGCGGCTGCAACCCCGCCTGGGACGGCAACCGTCCGCTGACGGGCGGCGTCGACCAGACGGCCATCAACCAGATCCGCTCCGCCGGCGGTGACATCGTCCCGTCGTTCGGAGGCTGGCAGGGCAGCAAGCTCGGCGCCAACTGCTCCTCCGCGAGCGCGCTCGCCGGGGCCCTGCAGAAGGTGATCGACGCCTACAGCCTCAAGGCGATCGACATGGACATCGAGAACACCGACGAGTTCGAGAACGAGGCCGTCCAGGCCAGGATCCTGACAGCCCTGAAGACAGTCAAGGCCAACAACCCGGGCCTGAAGACCATCGTCACGTTCGGCACCTCGACGACCGGTCCGTCGTACTACGGCAACCGTCTGATCGAGCAGGCGAAGTCGCTGAACGCCGACATCGACGTCTTCACCATCATGCCGTTCGACTTCGGCGGCGGCTCCGACATGTACGGCAACACGGTGAACGCGGCCGAGGGCCTGAAGGCCAAGCTGAAGTCGACCTTCGGCTGGGACGATGCCACGGCCTACTCGCACATCGGCATCTCCGGCATGAACGGCCTGTCCGACCAGCAGGAGAACACCACCCCGGCGATCTGGACCCAGATCCGCGACTGGGCGAACGGCCACCACATCGCCCGGCTGGCCTTCTGGGCCGTCAACCGCGACCGGCCCTGCCCGGGCGGCGGCGTGGTCAGCAACTGCTCGGGCATCAGCCAGAGCAACTGGCAGTTCACGTCCATCACGGCGGGATTCACCGGCTGAGCACCGGCGTGGGGGGGGCCCCGGGCGGGGACCCCCCCCCTCGGCCCCCCCGCTCCAGCTCGCAGTCCAGCTCCACGGCGAGCACCGTGGCGTGCGGGTCCAGGTCGGCCATTGACGGCGGCTCGATCCACAGCACCCCGGGGGTCTCGTGCAGTCCACCGGTGACCCGGTGGGCCAGTTCGGTGCCGCTGCCGAGCACGCTGACCCTGCGCACCGAGCCGAGCAGCCCGCGCACATTGATCTCCGCGCGCGGGGCGTCGAAGAGCATCAGATACAGCGTCCGGCGGTCCGCCGAGAGGGTGCTCGGGCCGTAGTGGTGCCCGGCGGGCAGCCCCCGCAGCGTCCCGTACACGGCGTCCTCGTGCCTGCGGATCCAGTCGCCCAGTCCTTCGAGGGGCCGGGCCTGCTCGTCCGGGATCGTGCCGTCCTCCCGGGGGCCGACGCTGAGCAGCAGGTTGCCACCGCCGCCGATCGTCTCGGTGAAGTACCGGATCAGCTGGTCGACGGACTTGTGGTTGCGGTCGTGGTGCTGGTGACCCCATGAGTCGTTGATCGTCAGACACAGCTCCCAGGGGCCCTCCGGCGGTACGACGGGAGCGCCCTGTTCGGGTGTCGCGTAGTCCCCCTCGCCGAGCATCCGGGCGTTGAGGACGACCCGCGGCACCTCGGCGCGGATCAGCGCGGCTAGCTCGGGGATGCGCCACTGCTCCTCGCTGCGCTCCCATTCTCCGTCGAACCACATCAGGTCGGGCCGGTAGCGGCTCGTGAGCTCGCGGACCTGTCCGTCCCGGTAGGCGATGAACCGATCCCAGGCGTCCAGGTCCTCGTCCTCCTCCGCTGCCTCGGAGTACCGGTTGTCCTCCAGCTCCGGTGGACGCCCCGGCCTGCGTGTCGAGGCGTAGTCGGGGTGGCTCCAGTCGGAGTGCGAGTAGTACAGGCCGACCTTGAGATCCTGCTCCCGCAGGGCATCGGCATAACCGGCGATCAGGTCGCGGCCGACGCCGAGGCCGCCGTACGCGCTGTCCCACAGGGCGACACCGTCGTGGTGCCGGCTGGTGAGCACGGCGTACCTGGCTCCCGCCCGGGCGAACAACGCCGCCCAGGCGCGGGGGTCGTAGCGCGAGGCCGTGAAGCGGTCGAGCTGGGACATGTACTGCTCGTAGGGGACGATGTCGTCGTAGAACGACCAGGACTCCTGGACGCCGTCGACGGCGTATATCCCCCAGTGGATGAAGATCCCCAACTTGGCGTCGGTGAACCAGGGTTGCATGGGCACAGGTCAGCTCACCCCGGCGCGTTCGAGCCGCAGCGTCAGGATCTGGAAGGGCCGCAGCACAACGCGGACACCGCCGTCGGCGTCCCGTTCGGCGTCCTCCAGCGGTCGCTCGAGCAGATCGGTGACCTGGGCTCCGGCGAGCGCGAAACCGGTGCGCAGCACACCCTGCGCCCGGCCGCCCCGGGACTCGTACAACCGCACCACCACATCGCCGGAGGCGTCGTCGGCGAGCTTCACCGCCTCGACGGTCACGCCGTCGCCGTCCACGGAGACGACCGGTTCCGGTGCGCCCGCCGAGTCCGCGACCCGCAGGGGCAGGTTGAGGGCGTATCCCTCGGCCACCGCGTCCTCGATGCTCGCGCCCGGCAGGAGCGAGTACGTGAAGCGGTGCCTGCCCTGGTCGGCCTCCGGGTCCGGAACGCGCGGGGCGCGCACCAGGCTGAGGCGGACCGTGGTCGTCGTACCGCCGTCGTCACGGACCGTGCGGGTGACGTCGTGGCCGTATGTGGAGTCGTTGAGGACCGCCACACCGTAGCCGGGCTCGCCGATGTGCACCCAGCGGTGGCCCGAGACCTCGAAACGGGCCGCCTCCCAGGTGGTGTTGGTGTGGGTGGGCCGCTGGATGTGGCCGAACTGGATCTCCGCCGAGGAATGGGCCGCTCGGATGTCCACCGGGAAGGCCGCCTTGAGGATCTTCTCGGTCTCGTGCCAGTCGATCTCGGTCTCGAAGTCGACGCGCGGGCTGCCGGCGCGCAGGGTGATCGTCTGTGTGATCCTCGAGCCCTTGCCGAAGGTCCGCTCGACACGGATCGCGCCGAGGAGCGGGTCGCTCTCGACCACCGTCACCGAGTCCGCTTCCAGCAGATCCGTGTACCGGTTGCGGTAGTGCTTGTCGATGTCCCAGGCGTCCCAATAGTTGGGCAGGTCCGTGTGCAGCCGGAGCAGGTTGCCCGGGTCGGCGAGCACTTCGCGGTCGGCGCGCAGGTCGCGGACGGAGGACAGGGTCCCGTCCTCGGCCACCTCGACCCGGACCAGGCCGTTGTCGAGGACGTTCTGGCCGGCCGTCACGGCCGCGGGAGCCGAGCTGCCGGTGAGAGGCGCGCTTGCGCCCGCCAGGACCTCCACGTAAGCCGTCCCGCCCTCGGATGTGCGGATCACCTCGGCACGGGGGTACGGGCTCGTGTTGAAGACCCGGGGCCCGCCGCCGCCCAGCGCGGCGACCGCCTCGGCCGTCAGCTCCTCCAGCTCCGCCGCCACGCGGGCGTACTCGGCCTCGGCCTCGCGGTGGACCCAGGCGATCGACGACCCGGGCAGGATGTCGTGGAACTGGTGCAGCAGGACCGTCTTCCACAGCCGGTCGAGCCTCTCGTACGGGTAGGACCAGTCCGGCGCGTGCAGCGCCGCCGTGGTCGCCCACAGCTCGGCCTCGCGCAGAAGGTGCTCGGAGCGGCGGTTGCCCTGCTTGGTGCGGGCCTGGGTGGTGTACGTGGCGCGGTGCAGCTCGAGATACAGCTCGCCGACCCACACCGGAGCGTCGGGATACTCCTCCCGCGCGGCCTCGAAGAAGGCGTCGGGGTGTTCGACGACGACCTTCGCGGACCCCTCGAGGTCCTTCAGCCGCCGGGCACGTTCCATGATCTCGCGAGTGGGGCCGCCACCGCCGTCACCCCAGCCGAAGGGTGCAAGGGAGCGTGTGGCGCTTCCCTTCTCCTGGTAGTTGCGTACCGCGCGGGCCATCTCCTCGCCGCTGAAGCAGGCGTTGTAGGTGTCGACCGGTGGGAAGTGCGTGAAGATACGGGTCCCGTCGATGCCCTCCCACCAGAAGGTGTGGTGGGGGAACTTGTTGGTCTGGTTCCAGGAGATCTTCTGGGTGAGGAACCACTCGTTGCCGGCGAGCTTGGCGAGCTGCGGGTAGGCGGCCGTGTAGCCGAAGGAGTCCGGCAGCCAGACGCCCTTGGTCTCGACGCCGAAATGCTCGATGAAGAACCGCTTGCCGTGGACGAGCTGGCGGGCCATCGCCTCGCCGCCGGGCAGGTTTCCGTCGGCCTCGACCCACATGCCGCCGACCGGGGCCCACTGGCCCTTCTTCACTGACTCCTGGATACGGGCCCACACCCGCGGGTAGTTGTCGCGGACCCACTCGTACTGCTGGGCCTGCGAGCAGGCGAAGACGAACTCCTCGTACTCGTCGGCGAGCGAGGTGACGTTCGAGAAGGTGCGGGCGGTCTTGCGCTTGGTCTCCCGGATCGGCCACAGCCAGGCCGAGTCGATGTGCGCGTGGCCGACGCCGGAGACGATGTGGGCGCTGGCGTGTGCGGGCCTGGACAGCACCGGCTCGAGCACCGCGCGGACGGCCGCCGCGGAGCCGGAGACGTCGTCGAGGTCGAGGGCGTCCATCGCCCGGTCGAGCGCGTGCAGGATCTCGTGCCGCCGCGGGTCGTGCTCGCCGAGCTCCGCCATCAGCTCGCGCAGCACCTGGAGGTCCAGGTCGAGGTGCCACACGTCCTCGTCCAGGACGGCCACGTCGGCGCGCCTGAAGGTGTAGAGCGGCTTGTCGCCGGCCGTGAGCACATCGCCGAGCGGGGTCGGGCGCGCGAAGCCGCCTGCGAGGATGTCCGGGTTGGAGGCGGCCTCGACGAGGTAGTGGATCTCCTCGCCGCCCACCGCCGGGTCGGCGATCGGAACGTACTGGTTGAGCGGGTTGACGGCCTTCAGCGGTGTCCCGTCGGTCAGGTGGACAAGGGCCTCGGCCTGGTTCCCGGGCCAGTCGCCCACGAAGCCGAGGTCGATGACCGCCTCGACCCGCTTGCCCGCCCAGTCGTCGGGCACCCGGCCGCTCATCCGGAACCAGGTGGTGCCCCAGGGCGGACCCCAGGGGGTGTCCATCGTGAAGGGGGCGTACGGGGCGGCTGCGGCCTCCGTGAAGGGGACCGGCTCGCCCGGCGCCTGCCATGCCGCCACGTCGAGCGGCACGGAGGCGGCGTAGATCGCGGGCTTGATGCGCTGGTTGTGGACGCGCTCGACGCGCTCCTCGATCCGACGGCGTTCGTCGTGCATGAAGAGTCTCCAGGAGAAGGGAGGGTACGGAAGCGCTCAGCCGAGATAGGCCAGGCCGGGGTGGACCGACGTGTACCCGTCGACCAGCCGGCGGGCCACGTTGACGGAGTCGACGAGCGGATGGAACGCGAACGCCTTCACCGCAGTCGCGCGGGAACCGGACTCGGCCGCGGCGAGCACCTCGCGCTCGACCGCCTTGACCGCGCAGACGAGTCCCGTCGCGTGTCCGGGGAGCGGGTCGACCGCGACCGGGTGCGCGCCGTTGGCGTCCACCAGGCAGGGGACCTCGATGACTGCGTCGGCGTCCAGTACGGAGAGGGAGCCGCGGTTGCGCACGTTGAGGATCAGCGTCGTACGCTCGTCGCGGGCGATGGCCCGCATCAGCGCGAGGGCCACCTTCTCGTAGCCGCCGGAGAGGTCGTCGGCGTCGCGCTCGCCCGCGCCCGCCGTCTGCCGGTTCTCCGCCATGTAGGTGGCCTCGCGCTCGGCGCGTGTGCGGTCCCAGGTCCGCAGGGCCGAGGCGGCCGGGTTCTTCACGTCCTCGTAGAAGCGCGCCTGCTGGTCGCGCAGGAAGGCGCCGCGGGTCTTCTCGGCCTCGCGGTAGGCGCGCACGGCCTCGCGGTTGAAGTAGTAGTAGTGCAGATACTCGTTCGGGATCGCGCCCAGGGACTGCAGCCAGTCCGGGCCGAACAGCTTGCCCTCCTCGAACGAGCCGAGCAGCGCCGGGTCGGAGAGCAGCCGCGGCAGTTCGTCGCGTCCGGCGACGCGCAGGCCGCGCACCCACCCCAGGTGGTTGAGCCCGACGTAGTCGATGAAGGCCTCGCTCGGGTTCGCGACGCCGAGTACGCGGGCGATACGGCGGCCGAGGCCGACCGGGGAGTCACAGATGCCGATGACACGGTCGCCCAGGTGGCGGGACATCGCCTCGGTGACCATGCCCGCCGGGTTGGTGAAGTTGATGACCCAGGCGTCGGGAGCCAGCCGGGCCACCCGCCGCGCGATGTCGACGGCGACGGGCACCGTTCGCAGGCCGTACGCGATGCCGCCCGCGCCGACCGTCTCCTGGCCGAGGACGCCCTCCGCGAGCGCCACCCGCTCGTCGTCGGCGCGTCCCTGAAGTCCGCCGACCCGGATCGCGGAGAAGACGAAGTCCGCGCCGCGCAGCGCGTCGTCGAGATCGGTGGTGGCGGTCACCTCGGGGGCGTGCGGCACATCCGCGGCCTGTTCCGCGAGCACCCGGGTCACGGCCGACAGCCGCTCCGCATCGAGGTCGTGCAGCACGACACGGGTGACACGGCCGTCGGCGCGGTCCCCGAGAAGCGCCCCGTACACGAGCGGCACCCGGAATCCGCCGCCGCCCAGAATCGTCAGTTTCACGCTTGCACCTTTCCCGCCACGATCAGCTCGACGCCCGCCTCGTCCAGGGAGGACCGCGTCGCCGGCTCGACCGGCGCGTTCGTCACCACCGCGTCCAGGTCCCCGGCGTCGCAGACCTTCGCCATGCCCGTACCCGGGAACTTGGCCGCGTCCGCGAGCAGCACGATCCTGTCGCTCGACTTGATCATGGCGCGCTTGACCGGTACCTCGACGACCGTCGTGTCCATCACCTGCCCACCCGGCCGTACCCCGCTGGTGCCGAGGAAGAGCCAGTCGGCGTGCAGCTGGCGCAGGTTGTCCTCGGTGAGGAAACCGACCAGGGAGCGGTACTCGCGGCGGACCATGCCGCCGAGCAGCACCAGTTCGATGCCCTCGTCGTCGGCCAGCTCCTCGTAGACCACCAGGTTGCTGGTGATCACGGTCAACCGCCGTCCGTGCAGCTGCCGGGCCAGCCGGAAGGCGGTGGTGCCGATGTCGAGGAGCACGGACTCGCCGTCCCGGATCATCGCGGCCGCTCTGACCGCTATGGAGTCCTTCTCGGGCACGCGCACTTCGGCGACCTCGGCGAAGGGCTGGTCGCCCTCGTCGGCCACCGCGCCTCCGTGCACCCGCGTCAGCAGCCCGTCGTCCTCCAGCTTGACCAGGTCGCGTCTGATCGTCGCGGGGCTCACGCCCAGTTGCTCGGAGAGATCGGTCACGGCCGCGGGGCCACCGGAGCGCAGGGCCCGCAGGATGAGTTGGTGTCGTCGTTCTGCCAGCACGCCGCGAACACTACTCGTCATCCTCAATCATTTCTATGCTCAGTTCTGCTCGACTATTGACCAATGTCGACGAGAGGCGCACGATTCCGTGCACCGAATTTGAACAGTTCTGACGAGAGGACGTTCGTGTGCACGACGACCGGCCCGATGTGCTGCTGACCGGGCTGCTCTTCTACGACCTCGTCCTCACCGGACTGGGCGGCCCCCCGGCCCCCGGCGAGGAGATCTGGACCGAGGGCATGGGCAGCAGCCCCGGCGGGATCGCGAACCTCGCCGTCGCGGCCGCGCGTTTCGGTCTGAGGACCTCGCTCGCCACGGTCATCGGCGACGACTTCTACGGCGCGTACTGCCGGGACGTCCTCGCCGGCCAGGAGGGGATCGACCTCTCGCTCTCCCGAACGGCACGGGACTGGCCCACCCCGGTCACCGTCTCGCTCGCGCTTCCCCCGACCGGCGGCGCCTTTGCCGTGCACGACCGCGCACTGGTCACCCACGGCCAGGAGCCCCCGTACTCGCAGGACGAACTCATGGGCGAGGTGCCTCAGGCACGCACCGCCCTGGTCCACCTGGAGGCGGAGCCGCGCGGCTGGCTGGCCAAGGCGGCCGCGAACGGCACGCAGATCTACGCGGACGTCGGCTGGGACCCCACCCGGCAGTGGTCCCCCGACCTGCTCGGCCAACTCTCCCTGTGCCACGCGTTCCTGCCCAACGAGACCGAGGCCATGGCGTACACGCGCACCGACAGCGCGGTCGCGGCGCTCGGCGCGCTCGCCGATCTGGTGCCGGTCGCCGTCGTCACCCGCGGCGGCGCCGGCGCGGTCGCGGTGGACCAGACGACGGGCGAGTACGCGGACGTGCCCGCCCTCGACATCGATGTGCTGGACCCCACCGGGGCCGGCGACGTCTTCGGCGCGAGCTTCGTCGCGGCCTCCCTCGGCGGCTGGCCGCTGGAGGAGCGGCTGCGGTTCGCGTCACTCGCCGCCGGTCTGTCCGTGCGACATCACGGCGGCGCCCTGGCCGCGCCCGGCTGGTACGGCGTCGACCGGTGGTGGCGCTCGCTGACCGACCCCGCTCTTGGGGAGGCGTACGCGTTCCTCACCGACCGACTACCGGCCGACCCGGGCCCACCCGTCCACCACGCACCCGTCACGCCGCCCGATCCCGCGCGGCGGCACTGACATCCCCTCGTATGCGACACCCGAACAGACCCGAAAGGCGGTGGGAGCAGTGCCGCTCTCACGAAGAGGCCTGCTGCGCGCGGGCCTGGCCGGTACGGCCGCCACGGCGCTCGGCGGCCTGGCGTCCGGCTGTGCCGTTCCGACCGGTTCGACCGGCCGGAACATGGTCCTGTGGTACTGGGACGGGGGCCTCGGCGACACGGTCCTCGACAAGGCCAGGGCCCGCTACGGCGGCTCGGTCGACCTGCAGGCCATCAAGATCGGCGGCTACTACCGGTCCAAGCTGATCACCACGATGGCCGGCCGTGCCCATGTCCCGGACATCGCGGGGCTCAAGGGCGAGGACATGGCGTCCTATCTGCCCAACGCCGACCAGTTCGTGGACCTGCGGACACTGGGCGCGGAGAAGTACAGAAGCCAGTACCTGCCGTGGAAATGGGACCAGGGCATCGCCGACGACGGCACGATGGTCGGCTTCCCGATCGACTGCGGTCCCGTCGCGCACTTCTACCAGTACGCCGTCTTCCAGAAGGCGGGACTTCCCTACGAACCGGACGACGTCTCCAAGGAGTTGAACACCTGGGAGAAGTTCTTCGGGGCGGGTGAGCGACTCAGGAAGAGGATCCCGGGGACCTACCTGCTCAGCGACGTCAACGTGGTCTTCGAGAACGCGGTGCAGCAGGGCAGCAAGCGCTACGTGGACAAGGACCGCCACTTCATCGGCGATCAGCAGCATGTGCGCACCGCCTGGGACCTGGCCGTGGAGGCGAAGCGGCGGGGGATCGTCTCGGACCTCGTCACCGGCACCCCGGACCAGTTGTCGGCCGTTCAGGACGGAAAGCTGCCGAGCCAGCTCGGCGCCTCCTGGGCCACCAACGACCTCAAGAGCGGCGTACCGAAGACCAAGGGCAGATGGCGGGTGGCCGACATGCCCGTGCGGCCCTCGAACAACGGCGGCTCGTTCCTGTCGATCACCAAGGCCTGCCGGGAGCCCGAGCGGGCCTTCGAGATCATCACCTGGCTTCTCGACCCCGCCAACCAGGCCCAGGGTTTCGTCGACGCGGGGCTCTTCCCCTCCACGCCCGCCTCGTACGGCCTCCGGAAACTGCGCGAGCCCGACCCGTTCTTCGGCGGGCAGGTAACGATGGACGTCTTCGGGCCCGCCGCACAGAAGATCGCGGTCGCCTACAACAGCCCGTACGACGTGGCGCTCGGGCAGCCCATCAAGGACGAGATCAAGAACGTCGGCGTCCTCGGCAAGGACCCGAAGAAGGCCTGGAGCGACGCCATGAGCAAATGTCGGCGAATAGCGGAGCACCTGGGGGTGAGCCACTGATGGCCACCGTCCCCGCACTGGACAGGCCCCCGGCGGCCGTGGCGGACACGCCCGTCACGCAGCCGAGGAAGGGCTTCAGGAAGTACTGGCACCTCTACGCCGCCATCTCCCCCTTCTACCTTCTCTTCCTCGCCTTCGGTCTGGTCCCCGTCGGCTTCTCGCTCTACGTCTCCCTGCACCGCTGGGACGGCCTCGGCTCCATGGAGTGGGCGGGCCTGTCCCAGTACCAGTACCTGCTCGGCGACAGCGACTTCTGGAGTTCGGTCGGCAACACCGTCCTCATCTGGGCGCTGGCCACCTTCCCGATGATCTTCCTGGCCATGGTGACGGCCGTGATGCTCAACTCGGCGGTCCGCTTCAAGAACGTCTACCGCTTCGCCTACTTCCTGCCGAACGTCACCTCGGTGGTGGCGATCGCGATCGTCTTCGGCTCGGTGTTCTCCACCAACTTCGGTCTCGTCAACGCCCTCTTGCAGGCGCTCGGCCTGGACCAGGTGGCCTGGCTGAACACACCGTGGGGCATCAAGATCGCCATCGCGACCCTGATGACCTGGCAGTGGACCGGCTACAACGCGATCATCTTCCTCGCGGGTCTGCAGACCATCCCCGGCGAGCTGTACGAGGCGGCGCGCATGGACGGTGCGGGGCCCGCGCAGACGTTCTTCCGGGTCACGCTGCCGCTGATGCGCCCCGTCCTGCTGTTCGTGCTCGTCATCTCGACCGTCACCGGCCTGCAGAGCTTCTCCGAACCGCAGGTGCTGCTGCAGAACACGGCGAACGAGTCGACCTTCTCGGGCGGCCCCGGACACGCCGGCCGCACGATGGTCCTCTACTTCTTCCAGCAGACCTTCGACAACAACGACTTCGGCTACGGCGCAGCCGTGGCGTGGGGCATCTTCCTCGTCGTCATCCTCTTCTCGATCATCAACTGGCGTCTGGTGCAGCGCCGGGGCGAAGACTAGGGAGTCCGGTCACCATGGCATCCATCCACAGCACACGGCGACCGAAGGCCATCCGGGGCACCCGGAGCCGGGGCATCGCACTCCACGCGGTCCTTGTGATCGGACTGCTGCTGTCGGCCTTCCCGTTCTACTGGGCCGTGATCATGTCGACGCACACGTCGTCGGAGATCTTCTCGTATCCGCCCAAGCTCCTGCCGGGGCCGCACTTCCTCGAGAACGTCCGCCATCTCTTCGACAACATCGACTTCTTCGGCTCGATGTTCAACTCCCTGCTGGTGGCGGGCTCGGTGACCGTCCTGGTCCTGTTCTTCGACTCGCTGGCGGCCTTCGTCTTCGCCAAGTTCGAGTTCCCGGGCCGCAGGGTGCTGTTCGCCACTTTGATGGTCATCTTCATGGTGCCGGCGCAGCTGGCCGCCATCCCGCAGTTCGTGATCATGGCGAAGCTCGGCTGGATCGGCACGATGACCTCGCTGATCGTCCCGGCCGCGGCCAACGCCTTCGGCATCTTCTGGATGCGCCAGTACATGAAGGGCGCCATCCACGACGAACTGCTCGACGCCTCGCGCATCGACGGCGCGAACTTCCTGCGCCAGTACTGGCACGTGGCGCTCCCGGTCGTCCGTCCGGGCCTGGCCTTCCTCGGCATCTTCACCTTCATGGGCCAGTGGAACGACTACGCCTGGCCTCTGATCGCCCTCACCAACCCGGACAACGTGACGCTTCAGGTCGCCCTGTCCCAGCTCAACGGCACCCATGGCACCACCGACTACGGGATGGTGATGACCGGTGCGCTTCTCGCCCTGGTCCCGCTGCTGATCGTGTTCGCGATCGGCGCCCGGCAGATCATCGCCGATCTGGGCAAGGGGGCCATCCGCTGATGACCCGCGATCCCCTGATCGCGCTGCGCCCCTGGGAGTCGCCCGAGGTGACCTCCTGGGGGCGGCTGCCCATGTGCGCGGTCGACCGCCGTTCGCAAGCGATGCCGCTGGACGGCCGGTGGCGCTTCCAGCTGCTGCCCGCACCGGACGCCCCCGTGACCGGCGACTGGGCGTCCCAGCACGTCCCCGGCGCCTGGACCCTCCAGGACACCTGGGACCTGCCGCAGTACACCAACGTCCGCATGCCGTTCGACACGTTCCCGCCCGCCGTGCCCGCCGCCGACCCGACCGGCGTGTACGAGCGTGACGTGCGGATACCCGCCGCGTGGGCGGACCGGCGGATCGTGCTCCAGGTCGGGGCCGCCGAGAGCGTGCTGCTGGTGCATGTGGACGGACGGCCCGTGGGCGTCTCGAAGGACTCCCATCTGGCCGCCGAGTTCGACCTTTCCGGTGTACTGCGCCCCGGCGAGCGAAGCACCCTGCGCCTGACGGTGGTGAAGTGGTCGGACGCCACACACCTCGAGGACCAGGACCAGTGGTGGCACGGCGGGATCACCCGGTCGGTGCTGCTGTACACGACGGATCCGCTGCACCTGGCGGACGTGACCGTGCGGGCGCGGCGGAGCGGGGAGCTGCGGGTCGACTGCCGGGTACGGCACGCCGCGGGCGCGCTGCCCGAGGGCTGGTACGTCAGCGGCGAGGTGGACGGCCGGACGCTCACCCAGGACGAGGACTTCGACCGCGCCAACGCCGAGGACGAGCGTGTCTCGGCGTTCCTCGGCGAGGCACGTCTGCTCACCACCGTGCCCGAAGTGCGCACCTGGACCGCCGAGACGCCCGAGCTGTACGAATTGACCGTCCGGCTCCACCGTGCCGACGGCACGGTCGCCGACACCTCGCACCATCGTGTCGGCTTCCGCGACGTCGAGATCGTCGGCCGGGACCTGCTCGTCAACGGCGAGCGTGTGTTCATCCGGGGCGTCAACCGGCACGACTTCCATCCGCTCACCGGCCGGACGGTGACCTACGACGACATGCGCGCCGATCTGGCCGTGCTCAAGCGCTTCGGCTTCAACGCGATCCGCACCGCCCACTACCCGAACGACCCGGCGCTCTACGACCTCGCGGACGAGCTCGGCCTCTACGTCGTCGACGAGGCGGACATCGAGTCCCACGACCACGCCCACGAGATCGCCGACGACCCCCGCTATCTGAACGCCTTCGTGGACCGTGTCTCGCGGATGGTGCTGCGGGACAAGAACCACCCGTCGATCATCGTCTGGTCGCTGGGCAACGAGTCCGACTACGGCGCGAACCACGACGCGGCGGCCGGCTGGCTGCGCCGGCACGATCCGACCCGGCCCCTCCAGTACGAGGGCGCCGCGAAGCTCGGCTGGGCCGACCCGGGCCTCGCCTCCGACATCGCGTGCCCCATGTACGCGCCGATCGAGGACTGCGTCGCGCACGCCCTGTCCGGCAAGCAGACCAAGCCGCTCATCCAGTGCGAGTACTCGCACGCCATGGGAAACAGCAACGGGACCCTCGCCGACCACTGGGCCGCCATCGAGGCCACCCCGGGTCTTCAGGGCGGCTTCATCTGGGAGTTCTGGGACCACGGCATTCTCCAGCAGGTGAGCGACGGAAGACCGGCCGGGCGCGCGGGCGCCGGCCTGCATGGCAACGGTGTCGCCGCGCCCGGGCATCGCTGGGCGTACGGCGGCGACTTCGGCGAGACGGTGCACGACGGCGCATTCATCGCGGACGGCGTGGTCTTCCCCGACCGCACGCCCAAACCGGTGATGTACGAGCACCGGGAGATCGCGGCGCCGCTACGGGTGGAGTGCTACAGGCACGAGGGCATCGTCCTGCGCAACCACCAGCACTTCCGGGGCCTGGACTGGCTGACGGGCCGGTGGGAGCTGGCGCTCGCCGACGGCCGCACCCTGAGCGCGCCTGCCGTTCTGCCCGATCTGCGGCCCGGCGAGACGGCGGCGGTCCCGCTGCCGTTCGAGCTGCCGCGGGACGGGGGCGAGGCCTGGCTCACGCTCCGCGTGAGCACGGCGGAGGATCTGCCGTGGGCGCCGCGCGGTACGGAGGTGTGCGCGCCCCAGGTGCGGTTGCGGCTGGTCCCGAGGACCGTTGCCGAGCCGGCGGCGGACCGGCGGGTTCAGGTCGACGCGGAGGGGCTGCTCGTCCATCCGCTGCTGGTCGCCGCCCCCACACTGTCGCTGTGGCGGGCACCGACCGACAACGACGAGCTGGGCGGCATCGCGCCGCGCTGGCGGGCCTGGGGGCTCGACGCGCTCGTACGCAAGGTCGTCTCCGTCCAGCGTGACGCATCACGGGTGACGGTGCTGGCGGAGTACGCCGGCACGGTCGGCGTCGTCCGCCACCGCCAGGTGTTCACCCCGGTCGAGAGCGGCATCCTGGTCGACGAACAGGCCGAGCTGCCCGAGGAGTTCGACGACGTGGCACGCGTCGGCTCGGTCTTCGAGACGGTGGCGGGATTCGACCTGCTGGAGTGGTTCGGACAGGGACCCTGGGAGTCGTATCCCGACCGCAGCGCGGGCGCGCCCGTGGGCCACCACCGCGTCCCCGTCGACGCGCTGTTCACCCCTTATCTGCGTCCGCAGGAGAGCGGCGGCCGGCACGGTGTACGCCACTTCACCTTGAGCGGGCCGGACGCCACCGGTCTCGGCGTGGTCCTGGACGAGCCGCGCCAGGTCTCCGTGACCCGCTACCGCGCCGAGGATCTGACCGGTGCCGCACACCACGACGAGCTGAAGCCCCGCTCCGGCTGCGTGGTGCACATCGATGCCGCACACCGCGGGCTGGGCACGGCCTCCTGCGGTCCCGACACCTCGTCCTCGTATCTCGTCCCCCCGGGCGTCCACCGCTGGAGCTGGACGCTGCGCAGTCTCTGACCCCGGCCCTTCCCGCACCCCCCGCGCTTCCCCTCCTCTGCCACCTCTCACGGAGCACACGTGTGTACTTCGCATGACCACACCCAGGGCGAGGCCGCGCAGGCCGGCGCCGGAAGACGCAGCTTCCTGCGCGCAACCGCGCTGCTCGGCGCCGCCGCGACCGCCGGAGTCGCACTGCCGGCCACCGCCGAGGCGGCGCCTGCGGCGACTTCCGGCCACCTGCGCCCCGATCCCGACAGCCGGCGCTTCACGCTCGTCGTGATGCCGGACACCCAGTACCTCTTCGACGGGCCCAGCATCGACCCGGCGCCCATCGAGGCCTCGCTGCGCTACCTCCTGGAGCACGGCCGGGACGAGAACATCGTCTTCCTGTCGCATCTGGGAGATCTCACGGAGAACGGCGCCGCGGCCGAGTTCGACGCGGCGAGCGAGGCGTTCCGGCTCCTCGACCGCCACGGGGTCGGATACAGCGTGCTCGCCGGCAACCACGACATCCGTTCGTCCGGTGACGACCAGCGCGGCCACACTCCGTATCTGGACGCCTTCGGCCCGCAGCGCTTCAAGGGCGGGCCCACCTTCGGGGGCTCCTCTCCGGACGGCTACAACACCTTTCACCTGTTCCGGGCGGCCGGCCGGGAATGGCTTGTGCTCGCCCTGGACTGGAGGCTGTCGGCACAGGGCTTCGCCTGGGCGAAGAACGTGATCGCGCAGCACCCGAGGACACCGGTCGTCCTCACCACGCACGAGCTAGTCTACGGGGACGACGCGCTGTCGTCGTACGGGCAGCAGCTGTGGGACCAGCTGATCGCGGACCACGACCAGATCTTCCTCACCCTGAACGGCCACTTCTGGCCCGCCGCCCGCGCCACCCGGAGGAACTCCGCGGGCAACGACGTGCACCTTCACCTGACGAACTATCAGAACCGCTACTACGGCGGCGCGGCGATGATCCGCCTCTACCGCTTCGACCTGGACCGCAACACGATCGACGTGGAGACGATCTCCCCGTGGATCCTCGGCAGGGCGGCCCGGGGGCTCAACGAACTGGAGCGGCAGGAGATGGAACTGACCGGCCCCGAGGACCGGTTCTCCGTCGCGATCGACTTCGAGCAGCGCTTCTCCGGCTTCGCCCCGGTTCCGGCCCGCCCCGCGCGGTCCACGTACGAGATGCTCGTCCGCGGTACGGTCGCGTACTGGCGCTTCGACGGGCACGCGGACGGCGCCTCCGTGGACGGCACGGTCCGCGACCTGTCCGGCCGCGGCAACGACCTGACCGTCGTCAAGGTCCAGGACGGCACCCTGAACTGGTCGTCGGACCATCACCCGGATCAGCCGGGACACGGCAGTCTGCGCTTCCAGGGATACAAGTCCCCGCTGCGCGGCGCCTATCTGCGCACGGTCGACAGCGCTCCGCTCAACTCGGCCACGTTCGCCCGCGGTTACACCGTCGAGGCCTTCTACAAGGTGCCCGCGGACTGGGACGCGTCCCACAACGCGTGGGCAGGCCTCGTCAGCCGCTCGGGCACGGGCGGCGCAGCGGGCAAGACGCAGGACGACCCGGACGAGCCGATCGCCACCCTGTCGCTGTCCGACGGCCCCGGCCCGCAGTGGGCCGTGCGCCCCCTCAACCAGGAGGGCATCGCCACCAACTGGGGTCACGAGACCGCGCGGGAGACCTGGTGGCACGTGGCGGTCGTCAACGACGGAAGCCACACGACGATGTACGTCCAGGGCTGCCCCGTCGTCCGCAACCCCACGGCCCGCTCCGTCGGGCTCACCTCGCTCGGCCTGCCGTGGCTGCTCGGCGGATACGAGTACGCGGGCAGGATCGACCAGATCCACCGCGGGTGGCTCGGCGATGTGCGCATCGTCGACCGCGCCCTGCCCGTGTCCCAGTTCATGAACCACTGACTTCGGTCACCGACGGAGCGGGCCGGGGTGGGCCGGGCGCCCACCCCGGGTCGCCGGCCCGCTCGTCCCGGCTCCGCTCACCTCAGCTCCGCGCGGAACGCGGCCGGGGTCGTGTCCGTGTGCTGGTGGAAGAACTTGGAGAAGTTCGCCGCGTCGGCGAACCCCACGGCGGCACCGACCCGCCCGATCGGCAGGTCCGTGTGCGCGAGGAGGCGTTTGGCCTCCAGGATCACGCGCTTGTCTATGAAGCCCTTGGGCGTCTCGCCGGTGGCGGCGCGCACCGCGCGGACCAGGGTGCGCCGGGAGTATCCGAGGCCGTCGGCGTACGCGCTGACGCTGTGGTTGGTCGCGAACCCCTTCTCCACCTCGTCCCGGAAGCGGGTGAAGGTCGTGTCGGCCTGCTCCTGGGCCGCCTTTGCGGAGCTGGCCGCCAGATGCGCGAGACGCAGCAGGAACGCGGTCAGGGAGTGGCGCAGCACCGACGTGTGCAGACTCAGGGGCAGCGTGCTGGTGTCCTCGTACTCGCGCCGCAGCTGGGCGAGGGCCGACCGGAGCCCGTCGAGCTGGGCCGGGTCGGGGTGCAGCAGGGGCGGCAGTTCGTAGCGGTACAGACCCGCCGCCTCCACGGTGGCGCGCGGCAGGAATCCGGGCTGCATGGTGAGCACGATGCCGTGGTACTCGCTCGCCCGGGAGAAGCGGTGGACCTGTCCGGGGCGGATCCACAGGAGGTCGCCGGCGTTCATCCGGTACTCGGCGAAGTCCACCATGTGCGTCACGGGGCCGCCGGCGAAGAGCATGACCACATGGAAGTCGATCCGGTGGACGCGGTCGACCGGCGCGGCCCGGTGCCAGGGGCGTCCGGGGTCCATGGAGGCCACCTGCATACCGACACCGCAGACGCTCTGGTCGACCGGGAAGGGGTACGTTCTGATCCCGTCACCGTCTTGCGTGGTTCTGTCCACCATGTCCTTCTCGTGCCGCCTCGATCGCGCTACCGATGTCCCACTTTCACCGAAGGCTGACACAGGGGCACCTTCCACTGCAAAAGTCAGACTTTTAGGTTTGAACGCGTTCTGTCAGCGATTCGCCACGCAGTGAGGACTTCTTGAAGATGAGTGCGCAGAGCCTCGATGGATTCGACTGGACCGATCTCGACCGGCGGGCCGTCGACACCGCCCGCATCCTGGCCGCCGACGCGGTGCAGAAGGTCGGCAACGGACACCCGGGCACCGCGATGAGCCTGGCCCCGGCCGCTTACACGATCTTTCAGAAGGTGATGCGGCACGATCCGGCCGACCCCGAGTGGACCGGCCGCGACCGTTTTGTCCTCTCCCCCGGCCACACCTCACTGACCCTGTACACACAGCTCTTCCTGGCCGGATACGAGCTGGAACTCGATGATCTGAAGGCGTTCCGCACCCACGGCTCGAAGACCCCGGGTCATCCCGAGTACGGGCACACCGCGGGCGTGGAGACCACCACGGGACCGCTCGGCCAGGGCGTCGCCAACGCGGTCGGCATGGCCATGGCCGCCCGCTACGAGCGCGGCCTGTTCGACCCGGACGCCCCCGAGGGCACCTCTCCCTTCGATCACATGATCTGGGCGATCGTCTCCGACGGCGACCTGGAGGAGGGCATCTCCGCCGAGGCGTCCTCGCTCGCCGGCCACCAGAAGCTCGGCAACCTCGTCTTCCTCTACGACGACAACCACATCTCCATCGAGGGCGACACCGCGACGGCCTTCTCCGAGGACGTGCTCAAGCGCTACGAGGCCTACGGCTGGCACGTCCAGCGCATCGAACCCGGCGAGAACGGCGACATCGACGTGCATGCCCTGTACGCCGCGCTCAGGACCGCGCAGGACGAGACCGGGCGGCCGTCGTTCATCGCGATGCGCACGATCATCGCCTGGCCGGCCCCGAACGCGCAGAACACCGAGGCCTCCCACGGGTCCGCCCTCGGCACGGACGAGGTCGCTGCCACCAAGCGCGTCCTCGGCTTCGACCCCGAGCAGACCTTCGAGGTCGCCGACGAGGTCCTGGCCCACACCCGCACGGCCCTCGACCGCGGCACCGAGGCGCACGCCGCCTGGGACAAGCGCATCGCCGAGTGGCGTGCCGCCCAGCCCGAGCGCGCCGAGCTGTTCGACCGCGTCGTCGCCGGTCAGCTGCCCGAGGGCTGGGAGGACGCATTGCCGGTCTTCGAGGAGGGCGCGTCCGTCGCGACGCGTGCCGCCTCCGGCAAGGTGCTGCAGGCCCTGGGGGCGGTCGTCCCCGAGCTGTGGGGCGGCTCCGCCGACCTGGCCGGCTCGAACAACACCACCATCAACAAGAACAGCTCCTTCCTGCCGAAGGGCAACCCGCTCCCGGAGGCGGACCCGTACGGCCGCACCATCCACTTCGGCATCCGTGAGCACTCCATGGCCGCGGAGATGAACGGCATCGCCCTGCACGGCAACACCCGCGTCTACGGCGGCACCTTCCTGGTGTTCTCCGACTACATGCGCAACGCGGTCCGCCTGTCGGCCCTCATGCAGCTCCCCGTCACCTATGTGTGGACCCATGACTCCATCGGTCTGGGCGAGGACGGCCCCACCCACCAGCCGGTCGAGCACCTGGCCTCGCTGCGCGCCATCCCGGGACTGAACATGGTCCGCCCGGCCGACGCCAACGAGACCGCCATCGCCTGGCGCGAGATCCTCAAGCGGCACTCGACGAACCCCGCCCCGCACGGTCTCGCGCTGACCCGCCAGGGCGTGCCGACCTACGCCCCCAACCCCGAGGCCGCGAAGGGCGGTTACATCCTTCAGGAGTCCTCGACCGAGATCCCGGACGTCATCCTCCTCGCCACCGGCTCCGAGGTGCAGCTCGCCGTCGGCGCCCGGGAGCGGCTGGAGGCCGAGGGTGTGGGTACCCGCGTGGTGTCGATGCCGTCCGTCGAGTGGTTCCAGGAGCAGCCCGCCGACTACCGCGAGCGGGTCCTTCCGCCGTCCGTGAAGGCCCGCGTGGCGGTGGAGGCGGGCATCGCCCTGACCTGGTACCGGTACGTCGGTGAGAGTGGACGCATCGTCTCCCTGGAGCACTTCGGCGCCTCCGCCGACGCCAAGACCCTGTTCGCCGAGTACGGCTTCACCGCCGAGAACGTGGCCGCCGCGGCCCGGGAATCCCTCGCCGCCGTCCGCGGTTGATCCGATCGCCAGAAAGAAGATGATCACAGTGACCGAAGCATCCGCAGCAGCGGAGCCGTTGAAGCGCCTGTCCGACGCGGGCGTGTCGATCTGGCTGGACGACCTCTCCCGCAAGCGGATCGCGTCCGGCAACCTGGCCGAACTCGTCGCGGCGAAGCACGTGGTGGGCGTCACCACCAACCCGTCCATCTTCCAGGCCGCCATCGGCTCGGGAGAGGGTTACGAGGAGCAGTTGGCCGATCTGGCCGCCCGGGGCGTGACGGTCGACGAGGCCGTGCGCATGATGACCACCGCGGACGTCCGCGACGCCGCGGACATCCTGCGGCCCGTCCACGAGGCCACGCACGGCCGGGACGGCCGGGTCTCCATCGAGGTCGACCCGCGGCTCGCCCACCGGACCAGGGCGACGGTGGCCGAGGCCAAGCAGCTCGCCTGGCTCGTCGACCGCCCCAACGTGATGATCAAGATCCCGGCCACCGACGCCGGCCTCCCGGCCATCACCGAGGTGATCGGACGGGGTATCAGCGTCAACGTGACGCTGATCTTCTCGCTGGAGCGCTACCGGCAGGTGATGGACGCGTACCTCGCCGGTCTGGAGAAGGCGAACGCCGCCGGCCTCGACCTGTCCACCATCCACTCCGTCGCCTCCTTCTTCGTCTCCCGCGTCGACTCCGAGATCGACAAGCGCCTGACGAAGCTCGGCACGGACGAGGCACTCGCGCTCAAGGGCAGGGCCGCACTGGCGAACGCGCGGCTCGCCTACGAGGCCTACGAAGAGGTCTTCGCGGGTGAGCGCTGGCTCGCCCTGGCCCGCGCCGGAGCCAACGAGCAGCGTCCGCTGTGGGCCTCGACCGGCGTGAAGGACCCGACGTACAAGGACACCCTGTACGTCGACGAACTGATCGCTCCGGGCACGGTCAACACCATGCCCGAGGCCACGCTCGACGCCACCGCCGACCACGGCGACATCCGGGGCGACGCGGTGACCGGCGGCTATGTGCAGGCCCGTGCGGACCTGGACGCCGTGGAGCGGCTCGGCATCTCCTACGACGAGGTCGTGAAGCAGCTCGAGGACGAAGGCGTCGCGAAGTTCGAGACGGCCTGGGTCGACCTGCTGGAAGCAGTGGCAACCTCTCTCAGGAACAAGGGAGTTGACGGGGAATGAGCAAGGGCAAGTCCAAGGGGACGCACGCCGGGAGCGCACAGCCCGCGACCGCGGAACCGCAGTCCGGGGCGCCCGAGGCGGCAGCCGGCACACAGCCGGCCACCGCGGCGGCCGGGCTCCCGGTCGACGACTGGGACAACCCGCTCCATGACGAACGCGACCGGCGTCTGCCCCGTATCGCGGGGCCGTCCGGCCTGGTCATCTTCGGCGTCACGGGCGATCTGTCCCGCAAGAAGCTGATGCCGGCCGTGTACGACCTGGCCAACCGCGGTCTGCTGCCGCCGGGCTTCTCGCTCGTCGGATTCGCCCGCCGCGACTGGGCCGACCAGGACTTCGCACAGGTGGTGCACGACGCGGTCAAGGAGCACGCCCGCACGCCGTTCCGCGAGGAGGTGTGGCAGCAGCTCGCCGAGGGGATGCGGTTCGTCCCCGGCACCTTCGACGACGACGCCGCCTTCGAGCAACTGCGGGAGGCCATCGAGGAGTTGAACACGTCCCAGGGCACGAGCGGCAACTACGCGTTCTACCTCTCCGTCCCGCCGAAGTTCTTCCCGCAGGTCGTCCAGCAGCTCAAGAAGCACGGACTCGCGGACGCACCGGAGGGATCCTGGCGGCGCGCCGTCATCGAGAAGCCGTTCGGCCGCGACCTGACGAGTGCCCGTGAGCTCAACCGGATCGTGCACGACGTGTTCGAACCGGACCAGGTCTTCCGCATCGACCACTACCTGGGCAAGGAGACCGTCCAGAACATCCTGGCGCTGCGCTTCGCCAACCAGATGTACGAGCCGATCTGGAACCGGTCCTACGTCGACCATGTGCAGATCACCATGGCCGAGGACATCGGCATCGGCGGCCGGGCCGGCTACTACGACGGCATCGGCGCCGCCCGGGACGTCATCCAGAACCACGCTCCAGCTGATGGCCCTCACGGCCATGGAGGAGCCCATCGCCTTCGACGCCGAGGCGCTGGTCACGGAGAAGCTCAAGGTCCTGAAGTCGGTGCGGCTTCCGGAGGACCTCGGGCTGCACACCGTGCCCGGTCAGTACGCGGCCGGCTGGCAGGGCGGCGAGAAGGTGATCGGCTACCTCGACGAGGACGGCATCGACCCCGGGTCCACCACGGACACCTACGCGGCCGTCAAGCTGGAGATCGACAACCGCCGCTGGGCGGGCGTCCCCTTCTACCTGCGCGCCGGCAAGCGCCTGGGCCGGCGGGTCACCGAGATCGCGGTGGTCTTCCAGCGGGCGCCGCACTCCCCGTTCGACTCCACGGCCACCGAGGAACTCGGTGAGAACGCGATCGTCATCCGGGTGCAGCCGGACGAGGGAATGACCGTCCGCTTCGGCTCGAAGGTGCCGGGAACCTCGATGGAGATCCGGGACGTCTCGATGGACTTCGCTTACGGCGAGTCGTTCACCGAGTCCAGCCCGGAGGCCTACGAACGACTGATCCTGGACGTACTGCTGGGTGACGCCAACCTCTTCCCCCGCACCGAGGAAGTGGAGGAGTCCTGGAAGATCCTCGATCCGATCGAGGAGTACTGGGCCACGCACGGCAAGCCCGCGCAGTACCCCGCGGGCACCTGGGGTCCCGAGGAAGCCGACGAGATGCTCGCACGAGACGGACGGAGCTGGCGCAGGCCATGAAGATCGACCTCACCGACACTACGTCAAGCAAGATCAACAAGGCGCTGGTGCAGGGCCGCCGGGCCCTCGGCACCCCCGCCGTGGGCATGGTCCTCACCATGATCATCGTGACGGACGAGGAGAACGCGTACGACTCGCTCAGGGCGGCCGAGGAGGCCTCCCACGAGCATCCGTCGCGCACCCTGGTCGTCATCAAGCGGCACGCCCGCACCCTGCGCGACCGCACGCGCCCGCACCTGGACGCCGAGGTCCGGGTGGGCGCGGACGCGGGCACCGGCGAGACGGTGGTGCTGCGGCTGTACGGCGAGGTGTCCGACCACGCCGACTCGGTCGTCCTGCCGCTGCTGCTGCCGGACGCACCCGTGGTGGTGTGGTGGCCGGTCGACGCCCCGGACAACCCCTCCAAGGACCCGCTCGGTGCACTGGCCCAGCGCCGGATCACCGATCTGTACGCCGTCGAGGCGCCGCTGGCGGCGCTGGAGACGCGAGTGGCCTCGTACGCGCCCGGAGACACCGATCTGGCCTGGACGCGTCTGACGCCCTGGCGGTCGATGCTCGCCGCGGCGCTCGACCAGGCACGCACGAAGGTGACCTCGGCGGCTGTGGAGAGCGAAGCGGAGAACCCGAGCGCCGAGTTGCTGGCCCGTTGGCTGCAGGCCCGGCTCCATGTGCCCGTGGAGCGGGTGGTCAGCGGTGGACCGGTCGTCACGGCCGTCCGGCTGGGCACCGCGAGGGGCGAGATCGTCATCGACCGCCCCGAGGGCCCGCTGGCCACGCTCACCCTGCCGGGCCAGCCGCCGCGCACCCTGGCGCTCAAGGTACGCCCGACCTCGGAACTCATCGCCGAGGAGCTGCGCCGCCTGGACGCGGACGAGATGTACGCCATCGCCCTGCGCGGCAATGGCGTGAAGAAGGAGGGGAAGGGCCGTGGCTGACCGTACGAGGCCCAACCAGCTGCCCGAGTG
Organism: Streptomyces sp. NRRL F-5122; assembly: GCF_001507435.1. Classification (GTDB taxonomy): domain Bacteria; phylum Actinomycetota; class Actinomycetes; order Streptomycetales; family Streptomycetaceae; genus Streptomyces; species Streptomyces lannensis. Next base: position 66,488 of record NZ_LMWH01000259.1, read on the forward strand.
GACCGCTCTGGCCAAGCACCGCGAGGAACTGGACGGAGTGGGACTGCGCGAGTTGTTCGCGGCCGATCCCGGCCGGGGCGGCGGCTACACGCTTCAGGTCGGCGATCTGTGGGTGGACTACTCCAAGCAGCTGGTCACCGACGAGACATTGCGGCTGCTGCGGGAACTGGCCGCGGCGCGGGACGTCTTCGGGCTGCGAGACGCGATGTTCCGCGGGGAGAAGATCAACGTCACCGAGGACCGGGCGGTGCTGCACACCGCGTTGCGTGCGCCGCGGGACGCCGTGATCGAGGTCGACGGCGAGAACGTGGTGCCGAAGGTCCACGCGGTCCTGGACAAGATGAGTGGCTTCGCCGACCGGGTGCGCTCCGGGGAGTGGACGGGACACACCGGCAAGCGGATCAGGAACGTGGTCAACATCGGCATCGGTGGATCGGATCTCGGTCCGGCCATGGCGTACGAGGCGTTGCGTGCGTTCACGGACCGGTCGTCCACGGTCCGGTTCGTGTCCAATGTGGACGGTGCGGACCTGCACGAGGCGACGCGGGACCTGGATCCGGCGGAGACGCTGTTCATCATCGCGTCCAAGACGTTCACCACGATCGAGACGATCACCAACGCGACGTCGGCACGTCAGTGGCTGCTGTCCGGGCTGGCTGCCGGTCAGGAGGCGGTGGCCAAGCACTTCGTGGCGTTGTCGACGAATGCGGAGAAGGTCACCGAGTTCGGTATCGACCCGGACAACATGTTCGAGTTCTGGGACTGGGTCGGTGGCCGGTACTCGTACGACTCGGCGATCGGTCTGTCGTTGATGATCGCCATCGGCCCGGACCGGTTCCGGGAGATGCTGGACGGTTTCCACACCGTCGACGAGCACTTCCGCACCGCGCCGGCGGAATCGAATGTGCCGTTGCTGCTGGGTCTTCTGGGTGTCTGGTACGGCAATTTCCATGGTGCCCAGTCGCACGCGGTGCTGCCCTATTCGCATTACCTGTCGAAGTTCACCGCGTATCTGCAGCAGTTGGACATGGAGTCCAACGGCAAGTCGGTGGACCGCCAGGGGATGCCGGTCGCATGGCAGACCGGTCCGGTGGTGTGGGGTACGCCGGGGACCAATGGCCAGCACGCCTACTACCAGCTGATCCACCAGGGTACCGAGCTGATTCCGGCGGACTTCGTCGGTTTCGCCCGCCCGGTCGGGGAGTTGAGCGAGGCGTTGAAGGCTCAGCACGATCTCCTGATGGCGAACTTCTTCGCGCAGACCCAGGCGCTGGCTTTCGGCAAGACCGCGGACGAGGTACGGGCCGAGGGGGTGGCGGAGGAGCTGGTGCCGCACAAGACCTTCCGTGGCGACCATCCGACGACCACGGTCCTCGCCCCGGAGCTGACTCCTTCGGTGCTGGGCCAGCTGGTGGCGCTGTACGAGCACAAGGTGTTCGTACAGGGCGCGATCTGGAACATCGACTCCTTCGACCAGTGGGGCGTGGAACTGGGCAAGCTCCTCGCCAAGCGCGTCGAACCCGCACTGACCGAAGGCGCGGAAGTCCCCGGCCTCGACACCTCCACCCAAGCCCTCGTCGCCAAGTACCGCGAGCTCAGGAAGAAGTGAACTGACATGCAGATCGGACTCATCGGCCTTGGC
>NZ_LMWH01000260.1 GCF_001507435.1 Streptomyces sp. NRRL F-5122
GAACATCGCGAACACCTCATGGGGAACGCCGAAGCCCTCCGCCATGGTCCGGGCGTACAGCCCCAGCTCCTCACCCTCCACCGGCCGTATGCGCAAGGATCCCGCGGGCGCCGGCGGCATCCCCGCACCGGGTCGCCTGATCATGAGCGGCAACGTGGTGACCGCGGTCAGCCCAAAGCGTGCCGCCACGTCCGTGACGGCCCGACCGGCACGACCACGGACCTGAATACTCCACGGCAGCCCTGTGAGGCTCGGATCGCCGGCCAGGGACTCGAGCACCTGGGGGTTCGGATCACGGTTGGGACTGATGACGCCGTTCAATGTGGCCACAGGCGCACCCGAGACAGCCAGAACCGTGCCGTCCGGATCCCTTGTGCACCGCCCCTCCGCTGCAGCGGCCAAAGCGTCGCGGACGACCGTGTAGGCGAAGACGATCGGTCTGAGGGGGTCGTGGAGCGGTGTCATGGTGTCGTCTCTCTGTGGTCCCTGGACGGTCGGGACTACGGTGGCCATGCGAGCGGCGCTCCGATCCATGCCTGCGACGGTCGACCCGAAGCAGCCACGCCAGAGGCCTCACGGGGAAGGTGGGTGCGGCCTCAGCTCGAGGACGACGGTCTGCGTCGTGCCACGGCGTTCCGCGGTGGGCCGGAGATCGCATGCGACACGTCCGACCATCGCAGCGGTTGCTGCAAACTCATCACACCGCGCAGGGACTCGGATAGAACGCGGATGCCACATGTGCCGCGGTGGTCCGACCGGCACACGAACCGGCCCAACGCTCGCCGACGGCCGTTGACAACTACGGCCGCCCGGAGCAGCCACACGAGTCACTTCAGCGACAGCGAGCTGGTCAAGACTTGTCGAGAGGCAATTGAGGGTAGGGTGACATTTGCGGAGGTTTCTGGGCAGTCTGTAGGGAGCCACGACAGGTTCCATGAGGCCGTTTCCTGCCACGGACACCGAACCGCGCGATGTCGACGCACCGAAGGAAGTGAGCAGCCATGCTGGCGCTCTTCCTGTTTTTCGTACTCGTAGCTGTCGCCCTGGGACTTGTCGGCGCACTGGCGCAGGGGCTCTTTTACCTTTTGATCATCGGGATCGTTGTCTTCGTGGCCGACTTCGTACTGCTGGGCGCGCGTTGGTCCCGGCGGTCGCATCGACACGTCGTCCGGTGAGGGCCTGACGCCCGACTCCACAGCTTCCACGGAGAAGCCTCGGCGATGATCTTGAGATAAGGCGCCGCAACGCCAACCTCGAGGCAGGGAGGGTCAGGCTCAGCGCCTGGTCGCCACGCTCCGCCGACCCACGCGATCCGAAGAGCCGGGCGGCCGGTCGGGGGCGCGGGCTCGTATGCGCGTGCCACGCGATAGAACCTCAGCGCCAGCACTCCTTGATCATTCGACAAGTACCCTTCCCGGCAAGTAAAGTGAGCAAATCCTTGCGTGCGACAACGATGTCACCTGCTTGCAAGCAGTCCTATTCCCCTGTCGATCGCCCTATGCCTTCACCAAGAAGATCGGTTGGAGCGATCGAAAAGAGGCGCAGATGAGTGACCAGAAACTGGAAGATTCCGCAGACCCTTCACTGAACTGCGGCCGCACAACAGATTTCAAGACCAAGTTGGATCTGACGGCCCGGCAGATCAGAGATACCGAGCATATCTTCCAGGAGTGGGAAGGCGGCCCTTTCTCGCACCTCACGCGCCTCACCATCCCTCAGCAATCCGCTCACGGATTCAAATTCTCCGCGAACGGACACCTCTTCGACAGCCTGCTGTCGGTAAAAGTTTACTGCGACTCACTGACGGGGATTTCCGGGAGCAATCTGGACCAGGATCCGATCGTGGCCGACCTGGTCACTGCCGGCCGGATCAGCTTCGCGGGCAAGTACGGCACCCACTCCGTCACACCCGGCCAGATCTGCATCCGCGACACAAAGGCCTCTTGGGAATTCGATTGCGCGCCTGCCACCCGCGTACGCGTCGTGACCATCCCGAGACACCTGCTGTTCTCGCGCATACGATCGACCAAGGTGCTCAATCAGGCGTACGTCTCTGACATCTCTGCCCCCGAGGTCCGCTTTCTTGTGAACTTCCTGGAGGCGATCGAGAAGACCAGTAACGACCTGGACCTTTCGATCTCCGCGCAGAACATTGCGCTGGATACATGCGCGACCTTGTTTTCAGGAATGCTCTCCGAACGCACCGAGCTGGGGCTGCAGGAACACCCGAACGCCACATTGAAGGCCGCGAAGAACGTCATCGAAAAAAATCTCGACAGACACGACCTGTCCCCCGCAATGGTCGCCCAAACAGTCGGGGTTTCCCTTCGCACGCTGCACAGATCTTTTTCTGCATCCAATGATTCCATCATGGCCTTTGCTCGCCGACGACGTCTGCAGAAGGCACACGGCGAACTGGTGAGGCTGGGCAACACGGCCAGCGTCTCCGAAATCGCGGCACGTTGGCATTTTGCAGATGCCAGCCACTTCATCAGACACTTCAAATCAGTCTACGGAACCACTCCGACCGCCTACTTGAGAAATTACGGCGAGGCGAGCAGCGAGAATTGACGCTTCCCTCCCCCACCGTGAGCACCGCGAGGGCAGGGGCAGGAGCCCGACACCGGAATCCGCAGCCCCTCAGAGGCCTTCGCCGTATCGAGAGCAACTCTGCCCCTGCCACGCTCTAGCCCAGAACGGCGGGCTTGAGCACCTCCTCGCACCACTCGCGGAAGTGGGTGGGCGCCGACTCGGGCGTACTCGGCGCGTCAGCCCCGTAGAAGCCCTGTTCGTTCAGGGCGTCCGTCATGTCCGCCAGTGCAAGGGCCCAGGCCTCGCTCACGCCGTGGCGCAGTGCCGCAGCCCTGTACTGCGAGCTGCTGATCAGCTGGGCGCGCACGGGACGGTTCAGCACCTCGGAGACGACGTCTGCCATGCCCCCAGGGGACAGGTCGTCGGGTCCCACGAGCGGGACATCGTGCTGCTCCGTCCACGATTCGTCGAGCAGCAGCCGGGCCGCCGTGGCAGCGATGTCGCGGGTGGCGCATGTGCGCAACACGCGGTCCTCCGTCATCGACAGGAAGAACACCCCGGCGTCTCGGATCGAGGCTGCCTGCCCCAACAGGTTCTCCATCAGGAACGGCGGGCACAGCGCGCGGTAGTGCACACCCGTGGCCATGATCGCCTCGTCCATGGCGAGCGAGGCGGAGATCTGCCCGGCGTTCTTGGCCACCGTGCGGCCAAGGGTCGAAACACTGACAACATGTTCCAAACCGTGGCGTGCGATCGTCTCGCACAGCGGCTCGGTGAAGGCTTGGAAATGACCCTCGACGCTGTCGGCCTGCGGCGCCGGGGGCACCAGCCAGAACAGGCGGTCGGCACCCTCGCACGCCTCCTCGAGGACGGCCGGGTCGGCGTGCGAGCCCCGTACGACCTCTACGTGTTCGCGCACACGGAGGGAGAGCCGTTCGGGGTCTCGGGCGATCACTCGGATGTCCGTCGTGCCGTCCGGGGCGTCCAAAAGGTGGTCGAGGACCTGTCGGCCGATCTGACCGGTGGGGGTGGTGACGACGATCATTCAATGACTCCAACTCGATAAGGCGGACCTGATGTTGTCGAGCCTGCTGCGTAGCGAGCTCGAACTGAAGGATCGATCGGATCGCCTGCGTTACCCTGAGAGCAATACCGAACAGAGGGGGCCGTGTGGAATCACGCCCGCTGCGCTACTTCGTCGCCGTCGCCGAAGAACTCAATTTCACCCGTGCCGCTGAGCGGCTCGGCATCTCCGCGCCACCCTTGTCCCGCGCGATCCGCAAGCTGGAGAAGGAAATGGGCGTCGCCCTCTTCGATCGGAATACCCACGGCGTGGCGCTGTCCCCGGCGGGAGCGGTGCTGCTCGCGGAAGCGAAGATCGTCCTGGACGCCCTGCAGGCCGCCGAGCGGCGGGCCCAGCGCGCCGCAGCGACGGAACCGAAGCTGATCCTGGCCGTCAAGGCCGACGGAGACGCGGGCCTGCTGGAGCCGATCCTCGCGCGCTTCGCGTCGGAACCCGCGGCCATACCGGTCGCCGTCCGCCTGTGCGGCTGGCACGAACAGCCACGGTTGCTGCGGCAGGGAGAAGCCGACGCGGCTCTGGTCCATGAGCCCTGCGACCGAACCGGCCTCGACGCGGAGACACTGATCCGCGAGCCGCGTGTCGCAGCACTCGCTGCCTCCCACCCCCTTGCCGCCCGCGACCAGCTGACCCTCACCGACCTCGACCTGCGCCCTGACGAAGTGGACCAGTTCATCAACCAGCACCGCGGCCAGGGCCGCGACCTCGCCCAACTGCTCACGCTCGTCGGGCTCGGTGGCCCGACCCCCCTGCTGCCCGCCTCCGTCGCCGCTCGCTATCCGCGCCCCGGTGTCGTCTACCGGCCCGTCGCGGACGCACCACTGTCGGTGCTGACCATCGCCTGGCCACAACAGTCCCGCTCGACCGCCACCGCGGCACTCGTCCGGGCCGCGTGCAGTGTGGCCGATGTCGTCAGGGGCTCGGCAGCTACCTCTTGAGGGCGCGTCCTGGAACGCCGCCGAGCCATGGCTGCCGCGGCCCTGCCGTGTTCGTCGGCCCTCCCCTGCCCTCGACGAAAGCACGTGGTCGCAGATGGCGGGATCGTGCATGCCACCGGAAGGAGGGCCTCACCGGCACATCGCATCCGCTCGGGCTATAGGTCCGCACTCGGCAACATGTGATTGTCGACGGCCTATTGCGGGCAGCAGGGCACGGTCACTCACTGCGCAGTGCGGTGGCTGTGTCCTGCTTGGCGGCCCAGCCGGCCGGCAGCAGCGCGCCCGTCACCGCGATGACCAATCCGCCGAGGGCGAGCACGGCCAGCTGAGGTGTGTGGTAGACGGCGACGTCCGAAGTGGGCAGGGCCATACCGACGGCGTTACCCATGAGCGGTGTGACAAACCGGTGCAGGGCGACCCCGGCCGGGACGCCCGCGGCACCGGCGACCAGGCCGATCCCGGCGACCGAGGTGAGGACCATGGTCACGGTCTGGCGGGGCGCCATGCCCAGAGCCTTGAAGACGCCGAGTTCGTGGACGCGGTCGCGGGTCTCGAGGACCACCGTGTTCAGCACGCCCAGGCCCGCGACCGCAACGAGCATCAGGGTGAGCGTCCCGACCAGCGCGTCCATGGTCACGATCACATCGGATGTGTTGGCGGTGTTGGCTCGGGCGACGGCGCCGACCGGCTGCAGTGCGGCGTTGAGCGAGGTCAGGTAGTGCGCCAGAGCCGTGCCTGGTCTCGTCTCTACGTTGTACTTGCCGGGCTTTGCATCGAGTCCCAGTACCGCGAGGGTCGAGGTCCGGGTGAGGAGTTCCATGCCCTCGCCCTGGGTGAAGAACGCCTCGCCGACGATCCGAACCGAGGTCCGCCGCCCCTGGGCCGTCAGGGTCACCGTGTCCCCGACACGGATTCCGCCGGCCTGCAGGAACCGGGGGGTGACCACGGCCTGACCGGGGCCGTCGAGCCAGCTCCCCGAGACCATCTGTGGGGCGGCCCACGAGGCGTCGCCCTGGTACGCCACCACGGTGGTGGCGCCCGTGATCCCGGACGCGATCACCTCCGCCTGGGCCGTGCCGTAGAAGCGCCTCGTCCCCTGCTGCGCACGGAGCGCGGTGGCGATCTCCGCCAGTTCGGCCTTCGGCGCGTCGGGCTCGCCGCCCGCGTGGACCACCTGGGCGCCCGGAGGCGCCTGCCCGCCACCGGTCTCCACCACCACCGAACCGGCCGAGTCGAGCATGCGGCCCGACTGGACGGCCCCGAGCGTCAGGGCGAGCCCGACTCCGAAGGTGACGGTGGCGGCGCCGAAGGCGACCGCGGCAGCCGTCGTCGCCGAGCGCGTCTGGCGGACGAAGGGGTTCGCCAGCCCGAGGCTGACCGCGCGCGGCAGCGGGAGCCGCCCGGTCAGCCGCCGAGCCAGGTGCCCTCGACCGGCGTCGGGGATGCGGCCGACGCTGATCGCCTCCACGGGACGCAGTCGGCCGGCGCGCGACGCTGGTACCAGTGCGGAGCCTGCGACCAGGACGAGGGCCGCGGTCGAGACAACGGCGTCGATCCACACGGGAATCGACGCTGCCGGACCGCCGAAGGCCGTGCCGACCTCACCGAGCACCGGAACGGCCAACAGGTTGCCCAGAGCCAGTCCCAGGGCACAGCCGACCGCCGCCGGGATCAGCGCCTGCCCGACGTAGGCCCGTACGACCTGTGCCGGGGTGAAGCCGAGGGACTTGAGGATGCCGATGCGCCGGGTCGCGGCGCCGACCGCGCCGCTCACCACGATGCCGATGACCAGCACCGACAGGAGCAGTCCGAGGACACCGAAAGCGGCCAGGAAGGGCACGAAGGCCATCGCGTTGGCGGTCTCCTGTTGCTTGACGGCCAGGTAGGAGTGCGACCCGGTCATCGTGCCCCTCGGCACTGCGGTGGTGACAGCGGCGCGGTCCGCGGCCATTTGGGCGTCCGTATCCGCGTGGCGGAAGCGATAGAGATCTCGAACGTGAGGGGACTGCCCGGCGCGGTCAGTGCCTCGGCCTGAGCGGGAGTCACCCAGGCGTCCGCGGTGCCGGTCACCGACCGGGCGACGCCGACCACGGTCAGCGTGGGGCTGCCCGGCGCGGCGGGGAACGTCAGCCGCTCGCCCGGCTGTACGGGCACCCTGTCGTAGGCCACCACGATCTGGCCGGGTCGGGTGGCCCAGGTGCCCGCGACGAATGTGAGTCCGTCGACGCGGCCTGCGGCATCCGCCCGGCCGACGACGGTCAGCGGCGGCAGATCGACACCGGCCGGAAGCATGCCGGAGCGCGACGCCGTGCGCGGGCGTACCGAAAGGGTCCGGAAGGGTCCGACTGCGGCGGCCACGCCGGATGCGTGCGCGGTCGCCGCGAGCTTCGAGGCTGTTGCCTTCGTCCCGTCGAACTGCGCGGTCAGGTGGGCGCCGCGCTGCTGGGCGAAGGCGCGGTCGAAGGGCGCCTGGGCCGCGACGAGCAGTCCGGCGGCGAGCACCGACGCGGTCACGGCCATGAGCGTGGTCAGGATGATCACCGCGGTACGGACGCGCCGCCGCCCGACTCCGGCGCGTACCACCCGACCGAGCGCGCTCATCGGGCTACCGCCGCGGTGTGCTCCGTGTCCTGCACGATCCGGCCGTCGACCAGCTCGACGGTCCGGGTCGCGCAGGACACGGCAAGGCTCAGATCATGCGTGACCAGGATGATCGTCTGCCCTTCCGCGTTGAGTTCGGTCAGCAGTTCTCGGACGTACTCTCCAGAGGCGGTGTCCAGCGCGCCCGTGGGCTCGTCGGCCAGCAGTAGAGCCGGACGGTTCATCAATGCCCGAGCGACCGCGACCCGCTGGCGCTCGCCGCCGGACAGCCTGCCGGGGTAGGCACCGGCGTGCCGGTCGATGCGGAGGTACTCCAGCAGACTGGCGGCACGCCGTCGGGACTCGGCCCGGGGCAGGCCCGCCAACTGCGCGGGCAGCAGCACATTGTCAGTGACTGTCAGGTCGTCCAGAAGGTTGAAGAACTGGAAGACCATGCCGACTTTCACCCGCCGGTACTCCGCCGACCTGGCCTCGTTCAGCTCGTCCACCCGCAGTCCGTCGACCGTGACGTTGCCTGCGGTCGGCCGGTCGAGTCCGGCGATGAGATTGAGCAGCGTCGATTTGCCGCTGCCGGACGGCCCCACGACGGCGAGTGCCTCTCCAGCAAGCACGCTCAGTGTCACGTCGGCGAGAGCCGGCGACCCCTCCCCGTATGTTCTGGTCACGTCGCGGATGTCGATCACGGGCGCAGTCGCTGCCACGGTGCCTCCACAGGCCGGTAGTTGACGGTTCGGCCCGAAGGTAGGGGCCGGGCCGTGCCCTGTGCGTCGCCTGCGAAGGCGAGATGGGCTGCCGTCCCTGGGTGACCCGCCGCTCGGCGTCATCCCTGCGATGTACGCGGGGGATGTAGGGCTCGTCCTCGGCGGGAGGGATGTGACGGGGTCCGGGGCTTGCGACACTGTGCGCATGGGCGCAGCTGTTCTTGCGGAGATCGTGGAGCGGTCGAGGGTGGGTGTCGCAGCGCTGCGTCGCTCGAGCCCGCTGCCCCGGCCGTCCCGGTGGATGTGGGCCGCCGACGCGATCCTTGCTTTCGTCCTCGCCGCATGCACGGTGGGAACCGTCCTCCGGCAGGGCAGCAGCCACGCCCCGGTCCCGTCGTTTCTGGTGCCGACACCACCGCCCGTGCCGACGCTGGACGCCGGGCCGCCTGCTCCGCCCGCGCCGCTGGGCGTCGCGCATCACCTCGAAGGTGGCCAGCCCTGGCAGTTGATGTTGGCGGCGCTGACCGCGTTGCCCCTGGTGGTGCGCCGACGATATCCGTTGGCAGCGTTCTGGGCCGTGATCGGCGCGAGCCTGCTGTTCAACCAAGGTACGGGCGGCGGTGACGCGACCGTGTACACCTTCCTGGCCTGCGCAGTCGCCGCCTACAGCGCCGCCGTATACAGCCCCTACCGGGCGCTCGCCCTCACAGGCCTGGTGGCCGGCACAGGCCTGCTCGCCGTGTTCCACGATGAGAACTTCCCGTCTTTCGCCCCCAATTTGGCGCCGTTCCTCGCGTTGCTCGGTGTGGGGCTCGCAGCCAACGCGATCCACACCTGGAAGCAGCGCCTGCGCGTCCTGCAGGAAGAGCACGAGGCCGCCACGCGGCTGGCGGTCGACCGCGAACGCTCACGGATCGCGCGGGAACTGCACGACGTGGTCACCCACAATGTGAGCGTGATGGTGATCCAGGCGGGTGCCGCCCGCACGGTGATGGGCACCGCGCCCGACCGGGCCCGCGAGGCACTGCTGTCCGTGGAGGCCGGCGGGCGTACCGCGATGGCCGAACTGCGCCACGTCATGGGCCTGCTGACCATGGCCGGTGACGACCACGACACGGCCACCGAGACCGACCTGACGCCCCAACCGGGCCTCGGCCAAGTGCCGGCCCTCACCGACCGCATGCGCGAAACCGGTGTCCCTGTCGAACTGATCGTCACCGGCACCCCGGTGCCCCTTCCCGCAGGTGCCGACCTGGCCGCATACCGCGTGGTGCAGGAGGCGCTGACCAATACCGTCAAGCACGCCGTCGGAGCCCGTGTACGGATCGCAATCGACCACGTCCCCGGCGCCGTGCACATCGATGTGTCCGACACCGGTGGCGTCTCCCAGGCCCCCGCCGGTCCCGGGGGCGGTCGCGGACTGATCGGCCTCCGTGATCGCCTCGCCGTCTACGGAGGCACTCTCCAGTCGGGCGAACGCCCTACCGGCGGCTTCCGGCTCCGCGCCGTCATACCAGTTGAGGAGATTGCGTGAGCAAGCTGCCACGCGTGGTGATCGCCGACGATCAGGCCCTGGTCCGCACCGGTTTCAGCCTCATCCTGGCGGCGAACGGAATCGACGTCGTCGCCGAAGCCTCCGACGGGGACGACGCGATCGACGCTGTCCACCGCACCCGCCCCGACCTGGTCCTGATGGACATCCGCATGCCCGGGACCGACGGACTGGAAGCCACGCGGCGCATCCTCTCCGGCACCGTCCCCGATCTGCCCCGCGTCATCATGCTGACCACCTTCGACCTCGATCGCTACGTTTACGCCGCACTTACCGCGGGGGCGAGCGGCTTCCTCCTCAAGGACGTCACCCCCGAACACCTGGTCGCCGCCGTCCGCCTTGCCCGCACTGGTGACGCGCTTCTCGCTCCAGCCATCACTCGACGTCTCGTCGAACGCTTCGTTTCCCGCGACACCCAGACTGCCGCCCTGCACCGGGACCTGTCTGTCCTCACCCCCCGCGAGCTCGAAGTCCTCCGTTCACTCGGCAGCGGCTTGAGCAACGCCGAACTCGCCGCGCACTTCCGCTTGAGCGAGGCCACCGTGAAAACCCATGTGGCCCGGATCTTGGCCAAACTCCGCTTGCGCGACCGCGCCCAAGCCGTCGTCGTGGCGTACGAGACGGGACTTGTCACCCCGGGGGCAGGCGCCCCAGCGGCGGAGCCGTGGACGGGGTAGCAGGAAGTCGGGTGGCGGGGCAGCGACATCCGGTCGTACCGCGACGGCATTCGCCCGTTCGTGCGCGGCAGATGGCTGAATGAGTACCTGCAATCGGCCCAGGAAGCCGGTGTTGCAACGCCCACACGGCAGCGGCTGGCTAGCGACCGATGCCGAGCGCCGACAGCACCACTGCGTCGATATAGCGGTGTATGAAGGCAGCATCTACCTCCACGTCCTCCAGCAGACATCGGGTGACCACGGAGCCGAGCATCATGTGCAGCAGGAGGTCGGCTGCAGGCACGTCAGCTCTTATCTCCTCGCGGTTGGCGGCTCGCCCCAGCATCTGCCGCACGCCGGTGAGCTCGGGCTCAATCATGTGCCGGCGCATGGCCTCCGCGAGGTCGGGATTAATGGCAGAGGCACGGGCCAAACCCCGGATCAGCGGTACATCCACGGCCGAGCCGTCGCCGATGCGATCGGCGAACTCGTGCAGGTCGCCAGTGAGCGAACCGGTGTCGATGTTCTCGACGTGGACTGCCGTGGTGCTCTTAAGCGCAGTCGCGACCAGCTTCTGCTTGCTCCTCCATCGGCGGTAGAGGGTCGCTTTGCTGCAGCGGGTGCGGACGGCGACCGCGTCCATCGTCAGGGCATCGAACCCTACCTCGCGCACCAGATCGATCACCGCGCCGTACAGCTCCTGTTCCCGTACGGGCGTCAGTCGAGTACGGCGCGCCGGTGCGCTCGAGTCCGTGGTCACTTCCGTGCTCTGTCTCTCGTCCCTGCGAGACTGCTTCGCGTCCATCCGACAATGTGGCGTTGTTCGCCGAAACTGATGCTTTTCGAGGGGTTGGTCTCGACCACTCGGTCGCGGCTTCTGTGGCCCGCTATGCGCAGTTTCTATACCGACCTTGTGAGGAGGGGCTGGCGCACAGCCCGAGTGTTTTACTCCCTCTGGCCTCGCGCATGGCAGACGCCGTGGGCTTTGCCAGGCCTACCAGCGTTGCCGGTAAGAGGTTTTGACGCAAGCGCCGCTGCGGGCGGGAGGCCTCAGCGGGGCAACGGGACAGCCACGGGTTCCTCCTGTCCGTCCCATCTCACCCAGACCTCGCCTGGGAGTGGGTGTCCGAATGTGGGAACCATCAGGAACTGCAGCGACTCGCCGGGCCGTACCGTTGCGTTCTCCGGCACGTTTCGCAAGATCGCCGTCGCCCGGTTGCGGTCCAGGTGCACTCCGGTAGCCGTCTCCGCGCCCCCGTTGCGCAGCAAGTAGGCGTGCTTCCCTCGGCGCTGCAGGTCCCATCCCACCGCGGGACGGCCCGCCAACTCAGGCGTCGCGAGCGGTTGCGGAGGTGTCGTGGCGTTCTGCGCCTGCGCGAGCAGCTTCAGTGCTTTGGCCAGGCCCTCTTCCACGGCGATTGCTCTGCGCTCGGCCGCCTCGACCTGTGCCTGACCGGCGATGTTTGCTTCCTCGGCAATTTCCGCCTGCCTCTTCGCGTCGTGGCGCGTGACGAGAGAGATCACCAGGGTGATCACGATGCCGACCCAGGTGGCGATGTTTCCAGCTTGCATGGCTACCACGGCGGGAGGGGCATCCCGCCTTCCTTCTTGCTGTTACTGATCTTCGAAGCACGGTCGTGCGGTGACGGGCTGTCTGCCGTCAGCCCGTCGTTGCTTCTCCTGCCGTGGTGAAGCGGGCCACGGGCGAACGGTAGGTACCGTCAGGCCCAGGCGACGGCGTCCTCGATAGGCACGCGGGGCAGCCGCGGGAACCACGGGTCGGTACCGGGGTGACCGATGTTGACCACCAGATGCGAACGCCAGCTGGTATCGGCGAAGAACTCTTCGTCCACGCCGGCTTTGTCGAAGCCCGCCATGGGACCGGCCGCGAGCCCCGCCGCGCGTACCGCGAGTAGGAAGACCCCGGTCTGCAGTGCCGAGCTGTAGGCCGCGAGGTTCTGGCGCGTCTCGGCCTGGTGGGCGAACGCCGCTCGCAGCACGTCGCCGCGGGCCGGGAAGACGCTCGGCATCTGCTCGTGGAAGTCGACGTCGTACGCCAGGACCGCCACGGCCGGCGCACTGAGCGTCTTGGCCCTGTTGCCCTCGTCGAGGTGTCGAACCAGTCGCTCCTTGCCCTCGCGGGTGCGCACGAAGAGCGCACGCAGAGGCTGACTGTTGGCAGCGCTGGGCGACCAGCGGGCGAGTTCCCAGATCATGGCAAGTTCGTGGTCGTAGACGGCCTTTGCCGCGAAGGTGTTCGCGGTGCGGGCCTCGGTGAACAGCAGCTTTTGCCCGACGTCGTCAAGGACATCGAGGGCCTGCAGTTCGCGGTCGGTCATGCTCACGGTTTCTCTCTTACTTGGATGTGCGGATGGTGTGGTGGATCTCCGTCCCGGCACCGCTGGAAGGAACAGGGTTTGCGGAGCCGGGTGGGGCACAGAATCCCGGCGCGTGGGCCCCTTGCCGGTTATGTGTGGTTCGTTGACCGCGTGCTCCGTTCGGCGCCCAACCGGGTGAAGAAGGCGATGAGTTCGGGGTTGTCGAGTGCTGCGGGGTTGAGGACCTGTGCGGCGGGGGCGCCCTGGAGCAGGCGTTTGACGGGAACCTCGAGTTTTTTGCCGGTCTTGGTGCGCGGGATGGCCGGCACGGCGAGGATCTCGTCGGGGACGTGGCGGGGTGAGGCGCCGGTGCGGATCGCGTCGCGGATCTTCTCGCGCAGGGGGTCGTCCAGGGTGACGCCGGGGGCGGGGACGACGAACAGGGGCATCCAGTAGCCGCCGTCGGGTTCTTCCGCGCCAATGATGAGGGCCTCGGTGATCTCGGGGAGGCGTTCGACGATGTCGTGGATGTCGGCGCTGCCCAGGCGTACGCCGTTGCGGTTGAGGGTGGCGTCGGAGCGTCCGTGGACGATCACCGAGCCGTGGGAGGTGTGGGTGATCCAGTCGCCGTGCCGCCAGACGCCCGGGTAGGTGGCGAAGTAGGCGTCGTGGTAGCGGCTGCCCTCGGGGTCGTTCCAGAAGTGCAGGGGCATGGACGGCATGGGGCGGGTGACGACCAGTTCGCCGACCTGGTCGAGGACCGAGGTGCCTGTGGCGTCGTAGGCTGCCAGTGCCACGCCGAGGTTGGGTGCGGACAGTTCCCCTGCCCAGACGGGGGTCGTGGGGGCGCTGCCGGCGAAGCCGGAGACGACGTCGGTGCCGCCGCTGGTCGAGGCCAGTTGGACGCCGGGCCCTATGTGGTCACGGACCCAGGGGTAGGCGGAGGCGGGCAAGGTGGAGCCGGTGCAGCCGATGACCCGGAGGGCCGATAGGTCGTGCACGGAGGGTTCGATGCCCAGCTTGGCCATGGCCAGCAGGTACTGGGGGCTGGTGCCGAAGACGGTGACCTTGTGGCGGGCCGCCAGCTTCCACAGGATGTCCGGGCACGCCTGCGGCGTGGGGCTGCCGTCGTAGGTGCAGGTGGCGGCGCCGGTCAGCAGGGTGGAGACGACCAGGTTCCACATCATCCAGTGGGTGGTGGTGTACCACATCAGGCGGTCCCCGACGCCCAGATCGCAGTGCAGGCTGAGGGTCTTGAGGTGTTCGAGCAGGACCCCGCCGTGCCCGTGGACGATGCCCTTGGGCAGGCCGGTGGTGCCGGAGGAGAAGACGACCCACAGAGGGTGGTCGAACGGCACTGGGGCGACGGTGAGGTATTCCGTGCGGGTGGCCGCGTCCTGCCATGGAATCGTCAGCGCCGAGTGGCCGCGCTCGGGCCAGGCGAGGTCCACGTGGTCCACGAGCACCGTGCCCTTCAAGGAGGGCAGGGCGCACGCCAGTTCGAGGGAGGCGGCGCGGCGGTCGTGTGTGGTGCCGTTGAAGAGGTAGCCGTCCGCGGTGATGAGGACGGTGGGTTCGAGTTGGGCGAAGCGGTCGGCGGCGGGCTTGGGTGCGTAGTCCTGGCCGCACACCGACCACACCGCGCCGAGGGCGGCGGTGGCGAGGAAGGCGATGACGGCGTGGGGGGTGTTGGGCAGGTAGCCCACCACCCGGTCGCCCTGTCCGACGCCCAGATCGCGCAGGGTGGCCGCGACGGAGGCGACCTGGGCGCGCAGCTGGTGGCCCGTGATCTCGTAGGAGGCGCCGGTCTCGTCCAGCGCGGTGATCGCGGGGGCGTCCGGGTGCAGGTTGCGCAACGCGTGGTGAGCGTAGTTGAGGGTGGCGCCGGGAAACCAGCGGGCACCGGGCATGGTGTCCTGGGCCAGTACCTGATCGTATGCAGTTGTCGCGTCGATGGCGAAGTACTCCCACACCGCGGCCCAGAACCCTCCCAGGTCGGTGACGGACCACCGGTGCAGGGACGGGTAGTCGGTGGGGTCCTGGATCCCTTCGGCGCCATGCCGGGCCGCCCAGCGGGCGAAGTCCGCGATGCGGCTGTGGGCGGCCGCGTTCGGGTCGGGCGGGAGGAAGGGCTCCGGATACGGCGTGGGGTGCGGGGTGGTCATGGTGTGGTGCTCCTCGGCGAGGGGGCGGACCGGGCATGGGCGGGGCGATGGGCCGTGTGCAGCAGCGGTGCCCAGGCAGCGGTGCCCGTGAAGTCGCCGGTGCCGGCGGGGACGGTGTCCATCACAACGCGGTCGGGGCGCAGCAGGACGGCGTCCGCCCGGCCGCGTGCCAGCCAGGCGGTCACGGTGCCGTCGTCCCTCAGGTCCTCGACGCGGATCACGGGTGCGCCCAGTGCCGCGGCCACGGCCGTCACCTGCGGAGCGGGCGGCATGGTGGTCAGAATGGCGAAGGAGTCCCCCAGGACGTCATCGAGGCGCACCCGCCTGCCGTCGACGACCACCCAGGGCTGGGGGCAGAAGGTGCCGGCCAGCACGCGGCCGACCAGCCGGGGGCGGCACCGCACCAGCGGGCCGGCGGTCAGGGCGGGGCTGAGGTCGCGGCTCACCGTGGCGGTCACGCCGGGGATGCGGCAGGCTGCGCCCACCAGGGCCCGGCGCAGCGCCGCGGCACGGTCCTGGCCGCCGGTCATGGCCCAGCCGACAGCGACCGCGAGGCGGATCACGTGGCGTGCGTGCGGTTTGCGTTCGCGCTCGTAGGTGTCCAGCAGTTCCTCGTCTGCGCCCTGTTGAAGGACCTGGGCGAGTTTCCAGGTCAGGTTGTGGGCGTCGCGCAGGCCGGCGCACAGGCCCTGCCCGATGAAGGGCGGGGTGAGGTGGGCGGCGTCGCCCAGCAGGAAGATGCGGCCCCTGCGCCACCGGTCGGCGAGGCGGGCGCGGAAGGTGTACTGCGCCTGCCGGAGCACCTCGAAGTCGTCGCCCGGCAAGGCACCTTGCGGTAGGTCGACCCAGGGGGCGACCAGGTCGCGCAGGCGCTCCAGCCCGTCCGGGCCGTCCAGGCGCTCGTCCTCGGGCAGCCTGAACTCCCAGCGGTAGCGGTCTTCGCCGACGCGCATGAAAGTGGCCGGCCGGGTCGGGCAGCAGATCTGCTCGACGCCTTCCCAGGTGCGCACCTGGCGGCTGGTGCGTACGTCGACGACCCTCCAGCTCTCCTCGAAGTGCAGGTCCTCCCATACGGCGCCGATGGCGTCGCGGGTGAGGCTGCCCGCACCGTCGCAGCCGAGGACGGCATCGGCCCACACGGTCTCCTCTTCGTCGCTGCCGTCGCGGCGGAAGCTGACTTGGACCGGCCCCGTCGAATCGTTTGTTCCGTCGGTGTCCTGGGTGACGGACACGACTTCCACCCCGCCCCGCAGCTCGCATTCCGGGCGGCGCGCCAGGGCGTTGCGCAGCAGGCGTTCCAACTCGGGCTGGTCGAACATGCTGGTCTGAGGGAAGCCGTGGTGTCCGTGCGGGGACCGCGGGAATTCGGCGATCAGGCGGTGCCGGGCGTCCAGCAGCCGCAGGCCGCGGGCCGGGCGGGCGCGGGCGGCGAACTCCTCGTGGATGCCGGCGCTTTGAAGGATCCGGCGGATCTCGTCGTCCATGGCGACGGCGCGTGGCAGGGGGTAGATGTCCTGGTGGCGTTCCAGGATGAGGCTGCGCACGCCGTGCCGGGCGAGCAGGAGCGCGGCCGTGACTCCCACGGGTCCCGCACCGATGATCACCACCGGGCTCCGGGATGCAGCGCTCATGGGGCGTCCGTCACAGCGGTCCGCTGCTCGCCGAGTTCGATCCGGCCGTCCGGGGTAGTGATCGTGGCGGTGATGAGGTCACCGTTGCGCAGGTAATGGGGGTTCTTGGCCTGGCCGTTGAAGAAGGCCTTCCATTTCAGCGCGGGCGGCAGCAGCGCCGCGATCTTCTCGACCGGCTTGGGCGGGGCCTTCAGGGCAGTGCCCCCGGGCGTGCCGGTGAGCAGCAGGTCGCCCGCATCGAGGGTCTGGAAGCGGGCGAGCAGGGTGAGTGCCTGGGCGGGTCGTACGATCATGTCGGCGAGCGTGCGGTCTTGGCGCGGCTCGCCGTTGACCGACAGCCGCAGCCGCAGGTTGAGCAGATGGGCGAAGTCCTCGGGCTCCAGCAGCGCGAGGTAGGGGCCGGTGGGGGTGAAGGTCGGGTAGGACTTGCTCTCGTAGAACTGGGTCTTGGTCAGCTGGACGTCGCGGGCGCTGACGTCGTTGGTCAGCACGAGGCCGGCGACGTAGTGCGGCAGGTCCCGCTCCTCGACGACCGTGCCCACCGGCAGGGGTGCGCCCATGACGAGGCCGAGTTCCACCTCGTAGTCGAGGAACTTCACGTGCGTGGGGCGGACGATGCTGTCGTGCGGGCCGCTGACCGAGCCGGACGCCTTGCGGAAGAAGGTGGGCGGGATGTCGCCGGTGAAGCCCGAATCGCGGGCGTGGCTGCGGTAGTTGACCATCTGTGCGACGACCCGGCAGGGGGTGGTGACCGGAGGCAGGGCCACCAGGTCGGCGACGGGCGTGCCGCTCTGAGCCGAGGCGGCGGCCTCGCGGACCGCGGCCCGGTCGGCGAGCAGTTCGGCGGTGGTGACCGCCTTGGACTCGATGCGGGCGGCGCGCTCGTCGCGGACCGCCCACCAGCCGTCGGTGGTGCGCAGAACGTTGGTGCTCATGAGTTCATCGCTTTCATCAGGCCCAGCAGGCGTGCGGGGTCGAGTTCGTTGTCGCCGCGCAGGGCCGACATGACCTCGCGGAGCTTGGCGGGGGACGGGTTCGTGCCCAGGAAGTCCCGGGTGACCGGCGGGCCCCACTGGGCCAGGCCGCTCGCCGACATCGGCGCCCAGCCGGGCTCGAGGTCGCAGGAGAACAGGTCGCCGTCGGCGAAGTGCTCGAGCATGAAGCGGTCGGGGTCGCGCCAGTAGTCGAACAGCTGACTGCCCTGGATGTGCCGGCCGATCCCCCAGCTGCGCTGGTAGCCGCGCTCGGCCAGGTATTCACCGCCGGCGGCGATCGCGTCGAGGTCGGTGACCTGATACGCCGAGTGGACGTAGCCGGTACCGGGCCCCAGGTGCATGGCCAGCGTGTGGTGATCCACAGCCCGGCTGCCCTGGTCGCAGCGGATGAACGCCATGGTCGGCCCGCGCCCGCGCTGCCCGTCCAGGAACAGGAAGTCGGACACGATCAGCCCGAGGATGTCCAGATACCAGTTAAGAGTCCGCATGAACACGCGCGTCTCCAGCACCACGTGCCCCAGCCGCTGGATACGCGAGGGCTCCCGGGGCGGTCGCTGGGTGGCGTTCGTGCGGCGGTGCTCGGTGCCGACATTGAGGATCAGCCGCTGCTGCTCGGACAGAGCGGGCAGCTGCTGGGCGCAGTGCACGACCCGGACCGGGAAGCCCGAGGGATCGAGCAGGGCAACCGACTGCCCGCCACCGGGGACGTCGAGGTCCCGGACGGTATCGCCGGTGGCGCGGGCCAGCCGGTCCAGGTCCCCGCGCTCGGCCGCGCGGAAGGCCGGTCCGATGAAGCGGGACGCACGCCCACGCCGGATGACCATGCACGGTGAGCCCGCCAACGTACCGCGCAGCCACAGCTCCCGCTCGGTGCGGGCGGCGATCGCGAACCCGAAGTCACGGGCGAACACCTCGGCCCGGTCCAGGTCCGGCTTCTCGAACTCCAGCCAGGCCAGATCCGCCACCTTGATCACGGGATTCCGGGCCCGTCCGGGGTGCTCGCCGCGCAGGGCGCCCTGCTCGCTGTGGAGATCTTGGTGGGGGGTCCGGGGAGCGGCCCTGTTAACGGGGGTTCGAGACATGGTGCCCTCCAAGCAACACTGCTGTAATGAGGAAATCATCAACTTTGCTGATCCTCATCGTCAATAGGGCAACTCTAGATTATTGATAATCTCATCAGCAATGGCAGACTCATCGCGACGGTTGTTACACTCGCCGTATGCCGACGTCAGCCCCGCCTATGAACCGCTTCGAGCGGCGCCGTGCCGAGACCCGCCAGGCGCTCGTGCGTGCGGCCCGGCAGATCCTCGCGGAGACCGGGGACACCAGCGCCAGCATCCAGGTGATCGCCGAGCGCGCGGACGTGGGTTTCGGCACCTTCTACAACCACTTCGAGTCCAAGACGGAGCTGTTCGACGCCGCGGTGACGGACGCCTTGGAGGAGTTCGGCCAGGTCATCGACGAGCGTGTACAAGGGATTGACGACCCGGCCGAGCTCGTCGCAACCGGCTTCCGGCTCACCGCCCGGATGGCCGACTCCCACCCCGAACTCATGCGGATCCTGCGCGACCGCGGCCTGGCCCACATCCACTCCGACCGCGGCCTATCCCCACGAGCCCTGCGTGACCTGGAGATCGGCATTGCCTCGGGCCGCTTCACCTGCCCCAATCCGACCACGGCCCTGTCCGCCCTGGGCGGCACCCTGCTGTCCCTCGTGGCGCTGAGGCTGGATCGTCCGGACCTCGACGGCGACGAAATCGCCTCCGACCTGGCCGAAATGGTCCTACGTATGCTCGATGTCGCCCCGGACGACGCCCACGAAGTCACCCGGCGCCCCCTGCCCGGCCTCGGTTGAGAGCGTCTATTGGCTTAGCGAGCCTGAGCGTTGCTCAGCCTGGAGCCAATCGCCTTCGTGCCCTGGCACTGAACGACAAGAGCCGCCAGCCCGCGTGGCACGTCCGTCCGGACGCTGGTCGACCAGGCCGCAAGACCCGACCGAGGAGGGTGCCCGACGTCGCCTGGGCGCCGAGCCGTCCCAGTAAATGTCGCGCTTGCCGCCGCTGCGGGCCTCGGCGTCATGCAGGGTGACCAGGCGCATCGCGCCCGGCGGCCGGTCTTTTGGGTCCCGTCGTTGCACCTCGCCCTCTACCAGGTGGAAGGGCTGGACCCATACCTGCCGCAGGGTGCCGGCCTCCGGCAGCTCCCGCAGTGCCGGCGGTGCGTCGTCTGCCCAGATCATGCGCAGAAGTGCATGCCGTCCGCGTCGATCCGACCCCAGCGCGAACTTCCAGTCGATCCTGGCCCGCACGGCCTCCGCGGCCTGCCGGTCGGTCAGCCCTTCCACGAATTGCAACACCAGCACCATCACCAGGCGTCCCGGCGACCAAGCCCGCTTCCCCCGGGCCGGGAGCAAGCCTGCGAACTGCTCGTCGCTGAACAGAACGCCCAGCTCATCCCGCATTCGGATCGCCAGGCTCCCCTTCGGGAAGGCCGCCCGCGCCACCCGCATCGTCTCCGCCGGGACCTCATCAGACCCGCTCGGCATCGACATCGACACCCTCCCCATACGACAACGCCGGCTCCCAAGACCACAATCAGGTCTCGGGAGCCGACGTCACGCACAGGCCCGAATTGATCAACGGCATCCCAGAGGGGCACCGGGCCCCTGCCTGCTCGTGCCGGATGCTTACTTCATGGTCGCCAGGGCCGCGTCGACGCCCGCGGTGGGCGAGCCGAGGCCGGTGACGGTGTCGTAGCCGGGGCCGGCGGTGCACTCCGCGCCGCACCGGCCGTTGGAGCCGGAGGTGATGTCCCGCAGAGAGGTGCTGCCGAGCCCGTAGACATCGGTGTGCGCCGTGTCCCCATACGGGCCGGCCGAAGCCAGGTGAGGCTTCGCGGCGGCGGCCCGGAGCTGGTCGGCCGAGGCGATGATCGCGCCCCAGATCGGGGCGGACAGGCTGGTGCCGCCCACCTTGAACCACATGGACCTGGTGGTGTCACCGGAGGTCATGGTCATGTAGACGGGCACGCCGGTGGCGGGGTCGGCCACGAAACTGACGTCCGGCGTGGCCCGCAGCGGCGAGGACTGCACGCCGTCCTGGTAGGCCGGGCGCGGCTCGAAGTAGCTCAGCCCGCCACCGGTGGACCTCCATGCCGTCTCGTCCACCGTGTTGCCTTCGGCGTCCAGTCGGAGGCTGGTGCCGCCGATGGCGAGGGCGTAGGGGTTGGTGGCGGAATAGCCGGCGGGGTAGCCGTCGTCACCGGTGGACTGGACGCAGAGCGAGTCGGCCAGCTTGCAGTGGCCGTCGTAGAAGGACTGTTCGGAGAACTCGCCGGCGCCCCAGCTGTTGCTGACCGCCGCCGGGTGCAGTGCCGCGGCCGTGTCTTCGGCCCGGGACAGCGCCGCCATGGTCGGGTCCTCGGCCTCGACCAGGACGACCTTGGCGTGCGGGGCCACCGAGTGCGCCCACTCGATGTCCAGCGCCGCCTCCTCGTTCCAGCCGGTGTCCGCCTCGGGCTGGGTGCCGTCCGCGTAGACCTGCTGGAAGTCGAAACAGTCCGCTCCCGCACTCACCGTGTCGCAGGTGGGCGGCAGGTTGAAGTGTGCGGAGAAGTGGTTCAGGTCCTCCTTTGCCGTCGGATAGTGGTAGGCGTCGACGATCGCGATCGTCTGGCCCGTGCCGTCGCCCTTGAGACCCAGGCGCGCCTGGATCTGCTGCGGGGTGTAGCCGGGGGCGACCTCGTCGGTGTTGTCCTGGCCCACGCTCAGTTTCGTGGCTGCCGGGGTCTTCTTCTGGATCTCGATCGGGACCGAGGCGGTGCCGATCGGCATGCCGAGGTCCTTCAGCGGGCTCGCGCTGCGCATCCGGTCATCCGGGGCCTGAGGGGCCTTGAAGGCGGCCTGCGGGGCCGCGAGAGACGTGCCGCCGCCGCTCGGAGGCGCCGGGATCCGGGTGGGCTCGTCCTCGGAGAGCTTGTAGGTGGTCAGGCCGTGCGGAAAGTAGTCGATGTCGTTGACGGCGTCGCCGATCGCCTGGGCCGAGATGTTCAGGGCCCTCCAGTCGAGCGCGAGACCGATCATGTCGTCACCGGGCCTGTCGCCCAGCTTCGCTGTTTCCACCTGGCTGGCCCCCAGGGCGAAGTCCGTGGCGCTCTCGCGGAGGAAGCCGTCGTTGTCGGCGAACGGTGTGTCGTAGGACCACAGGTTCTGGTAAGCGCCGACGAACGCCTCGGTTCCGCCGACAGACCTGGCGAACACTCCCGAGTGGAAGCCGAGGAAGGTGGGCACGTCGTAGGGCTCGCCGCCGTCCGCGGGGTACACATAGTCGTTGAACTCGCGCATCTCGACCAGGCCGGTCTTCTTTGACGCGACGAAGCCCTGCGACATCCCGGGGCTGTCGTAGTTCTTGATCACCGCGCCGGTGCGGGAATCGAGGATCTGCACCAGGTGCTGGTAGGTCCGGAAATCGCCGGTGAACGCGAAGGCGACACCATGCCCGTCCGCGCCCGGGATGTTCGGGTCGGCCAGGGCGGGGTCGGTCGGCGCGATCGCGGCGGCACCGGTACCGGTCGGGGTCTGGGTCCAGATCGGGGTGCCGGTGGCAGAGTCCAGGCTGACCGCCGTCGGCGCCGCATCGGTGACCTCCGAGGGAAGGCCGATGCCGTGGTGCGCGCCGCCGTACTCGAAGAACAGGTGTCCGGCGTTGTCCGTGGTGACGCTGGAGAAGACCAGGCTCTTGCCCTCCGTGCCCTTCGGCTGGTACGTCCACAGCTTGTTGCCCTGCGCGGTGTACGCGGTCAGGCTGCTGCCCGGGATGACGATCTCGGAGTTGCTGTGGCCGTCGCCCACGACCGTGAGTGAGGCGACATAGCCGCCGGTGTGCACGTTCGCGCGCACCTTACCGCTGTGCGCGTCCAGCACGGCGAAGCCGTGGTCGGTCGCGGCCACCACGGAGTCGCCGGCTGCTTCCATGCCGGGGTTCGGCAAGAGGCGCAAGGTGTGCACCGAGCTGTCGGCGGTGGCACGCCACAGGACGGTCGGCGCCGCCTTCTTCAGGCTTCTGCCGTCGAGGGCGAAGACACCGCGGCTCTGGCCGGCCACGATCAGGTCCTTGGTCCCGTCCTGGTTCACGTCCGCGGCGACGGCCGCGTAGAGGTCGCCGGCCAGGGGCATGGCGTGCGACGTACCGCTGCGGGGGTTGACCGTGTAGGCGGTGTCGTCGTAGCCGACGGTGAGCAACCCGCCCTGGTACGGGGTGAGCGTGTCGCCGGAGACAGCGCCCTCCTGCCGCCAGTCGAGGTGCCCGGTCGCGGCGTTCAGTCCGATGAGCTGGGTGTGCTCGGGACCCGCGGGAGTGGCTGCAGTAGCTCTGGCCGGGTCGGAGACCGAGGCGAACACCTCGCTGCCCTTCGCATCGGAGGACAGCCCCATGGTCGGGGCGTTGGGGCCGCCGATAGTGGAGGCGGTGGTGTACGACCAGAGGGTGTGACCGTGGCTGTCCCAGCCGGAGATGCTGCTCTGACCGTCCGACAGGTCGGCGTCGATGCCAAGCTCCGCCACCGCGAACTGGGGCTGCCGAGCGTGCGCGTTCGGCAGGACCTGGAAGGCCTCCGGCACAGTGCCCTCACGAGAGGCGAGCACTGTCCGGTCGCCGCTGTGCGCATCGATCGCGGTCAGGTCCCAACGCACCTTGTCGAAGGGATCGTTCTGCTCCACCACCAGGACGCGGTCCGCGCCCGGGTCCTTGACCAGTATGCGCGGGTAGCCGGGTGTCTTGGCGCGGGCCGCGACGCGGCCGTCGGAGGTCTTGAGCACCAGTACGTTGCCATCGGCCGGGCGCGGGCTTCCCAGGTCCATGGGGGTGTCGGACCAGGACGCGGCGATCCGGCCGGCGCCCATCGAGGTCAGATCACCCCAGTACGCCCAGGGCGCGTGCGTCGAGTAGGTCCAGTCGGCTCTCCCGGTGAGCTTGCCCTGAGCGGCGCGGCGGAAGCTGTAGGAGGTCAGGCTGCTGCGGCTGTCGCCCTGTTCAGTCACCGGATCGCCGCCCCAGTCCGGGCCGGTGGAGTCGGCGACGATCAGCTTGCCGTCCTGGACGAGCATCGTGCCGACGAAGCCCGGGACCAGTTTGCTCCACGCCGTCTTTCCGCTGCGTCCGTCAAGGACGGTCAGGAAGGTGCCGTAGTCCAGCTTGGAACCGGGTGAGGAGTACGGCCGAAACGGCCAGTCGCCGACCGCATAGGCCACGGCGACGTCAGCGACGCCGTCGCCGTTGAAGTCACCCGTGACATAGGGGTGCTTACCCGTGGCGGACATCTGGTACGGGTTGTAGCCGGCGTAGAGGTTCGGCAGATACGGGTACGGCTGGAACCAGTCGTTGGGAGTGACCTGCCAGTCTTTGTAGAGCGAGGTCGCTCCGCGGTGCCACACCTGGTTGCCGTGCGCGTCGTGACGGGCGACGGTGCCGCCGCTGAAGACGCTTATCCAGTCCTTGGTGCCGCCGAGCGTCAGGCTCTCGGCGAAGCCCCGGGCAGTCTCCCACTGGCCGGTCCGCTCAAAGCCCGGGGCGGCGGACGAGGTGTTGGTGTGCGTGCCGGAGCCCGCCGTCACGGTGGGCTTGGTGCCCGCCAGCGTGGGGGCGGCAGCAACGGGGCCCTCCTGGGCGGCGACCTGCCCGGGTGTGCCGTCGATCCGGGGTTGGTACCGCTTGCTGAGCCTCTCGATCGCAGCGGCGGTCAGCCGGATGCCCTTCGCGCCGTGCGGAGGGTCCGCCTGAACCGGCGGTGTGACCAGCAAGCTGGCGGCCAGCCCCAGCACAGCGGCGACCATGCCGGAGCGTATGCCCTTTCTACGCATTCTCAAGTGACTACGCGCCTTTCGCGTGGGGAACAGGGCGGTCGGCTCACGAAGAGCACTGGTGAACGGCCCTGTGGGGAATGCCGGTACTGTTCCAGCGCACCCGCCTCACCGGGTGAGGAACGGCTGGCCGATACCGGTCAGCAGCCGGTAGCGGCCATACATCGTCGCGGCCGCGAAACACAGGAGGGAGGCGAGCCTGTGCTGGAGTCCCTGGGTCTCGACGATCCGACCGAGCGCACCTATCGCCATCTGCTGGCTTCGCCGCCACTGACCGCGACCGAACTAGCCAGGCATCAGTCCTGCAGCACGGCACAGGCCCGCCGCATGCTGGACGACCTGGTCGCAGCGGGCCTGGCGGTCCCCTCGGCGGGACGGCCCACCCGCTACGCCCCGGTGGACCCGCGCATCGGCCTGGCCGCCCTGATCCGCGCGCGCCGTCTGGAGCTGGAGCGCGCGTCGGCCGCGCTGGACGCCTACGGCGCCGAGTTCAACGAACGCAAGTTGAGCTCCGATCCGAGCCGGCTGGTCGAGATCCTCGAGGGGCCGGCCACAATCACCGCCTGGCTGACCGAGTTGATGGCGGGCGCCGAGCAGGAGGTCCTGTGCTTCGACACCCCGCCCTACCTCACGGCTGACGCGAGCGCGTTGCAGTTCGAGGAGGAGCTGCTGGCCCGTGGCGTGCGGGCACGAGCGATCTACTCGAGCCAGGTGCTGGCCATCCCCGTGCGCGCAGAACTGCTCCAACACCTCGTGCTTCTGGGGGAACAGGCCCGGGTGCTGCCCCATGTGCCGCTGAAGCTGCTGGTCTTCGACCGCCGAGATGCCCTCGTTCCGCTCACCACCGGCGCCGACGGGCTGCGCAGTACCGCCGCCCTGGTCCACCGGTCACCGCTGTGCGACGCGCTGGTCGACCTCTTCGAGGCGAGCTGGCAGCAGGCCACCCCCGTTTTCGGCAGCGAGGCACAGGAGACGGAAAGCCATGCCGACCTCAGCGAGGCTGATCGCGCCCTGCTCCACCTGCTCCATGCTGGGCTGAAGGACGAGACGATAGCCCGCCAACTCGGCCTCAGCGAACGCACCCTGCGCCGCCGGATCACCGATCTGACCACCCGCCTCGGGGCAACAAGCCGATTCCAGGCAGGCGCGCAAGCAGTCCGCCGCGGGTGGCTCTGAACCAGGCGCGCAGGCCGCTGAACACAGCAGCCCCCGCTGCCAGCCAGCCACGGCTGGTTCGACGCTGCAGCGGTGCTCGCCGCAGTTGGTTGGAGTCCGTGCCCCTTGGATGCGGTTCAAGGGCCGCAAGCAATAGACCGTGGGCGCCGGTGCTCCCTCAAGCACCGGCGCCTACTCACCCCTGCCCAGGGTGGCTTGATGCCCTACTGACGAGGCGTCAGGGGACAAGGATGAGGCGGATCGGGTCGCCGATCTTGTACTCCAGCCGGTGGATGGCGTCGGCGGCCTCGATGAGCGGCATGTGGTCGGTGATGGAGGGGGCCAGGTCGAGACGTCCGTTGGACGCCAGCTGCACCAGCTCGGAGACGGACTCGGGGAAGCCGCCATAGTGACCGCGCACCTGCTTGGACAGGTAGTTGAAGGTCAGGCCCTCGGTGATGGTGAGCGGCTTGGGTGTGATGCCCACCAGGATCAGGGAGCCGCCCAGACCGAGCACGGAGGCGGCCTGCTCGCGGACGGCGGGCACGCCGGCGCAGTCGAAGGCGAAGTCCAGGCCGCGTCCGCCGGTGGCAGCGCGTACCTGGTCAGCGAAGTCGAGGGGGGCCGGATCCAGAGCGAAGTCCGCGCCGAAGGCCAGAGCGCGCTCCCGCGCGCTGGGCAGCGGGTCGACGGCGATGATCGGCGCGGCGCCGACCAGGCGGGCAAGGCGCACGTTGTGCGCGCCCACTCCGCCCACGCCCCACACGCCGACGGACTGAGCGGCACGGACGCCTGCGGTGGCGACGACGGCGGCGTAGGGGGTGGAGACCGCGTCGGGGATGATCGCGGCCTGGTCGAAGGGGAGGCTGTCGGGGATGGGGATGAGGGTGTCCTCGCGGGCGAGGGTGTACTGGGCCCAGCCGCCGTCGTAGTCGATGCCGGCGGTGAGCATCTGGGTGCAGGGCCGGCGGCGCACGCATCCGGCGCACTGGCCGCAGGTCTTGCCTGCCTCCAAGGTGACGCGGGTGCCGACGCTGAGACCGCGCTTGAGGTCAGGGCCGAGCGTGTGGATCACACCGGAGACCTCGTGGCCGACGGTGACCACATCGGAGGTGGCGAACAGCGGGACGAGGGAGCCGTCGATCAGGTGGACGTCCGACAGGCAGACGCCTGCGGCCTTCACCTCGATGAGGACCTCGCCCGGGCCGGGCACGGGGACGGGGACCTCCTCCACAAGGAACTTCTTGCTGTCCAGGTGGAAGCGTCCGGCGAGCATGGTGTCCATGGGGATCTACTTTCTGTGAGCGGCACTCCCGGCGGTTCGGGCCGATAGGCGCCGTGTGGTGTCTGGCTGGCTTGTGAGGGCCGGGAGACGTACGGGGTGGCAGGACGCGCCGCACGCCTCCCGGCGTCCGGGGGTCAGGCGAAGACGTCCTGCTGGTAGCGCTCGTCGGCCTCGAGCTGGGCGAGCCACTGCTGGGCGGCCTCGTCGTCGCTGCCGGTGTGCTGGCGGTAGATGGCAGCGAGGGCTTCGCGCACGGCAGGCGCCATGCGGCGGCCGTCACCGCAGACATAGATGTACGCGCCGTCTTCGATGGCCTGCCACACCGTGTCGGCGGCGCCTGCGATGGCGTTCTGCACGAACCGGGCGGGGTGGCCGGTCAACGCGGAGAAGGCGGTGTGGACCTGGGCGATCCCGGCCTGCTCCCAGTCCTGCATCTCCTGGCGGTAGAAGTAGTCGTGCTCGGGGTGGCGGCAGCCGACGAACACCTGAGACAGGCCGACCTGGGTGCCGTTCGCCTGCTCCCGGGCCCGCTCCTCCAGGAAGCCTCGCAGCGGCGCGATGCCGGTACCGGGGCCGATGAGGATCAGCGGCGTGGCGGGGTCGGCCGGCGGGGCGAAGGTCGGGGAGGGCACGCGCACGTAGCCGTAGACGACGTCTCCGGGCTCAAGGCGTGCGATGTAGGAGGAGCAGGTGCCGCGGTACTGGCCGTCGCCGGACAGGGCGGGGCCTTCCAGCAGGCCGACGGTCAGCCGGACGTGGCGCGGGTTGGCCAGCGGGGCGGAGGAGATGGAGTAGAAGCGGGGACGGATCGGGCCCATCATCTCCAGGAAGACCGCCAGCGGCAGTTCGACGGCGGAAAAGCGCTCCAAGAGGCCCAGCACCGAGACCCGCTTACCGAGGATCTCGCTCTGGTAGCGCTCTTCGGCTTCCTCGGTGTCGGCGGCGTACGCCTGCAGCTGCGGCCGGGTCCACGGGCACTGGGTGTGCTCGGCCAGGATGCGCACCTGGGTGCGGGTGGCCACGTCCTGCAGCTCCACGAACTCGGTGAACAGCAGGCCGGCGGTGACGGGCGTACCCACCGGCAGGTGCGTGCGGCCGCCTGCGGGCTGGTCGAGCCGGAGGACCTGGTCGCGGTCGACGGCGAGGCGTGCCAGCGCGCGGTTGACCAGGGACGGCTCGTTCTTGGCGAAGACGGCGAGGTGGTTGCCGGTCTCATAGGTGACGCCCTCGGGCAGCTCGATGGTGATGGACTTCGCGGACGGACGCGGCGGCTCGATCTGGAAGTCCCAGAGCCCGGTCGCGTCGGCCACGAGTTCCTCGTTGGCGACCACGGTCAGGGGGTATGCCTGCTCGGAGACGATGGCGGGGCGCACGTCCGCCTCGGTCAGCAGCTGCACCTGGTAGCGCGGCGCACCGTCGTCGGAGGTGTCGGCGGCGTACTCCTCGGCCAGGGTGGCCCACAGGGTGTCCATCCAGCGACTGGCCATGCCGTCGAAGTCGCCGGCGGCATCCGCGATGCCGCGCTCGATGACGGGGGTGGCTCCGGCGGCCAGCAGGGCGGCTTCGATCCGCTTGGGGAAGGCCTGGTAGGTCGCCACCCACTGGGTGTTACCGGCGCCCAGCAGTGCGAACCGCACGTTCGCCAGTGCGCCCTCGCCCAGCCCGGTCCCGATCAGGTCATCGAAACGCTGGGCGTTGTCAGGTGCCTTGCCGTTGTAGCTGGCGGCGACGACGACCAGCAGGCCCTCGGCGGGCAGGTTGTCGCCCAGCTCGTCCAAGCTCACCAGGGTGGTGCCGAAGCCGGAGCGCTCGCTGCGGTCGGCGATGGTGCGCGCCAGGTCCTCGCACGAGCCCAGGCTGGAGGCGTAGGCGACGGTCAGGTTCACCCCGACACCGCTGACCGCCGTCTGCGCCTGCGTGTCGTCGGTCTGCAGGTCGGCGGCGCCGAAGACGGTCCGCTGGTGCTCCTGACGCTTGCGGACGACCAGCTGGAAGTCGCCGGGCTTGCGCGTCAGCGCCTCGCGGACGTCCATCTTGTAGTCGGTGGTGTCGGAGAACCTGAACTTCTGCAGCACTAGCGCCAGCGCCAGACGGGCCTCGGTCAGCGCGAACTGGCGGCCGATGCAGGCACGCACCCCGTTGCCGAACGGCTTGTAGGCGTGCGGGTGCTGCTCGGCGCGGTTCTCCGGCAGCCACCGGTCGATGTCGAACTCCTCCGGCCGCTCCCACGCCTTGGAGTGGGAGTGCAGGGCGCCCATGAGGATGTTGGCCCTGGTTCCCTTCTTCAGCTCGTACCCGTCGCCGATGACGGTGTCGTCGATGGGCGCCTTGGCGATCAGCGGGATGGGAGCCCACAGGCGCAGGGTCTCCTCCAAGATCCGCGGGATCACGTCGAGCTGCATGATCGTGTCGTAGTCCGGGACCGTGCCACCGGGCATGAGGCGGTCAACCTCGGCGTACGCCTGCGCCAGGACGTGCGGGTTGCGCATCAGCGAGTACGTGGCGAAGGACAGCAGGCCACTGGTGGTCTCGTGACCGGCGATCAGGAACGTCACCACCTGGTCGCGGACGTTGCCGTCCGCCAGCAGCTTGCCGGTCTCCGGGTCGGTGGCCTCCAGCATCAGGCCGAGCAGGTCCTCCTCGCCGGTGCCCTTCCCCTCACGGCGCTCCTTGATCACACTCTCGACCAGGTCGCGCATCAGCTGGATGTTCTCGCGGTACTTCCTGTCGTCCGCCTTACGGAGCTTGGTCATCATCGGCAGCTCCTGGGAGCGCCGCATCGACTCGATCAGCGCCTCCAGCAGTGCGTTGAGGAAGGGGTGCAGCTCCTCCTTGTCGAAGGACTGGAAGCGGTAGCCGAAACCGGACAGAGCGATGGTGTCCAGAGTGAGCCGGGTGTAGTCGTCGGTGATGGCGACCGACTGGCCCTCCCGGCTCTCCCACTTGCCGACCAGGTTCTGGGCGATCTCCAGCATCTGACCGAAGTAGGTCTTCATGGCCCGCTGGCTGAAGGCCGGCAGGAGGATCCGGTGGGCCATGGCCCATTCCTCTTCGTGCTGGTGGGCCGTGAACAGGCCCGCACCCGTGTAGTCCCGGACGTGGCTCAGCGGCGTCTTCTCGATCTGCTTGAAGAATCGCGTCTCGTCGCAGACCTCCGCCACCAGGTCCGGGTCGTAGACGAAGACCTGCTCGATGCCGGCGATGTCCATGCCGTAGATGCCCTCGGGGAACCGCTTGGACAGCTCGTTGAAGTACTCCACCGGGTTGGTGTCCGGGATCTGCGGCGTGTGGCCGAGCAGGGGGATCCCGCGCGGGGACCGTATGGGGCGAAGGTCGTTCGCGGAGTGGGGGGTCATGGCTTGCTCCTTTGTGCGGAGAAGGGATGGGCAAGGGCGCCGGTCGGTGCCGCGGGTACACCACAGAAACATACGCCGTATGGAAGTAGTAACATACGTCGTATGGAAAGTCGAGCGCACCCCGGCCGCACGAGCCCTTGGGGCTGCCACCTGCGATTAAGGCTTTCCGTACGCCGCATGCGGCTGATACCGTACGCGGTATGGAAAAGGCGAAGCGTCCCCCGCGGGGGACCAGGAAAAGGGACGTGCCTCTGACCGAGGCGGGGATCTATGCCGCCGCCCTGCAGCTCATCGACGCGGACGGGGTCGAGGCGCTCACCATGCGCAAACTCGCGACCGTGCTGGATGCGAACCCGATGTCGCTGTACCACCACGTGCCGAACAAGGATGCCCTGCTGCGCGGCGTGGCGAGAATGGTCGGCGCCCAGTTCC
Organism: Streptomyces sp. NRRL F-5122; assembly: GCF_001507435.1. Classification (GTDB taxonomy): domain Bacteria; phylum Actinomycetota; class Actinomycetes; order Streptomycetales; family Streptomycetaceae; genus Streptomyces; species Streptomyces lannensis. The sequence continues at coordinate 30,255 of NZ_LMWH01000260.1, forward strand.
GCACCGTGACGCTTCAGGACTCTCCCTGGCAGGAGCGCATCCGCCTGCTCGCCACGGATTTCCGCACCCTGGCGCACCGTCACCCCAGGCTGATGACCTACTCGTTCGGCCAGCCGGACTTCATCCAGCCCGAAGACCCCTTCTGGACTGCGCTCACCGCGACACTGGACTCCGCAGGGGTGCCGCACGCAGAGGTCCCGCAGATCGCCGCTGTCATGTGCGCTGTAGTCATCGGCGTCCTCACCGCCGAACTCAACGGCGCGCTCCACCGGTGGTCGAACCTCACGCCCACCGCCCCCACTGCCAACGAAAACGGGCCCACGGAGCCAGGCCCTGACGAGGACCGCATGTTCCGCCTGGTGCTGGACACGCTCATCACGGGCCTGGAAAGCCGGCTCACCGCCGATCGTGACGGCCGGCGCGCCGACCGTTGAGCCCGCAGTCCCGAGACGACCTGCCCCCTTCAGGCAGGCTCTGGCCGGGCTAGCTCAGTCGGTGGCGCATAGGGAGGCATCCATCACACCTGGAAAGGCCGTCTCGATGTGGCCGCTGCAGATGCGCGGTGTGCTGCGGTTGGGCCGGGCGACCGATCTGTGGCCCAAGACAGCAGCGCTTAGTGTCCTGCTCGCGATGGCCGTGCCAGGTCTGGTGCTGCTGGCCATGGGACGCGTAGACCTGATGGTGTACACGGTCGGCGGATCCACGTGCGCGCTCTACGGGCACAACCTGCCCTACGCTGCCCGTGCCCGCGCTCTGGCCTGTGTGGTGCTCGGCATGGCTGCGAGCAACGGGGTGGGGCTGGCGACCGCGGCCGCCACCAGCAGCACCGCGATCCGGGTTGCTGTGGCAGCTCTCCTTGCTGCTGCTCTCAAGCTTGTGTGTGAGACCCCCCGGATCGGTCCGCCGGGCAACGTCATCTTCACGTTCGTCGCCGCTGGCTGCGCCTTCTTTCCCCAGCGCTTAACCGATATCCCGGCCACCTCACGCTCACCCTTGCCGCGGCGTTGCTCGCCTGGATGGTGTGCATGACCCCCGGCCCCGTCCAGTCCCAGGAACCGCAGCGTCTGGCGGTGGCCAGGGCCCGCAACCTGGCCCTCACCTGGCAACGCCCCCTCAACCGGGTCTTCGGTAACGTCGCCAGCGTGTTTTTTGCCCAGGAGATCGACCGTCCCCGGACGAGGCCGAGCAGGTGATCGACCACCTGCGTGACGGCTTCGGGGTCGATCCCGTATGCCGGGTGCTTCAGCTGTCTCCGTCGACGTACTTCGCGCGCAAGCGTCCGAAGTCGGCCCGCCAGCTCCGCGACGAGGAGCTGATCCCGCTGGTCACAGCGGTGTGGGAGGACTCCGGTCGCACCTACGGCGCCCGCCGCGTCACCCGCGCGCTGGCCCGCGCGGGGCACTGTGTCGCGCGGGGCACCGTCGAGCTGATGCGCCAGGTCGGCATCGAGGGCGTCATCCGCGGACAGCGCCGCCGCACCACGATCCACGAGCCGGCCGCCCCGCGTCCGCCGGACCTGGTCAACCGTCGGTTCGCCGCCGAGCAGGGCGTGGGCAATTTCGCGTGGTCTCACAGACCTGAGCGCCTCAGCCGCCCGGGCCGCAGGGCGGCTCGGTACCTGTCACGGCAAGGGTGAGTCGATGGTGGGCCTGAGCACGGACTCGGCAACGTTGACGATCTGGCCGAGGTCGAAGCCCTCCATGTCGGCACGGAATTCAGGGCTGGACAGGTACGCGTCCATCCGCTCCTGCACGTCGTCGGCGTCTTGGTAGGAAACGAGAGCGTACAGTCGGGGCGCCCCGCTTCCACGGGTCGCCGGTACCGTCCAGACGCCATGTGTGGTGATCCGGTGTTTGGCCAAGCCGGGAATGTGCTTGGCCCAAATGCTCTCGTAGGCGACGAGTGCCTCAGGGCTGCGCAGTGTGTAGACACGAAGCTGGTACTGGGACATGAACGCTCGTTCCTTGTCTTTCTAAGCGTGACTCCTCCCCCTCATGGATGAGGGGGCTTCTCGCTATGCCGGGTTGGCGTCGCGACGGACCAGCCCGGACCGTAGAATGTTGATCGCGCCCACTGTGTCCGCGTGCGCCGAGTGGCCGCACGAGACGCAGTGGAACTTTTCCTGGGTGGGCCGGTTCTCCTTGGCGGTGTGCCCGCATTCGGGGCACTGCCGTGAGGTGTTACGGGGGTCCACCGCCATCACTTGCCGTCCGGCTCCTTCCGCCTTGGCGGCCAGGATCGCGAGGAACACCCCCCATCCGGCATCAGCGATCGAGCGGTTGAGTCCGGCCTTCGCGGCGGCCCCGTTGGGCAGAAACACGCCCGGCTGTTCGAGGTCCGGCTTCGGTGCGGGGGCCTTGCTCATGTTGCGGATCTTGAGGTCTTCGTGCGCGATGAAGTCGTGTTCCCGCACGAGGTCGAGAGCGGCCTTGTGTGCGTGGTCCAGGCGCTGACGGCGGACCTTGCGGTTCAGGGTCGCGACGCGTTCGACCGCCTTGCGGCGGCGCTTGGACCGTCGCTTGCACCGGGCGAGGGCCTGTTGTGCGGCTTCGAGCTTGGCGGCGGCCTTGGCGCCGTGGCGGGGGTTGGGCACGAACTCACCGCCTGAGTCGGCAAGGAAGTTGGCTATGCCCATGTCGACGCCGACCACGCTGCCGGTCGCGGGAAGCGGCTTGGGCGCGCTTTGCTCGGCGGTCAGGATGACGTACCAGCGGCGACCTTCCCGCTTCACGCTGATCGTCTTGACCTTGCCGATCACCGCACGGTGCTGGTGGACCTTGACGTGCCCGACGCCTTGGAGGCGCACGCGGGTGATCCGATCGTGCGGGGTTGAATCCCAGCGGCAGCCGTCGCCATCCTTGGGGAAGTCCACGGTGTCGAACCGCTTGCCCGACCGGAAACGCGGATATCCCGGCTTGTCACCGGCCTTCACGCGCCGGAAGAACGCAGCGAACGCCTTGTCCAGCCGGCGCAAGGTGGCCTGCTGACTTGAGAACGACCAACGCCCCTGACGCTCGGGATCGAAGGAACGGATGTCTTTGAGCTGAGCGGACTGCTGCCCGTAGCGGACCGTGGTCTTCGAGGTGTGCCGGTAGGCGTCGCGGCGTTCCTGCAAAGCCCCGTTGTAGAGAGAGCAGTGGTCACGCAGCATCTCGGCAAGCGCGCCCGCCTGGCCCACGGTGGGCCGCATGAGGAATTTGTACGCACGGATCATCCGGCCCACCCCCTTCCTGGTCAGATTCGAAGATCATACTACGCTTGGTGTATGTCACCACGTTGGGAACCAAATCCCGATATCCGCACCGGTCGCCACGTCGCCTACAACCTGCACGCTCACTTGGTGTTCGTCACCAAGTACCGCATGGACGTCTTTGATGAAGCCATGCTGAAGCGGTGCGAGGAGATCATGCGGGAGGTATGCGGCAGCTTCGAGACAGAGCTGAAGGAGTTCAACGGCGAACGCGATCACGTACACCTGCTCGTGCACTACCCGCCGAAGATCGCCCTGTCCAAACTGATCAACAGCCTCAAGGGCGTCAGCTCCCGGTACCTGCGCGCCGAGTACACCGGCCGCATCAACCGTATCGGGCTGGGCTCCGCGTTCTGGTCCCGCTCATACTTCGCCGGCTCGTGCGGCGGCGCACCGCTCAGCATCGTCCGTCAGTACATCGAGGGCCAGAAGCGGCCCACCTGACCGTCACCGAAAAAACGTAGCGAACTCCGGCGCTACGCGCCCCCGGCCCGAGGACGCGTTTCCCTCCCCGGCTGAAGCCGGCGATACCCACGCAAGACCAGGGATGGATGTCAGCGGTCGCGGTGATAGCGGCCGACGGGGCGTGCAACGGGTTTAAGGGTTTCGTGGCGGCGCACGCACAACGCGGGGAACAGGACGGGGCGCTGGAGACGCGGGTCGCATACTGCCGCCTGGGCAAAGCGCCTCGTTCGCAGAGCACTTGGGAGACGTTCTTCAGCTTTCCGCGAGCAGGTTCGCCAGTTCGGTGTCCCATTCGATGCACCTGGACTCGGCGCCCTGTGGCACCAGAGTCTCCGTGTTCTGCAGGAACGTCTTGAGGTCCTGCACTGGAACCTCGAGCATGGCGGTGCCCGCGGAAGACCTGAGGGCGATGTACATCGCTTGGTCACCATGGCCGACGGCCGACCAGATCCGGACGTCTCCCTCGCCTGCGCAGCCCTTCAGGCCATCGGCCAGAAGGTCACGCCCCAGGACCCATTCAACTGCCTCGTCGTCGCTGTCAGCGGTGAAAAAGGCGGCATGGACGACATAGGGATCACTGGGCTCGTACCGCAGACGCATGCGCATGGACAGCGAATAGCTGCGCTCGATGATGAGCTGCACAGCCACCCCCTGTACCACGGTCTTCAATGACTCCATTGACTTTCACTCCAAGACGCCTTTGTGCCACGCCGCCGGACCACCGTTGGGTCAGCAGCGAACATCGAAGAGAGAGGCGTTATAACAGGGCCCGAACGCCGGCCGGGTAGCGGATTCGTGGCGTCGCGGCAGCTGGGCGGCGCAAGCCTGCGACACACGGTGGGCGTCCGCAGGCAGGGGGGAGGCAGGCCCTCAGGCGGCCGCCGGATCATCGGTCAGGGACCGGAGATCCTTGGACCAGTGGTCGCCTCCCTGCTGCCGGCAGGCATCACGGCGATGCGCACAGCCTGGGCCCAGGGGTACAAGCGGCCCTGCCTCACCGGTCGTAGTGGTTCCGGTCCTGGCCGTCGTGCTCGTAGCGGTTCCAGTCGTGCCGGTACGACACGTCCGACTTCCAGCCGCATTCCTTGTCGTCCCAGCGGTAGAAGTGACTGTTGCGGCGGTACCGGTCCGAATCGGTGACGCAGTCATCGTGATGCCAGCCGCGGATCCGGTCCCAGGAGTAGCCCTCCTCGAGCAGGTAGCCGACGCCGTGATCCCAGCGGTAGTCACTGGCCTTGACGCTGACGGCCGGGCGCTGGGCGTGCGCGGACTCAGGGGTCGCGGCCGAGGCGGCGCCCCCGGCACCAAGAACGGCAACACCCGCGACCACCGCGGAGCAAGCAGCTGCAGAGATGCGCTTCGTGAGCTTCTTCATGATCTTTCCTCCCGGAACCGGTGCGATCTGCACCATCGGCTGCTTGTAACAGGCGGTGTGATGCGCCTGGAACTGTCTGAGTGAGCGGTTCCATACGCCGTATGGAACCGCCTTTCCAGTAGTAACATACGGCGTATGGAAATGTCGAGGGCGCCTCGCTGAAAGGTCCCCGGGGGACGCATCGGCGGCTTCGACACCGCCCCGGCGGCCGTCCGTGGGAAGGTGGCCCGCGCGACCGGCTGCGACCGGAAGAACACTGCACCGGGACTATCCAGACGGCCCCGTGCGTCCCCGCTCCGTCGGCACGCATCCGCCGGCCGGCTCGAGGTCCTCGCCGAGACCAGCCACAGCATCAGCAGGCCTCGTCGCCGACACACAGCGAGATCCGTCGGAATCTGGCGCGCCAAAAGCACCATCTCGGCGGTGGGCTCGGTTCTCGGTTGTGGTCAGTAGGGCGACTCGGCGGGACAGGCCTGTCCAGAGGAAGGGCTCGCCGAACCAGAGGGACTTACACGGTTCGTCGCACATCCGGCGTACTTCATCTCGGTCAGGCCGCAGAAGATCCGGTGGACCTCGCCGAGGAGCGCGGTGGCAATCCGCGCAAACGACACGTCCTCTGCCTTCGTCCGCACGCCGGATGCGTCCCTGCGGCTCATGCAGGCGGCACCGCGGACCTTGCCAGGCTGCCGTTCATCGCGGGATACGAGGCCACGTCGACCTGATCACCAATGAAGCCACGCACCGCGGCGGGCAAGAGTGGCGGGTTCCTGGTGGCGCCTTATCCAGGCACAGGAAGCGGTGCGCAGTCGGCACCGGCAGGCCGGTGCGCACGGTAGGACAGTGGGGCCCTCTTCAGGCTGCAGCGGGAAGGGGGCGCCGGGCGAGGTCACGGGCCTCATCCAGGGAGAGACCGAGCATGTGCAGGAGTAGCTCAGCCATTTTTCCTGCCGCGTGGACGCGGTCGGCCTCGGGCCGGTTAAGCCATAGCTCCAAGAGCGCCAGCAGGCCGCCGTTCAGTACGGTGAGGGCGACGACGGGGTCGAGCACGGTGAAGCGGCCCGTGGCCATGCCCTGCTCCATGTCACGTTTCGCACGCGGAGCCAGTCCGTGGCCGGCACATATGCGGCCGAGCTGGCTGTGGCACAGGATCCGCATGATCTCCGGGTGCGACTCAGCCATGTGTGCGCTGAGCCGCACGCCCCCGGCAAGGCGCTCGGCGGGATCGCTGATGCCGTGCAGGCGTTTGTCGATGGCTTGGGCGTACTCCTCCAGTGCATCGGCCACGGCCGCATCGAAGAGGTCCGGCTTGCACGTGAAGTGGTTGTAGAAGGAGCCGAAGCCCACGTCCGCGCGTTCCGCGATGGCCCGAATGCTGGCGCTCGTGTCGCCGGACTCGGCCAGGATCGTCCGCGCGGCGCGGACGAGCGCCTGCCGGGTCTCGGCCCGACGGCGTTCGAATCGGTTCCTGGGTGAGGCTGACATCGGCACCCTCCTGACAAGAGCACCACTTCTGATGCATTCATCATTTCACTGAAGGACTCGACTGTCCACCATGGGGCGCCACCGGAATCCCGCCCCCCACTCTGCGCATGGGCGCCGCCACACCCTGCCATCCGGAGCAGTCAAACCTGATGAAACAATCAGGTTTGGGGGTATTGACGACAAAGCCATCGCATCTGATAATTTCATCAAACATGGACAAAACGTCGGTGAATGCGCGCCCCGTAAGCCGCTCAACCGGCGACGAGGGCGTTCGCAACGCTCGCCCGGGGCGGCCCCGGTCCTACCCGAGGGTTCCTCAGCCCCCTGGCCTTCACCGTCCAACCACGGCTACAGATCGGGCCGCCGCGCCCCCAGGCCGACGCTTTGTCGCCCCCGCACCGATGGGATCAACACCGCGATGACGAAAACCGACCACATGCCGCTCGCTGAGCCTGTGAGCTCCAGCGAGATACCCGACGCGGCGATAGCGATGATCGATGCCGAGGGGACGGTGGTGGCGTGGACGCAGGACGCTCAGCGGCTTGTCGGGCACTCGGCCGGGGAGATGGTGGGCCGGTCCGCCCTCCAGGCGCTGCCGCGCCGTGAGGACGCCTTGAGTGCAGCGGCGGCCTTCGAGCAGTGCCGTGCCCAGGGTGGCTGGTCCGGCACCGTGGCGGTCCGCCACCGCGACGGCCGCACACTCACCATGACGCTGCGGGTCTCGCTGCTGTGGGGACAGGGCGCCGCCACCCGGTGGCTGGTGTCCGGGACCGACATAGGCGCGCTCTCCTCGGGAACGGCGGACGGATCGGTACGCGAGTCGCTGCTCTCCCACGCACCGATCGGCATCGTCGTTCGTGACCTGCAACTGCGCTGCGCATGGGCGAACGACGCCATGGAGAGCCACGACGGAATCCCTCATGACCGACGGTTCGGGCGCCGCCTGAAGGATTCGCTGCCCGGTTTCGAAGCCGAAGCGCTCGAGGTGGTGATGCGGCAGGTACTGGAGAGCGGCACCACCATGGTCCACGAGTACCGGGCGTGGCCACCGGCCGATCGGCGCCGGGAGCACGTGTTCTCGGCCTCGTTCTTCTGCCTTCAGGACGCGGACGCCAAGCCGCTGGGGGTGTGTTCCCTGAGCGTGGATGTCACCGGCAACCGGCGGGCGCGCGAGCGCCTGGCCATCCTCAGCGAAGCCAGCACGCGCATCGGCAGCACCCTCGACGTCATGCAGACCGGGCAGGAACTGGCCGAGCTCGCCGTGCCCCTGCTGGCCGACCACGCCCTCGTCGATCTGGTGGAGTCGGTCTCCTTGGGCGTGGAGCCCTCGGCACGGATCGGCACGACGAACGGCCGCCTGCCGCTGCTGCGCCGTGCCGGTCTAGCCTCCATCGACCCGGATATCCCGGAGTTGCCGTGGGTGCGCGAAGAGGTGATCCACCCCCACCCGAACTCGCCGTTCGCCGCCGTCCTGCGCATGGGCCGCTCTCACCTGGAACCGGTGCTGGACACCCATGCCGGCCCGTGGGTCGACCACGACCCGGTGCGGGCACAGAGGGTACGCGACAGCGGAATCCACTCGCTCATGGTCGTGCCCATCCGTGCGCGGCACTGCGTGCTGGGACTGGCGCTGTTCGGCCGCTCCGAGGAACAAAAGCCGTTCCAGGAGGACGACCTGCTCCTCGCCGAGGAACTCGTCACCCGGGCCGCGCTCTGCCTGGACAACGCCCTCCAGTACGCGCGTGAGCGCACCGCGGCCCTCACGCTGCAACGCGACCTGCTCCCCCACAGGGTGCAGGGCGGTGCCGCCGTCGAGGTGGCCTCGCGCTATGTGCCGGCCGATATGGATTACGGCGTGGGGGGTGACTGGTTCGACGTGATCGAGCTGTCCGGCGCCCGGGTGGCCCTCGTCGTCGGCGATGTCGTTGGGCATGGCATCAACGCCGCGGCAGCGATGGGACGGCTGCGCACCGCCGTCCGCACGCTCGCGGACATGGATCTGCCTCCCCATGAACTGCTGGCGCACCTCGATGACACGGTCCGGCGGCTGGGCGAGGAAGACGCCGACGATCCGGACCAGATCCCCGCGGTGGTAGGCGCCACCTGCCTGTATGCCGTCTATGACCCGGTCACCCGACGGTGCACGATGGCGCGGGCCGGGCACCCCCCGCCCGCGATCATCGACCCGCAGGGGCACGTCGTCTTCCCCGACCTGCCCGCCGGAACCCCCCTCGGCCTCGGCCTCGGGCTGATCCCCTTCGAGTCCGTGGAACTGGAACTGCCCGAGGGAAGCCTGCTCGCGCTCTACACCGACGGTCTGGTCGAGTCCCGCGACGACGACATCGACGTCGGCCTCCACCGCTTGGGCGCCACCCTGGCACAGCCCGGCTCATCCCTGGAGAACCTGTGCTCGCAGGTGATCGAGACCCTGCCGACTCAGGCACCGGTCGATGACGTCACGTTGCTCCTTGCGCGGACCCGCGCGCTCCAACCGGCCCAGGTCGCCTCGTGGGAGCTGCCGAGTGAGCCGGCCGCGGTCTGTACCGCCAGACAGGCGGCTGCCTGTCAGCTCAGCGCATGGGGGCTTGAGCGTCTCGTGCCCACTGTGGAGCTGATCGTCAGTGAACTGGTCACCAACGCCATCCGCTACGGCCAGGGACCGAACCGCCTACGGCTCATCCAGCACCAGGTTTTGACGTGCGAGGTCTTCGATACCGACACCAGCCACCCGCGCCCCCGCCATCCCCGAATCCTCGACGAGAACGGCCGCGGTCTATTCCTCGTCGCTCAGCTGTCCCGCAGGTGGGGCTCCCGCTCCGCGACGGATGGCAAGGTCGTCTGGGCCGAACAAGACCTGCCCGCCACGGCCGTTGCGGGATGCGCTGCCATCCCCGGCGACGACTGCTTCATAAGCACCGAACCGAAGGCGCCGCCAACGTCGCCGCAGGCGCACGAAGGGAAGTGCAAAAAATGAACGCATATGCGAACAATGCCCAGTCGATCGAATCTGGTGGCACCGGCAGGGCGTACACCTTCGACGGCCTGGCAGCCGCCATGCTCGACAACCGAGGCTCGGTGGTGCGATGGAGCAGGGCAGCAGAGGACCTGACGGGGGTTACAGCCGAGGAGGCTTGCGGCCACCCTGTACTGGAACTGGTGGCCGACCTCCCCGACGATCTGCCCCGTGCCACGCAGATACCGGCATCCGGTCGGGTACGGCTGCAGCACCGGCGCGGCAACCTCATCGATGTCACTTTCCGGACCCTCAAAGTGGACGACTCGGAGGAGTTCCTCGTCCTTGCGGTGCCTACCCACCACGTCGCCGACCACGAGCAGGGCGCAGCGCTCCTGCGTGCGCCGTCCTCCCAGAACCGGATCACGATCGCTCTGCACGACATGGATCTCACCACCGTGCAAACCAACGCCACGCCGAGCACGATCGACGACCGTCCCGTACAACCCGGCACTCGGCTGTGCGACGTGCTGTGCACCGAGGACGCCGAGAACCTCGAGGCGGTACTGCGCCAGGTACTCGAGACCGGCGCACCGGTGGTCCGCAGGAACGAACTGGTGAGTCGGCGGCACGATCCGGCGCGGCGTCACGCCCTGTGTTTGTCCGCCTTCCGTCTGGAAGACGCGCAAGGATGCCCTACAGGGGTCGCAGCACTGTACATCGACAGCACTGACGCGCTGCGCACCCGCCGCAATCTGGATCTCGCCCGCGAGGTGGCCGAGCAGGTGGGAAGGTCCCTGGATGTCGTGCGCACCGCGCAGGACCTTGCGAACGTACTCGCACCCGCGTTCGGGGATCTCACCACAGTCGTCCTTGCGCAGTCCGTGCTCGACGGCGACGAACCACCCAAGCGGTTGGGCGGCGGAGATCTCCATCTGTGCGCCGCGGCCCTGGCGCCGACCACCGCCGCATGGCCGGCCGGCATCAAGTGCGGCAACCCCGTCCCACCACTGTCCGACCACCCCCTCCTGCGCAGCTCCCAACACGGCAAGACCGTCGTCTACGGCCGTGACGACTTCGCCGCCCTGATCGGCGGCCCACACCCGGCCGAGGATTTCCTCCCGAACGACGCCCACACGGTGATGGTGGCGCCGCTGTACGCCCGCGGCCTCACCCTCGGAAACATAGTGGTCTGGCGCACCGGCCGATCCGACCCGTTCAGCGAGGACGAGACGGATCTCATGAAGCAGATCGCCTCACGGGGTGCGCTCGCCATCGACAACGCCCGCCGCTACACGCGCGAGCACAGGGCCGCCGTGGCGCTGCAGCAGCGCCTCCTTCCCCCGGCCACGACCGACACTCCGGCAGCCGAGACCGCCGGCGTCTACCTGCCCGCAGGCGGCGGGGCGGACATCGGCGGCGACTGGTACGACGCCATCGCTCTGCCCTCTCTGCGGCTGGCCCTTGTCGCCGGAGACGTGGTCGGCCACGGCATGCCCGCAAGTGCCACCATGGGCCGCCTGCGCGCCGCCATCCAGACGCTCGCCGACCTCGAACTGGAGCCGGACGAGTTGCTCACCCGGATCGCGGACCTGGTCCAGCGTCTGGCGGCCGAAGCCCCACCCGGCGACCACGACAGCATCGGCGCCACCTGCCTGTACGCGGTCTACGACCCGGTCACCCAGCGCTGCGCTCTCGCTAGTGCCGGGCACCCTCCCCCCGTCCTGGTCCGGCCCGACGGAACCGCCGAAACCATCGGGATCTCCCCGGGGCCAACCCTGTCCGTCAGCGGCATGCCGTACGAGACCACCACGATCGACCTGGAGCCGGGCAGCATCCTCGCCCTCTACACCGACGGCTTGATCGACCGGGGTGACCGCGACATCGACCAAGGCCTGCGGCGCCTGACGGATGCCCTCGCCGCGTCCTGCCGTCCGGACCGTGCACTGGACGAAACCGGCCGGACCCTCCTCGCCGATCTGGTGGCCCAAGTGCCGCGCGACGATGTGACCCTGCTGCTGGCCCGCACCCGCGCCATACCGGCGCAGGACACCGCTCACTGGGAGATCCCGGCCGATCCCGCCGCCGTCGCCGAGGCCCGGGAATGGACAACCCGCCAACTCGCCACGTGGGGGCTCGACGAACTCCTCTTCACCACCGAACTCATCGTCAGCGAACTGGTGACCAACGCCATCCGCTACGGTCGCCCTCCGTCGGAGCTGCGTCTGATTCGCCACAACGTTCTGGTCTGCGAAGTCACCGACTCCAGCAGCACCCAACCCCGCCTGCGGCGTGCCCGAACCACCGACGAAGGGGGACGCGGCCTGTTCCTCGTCGCTCAACTCGCCACGCGCTGGGGCTGCCGCCACGGTCAGAATTGCAAGACGATCTGGTCCGAGCAGCACATCGAGTGTCCCCCTGATCGCGCTCAGGGCTCGACGCGATGTTCAGCCGCGCGCTGACACCCGTTGGCGCGCTGCTTTCGACCGTGCCTCCTCCCTGATCGCTTGTGCCCCTCTCCAGTTCCTGCAGGGCTCTTGACCATCGTGGAACCTACAGGGAGTCCCAGGCCGGGAATCCTGCGGACGCCTTCTCGCTCAGCTCCGCCCACACCGTCTTGCCTTGTCGGGCGTGGCGTGTTCCCCAGTGTTCGGCGATTTGGGCGACCAGGAGCAGGCCCCGTCCTCCCTCGTCGAAGGTGCGGGCCCGGCGCAGGTGAGGAGTAGTGCTACTCGCGTCGAAGACTGGAAAAGCCGCACTCGCACCCCACCGAGGAGAGCGTCTCTCGCGGATCGACAGTCGGACGCCAGACCGCCTACGCCTGCGGCGCCTTCGACAGCACCGCGGGGGCGGTGAACAGCGCGCGGACGGCGCTGCGGACCTGGTCCGCCACCACCTCGGGCGTCGAGGTGTCGAGCTTGCCGTCCAGGCCCGCCCTTGACGCCCGCGCCACGGTCATCCTCAAGGGACGTCTCCGCACCAGTCGAATACACACCCATCCGCCTGCCTGGGCGCATACAGAGCCCGACCACCCGGACCGTACCGTCCTATCTCCGTGCGCAAGGCGACACCTTCAGCCCGATCATGCGCAGACCAGCCCGTGACATCCAAGAGCAGACCGTCCAGCGGGCCCGCGACCAACTCC
>NZ_LMWH01000261.1 GCF_001507435.1 Streptomyces sp. NRRL F-5122
CCCCCCGCACATCCGAACACGACACCCCCTCACGCAACGGAAACCGCCCCAACACCCCACCCACCTCAGGCGTCAACGCACCCGCCAGACGAGAGGCCGGCGGGCGGGACTCGTCACGAAGAGCGCGGACGGCGTCACGAACCGCCTCCCGCTGCGGTCCCTCCGGAACTCCTTCGGCTGCGCGCTCGTACAGGTCCGCGCCCTCCTCCAGGACGAGTTCGGTGTCGATACGCAACGGCACCTTGATCCGCGCGTGATGCCGCCAGGTGGTGACCGGATCGCTCCACGCCTCGACCACGTAGGTCCAGTTACCGACCGACGACGGAGTGACCTCGGCGCCCCAGCGGTCGGAGCCGGGTTCGAGTTCGTGCATCGGCGTCCACGGTCCGGGCCGGCCCTCCGGGTCCCTGAGGACGACATTGGCTCCGATGGCACCATGTCCCTCGGCGAAGACCGTGGCGGTGACCTGGAAGGTCTCCCCTTCCACCGCCTTGGCAGGGCGCCGCCCGCCGTCCACGGCGGGGCGGACGTCCACGACCGGAATGCGTCCGATCACGGTTCCGGCGCCCCCGGTGACGGGAGGTGCACCGCCACGGCGCACGGCCTGCCCTTCCATGGACTTCGCCTCCTCCGCCGTCATCGAGCCTCGGTGGACACCGGCTCTCCGGTCCTCGGGTCGCAGTCGGCCTTCCGGCCTTCGTTCCTCCGCCGCGCACGGCGGCCCCGCTACGCGTTCGCCGACGGTGCGGCACAGACATCACTGACGGGTCGCTCACGGGGCTCACGGGTGTTCAGATAAAGTTCGGCGGCGTCGACGGCCTCGCGCGCGCAGCGCTTGCCCATCAGCACGCACAGCGTGTAGCCCGTGTCCTCGAAGCTGCCGCGTACCGCCCGGTTGTCGGGGGACGCAAGCATCAGGCGTTCCCACGCCCGGTACCGCTCGAGATGCCTGGCGACCTCGTCCCTGGCTGGCAGCAACATGGCACCGGTCACCTCCCAACCTCTTCGCCCGAGCACGGTTCCGGACGGTTCGCGGGGTCGCGGTCCGGAAAGGTGCGCGAAGGCCGTGCACGGAGTGGGGTTGGTCCGTTACGGCGATCGAGACCTTCACCCATGGTGCACGGTGGGCGACGCAGCGTCCTGTTCAGAATTGAACCACTTTGGGTCGGTGTGCTTCGTGTTGCACGAATGGAGTAGTGCTCGCACCCTGGGACTGACTCAGGAGCGATGAATGCTCACGCTTCGTGTTCGGGTCTCGGCCCGCAGGGACGAGCAGGAGCGCGAGCTTCACCGGTGAGGAGCCAACGACGATGAAGACCGCAGCGCCCTACTACTACCACCTCGACGTGGAGATCAGCCCCGAGCGGATCGGGCATGTCAGGCGGATCCTGGCCGCCCATCTCCGGTACTGGGACCTGGAGATGCTCGTCGAGCCCGTCTGCCGATGTTCGGACGCACTGTTGCGCACCATCGACGCTCACGCGGCGGACAAGAACACCACCATCGAGATGTGGTGGAACGGACATCACCTCATCACCGCGGTCCAGGACAGCGAGCGGGACATCCGGCCGCACTATGCGCCAAGCGGCTGCCTGGCGCAGATCGCGGCGCTGAGCAACGGCTGGGGGTGCTGCGCGACCGATACCGGGGGCAAGATCATATGGTTCTCGCAGCGGGCACGGTCCGGCGATCACGCCCTGCTCGTACCCGTGGCCCCTTCGCCGAGCCTGCGGGAGACACGTCCGCTGCCCCGCGCGCTCCCCCTCACGGCGGACGCCGCCGCGCGGGAGCGGGAGGATGTATCGACCGAGTGGGCGGAACCGGCCACGGCCCTCGTCTGACACCGCCCTCCGGTGGGGCCGGGCCCCGCCGGAGAACGACCAAGTTCGATGAGTCCCACCGGTACGACGGTGCCCGCGCCCCACGGCGCGGGCCCGCCTTTCGTCTGCACGCGCAGGACGGGCCGGCACAGCCACCTGACAGTCGCGCCGCCATCCGTAGGCGACGGGTACCCCGGGAGCTGCTGCCGTACAGTCAGATGTGCGCCGGAGAAGGTTCGTTACCCGTGCCCGTGCGCCTCGCCGGGTGCGGGCACGCGTACGCAGGGCACGGCGGTCACGAACGGCGCCGGAGAGCCATCAGCCATCGTCAAGTGCCCCCGCTCAGGAACCATCCGTCCCCACATCGCGCGTCACCGACGGCCAGGGCCGCGCGGACGCTGACCGGCCGGTTCGACGAGCCGGCACCTACCGGGCAGGACCGTCTCTACAAGCCAAACGGCCCGATGACGCAGACCGAGCTCCTCGCCTGCTCGTCCCCCGGCCAAGTTGAGGCCCTTCTTGACGTAAGGCGCTCAGTGGTCTCGTGGGCGCGAGCACAATGCGGATACAGGCCGGTGGTCCGGGGCGGGGCCCAGAACGCAACTAAGCGGGTCCCTCTAGCCGGATGTTCCGGCGGGAGGGACCCGTCCTCGTGCGGCCCTTCCCGAGGCTGAACGAGCAGGGCAGTCAGTTCGGTTGTGGCCGGGCACAGGCATCGGGAGCAGACGGTCAGCGAGGTTCGTCGATGACAGGGTTCTCCAGCGTCCCGATTTTCTCGATCTCGACGCGAACGGTGTCCCCGGCCTTGAGATACATGCCGGGTCGATGCCAGGCGATGCCGCTCGGGGTCCCGGTGGACAGCACATCGCCGACCTCCAGGGTGAACGCGACGGAGAGGTACGCGACTTGCTCATACAGGTTTTGAAGTTCTCCCCTCCCTTCGCAAGCTCAGGAAGGGGATTCCCGTCTACCTTTCGGCGACAGGTTTGACGGATTTACCCGCCCTACGACCGCGCCTTCCGGCGGCCGGGATCTCCATGATGACGTAGCCGATCCGATACAGTCCGGCGTCGATGCCGACCTCCGGCCCCTGGCGGGGCTCGGGCCTGGCCTCCACGGTCTGCACGCGGAATGCGATGTGAGCCCAAAGCGTCCCTGACCAGCCGGGCGCCGGTGATCCGGTTCTCCTTGGTCGCTTTCTTGCCCACGGGCAGGTCTTAAGGTCCAGCGGAAGCGAACCCGGCCCACCTTGGGGACGTTGCGCCAGCCGGGCACGGTGCCCGAACTGCCGTTTCACCAGGCCGAGTTCGCTCACAACGATCACCATACACAGTTGGTCTATGTCACCACGCTGGAACCCTGATCCCGATGTCAGGACCGGACGCCCCGTCGTCACCAACCTTCACGGCCACTTGGCGTACGTCACCAAGTACCGGCGTAAGGCGTTCACCGACGAGATACTGACGCGCTGCGAGGAGATCATGCGAGAGGTGTGCACCGCCTTCGAAGCCGACCTGAAGCTGTTCAACGGCGAACAGGACCCGTCTCTGCCCGGCTGCTGCGCAGGGAGTACGACGCGCACGTGCGCCGGTACCTGTGGAGCGGACACTTCTGGTCCGGCTCGTACTTCGCCGGAAGCTGCGGCGGGGCGCCGCTGACCGTCGTACAGCAGTACATCGAGCGGCAGCAGCGCCCCGTGGGCTGAGGTATACAGTGCCAACCCATGCTCACGTGCGGGTCAGAGTGGGCTTGAGACGGCCTTCACCACCGCCCTGAAAGGCGGCGCACTGGCCAAGATCAAAGGTAGAGCATGTCCGCTGTATGGCCCTTCCTGGCGCAGGTCGTCACTGACGTACGTGCGCAACCGAAGATCAAGAGGGTCGCCGATCTCGTCCGGGGTGACGATCCATGGACCGATCGGGCGGTGGGTGTCGAATGACTTGCTGACGACCATGCCCGGCTCGAGGGTCTGCCAGTCGCGCATACTGACGTCGTTGACGATGGTGAAGCCTGCGGTCACATCCAGCACCGCGTGCTTGTCGTTCGGGACGTTCTTGCACCGCTTGCCGATGACCAGTCCGAGTTCGCCTTCGTAGTCGATCTCGTCCGGGGCGATTGCCGGAATCCAGATGGGATCGCCGGGCCCGATGATGCTGGTCTGCTGCTTGTTGAACCAGGCCTGCCGGGTCGGCCGCTCCATATGGGTCTCTTCAAGGTGGGCGGCATAGTTGTAGCCGATGGCGAGAAACCTGGGCGGCCTGGGCACCGGAGCGCACAGTTTCACCTCCGAGAGCAACACCCTCGGGGCCGAGCCGGAGGCGGCCCCCACGACCTTCGGATCGCGCTCCAGTAGTTCGATCATCGTGCCCAACGACGGATCGGCGGCCGTCAGGTCCACCATCTCGTCACCGTCGATGAAACCGACGTGCTGTCCCGTACCGCCGTCGAACGTCGCGAGTTTCATCGCTACACCTTTCGTAGCAGTGGCCGTTCGACCGGCTTGAGCCGTTCGGAGATATGCGTCTCTCAATTGCGCCGCGGGTCAGGACCTCCGGCAACTCAGGGACTTACCGCCCAGACGATTGACAAGCGTGGTTGTCGGTGAGCAATTCGCGAGCCTGCCGATGCGAGGCATTCTGCTGTCGGCCGATACTGTCGCGGCCCCGATGACATGGGCGACAGGATCGTCACATGCAGCCGATCTTCGTTCTCGTGCACAGTCCGTCCGTGGGCCCCTCGACCTGGCGTCCCGTGGCCGAACACCTCACGGCTGCCAGACACCAGGTACTGGTGCCGTCCCTGCTGCATGTCGGCGCCGGTTCTCCGCCGTTCTGGCCCCGCATCGTAAGGGCGGTCCGCGACGACCTCCGGCAGGTCCCGGCCGACAACCCCGTCGTGTTGGTGGCACACAGCAATGCCGGATTGTTTCTCCCGGCGATCCGCTCAAGCCTGGACCATCCGGTGACCTGCTCGATCTTCGTCGATGCCGCGCTGCCGGCCCGGATCGGACCTACCGCTGTCGCCTCACCGGAGGTGCTGGAGTTCCTCAACCCGATGGCCGTGAACGGCAGGCTTCCACGCTGGACCGACTGGTGGGACGAGGCGGAGGTCGCACCCATGTTCTCCGATCCCACGATGCGACAGACCGTGATCGAGGAGCAGCCGACTCTGCCGCTGTCCTACTACCAGCAGCGCGTCCCGGTCCCTGGCGGCTGGGACGACCATCCCTGCTCCTACCTGCTGTTCGGCCCTCCGTATGACGAATTTGCCGCCGAGGCACACGAACGCGGCTGGCGTGTGGCACACCTGCCCGGCGCACACCTGCATCAGATCGTCGATCCCGCCGGCACAGCCCGGCACCTCGTCGAATTGGCCACCACGACGTGATCCGTTCCCGATGCACGCACTGCCGACAAGCTGCGTGAGCAGGCCGACGGGCAGGTCCGTGCGGCGCCCTCCTCGGAGTGAATGCGCTGCCCCGTCCGCCCGGCTGGGTTCGTGCGTCGATCACGCTCATGCCGGAGGCCCTGTACTTGATCGCGTTCCGGTCGGGAGGGCGGGACAGGTTCTTCGCGGACGGAGCTGTTGGCTGCGGCCCGGCGGGACCTGCGGCTAACGCCGGCCGGCCGGTGGCATTCGGACGACCGCGGTCCCTCCGTCCAGATCCACCGTCGTTCGGTTCGGTGGCGCCCCGTCCTCCTCGTCGTCGCGCATCAGGAGTGCCGATTGACGCTCCTTCAGTTCGGACTGCTTGCCCGGCGAGAGGCTCGCGTGCAACTGCTCGAACCCGGTCGCCGAAATCTGGCCCTGCCGTGCTCCATTTCGCCACGGCAGGATGCCGGCCCTACCCAGACGCAGCAGCAGCTGGTCAACGAAGGCCAGCACGGTCAGGAGGATAACCAGTCCGGGCAAGGTCATGAAGACGAGCGAAGCCATGTCCTCAGTTTCCGGGTGACGGGGGTGATGACTCCAAGGCTCCTCTGAATCCTCAATGCTCAGCTCGGTCGACACCACTGACGAAGTGCCCTTCGGACGTCAGACCTTCGACGAATGAACGGACGTCCGCAGCAAGGCGCAGCTCCAGGTCAAAGTCAGCATCGAGCCAGGTGACCGCGGGCTCGCCCAGCCTTCCGCACTCTCGGTAGTCAAGGGCAATCCAGCAGTGACCATCGCCGAAGAGCAGTACGACCGGTGAGGGAAGGCCCCATTCCTCCACCAGGTATGGAGTGTCCAGGAGAGAGACCATGCGCTCTCGGCGACCTATGCCCATCAATTCACCGAAGGGCACATGGTCCACACTCCAGGAAGTCGGCTGGTCGGTCGGGAAGGCGTTCCATCCAGACGACACCTCGCCACCGTTTTGGACTCTCAGAAGTTCGAGCAGCGACACGGGAAGCGCCACGCCAAGCACCTGCTCGGCTTCTGTGACGGCCTGGTCCGTCAGCGACGGCTGGACACCGTACGTTCCACCGCTCCACAACGCTGCCTTGACTTCCTCAAATCGCGCCACGATCGGCATCCTACGAACCGTCACCGCACCGGCCGACCTGGGAGACGTGAGAACTCCGGCTCCTTGGAAATGCCGAGGCGGCCACACCGTCCGAAGCGCGACACTGGAGACGTGCTCATCATGGAGCCCGTGCTGGAGACCTACGAGGCCACCGACTTCGCTCCGTGGCCCGTTGTCGACCCGCCCGCAGACCACCTCCTGCCCCTGTCCGGCCGGCTGTCCGTGCGCGAGCTGGGCACCGCGATGGCAGTCCTGACCAGCTACAACAACAGCGATCACAAGCGCCGAGACCTCGACTCCAAGGACGGCACAGCGCAGGTCAGGCATCTTGTGACGACCGAATGTGTCATCGCTCCCGGCGGCCTGCTGATTCGGGACACCGAAACCGGAACCACGGCATCGCCCGGATGCTGCTTCGGTCTGGAGAACTGGCGAGACTGGCTCGTTCTGATGGACGGCGAAGAGCCGTGGCTCGGTCACGATCCCACGCCGCGCGTCGAGCACGTCGGAGCGATCGTCCGGTTGTGGCCCGATGTGGATCGCCTGGAAGGGCTCCCCATCGAACTGCCGCGGGCACTGCTGCCGGAGCTCCTGGGCTCGGTCCGGAACCAACTCGTCGGTTTCCTGACTTGTGTCGAAGGGTGGGCAGCCCGTTACGCCCCGCCCCTCGCTGCCGCCGTGGTCGCAAAGCTCGACGAGGACCTGACCATCGGAGCCCCCGTCCCGGGATGCCGGAGCTGAGACGCCGGCCTCATCAGCCGTCGCGTTGATGCGGCAACGCCGTGATCGGACAGACGACGGCGGTCGCAGAGCGAGTACGGCAAGGTAGTCGTGTCCGTCGCTGGGATGCCGGTCGATCAATGCTGGACGATGAGCCGCGCGTATACCGCTCAACGCCAAGGCCCCGCCGTCTCCGCGCTCAGCTGCATGTCTGGATGCTTGCGCGCTGCTGGACGGTGTCCCAGCCTGAACGCCCACCGTGACAAGCGCTGCACGGTCTGCGCCCTCCCCACCGGAACCGCGTCCTGACAACGGAAGGCACTCGTCCGTACACCCAGCGGATCCGGCCGGCGCCGCCACCGCCTCCGTCTCGCGGGCGAGGGAGCGCCACGTGGGAGCCAGGGGCAGGCTGGATAGTGGAGGTGGCTTGCCGTGGCTCAAGACGAAACCATTTCGCCCGCCGAGGACGCGGCAGTTCTGGAAGCCCTGTTCGACCATTCGCCCACGGGACTGTTGATCCTGGATCCCGAACTGCGAATCCTGCGGATCAACCTCACCAGGCCGGCCCTCCACAACGTCGACCTCGCCCAGATCGTCGGCCGGCACATCACCGACGTCTACGATCTTTCGGCTCCCGGTGAGGTGCAGGAGATGCTGGACGGCGTGCTGGAGAGCGGCGCGCCCGCACAGGGGTACCTGGTGAGGGTGCGTTCCAAGGGAGCGACAGGGCCGGAGTACCTGTACTCCGTCTCCGTCTCTCGTCTGGAAAGCCCGCAGGGAAGGGTCTGGGGGCTGCTGGCGGAGATGCTCGATGTCACCGAGCGCGAAAAGGTGAGCGCCCGTGTGCACGTCTACGGTGCGGTGCGCCAGTACGTGGGACAGACCCTCGATGTGGTGACCACCTGCGAGGAGCTCGTGCGCGAGTTGGTGCCCGGCGTCGCCGACATCGCCGTGGTGGAGGTGGTGGACGCGGTGGTCCGTGGTGAGAACCCTCCGCCGTCCCCGCTGCAACGGGAGGTGCCGCTGCGCCGTGCCGCCGTCTGTCGCAGTGGCGGCGAGGAGCAGATTCAGGCGCATCCGGTGGGTGACGTCCGCGCCCTGCCGTTCACGACGCCCTATGCCCAGACCCTGGCCGATCTCGAGCCCCGCCTCGTGGCGCTGGGCCCGGACACGCCCTGGTTGGCGGCCGACCCACGGCGGGCCGAGGCGATCCGTGCGGCCGGGGCCCACAGTCTGATCACCGTGCCCCTGACGCTGCGTGGGACCGTACTGGGACTGCTCAGCCTCTACCGCACCCGCCAGACGGACGGCTTCGAAACGGGTGATGTCACCCTCGCCCTGGCGGCCGCCGCTCACACCGCGCTGTGCATCGACAACGCACGCCGCTTCACCCGTGAACACACCATCGCCCTGACGATCCAGCGCCATGCGCTGCCTCTCACCCCGGCGACCCCGACCACGGTGGAGACCGCGCACATGCACGTGCCCTCCGAGACGGGCGGAGGCGGCGGGTTCGACACCTTCGCCCTGTCCGGCGCCCGGACCGCGCTGATGGTCGGCGAGGTCGCGGGCCAGGGTATCCACGCGGCCACCACACTGGGACAGATTCGAACGGCCATCCACTCCCTGGCGTCACTCGACCTGGAGCCCGACGAACTGCTCGCACGCCTCAACGACACCGCCATGAGCCTGGCGGAGGAACGTGCGGTGCTGCCTCCCGCCGACCGTCTGCCGCTCGCCGGAAGCTGTGCGTACGCCGTGTACGACCCGCTCGCCCAGACCTGCACCATCGCTCTGGCCGGACACCCACCACCCGTCGTCGCCCATCCCGACGGGACCACCGAGATCCCTCGGGTGCCGAGCGGACCTCCCTTGGGCAGCGCCGAAGGACCCCCCTTCGCCACCACCACTCTCTCCGTCGCCGACGGCAGCGTCCTCGCCTTCTACACCACGTCCCTCCCGCACATCTCGCCTTCCCCGGACACCCTGCAACGGGTGCTGGGCCACCCCGAGCGGCCACTGCAGGATCTCTGCGACGACGTGCTCTACCGGCTGCGGAACGACTCCCGCCACGGTGATGTGTTCCTCCTGCTCGCCCGCACCCACGCGTTGCCCGACGACCAGGTCGCCGCATGGCAACTCGAATTCGCGCCCAGAGCGGTCGGCACGGCCCGCAGCCAGGCCCAACACCAGCTCGCTCATTGGGGGGTGGACAAGGAGACCGCCTACACCACCGAAACGATCGTCAGCGAACTGGTCACCAACGCGGTCCGCTACGGCACTCCGCCTCTCCGGTTGCAACTCATCAAGGACCGCACACTCACCTGCGAGGTCCATGACGGCAATCCCCTCGCACCGCGGTTGCACCACGCGAAGACCATCGACGAAGGCGGGCGCGGCCTGTTCATCGTCGCCCAACTCGCCCAGAACTGGGGCGTGCGCTACGGCCTCGACGGCAAGACCGTCTGGGCCGAGCAGCCTCTGTCGACGACCCGACGCTGAAGCGCCGGGCTTGCACGTCGAGTTAATGGATGGCCCCGGCCCGGACACCTCTCACCGCCAGGGGCGCGCCCGGCGCTTGGTCTTCAGTCGCGCTCGTTCACGCAGCAGGGCTTGGTAGTGGATCGACTTCTCGCCGCCCGGATCGAGGTACTCGCAGATGTCGGCCACCGTGTCGGCGTCGTCCGCGCTGCCCGTCAGACCGATCCCGACGAGCAGCCAGAAGCCCTCTATGGCCGTGGCGCGGCACTCATCCCCCAGCGCCCACCCTGACGGCCACGCACCGCCGTCCCCCGCGCCGGCAGCTATGTGCAGCAGCGTCTGCAGCAGAACACCACGGGCCGACGACGAGAGCTCACCTGGCAGGGCGGCCATGATCACGCCGACGGCCGGCGCCGTGCACTCCGTGATGTTGGTGTCGCCCTCCACATGACCGTCGAGGGTGTACCCGATCATGTCCCGAGGAGTCTCCGCGGTGATGACGGTCTCGAAGAGCAGAGGTACATGCTCGGCGGAGTCACCACACATGCATGCCAGGGACTTCCAGTCGTGCCGCGCCAACTCGGCGCGCACCAGGGCACTGACTGCCATCCGCAGTCCCTCCAGAAGGTCGGTGGCCGGCGTCGGACTTCATGTTCTCCTCAGCTCGACGTGCGAGCGCCTCAGGGCCCCTCGCCGCGCTCCTCGATATCGAGGTTCGGGGCCGTCGGCCGGCACCTAGGATCTACCCGTGATCGCTGACGTGCAGTGTGTGGTGCTCGACTGTTCCGAGCCGACGGAACTCGCCGAGTTCTACCGGGCGTTGCTCGGTGGGGCCGTCAATCAGGAGGATCGGCGGTGGGCCCTGGGCGACGGCTGGGCGACCTTGCACACGCCGTCCGGACTCGTCCTGGCCTTCCAGCGGGTGGCCGACTACTTGCCGCCGCGATGGCCCGACGCGACCCGCCCGCAGCAGTTCCATCTGGACCTCGGTGTCGCGGACCTGGACCGAGCGGAGGAACAAGCGCTGGCCTCGGGGGCGACGGTGCTGGACGTCGGTTCCGGAGGGCGGAGTTGGCGTGTCTACGCCGATCCGGCAGGGCATCCGTTCTGCCTGGTGCGGCACTGAGGACAGGCAGTCAGCCCCGGTCGCACCACCGAGCTGTCACGAGCGGAGCCCGCGCTGGTCGCGGCCCGGGCGGCCCGGGTCCTGGAACTGCCGGTGCCGCAGAGCACGGTCGTCGACGGAGCCGCGCAGAACACTGCGGCGGACGCCATGACGCATACCGCCGGGCCGGCGGGAACGCCGACGACCCGCCACCGGCAGCGCGGTGCTCGGTGTCGCCGCGGCGGGTACGGGCGGTTGGTGGCGCTGGGGGGCCGAGCCCGGTACGGCACCGCTCCGGTCCCCTGGGCCGCCGAGGCGTACGACGCCGTACGCTTCGCGGCTCACGGCCTGACCGCCGCGGGCGACTACGCACGCTCCGCCGTGCGCTCCGAACTCCTGCGGCACTCTTGGCAGGGCATCACCCGCAGGATCAGCTACGACCCGGACTCCCAGTTCTTCGAGGCCGTCGAGGACGCGGGCGCGTTCCTGTACAGGGTGACGGACCACACCCTTCGCTTCGTGTCCCGGGCGGACGACATCGGCAGGACGACGTGAAGGGCGCGGCCCCCAGGGCCTGTCGTTTGGATCGTGCCGGCGTCGGCCGAAAGGCGCGATCTCTGCCGGCCGGCCTGACCCGAACGACAGACCCTAACCAACCAGACGGCGACGCCAGTCGATCGGGGTGACGGTGATGGCCCGGTGCGGATCCCGGTCCCACTCGGTCTGCAGACCGGCTCCGCGGAGTGCGGCGACGACCTCGTCGCCGATCGCGGCGGTGGTCTCGGAGGAGCCGTCGAAGCCGCCGTAGAGAAGCATCAGGCCCTGGCCGATTACGGCGGAGTCCGTGCACTGCGTGTGGAAGTAGACGAACCCGCGCGCGTCGGGCCCGCTTTCGGCACCGATCTCGGACTGACCGCAGCTGCGGCAGCAGGTGAAGTTCTCGCGTGCGGTGATGCCGGCCGCCTCCAGCACGGCGAAGGCGCGCGCGAGCCGCTCGGGGTCGGTCTCGCCGTGCCAGGCGGCCTGCTCCGCGACGCGCTCCCGCCACAGCCGGTCGGCCAGCGCCTCCGCCTGTTCGCGCGACACGGGTCGGCGGTCCTCGGTGACCAGGTACTCCTCGGCGAGTTCCGCCAGTTCGGCACGGGAGGCGTAGCCGCCGTTCAGTACCACCCGAACGTGTCTCTCCAACTCCGCGCGCTCGTCCTCCTCGAGGTCGAGCGGCGGCACCACACGGGCGGGGCCCATGTCCAGCAGTGACCAATCCGTACCCGCGTCCCAGCCGGCCTCCTGGCGTGCCCAGCCGGTGAGCACCGCGATCACGGACTGGGGGCTTTGCGCCGATGTCTGGAAGTGCCGTTCGGCGGTGCCGTCGCGGTGCTCCAGTGTGTAGTCGCCACCGGCCGGGTGCCAGACCTGGGCGAAGACATCGGGCAGGTCGGGTATCCGCTGGATCACCAGGAACCGGTCACCGTCGTCGCCGATACGCCGGACCAGCCCGGCCAACTCCTCGGCGGACACACGCACGTGCCGCTCCCCGTTCTCCGTCCGCACCGCGATCTCGAGCATGCCCGAACTCTGGCACACACCACTGACAACCGGTCTGCCGGAACCACCACGCGACTCCGGAAGGCGGCCAGGACTCGCGTGCCGCCGGTTCGCCCGTCCCTCGGCCCGTTGCATCAGAAAGCCGCGTCGCGCGGTGTCCCCCCGCACGCCATGAAGATGTAACGTACATGACAAGCTTCGTCTCTACGGTTTACGCG
Source organism: Streptomyces sp. NRRL F-5122 (assembly GCF_001507435.1). Taxonomy (GTDB): domain Bacteria; phylum Actinomycetota; class Actinomycetes; order Streptomycetales; family Streptomycetaceae; genus Streptomyces; species Streptomyces lannensis. Next base: position 12,400 of record NZ_LMWH01000261.1, read on the forward strand.
CGTCAACCCGTCCCCCGCCTGGAGGAGTCGATGACCATGAAGTACGTCAAGAACGCCCTCGCGGTGGCTGCCGCCGCCGTCGCCGCGGTCGCCCTCCCGCAGTCCGCCGCCAAGGCCGACGTCCCACCGCAGCACGCGATCATCGTGTGCCAGAGCGCCAGCTTCTACGCCAACTACAACAGCGCCTCCGGGCCCACCGGTCTTCTGCGCACGCTCACCTACGGCAACAAGGTCGGCCACACCATCGGCGCCCACCCCGTCTACAACGGCTGGGCCGCCACCTTCGACTTCGGCCCCAACGACTGGGGCTATGTGCGCTACGAGTGCATCGGCGGCTACGACTCCTGGTGAGCACCGACCGCCCCGCCCCCACACATCGGCAGTGAAAGGAATACCCATGCCCACACTCCGTGTCACCCGTGCGGCCGCCCTCGTCACCGCGTCCTGCGCCGCACTGCTCATCGGCGCCGGACCGTCACTCGCCGCGAACGGCACCGTAGGCGTACGGGAGACCGTCTGCGCCAACGACCTCTACGTCCGCACCGACCCGGGCGGCGCCTGGACGGGCACCCTGTACAAGGGGCAGACCTTCCTGGTCGAGAGCAAGCAGAGCGGCTGGGCGTACGGCTTCGCCTACGGCGACATCAACCGCCACGGATGGGTCCAGGACGGCTGGTTCTGCTGACCTCACCAGCCGCCCCCACCACGGCCGCACCCTTCGAACCAGAGGAGTACGCAGGCATGCTCCGCAACCTCATGGGCCCGCGCACCCTGCGCCGCTGCGCCCCGGCGGCGGCCGCGCTCACCGTCCTGGCCGCCACCCCCGCCATGGCCGGGAACGTATGGCAGATCCAGACCGCGAACTCCCCCACCACCGGCGCCCCGATCACCGGTGGCGGCAGCTGGATCGTGAACAAGCAGAGCGGCTACTACCTCGGCCGCTCCCTGCCCGGCTGGGAGTTCGACAACGAGCAGACGACTCCGGCCAACTGGCACTATGGCCGGGCCATCACCGGACTCAACATGTGCGGTTGGGCGATGCCCGGTTCCATGGCGACCCTGGTGCGCAGTGTGACCGACTCCTGCTCCGACGCGACCAAGGACACGCTCTCGCACCGACTGACCGTCGGCCGTGACTTCAACGCCCCCGCGCACGCCACCGGCGACGGCACCGCCTCCCCCGCCGACACCGGCTGTACGCTCTACTACAACTACTTCCACGGCACCGACTTCACGTCCAACGGCGGCCACTGGGCCGACGCCGCGGGCACCGCCTCCGCCACGGTCATGTACCGCTTCACGACCCGTGACGGGCGGGCCGCGGTGGTCCGCGACCCGAGCCGCGGCTGGGGCTTCCTGCCGATCGGCTGTGTCACCCGGCCGTCGGCGCTGTACAACGACAACGACTGAGACGACGACCGTCGTACGGCCTGGGGCACCGGGCCGTACGACCCTCTGCGGGTGGCGGCACCGGCACGTCCGTGCATGAACCGGGGCCGCCTGGCCGCACGACCCGCGCGCTCAACCGCCGTCCGATCTTCCGGAACCGCTGCTCATCCCCGCACGCGCCGTCTCGCGTCAGTGGGGCAGGAGTTGCTGGCCGCCGTCGATGTCGTACGTCGCGCCGGTCAGCGCGTCGTTGCACATGATGTGCACGGCGAGTGCGGCGACATCGGCCGGGCCGACCACCCGTCGGATGGGCAGAGTGGCGCGCAACTCCTCGCGGCGGGCCTCGAGCCGATCGCCCAGGAGCGCGGCCGACAGCGGGGTGTCGACGAATCCGGCGGCGATGAGGTTCACTCTGATCGGCGCCAGTTCCAGCGCCAGGTCGGCGACGAGGGCGGGCAGCGCCGCGGTGAGGGCGGACACGACCGCCATGCCGACGGCGGGGCGCCGGGCACCGGTACCGCCCATGAACACCAGCGTTCCTCCGGCCCTGACCTTGTCACGACTGCAGAGGGCGACCCCGAGTGTCATGGCGAGGCGCCGGCTGAAGTCGCTGCGGGCGGCGGCGAGGTCCATCTCCGCCAAGGGCATGTATGTGGGGCCGCTGCCGGTGACCATCACATGGTCGATCGACCCGGGCAGGTCCTGGAAGAACTGCTCGAGGCGGTCGGTGTCGGTGACGTCGAACGCCGCAGTGCCGACGGGCTCCAGCTCGTGTGCGGCTCGCTCCAGCTTCTCGGGGTCGCGGCCGACCAGGATCACCTGTCCGCCGTCCGCGCGCACCTGACGGGCGGTCTCCAGGCCGATGCCCGCGGAGCCGCCGATCACCGCGACGGTCTGGTCGGCGAGTCCGGGTCTGCGGTGGTTTCCGGTGCCGCCGGATGCGGCCGTCACGCCGCATCGCCGCCCAGCGCGGTCGCGTCGCCCTGGTGGTCCCCTCTGCTGCCCGTCATCCGTACCTCCGGGTGTCGGTCCCTCGTCCCATCGTCGCGCCTCGGGCCGCTGATCGCCTGCCGGCCGGGCACGGCTGTCGTCCCGCTGTCGCCGACGGCGACGTCGTCACGGACCTCCCCAACGCCCGGGCTGCGGGGTCCAGGTTCGGAAGTCCTGGCAGTTCCGCCCGATCGCCGCCGCATCCGCCCTGGCGGTGGAAGGATCGCCCTGCCGAATCGAGGAGGGGTCCCGGGTGCCGTCCACCGAGCTGCAGCACACCTTCCACATCGCCGCGCCGCCGGAGGAGGTCTTCGCGCATCTGGCCGAACCGTCGCACTACATCGGGCTGTCGCCGCTTCTGGTCGCCGTCCGCGATGTGCGCCGCGACGGCGGCAGCGTGCACTACACGGCCGTGGAACGCTTCCGGTTCCTGGGCCTCCTGCGGCACGACAACATCATCGGTGTCACGCTCGTCGCCGCTCCGGACGGGCTCCCGGGGTCCGCCGAGATCTCCGGCGAGGTCCGCAGCCCGGGCCGGGTCCAGATGGGCTACCGGTTCACCATCGATCGCCATGACTCGGGCAGCGTCGTCATCGACACCCTGAACCTGCGGACGCCTCCGGGCCTGCTGCGTTTCGCCGCCTCCCAGGCACGAGCGGTCCAGCGGGCCCGGGCCCGTGTTCTGACGGAACGCCTGGCGCGGCCCGCCTGACGGCCTCCCGGCGCGCCGCGTCCGGCGACCCCGTGAGAGTGGGCCCCGCGGGAAGCATGTGACACGTTCCGTCACCGTGGGACCGCCCGCGGCGCAGGGGCACTCGCGGCACCCGTCCCGTCAACTCGGCTCTTTCGGCCAGGGGGTCGGGCCTGTCAGACTCCGGAGCGTGCCCGACTTCGACATGCTCGTCATTGGATCCGGCCCGGGTGGCCAGAAGGCCGCGATAGCCGCGGCCAAGCTCGGCCGCCGGGTCGCCGTCGTCGACCGCCCCGACATGGTCGGCGGAGTCTCCATCCACACCGGGACCATTCCCTCCAAGACCCTGCGCGAGGCCGTCCTCTACCTCACCGGCCTGACCCAGCGCGATATGTACGGACAGAGTTACCGCCTCAAGGAGGACATCACCGTCGCCGACCTGATCACGCGCACCCGTCATGTGGTGAGCCGCGAGGTCGACGTCATCCGCAACCAGCTCGCCCGCAACCAAGTGTCCCTGTTCGCCGGTACCGGCCGGTTCGCGGACCCGCACACCGTCTCCGTCCTCGAACTGAACGGCAACGAAAAGCTGTTGAGTGCCGAGCACATCGTGATCGCCACCGGAACGCGGCCGGCCCGGCCGGCGAGCGTCGAGTTCGACGGTCGGTCGATCATGGACTCCGACAACGTTCTCGACCTGGAACGGGTACCGCGTTCGATGGTCATCGTCGGGGCGGGGGTGATCGGCATGGAGTACGCCTCCATGTTCGCCGCGCTGGGCAGCAAGGTCACCGTGGTCGAGAAGCGGCCGGGAATGCTCGACTTCTGCGACGTCGAGGTGATCGAGTCGCTGAAGTACCACCTGCGGGACCTGGCGGTCACCTTCCGTTTCGGCGAGACCGTCGCGGCCGTCGAGCGGCACCCCAAGGGCACCCTGACCATTCTGGAGAGCGGCAAGAAGATTCCCGCCGACGCCGTGATGTACTCGGCGGGACGACAGGGGCTCAGCGACGAACTCGACCTGGACAAGGCGGGTCTCACCGCCGACAAGCGCGGCCGCATCAAGGTCGACGAGCACTACCGCACCGAGGTGCCGCACATCTACGCGGTCGGCGATGTGATCGGCTTCCCGGCCCTGGCGGCCACCTCCATGGAGCAGGGCCGTATGGCGGCGTACCACGCCTGCGGCGAGCCCGTGCACGGGATGTTCGACCTCCAGCCGATCGGCATCTACACCATCCCGGAGATCAGTTTCATCGGCCGGACCGAGGACCAGCTCACCGAGGACCGCGTGCCCTTCGAGGTCGGCATCTCCCGCTACCGGGAGCTGGCCCGCGGGCAGATCATCGGTGACTCGCACGGCATGCTGAAGCTGCTGGTCTCCCCGGAGGACCGGACCCTGCTCGGTGTCCACTGCTTCGGCACCGGGGCCACCGAGCTGATTCACATCGGCCAGGCCGTGATGGGGTGCGGCGGTACGGTCGACTATCTCGTGGACGCGGTCTTCAACTATCCGACGCTCGCGGAGTCGTACAAGGTCGCCGCGCTGGACGCGACCAACAAGATCCGGCAGATCGACCGGCTCAAGGACTGAACCGCCGGTCATGACGGTCCTGTGTGCCCGGCCACCGCATGTCGTGGCCGGGCACGCAGGACCGCAGGACAAGCAGCCGGGCACGCAGGATCGCAGGACGGAGTGTCCGACACGCCGGGCGTCCGGCGTCTTCACGCTCCCGAGGGGTCCTCGCGTGGACAGCACCCCCTCCGGTCGTCGAGACTCGGCGGATGGCCAAGTACTTCGACGTTCACCCCGACAACCCCCAGCCACGCACGATCGGCCAGGTCGCCGACAGCATCCGTGACGGCGCGCTCGTGGTCTATCCGACCGACTCGTGCTTCGCGCTGGGCTGCCGCCTGGGCAGTCGTGACGGCATCGACCGTATCCGGGCCATCCGCCATCTCGACGACCGGCACCACTTCACGCTCGTGTGCCGGGACTTCGCGCAGCTGGGCCAGTTCGTGCACGTCGACAAGGACGTGTTCCGAGTGATCAAGGCGTCGACACCGGGCAGTTACACGTTCATCCTCCCGGCCACGCGCGAGGTGCCGCGCAAGCTGCTCCACCCGAAGAAGAAGACGGTCGGCGTCCGTATCCCCGATCACGTGGTGGCGCAGGCGCTGCTGGCCGAGCTCGGCGAGCCGCTCCTGTCCAGCACACTGCTCCTGCCGGGCGAGGAGGAGCCGATGACGCAGGGCTGGGAGATCAAGGAGCAGCTCGACCACGTCGTGGACGCGGTCGTCGACTCCGGTGACTGCGGCACCGAGCCGACCACCGTCGTCGACTTCTCCAGCGGCGAACCCGAGATCGTGCGCAAGGGCGCGGGCGACACATCACGGTTCGAGTGAGGTGCGGGCCGTGCCGGTGCCCCGGCGGAGTTCACGCCGGTCGCCGCCGTCGAGCGCGGTGACTGCGTCGGGGTGAGCGGCCGCCGGGCACGTCGGCGGCCGCCGATCACCCCGGTGCGCCGATCGGCGGGCATCCGGACGACTGGACCGGCGCCCGTCGGCAGGCGCAGGCTGAGAAGGGGGACGCTCGACGCGGGCCATCCGGTTCGGAGGACCCGCGGGCAAGGCTCTCGGCGCGCGACCTCGAGCCTTTCGGCCGCGCCGCACCTCAGCGCACGGAAGTGATCACTATGGAAGCCAAGCAGTGGACCGTGCAGATCTACATCACCGAAGAGGGCGACGACACCCATGCGCGTGCCGTGCTCAGCACCCAGGACACGTCGATCGTCACGGGCCGGGGCACCGCCCGGCGCAATCCGACCGACCGGCCGATCCCGGAGATCGGCGACGAACTCGCCGCCAGCCGCGCGCTGGAGGACCTCGCCATCAGGCTGCACGACGTCGCCTCCGACGACATCGTGGCACTGGCGGGCCACGTGGTGCCTTGACCGGGCACCGAGCACCGACCCGGTGCGCGCACGGTGACGGGAGTGTGCGGCCCGGCCCGCGCGGACCCCGTACGGCGCGTGCCCTTCAGTCCGGGAGCGGCACCCGGCGTGTCTCGCCCGGCTCGATACGCAGCGCCCGGCCGGGCAGCCGGATATCGATGGGGGTGCGGTCGGACGGCGGCACCGCGATCTCGAGCCCGCCGCAGTCCACCCGCATGCGCACGCCCCAGTGGCTGCGGTAGCGCACGGAGAAGCCGAACGACGACAGTTCCGGCAGCGGCACGGGGTTGAGCAGGAGTGCTCCGTCGCGGGACTCGAGACCGGTGAGTCCGCGCTGGACGAGGTCGAGGGTGCCCGCCATGGCCCCGAGGTGGATGCCCTCCCCCGTGGTTCCGCCCTGCACATCGGCGACGTCGCCGAGCAGCGCCTCCTGGCAGCACGACCATGCGTCGGCGCGCCTGGCCCGGGCGAGGACCCAGCCGTGGACCAGGCCGCTGAGGGTGGATCCGTGACTGGTGCGGGCCAGGTAGTAGTCGACGGTGCGCCGCCAGATGTCCGCGTCGAGCCGGTGGCCCAGCCGGGCGAACAGCTCCTGGAGCTCGTCGGGCCCGAACAGGTAGCCGAGCATCAGCACGTCGGCCTGCTTGGACGCCTGGTAGCGGTTGGCGCTGTCGCCCTCCGCCTCCAGGATCCGGTCCAGACGGCGGATGTCGCCGTACCGCTTGCGGTAGCCGTCCCAGTCGAGTTCCGCGAGATCCCCGTAGCCCTGGAACTGGCTGACGACGTCGTCGTGGAACGGCACATGGAGCGTGCGGGACAGCTCCTCCCAGCGGTCCGGTTCGCCGGCGTCCAGCCGGGCTCGCTCGACGAGTTCCCGCCGGCGCGGTTCGGGGAGCTCGCGCAGCACCTGCAGCGCGCGGGTGAGCACCCATGCGGCGGTGACGTTGGTGTACGTGTTGTCGTCGATGCCTGGGGCGGGCGCGTCCGGGTAGGCGTCGTGGTACTCGTCGGGTCCGACGACGCCGCGGATACGGTGCCGGCCGAGGCTCTCGTCGTAGGTCGCCGAGTCGGCCCAGAAGCGGGCGATCTCGAGCAGCATTTCGGCGCCCTTGGTGTGCAGGAACTCCGCGTCGCCGCTCACCTCGCAGTACTGCCACACGTTGTACGCCACGGCCGAGCCGACGTGCCGCTGCAGCCTGGTGTGGTCGGGCAGCCAGCGACCCGAGCGCGGGTTGAGGTGGACCTCCTGGGACTCCTCGCGCCCGTCGCTGCCGCTCTGCCACGGGTAGAGCGCCCCGCGACGGCCGAGGGCGCGTGCCGCGGCACGGGCCTGGTCCAGACGCCGGTGGCGGTAGCTCAGCAGGGACCGCGACACCTCGGGGAAGTGCAGGTTGAGGTACGGGAGCACGAACAGCTCGTCCCAGAAGACGTGCCCGCGGTACGCCTCACCGTGCAGTCCCCGTGCGGGTACCCCCACGTCCAGTTCCGCGGTGTGCGGCGAGAGTGTCTGCAGGACGTGGAAGAGGTGCAGCCGCAGCACCCGTCCGGCCTCCCCGGGCACGTCCAGGTCCGCACGGCGCCACAGCTGGTTCCAGGCGGTGAGATGGGTGGCGAGCAGTTCGTCGAAGCCGGGGGCCGCGGCCACCCGGTCGATCGCGGCGTCCAGCGGGTCGCTGATGGCACGGTCGCGCGAGGTGTGCAGGGCGACGGTCTTGTCGACGGTGACGGTCCGTCCGGGTGGCAGGTACAGACGTGCGGACTGCACGGCACGGACGGCGGGGTGCCGCGTGGTGACGAAGGCGTCGACGGTCAGGCGGGCCGCCAGACCGACCCGGATGTCGGAGGTGCGGGTGCGGCAGCGCAGCCAGGCCGTGTCCGGAGTCGCGGTGCCGGTGTGCACATGGACGAGATGGCAGCCGTCCAGGTCCTGGTAGCGCGGCACGCCGGCATTGGTGACGCCGCCGTCGAGTGCGGCCTCGACCTCAAGCTCGACGGCGGTGCCTTCGGCCGTGAACTCGGTGCGCAGGGCGGCGAGATGAGGGTCGGCCATGTGCACAAGACGCCACTGGCGCACCGACAGCGTGCCCGGCTCGCCGTGGCCGTACCGGGTCCGGCGCTCCAGCAGGCCCGAGGACAGGTGAAGCGTCTGGTCGTGGCCGAGCACGGTTCCGCTGTCCGGCGTCAGCCACTGTTCCCCGGCCGGGCGGAACCGCAGCGGAAGCCAGTTGGGAAGGTTGACCAGGTCCTCGTTCTCGATCCGGCGTCCCGCCACTTCCGAGGTGAGCCGGTCGTAGCAGCCGGCCACGTAGGTTCCCGGATAGTGCACATCGTCGGCGACGCATTCGGGCAGTGCCCCGCGCGTGGCGAAGTAGCCGTTGCCCAGTGTGCACAGGGATTCCCGCAGTCGTTCGTGCACAGGGTCATAACCCTCGTACTTCCAGGTCCAGCCGGCCACTGCGGGGTCCTTCCGCGAGCGCTGCTGCGAGGTCGGGTACTACGCCGTCGGCACCAGTCTCGACCGTTCCGGACCTTCACACCCGTCGCGGCACGACCGCGACCGGGCAGTCCGCGTGGTGCAGCAGCGTCTGGGCCACCCTGCCGAGCCGGAGGCCGAAGCGGACCGGCCGTCGCCGCGCGCCGATGACGACGAGGTCGGCGGCGGCAGAGCGCTTCAGCAGCACCGTGCGGGCCGGGCCCTCGACCGTGTCCCGGCGCACCGTGACGTGCGGGTGGTCCCGGATCGCGTCCTGCAGCAGGACGTCGAGGAGGGCGGAAGCCCGTTGCTCGTACCGGCGTGCGAATGCCTCGGTGAGCCGGGGGTGGTCGGTGCTCTCGTGGGCCGGGAAGCGCCAGGCCCGAACGACGTCCAGGACGCAGCCGCGCGCCTCGGCCTCACGGAAGGCGAAGGACAGGGCCTCGCCGATCGCGGCCGGATCCGCGGCCCCGAGCAGGATCCGCTCGTGCACGCCGGTCAGGCCGGCCTTGTCCCCGCGGACCACGATCACCGGGCAGCGGGCCCTGGCGGCCACGGCCCGGCTCACGGAGCCGAGGAGCAGGCCCTTGAACTCGCTGCGGCCGCGGGATCCGGTCACCAGCGCGACGGCGTGGTAGCCCTCGCGCAGGAGGGCGTGGACCGCGCCCTCGGCCTGGACCTCCGAGGAGACCTGCACCCGGGGGTCGCGCCGGCGGGCGCGCTCCGTAGCCGAGCCGATGATGTCCTCCGCCATCATCCACCCGGCAGGCCGCTCCTGGCCTTCGGGCGTCGTCGCGCTGTCCCGGGGTTCCGGCGGGGCCGCGTGCACCAGCCGGAGCGGCAGACCGCGCCGGACGGCCTCGTCCACGGCCCAGTCGACGGCCGCCAGGCTGAAGTCCGATCCGTCGACGCCCACGACCAGGGGCAGCTCCATCCTCTCCACCGCCTTTCGCCGGGCCGCCGAGGCGAGCACAGGGCTCCTCCGTCTCACGGTCGCATCCGGCCACCCGTGAACTGCAGGGGCGGTTCGGCCCTCGGCGGGGACGTTCGGCCCCGGCGACCGCCGGGAGGCGGCGGGCACGGCATCAGGGCCGCTCCCAGCGCCATGGGGGCCGGTCGGCCCTGGCGGTTCCACGGCACACGTGGTGTCCTGAAGACGACGGGAAGGACCCGGCGACCGACGCGGAGAAGCGGCTGACGGCCGCGCACCGCGCAATCTGGATCCGGGAGAACCGGATGGGGTCCTTCCCGCCCCGATGCCCCAGCGGCCTTCGAGGACTCCGGTGCGCCCCTTCGGCGGGAACGCCCGATGCCGGCCGCGGCCCGCGTCGGCAGCGCCTCCGCTCGCGGTTCCGCCGGCCTCGACCTTTGACTGCATCGCCCGCGCCCCATGGAGTGGGCGCCGTCACACCGCGCCCGGTGGGCCCGTTCGTCCCGCTCATCGGGCGGGGCGGCGCGCTGCCTCGAAGGTGGGGCCGAAAGGCCCCCCGTCGGGACCGGGCGGCCCGTGTTGCCGTACACCGTGGGACGCCCACGCTGGAGACAGGAAGTCCACGGCATTCCGGAGGGGCACGATGACGAGCCGTCCTGCGAGCGCCGTCCCGGACCGGATGGGGCTCGATGTCCCGGTCGAGCCCGTGGCCGCGCGGGAGGGCCGTCCGCTGCCCCGACGGCGGTCCGCTGTGCGCGTGGGCCCCGGCGACCGGCTGCGGCGCCCGGAACGAAAGGACACGGAGCGATGACCTCTGCCACCACCATGACGGCGGCTCTACCGGCCGCCTACCGTGAACGGCTGATGCGGATCGCCCGCGAGGTCTCCTTCGACGAGGGGACGCGGCTGTTCGAGGAGGGTCGGCACGCCGACCGGTTCTGGATCGTCCGAACCGGCACCGTTGCGCTCGACCTGCATGTGCCCGGTCGTCGTTCCGCCGTCATCGAGTCGCTGGCCCGCGGTGAACTGGTCGGGTGGTCCTGGCACTTCACCCCCCATGTGTGGCAGATGGGTGCGGAGGCGATGACTCCGGTGCGCGCCTACGAGTTCGACGCGGCGACCGTCCGGACGTTGTGCGACGAGGACGCCGAGTTCGGCCGCGCCATCGCGGTGTGGGTCGGCCGGGTGCTCGCTCACCGGCTGCACGCGGCCCGCACCAGGCTGCTCGATCTGTACGCCCCCTACGGCAGCGGATCCCGCTGAGGGCCGACACCACCCGACCGCACTCGACACCTCGAGGAGGAGACCGTGACCGGTAGCCCGCACCTCGTGGACGATGTGATGACCCACTCCGTCGTCGCCGTCGGCCGTGCCGCCCCGTTCAAGGACATCGTGAGGCTCATGGAGCAGTGGCAGGTCAGTGCCCTGCCAGTGCTGGAGGGCGAGGGCCGCGTGGTGGGTGTCGTCTCCGAGGCGGACCTGCTGCCCAAGGAGGAGTTCCGCGACACCGATCCGGACCGGTACACGCAGCGGCAGCGCCTGTCCGACCTGGCCAAGGCCGGAGCGATGACCGCCGAGGAGCTGATGAGCGCGCCGGCCGTCACCGTGCACCCGGGGAGCACCCTGGCCCAGGCGGCCCGCATCATGGCCCGGCTCGGGATCAAGCGTCTCCCGGTCGTCGACGGCGAGGGCATGCTCGAGGGCGTCGTCAGTCGCGCGGACCTGCTGAAGGTGTTCCTGCGGCCCGACAACGACATCGCCGACGAGGTCCGACGCGATGTCGTCGACATCCTCTTCCCGGCTCCGGCCGAGCCCGTCCACGTCATGGTCACCGAGGGTGTCGTCACCATCACGGGGAAGGTCCCGGACGCCGCCCTGATACCGGTGGCCGTCCGCCTGGCCCGCGCCCTCGAGGGAGTCGTCGACGTGGACTGCCATCTGTCCGGGAGCGAGGTGGGATGACCCGCGCCGGGACGGACGCCCGGTCCGTCCCGGCGCTGAGCCCCGGTCCGGTCAGCCGATCGTCCTGCGCCACCTGGGACCGACCGACTCCCACTCCCGGTCCCATTCCTCCATCCGCCGGCGATCCAGCCGTCCGCGCGCGAACAGTCCGCACACCAGCATCCCGCCTGCGGCACAGGCCCCGACGAGCGAGCCGACGAGTCGGGCCTGCACACGGGCCTGATCGTCACCGACCGGCTTGGCGACCAACTCGCCGCCACGGCTCGTCCACACGGTGACCGCGGTGCCCGCCCGCTGCCCCGGCTCGACCTTCGTCAGACCGGTGTGCGTGACTCCGGCGACGGTCCAGCTCACCTTGGCCCACACACTGCCGTCGCTGTACTCGGGGACCCCCTGCGGTGCCCTTGCCGCGTCCTCGACCTGAACGGCCTGCACCGGGTGCGCATGGGCGTTGCGCACGGCCACCGCGTGATCCGCCGCTCCGGCCGCCGTCCGTCCCGCCACCACTCCGGCCAGCAGGACGAACACCCAGGTCGCGAGCACGATCCACGCTTCCAGACGGTCGCTGCGACGGCGGAGCGGATTACGCCGCCACCGCCATGTCCACGCCCTTGCCCTCTCCTTCGCCCTTGCCTTCGCCCTCACCCTCCAACTGCGACGTGTCCTCGCCATGGGTCGTCACCTTCTTCCGCGGCTGCGGACCGTGACGTCTCCCGCCCGGATGCGGGGGACGCCCCTGCGGTGCGCGTCGGTTCACGTGATGCTTCCGGCTCTCCAGGGCCATCGAGCGGTGTCGCCCTCGGGGAGGTCGGGGTCCAGATCCGGTACTCGAGGCGGTCCCGCGAGCGCGCAGTCCACGTCCACCACGCCCTCGATGCCCAGAATGAGCCGGGAGACGACGGGGACGAGCGTGGTGTCCCGGACTCGGCCGGTGAGCCGTACGACGCCGTCGTGCACCTCCACCCGGACCGGCTCCAAGGGAGCGGGGAAGAGATGGGCGACGACCTCGTCCCGGATCTCCTCGGCGATGTCCTCGTCGTCCCGAAGGAACACCTTGAGCAGATCGGAGCGGCTGACGATGCCCAGCAGCGTGCCCTCGTCGCTCACCACGGGCAGCCGCTTGACCTTGGCCCGCGCCATGGTGCGGGCGGCCTGACCCAGGGTCTCGTTGGCACGGACGGTGACGGCCGGCGCGGTCATCAGCTCCTCCGCGGTCACGGCGCCGGCCTTCACCAGGTCGGACAGGCGGTCGAGGCGGTCGTAGCGGTCCGGATCGCCGCCGCGGAACTCTTCCTTCCGCAGCAGATCGGCCTCCGAGACGACGCCCACGACCCGGTTCTCCTCCCCCACGACCGGCAGCGCGCTGACGTTCCACTGCCGTATGGCCTTGACGATGTCCTTGAAGGTGGCGGTGCGGTCGAGCGCGACGACCCGCTGGGTCATCACATCGCTCACGAGGTGGGGAGTGCCGTGCATGGTGTCCTCCGGTGGTGCTGGGCGGGGACAGGGTTACGACACCTTCAGGGTGGATCACCGGCCGCAACTCTGCATGGGCCGAGTGGCCCTGCACCCTGTCCCGACCGGCTCTCGATCGGCGTATCGTGCCGCGAAGCGCCTGGTCAGCTGGGTGATGCGGGTCGTTCGGACGCCTTTGACGACGGATCTCGCGGGGCCGTGACCGCCCCGCCTCGCCACAGGTGTCACGACACGCCCGCGGACGGCACCGTCCGCGTCTGTCCGCCGTGGCCCGGGCGCGTCCGGGATCCGTAGCCGCAGAGCTGCCGCGGTGCCGTCGGTCCGCTCAGCGGGACGGGTCGAGCCCGCGCAGAGTGCGGCCGCCCATCAGTGCCCGACCCGTCACCAGCTCGGGCTCGATGCGTACGAAGACCTCCTCCGGCGACGTCACCCAGGAGCGCGGTCCCGTCCGGGTCAGCCGCTCGCGTTCCACGGGATCGGTGACCACCGCGGCCGACCCGGTCACGACGACGCTCCAGCCCGAGTGCGCGACCGCGTCGACCTCGTCGGCCTCGAAGGCGACCACCGACCCGTCGATCGCGCGGACCAGCTCCGAGGCCGCCGATGTGCGCAGCAGCACCGCGCCGTCACCGTCGAGGCTGAAGTTGAGCGGAAGGACCGCGGGCAGCGCCTGGCGGGTGTGGACGATACGGCCGACCGGGACCTTCGCCAGCAGACGCAGGCACTCCTGGCGGTCGAGTTCACGGAAGCCGTCGTTCGGATACATGAGTCAGTCCGTCTTTCGCCTGGGGCGGCGGCGCGGCCGTCGAGACCTCGTCCTCGGCGCTGCTCGGAGGCATCAGGTCACGGTGATGCGCCGCCCGGTGATGGTGTCGGGGTCGATACGGATCCACAGGTCACGCTCTCCGCCCGCCCATGGGGCGCTGTACGCCTGCTCGTCCAGGCGCCGTATCTCTTCAGGGTCGGTCACGGTGTCGGCGTGGCCGCGCACCAGGACGCTCCAGCCCTGGCTGAACGCGGGGTCGATCCGGTCGACCTCGAAGGCCACCCGGGCGCCCGCGACCCGGGACGTGGCGTGCTCGGGGGCGGTTCTGAAGACGATGGCTCCTGCGTCGACCCCGTAGTTCACGGGGAGGATCTCCGGCCCCGTGGCCGTGTCGACAGCGAGTCGCCCCACACCGTGCGTGGAGAGCAGGTCGTGACATTCCTCCGGGGTCAGCTCGGTGAACTGCGGGTGCCGCCCCGCCTGTCCCAGACCGGGCGGCAGATCGACGTCGCCGCCGGTCAGCTCGAGCACCGTGGTCTCGAGCGCGCCGGCCAGACTGAGGAGGCTGCTCATACCCGGCGCGGCGGTCGGCTGCGACTCCAGGTACTGGAGGTAGCTGGGTGCCATGCCCGCCCGGTTGGCGGTCTCCTCCAGGGACAGTCCGAGTTCTTCGCGTCGCAGAGCGATCCGGCGTCCGAGGTTGCCCGCGGGATGGCCCGCCACCGTGCCCGACGGTCCCCGTGCGGCCATGGTCCGTCACATCCTCTCTCCGGCCGCCCGGACGGCGACCACCTCGTGCTGCTGACCGCCCAGTACCACCTTGAGGGCACCGGTGTCGGCGCCCCGGCCGAAGACGTCGTACGCCTCCTCCATCCGGTCCAGCGGGAAGGTGTGCGTGACCAGGGCGGAGGTGGGCAGCCGGCCGGCGGCCGCCATCTTCAGCAGGGTGGCCGTGGAGTAGGTGTCGACCACCCCCATGGTGATCGTCACGTTCTTGATCCACAGATCCTCGAGGTGCAACGTGACGGGCTTGCCGTGCACACCGACGTTGGCCACGTGTCCGCCGGGCCGCACCATGCGGGTGCACAACTCGAAGCTCTCCGGAGCGCCGACCGCCTCTATGGCCACGTCGGCGCCCAGACCGTCGGTGAGGTCGGCGACCAGTTGCTCGGGGGCCTCCCCGGGATCCGCCACGGCGTCGGCACCCAGGCACTTGGCCGCCGCCAGCCGGGTGCCGGCGATGTCCACGGCGATGACACGTTCGGGGGCGAACAGCCGGGCCGTGGCGATCGCGGCGAGCCCGACGGGACCGGCCCCCACGACGGCGACGGTGTCACCCGGCCGCACATGCCCGTTCATGACACCCACCTCGTAGGCGGTGGGGAAGATGTCCGCGAGCAGTACGGCGTCCTTGCTGTCCACCGTGCCGGGCAGGGCGTGCACCGACAGGTCGGCATAGGGGACGCGCACGTATTCGGCCTGCGTACCGTCGATCACATGGCCGAGGATCCAGCCTCCGCCGCCGCGGCACTGGCCGTACGTCCTCTCCCAGCAGTAACCGCACCGGCCGCAGGCGGTGATGCAGGAGACCAGGACGCGGTCCCCGGGCTGCACGGTGTGCACGTCACGGCCCGTCTCGACTATCTCGCCGACCGCCTCGTGCCCGAGGACCGTGCCGGGGCGCACCTCGGGCACATCGCCCTTCAGGATGTGCAGGTCCGTGCCGCAGACGGTGGCGGTGTCGACGCGGACGATGGCGTCGGTCGACTCCTTGATGTCGGGGTCCGGCACCTCCTCCCAGGCGGAACGTCCCGGGCTGTGGAAGACGAAGCCCTTCATGTCGAACCTTCCTTCCTCTCCCCGGGTCGCAGTGCCGGGGACTGTCTGGAAGCCGGAACGGCGCGGGCGACCGGCACGGCGCCGGTGTCGCCCGGCAGATCCAGCTTGTTCCGGCCCTCCGGGGATCCGCTTGGGCCGGTCGGCCCTCATCAGGCGCCGGACGGGACCGTTCCGGGCGGGGCACTTGCCGGCTCAGGGCCGGGGCGCCGGGCGGGTGGCTTCCGGTCGGCACCGGCGTCTCCTCGACGTGCGAGACGCCGGTCCGGGTGTGCTGCGACCGGGCGGACGCGGACCATGAGCGATCACGCCGGTCGCCGCTTGTCCGCCCTGCTGCCCGACGCCGACGGCCACGACGACGTCACCCTCCTGCTCACGCAGTTGCCCGCGGCGCCACTGGCCACGGCCTCGACCGACCTCCCCGCCGAACCCGAGTCCGTGGCCGTGGGCCGCGACTCCTGGACAGGACACTCGGTATGCGGGGGTGCAACGGCGCGACGGTCGACGCGCGGCTGCTGCTCTCCGAGAGGCTCACCAACGCCGTGCAGCACGCGCAGGGTCCGATCGGCGTGCATGTGTGCCGCACGGACACCGATCTCACCGTCGAGATCAGCGACCGCAGCCCGCACCTGCCCCAGACGCACCTCGCGGCGGACGACGACGAGTCAGGACGCCCAGCTCCAGTCGGCGACCTCCGGCAGGTCCGTGCCGTGTTCGCGGATCCATGCGTGGTGGCGGGCGCGGACGTCAACCATCTGCTGACGTACGCCGGCGGCCCGCACGGCCAGTCCGGGCACGCGGTCGATGACATCCATGACCAGTCGGTAGCGGTCCAGGTCGTTGCGGACCACCATGTCGAACGGCGTGGTCGTGGTCCCCGACTCCCGGTACCCACGCACATGCAGGTTGCCGTGGCCGTGCCGGCGGTAGGCGAGCCGGTGAACCAGCCACGGATAGCCGTGGTAGGCGAAGATGACGGGCTTGTCGGCGGTGAAGAGGCCGTTGTACTCGAAGTCCGTCATGCCGTGCGGGTGTTCCTCCTGCGGCAGCAGCCGGGTCATGTCGACCACGTTGACGACGCGCACGGCCAGCTGGGGCAGGTGGCGGCGCAGCAACTGCGCCGCGGCCAGCACCTCCTGGGTCGGAACGTCGCCCGCGCAGGCGAGGACCACGTCCGGCTCGGAGCCGTTCTCGGTGCCCGCCCACTCCCAGATGCCGGCGCCGCGCGCGCAGTGGACGCGGGCCTGGTCCATGGAGAGCCAGTCGAAGCACGGCTGCTTGCCCGCCACGATGACGTTGACGTAGTCGCGGCTGCGCAGGGCGTGGTCCGCCACCGACAGAAGGGTGTTGGCGTCCGGCGGGAGATAGACGCGGACGACCTGCGGGCTCTTGTTGAGGACGTGGTCGACGAAGCCCGGGTCCTGGTGGGAGAAGCCGTTGTGGTCCTGGCGCCACACATGGGACGTCAACAGGTAGTTGAGGGAGGCGACGGGCGCGCGCCAGTTCAGCTCGCGCGATGTCTTCAGCCACTTGATGTGCTGGTTCACCATCGAGTCGACGATGTGCACGAAAGCCTCGTAGCAGGAGAACAGGCCGTGCCGTCCGGTGAGCAGATAGCCCTCCAGCCAGCCCTGGCACAGATGCTCGGAGAGGATCTCCATCACCCGGCCGTGCCGGTCCAGGTGCTCGTCCACCGGGAGCACCTCGGCCTGCCATGCCTTGCCGCTGGCGCCGAAGACGGCATCCAGCCGGTTGGAGGCCGTCTCGTCGGGCCCGACCAGGCGGAAGTCGCGGCGCGCCGTGGTGTCCTTCATGATCTGTTCGAGCAGGCCGCCCAGGACGCGGGTGGGTTCGTGCAGGGTCGCGCCGGGCTTGTCGACGGGCACCGCGAAGTCGTCCAGGGAGGCGATCGGGAGTTCACGCACGAGCAGCCCGCCGTTGGCGTACGGGGTGGCGCCCAGCCGCCGCGCTCCGTCGGGCACGCAGGCCAGCACGTCGGCAGACGGCCGGCCGTCGGTGTCGAAGAGTTCCTCGGGCCGGTACGACCGCAGCCAGGCCTCCAGCTGCCGCAGGTGCTGCGGGTTCTCGCGGACGCCCGCCAGCGGGACCTGGTGCGCCCGCCAGGTGCCTTCGACGGGCACGCCGTCCACCTCGGCCGGCCCGGTCCATCCCTTCGGGGTGCGCAGCACGATCATCGGCCAGTGGGGTCGCTGCGTGACGTCCTCCTCGCGCGCCGTGCGCTGCAGCAGTGCGATGCGGTCGAGCGCCTCGTCGAAGGCCTGCGCCAGCGCGCGATGGACCTGGACGGGGTCGTCACCGGCGACGGTGATGGGTTCGTGCCCGTATCCCCGCAGCAGCTCGCCGAGTTCGGGCTCCGGGAGCCGGGAGAGCACGGTCGGGTTCGCGATCTTGTAACCGTTGAGGTGAAGGATCGGCAGGACCGCGCCGTCGTGCACCGGGTCGAGGAACTTGTTGGAGTGCCAGGACGCGGCCAGCGGCCCGGTCTCCGCCTCTCCGTCACCGATCACACAGGCGACCAGCAGGTTCGGATGATCGAACGCGGCGCCGTAGGCGTGTGCGAGGGAGTAGCCGAGTTCACCGCCCTCGTGGATCGAGCCGGGCACCTCGGGTGCGACATGACTGGGTACTCCGCCCGGGAACGAGAACTGCCGGAACAGCCTCTCCATCCCCCGGGCGTCCCGTGTCACGTCCGGATAGGTCTCGCTGTAGCTGCCTTCGAGCCAGGAGTTGGCGAGTACCGAGGGCCCGCCGTGTCCGGGCCCCCATACGCACAGGGCGTCGATGCCGCGCGCCTTGATGACCCGGTTGAGGTGGGTGTGGACGAGGTTGAGCCCGGGCGAGGTGCCCCAGTGGCCGAGCAGCCGCGGTTTGATGTGCTCGGGCTTCAGGGGTTCGGTCAGCAACGGGTTGGACATGAGGTAGATCTGTCCCGCGGCGAGGTAGTTGGCGGCCCGCCAGTGGGCGTCGAGCGCACGCAGTTCCTCGTCGGTCGGTGCGGTGCCGTGGTGCTGTGCGGCCTCGGGCATGGGTGACTCCACGGGTCGTCGACGGTGCTCATCGGGGCGGCGGGTCCGCCACGGTGGGTGCGGGTTGCTGCGGACTGCCGGTCACGCTCTTCGGGCAACGACGGCGACCGGGCTGCCGCGGCACCGGCAGGGCACGGGGGTCCGGTTCGTGCTCGTCGGGCGCCTGCCTCGCGGCGTGTACCGGTACCGCGTGTGCGAGAGTGGCGCGTACGACGCGACCGGCCGGGAAGCGACGCCGCTCGTCGTCCCGGTGCCGAGGACCAGCGGTTCGGCCGCCTTCGCCGGATCCGCGGGTGCCGCGTCCGGACCGCAGTTCCGGTACCCGGTGCCCACTTCACCTCCGCGGCGGCCCGGGTCTCGGCCGTTGTGTCGAGGCCGACGACGGGGCGGGGCATGGTGTCCACCTCCTGGTCGTGGTTCCCGGTCCCGGTGTCCGATTCCAGCGTCGTGGCGCCAGGGGAAGGCGGGGCAGGGGCCGCAGGTCCCGAACCGGGGCCGATCGGCCCATGAGCCGCCGCCCCGAGCAAGGCGGACGTGCGGACGTGCGGCGGGTGGTCCTGCCGGCAGCGTCGGCGGACCCGACCATCGATGTGCGGTCGCGGCGCACGGGCCGAGCGCGGGCGACCGCGTCGTGGTCCGTACGGACCGGGGCGCGGTTCAGGAGTGCGGGACGACGGCGACCGGGCAGCGGGCGTGGTGGAGCAGGGCATGGGTCACGGAACCGAGCTGCGTGCAGAGCCTGGTGTCCCGAGTACGGCGCCCCACGACCACGAGGGAGGCATGGGCGGACTCCCGCACCAGCTCCGCTGCGGGCCGCCCCGCGGTGACGGTCTCGGACAACGTGACACCCGCGCACTTCTCCGCCCAGGGGCGCAGCATCGCCGCCATCAGGTCCTCTTCGTCGGCGAGCAGCTCCGTGTCGTGCCCCGCGCCGGAGCGTCCTTCGGCGGCGTTGTCCAGCGCGGCACCGAGGGCGTGGACCACGCGCAGCGACGCCCCGCGGCGCCGGGCGGCGTCGAAGGCGAACGCGATCAGTTCGTCGCAGGGGTGCCGGGTGTCCATCCCGAGGACGACGTCGCGGTACGGGGTCTCGGGTATCTCCTCGGGAGAGACGCCGTCCAGGGCCGGCAGATGCTCGTCGGTGCACGCCTCGAGGGCTCTGACGAGCACGACGGGGCCAGGGGACCTGGCGACGACACGCTGGGACACCGACCCCATCACGAACCCCGCGGCACGGCCGAGGCCACGGGACCCAAGTACGAGCAACTCCGCGCCCTCGGCCTCCCCGAGCAGCACCGTGACCGGGGAGTCGGGCACCAGCAGATCCTCCACCGGCAGTCCCGGATGCGCGGCACGAACACTGCGGACCACCCGCTCCAGGGTCTGCTCCGCCCGGTCCCGCGGGCCGGGTTCCACGGCCGCGGACGGCGCAGGCGACACCGGCCACTCACCGGCGTGCACGAGGCGGAGCGCGGCACCACGACGCAGCGCTTCCCGGGCCGCCCAGTGGGCGGCCGCCAGGCTCTCGTCGGTCTCGTCGACTCCCGCGGTGACGTGCCGAACCATGGTCCGCACCTCCTGCGTCCAAGATGTTCCGCTCTTGCCCTCGAGCCTCCCGTGCGTACGGCCCGTGCCCGGTGCGCCGGTCCATGCCCGATCCGCCGGGACCGGGCCCGTCGTCCGCGGCGGCGAGGTCCGTCCGCGGTGCCGAACAGCCGGGCCCGGGGCCGGGCGGCCCATGGCCCGCACCCGGATCCGGAGAGAGTCTGGAGTCGACGGGTCCTCGCATCTGGAGGCCGTCGCGAACGACCCTCTGACAACCAGCATGCTCCGCGGGCAGCCCACCGGGCACCGCGAGCGTCCGATCCGCACGACCCGCGGGGTGCGCTTCCCGCCGGGAACACGACCCGGGAGCACTCCCGGCTCTCCGGGACAGCCCACGGCGACCGCCGCCCCCGACCGGAGGAGACACCATGTACGGCACCCCTCACATCGTCAGCGATGTGATGACCCAGACGGTCGCCGCGATAGGCCGCCGTGCCCCCTTCAAGGAGATCGTGCAGATGATGGACGACTGGAGGGTCAGCGCCCTGCCCGTCCTCGAGGGCAAGAGCCGCGTCGTCGGCGTGGTGTCGGAGGCCGACCTCCTGGCGAAGGAGGAGTTCCGCGACGACGGCTCCTCGGGACACCGCCCGCCCGGAGGTTCCCCGTTCACCCGGTTGCACGGGCCCGCGGACCCGGCCAAGGCGGACGCGGTGACGGCCGAGCAGCTGATGACCGCGCCGCCGCTGACCACCCGTGCCGACGCGACGCTTGCACAGGCCGCACGGACCATGGCGCGCCACAAGGTGAAAAGGCTCCCCGTCATCGACGAGCTGGGCGACCTCCAGGGCATCGTCAGCCGCGCGGATCTGCTGAAGGTCTTCCTGCGGGACGACGAGGAGATCGCGGAGGAGATCCGGCGCGAGGTGGTGGCGTATCTCTTCCGGCCCCCGGCCTCGTCCGTGCGCGTCGAGGTCGAGGACGGGGTGGTGAAGCTCGGCGGCCGGATCCGGGACACCTCCTTGGTGCCGGTGGCCGCACGTCTGGCCCGGGCCGTCGAGGGCGTCGTGGACGTGCAGTTCCACCTCGCGGAACCTCAGGCCGTTCCGACATAGGCGGCGCGGCACCGCATCCGGCGTGCCGGTGTGCGCCGGATGCCGGCGCCCCGGGACGTCGTCCGTCGCACGCACCCTGCGCGGGACCGGCCGTGCGGCGCGGCGGCATGAGTCGCTGGTCCGGTACGAGGGGGCCGGTGAGGGAGCATGGTGGTACCGGGGGCCGGTCGGCCCTAGTGCTCACCGTGCCCGCCGGACGACGATCGTCGGCACGGGCAGTCCGCGGTCCGCCCTCCACCGGGAAACGAGAGGTACCCATGGCCGAGGCACGTACCTTCAGCGAGCAGCATCCGATCCGGGTCTTCCTGCTGGACGACCACGAGGTCGTACGACGTGGCCTCGCCGATCTGCTGGACACGGAACCCGACATCTCCGTCGTCGGGGACGCCGACACGGTCGAGCACGCGCTCGCCCGCGGACCGGCGGTTCGGCCGCACGTGGCCGTCCTGGACGTACGCCTTCCGGACGGCGACGGCATCACCGTCTGCCGCGAGCTGCGCAGCCGGATGCCGGAGCTGGCCTGCCTCATGCTGACCTCGTTCGACGACGAGGACGCACTGCTCGACGCGATCATGGCGGGGGCCTCGGGTTACGTGCTCAAACAGATCAAGGGGGCCGACCTGGTCTCGGCGGTCCGCACCGTCGCCTCCGGCCAGTCCATGCTCGACCCCGCGACCACCGCCCGGCTGATGCACTCGCTCCGCGCCGACCCCGCCGAGCAGCCCGCCGTGGCACCCGAGCTGGCGGGCCTTTCGCCCCGCGAGCGGGACATCCTCGCGCTCATCGGGGACGGTCTGACCAACCGGGAGATCGGCAAGAAGCTCTACCTGTCGGAGAAGACCGTCAAGAACCACATCTCGCGGCTGCTCGCCAAACTAGGCGTGCAGCGCCGGGTCCAGGCCGCGGTCCTCGCCTCGCAGCTGGAGGGGCCCGTGCCCGGGGACCACTCCACCCACTGAGCCGCGGCGTCCGGGGCCGCAGGGCGCTCACCGTGGGGTGCGGCGTTGCGGCGCCGGACGATCGGGCCGCGGGCTCAGCGCACCGGCACCCGCCACACCAGGCGCGTGCCGCCGCCGGGACGTTCGCCCACGGTGAGAGTGCCGCCCAGCGCGTTGGCCCGTTCCTCCAGGTTCCGCAGCCCGCTGCGGGCCACGCCCGGAGGTACGCCGCAGCCGTCGTCGGCCACCGTCAGGGTCAACTCGCCGTCGGCGAACCTCAGGTGGACGTCCACGGAATTCGCACCGGAGTGCCGTGCCGCGTTGCTCAGGGCCTCGCCGAGTACGGCGAGCGCATGGTCGGCCACATCGCCGGGGACATCGGTGTCCACCAGTCCCTCGATGCGCAGCGCGGGAGTGAAACCGAGCGTGCCGGCCGACACCTGCACCGCCTCCGACACACGCCTGCGCAGTCCGGCCTTCTCCGGCCCGCCGCCGTGCGCGCGCAGCCCGAAGATCGTCGAACGGATGATCTTGATGGTTTCGTCCAGGTCGTCGACGGTCCGTGACAGCCGCTCGGCGGCTTCCGGGTGGTCCACGAAACGCTGGGTGCTCTGCAGGGTCATCCCGGCCGCGAACAGCCGCTGGATCGCGAGGTCGTGCAGATCGCGGGCGATCCGGTCGCGGTCCTGCAGCAGCGCGATCTGCTCGGCGTCCCGGCGCCGCTCGGCCAGTTCCAGCGCCAGTGCGGCCTGCCCCGCGAAGCCGAGGAGGGGGCCCGCGTCGGTGTCGGTGAACGGCGTTCGCCCCGCGGTGCGCCCGAGCACCAGCACCCCGATGGACTTGCCGCTCGCCACGAGCGGCACGCCGACCACGGACCCGAGCCCGGCCCACAGGACGGAAGCCTGGTCGATCCGGGGGTCCTGCTGGATATCGGGGCTGATCACCGGCTCCGCCGTGCTGAATGCGGCTTCCACGAAACCGTCCTGCCCCGACATCACCAGACCCCTGCGCCGCTCCGCTTCGGCACCGACGGCGAACAGCGGCCGCAGCACCTCCTCCCCGGCGACCCGCTCGGCGATCATCCCCACATCGGCGGAGACGATGCCCCGCGCCTGCTCCACGATCAGTTCCAGCACGTCCGCGCTGGGAGCGCCCGACAGCAGCGCGCTGGTGACCTGGGAGCTCGCCCGCAGCAGGCGCTCACGCAGCCGCGTCTCCTCGTAGAGCCGGGCGTTCTCGATGGCGACGCCGGCCGCCACCGCCAGGGTGGAGAGCACAGCCTCGTCCTCGGCGTCGAACTCCGCGGCAGCGCGCTTCTCCGTGAGGTAGAGGTTTCCGAAGACCTTGTCGCGCACCCGGATGGGCACGCCGAGGAAGGAGTGCATCGGCGGATGGTGGTCGGGGAAGCCGTAGGACGCCGGGTGGTCCGAGAGCTCCGCCAGACGCAGCGGCTCCGGGTGCCGGATCAGCTCACCGAGGATGCCGTGCCCGCTGGGCAGCGCCCCGATCTTCTCCCGTTCCTCGTCGCCGACGCCGATGGTGAGGAACTCGGAGAGCATGCGGTCGTCGCCGATGACGCCCAGGGCGCCGTACTCGGCGTCGACGAGCACGACCGCGGCCTCGACGATGCTCCTCAGCGCCTGCGGCAGATCGAGTTCCCGCCCGACCGACAGCACGGCCTCAAGGAGGCGGTGCACCCGGTCCTGGGTGCCTCGCGCCGCATCGATACGGGCCTGCAGTTCGTCCAGCAGTTCGTCCAGCCGCAGCTTGGGCAGATACTGCTCGGCCGGGACACGTCCTTCCGCGCTCATCGCTCTCCTCCGACCGAATCACTCAGACAAGGTGCGGATCACCGGCAACTTCCAGGCCCTTACGATACTGGCTGACGGGCCGGAGCGAGGGTCGTCGCTCACCTGGAGTGACCAGCTGTCCGGCCGCCCGAACTGCGGGAGCTCTCCTCCGCCGGCCCTCCCCCGACGTGCGCGGGCGCGTTGCACGCAGCCCCATGTCCACTTTGCCCCTACTGTGCTGGGGAGATGACCGGCAGTCAGGACGCGGGAGACGCGGTGGCGGATGCGGGCGACTCGGGGCGAGAACGCAGGAAGGGCGCCGTGGGGCTCGGCAGCCGGCCGCCCCGCTCCGTTCGTGTCGCCCGCCGCGCCCCGGCCGCCCCGCGAGTCGTCCCGGCCGAACACACGGTCCCCTGGTTGCGGGTCGCGGCCGCCTACGCATGGCGCCTCGTGCTTGTCGGGGTCGCCGTCTACGGCGTCTTCATCGTGCTGGGGCGCTTCCACCTCGTTGCCGTTTCCCTGTTTCTCGCCCTGGTCGTCACCTCGGTTCTGCACCCCGTCGCCGACCTGCTGAACCGGTGGCTTCCGCGGCCCCTGTGCGTGGCGATCGCCCTGGTCGGCAGCCTGATCCTGGTCCTGGCGCTGCTCGCCCTGGTGGGCGAGGCGGTGGCGGGCGCATGGTCGGGGCTGACCGGGGAGTTCCGCGGCGGCATCCGTCAGATCCAACGCTGGCTCGAACGGCCGCCGTTCCGGGTCAACCACGGCACCCTGTCCGGCCTCCAGGACCAGATCTCCTCCTACCTCGCCTCCCACCGCGCCGACCTGCTCAGCAGAGCCGTCAGCGGCCTGGGCAGGGTCGTCGAACTGATCACCGGGGCCGCCCTCGCGCTGTTCTCCTCCGTGTTCTTCATCCACTCGGGCGAACGCCTGTGGTCCTGGGCACGCGACGCGTTCCTGCCCGTCGGCGCGCGCCCGACGTGGGACCGGGCCGGACACGCCGCCTGGCGGACGTTCGCCGGGTACACCCGGGGCATCATCATCGTGGCGGCCACCAACGCCGTACTCGTGGGGATCGCCCTGTTCGCGCTCCGGGTGCCGCTCGCGCTGCCGCTCACCCTGCTGGAGTTCTTCGCCGCGTTCGTGCCCCTGGTCGGCTCGCCGATCGCGCTCGGTGTGGCGACCGTCGTCGCCCTCGCCGGACGCGGCCCCCTCACGGCCGCGGCCGTTCTGCTGCTCATCGTGGTGATCGGGCAGATCGAGGGGCATCTGCTGCATCCCCTGGTGATGAGCTGGGCCGTTCGCCTGCACCCCCTCGTCGTCGCGGTGTCCGTCATCGCGGGCGGCATCGTCG
This sequence comes from Streptomyces sp. NRRL F-5122, assembly GCF_001507435.1. Taxonomy (GTDB): domain Bacteria; phylum Actinomycetota; class Actinomycetes; order Streptomycetales; family Streptomycetaceae; genus Streptomyces; species Streptomyces lannensis. Next base: position 37,651 of record NZ_LMWH01000261.1, read on the forward strand.
CGGGGGTGATCGGCGCCGTCGTGGCCGTCCCGTTCGTCTCGGTCGCCTGGGCGGTGATACAGGCGCTGCGCTCCACGCCCTCGTAGCGTCCGGCGGTCCGGGGCGCGCGGCCCGCGGCGCCGTGCCACGCTGGCCTCGGGGCGGTGACGCGTCGGCCGGAGGTACGGGAGGCGATGTGGGCCCCGAGGAACGAGGCACGCCGGAGGACGCCCGACCGCACCCACGGTCACTGGGACGCAGACGCTTCGTCGGTGTGTGCGCCGCCGCCGGGATCGCCTCGGTGACGGCCGCCGCCTGCGATCCGGCACCGCCGGCGCGTGGGCACCCGAAGGGGGTCGCCTCCCACCTCCCGGAGGTGGAACGGGACCTTCATGGGTCACCCGACTGGCGTATCGGCAGCGAGGGCCCGGCGACGGCCGTGGCCGGCTACGCCGACCGGGTGAGCGTGGTGCCGGGCGAGGAGTGCGGCCTGTACGTCTCGACCACCGCGCGCTCCTTCCGAGTCTCGGCCTTCCGCGTCGGCTGGTACGGCGGGGCCGGGGCAAGCCTCGTCTGGCGCTCGCCCCGCGTACCGGGCCGCGTCCAGCCCGAGCCGCGCCTGCTGCCGCAGACCCGCACCGTCCGTGCCGACTGGCCGCGCACGCTGACGTTCAGCACGGCCGGCTGGCCCGAGGGCGCCTATCTGCTGCGCCTGGACGCGGACAACGGACATCAGCGCCATGTGCCGCTGATCGTGCGTTCCACCCGGGGCGCGGGGCGGACGGTGCTCATGCACGCCCCTGCCACCTGGCAGGCCTACAACCGGTGGGGCGGCTACAGCCTCTACGACGGCGCCTCCGGCGGTTACGCCACCCGCTCCCTCGCCGTCACCTTCGACCGGCCCTACGACGCCGACGGCGCGGAGAAGTTCCTCGTGTACGAACGGGCGGTGGTGGTGCTGGCCGAACGGCTCGGCATACCGCTGGCGTACACCACGGGCACCGACGTGCACCGCGACCCGGAGGTTCTGCGCGGCGCGGCGGCCGTGATCGCTCTGGGCCACGACGAGTACTGGACCCCGGAGCAGCGCCGGCACGTCACCCAGGCCCGCGACGTCGGCACCAATGTCGCCTTCCTCGGCGCCAACACCTGCTTCCGCCGGGTCCGCATCGAGCGGGGCGAGACGCTGCCCGACCGCACCGTGGTCTGCTACAAGTCCTCGGTCCGGGACGACCCCTGCTACGCGACGCGGCCGGCCCTCGCGACCACCGACTTCCGCCGGGCCCCGGCGGCCGATCCCGAGTCCTCGCTCACGGGCGTGCTCTACGAGGGCTACCCGACGGACGCGCCGTACGTCGTCCACGCGGCGGACCACTGGCTGTACGAGGGAACCGGGGTGCGCCCCGGCGACGGCTTCGACCACCTGGTCGGTGTCGAGTACGACCGGGTGACGCCGGGCGCCTCCGTGCCCGAACCGCTGGAGATAACGGCCCATTCGCCCCTGGTGTGCAACGGTCTGCGCAGCCACAGCGACTCCGCCTACTACACGGTCCCGGGCGGTGCCGGCGTCTTCGCCACGGGCACCATGCGCTGGGTGGAGGCGCTCATGGCGGGCACCGCCGACGGCGGTCGCGACCACGGCATGGACGCCCGTACCGGGGCCTTCGTGACCCGCACGACGGAGAACCTCCTGCGCGCCTTCGCTGAGGGCCCCGCCGCCCGCCACCGGCCCGCGCCGCGGCCGAACACGGACGAGGTGTACGGGAGCACGGGCTGAGGAAGGGGCCCGGGGACGCCGCGGGCGGACGGTTCGCGCGCGAGCACGGCCGTCTGCCGGCGGCACGGTGACCGGCGATCGGCGTGAGGTCCGGTGTGACAGCATGAGCCAGTGATCAAGCCACCACCGGGATCCTCCGGTGTCGACCTCCTGGACGTACGCGGCATCCGATTCGTCGAGACCGCCGCTCCGTGGCTGTCCTCCGAGGAACAGGCGGCCCTGGACCGCGTCTGGGAGGACGCGGTCCGGGCCAACCCGAACCTCTTCGACGGCCCCGTGGCGGCCTGCGCCGGGCTGGAGCGCGAGGACCCGCACGGCCTGGTCATCACCTGGGCGCGGACGACGTACCGGCACTACGCCCTGCGGCGGGTGAACGGAACAGCCCGCCGTCTGCCGGCCCTCTTCGTGAGCACGCTCCAGCCGACGGAGGACGGGCGTCTGATGGTGGGAAGGATGTCACCGGCCACGGCCGCACCCGGCCGCTGGCAGTTGCCGGGCGGTTCCCTGGAACCTCCGGTCGGCGACAGGCCGCTCGATCTGGCCGCGCTCCGCGGGCACGCCGCACGGGAACTGGTCGAGGAGACCGGGGTCGACACACCCGCCGAGGACCTGACCCTGTGGCGTGTCACGCTCGGCGCCGCCGGCAACGTCGGCACTCTCTTCACCGCGCCCAGCCGGCCTGTGTCGCTGCTGCACGACCGCTTCCATGCTCTCGTGGCCTCGGAGAAGGCGCTGGGCCGCGAACCGGAACTGGACCGGTTCGCCCTGGTCCGCTCGCCCGCCGACCTGGCCCGGCTGGCAGGACCGCATGTGGAGTACCTGGAACCGGTCGTCCGGCTGTACACGGCAGCCACGCCCCCTGCATGACCCGGCCGCACCCTTCCTGAGGCCGCTCCCCCGGGGCTACCGGAGCTGCTCGTACAGCGACTCCAGGTCCCCGGACAGTGCCGCCTTGAGACCGCGCGTGGCGTCGTCGACCAGCACCTCGTGGGCTCCCGCCTCGATGCCGTCCAACGCGGCCACGGCGACGTCGCGGGGGCTGGACTTGGGGGCGTCGACGTGCGCCGCCATGTCGGTGTCGACATACGCCACATGCAGGCCGGTGACCGTGATGCCGCGCGGCTTCAGGTGCAGGCGCAGGGAGTTGGTCTGCGACCACAGCCCGGCCTTGGAGGCGCTGTAGGGGGTGCCGTCGGCCAGCCAGGACAAGGCGGAGTGGAAGTTGAGGATGTGACCGCCGCCGTTGCCCTCGATGATCGGCACGAAGGCGCGCGTGACCAGCAGCGGACCGTAGAAGTTGATCTCCATGTCGCGGCGTACGTCGTCGATCGACGAGTCCAGGTACGAGGCGTGACTCGAGGCGCCGGCGTTGTTGATCAGGACGGTGACGTCCCCGGCCTGAGCGGCCACGGCAGCCACGGAGGCGGGGTCGGTGACCTCCAGCGCCAACGGCACCGCGTCGGGATGCGTCACCGTGCGGGGGTCGCGCGCCGTGGCGTAGACCTTCCCCGCGCCGCGCGCGTACAGCTCCTCGACCAGGGACTTTCCGATGCCCCTGTTGCCGCCGGTAACGAGGACGGCCGCGCCCTTGAGAGCAGTCATTTCTTACCTCCAAGACAGAAAACCGATCGGTTTTACGACACCGTAAACCGATCGGTTTCCCGCACGCAAGACGCGGCCCCGCTTTTTAGTTTGTTTTTCCAACCCATGGCCTGCGGGGGCAGCGCACCGGTCCCGCTCACGGCCCCCGCACCCGTCATCGACGGGTCAGCGCACGCCCGCGGCATCGAGGAGGGTGTCCACCATCGGACCGACGAGGCCGACCAGGGAGTCGGCGCGAATCCCCGCACGGGCGCTCGCCCCGTCGAAGACCAGCACCAGCCGGCGGGCCAGCAGCTCGGGATCGGCGGCTCCGCCCTGTTCGGCCTCGGCGCGGAAGAACTCCGCCAGCTCCTGCTTGACCCGGCTCGCGACGCGGCTGGCCGGGTGATCCGGGTCCTTGAGCTCGACCTGGACGGCCAGATACGGGCAGCCGCGATAGTCCGGCAGGGCGGCCTGCGCCTCCACCTGCTCGAAGACGTACCGGATCCGCTCGCCAGGTGAACGCCCTTCGTCCGCGCCGGGCAGGAGCGGCGCCATGACGGCGGTAGCATTCTCCTGCAGGCTCGCCGCCAGCAACTCGTCCTTGCTCTCGAACAGCTGGTACATCGAGCGTTTGGACACGCCCGCCGCCTTGCACAGTGCCTCGACACCGACGCCGACACCCTGCAGATAGGTGAGCGTGGCCGCCGCTTCCAGCAGTCGCTCCCGGGAGCTCTGTTTCACGTCAGTGGTCCTTACCTTGGTCATCGGTTTGGTCCAGCCATTCGTAGGGTTGGGGCATCCGGGGGTGTGAGGTGTGGCTTTCAGTGGTCTGCCGACCGT
>NZ_LMWH01000262.1 GCF_001507435.1 Streptomyces sp. NRRL F-5122
GGTGGCGGTGACTGTGTCGGGGGCGGGGTCCGCGTCGCGGTCGACGTCTGCGCCGCTGTCTACGTCTGCCTCGCGATCGACGTCTGTGTGGCCGTCTGCATCGGTGTCGGGGTCGGCGTCTGTGCTGCCGCCGACATCTGTGCTGTTCTCATCTCTGTTGCTGTCGATATCTCTGCTGCTGTCGACAGCAGGGCCACTGTTGATGCCGGTCGGGAGGATGCCCTGCCTGCCCGAGGCATAGCCGCCGCCACCCTGAAGGATCTCCCGCACGAGGGAGGCGGTGGCGCCGGAGCCCTCGAGGTGGATGTTGAGGAAGCCGGGTCCGGTGATCTCGACGTCGGCCACTCCGGTGGTGTCACGGAGGTGGGACCGCAGGATCTCGGCGACCTGGCGCGCCGGCCGGCCGGCGGGACGAGCGAGCTGGAGGGCGATGTTGGTGGCGTAGTCGCCACGGCCTCCGGGGCCGGGCGGAGTGACGACGGCACGTGCGGGCACGGCCACGCTCAGTTCCCCGTCGTCCACAGCGCGACGCACCGCGCACAGCACGGTACGGGAGAGCTCGACGGGGGTCACGGGACAAGGGTATGGGAGGAGGGGGGTGGGTCTGCGACCTGGTTTGGACGGAAGTCCGGGATGTGGACGGGGGTCGGAGGCCCCGGACGGGGAGCGGCCGACGGGCCCGGCGGGCGGCGGTCAGGATGCCGTTGCCGGAGGCTTCGGCGGGCGGCGCCGAAGCGCCGCCCCGTCACGGCGACGATCACTTGCTGATCAGGAACTCGGGGAGGCTCCCCGTCGGCCGAAAAGCTGTTCAGGCACCCGTGCGCCCGACGTGATCAGCGCGCCCGGCCCGCTCGCCCTCCCCGGAGTCGCGCCCGCTGCCGACCACGAGCCCGGCACCGACACCGCCGACGTTGCGAGGGGCATCCGCGGGGCGGGAGGCATCGACGCGCCCTCGACGCTCCATCAGGTCCTTCACCAGGTCGACAAGTTCGGTGGGTTCGAACGGCTTGGCGAGGAACGCGTCGACACCCACGTCGAGGCCGCTCTCGACCTCGTACTGCGTGCACGCGCTGATGATGGCGAGCGGGAGCTCCCGAGTCCGCGGATCGGACCGCAACCGCGCGGCGGTACGAAGTCCGTCGAGCCGCGGCATGACGACATCGAGGGTGACCACGTCGGGCTGTACATGATGAACGATGTCCAGACATTCGGCACCGTCGGCCGCGGTCACGACCTCGATACCCTCCAGCTCGAGGTTGACCCTGATCAGCTGCCGGATGACCTTGTTGTCGTCCACAACAAGCACCCGACCGGACGCGCCTGGCACAAGTCGAGAGTAGGTCGCCCCGAGCGGCCGCGTCCGGGTTTTCCCCACTTCCACCCCGTCCGGGGGAGGCACAACGAAGCCGACGCCTTGCCCACCGGTCGAGACGGCCCGTGCACGCAAAGGGAGTTCCACCGAGAGTCGAGGCTCGCGGGGAAGCTGAGCTTCGAGGGAGCGGCGCCGCGCACCCGGGCGTGTCCGAGCGAGCGGCTTTCGACACCCGGGGGCGCCCTGCCGAGGGAACGGCGGGCACCCCACGGCCCGGGAAACCTGTTCATGGCGACCCTGAAAGAGCTGGTAGGGTTCTACCCGTCGCCGCAGAGAACGGCCGACACGCCCCCGTAGCTCAGGGGATAGAGCAACGGCCTCCGGAGCCGTGTGCGCAGGTTCGAATCCTGCCGGGGGCACAGAAGCCGGATCAGGGTGATCAAGCCACTGACCAGCCAAAGTGCCGCATGCAAAGAGCCAGACTCAGTCTCACTGAGTCTGGCTCTTTGTCATTGGTGCGCACTAGTCGCGAGTGAGTGGCGAGTGAGACGTCCAGCCCACACCGCAAGCCGCGATGCGACAGAGGAACCACGCGGGTGACAGCATGGCGCGCCCAACGGATGATGAAGAGGACCGCCGATGCCCCTTGCCCAGTTCCCCGCGTACCGTCAATACGAAAGGATGAGGCGATCGGTCAACGACAGCGTCATGGGTCTCTTCGCCGGGGCTGGACTTGCATCCGTCCTCCTGCAACCCATGGTGCAGGCACCGGCTCCTCTCTCGCTGATCTTTCCCCGCGTTGAAGAGATTTCCCGATTCGACCTTTCGATCGAGAAGGCTCGGGACATCCTGGACGATGCCGGTCCTCACATCGCAAAGATGGCTCTCCCTTACCTCATGTCCCTACACGAAGATTACATGGGGTCATGTCTAAAATTGCTTGCCAAAGACGGTCTAATTACAGCTAAAGTCGCGGATCGGACCATCGTAAGTAAAGTGCACGAAGCCTTCGAGCAGGGGATCGGATCACCGCTCCCCCAGGCCAGCCTTCAGCAGTTCCACGTCCTCAGGGAGATGAGAAATTGCCTCATCCACAGAGGTGGCGTGATAGATGAGCGTCTAGTAGCAGAAGCCTCTAAATGCTCCAAGGGAGCGCTAGCGGGATGGCGCAAGGTGGTGCGAAATTCACCGCAACACCTCAAGGAGGGCGACTCCTTGAAAGTTGGAACAGGCGAGCTCGTCCTCGGCTTCGCAGTTTCCAAACTTCTAGCAAGGGCCGTCAACGAGCTGCTCGCGAGCGGGCTAACAAGAGACACTTGGATTGACGTAATCCTGGAGGACATGGAAGAATTCGGTCCAGGAATCCCTCAAAATATTGACGAACGCACAAGAAAAGTTCTCGGATATGCTCGTCATAACTACCTAGCAATTGGCGCAACGCCGACCGAATTGCAGGATGGCTTGACGCGAATAGGTTACTAAAATAAAGAAGGGCCGCCCAGAGGCGACCCTTCTTGAAAAGGCGGGCTCTTTCTTGAGCTACGGCCAACGGCCGCCAGGGTTCGATACCTGGATCTCCATCCTTCTGTGGAGCTCTTGGTTGCGAACCAAAAGGACTGAATCCAGCTCCTGCGCTAGGCGCGGGAGTGACAGTACCACACGTGGGCCGGGCTGAAGTTACGCCTTAACCTCAGTCCACCCACCCCATCGCCTCCTCGATCTTCTTGTTGTTCACCTCCTCATGACCGTCGATGCAACCCTCGTACCGACGGTGGATGACTTCAGGTGAGTTGCCCGCTCGGCGGGCGACCTCGGCAACGGGGACGCCCGCGTTCAGCCAGTTCGTGATGCAGGTGTGGCGTAGGTCGTAGGGCCGATGCGCGAGCGGCGAATCCACCTTGTCCGGGGGGAGAGCGATGGGACGAGCCTCCTGCCACACCCGCCAGTAGCTCGAAGTCCCAAGCACCTCACCACGTTCGTTGTGGAAGACCCGGCCGTCCTTCGCCGTCCCGAACTCCCTGATGTGCTCGCGCAGCATCGCGACCAACGGTGGCGGGATGGGTACCGGGCGGTCCGCCTTGACCTCGCGGGACTTAAGTCCGCGTTTGTCGTGCCGCTTGCCGGAGTCCGTCCACTTCTTGCCGGAGACCGGACGGGTCTCCTTCAGGGTGAGCGTGCCCCAACCCTTCTCGGGCAGGTAGCAGTCCCTTTCCCTGAGGCCAACCGCTTCGGCCGGCCGCATCGCCGCATAGAGCTGGCAGGCGAAGAAGGCGACCAGCCGACGCCCTCGGTTGCGGTGCACCGACCCGACGTACGAGACCGCCGTGAGGAGCTGGGCTCCCTGCACCGCGTTCACCAGTACCCGGGGGTCTACGACGTCACCGTGGGTGGAACCCGCGCGCTTCACTCCCGCGAGCGGGTTCGTATCCAGGTACCCGCACTCGATCGCGTACTCCATGGCGGTGTTGAAGCCGCGACGGCGACGCTTGTAGGTCTCCCCCGCCGCCGGGGTGTCGTCCAGCTTGAACGAGAGCCGGTACTGGACGTCCCGGACCACCTTGGGGTCGGTAAGGGCTGACAGGGACAGTGAGCGGTGCTGAAGCCATAAACAGGCAGCCGCGAGACCTTCGGGAGGGTCTTCGTCCTGATGCGCCGGTACGACAGCCCACCGCATCGCCAAGCGGACCTCTTCGAGAGATGGCGCCTTCTTCCCGTCGCCCATCATCGCGAGCGCGACCGTAGCGAGACTGTCAGCCACCCCTTCTCGGGTCTTGGCCGCGGACGTGCGCCACCGGCTGACCATGTACTCCCGGCTGAAGTCCCACCATGACGGGTCGGGCTTGGCATTCTCCCGTGCGGCAACCGCCCTGAGTTCAGACTCCGGCAACCCCGACTCGACGTCGAACGCCTCGCCCTTGACCATCGCCTTCCACAGGTCGGAACGGCGACTCTCGGCGAGAGTGACCGTCGCGAAACTAGCGGTTTTGACCTTGCCCGCCACGATCCAACGAAGCTGGTAGGGAGCTCTCTTGCTCCGCACTTGGTTGATCTTCCACACCCGCACATCCGTGGACAGGGTCGGTTCGTTGGCCGCGGGCGGGCGCCCGCTCTCGCGGACGCCCTTCGAGTTGTTGCGGTAGGTCACGCGGCTTCCTCCAACGCCTCAATCCAGCGCTCCAGTTCCGACCGCCGGATGCGCACCGAGCCGTTGGGGAGCTTGATGGCCCTCGGTCCCTTCCTGAGCTGTCGCCAGCGGTAGAAGGTCGCTCGGGGTACGCCGATTTCGGCGATGACCTGGTCGATGCTGAGCATCTCGTCTCGGGCCACGGTCACTTCCTTCTACGCTGGTCCGCCGTGAGGGAGCCGGACAGGCCGGACAGCTCCTGTTGAAGCTGTCCGGGCCGTTCGTGCTGGTCAGGTGGGGTAACCGGACAGCCGGACAGTGCGGACACCTCCGGGGTGCCCTGAGTCCGGGTCTCGGTGTCCGGGTAATACCGGCCGCTGAGGTCCTTGCTGAGCTGGCCGGCGTCAGCCATGCGGTTGCAGGTCCTACGGATCGTGTCGATATCGACGTGGGGCAGGTCTTCGGCCATGTCCTTGGGTTTGGCACCGGGGTGGGCGCGGACGTAGCGCAGGATCGTGGCGCGGGTGTCGCCCACGGTGTGGTCGGAGACCGGGCCGTCCAGCAGGTGCCAGGCGCCGGAGGCGGGTTGGAAGCTGAGGGCGTACTCGGCTTCGTCGACGTCGCGGCCGGTGACGTGCAAGATGCCGTCCGCCTGCCCGCGGGCCCGCTTCAGAACGAGCGTGGCGTCCGCGGCTCCGGCGATGCCGTTGGTGCCGGAGACCTCGGTGAGGAAGTCGTCGGAGCCTGCCTTGCGGACGTGGTGCACGAGGACGACAGCCACGCTGTAGTGGTCGGCGAGCCGCTTGGCGTAGCCGACGGCAACGTAGTCCGCGTCGTACGCCGACACCCCGGCCGGGGCCTGGCCGCGCATCTTGGCGAACACGTCGATGACGACCATGCGCGCGTCGGGGTGGCGCTCCAGCCACTGAGCAATGGCCTCGGTTCCACCCTGAGGGAAGGGCGGGCACTCGGTGACCAGCGTCAGACCAGCGGGCGCCTGCTGTCCACCAAGCAGCTTGCCCATACGGGTCTGGAGACGGCGCGGGGTGTCTTCCAGAGCGAGGTAGAGCACCGGGCCGCCCTGGACGGGAACGGAGTCGAACGCCTTGCCGCCGGCCGCGACCGACAGGCCCAGTCCGAGTGAGAGCCAGGACTTGCCGACCTTGGGCGGTCCGGCGAGCACGTTGACGCCTTCGGCGAGGATGCCGGGCACGGCCCATTTCGGCTCGGGGAAGTGCGCAGCCATGAGCTGATCGGCCGTCCATGCGGTCCGCGGGCGCTCCCGCTTCGGCGGCACTGTGGGGGCCGTTTCGGGGTCGCTGGGGACGGAGTACAGGTGCAGGGGCGGGATGGGATTGGCGCTCATGCCGCGACCGTCCGGGGGCGCCGTGCTCCAGCCCGAAGCCCTGAGGCGATGGTGCGCCGTGCCTCGCGTTCGCCTTGGCCGACCTGGAGCGCGGCCGTGAGGAGCCAGCCGGTGACCTCGGCTTCGCTCAACTCGCCTCCGGCAACGAGCTGTCCGAGGGCCACCGCGGCGACGTAGAGCGCGTTGTTGTGCTCGTGTGGTCCGGAGCCGGTGACCCGCTCAACTTCACCGCTTACGGCGGAGCGGAGGAAGGCTGTACGTCGCCCGCGCCCGGTGAGGGCGACCGTGATGGGGGTCTGCGGGGGCAGCGGCGCCGGGCGCAGGAGTTCGGCGAGCCAGCCCGGCAGAGGTGCCACGGGGGCGTTGTGGGTGACCTCGTACGGGTGTCCGGTGCAGGTGCTGCCCGCGCCGACCACGAGCCCGCCCCACGCCCGGGTGTCGACCTTCCAACCCAGCCCGCGGGCGCTGTCCCCGGCGGTGTTGCGCAGGGGCTCGCCCTCGGGTGCGAGGAAGTACAGGTGGGTGCCGCCGCTCCAGGTGCGCACCGTGTACGTGTCGCCGGGGAAGGGCTGGCCGTGGCGCTCGCAGAGCACGGCGAGGACGTCGGCGCCGTCGGCCGCCCCGTGCTGGGCACACGCGGCTGGCGGGGTGTCGCCGGGGTGCTTGGGCTTGTCCAGGTCGATGATGATCAGGCCGGAGGGGCCGGTGGCGATGCCGACGTTGAAGGCGGCGGTGGACCACGCGCGGGTGATGCGGTCCGGGTCGGTGGTTGCACGGGTCTCCCAGTGGGAGACGGCCGGGCGCTTGTCGCCGGAGATGAGGGGGAAGACGCGCCAGCCACGCGACGCTGCGTCAAGCGCGGCTGTGAGCTGGGCAAAGCCGTCACGGTACGGCATGCTGGGAGTTCTCCTGTTCGCTACGGACGGGCAGGGAGAACCGCGGCGGCGGGCGACCTTGCTGGGGAGTCCCGCCGCCGCGGCGTTGCTACTGGCTCTTGGCCCAGTGGGCGTACTGCTGGCGGACGTAATGGCGCGGATCGCAGATGACGGCCGTGTCGTCCAGCTCCATCAGCCGTTGCGCGGCTCGGGTGGCGAGGTCGGCCGCGTCGCTGGTGACGCTGTCAGCTTCATCGCTGACCGCGATCCGGTCCAACAGCGCGGCCTTGCGAAGCCAGAACTCCCGGTTCAACCCGTCGTAGAACGGCCGATCGGCCGCCGCCCTGGCGGTCCATCCGATCTCGCTGACGATGCTCGGGGCGAGCGCGTACGCCTCGTCCGGCGTCGGCCACGGTCCCGGTTCGGGGCGGTGGTCGGCGGTGAGGTACAGGCGGGTGCGCTCGCCATCGCGGGTGGGGTAGGTGCGTACGGCGCCGGTGGCGAACGCGTCGCTGAGCGCGGTGGTGGTGCGGTCGGCATCGGCCGCTTCGCAGATAATGCGGATCTCGAACATGGCTTCCTTTCGTCAGGCTGCGTCGAGGAAGGGCTGTTGCCAGGGCAGGAGGCTGGCCAGAACGCGGGTACGCCAGCGCAGGGCGTAGTCGAGGCAGTTGGCACAGTTCTTGTGTGTATGGCCGGGCAGCGGTGGCCTGCGGCGGGCGTGATAGCTCCACGCCGCGGAGTCGGCTGACGCGAGCAGATGGCCGACCCGTTCCAGTCCCAGCGTCTTGAAGCCGAAGCCATGCAGATTCAGCCCTCGCGCAGCCATCGCAGTCACGATGGCCGCTCCCTCGCGGGTGGACTGAAGGCGGCAGACCGAGCCGAGCCCGACCGTGGGTTCGCGGGTCAAGTCGACCCCGGCCCGCTCGTACAGTTCCGCGCACCATTCGTAGTCCGCGACCGTCCGCCCCTGAAGGACAGGGGCTATCCGCAACTCGGGGGCGAGGAGTGCAGTTCCAGGAAGTTGGCGACGGTGCGGCGGATGTGTTCCGGCACGCTGAGGTGGGTGCCGACGAAGACGTTCGGCCCGGCCGTGCCGCCGTGGATGATGAGGTCCTCACACATCCAGTCCTGCGGGGCCGCCCAGTCGTAGGGGCCGACGCATTCCCAGATGCGGCGCAGGTCCTCGATGTACTGGCGTGGGGTGCGCGTCCATCGGCCGTGGCGCTGGAGCTCCGAGAAGCCGCCGGAGTCCACCGCGTACGGGCCGCGCGCCTCATCCAGCTTGACCGCGTTGACGAAGTGTTCGGACTTCAGGAACAGCGGCACCTTGGTCAGCCGGACCCAGTGGCGTTTGTGGGTGGTCAGGTAGAAGCGCAAGCTGTGCCCCCTCAGCCGTGGAAGTGGTTGCGCTTGATGACGGCCTTGCGGATATTGACCGTGGTCCCGCCGCGGTGGCCGCTCGCGCTGAAGACCTGTACGGCGATGAAGCCGCCGATGATGACGGCGGCGAGGATGACGAGTTGGGTAATGAGCGCGGTCAGGGCGGTGATGAACGCGGTCAGCAGGAACAGCCCGCCACACACAGCGAGGAACCCGACACCTCCGAGCGCGATGTTCACGGCCGCGCGGGAGACGGGCGGCTTGGCGGTGACCGGCTCCGGCTGCATGGGGCTGAGCGCGTAGCCGGTGACGACCCGGCCGTCGGGCAGGACGATGCTCGCCACAGCCGGGATGCCCTGAGGCTGTACAGCCGTAAGCGGCATGGCCTGCGCGGGCATGATCGGGGCGGGGTGATGGACTTCCACGGCCGCCGTGTCGTACGCGGCGAGGTGGCGGGTAGGTTCGTTCATGGTCAGTCTCCCCTGTCAGTTGCCGAGGGCGGACAGGGCGTCGGCGGACGCCTGCACGAGGTTGTGGATGGGCTCGTAGGCGCCGGTCCCGGCGACGAAGAACCCGAACAGGAACAGCACCAGGGCAGCGCCGCCCCCGGCGGACTTGGTCTTGACGGCGAGGGCGGAGGCGGCGCCGAACAGCAGTACGGCGGAGATGTTGAGGATCACGGCAGGGAAACTCGCTTCCGGGCGAGGTGGATGGGTGGTTACGCGCTGCGCGCCCCGGGTGCTGGCAAGTTCGGGGCGATGCGCCGGCGACCGTGCCCGCCTGGCTCCAGCTAGGAGCGGGGCCCGTCTCATGACGGGCGGTCGCCGGTCGCTCGTTCAAGCGCTGGCGCGGTAGATGCGGGCCCAGCGGTTGTAGAGCCAGCGGCCGACGCGGATGCGCTTGCCGGTCGCCTTGCAACGGCGGCAGTCCTTGCCGCGCTTGAGGCGTCCCTTGCGGTCGGTCTTCAGCGCGTGGCCCATGCCGTGGCACGTGCGGCAGTCGCCGAACGGCGAGGCCACACACAGCCCGCCGTAACCGACAGTGACGACTATCAGGCAGGCGATAGCAAGGACGATGGGGGTCATCAGATGCCCTCCGGGCGAGTTTTCGGGGGTTTCTGCAGGTGGGGTGCTATCCGCTAGATCACAGGTGGAAGCGGATATGGGGTGCTAGCGGGGGTGCTACCGGTAGCAGGTGCGGGTGCTACCGGTAGCACCGTGCCGGGCCTATGCGGCGCCCGGTTTCTCGTTACGCTCCGCAATCGCCTTCAGGAGGTCGGCGCGAGCGATCCCGCGCCGGGTGGTGCGGCTCCCGTCGTCGGTCGTCCCCGCCACGTCGCGGGTCTTGATGCCGTGCGGCTTGAGCGCGGAGGTGACGTTCTCGCCCTTCCAGCCGCCGTAGACGTCAGGGCGCAGTTCGGCGAGGCGGGCGGCGATCCGCTCGTTCCACACCCGCTCTTCCTTCTCCGGCACCACGGCCGCGACGTCCGCGAGCAGGTCGTAGGACGGGCCCGTGACGACCTCGGGGGCTTCCCCGAGGGCATAGCCGGACAGGAGTCCGGCCTTGTCCCGCACGGTGCGGGCGCGGGCGGCGACACGCTCGGCAAGGGGCGCGTCCAGGAACGCGCTGGAGACGATCCGGGCGTCGGAGCCCTCACCGACGAAGTAGTGCAGGCCCTTGTCCCCCCACGCGAACATCGTGGCGCGCACGCCGCGCTTGTAGGAGGACGTGCCCAGCACCATGTCGTTCTCGGTCTGGCCCATCACCTTCAGGCAGAAACGCGTGCTGGCGTTCGCGCTGATGCCGGTGGGCAGCGACTTGGCGTCGGGCCGCTGGGTGGCCAGCAGCAGCACGATCCCGGTGGCGGGACCGCGCTTGACCAGGTCGGTCGCGATCTCCTCGAACTCCTTGCCGTGCTCCGCGTGCTCGAACAGCACCTGGCACTCATCCACCCCGATCACGATCGGGTGCAGACCCAGGGAGCGCTTGTCGGCGAGCTGGCTGGTCACCTTGGACTCAGGGCAGATATCCCGGGGCAGCGAGCGGATCACCTTGGTCCGGCGGCGCAGTTCCTCACGCAGGGCACGGAAGTCGCCCAGCGCGTACTGGATCGTCTCGTCTTCCTCGCCGACGCCGTGCCGGTGGGAGACGGCCTCGCCGACCGGATCGAGGTCTCCAGTGCCCTTCATGTCGTAGGTGTGCAGCTCCGCGCGCGAGTCGAGGGCGGCGATGAGCAGCAGCAGCCGCAGCAGGAACGTCTTGCCCATGCGGGGAATCGCGCCGATCACCCCGGCGATGAACATCAGGGTGACCGGCACCCAGCGTCCGCGCTGGTCAATGCCATACGGAATGGCCTTGAACAGGTCGACCGTGCCGGACTTCAGCAGCGGCCATGCGGGCTTCGGGGCGGCCTTGAGGGTCTGGTCACCGACCCACAGCACGAGGTGACCGGGGTGTTCCTCCGACTCCGCTTCCGGCCACACGCAGCCCAGCGGCCGGCGCAGGCCGGACGCGAGACGCTCTCGCTTCTCGATCACGTCCGTGACGGTCACGCCGAAGGGCAGGTTGCCCTCCGCGCGCCAGCCGGGCCCGTCGCGGGTGATCGGGGCGGTGAACTCGAACCCGTCCCAGCCCTTGGCCTGGGCCTGGTTGATCGCGGGAATGCCGATCGCTCCGAGCGCCCGCAGCACGATGTCCGACGTGAGCTTGGACGCCTTCGGGACTTCCACAGCCCTGTGGATAACTGGGGCGTCGGCCTTACGCCCGGCCGCCCCGAGCGCCATCACGACCGCGCCGACCGACACGGCCTGGAGCCAGTCGGGGGCAAGGACGTACAGGGCGAGCGCGAGGGCGAGGCCGACGAACATGCACAGCACGGCCACCAGGGTGCGCAGCCGCACGCGGCCGTCGCGCTGCCGCGACAGCTTCAGGTACTCGGCCGCGTCCTCACGCCGGACGGCGGCCAGGCGAATCGGCTCGCCCTCGCGGTCGGCGACCCACCGCATCGTGCCGCCCACGAACCGGGCCAGCCCGGTCGGCGCCTGCATCGTCAGACGCGCGGCGTACACCGGGGAGCGCAGGGCGTGGTATCCGGCCGCGTGGGTGTAGTGGCGGGCCACCCATGCCGTGGCGGTCTTGAGTTCGGCGGTCGACCGGAGCCAGGCGGGGACCACGTCCCGGCGCTTGGCGGCGGCGAGCCGACCGAGGTAGCCCGGACCGGCCGCCTTCACGGTCGGAGAGTCGACCATCACGCGCACACTCGGGTCGGCCGACTCCATCCCCGACCCACCCGGAGCCGAGTCGGGCGACCGGTCGGCGTCGGGTCGAGCGGTCGGGTCGGCCGACTCCGAGCGGGTCGACCGCGCCTTGTCGAGGTCCACCACCTCGCCCCCGGAGTCGGCGGCCATCTCGGCTTCCAGCCGGTTGAAGAGTTCGTTGTCGTCGTCGGGGTGCTTCACTGAAGCTTCCTTCTCTGTGGAGGGATGCGGGGCCCGGCCGCTGCTTTGGTCGGTTGAGACCGGGCCCCGTGGCTGGTCAGGCGGCGCGCTGTTCCTCGGGGTAGGCGCAGAGGAGGCACATCCCGAGCGAGGTCGGGATGCAGTAGCTGTAGGTGACCTGGCACGTGGGGCAGGTGCGGCGGGCGAGCACCGCCAGGGCGAGCGCACCCCACTTGCGCGACGTCATCGGCCGGACCGGCATCGCGCGGTCGACGCGGTAGAGGTAGGCGACCTGCACCCCGGCCTTGCGGCCCCGGTTGCGGCGCATCACCTGCGCAGCGACCGGCTGTCCGCCCGGCCGCAGACCGGCCGCCCTGAGTTGGCGGCGGGTGGCGTAGCCGTCCGGGGCGAACCGCCACGGAAAGGTGGGGACTCCGAAACGGGTGCCGGACGGGTCAAAGCACTTGCCGTAGGCGGACATCAGGCAGCCACCTTCACGACGGGCACGTCGGTGCGGGCCCCGGTGCGTCCGGCACGGCGTCCAGTGACGGTGGCGAACAGCCGTCCCAACCCAGCCCGGCGAGCTCCGGCGCGGGCTTGCTTAGCCGCGTACATCGCCTCATCGGCCCGCCGCAGCAGCGCGGAAAGGTCGTCGCCGGGGAAGTCCGTGGTACGCACCCAGCCGAGCGAGACCGTGGTGTGTACAGCCGGGTCCTGGCCGTCGACGGGGCGGGCGAGCGAGCCGTGCAGGACGGCGAGCATGTCGGCGGCGGTGCCGTGGTCGTCGATGAGCACGGCGGCGAATTCGTCTCCCCCGAGCCGTCCAACCACCCCGGACCGGCCGACGTGGTGAGCGAGCCGTTCCGCGGTCGCCTTCAGCAGCACGTCACCGGCCGCGTGGCCGAAGGTGTCGTTGATCTCCTTGAAGCGGTCGACGTCGGCCAGCACCACGACCGCCCGCGGGTCGCGCAGCAGGGTGGTGGCCCGGCGGGTGAATGCCTCGCGAGTCCGCAGCCCGGTCAGCGGGTCACGGCGGGCGACGTTCAGGCGCCGCCGCAGTAACAGCATGTGGGCCGCCCAGCCGGAGGCGACCGGAGCCGCCGCGGCCAGCATGGTCATCAGGGTGTTCATGCCGCTGCCCCCTCGGTCCCCTCGTTGCTGTCGTCGTCGACGGAGTGCAGGCGGCGGCCCTCGGCCCGCTCGTTCAACAAAAGGTCGCGCAGCACACGGGAGTTGGCAGCAGAGCAGTGCAGCGTGGTTCGGATGGCTTCCGCGTTGATCGCGTCATCGGTCCAGTCGGCCGTGGCCTGGCGTGCCTCGGCGAGCAGTTCCGCCGGGGTCCGCGGCGCCTTGGCGGTCTTGGCCTTGCCCTTGGTGCTGGCCGGACGCTTCCGCGGCGGTTTGGGTGCCTCCGGCTTCGGCTCCGCCGCCTGCTGTGGCGGCGCGGGCGGGACGTCCTCGCTCGCCGGGGCCAGCTCGCCCAGCTTCAGCAGCACGCGTTCCGGGCGCGGGGTCTTTGACCGCCACCGCCTACCGTGCCGCTCCCGCAGCCGAGCGTGGGCCAACTGTCGCTCACGCTCCCGCTTCAGTGCCTCGGAGTAGGAGGTGATCTCCCACAGCGTCATCCGCCGCCACAGGGCGAACGTCGACAGCGGGGCGAGCATCCAGCGGGAGAACCGCACCTTCTCCATCCGCCGCCCGGTCGCGGCACCGATCCGTACGGCGTAGACGTGGGCGCCGATCTCGGAGAACACCACCCACAGCAGTGGCATCGTGCCGTGCGCGACCTTCGCCCACAGCGAGTGTCCGGCGGCGACGTTCAGCCCGCACGTGACCAGCGTCAGCGCCCAGGGCACGAACCGCACCCACGCCAACGCCATATCCATCCGGATCAACAGCAGGTTGGCCACAGTGAACACCGGAATGGCCACGTCGATGCCAACCGGCAGCATCCACGGCGCGTCGAAGCCCCACCGGGCGGCTGCAGAGGAGACCGCGTCAAAGGAGGCAATGAGCCCCAGGGCGCCGACTCCGGCCGCGGCTAGCGCGCCCAGTCCGGCAAGGCCCATCTCCGGTTTCGTCAGCGGCGGCACCGCCGGCCGCGCCGTCTCGGTCGCGGCCGTCATGCCGCCGCTCCCTTCCGGGAGCTCCGGCGGCGCCCGGCCGGACGCGCCAGCGGGATGACGTTAAATAGCTCCGGGGCGTGGGCCTCGATCACCTCGGCGGCAATGCGGGCCACGTCGTCCGGCAGGTAGCGGTACTCGGGGTCAGCAAGGATGTCGCGTGCCGCGTCCAGACGGGCCGCGCGCTCGTCATCCGTCTCACCCTCAACCCCGAGCCACAGCTCAACCGGCGTGCCAAGGGCCAGTTCCACAAAGTCCTCAGCGGATACAGCCTGTTGATGGCCGACGTACGTACGCATGGTGCTCTCCTGAATCGAAGGGGCAGGGAGAACCGCGGCGGCGGGCGACCTTGCTGGGGAGTCCCGCCGCCGGGCAGTGATTGTGCAGGTCAGGACAGCCGTAGCCGCCCCATTCAGGCATGCGATACATGCTTGAACATGTCTCTCACAGTGGCGCGCCCGATTACGACTGTCAAGTCCTTCGCTGCTTTCAGGTCGCCCTGCGACGTGACATCAGGTTGCCGCTCAGAGGCAGGACGAAGTGACCACGTCCCTGGACGACTTGGGACGTCCTCGCTAGCGTTCAGTAGGTCATGTACGTCCCTGGACGTCCCCGGGAGTTGGTATGGCGAACGAGCGCTTACGGTCGGCGATGTTGACGCAAGGCATCGCGGTCGACGCCATGGCGACCCACATCGGCGTGGACCCGAAAACCGTCGAGCGCTGGATCACGCAGGGGCGCGCGCCCTACCGACGCCATCGCCTTGCCATCGCCGCATTCCTGCACGAAGACGAGACTTATCTCTGGCCGAACGGCCTTCCCGACAATCAGCGGCAGGATGCAGCCGACGCTGAGGTCCTGAAGGTGTACCCGCACCGCTCCTACGTTCCCCCGGAACTCTGGTTGCAGCTCTTCGGCCGAGCGGAACGGGAGATCGGCGTACTCGTCCACGCAGGCGTGTTCCTAGCGGAGAACCCACGGTGGCCCCAGCTGCTTAGGCAGAAGGCATCGTTCGGTGTGCGGGCCCGGATCCTGCTAGGCGACCCCGAGAGTCAAGAGATCCAGCGGCGCGGGGAAGAGGAGGAGATCGGCGAGGGCGTCGCGTACAAAGTGCGTGAGGTCATGAAGCTCTATCGTCCGCTGTACTCGGTTCCCGGTATCGAGTTCCGGATGCACAGGTCAACCCTCCACAACTCGCTATACCGCTCCGACGACGAGTGGCTAGTCAACACGCAGGTGTACGGAGTGAGCGCCCCCCTGGCCCCGGTGCTGCACCTCCGCCGTGTCGCCGGCGCAGAGTTGGTCTCGACTTACCAGCAGAGCTTCGAGAAGGTGTGGTCCGAAGCCGTCCCCATCGAAAGGTCCTCATGAGTCGCCGCACCGACTATTTCAACGATCCCGCCGCACCGAAGGCCAACAGCATCGTGCCCGCGGTAACCGCGTTCGTCGTAAACGATGCGGGCGACGTACTCCTGGAGCGACGTTCGGACAACGGCCGCTGGGGCATGCCAGGGGGCGTCCAGGAGGTCGGGGAGAACATCGCCGGTACGGTCGTCCGGGAGGTTCTAGAGGAGACAGGCATTCACGTCGAAGTGATCGGCCTGGTCGGGATTTTCACCGACCCTGGGCACGTCATCGCCTTCGCGGACGGAGAGGTGCGTCAGGAGTTCTCGCTCTGCTTCCGGGCCCGGCCAGTCGGTGGTGAGATCAAGGTGAGCTCGGAGTCCTTCGCAGTGCGGTGGGTTCCCAGAGCGGAGCTGGATTCTCTGGACGTCTCACCGACCACGCGTCGACGCCTAGAGCAGGGGTTCCGCAACGCTGAAGTCCCTCTGATCAGCTGAGCTCCAGCGCCACCGCCTCGGCACGCTCCCGTACCCGGGCCACCCTTGCCATGAGCTTGGGCCGAGCCGCGGATACCGCCCGGAAGACGACGTGTTCGGGACCGTACCGTTCCAGGACCTCTGAGAGCCGCTCGGCAGGGTCCACCAGATCCCCGCCCGGACTACTGGTCAGATCGCAATAGGTGATCGCGTCCACCAACTCAGGTTCGGCGGGCCCAAACTCGTTGAGTTCTTCGTCCAGCCCGAGTTCGGATGCCTCCCATGACGAGGACGTGTGGAAGGCTACGATGCTGCACAGTCGCGGGTCAGCCCTCACGACGTCACGCAAGTACCGGGCTCCGTCGATCATGTGCTGTCCCGTATCTACGGCGGTCTGGGCATATCCGATGTCGTGCGCGATGGCGGCGGCAGCCAACAGCTCGGCGTCCTCACCCAGCGTCGGCGCCAGGGTCAGAGCCTGGGAGTAGACCCGCTGAGAGTGGGACCACCGCCGCGGCAGGCTGTTGGCCAACAGCGACTCGGCAAGGTCGTAGGCCCACTTGGCCAGTTGCATTTCCACTGCCTCCGAGGCAATCGGGAGTTCAGGAAGGAGAACTGACGAACCGGCCAACCCCGTGTCGCGCCTCGACATGGCCGGCAGTCTCCAGCTCACGCACGGCGCGGCGAACCGTGCCGCGAGACACCCCGTACTTCTCGACAAGGGCCGCCTCGCTCGGAAGACGCGTACCGGCAGGCAAGTCGCCCTTCCGGATCTGCTCCAACAAGTCCGCCATGATCTGTTCGTACGGCGCTGTCCCGGAGCCCTCGGCGACCCTGCGGCCAACACCAGCGACAGTCCTGATGTCCCCCGATTCTTCGAGGGCACGCAGGGCACGCCGAACCGTCGTACGGGCCACTCCGAACTCGCGCCCGATCTCGGCCTCGGACGGCAACCCGTCTCGGTAGGCCCCAGCGGCGATCCGCTCGCGCAACGTCTGAGAGATCGCGTGGTACGTCCCGCGCGGGCTAGGGCTCGGCACGCATTCCTCCTTCGAAGACCGTCGGGTTCCAGCTTCCCACGGACACCCATACTGGTGACGTGTACTTGCTGTCCGACTGTCCGGCTGTCCGGTTAAGGCTTTCACCTGCACAAACGGGCCGGACAGCTCAAAGTGCCGGTGTCCGGGCTGTCCGGCCACAGACGGCTGCAACACCCTCGGGGTGTTGCAGCCCGTCGGCGGAGCCGACCTCTCAACAGGCGTAGGAGCCGGAGGCGACTTCCGATCTGCTCTGCCTCACGAGAGGTGAACAGCAGAGCGCGTAACTTTCCCTGCCCGATCAAGGCCCGCGGAGGAGTGGGCGCTGTCGTAGGTGGTCGGGGTACGCGACCTTGAGAGACGCTCTCGACGATCGGTGACGGTGCACTTACCGTGTGTCGAGTTGGATACCGGGAGTGTGCTGGCCTCTGGGGGCGGGATGCAGCGCAGGGACGGGCTTCGGCAAATCGTCAGTGAGTTCGGTGCGACCTGCAAGCAGGCACTGCTGCATGGGCAGAAGGAAGCCGCGATACGTCGCGCCGTGGAGACGCTTCTCGTCGACGCGGCACGCGCGTTGGGGTTGCAGGCTGTCCTACATGCCGAGGTAGCAATCGCCGCGCACCGAATACGCCCTGACCTGGCTGTGCGGATCGGGAAGTTGTCGCGCAACATCGTCGGCTACGTCGAGCTGAAGAGTCCGGACAAAAGCGTGATCCATCCCGGCGGGCTGAATCAACGCGACCGCCGACAGTGGGAGGGCATGGCGAAGCTCCCCAACTTGATATACACCAACGGCCAGACATGGATCATGTACCGCTCCGGTCGGCAGCATGGCGAAACCATCCACCTCGAGGGCGATCTGCGTACCGCAGGCGCCCGCCTTCGGCTACCGGTAGCCAGCGAGGCCGCTTTTGAATCAATGCTGACGGCGTTCTTCAGTTGGCAGCCGCATCCGTTGACGTCGATGCGGGAAGTGGTTGCCCAGGTAGCCCCCCTGTGCACTCTTCTACGAGATGCCGTCCACGACCGTCTCGACGCCGAAGCCCGCCTCCCCCGCCATCGGCGCCCCTTCACCGACCTGGCATCCAACCTTGAAGTCGATCTCTTTCCCACTACCGATGACCGGGACAAACGTGCGGCCTTCGCCGACCGCTACGCCCAATCCGTCACCTTCGCACTCCTGCTAGCCAGCTCGGACATCGCCGATGGGCACGGCAACACACTAGCCAAGATGAGCCTGCATGAGGTCGGTCGGCGTCTTGGAGCGGAGCACTCCGTCATGGGGCGCGCTCTGCAGATTCTCACAGACCAAGTCGAGGGAGAATTCCGCGACAGCCTCGACATGCTCGTTCGCGTCATCGATGCCATTGACTGGCGAAGTGCCCTATCTAGCGACCCCAGCTTCCACGTGCACCTTTACGAACACTTCCTGCAGGAGTACGACCCAGACCTCCGTAAGGACTCCGGCACCTACTACACCCCAGCACCGTTGATGGAGGAGATGATCCGCCTTGTCGATGAGGCGTTGATCACTACGCTGGGTTGCCAGGACGGTTTCGCCGACCCTGGTGTGTCCATCATCGACCCGGCCATGGGCACCGGTACCTTCCTTACCGGCATCATCGACCTTGTCGCCCGCAAGCAATCCGAGGGCGGCAATGACGGGTTCCGCGCCGAATCCGTACAAGAACTTGCAAGCCGGCTGATCGGCTTTGAAAAGCAGATGGGTGCCTTCGCCGTCGCTCAGATGCGCGTCGGGCAGATGCTGCGTTCTCTTAACGCCCGGGTCCGGCTGGGCGACATGCGTCTACATCTAGCCGACACCCTCGCCGACCCTTGGCGGCCAAGCGAGCTCTTCACCCGCTACGGCGCCTTGTGGGGTCCCTTACGTGACAACGCTGAAGCCGCCAGCACCATCCAGCGCGAGGAGCGCATCACCGTAGTCATCGGCAACCCTCCCCACCGCGAACAGGCAGAGGGCCAGGGAGGATGGATCGAGAACGGATCTCCAGACCGAGGGGCCCCGCCTCTAGACGCCTTCCGGTTGCGCGGTGCGGCAGGAGTGTACGAGAACAAGTTGAAAAGCCTGTGTACCTACTTCTGGCGCTGGGCCACTCACAAAGTCTTCGACCAGTACGAGGACGACCGCCACGGTGTTGTCTGCTTCGTCAGCACCGGCGGGTTCATTCGCGGCGCCGGCTTTCAGGGAATGCGCTCATACTTGCGTCGCACTTGCACCGAGGGCTGGGTCATCGACCTCACCCCTGAAACCAAGAGGCCCCCGCTCAACAGCCGCTTTTTCCCTGGTGTCCAGCAGGAGTTGGCCATCGCCATCTTTGTCCGCAAGCAAGGCGAACGGCGAGACCAACTGGCCCCCGTCCACTACACGGCTGTCCATGGCACCCGCCATGACAAAGAACAGCAATTGCACGACCTGCACATCGACGGTACCGGCTGGAGCACCTCCCGGCCTGACGAGCACGTCCCTTTCACACCCGCCTCCCACAGCGGCTGGGATTCCTTTCCCGCCCTCAGCGACCTGATGCCCTGGCGTAAGCCGGGTATAAAGCCCAATCGGAACTGGGTCATCAGCCCGTCCAAATCTGTCCTGCGTCGACGCTGGGACCGCCTCGTCCAGGAACGCGATCCCGTCACGCAACAGGCGTTGTTCAAAGAGACCCGCGATCGCGCCGTGGACAAAGAAGCCCTCCAGATACCGGGTCACCCCCATCCACGAACTCTCCTCCGTGACGAGCAAGGTCCCTGTCCTGGTCCGATAAGCATCGCCCGCAGAGCCTTCGACCGCCAGTGGCTCATACCAGACGGTCGCGTCATTGACTTTTGCCGCCCAGAATTGTGGCGAGCCGCCATCGACGGTCAGGTTTTCGTCGTCGAACAGCACTCACAACGCCTGCAGACTGGTCCGGCGCTGCTTTTCACCGCCCTCATTCCCGACAATGACTACTTCAAGGGAAATGGCGGTCGCGTCCTGCCACTCCTCCACGCTAACGGCACCCCCAACATCGCTCCCGGGCTGCTGCATCACCTCGCCAACTCCTACGGCCTCAAAGAGGTCCTCCCTGAGGATCTGCTGGCCTACATGGCCGCCGTCACCGCCCATCCTGCCTTCACCGAGCGCTATGCAGACGATCTCAACTCACCTGGCGTACGCATCCCCTTGACCGCCGCTAGCGACCTCTGGCATGAAGCCGTCAGCCTGGGACACCACATTCTGTGGGCCTCCACATTCGGCACACGTTGCATCGACCCCGGTGACGGCCGCCCAGCAGGCACATCGAATTGGTGGCGACGGCTGCACCCCGAGATCACGTACGCCCGAGAAGTTGCGCCTGACACTCTCCCCTCCGCTATCACCTACGACTCCGAAAACGAGCACCTGATCATCGAAGGGGGCGTCTTTACTGGCGTCACGCTGCGCATGCGCAACTACACCACCGGCGGACGCAACGTACTCGACAGCTGGCTCGCCTACCGCAGCAACCGCACCGCTGGCAAGGTGACCAGCGAACTCGACCGCGAGCGCCCCGAACACTGGGAGCACGAGTGGAGTCGGGAACTTGTGGAGATCCTCGCCGTACTCAGTCACCTAACCGCCCTTGAGCCGCAGCAAGCGGAGTTACTCGACCACATCTTGGCCGCACCCCTGATCGATGTCGCTGAGCTGAATCGACGCCGCATCCTGCCAGTACCCGAGCGCGCCCAACACGGTCGCATCAACCCGGACCACGCGTTCCTGCCCGGTCTGGAAACTGTCGATGGCCAACCGCCTGAACCCGTCGCCCCCCTCAAGCCACCGAACGACTCTCTGGGTGCCGCGTCGCCCGGACCACACTCGCCTGTACGGCCCGGCCCACGGGCTCGACGACGCCGGCCGTAGCGCTCACCCCATGGCCCTAACCTCCGAGTGAGCAGCGAGTGAGGGACGTTTGCGGAAATGGCGCCCTGGAAGTTCGCCCAGTTCAGAGGCTCGTTTCTGCACTCCTGGCGCCTGCCCTCCGGAGCCGTGTGCGCAGGTTCGAAGCCTGTCCCCCCGGGGGCACCCCCGGCATAAAGTGCCCAAAGCCCCGCCACCAGTGAAAGCGCTAGGTGCGGGGGCTCTGCCTACGCACAGGCGTATGTCGCCGCAGCGACCACATGCCAAGGTCCGCAGACGAGCGTGGACGGAACCCTGACGCATCGTCGCAGGTGAGACCCAGGAATCGCCGGCCCCCGGACACCGGGTCCACGACATCGGAGAGCCACTCGGCCCTGTCAAAGGGCCCGCTCCCGACAGCGCGGGCTGTCGCGACTCCGTCAGGCCCCCGGCATCCCCGATTTCGACGCAGACAACGCTGAGCGAAGGTGCCTGCGGGAACTCACGCCCAGCTTGGCGAATACGTTGCCGAGGTGCCACTCCACCGTGCGGGGGCTGATGAACAGCTGGGCGGCGATCTCCGAGTTGGTGTGGTCTCCGGCCAGCCTGGCGATCTGGGCTTCCTGGCTGGTGAGTTCGGCGTCGGCGCCCACCGTTCGCTTGCGTACGGTTTCTCCCGTCGCCAGCAGCTCCCTGCCGGCCCGTTCGGCGAAGCCGTCGGCTCCGAACCTGCTGAATGCCTGGTAGGCGCAGCGTAGTTGAGCACGGCTTTCCTGACGGCGGTTCCGGCGGCGCAGCCACTCGCCGTACAGCAGGCGCGCACGGGCCAGTTGGACGGCGACGCGGCAGTGTCCGAGACGCTCGACCGCCTCCCGGTAGAGTGCATCGGCGGCCTGATCGTCACTCAGCAACGCCCGCGAGCAGGCCGCCGTGCCCAAGGCCCATTCGGTGCCGGTCGCACGCGTGCGCTCGGTGAGATCGTCCAGTGCTGCCTCGCCGGACTCCGGCTGCCCGCTGCGGGCGGCCGCCTCGATGAGTTCGGCGAGCGACCACCCGAAGAAGCCCAGGTCCTCGTACTGGCATGCACGCGTCGCGGCGGCCAGCGCGGCATCGTAGCGGCCGAGTCCGTTGCAGAGCAGTGCGGTTGCGTACTCGGCCAGGCCGAGAACGCGTCCCTCACCCCTGGCACGCACTTCTTCGATGGTGGCCTCTATGTGGTCCAGGGCCGGGGATGCCTGTCCTCGCCAGGCGGCGAGAAGCAGGGACGTGTACATCATCGGTACGCCGCCCACCGCCTCCGAGATCGCCGTGGCCTCGTCGATCAGAGCCTCAGCGGTGTCGAATTCGCCGGCGTGGACGTGGGAGCACGCCTGGTAGGTCAGCGCCATCGGGAGGACATTGAGCGCCCCCGCCTCGCGAGCGAGGCCGACGGCGCCCTGCGCCATCTCGTGCCATGCTTCGTCGTCCCACAGCTCTGGTGCGAGAGGCTCGGGTGCCACACGGAACGCCAGCCACAGCCAGCGCCTTTCCGCTTCCGTCGCACGGGTCTTCTGCTCCTGTCGGACGACGTGCATCGCATGCCTGAGGGCGGCGACTCCGGCGACGTAGCCATCAAGGATCCGACCGGTGACGCTGTCCAGAAGAACGTCCACCATCCGCGGCGGTGTCCTGGACGGCGGGCCGGCGCGAGCCGCCTCGGCGACCTCGCGCAGCCCGGGTCCTTCGCCCAATCGGCCGGCGAAGCTCGCCGCGCCGAGCGTTTCCAGGAGGGTGTCGCGGGCAAGGGCGGCGTCGAGAGGTGCCAGCCGGTGTGCGGCATCGAGCAGGAGCCGAGGCGCTGCGCTGCCGCGCACCTGGGAGAACACCAGCCGGGCCCGCAGTCGCTCGAGTCGGGCGCGCTGCAGGTCGTCGAGTGGACCCGCCTCCGCGATGGCCAGCAGGGACTGAGCCTGGTCGACCCCGCCTGCGTCGATGTGGGCCTGAGCGGCGGCCAGTGCACGGCCGGCTCTCCGCGTGGCATCGGGGGTCAGCTCCGTCGCCTGCTGCAGGAACGAGGCCGCCGCGGCGATTCCTCCCCTGCCCTGGGCCCTGCCCGCCGAGCGCTCCAGGTCCACCGCAATGCCCTCGTCAGGCCGGTCGGTGGCGTGAGCGCGGTGCCACGCCCTGCGATCAGGATCAAGATGGGGATCGGTGGCCTCCGCCAGCGCCCGGTGCGCCGCCCGGCGCCCCGGCGCGGACGCCCCCTGGTAGATGGCCGAGCGCACCAGGGGATGGTGGAATCGCACCCTGGTACCGAACTCGACCAGTCCCGCGGCCTCGGCCGACATCGCGGCATCGTCCGGTATCCCCTGCAGGACGGCTGCGCGCCGCAACAGATCGACGTCTCCGGTCGGCTCGGCCGCGGCAGTCAGCAGAAGACGCCGGCTGTCCACCGGGAGCGATCGGAACTGCTGGTGAAGGGCGCTTTCGATGCGACTTGCCAAGGGTCGCCTGCCGGGCAGCCAGAAGCCACCCGCCAGCTCGGCGGGCGCCAGGGTGTGTGGCAGTCGGAGCAGCGCCATCGGGTTGCCGTGCGTCTCGGCGACGATTCTGTCCCGTACCAGCGGGTCGAGTGGCACGCGAACCGCCGAGGCCAGCAGGGCACGCGCCTCGTGATCGCTCAGGCCCTCGACGATCAGCTCCGGCAGACCGGCCAGCTCACGGCCGTCATCGCAATCCCGCAGGGCGAAGATCAAGGCGATCGAATCGGCCGCCAACCGCCTGGCCACGAATGCCAGCACCTGCAGGGACTCCTCATCCAGCCACTGCGCGTCATCGACGAGGCAGGCCAGCGGCCCGTCTTCGGCGGCGCCGGCCAGCAGACCGAGCACAGCCAGACCCACGAGGAACCGATTCGGCACCTCACCTTTCTGTAGTCCGAATGCGACGGACAGTGCATCACGCTGTGGATCGGGCAGCTCGTGGAGCCTGCCCAGCAAGGGCACGCAAAGCTGGTGAAGGCTCGCGAAGGGAAGCTCCATCTCCCACTCGATGCCCACGATGCCGAGGGAGCGGAATCCGACGGCCTGGCCGACCGCGTGGTCCAGCAACGCGGTCTTGCCGATCCCGGCTTCACCACGCAGGACCAGGACCGCGCTGTCGCCCGCCCGTGCTGTGGCCAGTACCCGCTCCAGCGCCGCCAGCTCGTGGTCCCGGCCCAGTAGCGCGACTCGAGAGTCCATGGACTGTACACCCATAGGCCGATCTCCCCGGAACGCCACTTTGATGCATCTACGCGCTGTTTTGACCGTATTCCCTTTTGGGTGTTTTCAGTAGTTGTACGCGGATCCGCCGCACCCCGGGGGTTCGACCACGGGGACACCCCGGGGGTTTCCCTGGGGCGAAGCACGCAGACCTGGACGACTGTGGACGAGCCGGCGACAGA
Organism: Streptomyces sp. NRRL F-5122; assembly: GCF_001507435.1. GTDB lineage: Bacteria > Actinomycetota > Actinomycetes > Streptomycetales > Streptomycetaceae > Streptomyces > Streptomyces lannensis. Next base: position 23,776 of record NZ_LMWH01000262.1, read on the forward strand.
GGGTCGCCGACATCGCAAGGAGCACCCCCCATATGTCTGACACTTCCGCATCGACGACTGTCCACCCGTTCACGTTCGAATTCCCCGACGCGGAGCTCCAGGACCTGCGTGCGCGTATCGAGGCGACGCGCTTCCCCGAGAAGGAGACCGTCGGCGATCAGTCCCAGGGCACCCAGCTCTCCACCGTCAAGGAACTGGCGCGTTACTGGGCGAACGAGTACGACTGGCGCAAGGTCGAGGCGCGGCTGAACTCCTACCCGCAGTTCATCACCGAGATCGACGGGCTGGACATCCATTTCATCCACGTCCGCTCGAAGCACGAGAACGCGCTGCCGGTGATCGTCACCCACGGCTGGCCGGGTTCGATCATCGAGCAGCTGAAGATCATCGAGCCGCTCACGAACCCGACGGCCCACGGTGGTGACGCCTCGGACGCCTTCCACGTGGTGATCCCGTCGATGCCCGGCTACGGCTTCTCCGGCAAGCCGACCGCGTCCGGCTGGGGTCCGGAGCGCATCGCCCGCGCCTGGGGCGAACTGATGAAGCGCCTCGGATACACCAAGTACGTCGCGCAGGGCGGCGACTGGGGCGCGGTCGTCACCGACCTCATGGGAGTGCAGGAGCCCGAGGGCCTGGTCGGTATCCACACCAACATGCCCAAGGTGATTCCGCCCGCCGTCGAGCAGGCCATCATCGCCGGCAACCCGCTGCCGTCCGACGTCGTCCTCGCCGACGACGAGCAAAAGCACGCCGTCGAGCAGCTGGAATTCGTCTACCGGCACGTCTACTACGCCTACATGATGGCCTCGCGCCCGCAGTCCCTCACGGCGCTCGCGGACTCCCCCGTCGGCCTGGCCGCCTTCCTGCTCGACCACGACAAGGCCAGCCTGGAGCTGATCACCCGGTCCTTCAACGGAGTGAGTGAAGGCCTGACGCGGGACGATGTCCTGGACAACATCACGCTCTTCTGGCTGACGAACACGGCGATCTCCGCGGCCCGCCTCTACGCGGAGAACACGACTCCCTTCTTCGGTTCGAAGGGTGTCAAACTCCCGGTAGCGGTGAGCGTCTTCCCCGACGAGCTCTACCAGGCCCCCAAGAGCTGGTCGGAGCAGGCGTACCCGAACCTCGTCCACTACAACAGGCTGCCCAAGGGCGGACACTTCGCCGCGTGGGAGCAGCCGGAGCTCTTCGTCGGGGAACTCCGCACGGGCTTCCGGTCACTTCGATAGTCCACCGGGTCCCGGTCGCCTGCACAGGCGATGGCCGGAGGGGCGGCCGTGGGTACTCGGCCCCGAGCCACTCGGCCGCCCCGCGTGCCGACAGCGCGAGCCGCGAACCGGCGTTGCGAAACGCGTCCGGCGCCGCCTGTGTCGCCGACGGCTTGCGATGGGCTCCGTCGCAGGTCAGAGAACTGCTGGTAGTGATCGAGGCAGTCACTCCGGACCCGTGTACTCGGGTTCGAAGCCTGCCGGGGACACCCTGCATGGTGCCCAATGACCCCGTCACCTGGCATGGTGCCCAAAGAGCCCGTCACCTGCGGAAACGCTGAGGCGGGGTCTCCGTGTCCGTGCAGCGCCATGCCGCCAGGAGCGGGCCCGTGTCGCGGTCCGTGGACGAGCTGCCGACGGGGTCTTGGCCCATGCCTGCAGGTTGGCGGCCCCTTCGGACGATCGGTCCTGGCCCACCCCGGAGACGGGGTTCCCGCTCGGCCCCCGACCGGCCGATGTCATGCGGTCGCCGTCTGCTTGGATCACTGGAATGACGGACTGGTCCGAGTTGCACCACGCCTACGGCACAGCAGAAGAAGTTCCCGGACTGCTCGACGCAGCCGGGCCGGCTCCACAGGATCCGAGCGTTCCATCGTGGCCGGCACGGACCAGCCCTACGGCGTTCAAGATCCCCGAGTGGCCTACGCGTCAGAAATATCCGACCTGGTGAGGCTGACCGAGGAAGCGCTCCAGGACCCCGGACTCGCCGACACCCCCACCACATACGTCCACTTGCTGGCCGCCCTCCTGAGCTTCGAGGGTGCCGACGTCTGGGGCGAATGGCTCGACGGGCTGAACGACGAGGAGTACGAGGTCTCCTGCCCCACGTGCAGTACAGAGAACTTCGTAGCCTTCGGGGCACACGGCTTCTTTTCGACCACCGACAGCATGTACATGAAGGCCACCACGGCAAGGAAAGTGCCACTGCAGCCACAGGCTTCCTCAGCCCTGGCGGGGCTCGGCCGAAGACTCCACAACCGCGCCCTCGCCGACGACCAGTCCGGCGTCGCACACAAGTTGACCTACGTCTTCGGCAACGCGCAGTGCGCCGAGTGCGACGTGGTCTTCAGCGTCGCGGAAGCCGTCGTCGCCCGTCGGGGCTGATGGCCACAGCCGCCGACAACACCCCTTCCTGCCCGCCGTCGTTGTCGCCGCCGTCTTCGAAGACGAAGACAGGCTTGGCGCCTCGGGCGGGTGTTTCGGCGAGCGCGATGGCTTCGGTGAAGCGTTCGAGCGGGAACGGCCGGCCCCGGGGGATGCTCAGCACTCCGTCAGCGACGAGACCGCGGACCTCGGACAGCGCGCGCAGCGCATCCTCGGGGGAAGCCGTGCCGAACCAGCGGTTCAGCCAGAAGCCACGGACCGCCTTGGTCTCATAGATGACCGAGCGTGCCTGCAGCGGGATCGTCAACGCCGCCGGGTCGGTCTGCCGATGGGTGGACAGCGCGCCGTAGACCACGACCTCCCCTCCCGGAGCCAATGCCTGGGACACCTGGGCACCCACATGTCCCGCCACGCAGTCGACGGCCTTGCGTACGCCGGACTGTCCTGCGATCTCGGCCACGCGCTGCAACAGGTCCTCGTCCTCGGTGCAAATGACCTCGTCACCGCCGAGCGCTTTGATCTCCTCGACGGCATCACGTCGCCGCACGACATTGATCGTGCGAATACCCAGATGCCTTGACAGCTGAATGACGAGCCGGCCGACGGTGGAGCCAGCGGCCGTCTGCAACAACCATTCGCCCGGCTTTACGTCGAGTTCGCGCGTCATGAGGAGCAGTGCGGTCAACGGGTTGACGGCGAGTTGACAGGCGCTGGAGTCGCTCAGACGGTCCGGGACCGGCAGGAGCCTTTGTGTATCGGCCACAAGGTATTCCTGCCAGGTGCCGGCCACCTGGGGCCCGGGCACCGCCGGGACCGCAACGGTCACCACACGCTCGCCGATCTTCAGCCCCTCCGTATCCGGGCCCAGGGCCTCGATACGGCCCACGCACTCCATGTGACCGCCGACGGTGGGAAACTCGGGGGAGAAACCGTAGCGGCCACGCAGTACGTGCAGATCGCTGGCGTGGATCGGAGTCGCCTTCACACGGATCAACGCCTGGCCGGCTCCTGGTGTGGGAACAGGCCGGGATTCCAGCCGCAGGACATCGATCGGCTCGCCGACCTCTCCGGCTACGAGCGCGCGCATGGATTGAGGCATGAGAGACCTTTCATCTCCCAGCGCCCGGCGAATTCGACGGGCGTTCCGGACAGGAACGATGCTGGTGCCGGCTTCCTCGTCGGCGCCCAGGCTGCCGGCCCTTCCTTCTTGATGGAACCGGCCCGTTTGCTGAGTGTCATCGGCACGGGCTCCCTCCTGCCCTTCACCGGCCCACTCAAGACGATCACGTGATCGCGCTGGGCTCGTGCGGCTTACCGATGTCCGCGATCAGGACCGCGCGCCCCGGCGCAGCGCTCCGAGTTCGGATCATGGATCTGTCTTTTCGGGATCGGCGCCCCGGCCGCGGGACGATTCCCGACTGCGGACGGCGCGGCGTGGCTCGAATGCCCGCTGTGTCGGTTCAGGGCTCAGCAGGCCGCCGAGGGACACACCTGGAGGCCTTCGATCGAGTCGCGGCCCTTGGCGGTGTCCGCGTACAGCCGGGCCTCGGTGATCAACCCGTCTTTCACGGTGAACAGCAGACAGTGCTCATTCTCCATCGTGCGGCCGGTCTTCGCCTTTGCCCTGGCCCTGACGGGAACGATCACGTGTGACCCGGCGTCGAGCACCGTACGTGCGTCGTAATTGAAGGTCTCGTAGTAGTGATCGTAGATATCCTGATAGAAGGCGAGAAACCCTTCCGGGCCGTGGAATGTCCCGCCGTAAGGCAGAGAGGTGGGGAAGTGGAAAACCACCTCAGGTGACATCAGGGCCACCAGGTCCGAGGAATCGTTCTCCTCGAATCCGGAGTATGCCCGCCGGCAAGCATCCACGATTGCCTGATTCCGAGACATTCTTCCTCCATATCGCGGCAGGAATGATCGGGATCGCTCAGTCGCGGTCGGCATCCGCCGGGTCGACGCAGTACTTCGCGTACTCGGTCCCGGCGAAGTGCTCGCCCAGCTTCCGGGAGAAGTACTGGAGCATCGGCAGCGGACGGTGGTTCATCACAAGATGCTGTGTCTTCCCCTCTTCGTTCTTGTAGACGACGGCGATGTTGGCGATCGGCCTGCCGTCCACGGTCGCCGCGTAGTCCTCGACGAAGCCGTTCTCTCCGTACTTGCCGATGTAGATGAAGTCCTGGAATTCGTACAGAGTGCGCGCGTAGGACAGTATTGCGCGAACATCCTTGGCGCCGTGGATGGTCCCGTTGAAGACACCGGCCTCCAGCGTCACGTCGTCGGCAAGATTGTCCAGCCAAGGGGGGTAGTAGTCCTTGCGCTGTCGCACCGGGTCACCGCTGCCCAGATATGTCGGTGGCGTCCTGTAGGTCATTTTCAGCCTCCTGTATCGGTTGAACTTCCAACAGAATCGCTGGGAGCAACAGGCACTGTCCAACAGAAGTAATAGACCGCCGCCATCTCGCTGAGAGATACCTTGAGGGATACTCGGAAGGTGGAACTGCGCCAGCTCGAGTACTTCGTCGCCGTCGCGGAGGAAGCGAACTTCACCCGTGCCGCCGCACGGGTGCACGTCGTCCAGTCCGCGGTCTCCACCACGATCAAGAACCTCGAGCGGGAACTCGGTACGCCGCTGCTGGAACGCACCCCCAAACGCGTACTGCTCACCGATGCCGGTGCCGCCCTGCTCCCGCGCGCCCATGCCGCTCTCGACGCCGCCCGGGAGGCCGCGGACGCGGTGGCCGAGGTCCGCGGCGGGCTCAGCGGCACACTGCGGCTCGGCGCGATCGCCACGATCGGGCTCATCGACCTTCCCGTGTTCCTGGGTGAATTCCACCGGCGTCATCCCGGTGTGTTCCTGCGGACCAGCGCCGCCCCCTCCGGCTCCCAGGGTCTGATCGAAGCCCTCCTCGAACGGCGGCTCGACCTTGCCTTCGTCTCGGGGCCCGGACCGTGCCCCACCGGCATCACGCTGACCGACCTCGCCACCTCGGTGCTCGATCTCGTCGTGCCCGCCGACCATCCGCTCGCAAAGCGACGCAGCGTGTCGATCACCGAGCTCGCCGGCCTGGACTTCGTGGACTTTCCCGTGGGATACAGCAACCGGACCGTTGCCGACCGGGCCTTCGACGCCGCCTCCGTCCCCCACCGCGTCGCCATCGAGATCACCGATCTCACCACCGGTGTGGACTACGTCCGAAACGGACTGGGCGTGGCACTGCTGCCACGGGTCGCCCTCGGCCAGGGGCAGGACGTCGCCACGCTGACCGTCGTCGACGCCGACCTGGATTGGCAGTTCTCCCTGGCTTCTCCGTCCGACCGCACGCCCGGTCCCGCGGTCCGCGCGGTGATCGCGATGGCACACGAGATGCTCTGGCGAGGGTGAGCGTCCCATCGCACATCGCCCCTGGGGCCATTCGCACGACGCCGTACGGGGGCGAGGACCGGTATCCCGCACAGCGCGCAGGTTCGCCTCCGGTCCCGGCAGCCTCCAGCGTGTTGTGCGTCCGACGGCCGCCCTGCACGACCCTCGTCACGCACTACGGCGGACGACGGCGACCGGGCAGTGTGCGTGGTGCAACAGCGCCTGGCTCACCGAGCCCAGGAGCAGCCCGGAGAAGCCGCCGTGCCCTCTGGCTCCGACGACCATCAGCTGGGCGCCGCTGCTCGCCTTGATCAGGACCTCGCGGGTTTCGCCGCTCAGGACCTCCTGTCCGACCCTGACGTCCGGATACCTCTCCCGGCGACCGACGACTGCCTGGGCCAGCAATCGCTCCGCGCTCTCCACGCCCGTACCGGCCGGCGCGTAATCGGGCAGCCACGCATGCACGGCCCTGATCTCGGCTCCGCGCAACGCCGCCTCGGCAAAGGCGAATTCGACCGCGTTCTCGCCTTCGGGCGAGCCGTCGACGGCCAGCACGATCGGCCCCGCGTCATCCGGTTCGTCGCTGACCACGATCACCGGACACTGGCTGTGAGTGGCCAGGGAGACCGCCGTCGAGCCCAGCAGCATGCCGACGAAGCCCCCGATGCCGCGCCGGCCGACGACCATGAGGTCCGCGTCTCGTGACTCGGCCGTCAGCACCGCTACCGCGCCGCCTGTCATCACGGCATCGGTGACCTCCACCTCCGGCGCGACACTGCGGGCAAGCTCCGCGGAGTCGTGCGCCAGGCGATTGAGCGGCGACGGGTCCAGCGGTGCGTACATGGGCCCGACAGGCCAGCTGAAACCGTGCACCACACGAAGCGTCGCATGACGGCGCTGTGCTTCCCGGGCGGCCTGCACCACCGCCGCATCACTCGACGACGAGCCATCCACTCCGACGACGACCAGGCTGCCCACGGCTCCTCCACAGTCACATCAGCTTCGCTTCCCCCTCGACCACTTCGGTCTCCAAAGCTTTACCGCCGCCGGGCGTCGCCGCCAGCCGACCGGGCGACTGGCGCACATCTCCGGCACGGGGACACGACAAGGGTCTCCTCCAGCCGCCCCGTCCTGCCCTGGTCGCTGGTCCGGTGTGGGTGAGTCGCTGGGGCAGGTACGCCGCGGGGCGGGCGGACGGCGGCCCGATGGTCGCCGGGCGCTGGCCCGTCCCGCGGGTCATCAGGGACCGCGCATCGGCAGTTCGTGCGGGCGCACCTGTGTGGGGTCGCTGCGCGTGGCCGCCGTAGCGGGGCCGGCCGGTCGGTCGCGTGCGGTCTGCTTGATCAGATCGGCGACCGCGCCGCGCTGGGAGACGTAGCCGGAGTGGCTGCCGGGGACCTCGCCGGTCCGGCCCAGCCCGCTCGGCCATGGCGCGCTGTGCGGGCGGGGGGATCATCCGGTCGTCGGTCGCGACCAGGTACCAGGTCGGCTTGGTCCGCCAGGCCGGCTGGGACGCGGCTCCGCTGAGGACGTCCACGCCCCGGGGCACCTGGGAGTCCGCCATGAAGGCGGCCTGGCCGACGGGGATGTCCGCGGCGAACGAGGCGGCGAACTGGTCCCGGTCCAAAAACAGGAAGCCGTCCCTGGGCGGCAGGATCGGCGGTACGGGGGCCCCGCGCGGCGGGTCGGCGATGAGACTGTTCACCGACTCGCCCTTGCCCGGGGCGAAGGCCGCGACGTGGACGAGGCGGGAGACCTTCTCGTGGTTGCCCGCCACGGTGATGACGACGCCGCCGTAGGAGTGGCCGACCAGGACGGCGGGTCCGTCCAGGGCGTCGAGGACCTGGTGGGTCGCGGCGACATCGCCGAGCTCTGCGATCTCCCGTTTGCTCCCCGTAGTAGAGACGGATGCGGGCCGGATCGAACGGCCGGCGCTCGACGTCGGGCCCAGGGCCGTGCCCGGCCTCTCGGAGGGCTTGACGGAGACCGAACTCTCTCAACCGCCCACCAAAGCGACCAACTTGATGAAGACCAGGTCGGGATCGACGGTCAGGTCCACGACTTCGTCCAGGTCCTCGACCTGGCGGTCGCCGGCCAGTACGAAGAAGCCGTTGGCCAGGAAGGCGCGTTCCGCGGTGTCGGCCTGGCGCTGCCAGTCGATGCGGCGCGGCTCGCGGAGTCGGTAGCCGTTCAGTTCGACCTCGGCGTCGTCGGGACGGACGAGACCGTTGAAATGGGTGCTCGGGCGGCTGTTGTGCCGGGCGACCTCCTCACGGACCCTGAGCCGGATCAGCTCCCGTACGGTCATCCGTTCCGGCAGCCCGGCGATCCCCCAGGCGGCGACCGGCTTGCCCGTCGCGGTCTCGTCCCGGAACGTCACGGTGGCCATCAGGCACCTCGCTTGATCTGGCGGAGGATCGTCTCGTCGGTCATCTCGGTGTCTGCGGCGAGCAGGAACGCCTTGCTGAGGATCAGGGAGAGCCGCTCGTCCTCGAACGGCAGGAGGACCCTGCCGTCGCCCTTGCCGCGCGACGGAACGATGCACAAGTAGGAGTCGTCCGGTTCCATCAGGATGTTCGCCGAGCCCAGATGGATCCTGTACGTGCGCAAGTCCCCCCGCACGACCAGGAAACGACCCTCCAGCGTGCACCGGGCGGCGATCTTCAAACGCGGCAGGATCCGTTCCAACGCCTCCCGGCGCACCTCGGCACTCGCCGTCAAAGCACCGAAGGACACCCTTCGCCAGTACCCCCCGTAACGGTCCTCGCCGCGGTCGGTCCATTCGGGATCGGCGGCGATCGACGTCACACCCACAAACAGATCCACATCCCGCATCGCCTCGCTGAACACCAGCGGGGGTACCTCCGCCAGCGGTACCGCACGCAGGCGCCGGCCGTCCCGCCGTTCGAAGCGGACCTGGTCCGTCGCGGCGAGCTCGGGCGCGTAGCCGCCGTCGTCGTCCGCGGCGGGCTCGTGGTGGAAACAGGCCCGCCACTCGCCGTCGCCGAACTCGGCCCGCGCCTGACCGTCGTAGCCGCCGTCGTACCGGCCGAGGAAGTTGGCCTGCCAGCCGCGTTCCTTGAACAGAGCGTAGAGCTGCCGGTAGTGGACGATATGGGCGGCGAACCTGTTGGAGTAGACACCGGTCTCCTCCTCCGCGGGGGTGAGCAGGTAGATCTCCCGGAAGGCCTGCTTGAAGGGCTGCCGCAGCCGCTCGGCGACGATCCGCTCCCGCCACGCCCTGATGTCCTCCGCTGACGCCCGGATCGGATGCCACAACCGGACGCGCTCGGGCCGACCGGACGGCTCGGCCGCCGGTGCCACCGCGCGCCACTCGCCTCCCTCGTCCTGGAACTCCCAGATCAGGCCGCGGACAAGAGTTCCGGTGACCGGGTGGTCGCGGTAGTAGCGGCACCACTCCTCGTACGGCCACTCCCGCCCGGCCGACATCAGCGCCTCCACGCGGGCCCGTTCGCCTGACAGCGTCCCCCGTATCTCCTTGGCCAGGGTCTTCAGTTCCCCGAGCTCGTCGGGGAATCCGTCCTTCACTGCCGCCGGAGCCGTGCGGGACGTGGTTCCGTCGGGGCGCGAGAAGGTGAGCCGTAGGGTTCCCGCCCCGTCGATCGCCACTCGCACCCGGTGTCCGCCCACCTCTCGTTCCAGCGAGCCGTCCGGCGCCAGGCCGTGGTCCGGCACACTGCGCTCGATGAGCTGCTCCGCCGTGATGCCCTGCTTGCCGGCCGCCGTCACCAGCGCGGTGTCGAGCTGCTTGCGCAGTGCCCGGTGCCTGATCCGGGACTGCAACCGCCACAGGGCCTCGAGGGAGGCCGTATCGCCGGTCTCGGCCAGGGCGTTGATGGCGGCACCCGCGAGCTTGAGGTCCTCGATCACCCCGGTTCCGTGTCCGCCGGTCCGCAGCGCGAGCGCGCCGAGGTGCCGCACCGCTGCCGGGCCTGCTGTCAGCGCGGCCGCCCAGACGATGCCCCGTGCCAGGTCGGCGTCGTTCTGGTGGACGACGTAGTGGTAGTGGTATCCGTCATGCAGCCAGCCGGTGTGCGCACCGCTTCCCGTGCTGCACAGCGGATCGTCCTCGGCCAGCGCCCGCAGGACGTCGGCCACGAGGTCCCGTGCCGACGCCGCGTCCGCGAGTTCGAGGCAGGTCCGCCGCCACCTCTGCGCGGGTCGCGGCCCCGACGGACTCGCCAAGTGCCTGATGAAGCGGGCCGTTTCCGACGTCGGGGAAGTCTTCGCGCGATCCCTCAGCGGGGCGGCCCAGGGAGCACCGACGGGTATCAGTCCCTCGGGGATGTCCGCCTCGTCCACACTCGCGAGCAGCGCCCGGAGGCGCTGGGCGAGCGATGCGCGCAGGCGCGCCTCGACGGTGGTGTCCATGAGCCGGGTGTGCGCGTGCCGCAGCCAGGGCCCGACCGCACGGCGGCCCTCGGCGTCGAGCTGGTCGGCGGCGTTCAGCACCTGACCCAGTGATTCGGCGAACCAGTGGTTCATGTCGTACTCGGTGGCGCGGAGCAGCATCACGGCGACCTCGCCGGGCGTCCAGCCCCGCACCCACGAGATCAGCGACCCGATTTCGGCGTCGTACTGCCACAGGCTCGTGTCGTCGAAGCAGGCGGCCAGCATGAGGCACAGGACAGCGGCCCTGCCCTCCTCGTCCGTGCAGGCCGCGAGTCGCCCGTCGATCTCGGTCCGGGTCGCCGCGCCCTGCGTCCTGGATCGCCGGTACTCGTGCCCCATGGAGCGCCGGAACTCGGTCCGTTGATGTTCCAGGAGGTCGACGAGCCAGCGGACACGGTCGAGCGCGACGGACCGCACTTCGTCGAGCCCGTCGTTCCTGCGGGATTCGGCCACCAAGGCGTCGTACGGCATGGCGGGATGTTGGCAGGGGGGACTGACAACGCGATCAACTCGGCGGGTTCCCTCACCCGTTGGAACGCGGCGCTCGGTGCACGGCCAGGTGCGTGCCGCCCGAAGCGGCCGTATGCCGGGGCCGTGGACGGGGTCCTGGTACATCACCGCAGCGCATGGCGGCAGGCGACAGGATCCGTTGCCGCGTCCCGGTTCAGTCGCCCTCAGCCGTGTTGTAGCACCGCAGGTACGCGGCCAGCTGTGCCACGTCGGCGTCGCCCCAGTGGGTGAACCGCCGCTCGAAGGACGCGCGGCGCTGACGGTTGGCGCCCTTCAGCAGATCAAGGCCCTTCTCGGACGCCTTCAAAATCTGCTTCCGGTGGTCGTCCGGGTCGGGCTCGCGCACGATCAGGCCCTCCGCCTCCAGCATCGCGATCTGCCGGCTGACGGTCGACTTGTCCAGCAGGAAGTGCCCGGCGAGGTCGGCGGCGTGACAGCTGCCGTTCTTGTCCATGTGGTCGAGCATGCTGTGGGCCACCAGTGACAGCTCCGGATGGAGCTGGGCGGCCTTCTGGCGGGCGCGACGCGCGAACCGGGTGAGTTCGCGCTGGATGACGTCCATCGACGCATCGCGGTCCGGCATGACAAGCACCCTTCCCGAATAGTTGTAGCTTACAACAAGATTTATATGTAGTTTACAACCACCAACCCGAAGGAGAGCCCTCGATGAGTACCCACCGTCTGGCCGCGGAGCGGCCGACAGTGACCTCCACCCGCCATGCCGTCCGCCACGTGGTGATCCTGCTGCTCACCCCGATGCTGATGTGCCTGGGTATGGGCATGGCCTACCTCGGGGCCTTCCACGCACCGCACGCGCACGGGCTGAAGGTCGCCGTCGTCGGTACCTCACCGCGCCATCAGGTGCTGGCCCAGACGATCAAGGACAAGGCCGGGGACGCCCTGGACGTCACCACCGTGCCCGACCGGGCCGCCGCACAGCGCCAGATCATGGACCGGGACCTGGTCGGCGCCTATGTGCCCAGCAACAAGCATCCCGAGTTGCTGGTCGCCAAGGCCAACTCCGACACCTCCGCCACCGCCGCGCAGGCGGTGTTCACGACCGTGGCCGGCAAGCAGGGCGCACCCCTGCGCGTCACCGACGTGTCCCGGCTCGCCGACGGCGACCCGACCGGACAGGGGCTGTTCTTCCTGCTGGTCGCGCTGAGCATCGGCTCCTACGCCAGCGTCGCCGCGATCGGTGCGGGCGGCGCGGCCCTCAGCACAAGGATCCGGGCCGCCATCGGCCTCGGCACGTCACTTGTGGTCAGCGTCATAGGAACCGTGCTGGCCGGGCCGGTCTTCCACCTCGCCGACCACCACCTGCTCGGGTTGTGGGGCATGTCCTGGCTCTATTCGGCGGGGATCCTCACCATCGGCATCGCCCTGCACACCTTCCTCAAGCGCTGGACGACGCTGGCCCTGATGGTGCTGTTCGTGATGCTCAACTTCACCAGCTCAGGCGGCATCTTCCAGCCCGCGCTGCAGAACGGCTTCTTCGGCGCGCTGCACGCCTTCTGGAACGGCGCGGGCTTCGTCGAGGGCGCACGCAGCCTGCTCTACTTCGACTCGGCGGGCTTCGCCGGCCACATCCTCACGCTGGTCCTCTGGCTGGTCGCGGGACTGCTGCTGCTGGCCGCCGCCGCGGTGGCCGAGCGCCACGCCGCCCCCGCCCCGGCGGCGACCCCACCGGCGAGCATGGAGCAGGACACCGCGGACGAGGCGGCCGAGGAGGAGATGGGCGAAGCCGTCGCGGTCTGACGGTGCCGTACGACGATCTCCCTCCACCCGCACGGCTCCGGCCGCCGCCTGTGCGGCGTGCGCCGTCATGGCGCCTGGATGTCCGGGACACCGCCCGGCAGCCGCCCGGGATCGCAGCCCCGTGAGAAACCGGTCCGTCATGGTGAGCGCGCGGGGTCCGGGGGCGGTCTAGGGGGTGATCGCCAGCTCCAGATAGGCCGCGAACACCACCAGGTGGACACCTCCCTGAAGTGGTGTGGCCCGGCCGGGTACCACCGTCAGCGAACCCAGGACCACGGTCAGGGCGAGCAGCACCATATGGACGGAGCCGAGGCCCAGCACGAGCGGTCCGGAGAGCCACATCGACGCCAGGGCGACGGCGGGGATGGTCAGGCCGATACTGGCCATCGCGGAGCCGAGCGCAAGGTTGAGACTCGTCTGGACCCGGTCGCGGCGTGCCGACCGCAGGGCGGCGATGGTCTCGGGCAGCAGTACGAGCAGCGCGATGACCACGCCGACGACGTCCTGCGGCATGCCTGCCGCCGCCACGCCGGACTCGACGGTGGGCGACACGCCCTTGGCCAGTCCGACGACACCGACGAGGGCGAGGCCGAGCAGCGCGAGGCTGAAGGCCGTGGCGCGGACGGAGGGCGGGTTGGCGTGGTCGTCCGCGGTGATCACCTCTCCCTGCCGGGTGATCGGGAGGAAGTAGTCGCGATGGCGCACGGTCTGGGTCGCCACGAACAGCAGGTACGTGACCAGTGAGGACAGCGCGGCGAAGGTGAGCTGCGTCGGGGAGAACTCGGGGCCGGGCCTGCTGGTGGTGAAGGTCGGCAGGACCATGCTGAGGGTGGCCAGTGTCGCCACGGTCGCGAGGGCGGCTCCGGTGCCCTCCGCGTTGAACACCGCGATGCCGTGCCGCAGCGAGGCGACGAGAAGGCTCAGGCCCACCACCCCGTTGCAGGTGATCATCACCGCCGCGAAGACGGTGTCGCGAGCCAGGGTCGCGCCCTTGGCGCCACCGTCCGCCATCAGTGTGACGATGAGTGCCACCTCGATGACCGTGACCGCGACGGCGAGCACGAGTGAGCCGAAGGGTTCGCCGACCCGGTGCGCGACGACTTCGGCGTGATGGACCGCGGCCAGTACGGATCCGGCCAGCACCACCGCCACCAGGGCGACGACCCCGCCAGGCAGGCCGCGCCCCCAGGTGAAGGCCAGCAGGACCACCGCGATCACCGGCACGACGGCCGTCCACCCCATCGCGAGTGACCGGATCCCGACGATCATGCAGCGATCCTCGCAGACCCGGCCGGGGCCCGCATTCCATCGATGCGCGGTGGGGCACGTGCCTCGGCGCCGTGCGGGGCCGCCCTCGAGCGGACCCGCACGGGGATTCCCGCCGCGCCCGGAGCGCCCTCGGACAGCCGCTCGTCCGGGAGCCCGCCACCGTCCTTGGACCTCGACGATGTGGGCTGCGTCACTGCCATGGGACGCACTGTCACAGAACCGGGCTTCACCGGGTCACTCAAACAAAAAGGGCAAAACCTCCCCAACGCCCATGTCGTCGACTCCCCCGGACATTGCGAGGACCGCACCAGATGACCCCGAGCAGCCTCGACACATTGACACTCGGCAAGCAGTTGAACGCCTCCGACGTATCCGACACGGCCATCGCGCTGCTCGACGAGCAGGGGACGGTCGCCGCCTGGGCTCAAGGTGCCGAGCGGCTCCTCGGACACTCCGCCGGGGACATCGTGGGCCGGTCGGCCGCGCTCGTGCTGCCGTCCTTCGTGGAAGCGACGACATCGGCGTTCGTGGAACGGTGCCGGGCCGTGAACGGCTGGCCGGGCGTGACGGCGGTGCGCCGCCGGGACGGCCGGGTGCTCGACGTCAATGTGCGGATCACGGCGTTGCGCGGTCAGGACGGATCGGCACGATGGCTCGCGTCCATGACCGACGCCGGCATGCCGTCCGGGGACACGGTGGACGGATCGGTGCGGGGACCGCTCCTCGCCCGCGCGCCGATCGGGGTCGCCGTCCGCGACCGGCAGCTGCGGTGCACCTTCGCGAACGAGGTCATGGACATCCACGACGGCCTCTCCCGGGACCGGCGCCTCGGGCGTCGGTTCACCGATGTGATGCCCGGTGCCGATGCCGAAACGATCGAGGCGGTGATGCGGCAGGTCCTCCGGAACGGTACGACCAAGATCCACGAGTACCGGACGTGGCTGCCGACGAGCCAGGGCGCCGAGAAGCCGTTCGCGGTGTCGTTCCAGTGCCTCCAGGGCGCCGACGGCGAATCGCTCGGGGTGTGCGTCATCAGC
>NZ_LMWH01000263.1 GCF_001507435.1 Streptomyces sp. NRRL F-5122
CGGTGCCTGTGTGTTGGGTCAGTATTGTTCGGTTTCTGCGAATCCGGTGTTGGTGTCGTGGTCGGCGTCGAAGGCGGCGGCGATGGGGTCGAATCCGGGTGGGCTGTCTTTGAGGGCGAGGCCGAGGCCGGTCAGTTTTGCTTTGACTTCGTCGATGGATTTTGCTCCGAAGTTGCGGATGTCGAGGAGGTCGGCTTCGGAGCGTGCGACGAGTTCGCCGACGGAGTGGACGCCTTCGCGTTTGAGGCAGTTGTAGGAGCGGACGGTGAGTTCGAGTTCCTCGATCGGGAGTGCCAGGTCGGCGGCGAGGGCGGCGTCGGTGGGGGAGGGGCCCATGTCGATGCCTTCGGCTTCGATGTTGAGCTCGCGTGCGAGACCGAATAGTTCGACCAGGGTTTTGCCGGCTGATGCCATGGCGTCGCGGGGGCGCATGGCTTGTTTGGTTTCGACGTCGACGATGAGTTTGTCGAAGTCGGTGCGTTGTTCGACGCGGGTTGCTTCGACTTTGTAGGTGACTTTGAGGACGGGGCTGTAGATGGAGTCGACGGGGATACGGCCGATCTCTTGTCCGGTCTGTTTGTTCTGTACGGCGGAGACGTAGCCGCGGCCGCGTTCCACGGTCAGTTCCATCTCCAGTTTGCCCTTGCCGTTGAGGGTGGCGAGGACGAGGTCGGGGTTGTGTACCTCGACGCCGGCCGGGGGTGCGATGTCGGCGGCGGTGACCAGACCCGGGCCCTGCTTGCGCAGGTACATCACGACCGGCTCGTCGTGCTCCGAGGAGACGACCAGTTGTTTGATGTTGAGGATCAGGTCGGTGACGTCCTGCTTGACGCCGGGGACGGTGGTGAACTCGTGCAGGACACCGTCGATGCGGACGCTGGTGACAGCGGCACCGGGGATCGACGACAGCAGGGTGCGGCGCAGGGAGTTGCCGAGGGTGTAGCCGAAGCCCGGTTCCAGTGGCTCGATCACGAACCGGGAGCGGAATTCGTCGACGACCTCTTCGGTCAACGAGGGACGCTGAGCAATCAGCACGGGGTATTGCCTCCAGGGTTTGGCGCCCGCTATGTGACGCCGTAGACACCATGAAGGGTACGGGCGGTTCGGCCTTGGATGCGGCTGAACCGCCCGACTCGCCCGTGCGTCGGCCGGGCCGCGGGTCCAGATCGTGCCGTCGCGGGGTGCGACCGGGGGCTGTTGCCGCCCTTGGGGCGTCAACACCGGTACATTGCGGGGGTGCATACTGGGGGCGATGACAAAATCTGCTGCCCCTAAGCGTCATTTGCCTACCAGCCCCTTCAAGGCCCCGGTCGCACCGGCTCCCAAGCACTTCGCCGTGGGTGACCAGGTCACCCACGACGTGTACGGTCTCGGCCGGGTGATCGGTATCGAGGACGGATCCGCGGCGCTCGTGGATTTCGGTTCGGAGCAGGTGCGGATCGTGAGCCCGTACGCCAAGATGACCAAGCTGTAGGACCGCTGTGCCCGGTCACGGCACGCCAGGCCCCCCTTCTTCGGCGGGCCTGTACCGAAAGAGAGACCGCTCATCGACCTGACGTCGCTGTTCTCCGCTGTGGAAGAGCAACCGCGCTGCTCCACCGCTGTGCCGCCGCCCGCGGCGACGAACCCCTTCCAGGCCCCGGACTACGAAGAGGACGACACCTTCCCGTTCGAGGACGTGCACGGGCCCGCCGCGGGCCTGCACGCCGGGCGGCCCGAGGCGGCCTGAGCTGTCCCGCGGCCGTGGCGGCGGGTTCGACGGCCGGGTGGGTGTGGGCTGTTGCGCGGCGGTGCGGTGAGGGATGCGGCCTTCTGCGGATCGATCCAGAAGCCGTCGGACGTCGGGCGTCAGCCGTCGGGTCGGGCGTGCGGGTCGGTCACCGGCTGTGGTTGCGTGTCCGGGGTGCTCGTCGGTCATGCGGTGCCGGCTTTGGTGGTGTCGGCCGGCTGGTCGGCGGGTGCAGAAAAACGCGTAGGCCGGTGAGGCTGTGGAGGGTCGTCGTGGTGGCGGCCGTGGCGGTGAGCGCGAAGCTGCCGCGTGGGCCGAGTGTGTCGATCGCCCAGCCGGAGGCGGCTGCCGCACTGGCGGAGGCTGCCGCGCTGGCGGAGCCGGGCCAGGAGAATGCCTGGGTCAGGACGGATGGGTGGGCGGTCGACTCGGTGAGCTGGGAGAAGAGCGCCACAAGGGGTGGGATCGTGGCGCCGGTCAGGACTGCCATCCAGCCGAGCTGAAGCGGTGAGCCGGCGGTGAGCAGTAGCCAGGTGGCGAGCATCAAGGCGCCGGTCGCGATCGGGAGTTGCATCGCTGGTGTGGCACGCCGCCGGCGCAGCCCGTACAGCCGTCCGGTCAGCAGGCCGCTGCAGGTGGAGACGGCGAGGATCGGGGCGGCGGTGCCCGGTGCGTGGTGCTCCACCACGAACGCGGTCACCGATACCTGCAGGGCTCCGAAGTAGACCCCGATGGCGAGATTAAGGCCGATCAGGATGAAGAGGGCGCCGTGCTGCAGCGAGCGGCTCGTGGCGTGCGGGGTGCTGCGGGCGGCCGGTGCGGGCGCGCTGCCGCGGGCAGCGGCGAGGAGCAGGCTGCCGGCCACGGACAAGGAGACGGCCACCGTCGTGCCGGCCACGGGGTGTCCGGCCGCGGCGAGTGCGCTGACCGTCGCGGGTCCTACGAGGTAGGCGGCCGTGTTGCTGAGGGACTCCAGCGCGAAAGCGGTGGGCAGTTCCGCTGCCCGGTTGGGGCGCAGCAGTGCCGCCCAGCGGGTGGCGGACATCGCGCCGAGTTGGGGGACGCCGGCGCCGACCAGCGCACCGCCCAGGGCCGGCAGCGCGTTGCGGGGGCTGGCGGTGACCAGGCACACGAGGGCGGCGACGGTGAGGGCGTGGGCGAGCAGTGCGGGCGGCAGGATGCGGCTCTGCCCGAACCGGTCCGTGAGGCGGGCCAGTTGCGGTGCTGCGAGTGCTTCGGCGACCGCGAACGCTGCGCTGACCTGGCCGGCCGTGAGGAAGCTGCCGGTGTGGCTGTGCACGAGCCAGACGAGGCTGAGGCCGGTCATCGCGCCGCCGACGCGTCCGAGTGATGCAGGCAGGAAGAAGGCGGCGGCGCCCGGGGTCCGTAGCGGCGGGCGGTAGTTCGCCGTGGGCAGGGCGAGTCCTTTTCGCTGCCCGGTGGGACGGCCCGCCCGGTTCGTCGGTGCCCGAATGTAGCGACCCGTGTCGCCGCCTGGAACCGTCCAGTGCTGGCGTGGAGAGGGGACACGCGCCCCGCACCGACTCCGTCACCGGGCAGACGTCTCGATGTTCGGTGGGCGGCTATTCTCGCCGCGGGGGCGGGCGGTGTCCATCACGGCATGGACCGGGGCCTTCTATGATGTCGAGCAGCCGTAGGCCGGTGGCCCGGGCGGGCGACAGCAATCCGGAAGTGTGTTCCTCTGGTTACCGCATTCCTTCGAGGACGGTCAGTTGGCGGCCCAGGCGCGTAACTGCTGGGTGATCCGAGCCACTCCGAGGACCCCGGAAGTGGCGTCCCGCACGAGTACGACGGCTGCTGTGGGCGGATACGCGATCGGGTGCTCGTTGAGGATCAGGTAGGCCTGTGTGGCGTGCCAGGCGAAGGCCTCGCCTGAGTGCTCCAGAGGTGGCAGTTTCGCCAGAGTCTGCAGCAGCGCGGCTGCCTTGAGGTACGGGGAAGCGTGGATGTCGCGTTCCCTCGCCCGGGCGTTGACCCGGGCGAGGGCGGCGTAGAGCGGGCCGTGGTCGTCGACCTGGGGGTCACCGTCCAGGAGTTCGGCAGCGTGCAGCAGGAACGCGACGTCGAGCGGGTGGGGGCCGGGCTTGGCCACGCGGCGTGCCCTTGCCCGTGGCTCTCGATCTCCTGGCGTGCCTGCTGCTCGGCTGCTCGCTGTTCCTCGCTGGGATCCATGCTGCTGGGTTCAGCGGCGAAGGCCGCGCCGCTGCGGGCCTTGGACTCCTTGAACCTTCCAGGAACCGCTGCTCGTCGGCGGTCGCCCGCGCGTAGGCGGCGGAGAGGATGTACTCCTGCATGCTGACCCCCTCCTGCTTCGCGGCCGCGGCGATGGCCGCCCGCTGCTCGGGGTCGGGGACGCGCAGGTTCATGGCCTTGACATCCGACATGCCACCAATGCCGCCAGTGGTACCAGTGTTTGAGCCTTGAGGTTCAGCCGTCTTGCGTCCGGGAGCCGGCCACGAACAAGATCGGGGCCGGCGCGAGCGTCCGACCGGTGCGAGGGTTACTGCGGCTCTTCGGCCTGTGCCTCGTCCGTCCTTGGGTGCGGTGTCCTGCTCGGTGGGGGCGGTGTCGTGGGCGGAGCTGCCCTGCTCGGTGCGGTGGGCCTGGGTGCGGCCGCGAGGTTCTCCAGGGTGGTGGGTGCGAGGGTGGTCTTGATCGTCGCGGAGTTGCTCGGGTGGTGAGGTGGCGGTAAGGCCACGCGGGGTTGGAGGCAGTGGGGCAGCACGCCCGGCGCTTGCGCCGTGTCTCGATGGCCGTCCCCGGTGCGGCACCGCGGGCCCGAACGAGGGCAGCCGTAAGGGCGTTCACTTGGTTTGAGGCTGTTTGGCTGTGTGGGCGGTGAGGATTGTTTGTTCTTTCTCGGTCGACAGGAACGGCGTCGATGCGCTGAAGTGCCGGTCGTCTTCGAAGGTTTCCTGTTCGCTGCGGGGTGCGAACGGCCAGGTGGCCGTGTCGTGTATGGAGTCCGTGACCGGGCGGCGGTGCGGGCCGGCGGCCGGTGTCTTCGCGCACGACGTGGCCCGGGCGGCCGCGGGTTGGGGGCCTGGTGGCAACCAGAGCGGAAGCTCCGTCCACGGTTCGACGTCGTGGTCGGGGAAGATCTGGTCATCGATGTAGACGAGTTCGGGCCGGCCTGCGGTGGCCGGTGACGCAGGCATCCAGGTAGTCGCCCGAGCTTGCGTTGTCCGGTGCGCCGGGTACCGGGTAGTCCTCGATGTCGTCCTTCGGTGCGCCGGTCAGCAGGTTGAGGGCGAAGGCGGCGGGGTCGCGTACGTCGATGACCCGCAGTGGCCGGTCCGCCGGTGCCGGGGACGGCCATCGGGCCGCCGCGTGCCGCGCGGCGCAGCCAGGCTGTGGTGCGCCGGGCGCGGTCGTGCGGCCTGACGATCAGGCCTGGTTGGAGCACCACGACCCTTCCGGGGAAGGCGCGGTGGACCGCTTTCTCGCAGCGGTCCTTGAGCCGGCCGTGGTCGCCGCCTTCCGGCCCGGCATCGGCGGTGCCACCGTGGCGGGGGGAGGACTCGTCGGTCGGCAGGGCGGGGAAGTGGGGATAGATGTTGATGGTGGAGACGAACAGGTAGGCGTCTGCGTGTTCGGCCGGCGCGGCAGCCGACTTCGCTACTTCGCGAGGCACGTACCCGCAGACGTCGACAACGGCGTCGTTGGGCCCGGCCGCGGCCAGGGCGGCGAGATCCGCCTGGTCGGTCCGGTCTCCGTGCAGGGCGTGCACGCCGGGCAGGTCGGCCTGGGTCCGGCCCGGGTTGAAGACGGTCACCTCCCAGCCGCGGCGCAGCCCCTGCGCGGCGAAGGCCCGCCCGGCGAACACCGATCCACCGAGCAGGAGAAGCTTCATGGCCATGAGTCTCGGCTTTGCCGCCGCACCCGCGGAACGGCCGTGTGCGGAGCGCGAACGGATTGCGCGTGCCGCGAAAGCGCTTGTGGTACCGGCGGAACGTGCTGGAAAGAAAAGAAGCGACGTTGTCGGTCGGTGTCGGTGTCGGTGTCTTGGACGGTGCAGCGGGAGGTCGGCACCTGACGGTCTTCATGCCGGCACAGGGCCGCCGCGGTGCGGGTGCATCGGCGGCGCTGCAACTGCCGGCCGGAGACGGTTTTTGCAGGCTGCCGGGCAGTGGAGGCGTCCACGACGGGCACGACGGGCACCTACCGGCCGGCGTGCGATGCACGGCGTTGCAGACGTCCGATGCGCGGTGTCCGAGTTGGTGGGTGCGGTCGGGCAGGCTGCCGCCGAAGCGGCAGCATGCCGCCCGGTGCGCGGGTTACTTCGACTCTTCGGTCTGCGCCTGGTCCGTCTTGGGTGCGGTGTCCTGCTCGGTGGGGGCGGTGTAGTAGACGGAGCTGCCCTGCTTGGTGCGGTGGGCCTGGGTGCGGGCCACGAGGTTTTCCAGGGTGGTGCGCACGACGGTGGTCTTGATGCCGCGCTCGGGGTGGGCCTGGTCGAGCGCGGTGGTCACCTCGGCGGCGGAGCGCGGTTCGCTCTGCTCGCTCAGGTGCCGGCGGATGAGCTCGACCAGGGTGGGCAGGGCCGCCTTCGCGGTCTCCGCCTTGCCCGCGGTCTTGGGTGCGGACTTGGCGGCGGTCTTGGGCGCGGACTTGGCCGCAGGCTTGGGTGCGGACTTGGCTGCGGCCGGCTTCTTGTCCGTGGCCGGGGCGTCGGTGGTCTTCTTGGCCCGTGCCCGCTTGCCGGCACCGGGCTCGGTGGAGGTCTTCTCGCGGGGGGCGGGCACGGTGGTGGCCTCCGGCGTAGCCGCGCCCTGGACGGGGGCCGATGTGATGCCCAGCGCCTGCTGCACGTTGACCAGCACGGAGTGGTCGGTCTGCAGGGAGGCCAACTCCTGCTGCAGCGCGGCGATGTCCGTGCTGATGCGCTCCTGCTCCTTGACGTTGCGCTCGAGGTCGCTGGTGACCTGCGCGGCGTACTGCGATGACAGTCCGGTGGCGGCAGTGGTGCTCTGCGACATGGTGTGGGGCCTTTCCGTTGTGCCGGCCGCATGAGCCGGTCCTGATGGGGCGCGGACGCAAACGTGAGCCCTGCGCTTGTGTGTTTCGGGGCTGCTGCCCAAAGGTCAGCGGTAGTAACTGCTGCGAACAGCCCGGATGAGAGATAGTACGGGTGAGTAGAGCCTGTTGTTTCACTTGAGTGACACCTGTGGCTCGAGTTGAGCTTCAGGTGCCGGGCACGCGACGGGCGTCCGGCGCGTGGTGAGGGTTGAGTCGGCGCGCATGCGTAGAGGAGCTGCCACCGCACTTTAGCCGGTGTTGTCGCTGGTGGTGCCCTGTGTGCGGGATATGAGTGGCTGCCGGGCGGCCCGCCCACCCGGTGCCTGCGGCGGGAGAATGCCCGCACGCAGGGGCGCGGACGTCCCTGTGGGCACGGGAGTGAATCGGGGCGCACATGTACCCCTTGAGTGGTACGGCGGCCCGCGGCCGCGGCATATGACAACGGCCGTCGGCGGAAGGTGTCCTGCCCGGTGGGTGTGTGACGGTGTGTGGTGCGCGGCCGTGTCCGGCCGGGGGAGGGTGTGGTCACGGGCGGTGCGGGCGCACGCGGGGGTCGCGGCCGGGCCCAGGCGGTTTCGTGTGGGGGGGTCGGTGGCGGACCAGGGAAGGAATCCGGTGCCGTGGCCGGATAGATTCGCCGGGTCGGTGGAGGGGAGCGGGACGTGGAGGGTGCGGTGGGCGGGCTGTGAGTGACAACTACCTGACGGTGATTGCGACGGATCCGTACTGGCAGCCCCGTAGGGATGCGGCGGATCATGCCGCTGTCGTGCTGTCCGGGATGCTTCCCGACGACGACGCCCGCCGTGGTCTAAAAGCCACATGGCACGACGGCGTCGAGGTGGTCGTCTGCGGTGCGAGCCTTCAGAAGATCTCCTGCCCGCACTGCGCTGCGCAGTTCACCTCCCACTGGTGGCCGAGGCCGTCTCGGCACGCTGTGACGAGGGCTTCTCGACGCTCCTCGTGGCGGTGCCCTGCTGCGAGGTCCAGACGTCGCTCAACGACCTGGTGTACGACTGGCCGATGGGGTTCGCGCGCTTCAGGATCGAGGTGCTGTATCCGAACCGGGCCTGGCTGACCGGCGAGGAACTGGCCCGTGTCGCGGACGCGCTCGGACATCCCGTGCGGCAGATCCTCATCCACATCTAGACGGTTTCGTTCGCGCCACCGGGCGGTGCGGAGCCATGCCCGCGCTGCGCAGTCCGGCCACGTGGACGGCCGCTGTCCTCTCGCAGCGGCTGTCCAACGGGTGGCGGTCGGGCCCCGCTGTTGCGCACCCAAGGCGACCGCGCCGAACACCTTCCGGTGCTCCCACCGGCGGCCACGCGCTTGGGTGTCCGGTTCGAAAGGAGCGGCTCGATCCGCGCCCATGGCGCGTGAGTCAACGGCACACCCGCACAACGACCGGCTGACCCAAATGAAACTGCCCAGGTGCGGACAAGCAGGAGTGCGATGCCATCGGTGCAGGGGACGGTGCGGGCGGCGTGGTCAGGGAAGGTGGCGTGTGGGTGTGAAGCCCTGGCGCGGATGTCGGCGCGGAGACGGCGCTGCGGATCCGGCCCGCGCCCCCTGCGCGCGCTAACCCGTCATGCGGTCACGGCGATGGCCAGGAGCGGGCGCCGCCGGCGCAGGAGCCGGTCGGTCAGGCGCAGGAGGCGGAAGACGGTGAATCGGCGCGCCATCAGGTCCTGCACGCGCGGGGTCTGTTCCTCGTCGAGGAGCCGGGCCCTGGCCTGCGCGATGGGCGCGTGGGGCGGGAGGGTCCCGTGCATGCTGCACGGGGCGATGGTGACCCGGCTGTTGTTGCGGATCCGCTTGACCTTGCCGGTGCCGGGCGGGGTCAGGACGTAGAGCGTGGCGCCTGCCACGAGGCAGCCGACCGGGGTGGCCACTGCACGCCCGTCTGCGCGGAACGTGGTCAGGCTCATGTACCTGCCGTGGGCGATGCGCTGAACGGTGTGCTCGTAGCCGGCGTACGGGGTGGGCACGGCGCTCTCCTTGACGGCTTCGGGGTCAGCCGGCGGCGTGGGTCTGCTGGGCCACGAGGGCGCGGGCGCAGTGGGCCGCCTGGTGTGTGGCCTGCGCCAGGTGGTCGCGGCCGGCGGGGAGCATGCCCTGCTGCAAGAACAGGGCCAGGCCGTGTGCCGCGGCCGCGATGCGTGTGAGCAGATCGAGTGCCGTGTCCTGGTCGGGGGTGACCCGGCCGGCGATGGGGACCAGCATGTCGAAGAGGTTCTTGCCGGCCGCGGCGAGTTCGGGGTGGCGGCTCTTGTCGAGTCCCGCCAGGAAGGTGATGTCGAACAGGGCGCGTTCCTCGGCCGCGAACCTCACGTACGCGGCGGCGAAGGCGGCCAGCTGCTCGGCCACGTCCGTGCCGGCGGCGACCGCCGTCCGGTAGCGGCGGTACTGCTCCTCGTAGCCCTTAAGGGCCAGTGACGCCAGCAGGGCCTCGCGGTCGGCGAAGTGCTTGTACGGAGCCGACACGCTGACTCCTGCCCGGCGGCACGCCTCGGCGAGCGTGAATCCGTGCGGCCCGCGCTCCTTCACGAGGGCGAGGGCGGCCTGCTCGAGGGCGTTGCGCAGGTCTCCGTGGTGCTGCCCGCTGGGGCGTCGTTTGACTGTCACACCCCCTAGGTTAACACTGTTCACCACAAGGTGAATACCATTCACCACAGGGTGGCCGTCCGGTCCTGCGTCCGGTCGGCCCGTTTGGAGGAGCCATGTCCCGATCCGCCCCTGAGCGATGGACCGCCCAGCAGGTCCCCGACCAGAGCGGTAGGACCGCTGTGATCACCGGTGCCAACACCGGCATCGGTTTCGAGACCGCGCTGGTGCTGGCGCGGCGGGGTGCGCACGTCGTGCTGGCGGTGCGGGACACCGTCAAGGGCGCACAGGCCAAGGAGCGGATAGCCGCGGCCGTTCCCGGAGCCCGGATCACCGTGCAGAGCCTGGACTTGTCTTCCCTGCGGTCCGTACGCGCCGCGGCCGAGGCCCTCGGCGGAGCCGGCTTGCGCATCGACCTGCTGATCAACAACGCCGGGGTCATGTACGCCAAGCAGCTCCGGCGCACGGCCGACGGATTCGAGCTGCACCTCGGCGTCAACCATCTCGGTCACTTCGCCCTGACCGGGCTCCTGCTCGAGCGGATGCTCGGCGTGCCGGGATCCCGGATCGTGACCGTCAGCAGCATGGGGCACCGCCAAGGCGGCCCCATGGACCTGAGCGACGTCAACTGGACTGCGCGCCCCTACCGTCGAACCGCGGCCTACGCGCACTCCAAGCGGGCCAATGTGATGTTCACCTACGCGTTGCAGCGGCGGCTCGCGGGGCGCGCCGCCACCATCGCGGTGGCCGCTCATCCCGGCGGCGCCGACACCGCGGGGTCGCGGCGCACCACCGCCGACCGCGGCCGGCTCGGGCGGGCCCTGTTCGCCGGCCTGGTGCGGCCGCTGCTGATCCAGAGCCCCGACCGCGGCGCGTGGCCGGTCCTGCGTGCGGCGAGCGACCCGGCGGTCGAGGGCGGACAGTACTACGGCCCCGGCGGCTTCCTGCAGAGCAAGGGGCACCCCAGGGCGGTGACGTCGAACGCGCAGTCCCGCGACGAGGCGGCCCAGCATCGGCTGTGGCAGATCTCGCAGGAGCTGACCGGGGTGCGCTTCCCGGTGTAGGAGTGCGCCTGCCTGTCGCCTGCCGGTGGACGCTGACGCGGGCGGCTTTGCCGCACCCGGCCCCGTCCCGGGTAGGCCCGAAGACGGTCCGCCGGCAGGTGGCGGCCCTGAGCGGGGGTCAGGTGGCGGGCGGTGCCGGGGGCAGCGCGTGTGCGATCAGTGTGCGGGCGGCCTCGAGGGCGTCGTGGCGGGGGCAGGGGCTGTCGAGGGAGGTCTGGAGGGCGGTGGCGCCTTCGAGGAGGACGTTCAGCTGCCGGCCCAGTCGGTCCGGGTCGGCGGCACCGGCACGGGCGGCGATGGCGGTGAGCTGCTCGGTGATGCCGCTCTTGTGGTGGTGGACCAGTTCGTGCACGTCCGTCATGTGCCCTGCGGCTTCGACGGCGGCGTTGTGGAGCGGGCAGCCGCGGTTCGTCATGCGCCCCGAGGGTCCCGAGGTCGCCTCGGCGAGCATGGTGAACAGCGACAGCAACTGCTCCTGGGGGGAGAGTCCCTCGCGGTTCAGGTTCTGTTCGATGCGCCGGGCCATTTGGGCCTCGTAGGTGCGCAGGTATTCCTCCACCAGCGCGTTCTTGGTGGGGAAGTGCTGGTAGAAGGTGCGCGTGGAGACCTCGGCGGTCTCGACCAGGCGGGCGATGCCGGTGGCGTGGATGCCCTCTTCGTAAAAGAGCTTCGCGGCTGCCCGCAGGATGCGCTCGCGCGCCCCCCGGCCCCCCCGTTGCCGGGTGCCGACTGCGGTCCCTGTCCTCATGCCGGGCAAGTATAGCAATCGCTTTACTTCGTCGCGGGGATGCACTAGCTTCCACGTAAAGCGATCGCTTTACTTGGGTGGGGTCATGTCCCTCGACGTGATGGCAACGCCGCACTTCGACCCCGAGTGCGCCGCACGCAAGTGCATCGCGTCTTTACGAACAGACACCGCGGAAGGCCACGACGATGCGAGCAATCCAGTACCACCGGTTCGGCGACTACGACGTCCTGCACCCGGTGGACGTACCCAGGCCCGAGACCCGGAGCGGGCAGGCCCTGGTCCGGCTGACCCTGGCGGGCATCCAGCCCTTGGACGACACCGTGCGCACCGGCAAGCTGAGCGCGGTCAAACCCTTCCCGATCACCCCGGGAGGCACCGGCGTGGGGACGGTCGAAGAGCCCGGTGAGAGCGGTCTGGCGGCGGGCACCCGGGTCATGATCAGCGGCGGCCGTTACGGCGTCGCCGCGGACGGTACCTGGGCCGAGTACGTCGCCGTCGATCCGGCCCACCTGCTGGCCCTCCCG
The DNA here is from genome assembly GCF_001507435.1 of Streptomyces sp. NRRL F-5122. Taxonomy (GTDB): domain Bacteria; phylum Actinomycetota; class Actinomycetes; order Streptomycetales; family Streptomycetaceae; genus Streptomyces; species Streptomyces lannensis. Next base: position 11,707 of record NZ_LMWH01000263.1, read on the forward strand.
GACGGCATCGACGACACCGCCGCCGCGGCGCTGTCCACGGGTGCCGGCTACCTGACCGCCTACCTCGCGCTCACCGAGCTGGCCGGCTTCCGACCGGGCGGCACCGTGCTCGCCCCCGGAAGCGGCGGTGCGGTCGGCCAGGCCGGCGTGGAGATCGCCCGGCACCTGGGCGCATCGCTGGCGATCACCACCGCCACGTCCACGGCCAAGGCCGAGCGGAGCCGGGCAGCCGGATACGAGGTCATCGACCTCAGCCGCGAATCGCTGCGCGACGCAGTCGCCCGGCTCACCGACGGCAAGGGCGTCGACGTCGTCCTCGACGGTGTGGCCGGGCCGATCACCGGGCAGGCCCTGGGCGCGCTCGCCTGGGGCGGCACCCTGATCAGCATCGGCTACTCCGCCGGCATACAGGCCGACATCAACGTCACCGACCTGATCTGGAAGGCGGCCCATGTCCACGGCTTCCTCTTCGCCCTGTTTACCCAGGAGCAGGTCAACGCGGCCAACGCCAAGCTCCTTGACCTGGTCGCCCGCAAGGAGATCACCCCACTCGTCGACCGCGTCTTCCCGCTGGAACAGGCCGCCCAGGCCCAGCGCCACCTCATCGAGAAAGGGCCCTTCGGCCGCGTACTGCTCAGCCTGTGACCGCGCGCCCGGCACACGGTTCGTCTGCTCCCCCCACACACCTTCCACCAAGAGAGAACAGCACCTCATCCAACTGCGGCCGTCCTTCGTTCGCGGGGCAGCACTGTCGTCCGCACCGCCTTGCGGCCGGGCGGCTTTCGAAAGGTCGCCTCGTTCGGCCGGTGCGCTTAAGGCATGCACGTTCCTTGCGTGGTGCCGCTGCGGTGGTCGGTCCCGTCAACCGCGGTTCAGGCGAGCCGGCGGCGGAACTACCGATGGCGATCACGGGAAGGGGCGATGGGGTGAGGGGAGATGAGAACGGGTCGCTATGCTGGTGGGCGACCCAGGACGTACATCGAGGAGTCATAGACGTGGTGGGTGACGACGACATCTCCGGGTGAGATCCGGATCTGACGGCCACCGGCCGGCGCTTTGGAAGCGCTGCCGAGGTGGTCCGCCTTGTCGTACCCCCCCTTTTTTCTTCCACGTCTGCCCAGGGCAGAGGTCTACGCTCTGCCCTTTCGTACCTTCGAGGTCACTTCCATGTCCGACGCCGCCGTCGTCTGCTCGAACGTCTCCTTCGCCTGGCCCGACGACACCCCCGTCTTTAACGACCTGTCCTTCTCCCTGACCCCCGGCCGTACGGGCCTGGTCGCGCCCAACGGCTCCGGGAAAACCACCCTGCTCAGGCTGATCGCGGGGGAGTTGAAGCCCGCCGGCGGCTCGGTGTCGGTGACCGGTACGCTCGGCCACCTCCCGCAGGCCCTGCCCCTGACCGGTGATCTCACCGTCGCCGAGGTGCTCGGCGTCGCCGCGGTGATCCGTGCCCTGGACGCCGTGGAGTCGGGGGACGTCGACGAGCAGCACTTCGCCGTCATCGGTGACGACTGGGACATCGAGGAGCGCACCCGCGCCCAGCTCGACCGTCTGGGCCTGGCCGACCTCGCCTTGGACCGCAGCCTGAGCACGCTCAGCGGCGGCCAGGTGATCTCCCTCGGCCTGGCCGCCCAGTTGCTCAAGCGTCCCGACGTCCTCCTGCTCGACGAGCCGACCAACAACCTCGACCTGAAAGCCCGGCACCAGCTCTATGACGTGCTGTCGGACTTCGGCGGCTGTCTGCTCCTGGTCAGCCACGACCGCGCGCTGCTGGAGCGTATGGAACGCATCGCCGAACTCGGCAGCGACGAACTACGCCTGTACGGGGGCAGCTTCACCGAGTACGAGGAGGCCGTGCGCGCCGAGCAGGAGGTCGCCGAGAAGAACGTCCGCAACGCCGAGCAGGAATGGAAGCGGGAGAAGCGGGAGTTGCAGCAGGCCCGTGAGCGCGCCGAGCGCCGGGCGAGCAACGCCGCGAGGAACCTGAAGAACGCCGGCCTGCCGAAGATCTTCGCCGGCACCATGAAGCGCGGCGCGCAGGAGGCCGCGGGCCGCTCCGGCACGATGCACGCCGCGCGGGTCAGCGATGCCAAGGCCCGCCTGGACGAGGCCGGGCGGGCCGTGCGCGAGGAGCAGCGGCTCACGCTGGAGCTGCCCGACACCCACGTGCCCGCCGGCCGCAACCTGTTCCTCGGCCAGGGCATGCAGGTCCGCCTCGGCGAGAGGGACGTGTTCGCGGCCGCCGGCGTCGATCTGAGCATCCGGGGCCCCGAGCGCATCGCGCTGACCGGGCCCAACGGCGCCGGCAAGACCACGTTGATGCGGCTGGTCACCGGCGCTCTCGCCCCAACGGCTGGGCAGATCAAACGCAACGACGCAAGGATCGCCTACCTGTCGCAGCGCCTGGACCTGCTGGACCTGGACCGCACCGTCGCGGAGAACTTCGCCGCGTTCGCGCCCGAGCGGCCCGAGGCGCAGCGGATGAACCTGCTCGCCCGGTTCCTCTTCCGGGGCGCGCGGGCCCATCTGCCCGTCGGTGTGCTCTCCGGCGGAGAGCGGCTGCGCGCCACCCTGGCCTGTGTGCTGTGCGCGGAGCCGGCCCCGCATCTGCTGCTGCTCGACGAGCCCACCAACAACCTCGACCTGGTCAGCGCGGGCCAGTTGGAGAGCGCCCTCAACTCCTACCGGGGCGCCTTCATGGTGGTCAGCCACGACGAGCGGTTCCTCGCCGAGATCGGGATCAGCCGCTGGCTGCGGCTGGCCGGCGGGGCGCTGACGCAGACGGGGGCACCGACGGTGTGAGCCGCCGACGTGTGACGTGGCCCGCGCCCGAGGCCGTGCGCCCGGCGGGCCGAGAACCGATCACGAAAGGGACGCTACCCCCGTGCCCCAGCCCGCTCTGTCCGCCCACGACCTCGTCCGCACTCTGGGCGGACGCCGCGTCCTCGACGGCGTCTGCCTCACCGCCTCACCCGGCCACCGCATCGGCCTGATCGGGGAGAACGGCGTCGGCAAGTCCACCCTGCTGCGGCTGCTCGCCGGCGTCGACGAACCCGACGCGGGAAGCGTCACCCGCCCCCGCGACCTCGGCTTCCTCCACCAGCAGATGCCGTTCGACGCGGACGCCACGCTCGCCGCCGTACTGGAGGAGGCACTGCACGAAGCCCGCGAGGACCTCACCGAACTGGACCGGCTCGGCGAGGAACTGGCCCATCTCCCCGAGGACGACCCCGCTCACACCGAACTCCTCGACACCTACGGCCGACGCCTGGAAGGGACCCAGGACCGGCAGTCCTGGGACGCCGACCGCCGCGCCGCGCTGGTCCTGGACGGCCTCGGCCTGGGCGCCCTGGAACACGACCGGAGCCTTCGCTCGCTGTCCGGCGGGCAGCGCGGCCGGCTGGCCCTGGCCGCGCTGCTCATCCGGCGGCCCCCCGCGCTGCTGCTGGACAGGTCCATGCGGGCGCGACCGGCCCTGGATGGGCCTGGCGACGAGCTCATATCTGGTACAGGGCCCCGCCGTCGACGGCCCATTCGGCGCCGGTGACCTGTCCTGAGAGCGGTGACACGAGGTAGGCGATGACCTGGGAGACGTCCCCGGGGGTGCCGATGCGACGGGTCATGAGGGGACGCACCGTGGTGACGAGCTGGTCGATCGCGTTGTCCAGGTCGGTGCCGAGGCTCGCGGCGACCTGGTCGCCGAAGCCGCCCGGGCGCTCGAACAGTTCGGTGCGGGTGGGACCGGGGGCAACGACATTGGAGCGCACGCCTTGAGGAGTGAACTCTGCGGCCAGTGACTTGGACAGGGACACGGTGGCCAGTTTCGCCGCGGCGTAGTCGGGGTTGTACGGGGCGGCCATCCGGGCGGAGTCGCTGGTCACGTGGACGATGCTGCCCCCGTCGCCTTCGAGCAGGGCGGGCAGCGCGGCTTGGCTCATCCGGCGCGCGGCGTGGAAGTTGAGCTGGAAAGCAGCCAGCCACTGTTCCTCAGCGACGTCCAGGAAGCCTCGGCGTAGGTCGACTGCCCCGGCGTTGTTGACCAGTCCGTCGATGCGTCCGTACCGCTCCACGACCGCCTTGACGACGCGCGCGGCGGCGGTGGCGTCAGTGAGGTCGGCGACGAGGGACATGCCCTCCTTTCCGACGGCATCCTCGGCGACACGGCGAGAGACACCGACGACGACCGCGCCCTCTTCGGTGAGCAGGCGGGCGGTGGCCCCTCCGATGCCGGCCGAAGCACCGGTCACAATGACGACTTTGCCTGCGAGTTGGAGATCCATGCGATTGTCCTTGAGCGGTTCCGGGGGATTTCTTGATGCTTCGGGGAGGGGTGAGCGATGCGGGCAGGCGGTTCCGTGCCGACCGATGTCCCGCGGGCTGGCGTCGAGAGTCCGGCCTCACCGGCCAGGAGGGACTTGCCGAGCACGCCGAGGCCCCGTGCCTCTACCAGCGCCCCTCGTGGACGACATCGTGATACGGGCGACGGGTCATCCGGCGGGCGCTCACGTCGCCGAATTGTCCTGCGTCCGGGGCGGCGTGCCCGAGCAGGGCGATGCCTATGGGTATGTATTCCTGCGGGATCGCCAGGAGCTCGTGCAGCAGATCGGCTTCTCCGCCCACAAAGGCTGCGGCTATTCCCTCGTCCACCGCTGCCATCATCAGGAGCAGCATCGCGGCGCCCGCGTCGGTGTGCCAGTACGGAACCACCCACAGCGCTTCCTCGTCGATCTCCGCGACGACCGTCATCTTGTCGGGCTCCCGGTAGCGCGACCGGTACACCTCCGGGCTGACGCAGACCACCACGTGCACGGGAGCTTGGGCAATGAAATTGTGGTGTCCCGAAACGTCCACAGTCTGCTGCGCCGGTTCTGCGATCTTCTGACGGGTCTCGTGGTCGATCACGACGACGAACTCGACGCCTTGGCTGAAGCCCGCGCTCGGCCCGCGGCGCGCGGTGTCCAGGATACGCCGCACCACCTCCGCGGGGACGGGCTCATCGGTGAACGACCGGACCATCTTCCGCCTGCGTACTACGTCTTTGAAATCCATGGTCACACTCCTGGGCCGTCTTCGTTGCCGGGTCAGCGCTGCCAGTTCAGGACGGTGGCGACGGTCCTGCCGAGCAACCACTCCTTCTCGGCCGCGGAGAAGGCGTCGGAGTCGCGGAGGTAGTGCAGGCTGTGCGAGTAGGGAGCGGGGTGCGGCGAGAGGCCGTCCTTGACCGCTTGCGTGTGGTCGCTCGCCCACAGGATCCGTTCGGGGCCGAAGTCGTCGACGACCCTGCGGAAGTGCGGCATCAGGTCGGGGTACGGGTACGGGTCGGCGGCGAGCCGCTCGACGTGCGACCACTTGAGGTAGGCGTTGCCGTACTGCGACAGGGCGCGGACCGGGTCGAGGCGGGCGTACCGCTCGGTCGGGGAGGCGTCGATCGCCGGCCAGCTGATGCCGATGTGGTCGACGATGAACGGCAGTTCCGGGAAGCGCTTCAGATACGGCTCGAGGGTGTCAAGGCGCGGGGTGATCATGATGAACACGGGCACCTGGTGGTCCTGGCAGGCGGCGAACAGGTCGTCGTAACCACCGCTGAGGAAGGACGGGTCCCGCCAGACTCCCCCGTCGAAGCCGGCGTGCACGCGGATGCCGGCACAGCCCGGCTTCGCCCGCACACCGGCGACGAGTTGCGTGAGGTCGGGGTCGTGGGGGTCGACGCGGGTCAGCCAGACGAACCGGTCGGGGTAGATGGCCGCGGCGAGTTCGGAGAAGGGCCGTTCCGGGCGCCACGCGCCGTGGGCGTGGTAGCCCCCCGGGAGCATGTGGTGATTCTCGTCAAGGCCGGTGAACTCATCCAGTACGGCTCCGTGGACGCCGACGGCGTCCATGGCGACGATGGTGGCGTTGAGGGTCGTTTCAAGGTCGACTGTCTGCCAGTGCGGGCCGATCTGGTTCGCGTGAAGCTGGCCGTCCAGGATGTTCAAAGGAAGCTCCATGAGCGATGCGCTGGGGTGATGGGCTGATTCCGCTGCGAGGGGGCACCGGAGTGCCGATGCGCCTGTTCGGGGCCAGCGGATGTCAGGCGCGGGCTGCCTTGGACAGTCCGGGCATGTGGGTGGTGAGGCCGCCGTCGACGACGAGGACCTGTCCGTTGATGTACTCGCCGGCTTCGCTGGCGAGGAAGACGGTGGTGGAGGCGATGTCGGCGGGGCGTCCGGGCCGCTGGGTGAGGCCGCCGCTGGACTCGCGGAAGGCTTCCTGGCTGGCCGTGTCGTCGCCGACCATGATCACGCCGGGAGCGATCGCGTTGCAGCGCACGCCCTGGGTGCCGTAGGTCGCCGCGATCATGCGGGTCAGGCCGATCATCCCCGCCTTCGCTGAGGAGTAGGCGGTGGCGAAGCCGGCGACGCTGCGGAGCGCCGACGTCGAGGTCATCATGATGATCGAGCCGGTTCCCGCTTCCAGCATGTCGGGCAGGACCCGACGGGCACCCAGCATCGGGCCGCGCAGGTTCACCGCGAAGACGCGGTCCCACACGGGCACCGAGGTGTCGAGCAGGCCTCCGTCCCCGGCGACCGACGCCTTCAGCGCGGCGTTGTTGACGAGCACGGTCACCGACCCGAACCTGGCACGCACGTCCTGGAGTACCGCCTCCCAGGCACCGTCCTCGGCGACGTCAAGGGTGTAGGGGGCGGACGAGCCGCCCTGCTCGGCGATCAACTCGTGGGTCCGCCGCGCGGTGTCCGGGTCGAGGTCGGTAACGGCGACGGTCGCGCCAGCCGCGGCCAGGCCCAGGGCGCAGCCGCGGCCGATTCCTGATCCGGCCCCGGTGACAAGGGCGACCTGTCCCCGCAGAGAGTTTCGTGGCATGACTGACTTCCAGGTATCGAGGTGTCGGAGCCTTGACCAGGGAAAACGTGCGGTCGATCAGCACAGAGATAAACGTAGACTCCCTACGTTTGACTGTAAGCGTAGGATGCCTACGATTGCAAACGGAGACCACAGAGGAGGTCCACTGACATGCGGAGCGAGACGGGGACGCCCCCCGCTGCCCGGCGGATGCGCGCCGACGCCCGGCGCAACTACGACAAACTCCTGGACGTGGCCGACGATGCCTTCGACGAGTACGGGGCGGACGCGTCGCTGGAGGAGATCGCGCGCCGCGCCGGAGTCAGCATCGCGACCCTCTACCGGCACTTTCCCGAGCGGCAGAACCTCCTGGAGGCGGTCTTCCTGCGAATCGCCGACAGCCTGCGTGACGAGGCCGTCACACTGCTCGAAGCGGCGGATCCGTTCGAAGCCTTCATTGCCTGGCTGCACTCACACCTGGAAAGCGGCGCGTGCGGGCGTGGCCTGGCGGCCAGCGTCATGAGCGCGAAGTTGCAGGAAGGCACGGACGTCAACACCAGCTGTCACCAGATGAAGCAAGCCGGAGCGGAACTGCTGGCGCGCGCCCAGGCCGCCGGACAAGTGCGGCAGGGAATCGACCTCGGAGACCTGCTGCTCGTCGTGCACGGCATCGTCCTCGTCAACGAGCAAGTCCCCACCACGGCCGACCGCCCGCAGCGGATGCTCGCCGTCGTCGTGGACGGCCTGCGCTGCTGACGACGAACCACTGCCGCCGCGGACGGCCTCTGACCATCCGGCGAAGCCGACCGGTGCCCTGACGACGCGTGGAACGGGTTCGCACAGGGCCGCAGCCTGGCCATCGGCCGGCTGCGGGGCAGGCTCAGGTCGTGACGGCCTTCGCGGAGTTCCACAGCACGCCGCTCTCGACAACCCCGAGTTGCACCGGAGGCCCTGTCCTCATGCACACGGCGACCGAAGATCACCCGACCGGGAAGCCGCACTCGAACCCACGCTCACCACGAGCGATAGAGCAACAGCTTCTAAAACCCTTTCTGGACGCGCTGGGCACGGTGAGTGATCGCTTGGGGATCGTGGCGGCCGCGGGCAACTACCAGAGCCAGCGGTCAAGGAACTCGGCCCAGATGAACCCGTGGTAGCCGTCGAAGGCAGACAGACACGTGGCCCCATCGGGGCGACACACTCCTCAGTGGCCGCCGGTGGCGTATCGGCTCCAGGTTCCACCGGCCTCGGTGACCAGGCGGGTGGTGGTCTTGTCGTGATAGCCGAGTGCCTTCGCAATGACGGGGCCGGGGCTTGGAGGACGAACTGTCGGATCACGCAGGCCCCTGCCGCGCCGGCCTCCTCATCGCGGGCATCTTCCTCTGGCCGGCCCGCTGAACGACAAGCAGATCACGGCCGGAGGCATTCTCCCTGCGGATCGAAGCAGATGAGTCCGTGCTCGCGAGCCAGCGCAGCAGCGTACTCGGACACTTCCTCCGCCTTGCCATAGGACATGAGCAGGTACACGATCGGGCCCGAAGCCTCCTCGATGACCGGCGGGGACGCCCATACGACACTGCGACCGACGTCGTCCGGATATCGCGCGACGAGCGCTTCCACATACGCCACGATGCGCGGCGCCGGAGGCACGACGACATCGTCCGACTCCAGGTAACGCTCGTAGAGCTCGTCGTAGGTCAAGCCCGCTTGGTGATTGTCGAGTGGACGGTCGCCATCCCACACCGCAAGGTCATAACTCACAAGCGCATCGTCGCAGGCATCGGCCTCGCCGGCGCCAGCAGGCCCTGAGATCGAACCCCCGCCAAGTGATACGTAAGAGAGCTCCTCAGCGAGGGGCCGGAGGGCGACCTTTCCCAGCCCCAAGGTCCCGTTCTCTGATGTACCACCGTGTTCCCCCTGCCACCATCAGATCGTGACGGAGACACAGGCAGCGCTGTACGCCGCGGCGGTTGGCGCGCTCTGTGCGCTCGTAGTTGGGTGCATCGCCGGCTGGGCAGCGCTCCGGCAGGTAGCGAAGACCGCGGAGGCTCAACGAAAACAGGCGGACTGGCAGCTTCGCAGCGAGGACTATGCCAACTTCGTCCGTGCCATGTTTCGCTTTCGTGCTCGCGTGGGCCATGCTGCGGTGAGGGCGGAGGTCTCTGGGGACTACTCAAACGAGGTGCGCGCTCTATACGTGGATCTCGCCAACGTCGCAGCAACGCTTACGATGCGCATCGCTGCAGATCCCGTGATGGATGCCATGCTGAAGCTGGTGAACTGCGCCTACGCCGTGCACTCACGTGTCACCGATCGCAGACGTCTTTACCTGCCCTCGCGGGATGCGGCGATGGATCGATTGCTCGAACAATTCGAGGACGCGGAATGGGCTGTGCGGAACGCCTTTCGCGACGATCTGTGGGGAGGGGAGTCCCTGCGGCGCAGCGGGCACGCCGGCTCAACGGGAGGTAGTGGAGGGTGAGGCCCGGATACGCATCGAAGGGGACAGGCCCGAGTGGCTTTCGTCGCTGTGTAGAGGAGGGAGCGCGCGCTGTGATTGCCGCCACGCCAGTTGCCCGATGGACCTGGGGGCGCGACGACAGTGACGTCCGTAGCCGAGGTCAGCTAGCGATCCATTCCCTGATCTCGTCGGCGATCACCCGCACGTCCAGCGCGTCGCGACTGATACGGGCCGCGAGGGCGGCGGCTTGCTTGGGCTGCACGTCCACGATGACGCCGCTCACCGTCAGGTACGAAGCTGCGACGACCGCCCCGAACAGAGCGTTCGAGTGCTCCAGCGCGGGGCACCGGATGAGCTGATGCATGAGCGCGGCCGCGCGGTGGCGTGCCTCGGTGTACACGGGGGTTTGCATGACCTCGTCGGCGTGCCGCGCGGCCGCGGCAGCCAGCGTTCCGAAGTCGGTGACGTCTGGATCGCCGGGAAGGTGTCGGTGAGCGAGGTCCAGCAGCCAGGCCCGGTCAATGCGAACGATCACGCGGCATCCGCCGGCCCGCGGCCGGTGCTCGGGCTTGCGAACTCCTCGGCGAAGGATTCGGCGAATTCATCGACGAAGTGTGCCCCGGCGGTGAGGAAGCGGTGCCTGACGTCGTTGGCCTCGTCGGCGAGCACCTGCTTGGCGTAAGCCTGCACGGTCATACCCGCGGCCGCGGCCCGGGCTTCGATCCCGGCGTGGACCTCGTCGTCCACTCGCACGTTGATCTGCTTCATACGAACAGCGTAGCGGCCTGTACAAAGCGCTACAACCGGCTTGGCGTCCATCACGGACGGCGACGCAGCACCCGGAGCGCACGCCGAATCTTCTCCAACGCGACTGGTCTTCCGTTTCCGGCTATGGGCGCGAAGGCCTGCAGCCGCGTGTGAGCGCGGATGCGGTGCGTGACGAGCTGCCGCAGGATCCCGGCCACCGACTGATGAACACCGTACGCAGGGGGAACCATAGGCGCCGAACCGTTTGCTGCCCTGAAGGACCCTTAGGTCTGGATGAGCAGGAGGGCGATGTCGTCGGTGCAGGGGACGGTGTGGGTGGCGTGTTCGAGGAGTGTGTCGGCGAGTGTGTCGACGTCGTGGTGGCCGGCTCGGGTGAGGTGGTGTGCCAGGTCGGTGGTGGTGTCGTCGATGTCGGTGCCGGGGTTTTCGACCAGTCCGTCGGTGTAGAGGACGAGGAGGGTGCCGGGGGGAAGGGGGATGGTGGTGGTGGGGTAGTCGGTGTCCGGGGTGATGCCGAGCAGGAGGCCGGGGGTCATGGGGAGGGTTTCGGTGCGGCCGTCGGGGTGCCGGATCAGGGGTGGGGGGTGTCCGGCGGTGGCCAGGCTCGCCCGGCGGCGGTCCAGGTCGATGTGGGCGTAGAGGCAGCTGGTGAACAGCCCCGGATTGAGGTCGGTCAGCAGGCGGTTGGTGCGGGCCAGGACGTCGCTGGGGGAGATGCCGGTGGCGGCGTGGGCGTGGACGGCGGTGCGGACCTGGCCCATGAGGGCGGCGGCCTGCACGTTGTGGCCCTGGACGTCGCCGATGACGGCGGCCGCGGTGGTGGGGGTGCAGTGGATGAGTTCGTAGAAGTCGCCGCCGATGTCCATGCCGTGGCCGGCGGGCAGGTAGCGGGCGGCGACCTCGAGGCCGGGGATGTCGGGCAGTTCCTGCGGGAGCAGGCCGGTCTGCAGGGTGCGGGCGAGGTGGTGCTGGGCGTCGTAGATGCGGGCCCGGTCCAGGGCCTGGGCGATCAGTCCGGCCAGGGAGGCGAGCACGGTGCGCTCTGCGACGGGGAAGGGGCGGGGCCGGTCGTAGGACAGGACGAGAAGACCGACGGCGCGACCGGAGGTGATCAGCGGCAAAAAGGCCCAGGCGTCGCGGTCCTTGTAGCGGGGCGCTTCGGGATAGGCGCGCTGGAAGTCGGTGAAGCTGGTGAAGAAGGCGGGCGTCTGGGTGCGGATGGCCTGTGCGGGCGGGGTGGCGGAGGCCAGGGAATCGCCCTCGAAGCGTTCCAGGAATGCGGTGTCGTAGCCGCGTGAGCCGAGGATGCGCAGCCGTCCGTCCCCGGCTGCCATGAGGACGAGTCCTTGGGCTTCGAAAGCGGGGACGAGCTGGTCGGCGACCTGGTCGACCACGTCCTGGACGCTCACCGCCTGGGTCAACGTCGCGGCCAGATACATGAGGTGATACAGCGCCGACGCCCCGAGCGGGCCTGCCGGGGCGGTGCGGCACGGTTCGGCCTCGGCGGCGGCCTGTTCGCGCGGGAGCGGGGTGATGTTGACGCTGATGCCGTCGGCCGCGGGGCACAGCTGGAACGACAGCCACTGGTCCGGGGGGTTGAGCACGGTGAAGGCGGTGGGCTGCTTGCTCATCACCGCGGCCCGGTACTGGTCCTCCAGGGCGGGGTCGCCCAGCCACAGCAGCCGTTCCCAGGGGCGCGAGCCCAGCAGATCGGCGGCGCCGACACCGAGGAGTTCGGCTGCGGTGGTGTTGAGGAAAGTGACCCTTCCCTCCAGGTCCAGGGAGCAGCAGCCCACGGGCAGCCGCTCGGCGAAGTCGTAGGCGGCCAGTGCCTCGGCCCGGCGCGGCTGGCGGGGGCGCTGCGCGGACAGCACCACGGGCTCCGCCCGGGGCAGCAGCGGGCGGCCGCGCCCGGCGGCCTGTCCCAGCAGGTGTCCCGCCCGTCGGCGAAACACCTCCAGCGCCTTTGTCTCGCGGTCGCTCAGCTGCGGGGGGTGCCATGCCGGCCACAGCAGGCAGACCCCGCCGTGCACCGTGTCGTCCCATTCCAGCGGCGCGGCCGCCACCAGGACCTCGTAGGGGGCGATGAGACCGATCCGCGGATAGCGGCGGGCCATCTCCTTCGGGCTGCTCAGCCAGATGAGGCGCCGCTCGCGTATGGCCTCGGCCACCGGCACCGCATCGCCCACCTCCATCCGCACCCACGGAGCGGCAAGCCTGCGGGGAAGCCCGGACAGGAGCGCCAGATGCAGGAGTTGGTCCTGCGGCGACAGCACATACACCATGCCGACCGCCGTGTCCGTGTCCTGCACCAGACGGCGGAACAGGCCGGCCAGCCGCCCCAGCGCCGTCACACGGCCCTGCTCATGCCGGCGCACCGCGCTCACCCCTCTGCCGCACCCAGGGCGAGGGGCGGGCCCGGCGTGCGAAACGTCCCCGGGCCGCCTCGGCGCTGAGGCCCAGGTGCGCCCCGATCTCGGCCCAGCTCGCCCCGGCCCGCCGGTCCGCGGCCACGGCCAGCAGCACCAACTGCTCCGACAGCTCCGGGACCCGGGCCACCGCGGCACTGCAGCAGCCCGCGGGATCGTCCTGGCCCGCCCGCTCCGCCGCCAGCTGCACCTGCAGCAGCAGATCCGCACCCGCCGCGGCCATCGCCGCCCGGGCCTGTGCGCCGCTCTGCCACCGGCGCCGCGCCCGCCAGGCCGCCTGCCGGTGCGCCGGCCCGCAGTACCGGCGCCCGGGCCGTGCCACCCCGGGCAGCGATCCACCGCACCAGGCACACCGCACGTCACCCATAAACGGACACTACGCCCGTTGGGGGGTGACGGCACCCGCACCTGGTGGGCGCTGTCGCTGCCCGGCCGCCGGCGCCGGAGCGACGGCCCGGGCTCTGGTCGGCCGGTCCCCGCCGCACGAAGCCGCGGGGTCGGCGCGCTGGGGGCCGGCGCACGCCGAAGGAGTGGCGCCTTCTTGCCCGGTGGGCGGGCTCAACGCCGGGCGGATCCCGCCCACTTGCCCGGCGGGTGTCGGTGACGTGTTCTGGCGGGTCAGGTGGTCGGGGCGTGGCCGGGAGCGGGCACGAGACGGTAGGTGCCGGCCTCGGATGCGACGGTGCCGGCGGTCGGCGGCGGGAAGTGGGTGCCCAGGACGAGGACGCCGGTGTCGCACAGGGCGGCCAGCAGGGCGCGGCGGCTGCATACGGCCTGTTCGGCGTCGGTGTCCACGCTGCTGGTGATGTGGGGGTGGGCGATCTGGACGGGGTGGTGGATGCAGTCGCCGGTGATGACGGCACACCGGTCGGTGCCGCCCAGTTCGACGGCGACCTGTCCCGGGGTGTGCCCGGGGGTGGCGAACAGCCGCACGCCGGGCGCCACTTCGACGCCCGTGCCGCCCGGCCCGGTCGCCGCGGGCACGTCGATCACCTCGAGCAGGCCGGCGTCGCGGATCGGGTGGAGCGAATCGCGCAGCACCTGCCGGTGCGGCGCATCCACCGGGGCGGCCGCCCAGTAGTCCCATTCGGCGGCGGAGGTCAGGTAGCGGGCGTGGGGGAAGGTGGGGACCCAGGTGCCGCCCTCGGCGCGGGTGTTCCAGCCGACGTGGTCGGTGTGCAGGTGGGTCAGGACGACCAGGTCGACGGTGTCGGGCGCGAAACCGGCCCGCCTCAGCCGCTGCAGGTAGTCGGTGTTCAGCTGGTGCCAGGCGGGATCGGCGCGCGTCTTGCCGTTGCCGATGCCGGTGTCCACCACGATCCGCAGGCCGCCCGCCTCGACGGCGAAGCTGTGGCTGGCCAGTCGCAGGATGCCGACGTCGTCGGCGAAGTCGGGTCTGAGCCAGGGCACGTGGCGTACGAGGTGAGGGCTCGCGCCGGGCAGGAGCATGGGGCCGGTCGATGCGGGCAGCGCGGTTTCGTCGATCCGGTGCACCCGCAGGCCGCCCAGCCGCCAGGCCGGTGCGGGGCCGTGGGAGGCGGGCGGGGGAGCCGGCGGGCTCATGTGCGGTCCTTCACGGTCAGGAACGACGCCAGGCCTCCAGGTGCGCCACGGCCTCGAGGTCGGCTTCCCCGGGACGCGGACTGCTCGAGTCAGTACAGATCCACCTTTGCGCTGTGACTGTCGGGGTGCATCTCCAGCCGATGGCAAGGTTGCGGTGCTTGGCAGGGCGGTGTGGAGGAAGACGGCGGTGGTGGCCGCGGGTTGGCTGTCACTACGGGTGCCGCGACCACGTTCGAAAGTGCGTCGGTCGGCAAGGGCGTGCTTCGAAGCGGAGGGCCGGCTTACCGCAGGCCTCCGGGGAAGCGCTCCGTCACGCCGGGCAGGACGCGTGCGGCCTCGGCGACGGCGCCCTCGACGAAGGCGATGCGGTCGGCCTCCTCCATGAGCACGTCGTGCGGTCGGCTGAACTGGTCGCGCCTGGTCAGGACAGCAGGTCCAAGGTGGTGCCGGTCTTGTCCGCCTCGGCCTGCTGGTAGGCCAGCCAGGCCACGGCCAGGTCCTGCCAGGGCAGTCCGACGGGGGTGTAGGCGGTGATCTCCTGGTCGTGGGTGCGTGCGGGGACCTGGCCGCGCAGGATCTCGCTCAGGGACGCGGCGGCTGTGGAGGCGGGCAGGCCGGCGCCTGCGAGGGCGCCGTGGGCGGTGACGAGCGCGACGTCGTCGACGATCAGGCGGGCGGAGGTGAGCACGCCGGGGGCGAGTTCCTGTTTTCCGGGCTCGTCGGAACCGAGCGAGGTCAGGTGCTGTCCCGGCCTGAGGTCCTCCGTGTGCAGCAAGGGGGTGCGGGCCCAGGTCGCCAGCACCACGGTGGAGGCCTCGGCGGCAACCTGCCGGGGGGAGGGGAGCACGGTGCCGCCGTGCCGGTGGGCGAAGGCGGCGGCGCGCTGCGGGTCGGTGTCGTGGACGACGAGGCGGTCCCAGGCGCGCAGGGCGCGCAGCCCGCGCAGGGTGAGTTCGGCCTGGGCGCCGGCTCCGATGACGCCGACGGTGTGGGGTGTGTCCCCGGCGGGCCGGGCGATCGCATGGGTGGCCAGCGCCGCGGCGAGGCCTGTACGCCAGGCGGTGACGGTGGCGGAGTCGATCAGGGCGAGCAGTTCGCCGTCGGCGCCGCTGTGCAGGCAGATCACCCCGCGCAGGGCGGGTGAGGCGTTAGGGAATTTCGCGTTCACCTTGACGGTGTAGGCGTTGATGCCCGGGAGCAGTCCGGGCAGCAGAGCCGTCGCCGTGCCGGGGAAGGGGAGGTCGGTGCGGACACGCCGGCCCGGGACCGTGTTCTGGGTGGAGGCGGTGAACCCCTCCCGCAGTGCCTGGATGCAGGCCAGGGGGTCGAGCAGGCTGAGCAGGTCGCTACGGGTCAGGATCCGGGTCACGCAGGTCAGGGTCTCACGCGTTCCGTATCTGTCGGGCCTGCCGCAACTCGCCGTGGCGTGCGGGCGCGGGGCTCGTAGTTTCCGCTCCGCTGCGAGGCGGCCCGCCGTACCGCGGGGTTTCGCCGGACGCGGGGTCGGTCTCCGCCGTGGCGCGGACCTCTGTCCGGGCAGGGGGCGGTCAGGGCCGCGGAGTCGTGTTCGCCCGGTTTGATCATGTGAGGGAAGAGCCGGCGCTTCGTGGCATCCTCGATCTCCATGGCCAAAGGAGAACTCGCAGAACTCCGGCGTTCGGGGCAATGGCCTTGACGGCGTGCTGCGTTGCCTGCCCGCGTCACCCAGCCTCTGCTCGGCATCCACTCAGCTCTTCCCCGTGGCGTGCTTCTTTCGCCAATGGATGAACGGCTTCAGCACGCCGCGATAGAAGAGATACTCGGGAGTTTCCTCGATCGAGTCCCATCCCCGGTAGAGGCTCACGTTCCTGATGTGCGGAGCCTCGGCCCGCAGGGCATCGAGATCGCCGAGCACGGAGGAGTTGATACCGGGGTCGCCCAGGAACTGCCAGAACACATTCTTGCCGGAGGCCGCCTCCAGTTGATCGGCCAGAGCCGGTCCTTGCGAGTAGAGCCCCCAGAAGAAGAACAGGACGAGGGTGGGGGCGTCGCCCTCCGGGAGGTTCTGTGCAATCTCCTTGACCGCCTGGCCCGGGTCCTCCGAGTCGAAGAGCGCATAGCGCTCCGCGTGCTGAGTGAGCAGGTTTCCCGGTGCGGCATCCCGAGAGAGCAGGGGCGCTCGTGGCAAGACCCCCCAGTTGGCGATCCACTGTTCGGCATTCGACAGCCGAAGACTCGGCAGACGGTGCGCCTGTGACGTGTAGATCCACGGGTCCACATCCGACGTGGGCGATATGACCTCGCCCAGCACGGCGGCTCTTCGCACCATATCGGCCACGGTTCCGGCCTCGAACGGATGACGATGCGCCCCCGGGAGGACCAGAACCACCCTGGTTGAGTTCCGCCGCACACCGCTGAAGCGTGCGGCCGCGGATGAAGCGATTCGTCCTTTACGCAGGGCCATCCTGTTTTTTGACGGATGCACTTCACCAGAGGCCATATCCGGAGGGTATGGCCTCAGGGCCGCGGGGAGAGCGGGTTTGATCAGGGATTTTGTGGAGGGTGAGGGCGGTTTCGCACGGGAGACCCCCCGGAGGGAAGCCGGGGGAGAACCGGGTCGGGCCCGGCTCGACACCCCTGCGGGGGTGCCGAGCGGGACCACTTGCCCCCGGGGAGGATCCGCCCATGGGTGCGGCTGCCCTCGCCCGGCTCACAGGCCGGCTTGACCGCAGCCCGGACTGCGGCGTGGGCAGGCCCGTTCAGCTGCGGCTGCGGCAGGACCGGTTCAGCCGCCGACCGTGGTGGCCGAGGAGTCGCTGACGTAGGGGGCGGGTGTGCGGGTGTCCAGGGCCGCCTGGTGCGGGAAGGAGGAGAGCACCGGGGCGGGCTGCGGGGCGGCGGCGTCCTGCAGGGCCCGGTAGAGGCCGGCGGTGGCGGCGGCGTCGTCGGCGACTTCCACGCCGCTCTGGCGGGTGCCCCACTTGCCGCGGGTCATGGTGAGCATGGCGTAGATGCGGATCGGCAGCAGCAGCACCAGGTGCAGCAGCCCGTACAGGGGGGCCAGGGAGTAGATCCCGAGCCGGCCGACGAAGGTGACGCCCGGCCGGGGCACGTCGAGGTAGCGCACGCTGCGCGCGTATCCCATGACGGCGGTGAAGACGAGGTAGCCGGCCAGGTGGGCGGGGATGTTGCCGGGGTCGGTGGCGGGCTTGACGGCCAGTGAGGTCAGCGCGGCGCCGGTGAACACCAGCCAGGTCGCGACCTCCAGGAACGTCAGGTACCAGCCGGGGCGCAGGCGCGGCAGGTTGCGCAGCGCCCACTGGGACTCGCGGAAGAAGGACTTGTTCCACCGCACCTGCTGGCGCAGGAAGTGCCCGAGGCGTTCGGGGACGGCGGTGTAGGCGACGGCGGTGGACTGGAAGAGGACCTGCCCGCGCATCAGGGAGTAGTTGGTCAGGCGGCGGTCGTCACCGAAGACGGCCGGGCGGCCCAGGAACTTCTGGGTGAGGAAGTCGTCCAGGTTGGCGTGGACGACGTCCGCGCGGTAGACGACCAGGGAGCCGCAGCAGCACAGCACCGAGCCGAGCCGTGAGTAGGCGGCGCGCTCGAAGAGGAAGGCGTTGCCGTAGCGCAGGTCTATCAGCCGGGTGAGCAGGTTCTTGCGCTGGTTGAGGGCGAGGACGAGACCGGTGACGGCCTTGACGCGCCGGTTGGACAGCGGCTTGATCAGTTCCGCGACCGCCTGGGGGTCCAGCACGGTGTCGCTGTCCACGCACAGGTAGGCGTCGGCGCCGGGACTGGCCCTGAAGCCGACCGCGAGGGCTTCGCGCTTGCCCTTGTTCTCGCTCTGGCGGTGGATGCGCAGGCCGATCCCGGCCCGGGCGAACTGCTCGGCCATCTCCTCGGCGGCCCGCACCGCGGACAGGTCGCCGCTCGCGTCGTCGACCACGTGCACCAGGGACACCGGGCGGGACTGCGCCAGGATGCTGCGCAGGCTGCGCCGCAGGGTGCCGGGGTCCTCGTTGTAGGTGGGGATGATCGCGACCAGGTCGAGCCGGTCCGGGGCGGCGCCCTGCCGGTCGGCGGTGCGTGCGGCCTGGTAGGGCCGGTAGGTCAGGGACAGCAGCAGCTTCACGGAGAGCAGCCCGATGGCGGCCATGCCGTACAGGTGGAGGGTGCCGCTGATGACGTAGGCGGCCGCCGAGCCGGTGACGACGAAGGCGAGCAGGGACAGGCGCGGCAGCCTGGAGGTCCAGGAGGTCGGTCGGTCGGCCCGGTGCAGGCCGCGGGTTTTCCGGAAGGAGAGCTGGGGCACGTGGGCACGGCTTTCGTCTCGGTCGGGCGGGCGTGGCGGCAACTGCGCCGCACCGAATGCGCCCGGCTTCCCCCCACGCATTCGCGGACAGTTAAATACGCGACACGGAAGAACAGATAGGGCATAGCTGGGTGATATGACCCACAGTGTGTTATAGGCGTCCTATATAAATAGGCGGATCATTCCGCCCTGCGGGCGGGCAAGGGGTGTTCGGCCCGGGTTCACCACATACCTCCGAGGACGCCCCGGCCTTTCAGGCCGGGGAGGAATCGGCCCGCTGCGGAGCAGGGCAGGAAACGGGGTTTCGCCCCCCAGGGCGAAAGACCGCCCACATGATCGGGTAAGGCGTGCGGCGTGCGTTGCGAGAACCAAGCGCGCACACCGCGCCGATCGAGAACCAAGACGGCACGTGCACCTTCATGCTTTGCCGTACCAAACCGGGCTGGTCTCAACCCGGCTGGTGTTGATCGTGTAAGAGCTGCTGGTCGCTGACCCGCAGCCAACGTGAGCCAGGAATCCCCCTGCTTCAGCTGGGGGAGGATTCAAAGCGTGGCGAGTGCGGGTGCGGGGGCGGGCACGGTGGCGGGCGGGAGGGCGAGTTCGGCCCAGATGGTCTTCCCGCCGGACTGCTGCCGGGTGCCCCAGCGCTCAGCGAGCTGCGCCACGATGAACAGTCCGCGTCCGCCCTCGTCGAAGGTGCGGGCCCGGCGCAGGTGGGGGGCGGTGTGGGCGCCGTCGGACACCTCGCAGATCAGGGTGTCGTGCCGGATCAGGCGCAGCTGCACGGGGCTGCCGCCGTAGCGGATGGCGTTGGTGACCAGTTCGCTGACCACGAGTTCCGCGAGGAACGCCGCCTCCGGCAGCCCCCAGTGGGCCAGCTGGAGCGAGGCCAGGTCGCGGGCGCGGGCGACCTCGGAGAGGTCCTCCAGCAGTTCCCAGGCGACGGTGTGCCGGTCGTCCAGGGCCTGGGTGCGGGCGACGACGAGGGCGATGTCGTCGCGGGTGCGGTCGTCGACCAGCAGATCCAGCACGTGGTCGCAGGCCTCCTGCAGCGTGGGCTTCGGCTCGGACAGGGCCTGGAGCAGGCGTTCGAGGCGTTCGTCCAGACTGTGGCGGGGGGATTCGACGAGGCCGTCGGTGTACAGGGCGAGCAGGCTGCCCTCGGGCAGATGCACCTCGGCGGTTTCGAAGGGCAGGCCCCCCACGCCCAGCGGGGGACCGGCCGGGACGTCGAGGAAGCAGGCGCCCTCCCCGGGACGCACCACGGCCGGCGGGGGATGGCCGGCCCGGGCGGCGGTGCACAGCCGCGAGATCGGGTCGTAGACCATGTACAGGCAGGTCGCGACGAACTCGCCGACATCCGCATCGGCGACCGCGTCCTCGGCCCCGCCTGCCGGGGTGGGGGAGGTCTCGCTCTGCAGCCGGATGACGATGTCGTCGAGGTGGGTGAGCAGCTCGTCGGGCGGCAGGTCGATGTCGGCGAGGGTGCGCACCGCGGCCCGCAGCCGCCCCATCGCCGCCGAGGCGCGGATGCCGTGCCCGACCACGTCGCCCACGACCAGGGCGACCCGGGCCCCGGACAGCGGGATCACGTCGTACCAGTCGCCCCCCACACCCACCCCGATATCCGCGGGCAGATAGCGCGCGACCGCCTGCACGGCCGGCTGCGGCGGGACCACCTGGGGCAGCAGACTGCGCTGCAGCGCCACCGAGGTGGCGCGCTCGTGGGTGTAGCGGCGGGCGTTGTCCACGCACACCGCGGCGCGCGCCGCGATCTCCTGCGCGAGCAGCACGTCGGCGGCGTCGAAGGGGTCCCGGTGCCGGGAGCGGGTGAACAGGGCCGCACCGAGGGTCACCCCGCGGGCGCGCAGCGGGACCGCCAGCGCGGAGTGCGGTGCCTGCATGCCGGTGCCGTCCGGATCGGCGGGCCAGTAGCCCTCGCCGTCGGCGGCGCCGGTGAACTGCCCGTGCACGGGGACGCCCCGCAGCAGGCTCAGGGCGGGCATCGAGCCCCGGCAGTAGGTGACGCTGCTGCGGCCGGGCGGTGCGGCGGCGGCGAGCGCGGCCGGCACCGACCGGCGGGCGGCGCGGCGCAGGGTGACCGGGCCCGCGTGCGGCCCCGGCGCGGGCTCCTCGCCCTTGAGGACCGGATCGAAGAGGTCGACCGCGGCATGGTCCGCGAAGCGTCGCACGGCGACCTCGGCGAGCTCCTCGGCGGTGCGGGCCACGTCCAGGGTGGCCCCGACCCGGCTGCTGGCCTCGCTGAGCAGCGTCAGCCGCTCCCGGGCGACCATCAGGCCTTTCAGGTGTCCCTCCGCGGCGATACGGGCGCGGCAGACGGCCAGGCTGACCAGCAGCGAGGCGACCAGCGCGGTGATGACGGTGATCCGGCTGGCGTGGGACATGGACGGCAGCAGGATGCCGTAGGCGAGGATGCCGACGGCCAGGTTCGCCAGGCCCACGACCAGGGTCTGCCGCAGCGGCACCAGAGCGGCGGCCACGACCGGGATCAGCGTGGAGTACTCGGCCATCCCCATGACCTGCATGCCCGCGGCGGCCAGGACCAGCCGCGCGCCCGCGACCACCACCACGGCGATCAGCAGGGTGATGAAGGTGGCGCGGACGGGCGGGGCGGCGGTCCCGGCTCGGTGAGGGACCAGCGGGGTGCGGTGCATGACGTCCTCCTCGGGCCGGCTGCCGTACGGCGAGACGACCGGGAAACGGGCGGGCAGTGGCATCCACGCAGGGCTACCGGTGACCGGTGAACGGTGAAAGTGCTGGTCACAGGCCGGTGATCAGAGACCGGCGGTCGAAAGAAGCCAGAGATTCTTGATATGTCATCCGATAAATGGAATTTACGCCGTGTAGGTGGGGCGCTTCCACAGCGAGCGCGCCCGGCGCGCCGCGGCGGGGCGGAAGGGACGGCCGATACGGCAGGGGCATGCCGTGCGCGCTGGTGCGGCATGGGTGGCCGCCATCGGCACGCCGGTGCCTGCGTGGCGGGCTCTTCGCCGCATGGGGGAGTGCCTGCCATGGTCGCGGTTCGCCATGGGGAAGGTGCCGACGCCTTCCGGTGCGGTGTCCGCTCCTGGATGTGCGGGTGGTCCTTGCCGGGGCAGCGGGGCGGCGGGTCGGCGCCAGGTGCGTGCCGGGGCGAGGAGGCGGTGCGCGGTCGTGGGCGGCGTGTGGGGCAGGGCCGTGGACCTGTCTGCTGCGCGGATCCGGGCCGGCTATGGCAGCGCGGTTGCGCACAGCGCGGCTGGGACCGTTCCCCGTACCGGCGCGGGCGCATGGATGCGGGAACCCGCCCGAGCCGCGCCCGGCAACGGTGCGGCGGGCATCGTCCTCTTCGGGCGGGCGAGGATGCCGCGTGCTCCCGCCGGTTGACCATGGTGTGTGAGCCGGCGTTCGAGAGACGGCTTGATTTGGAACCACCGGTGTCCGGATCGGCAGCCGGGATGTGCGTAGTGGTCGCCGCGCGAGCCGGCTTTTCGTCAGCGGGAGCAGATCACGGTGACGAGGGTGAAGGAAGCGAAGAAGGGCTTCTCAAAGAGCGAGGTGAACCACCGACGGCCGCGTACTTCGGCGATGTAACCGTCCTGAACGGCCTGCTGCATGTTCCGGCCGAGCCCCAGTGTGTGATCCGCGTCCTGGAAGTCGAGGAAGACCGGTGTTGTGGCCCTCACCGTCTCGATGGTGAAACCTGCTTGCTGCGCGTAACGGGCAAGGCTGCGGCCGATGGTGGCGTGACGGACCACTTCCGAGGCGGTGTAACGCGTGAACGCGCGGCTCGTGTCGAGATCCTCGGCATCGACCACCAAGGTGTCCCAGTCCGGCTCGGCCAAGCCGATCCGTGCCCCGGGCCGGGTGGCCAGGTGAAGCTGTTCCAGCACTGCGGCCGGATCGTTGACGTGCATGAGGACCCGGTCGATCTTGGCCCGGTCCACCGTGCCGGGCTCGACGGGCAGGGCATGGACATCTGCTTCGCGGATCTGAACGGCTGGTAGCTCACTGGTGCGCCGGCGGGCCTCGGCCAGCATGACCGGGTCGCGGTCGACACCGATCACCGTGCCGCTCACGCCGACACGCTCTGCCAGCGTAGGAAGGTCTGTGCCCGGGCCGCATCCCACGTCGAGCGCGGTCTGGCCCAGCTGGACGTCCAGCAGTTGAATTAACTCCTGCTTGTAGCTGCGGCCGGCGGCGCTGGCCGCAGCTCGCATCATGTAGGCAGCCGCGTCAGGCCGGGGGCTGCCGAAAGTTGTTGACATGCGGGAAATCCTTCCCCAACGGAGTCCTGAAGGCCGGGGCGTCCTCGGAACGGGGCCGGGCCCCTGTCCGCGGTCCGCACCGCGGCCCAGGGGCCCTTCCGCCTTCGTCGAGACGCCGTCCCTGCTTCTACTTCAGGCCGAAGGCGCGGATCAGGGTCTGGCTCACGCTGTTGCCCTTCGTATCCCGCGCTGTGGTGCGCAGACTGGCGAAGCGGGCCCGGGAGGGCGCGGCGAGCTGTGTCTTCCAGCTGCCGCCGGATTGCCGTAGTGCCGTCCGGTGCCACGTTGCACCCTCGTCGTAGGAGACTTCCAGCGTCACCGCGCGAATGGCTCCCTTGCCCGCCGCCCCATTCAGGTGGGAGGGCGTGAGCGTCAGCCCGGTTCGGTGGTGCGCCGTGCCGGACGGGTCGGTGGGCACCGCGTAGTCGAGTTGGACCAGCGGCAGGGTCGTGAGGACGGTGTGGTCCGCAGTGCCGGAGGTGAAGCCCCACTCGGTGCGCGTGCGGGTCGAGTACGGACGCTCCGGCAGGTTCCGATCGCCCTCGACCACGATGCGGTAGGGCAGCGGATCCGGTGAAAGGCCCTCGACGGTGACGATCCCCTCGTTGACGTCCTCTCCGAGCAGCTGGTCGCCCTGGTACAGCGAGATCTTCGAGGTGTCGACGTCGGCCCAGACAACGCCCGCGTGCCCGCCCGAGTCGCCCCAGGCCGGCACTACGGATGTGCTGATGATGTCGCCGACCCGGTAGGGCGCCTGCCAGGTGATGCCGTCGTTGAGCAGACGGGGGTGCTGGACGGGAGAGAACCAGTCCTCGCGGGTCGTGCTGCGTGCCGTGTAGGCGCGGGCCGCGCCCCGCAGGCCGAGGTCCCGCATGGCCGCGGCGGAGGCCCAGCGAAGGCTCGCGCCCGCTGTCACCCATGACGTGAGCGTGCCCTGGGCCCGGATGGGCGTCGAGTTGCTGAGCATGGGGCTGCCGGAGACCACGGAGACGTCGTCGCGGTACTGCACGGCCTCACCCTGCTCGGTGTTCCGGAAGGACTCCTCGATCCGGGCAAGGTCGCCGCTGCGGGGACGGTAGGACGGATCGAGGGCAATGGCGCCTTCGCTCTGGCGGACCAGGTCGTACAGGTAGCGCGGGTAGGGGTGCGAGACCACGCGCAGCGTCGCCGTGCCGGGCTTGCGGATCCGCTCCAGCAGCCGCGCGCTGTCGTCGGTGCCGAGCGAGGCCACCGGCAGCGGTGCGGCGTCGGGCAGTTGCGCCCAGGGATCCAGCTTGCCGTAGCCGTCGTTCAGGATGAGCAACTGCCTGGCGCCGGCCTTCGCCGCTGCGGCCGCCTGGTCAGGGGCGGACACGGTGTCGCTGCGGCGTACGACGGCTACCTGGCCGCGCACCTTCACCGTGCGGAAGTCGGCGGCCGAGCCGTCCGCGGCCCAGACGGCTCGGTAGGTTCCCGTGCCCTCCGGCAGCTTGGGGGACAAGCTCTGGATGGTGACGTCCTCGTAGGTCCGGGATCCGGAGGAGAACGTCAGGGGCGGCTCGATCTGCCGCCAGCGGGTCGCGAAGTGGTACGAGCCCTTGGTCACCTTCGGCGTCGGCGTGACCCAGAGGCTGTCGTACAGCCAGTACTGGGGCATGTAGCTGTCCATGAACGGGTACAGGCCGCTGTCGGCGCGGTACTGGTCCACCCTCATGAACTGGTTGGCGGTCGGCTGCGGGGTGAAGGCGGCCGCCTGGCGCAGGTCGGCGGCGTCGAAGCGGACGGTGCGATCGGCATCGAGGTCGACCTGCGGCGCCGAGAACACGCCGGAGCCCAGCGTGTGCGTGCCGTCGATGCCGGGGACGTCGGCGTACATCCAGGCCGCGTAGGTGCTCGGGGGCAGACGCAGGTCCGTGCGGCCCGAGGCGTCGATCTCGTACACCTTGGGGAGGGTGTTGCGCTCGACGTCCTTCAGCACGAGGGTGCCGGGCAGGGCGGCGCCGCGCCGGTCCTTCGCCGTGACCGACAGTGTGACCCGCCGGCCCTCCTTGTTGAGGCCGACCGACGTACGGGCCAGGACCGTGCCGTCGCTGCCTGCCGCGGTGAGCCGGCTCGAGTAGGCGGCATTGTCTGCCGCCGCGTCGAGGTGGCTGATCACGCCGACGGTTGCGGTGCCGTGCGCGGGCACGGTCAGGCGCGAGTCGGTGAGGGTGAACAGGCCCTCGGGCAACTGGTCCTGACTCAGGGAGAGATCCAAGGTCACCGGCGCGGCGGCAGTGTTGGTGTAGGTGACGTCCTTGCGGACCGTCTGGCCGGGCGTGTACGGGTAGCGGGTCTGCGCGAACGCGCTTCCCGACGCGAAGAGCGTGGACTTCACGGCGGCAGCGACGTCGACCCGGCCGCTGCCGGCCTGGAAGGGGCTGAACCGCTGGGTGCTCGAAGTGGTGCTGACCAGGGCGTCCTTGAGCTGCTGCCCGGTCCAGTCGGGGTGTGCCGCGGCCAGCAGGGCAGCGGCGCCGGCGACGTGAGGCGTCGCCATGGAGGTGCCGCTCATCGTCTGGTAGGCGCCCTCGCCTTCGGGCGCGTACTGGGAGCGGGCCGCGAGCACGTCCACGCCGGGGGCGGTCAGATCCGGCTTGATGGCGTTGTCGCCCACCCGCGGGCCGCGGCTGGAGAACTCCGCCAGCTGGTCCACGCCCTTGCCCGGGCCGTGGACCGCGCCCACGGTGAGCGCGGCGTCGGCCGCTCCGGGCGCGCTGACGGTGTAGGCCTCCGGTCCGGAGTTGCCTGCGGCGATGACGAAGAGGGCGCCGGTTTCCTTGCTGAGGTGGTTGACGGCCTGGCTGAGGGGGTCGGTGCCGTCGGTGGGGCCGCCGCCCAGGCTCATGCTGACGACCTTGGCATGCTGGGTGCGGGCGGCCCATTCCATGCCGGCCAGGATCCAGGAGTCCTGGCCGCTGCCGCTGTTGTCCAGGACCTTGCCGATGTGCAGCGAGGCGCCGGGGGCGACGCCCTTCTCGGTGCCGCCGGAGGCCGCGCCGGTTCCGGCGACGGTGGAGGCGACGTGAGTGCCGTGACCGTGCCGGTCGGTGACGTCCTGGCCCGGCACGAAACTCTCCGCGGCCGCGATCCGGCCGGCGAAGTCCGGGTGCGCGGCGTCGATGCCGGTGTCCAGGACGGCGACGTCCACGCCGTGTCCGGTGTCCCCGCCGGCCCACACCGCGGGCGCCCCGATCTGCGCAGTGGTGTCGGCGAGGGTCGCGGTGACCTTGCCGTCCAGCCACACCTTGGCGATGCCGCCGGCCAGCCGCCCCTGCGACGGCGCGGAGGTCGCGTCCGTCCGGGCCCCGGCCGCGGGGGCCGGCGTGCTGCCGGTCAGGGACGACCAGAAACCGGCCGCCTCGGCGTGGTCGGCGGATATCGCCGCGCCCTGGATGCTGCTGAGGGTCAGGGTCTTGCGCGCTCCGTCCGGCGTCTTGGCGCGGGAGCGGGCAGCGGCGTCGGTGTACGTCACGATCAGCGGCAGCCGGTCGCTGCGGGCATCGTCGTAACCGTCCTTCAGCAGCCCCGAGACGTTGAACAGCTGCTCGTCCAGCGCTCCTGACGCGATGTAGGGCAACGCGGCGTCGGGATACACATAGGTGTCCGGCCCGACCGTCATCACATGCGCGCCACCGGTCCTGCCACGCGGGTCGGTCACCGACGTGACCGACTGTGCACGGTCGTCGGCGGTGACAGTGACCTTGTCACCCGTGATCAGCGTGACGGTGCGGACGATCGCGGGGCCGCCGGCCGCCGCGGCGGGGGAGGGGAACGTCGCCGCGGCATCGGCCGACGCCGCAGGACTCATGGCCGTCAGCACCACCAGGGCGGCGACGGCGGCGGTCAACCCGCGTCTGCGGGAAGGAGGCAGGGGCAAGGGGAACCTCACGAACTAGTGCCGCATCAGGCAACGTTTGCCCTGTTGTGATGTGACGCGCCGTCCGGATGCTGTGTTGGACGGCGCGTGGGCGTCATTCTGTCCGGGTGGCGG
>NZ_LMWH01000264.1 GCF_001507435.1 Streptomyces sp. NRRL F-5122
GCCGCTACGAACGCAAATCCGAGCACTTCCTGGCCTTCACCAGCATCGCCTGCACCCTCATCTGCTACCGCAGACTCACCAAATGAGATGACGTCTTAGATCCAGCCGCGTGCTGTCGCTTCTGCGCCTGCCTGGAAGCGGGTGTCGGCGCCGAGGCGGGTCATCAGTGCGGCGACCTTCCGACTGGCGGTGCGGGGGCTCCAGCCCAGCTGGCGTGCAATGGTCTGATCCTTGAGCCCTGCTTTGAGCATGGACAGCAGAAGAACCTCTTCCCGGCTGGGGCCGTCGTCGAGCGAAGGGGTGGCCGGACGGATCGGTTTGGCGCGGGCCCAGTACGCCTCGAAGAGCTCGATGAGCGCGTCCAGAAGTCCTGAGGGGCGCACGACGGCGAGGCCGTCGTAACCGCCACCGATCAACGGGACGAGGGCGACCTTCCGGTCGATGATATGGAGCTTGAACGGGAGCTTCGCCAGCAACCGTGCCTTCTCGCCGAGTTCGGTCAGTTCAAGGACGGTGTCGAACCTCCCGGGACGCTCCATCGCTTCGGGGCAGTAGACGGAGCGCACCTCTATACCGCGCCGTAGCCACTCCGCGGTTTGGGCCTTCTCCTCTTCGTTACTGTGAGGGGCGCCGTCGACCCGTTCGACGTAGGGAGGTTTGTCAAGAACCCACAGATGCGTGCTGATCGTTCGCCTGAGCTCGTCCATGCGTTCCATGACGATGTCCTGTCCGCTGAGTACCTCGACGAGGTTGCCTGGGTTGTTGCGCAGTCGCCCGGCGCGGTACTCCTGTCTGAGGTCCTCCACTGCCGTGCGCACCTTGTCGAAGGCGGACTCGGCCTCCAGCCGACGTCTGTTCAGCAGTGCTGTCAACGCCTCCTCGGGCCGCACGGGTTGGTAACGGGCCCGGGTCGTGCCCCGCACCAGGCCGAGTTCGGCGAGCCGGGCGAGCGTACGGCGTGCACCGCCTGGTGAGACGGCGGCCCGCCCGGCCGTTTCCTGTGCCGTCATCTCGCCGTGTGCGAGTAGGGCGCGATATATCCGCTCGTCGAAGTCGCTAATCCCCAGAGCGCCCAGCACGGCCTCACTCCTCGTCCTTAGGTTTTTGCTAGAAGGAGACCGCAGACGGCACATCGTGGCGTCCTCGGCCATTGGCTAGAGGACGCCACCCGTGCCTCTGGACGACACCCCGTGGCACATCGTTCACTTCATTGTCGCGAACACATTGAGTTCGAGGCGTCAGCTTCGCTCCCCGAGTGCGTCCCGCTCCTGTGCTCGCGCTTCCCCGCCGTACGGGCCGGAACAGCACAAGCTCTGGCCCCTCCCCCTCTTGGAGGACCCCGAGTTGGCCCCCACGACACGCGGCAGATCCGCAGTACTCGCGGCGATCTCCCTCGTCGCCGCAACCACCCTGTCCGCGACCATGCAGTCGGCCGCGGCCGCCGCGGCTCCTGTTCCCGTCCCGACCAAGTCCAACATGGCGGCCGGCCGATACCTCGTCACTCTTGCCGACCAACCCATCGTGGCCTATCAGGGCGGTGTTGACGGCATTGCCGCCACCGCGCCGATCAAGGGCGCAAAAGTGAACGTAGGCGGGGCCAATGCGCGGCGCTACCGCGACCACTTGACTCGGAAGCAGAACGGTGTCGCGGCCACTGTCGGCGCCAAGGTCAAGGACCGCTACGCCGTCGCCACGAACGGTTTCACCGCCACCCTGTCCGCCGCTCAGGCGATCGAGCTGACCCGTGAGCCCGGAGTCGTGTCGGTCACCCCGGACACGTGGAACAAGACCAATAATGACACGAACTCCACCGATTTCCTCGGTCTTTCCGGGAAGCACGGCCTGTGGGCGTCGCTCGGCGGCACCGCGAACGCAGGCAAGGGCGTGGTGATCGGCGACATCGACACTGGAATCTGGCCAGAGAGCCCCTCGTTTGCCGCCTCGCCGCTGAGCACCACCGTCCCGAAGACGAAGGACCCGTACCGCCCCTACCTGCAGGGCACCACGACCGTGATGCACAAGGCCGACGGCAGCACATTCACCGGAACCTGTCAGACAGGCGAGCAGTTCACTGCAAGCGCCTGCAACAGCAAGGTGATCAGTGCCCGATACTTTGGCGACGGATGGACGTCGATCGTCCCGCCGGAGCGCCGAGCCGACTACATATCCCCACGAGACGGCGAAGGCCACGGCTCACACACCGCTTCAACAACCGCTGGAAAGGCCGGCGTCGACGTCATCGTGGGTAACCGGGACTTCGGCAAAATCTCCGGCGTCGCGCCAGGTGCGGCCATCGCCGTCTACAAGGCATTCTGGACGGGCAAGTCCGCCAACGACTCCGGGGCCCTGACCTCTGACATCGTTGCCGCTGTCGACCAGGCGGTTGCCGACGGCGTGGACGTGCTCAACTACTCAGCGGGGTCGATCTTCGAGACCGGCCCCGACAGTCCGGTTCAGGCGGCCTTCCGAACAGCGGCCGCCGCAGGCATCTTCGTCTCCACAGCCGCCGGCAACTCCGGCCCGGACCCATCCAGTCTCGACAACGTCGCACCCTGGACGACGACGGTGGCCGCCAGCACCATCCAGCCGTACGAGGCTACGGTGCAACTCGGCAATGGCCGCAGCTTCGTCGGCTCCAGCACCACGGTCGAGGCCACGGTGGGCCCGAAGCCCCTGGTGCTCGCCGAGAACGTGAGAAACGCGAACGCCGCCATCTCCGACGCACAGCTGTGCATGGACAACTCCCTGGACCCGGCGAAGGTGACGGGAACAATCGTTGTCTGCGACCGCGGGGTCAACCCTCGGGTTGCCAAGTCCGCCGAGGTCGCCCGAGCCGGCGGCGTGGGCATGGTGTTGGTCAACACCTCCGACCTGGAGACCGACGCCGATCTGCACACCATTCCGACCGTGCACCTGAACGTCCCAGACACCGCGGCCATACACTCGTACGCCGCAACGCAGGGAGCCACGGCCAGCCTGGTCCCGGGTGGCACGACAGGCCAGCCCTACCCGCAGATCGCACCGTTCTCCTCACGCGGCCCCTCCGTGACGAACAAGGGCGACCTGCTCAAGCCCGACATCGCCGCTCCGGGCGTCGGCATCCTCGCCGCCATAGCGCCCCCTTCCAACTCCGGCCACGCCTTCGACTTCCTCAGCGGTACCTCGATGGCGACGCCGCACATCTCAGGCCTTGCCGCGCTGTACCTCGCGCAGCACCCCGCCTGGTCGCCTATGGCGGTCAAGTCCGCGATGATGACCACCGCGGTGGACACCAAGACCGCATCGGGCGCCGACAACACGGACGTGTACGCGCAAGGGGCCGGTGAGGTGAGCCCCTCCGACATGCTCAACCCCGGCCTGGTCTACGACTCATCGGAGCAGGACTGGCTGGCCTACCTGGAGGGCCTGGGCGTCGACACCAAAACCGGCGTGAAGGCCGTCGACCCGAGCGATCTCAACTACCCGTCCATATCGGTCGGCCAGCTGGTCGGGTCGCAGACCATCACCCGCGAGGTCACCGCGACGGCCCCCGGCACCTACCGCGCCACCGTCGACGTGCCGGGAATGAAGGCCACGGTCCGACCGTCCACTCTGACCTTCAACAAGGCCGGGAAGACAGCGAAGTTCACCATCACCTTCACGCAGACCACTGCGCCCTCGGGCGAGTTGACCACGGGCTCGCTGGTATGGACGCACGCGCGTACTGAGGTGCGGAGCCCCATTGCCATTACTCCATGGAGCGTGGTCGCACCGAACGCAGTGAGCGGTCCCGCCGGCAGCGGCAGCACGACCTTCTCCGTCACGCCGGGCACCGCCGACTTTGCGCCCCAGGCGATCGGTCCTATCGTCGGCCCTTCGGCCAAGGGATCCGTGTCCTTCCCGGACAACAGCGAGCAGGACTTCGCGTTCGCCGTCCCAGAGGGCACCAGGGCCGGGCAGTTCTTTGTGACGCCGGACAGCCCCGACGCCAAGCTGACCTTGCTGATCGCCTACAACCCGGGTGACGGCCAGCAACTGGTTTTGGTCGGCGACATCGCCCTCGACCAGAAGCGGCCGCTGGTCAGCCTGAACACCCTCAAGCCGGGCAACTATGTCGCCATCGTGGTCACACTCGGGAACGCGCCGGGCACCACGAGCACGCCCTTCACCTTCCAGCCAAACCTGGTCACTCCGGGGGGCCCGACCGCACCCGGCACCTTCACGGTTTCCCCGGTCCATTCGCCGACCACCCCGGGCGTCCCAGTCACGCTCACCGCCTCGTGGACGGGCGTACCTGGTGACAAGCCCGCCACCGGCTATGTCGCCTACCCGAACGGCGCCGGGACGCTGGTCACCATCGGTTGACCTACAGTCCAATGCCTTCCTGAGCCGCCCCGGGCCGGGGGTGCACCGACCCTCCCGGCCCGGGGTCCAGTACGCCATGCGGCCTCGTCATTGACTTCGCCCTCAGATCATGACGTCTCCTGGGGGCCAGTCCGTCCATGTCTATGTGGCCTGGTCAGGACGTCTGCTTCGAGTTTGTGCAGCTTCGGGTGTTCGTCGGGCAACCGGCACGGTTGCCGCTCGGCTGTCGTGTCGAGTGGGCGCTCTCCGTTCGTGGGCTTGCCGGCACGGTGAGGCCCTGGGTGGTGGCTGCAGTTCGGATGCGTCGAGAGCCGGGCTACTTAGTCGGAAAAGGACCTTGTGGTCCACTCTGAATCCTGCTAGCCTTTGCGCAGGTAATCTGGCCGATGTGGCGGAACAGGCGAGCGACAACAATGGCTCCCGGCTGACTGAGCGCGGACGGGCGACTCGAGAGCGCATTTTGAGGGCCGCCGCCGACATGATGTACGTCAAGGGCGTGTCTTCGACGACTCTCGACGAGGTCAGAGCGGCCAGCGGAACGAGTAAATCCCAGCTCTACCGTCACTACCCCGACAAGGATGCGTTGGTGCGGGACGTGGTCGCGTTGCAGGCAGCAGAATTGCTCGAACGCCAGCACCAGCTACTGCGGCGGCTCAACTCCCTCCGCGGGCTGGAGCGCTGGCGTGACGCCGTGGTCGAACACAACGCGCTCCGAAATGGCGCGTACGGATGCCCGCTCGGATCCCTTGCAAGCGAGCTGACCGATCAGGACGAAGAGGTCCGCAAGGCGATCGCGCGGTACTTCGATACCTGGGAAGGGATGCTCGCAGCTGGGCTCGTGCGGATGAAGGACTCAGGGGTCCTCCGTGCCGACGCCAACGCCGGAGAGCTTGCCACCGGCCTCATGGCCGCCCTTCAGGGCGGGTACCTCCTTGCGCAGACGGCTCGAGACGTCAAACCCATGAGAATCGCCCTCGACATGGCGATCGGCCAAGTCAAGGCCTATGCCCTGCCCGCTGAAGGCGGCAGTCCGTCTGAAGAGGGCACCGGAGGGCGCTGAAGCCGTCCGGGAAGCAATGCATCGAGTAGCCCGTGCGCGGCGTCCTAGAGGAGTGCGTCGCGACCTCTCCTTGCCTGCTGGGCCTTGCTGTCCTCGACAGGCGACTGAGGGTGCGATGGCAAGAAGACGCGTTCGTCCGTAAGCCCCTGTCAGTATGCAGCCCACTGCCTATGAACGCGGCAGCCCGCTGTCTAACATGCAGGTCGCGACTTCGATCAAGTAAGGACCATTTGGTCCAGAAACTTGGCCGACCGACAGTGCTCTTTGGGAAAAATAGCGCTTTGTGGACGGTTAAGCTGTCAAAGTTGACACGAGGTCGAGGCAAGGGCTGGCCATCTGTGGCAGTGCGCCGCACTGGCTTCAGGGATGCTTAGGGCGGGTAGGCCTGGGAGCCTCTCGAAACTGGCGGGGTACGTAGGGACGAAGGCCCGCCGCCGGCCGGAGACTCCACGCGCCTTATGCCTACGGGTTTACACAGACTCTGGGGAGTGGAGTGACAGCCCCGTACGCTTCGGCGACGGGGACCGTCTGCAGCACATCCAACCGGACGCTCTGGACCCGATCGCGAGGTGTGCGCCACCGGCGACCTGGCGTCCACGGCGGACCTTCCGATCGAGGGCCTCATGAAGCGCGAACGCGTAGCTTTCTCCGTGCTCGGAAGACGTGCCCGGGCCGGCAACGCAGTGACCTCGGCAAGCTGCATCTCGCCCGTGTCGAAGGGCAGCTCACCTGCGCAAGGGACAGAGGACGGTACGCCGGGGCCGCCCGAGCACTCTCTGCTCT
Source organism: Streptomyces sp. NRRL F-5122 (assembly GCF_001507435.1). GTDB lineage: Bacteria > Actinomycetota > Actinomycetes > Streptomycetales > Streptomycetaceae > Streptomyces > Streptomyces lannensis. Next base: position 6,188 of record NZ_LMWH01000264.1, read on the forward strand.
GCTCGTCGAGCACCCGTTTTGAGAGCGGGCTCACGATCGTCCTGCTGACCGTCGACGAGAGCCCTTAACCCCGAAGAGTGCGACGTCAGGTCCATCCCCACGCTCAACAAAGCCGTCGAGATCGGTGCAGCTCAGGACGGGCTGAATAGGACCAGTACGAGGTCCTGAACTGACCGGGCCTGAAGTTGCACACGCCAGCCGCCGCACCGGCGGCGATACCCTCCGGGAAGCCCAGACGGGTCAGGCCGGTGTTCGAGGCAGCTGCCAGCTTTTCCGGACGTACTGACTCATGGGCGCGTCCGGATGGCGCTGGAGATAGTTCTGATGTTCAGGTTCCGCCTCCCAGAACGTCCCGGACGGAACAACCTCCGTAACCAGCTTCCCCGGCCATAATCCAGACGCGTCGGTGTCCGTGATCACAGCGGCTGCGATGCGTCGCTGCACCTCGTCCAGGTAGAAGATGGCGGACCTGAAGGTCAAACCAATGTCGTCACCCTGACAGTTCAACGTGGTGGGGTCGTGGATTTGGAAGAAGAATTCCAGGATGCCGCGGTAGTCCGTCGAAGATGGATCGTAGGTGACCTCGACCGCTTCCGCATGGTTCCCGTGGTTTCGATACGTCGGCTCCACCACCTCTCCGCCGGTATAGCCGACACGGGTGGCCTCGACACCCGGAAACCCGTTGAACAGCTCCTGCATGCCCCAGAAGCATCCGCCTGCCAAGACAGCACGCTCTTTTGCCGGTAACACGTTATTTTCACCCTTCTGTAAGGCCGGAATCGGCTGAGGCCGTCCGATGCCAGACCGGTTTCCGTCCGACAAGGCCTGTCTTTCCGCCCGATCGCGGCAGCTAGAGAGAGGCCTTGACTCTGTGGCGTCGAACCGCTGACTCGTCCACCGTTAGCTCCCTCGGCCACGAACTCCTTACCAGATGTCTTCATGTGCCAGTGCCGGGGGTGCCCTGTAAAACGCACCTAACCCGCCCTGGCTACGGCGCATTCCCTTGTTCCGAGTGCCGCCCCGGAGCAGCCCAGACATGGCCCGGAGCCCGTAGGTGCACACCACCGTCTCCGACCATTCTTCCGAGACAAACGCGTACGCGCGCTCATTCAGCAACGGCGCCCAGCTGTGCAACCGAGAAGTGAGACAACCCTGATAAGTGGAGAAACGAGCCCGAGCAGATGACGGTCGCGTCAAAATGGCGGGCCATCCCGACGCGAGTTTCTACGAGTTACGCTAACGACGACCAGGCCGCAGGCATGCTTGTCTACGAGACAGCCGGCTCGCAGTGCGCGCCCACCCATGCGACCCATTGGGGAGGAACACCGCGGTCGGCTCAAGCTACTGATTCGTTTCTTTCTCAACAACCTCTCTGCCAAAGAGAGCGGTGATCACTACGCGTGGTCGACCGGTCCATCGAGGAGAACTCGGGATACGAGCCGCCGATTGATCCCGCCCATAGGCAACTCGGGCAGGTCAGGGAGGTAGGAGCGCGGCAAGACGGCCCAAGGGACTTCGTCGCTGTTCGGCTCCAGCTGGTGGCCGGCCGCCCAGGCGACTATGCCGGATAGACGCCTCGTCGACATCAGGTCGCTTAAATGGACTTGTTCTGCTGCGCCGTCGTCGAGGCACCAACACCGAGATGCCGCGGAACTCCGATGGTATGGAGGCCCTGATGAGTTCACCAGACGATTTCCGGGCTTACGGCGGTCTGTGCTCCTTCAACTCCTGCACGCACACGAGAGTACGACATCGATGAGCTGGGGGAGGACGTCTTGGACCAGGGCTACTCACCCACCAATGACTCTCTCCCGGGCAACGACCCAGGCGTCACTGCGGGGGAGAGCGCGTCCCACGGGGACCTTGTGCATTGGCTCAAGCGCAAGGTGCTGGAAGCCGGTACACCGGACGAGGGAAGACCGGCGACGACACGATTGGTACGGACGGGGATCTCATCGACGACCAGGTTCGGCGCCAGCGCGTGGGAAGCTTCCCCGGCTGCGACACGGACTGTCCCGCCGAACGATACGACGACGACCACTGGGCGTGGGACGTCGGCCTCGACATCGGTGTCGCCTCCGCGAGAAGGCGGCTGTCCACGTGGTGCTTGGCACCCAAGAGGACTTCTAAGTAACTGCCCGCCCCCTCAACAGGCCAGAGGCGGGCTCGAGTCGAACCGCCCGCCCCAGAAAGCGGAGGGCATCCGGCCGCCCCAGCCTGACAGCAGTTGTTGGGCCACGCACGTCAAGGAGCTCCGGCAAGTGTTGAGGTCGAATCGGATCCGCCGCTGCACCCAGACAAACGAAGCGGCTGACACCAGCCGTGGTCGGCCTGTTTGAGCGCGAAGAGAGGCAGCTACTGTGACAAAGATCCATCTCCCGCCGAATCCGGGCATCAGCAGCCAGCGGGAGAGCCCCGCCCAACGCCGTGTGAGATTCGAGGAGGAAGCTCTCCCGCATCGCCGTAACCTCTACGCCGCTGCCTGGCGCATGACTCGCCACGCAGCAGATGCAGAGGACTTGGTCCAGGATACGTTCGCGCGTGCATACGCGTCATTCGACCAGTTCCAGCCGGGCACGAACTGCGGAGCCTGGATGAAGAGAATCATGTTCAACCAACACATTTCCACCCATCGCAAGAAGCAGCGCAGGCCGCGCCTGTGCTTTTCGTCCGACGTTGAAGACACGCAACTGGCGCGTCTCGGCGCCTACGCTTCCGGAGCGCTGAAGTCAGCCGAAGCAGATGCACTGGAGCGCATCGTGAATCCCGACCTCAAAGCAGCCTTCCGTCAGATTCCCCCTCCGCGCCGCCTCGCTGTATACCTCGCTGACATCGAAGGCCTGTCCTATCGCGAGATCGCCGAAACCATGGGGACTCCCCTGGGCACTGTGATGTCGCGCATCCACAGGGGACGCCGGCAGCTACGGTGGCTACTTGCGCAATACGCACCTGGGCTGCGCACAACATGACCGCCCACCGCTGGGAGGGGGGTCGCTCACCAGACAAGCACCGTAGTACGAAGAACACGCCCACGCTGCGCGCGAGGTACGCGTCGACATACCTCGGAAACCCCGTCCGCTGAACCCCAGAATGAACGCATAGCTCATGCCGGACCTAGCGACATCGCTCCGGTTTCAGGGCCCGCCAAGGATCGGAGACAACTCGACCCGGATTTCGCCGCCCGTGTAGATGCGCTCGGAGACGGTCGCGAGCCGCGACACGAGGAGGCCGGGCTGCGGTTGCATGAACGGCTGGCGCGGATCGCCATGGATGAGGTCATCCGTCGGGGCCGCGTTATCGCATTGCCGGACCCGAGCTCAGCGACCTCGCCCACCAGACAGCCGAGGCTGCTCGGCCAGGAGTTCACCTTCTGGGGCGTAGCACGTAAGAAGTCGCCTCACCCCGGCGCTCACCTCCAAGGAGGCCCGCAAGGGCCGCACTGGACGAAAAAGGACGGCGACCATGGCGTTCATCTCGCGCGGGTTCCACGGCCGAAGGCCCCCGGCGGGCACGAAGCTGCCGCCCGGACAATACGAGACGACCGGCTTCCCGGTGCTGTCTGCCGGGCCCACCCCCCGCATCCGGCACGACGACTGGAAGCTGTCTGTAACTACGGAAGCCGGGAAGCAGCATGTGTGGGACTGGGCCGGGCTAATGGCACTCCCAGCGGAGTCCCCGACCGTCGACCTGCACTGTGTAACGAAGTGGTCGAAGCTGGGCACCGAGTGGCGAGGCGTGTCCCTTGACGTTCTGCTCGCGGACGTGGAGACGGCCGCAGAGCACGTCTTCGTCACCTCATACGGGGGCTACACCACCAACATTCCTCTCGCCGACCTCGTCGATGGCAAAGCGTGGATTGTCTACGGTTACGGGGACAGCGACCTGGCGCCGGAGCATGGTGGACCCGCTCGGCTGCTGGTCCCGCACCTGTACCTGTGGAAGTCAGCAAAGTGGGTCCACAAGATCGAGCTGCAGGAGAGCGACGTGCCCGGCTTCTGGGAGACCGCCGGTTACCACAACTACGGAGACCCATGGAAAGAACAGCGGTACCAGGGAGACTAGGCGACCGGCTCCGATGGCGGACCGCAGAGGTAACGGGTCGGCGCGTGGAGTCGGCGACGGCTGTCACCTTGACACTGGATGTGCCGGACTGGCCAGGGCACCTGGCCGGCCAGCACGTGGACGTCAGGCTGACCGCAGAAGACGGCTACAGCACCCAGCGCAGCTACTCGATCGCATCGGCTGCGAATGACCGGAGCCTCGACCTAACGGTCCAGTGCACGCCCGGCGGGGAAGTGTCACCGTATCTCGTGGACGAGCTCGTGGTCGGGGACCAGCTCGAGCTGCGAGGGCCTGTCGGCGGCTGGTTCGTCTGGAGACAGCAGCAGACGGAGCCGGTTCTGTTGGTGGCGGGCGGATCTGGACTCGTGCCTCTGATGTGTATGGTCCGTGCACGGGAGGCAGCCGGCAGCCGGGCCCCGTTCCGGTTGTTGTATGCGGCGCGGCGCCCATCAGACCTGCTGTACCGGTCGGAGCTCCGCCAGGGAGCCCCCGGGCTGGATACGACGTACCTCTACAGCAGAGAGGCACCTGCGGACTCACCGCGTCCCCCTGGACGCATCGCCCCTGAGGACTTGGTCCGCAGTGGCTGGCCCCCCGACTTCGAGCCAACCTGCTATGTCTGCGGTCCCACGGCGTTCGTCGAGAAGACTGCTGCCTACCTGGTGCTCCTGGGACATGCACCTGAGCGAGTACGTACCGAGCGTTTCGGCGACAGTGGAGGTTGAGATGGCGCCCGTAGAGGCCAGCGGCCCAAACATGGGCGATGCCTATACCGGGTATGTCGATGGAAACGCGCTGGCAGGGCCCCTGTCGGAAGTCTTCGCAGTTGATGTGACTGCCGCGATGAGCCGATGCGCCAACTGCGGTTGCACGGGCCCCCTGGCTCGCCTTCACCTGTACAAGCATGCACCGGGCCTCGTCGCGCGTTGCCAGCAGTGCGGGAACGTCATGCTGCGCACGACGCGCACGAGGGACGCGGTATGGCTCGACATGAGCGGCGTGGCCTCACTGGCAATCCCATTGGGAGAAACCTGAGTTCCGGGATGCCGCCGTACTACGTGCATTGATCACGAGCGTTGTTGACATTCACAGGGTTGATCACAGCGGAGGCCTCCGGTGTGACGGTGCAGTCTAGGACTGCACTGCACGGCGGTCTTCCTGTGGCACGGTAAGGCCTAGTTTGACCGTTCACGTCAGGCCAAGGGCGCATTGATCGCCATCGCTTGACTGCAGGTCAGAGACCTGTGACGCTTTTCGCGTGCAAATGTGCCCACAGTGGCACCACAGACGCACGACGAAGCCCGTCCCGTCCGGGGGGACGCGGTTAGGGCTTCGTCGTGTCTTACGTCCGCCGCCTGGCGATGGGCCGGAGAGGCTCCCCTGCGGGTAGGGACACGGTCGCAGGTGTGTACGGCGACCAGGCGGCGGACCCAGACGTCACAGAAGGCCACAGTTGCCACACAACGCTTCACTCCAGCTCAGCAGGCGGCGTCACGCTGCATCCCTCACGAGCGAACCATCCGGGCACTCAAAGGCTTCCTGGCCGTAGCGACCAGGTACGAAAAGCAGGCGTACGCCTTGCACGGCACTGGATACGCTGCGAGCGATCCACGGCCGACTGACCGGAAGGCATGATGACCCGCACCCGCGGACCGACACTCGAAGCGATACTCACCGCGCTTCCGGAACTTGCTCGCCACGTACGCGACGCAGTCATACTCCATCCCGAGCGGGCAGAACCGGACTGCCGGAGCAGTTCGATTGGTCGGCCACTGCTGTGGCCGAGTGACGAACCGTGGCCCGAGTGCTCCTTGCCCGACGAGAACAACCCCGATGGCGCGCCAGCCACCGCCATGGTGCCGGTCGCACAGATCGTCCGGTTCGGTCCCCGGCGACGGTCGGGGTAGGCGTTGGGCTGGTTGCCCCCGCCACCTCAAAATGGGCGCATGGCTCCTCTTTCCATCGACCCGCGCCCGTTGAACGCCGACGAGCGCGCAGTGCTCGAGCACATCCTGTCCGCGGAGTTCGTTGGCGCGTCGCAACTCCGGAGTCAGCTGGACCGCACCGAGGTGATCGCCACCTGGGGGTCTGACTCCGTGAGCGTCGACCTGCAGGTCCGGAAACCTTACGAGCATGCAGCACTGCCAGAAGCGCTCGTGCCCGTGGACGCGCAAGTCCATGACCCGTCCGGCGCCTACGTCGGCGAAATCCTCGTGTGGACGGACCGAGGAGCCACGCTGGCAGCCCTGGAGTTCGCCTGGGTCACCGACGAAATGCCCACGTCTCTCCCGGCCATCGTGGAGGGCCAGCTCAGCTGGCCAGCCTGACAGGCTAGCCCCACTTTGAGCGCCTATGGCCCTGCAGCGGACAAGATCGCCACGTGAGACACCGTCTTACTGATCGTTTCAGAATGCCATCCTGCGGAGATGCAGGCGGCCTCATGGAACAATCCCATCAGCCACGGGCTCAGGGGGGATGACGCCGTATGGAGCGTGTTGGGGCTGCACGGGACCTTGTGCTCGGCTACGTCCACGATCTAAACGCGATCAACGAGGCCATGAGGGTGGCGATTCCCTCGCTGGAGCGACTGGCAGATTTCCTCGGCCTGGCCCGTTCGCGCCGGATCAGCCGGAGTGGCCACGTCGGCACCTACTCCTACTCGGTTCATGGGGCAGGGTGCCGCTTCGAGTGCGACAACGGCGCTGAAGTCGATGTGGACTTCGCAGCCGACGGGAGCGAAGTCTTCGACCTTTGGCGGCTGCGCTGGTACGGGCAGAGCCTGCCGGAGCCTCTTGACGTCACGGATCAGGACCTGCAGGCCGCAGTGCGGTCCCTGCAACCGCTTCTGACCGAGGTGCAGCCGGGGTGGTTCAGCGTGGCCAACTGATCGCTTCAGGATGAGGTTCGCAGAGCCAGGTCGGTGCTGGCGAGGCAGCCGTCGATGGCCTCCGGTCGGTACTGCAGCATCTTCAGTTTGCGCTTCATGGCGCGGGTGATCTGGCCGAGGTCGGCCACGGCGAGGTTGCCGATGTCCCGCTTGACCAGCGACCAGACGCCCTCGGTCGGGTTGAGGTCCGGGGCATAGGTGGGCAGCTGGAACACGGTGAGCCACTCGGCGTTCGCGTCGATGAACTCGCGCATGCCGGCCGTCAGGTGCAGACGGATGTTGTCCCAGACCAGCACGATCGGTCCGCCGAGCTGGATGCGAGCGCGGACGATCAGGTCGCGGAAGTCGCGCCAGCCAAAGCCCTTCGGCTCGTCCTTGCGGCCCCGGTACTCGCGGATCGCGTAGATCAGCCGGGACCGCTGGCCCGGCTTGTAGCAGGCCATCCCCGCCATCGACACGCGCCCCGGCCTCTCACCCTCACGACCGGGGTCTGGCCGATCCGGCCCCAGGTCCTGGCGCGCGGCGGAGTCATCGACTGCCCGGCCTCGTCCTCGAAGACGATCCAGGCGTTGGTCTCCGCCGCGGTGCTCTTACCCGCGGCCAGGTCTCCTTCTTCCACACCTCGACCGCGTCGTCATCGCGCTCGATCGCCCGTCGAGTGGGCTGCTGCCAGCTCCAGCCGTGGCGCTTCAGTAGCCGCCAAGTGCCCTCGACCGTGTAGGAGATGTGGAAGAGCCGGCCGATCAGCGTCTTGATCCTTGCCAGGGTCCACCGCTGGTCCGCCCAGCCGTGAGCCAGTGGACCACGCTCCAACTCCTGCTCCAGCGTGGCGATCTGGGCTTCACTGAGTCGAGGTCTTCCCGGCGACCCCTTCGACAGGACTCCCGCCTCGCCGCCCTCGCGCCAGGCCCGGCGCCACCGCTCGACCGACCGCAGGCTGATCCGCAGGGCAGCGGCGATCTCCGCGTTCTTCTGCCTGCCCTCGAAACGCTCCAGGGCCTGGAGCCGTAACCGCTCCCGCGTGATCCTCTCGGCGTCGGTCAGCCCGCCGCCCTGCGCATACCTCACACCCAACGGCTATCGGTGCCGACAGCCAGCTGTCAGGCGAACGGCACCGACATCACCCGATCAAGTTCAGTAGCGGTGCTCTTTCAAGGGAGCAACTTTTCCACACCGGCAGCGCCCTCCTCGTTGAGGAGGCGGCGTGCCTGTTCAACCCTCTCTGGCGTAATGTCGTGACCAGATGCCAGTACTACATCTTCTGGGTCGGGCAACTGTTCCGTGCCGGTGTGGAGGACCACATCTGGAGTTGGCTCTCCCCACTCATCGCCGTCTGTGCCTTCAGGCATCGCGTCTCCTACGTTCGAACGGGTGTGACAGGCGTCGCTCCGTGCCATGCTCAGCGCGAGAGATCGACCATTCAAGTGCTGGCAACTTCACTGATCGCTCGGGTGCTCGTGCTGGTTCGCAGCCCAGGCAAACGCTTCTGCCAGGTCCTTCAAGGATGCGGCAACCGCTCCATGATCCTTGTGCCCCTCCTGCTGTCGTGCCTGAGACGCGATGGCCTCGAACAGCGCCGTTTGGGCATTCTCTTGCGCCGTAGAGTTGGTATTGCTCACGATGTCCTCCGAATTCCTGTCCGGGCACAACCTTCAGACCCAGCTAGACGCTGGACTGATGCACCTTGCAAGCGCAGGTCAGCGCAGGGTTGATCAGCCCGTTGTTTCTCCGTGAATAATATTGCAGCTTTGATCTACAGCTCATCTATGCGGGATCAGCGCCCTTCGTGGACGATGGGCAGCTTTGCTGCAACTGCGGTGAGGTACGCGCCCTCAGGCGCGACAGTTTCCTGCGCGATGGAGGCAGAAGCCCAACAGGCCTTCCTCGTCGATCGAGTTCCGTGCCCGAGGCATGGTCGGCGCAGTTGGCACTCGTGTGTCGGCTGACCTGGAGGCTGGTCGATGCACTGCACCCCTCAGCAGGACACCGCTACCACTGGCGTGGAGGGATCCACTGTTGGGCATCTCGATTATGGTGGCGGGGAGGAGCCGCCACCGTGCCTCTGTCACCAATTGCGGGCCGCATGGCCTACGACGAGGTCTGGTGTTGGGATGTACCAAGGAGACCAGCATCGAGCGGGACGATAGTGATCCGGCGTCCAACTCGTAGGTAGTTCTGAACAAGGTCCTCACTCCGGACCGCGCCGAGCAGCGGATCATGTGGTGCAATATGCGGTCGGAACCGCGGCGCATGTCGAGTGCGGCACGCACCTCATCGAATACACACGATCCTGCAACGGCTAGACCAGCAGGTACTGAGGAACATGTTCCTGGGCGCATGCCAAGGCGACCAGGACCGCGGATGCGATCCCGAGGCGGTTCATCAGCTTGGACGGCGGCCTTCGGCAGGCAGTGCACAAGCAGGTGTGCGCGGTTGTGGTCGCCGTACATTCTGTGCCTGGTGTCGCAGGTCTTCTGGCTCGCGTACGACATGTGGAAGCAGGAAGCCACCGCCAGGAGCGGTCACCCCCGGGCGGGACCCTCACTTTCGATAACAGCGACGACACGTTCACTGCACTTGGCCGAGGCCGGGCCATGGAAGCAGCTACCCAAAACGGCCCGAGACGTAGGCTTCCGTGCGCGGATGGCTCGGGTTGGAGAAGATCTTTTCGGTGTCGTCCACTTCGACCAGCCGGCCCGGCTGCCCCACCTGTTCCAGGTCAAAGAAGGCCGTCCTGTCACTGACACGTGCTGCTTGCTGCATGTTGTGGGTGACGATCACGATGGTGTACTGCTGCTTGAGGTTTCGGACGAGGTCCTCGATGGCGAGCGTCGAGATCGGGTCAAGCGACGAAGCTGGCTCATCCATCAGCAGCACCTCGGGCTCAACTGCTATGGCCCGGGCGATGGACAATCGCTGCTGCTGGCCCCCCGAGAGCCCGGTACCGGGACGATCCAGGCGGTCTTTGACTTCGTCCCAGAGATTCGCCGCACGCAGTGATTCCTCGACGACGCCGTCGAGTTCTGATCTAGGCATGCGTCGGTTGTTGAGCCTGACGCCAGCAGCAACGTTGCCGTATATCGACATGGTCGGAAAGGGATTGGGCCGTTGGAAGACCATCCCGACCGTACGCCTCACCTGGACGGGGTCTGTTGTGGAGGCGTAGATGTTGTCGCCATCGAGGAGCACGGCCCCTTCCACACGTCCACCGGGTGTCGTCTCGTGAAGGCGGTTCAGCGTCCGCAGGACTGTCGACTTGCCTGTCCCCGACGGGCCTATGAACGCGGTGACGCTGCAGGCTTCGATCGACAAGTTCACGTCGGCAACGGCAAGGAACGCTCCGTAGTAGACGGACAGGTCTTTGACGTCGACACGCTTCCCCACCTGAATCTCCTGCTTGCAACGTCGAGAAAAGAGGACTACTTAGTCCAGAGAATAAGAGCCTGCACAGACTGCGCGCAACTTTCACGGCGATGGCGCCGCACTGGCTGCTCTCTCGAAGAATCCCTTCGCGACCAGCGGAAACGGACGTGACCGTAGACCGGCCGAGGTCACAGCTGCATGAAGGGTTTCGCCAGTGTTAACCATCAGCACATCACCGAGCGCCTTCAACCTACAGTTCTCTGGCCGCAATCCGTTCGGGTCGCCTCGTCCCGGGGTCTGCACATACTCGTCAGCGGTTGGCCAGGACGCGGTCCCACACATGCGACGGGGCGTCCATCGAGCGCCAACCTTGGAGTGTCCTGAGGGCTGAACCCGCTCTACCGGCATGGTTGGGCGTGCTCGAGATCGGTTTCGATCGCTGATCAGAGGCGGGTCCAACGAGATCTGGAGCGGGCCGTAGGTAAGCGCTCGCGCAGCTGCGGATCACTCGGTTGCGAAGTGTCGCCACCAGACTGGATAGTGGACTATATAGACCCGTCTTGAGTCGGCGTGCCGGTTGGTCCAGCATGCCGTGGCGCGGACGGGGGGTGAGGTGTCCGTGTGAAGGGGTGACGTCATGTCCGATGTCTTGTTCGACGACAGCGCACAGTGTGTCCGGGTCGTTGACGATCCGGAGGCTTGTCAATATGCGCTCTATGTAGACGGGGCACAGGCGGGGACGATGTCATACCGCATCGTCGGGCAGCGTCGAGTGTTGGGCCACACAGAGATCGATGAGGCCTATCGTGGCCGGGGCCTGTCCCAGATCCTCATCCAGGCGGTCCTTGACGACCTGCGGGAGAAGCAGCAGAAGGTCACGATCTATTGCCCTGCCGTCGATCGGTTCATCAAGCAGCGCGTAAAGTATGCCGACGTCATTGATCCCAGCCACCCGGGTATCTGGTTCGCCTGACCCCTGCCGGATGGAGGTGTATCGGAAGTAGGCGCGGGCGCCCCTGCCGTCTCACGAGGTAGCGGCACCCTTGGCTGGTGTTCTCACCCGATCATGTGGGCGCCGTGTTCTTCGATGTCGATGGCACCCTCGTCCCAGGTACAAGTTCCTCGGTCTTTCTGGCTGGCTTCCTTGGCCATCGGGAGGAGTTGGCCAAGGCCGAGGATGCCTACGCCTCTGGCGCCGTCGACAATCGGCAGGTCTCCGAGCTGGATGCCGCGGGCTGGGCGGGGGTTTCTGAAGACCAGGTCTCTGGCTGGCTCGACGGGCTTCCCTTGGTCTCAGGCATCACGGCGACTGTGGCCTGGTGTTGGCAAGACGGGTTGGTGCCCGTACTGGCAACCCTCGCCTGGTTCGCCAGTTGGCAGCTACCTAACTGACCGCTTCGGTTTCCACACGTTCAGCGGACCTCGGCTGGAGATCGCCGGCGGCCGGTTCACAGGCCGAGTCGCTCAGCACTTCGACGAGTACCACAAACGAGATTTCGCCCTCGCGCAGGTGCGAGAGCTGGGGCTGGTTCCCCGCTCATGCGGGGCAGTCGGAGACAGCCGCTCCGAGCTGCCACTGTGCGCATCCGTCGGGTTGAGCGTGGCGTTCAACGCATCGGCAGCAGCGCGCGAAGCGGCGACCGCCACGGTGGACGACGACGACCTACGGCGTGTGCTTCCCGTCTTGAGTCGCCTGGTCACAGCCACTCGTTGATGGCCGCGACAAGGGCCCAGTGCCCTTTGAGACGGTTGATACCGCACTCGACCGCGTGCCGCTCACGGTAGTCGACCGCGTCAGGGTGGTGGGAGTTGGCGATAGGCACCTGTCGCAGCGGTCCGACGTGCGGTTCGATCACGTTCACCCACGAGGCGTAGGTCAGGGCGAAGCACAGCTCGACCTTGTGTCTCTTCGCCCAGCAACGGATGTTGGCGCCCTTGCGGGCGTACAGGTTGTACGCACGTAGATCAGGGCACCGTCGGGCCGGACGGCACGGAACGATTTCACCGCGGCCAGCGTGTTCACGGCCCCCCTGCGTCGGTTCACGCCCCACAGGCGGTCGTCACCCACCGACTAGCAGCTGTGGAAGTACCGCACACCGAGGGTGCGGTAGTTGGTGACAAACAGCCGTTCGGGGTGTCCTTGCTCGATCCAGCCTGAGCCAGTGGTGGGCCGGATCCCGAGCGCGCCGAACTCGCCGAAGGCGAACCACCGGTCCGGGAAGCGGTCCAGGATGTGCTCGATGCGGTCCAGCTCCGTCTCCCGTTCGGGGTCCCGGGGACTCCTTCCAGGTCCTGGTGCGCCGGAAGGTGACACCGCCGCGGGCGAGTAGAAACCGTAACGCCTCGCGGCCGATGCGGATCACCCAGCCGTGCACTTTCCACAGGTAGGCGATCAGTCGGCGCAGCAACCAGCGGGTGAACGGATCGGTCTGAGCGTCCGCGCCGGCGGAGCCGTCCGCGAAGATCCCGAGCTTGGATAGCTACGCTGGATGCGCAAGCTGGAGCAGGTAGCGATCTGGATGGGTGACGGGCACGTGACCGGATGGTCTGGGCGAGAGGACTCGCTGGAAGCCGGGTGGGAGAGGCACCGACCTGCGGTTTGCGGTGTGGCCTACCGGCTGCTGGGTAGCGTGGCCGATGCCGAGGACGTGGCCCAGGATGTGTGGCTGCGGGCGGCCGGATCAGACCTGCGGGACATCAGTGATCTGCGGGCCTGGCTGGTGACCGTGGCCGCTCGGCGATCGTACGACATTCTCAAGAGTGCGCGTTTCCGCCTCGAGACCTATGTCGGACCGTGGCTGCCAGAGCCGCTGCTGACGGGGCCGGACGCATCGCAACCGGTACTCGTCGATGAGTCCATCAGTTCAGCGATGCTCCTGATCATGGAAGAGCTGTCCCCGCCGGAGCGGGTGGCCTTCGTTCTGCACGACGTCTTCGGTTTTGAATTCGGCAAGATCGCCGAAGTGCTGGACGTCTCCGTGCCAAGCGCCCGGCAGCTCGCCTCGCGGGCACGACGGCGGGTGATCAAGGAGAAGCAGTCCATGCCTCAGGCGTCGAAAGCGGAACGCGAACGCGTCCTCAAGGTCTTCCGCGCTGCCTACGAGGCCGGCGACCTGGTCGGCTTGGTAAGACTCCTGCACCCAAACGCCGTCTACATCACCGACGGCGGCGGCAAGGTCTCTGCCGCGCGCAAGGCCATTCACGGCGGCGAGCGCGTCGCCGAGCTCATGGTGAGCGCTTGAGTCACCCCTTCTAGTAAGGGACCTGTATGCAAGCCATCACTGTGCGAGACCGAGACGCCGGTTTTTCAGGCATGTCGCTGACGGACATGCCCTATCCCCATGCAGCCGAGAATGACGTCATCGTGCAGGTGCACGCCGCAGGGTTCACCCCTGGCGAGCTGGATTGGCCGGGCACGTGGACCGATCGCGCCGGCCGCGACCGGACGCCGAGCGTACCCGGGCACGAGCTCTCAGGCGTCGTCGTCGAGCTAGGGTTCGGCACCACCGGCCTGAGCGTCGGCCAGCGGGTGTTCGGTCCGAGCGACTGGACTCGAAACGGCACGCTCGCCGAGTACGTCGCCGTGGAGGCTCGCAACCTCGCTCCGCTGCCGGCGGACATCGACCACACCGTGGCCGCAGCGTTGCCGATCTCCGGACTGACTGCCTGGCAAGGCCTATTCGACCACGGCCGCCTCACCACCGGCCAGACCGTCCTGATCCACGGTGCCGCAGGCGGCGTCGGCTCGATCGCGGTACAGCTCGCCCGCGAGGCCGGCGCCCGCGTCATTGGCACCGGCCGCTCCGCGGATCGGGAGAGAGTACTCGCCCTTGGCGCCGACATCTTCCTGGATCTGCAGACGGAGGAGCTGGAGGACGCCGGGCAGGCCGACGTCGTGCTCGACGTGATCGGCGGGGAGATCCTCGACCGTTCGGCAGCCGTAGTCCGCGCGGGCGGCACACTCGTCAGCATCGCCATGCCGCCCAAGGTCCAACCCAAGGACGGGCGGGCGGTCTTCTTCGTCGTCGAACCTGACCGCATCCGCCTCACCGACCTCGCCACGCGGGTAAGGGACGGCCGACTCAAGCTGAACGTCGACACCGTACGACCCCTTGCCGAGGCAGCCGCCGCATTCGATCCCGGCAGTCGTACACGCGGCAAGACGATCATCCGCGTCACTGAAGACTGAATCAGGAGACCGGCCGTGATCGGAAAACGAACCGCCAATGGCGTCCGGACGGTCGTCACGCCGATTGCGGCCGCAGCCTGCAGCACCTCGACCTCAGCCGCCTCGTAGCCGCGGCTACACAGCGGGCGGCAGCGCTCCGCCCGCACCCTGACCCTGCCTGAGCGCACCGTCGTCTACTAGGACGTGCTCGAAAGGTACAGGGCACACCACACGAAAGAATTGAAGGAACCATGCCCGACACCTGCCGCGTCAACATCGGCAAGCAACACCCAGCTGCCTACAAGACCCTTATCGCCCTGTCCGAGGAGGTGGAAAGGGCCACCGCGGCAGCGGGCCTCGACCCGCTCCTGGTCGAGCTACTGAGGATCCGCGCCTCCCAAATCAACGGCTGCGCGTTCTGCCTGCGCATGCACACACGCGACGCCCTCAGGAAAGGTGAAAACGCCGACCGGATCGCCGTGCTGCCCAGTTGGCTGGAGACCAGCTACTTCTCCGAGACCGACCGCGCCGCCCTCCGCCTAACCGAGGCAATCACGCGTGTGCAGGACGGACACGTCAACGACGAGGACTACAACGCTGCAGTGGCCGTACTCACCGCAGACCAGGTCTCGGCAATTGCTTGGCTGGCAACCGTGATGAACGCTTTCAACCGCGTCGCGATCACCAGCCGATACCCTGTCGGCAGCTGACGAAAAGGCCGCCACCTTCAGCGGTAGCGCCTGCCGACGGCTCCACGTCTCGACGCGGTTCCTTGTCCGGACCAGTTGGAGCGCCGGCCGTGCTGCAGCGCAGTACGGCGAGTTTCCGTTCTCCATGACCCCAAGCTCGCCGTGGATCTCCCGGCGCATCCGGGACTCGCCAGGTCGTGGCAGGCAGGCCGTCCAGGTCGCCCCGCGAAGCGTGAACAGGCCAGCCCCGCAAAGGCCACGCCAGCTGAGGCCGGCAGCGTCGGGTGTTTGAAGGGGCGTCCACAGCCCGAACCTCGCACCAAACTGGTGAGCAAACTACCCGGGCCGCCCTAAACCGCACGGAGGAGGCCGGAGCCGACGAGGCCGCGGCAGCTGTCGCACGAACATGCGACGAGCACACCTCGCTACCGCGCGAACCGGCCGGGGGCCGGGGCGAGCGGTACGAGTCAGCATGCCGACGGCTGTCGCCGGCCTCCTCCCAAGCGCTGGCTCTGCTAGGTCCGGCGGTTATCGGTAGCGTCCTTCGAAAATAGTCCCGCTCCTGACGTCCGAGAATCGGAGGCCGATGACCCTTCCCGCGTCCGCCATCCATTGGAGGTCGTACGAGGCGCGGAAGGACGGCGGCCAGAACGAGCAGAAGCGGCCGTTCTCGTCGACGGACCACGTGCCCTCCGTGTGACGTCCGCCTTCCACGTAGCGAGTGGTGCCGTCCGGGTCGAAGGACTGTGTTGCGCCGTCGCTGTAGACGAAGTCGCCAGCGGTGACAGCGGCCGAGATCTGCTCGGGTGGCACAGGGGCGCCGTCTTCGGTGGACGCACCGTCAAGGTTGCTGATCATTGTGTGGTCCTCGTGTTACGCCCCGTGGATTCCACGGAGCTAGCCCGGTCGGATGCGTGCAGCCGCACGCGGTGGGGAACGTCTGCCTTACACGAAGGGCATTCAGAGCCAATGGCAACGCTGCCGCACAGTCGGTACACAACGCTGGCACGGCCACCGCCTCGCGCTTCTGCTTCCACGAATGCCGTCAGCGTGCCTCAGACGATTGAGCCTCTTGCCGGAGAGTTGGGCGAAGCTGCCCGTCCAGCTGACACGGGAGGGGAAGGGGAAGCATGGCGCAAGCGGGGCAGAGGACGGTCCAGGCTGCGGTCCTGTAGCCGGCAGACCGCTCGTCAGGATTCTGCCGTGTCCCCCTCCAGCGCCTCAAACAAGTGCAGGTATTGGCCGTAACCCTCCTGCTCGAGGTCCCCTGCGGGGATGAAGCGTAGGGACGCGGAGTTGATGCAGTACCTCATCCCACCCCGGTCGCTGGGCCCGTCAGGGAACAGGTGCCCGAGGTGGCTGTCCCCCCCGGCTGACCGAACTTCGACACGCACCATGCCGTGGCTGGAGTCGGGAATCGCAACGACGTAGTCGGGATTCAGCGGCTGCGTAAAACTAGGCCACCCGGTCCTGCTGTCGTACTTGTCGGTGGAGGCGAACAGGGGCTCCCCGGACACGATGTCCACATAGATCCCAGGAGCCTTGTTGTCCCAGTAGGCGTTGGCGAACGCGGGCTCGGTCTCGTCCCGCTGGGTCACGCGGTATTGCTGGTCCGTGAGCTGTGAGATGCGCTCAGGGCTCTTTCGGTATTCCGGCATGTCTGCCTCCCATTGCGCCGATTTGCGCGACGATCGATGTACGTCGACGAGCGCGGTCGGCGACGTGTTCAGGGTCGGGTGAGGTTTGGACGACGGTGAGGTTCGTCAGGCTTACTCAGCACGCGGGTTCTTCTTCGGTGGCTTTGGTATGTGGGTTGCGTGCTGCGACGACAGCGAACACTGTGGCGACGAGGGCAAGTCCGCCGTATCCGAGCGAGATCTTCGGCAGCGAGAAGGTGTTCGAGAGTTCCCCTGAGATGAGACTGGGGAAGGCAGCGCCGCTGTAGCAGAGGAGGTAGATCACGCTGAAGATCGGTGCCCGGTCGGCCAGAGTGCTGTCGTGCAGCAGGCCGCGAGTCGCAGCACTGATGGCGATGCCTTGACCGGCGCCGGCGACGATGGTTGTGGCGATGAACAACACGAGCGTGCCGGTGGCGATCGCTGCGATGATGCCGATCCATCCGGTCAGGAAGATGAGCATCCCGATGCGTTGGGCGGCTGCGGATGTGAACCGGCCGCCTAGGGGCGCGCCGAGAACGCTGGAAGCCATGTAAGCGGCGAACACCAGACCGAGGATGAGCGGGCTGCGAGTATGGAGTTGATCTTCGACCAACGCGGGCATGAAGGCTTGATAAAAAGCCCCGGTCGCCCATGTAGCCACGAATACCAGGGCCGCGACAGGGAGTAGATGCCTGACTCGGGCCGGTACGCGGACGCGGGGTACCAGCGATCGCCAAGCGCCCGGCGTCGGCTTCGTGGTTTCCGGGCTGATAGAGATCAGCGCTGCAGACAGTACGAGGAGACCGGCGCACACCAGGTATATGAGGTGGCGTGGCCAAGGGCCGAACTGGACGAGGGCACCGGAGGCGATGGCGCCGAGCGTGAGTCCGAGCATGGGTCCCTGGCTGGAAGCGACGGAGGCCAGCCATGCCGGCCTGGCGGGCGCGGCGTCGACGATGTAGGAGGTGAGACTGCTACTGGCCAACCCCGTACCGACGCCCATCAGGAGCCGACTGGCCAGCAGAGTGCCGATGTCGTGCACGTTCAGCAGCAGCAGACAGCCCAGCAGGAGCAGGCCGAGGCTGGCGATCGCGGCGAGCCGTCGGCCTAGATGATTGGACAGCCGTCCGAGCACCAACAGGCCGGCGATAGTGCCGACGGAGTTGCTGACGACGGCCAGGGAGATGCCGGCGTTAGTGAAACCGTCCTCAGCTCGGTAGGTGTTGAACAGGGGGATCGGTGAGGCCGACGCAGCAAACGAGGCCACCAGAGAGACCACCGCGGACAAGAACGCCAGCCGGAGCGTTCTGCCCTGGCGTGTCCGGTTGATCGCTGGTACCAGGTTTTGCATCGCGCCGCGCCTTTCTATCGCTCGGAACCGCTGCTGCCGGAACTCCTGAGGGCCCTGGGTCGTGTCTCTACCCAAGGGAGCGAACGCCGGGCAGAGCTAGGCTGGCCCAACCTGGGCCCAATTGCGCAACAGGCGGCTCTCGATTGGCGTCCATCCTTGGCGCCGTCTTACCAACAGCGTGGCGATCTTGCCCGTTCTGCGTCGCCCTCCCGCCGCAGCCCCGCCGGTCAACGTGGTACGACGCCGGAAGGGCGGTGCAGCCAAGGATGGTGAGCCGACAAGTCGCCGGGTCGGTCTAGAGCGAATCACGCTCCGGCACTACCTGGCCGTGCGGCAGTAGAAAAGTCCCGCGCTTCGGAAGCCGGGACAGGCAACGACGTCTGAACCCCAGACGGCTACGTCAGGTCGTGCTCGACCGCGGCGAGTTCCTCGTCTTGACCGCCATCCTCGGGCTCGCGCTTGGGGTAGGCGCCGGCGCCGGGATGGACTTTGTCGATGAGATCGGCGTACGCGGGGTTACGGCGGATGAACTCGCCCACCACCGGGCAGATGATGGTGATCTTCTTCCCGCTCTCGCGGATCTCGTCCAGCACGCGGGAGACGAGTTCCGTGGCCACTCGATGTTTGCGGTAGGCGGGGTCGACCCAGGTCGTCAGCAGCACAACGCGACCGCCCACGAAGCGGTATGAGAGCTCTCCGATCGCTTCATCACCGAGGGCAGCGACCCAGCGACCGTGCTCCGCGTCGTTGAGCACATCGAGGTTCCAGCTGGACTCCACCTCGTTCAGAGGTACCTCGTCCAGAGCAGCGATGAGTGCAGCGTTGTTCTCTTCCCGGGAGGATGCCTCAGCCTCGAGATTGATCGTCATGGTCACACTTTCTGATGGGGGAGTTGATAGGCGGGCTCAAGACGAACGTGTGCGGCTCTTGCTTATTCCCGGGTGTTTGACATCGATGAGGTCGGCATACATCGGGTTGCTCTCGATGAAGGTGAGCACGATCGGGCACACGATGGTGACCGTCTTCCCTTGCGCGCGTACGTCGTCGAGGGCGCGTCTGATCAGCTCGGTGCCAATGCCTTGTTTGCGGAACTCGGGGACCACCGAGACGGCCAGCAACACGAGCCGACTGTCACCGGCGACGTTGTAGGCCAGACCAGCGACCTCATGGTCGTCGACGATGCCCTCGTAGACGCTGGTTTCCTTGTTGTCGACGACAGCGAAGTCAAACGCGGGAGCGTCGGGACCAGCGACAACCTCGTCGATGAGGACGACCTGGTCCTGGCTAAGGGTGCCTTTCGCGTCGGGGTGTCCGGCCTCCTCGTTGTGTTCGAAGGCGGAGTGGTCTGGCTCGGTTGGGTTGGTCATAGCGGTGTCCCTTCGTCTGTCACTGGTCGGTGTCGGTGTAGGCGGGGCGTTGCAATGGGAGTTGGTGGAGTGTGTGAAGTGGGTCGTCGGCTGTCGCGCCCAGGAGCCGCTTCTTACGGGTGAGGGCTTCAAGGTCGAGCTGAAGCGGGGGCGGAGGGACGGTGAGGACAGGGCAGCTAGCGTGGGTGAGGCAATAGTGGGCGACAGGGGATCGCCAGCGGCTGAGTTTGCTGTGATGTCTCCCGCCGATGACCAGCAGGTCGGTTTCCCTGTTGGCGATCTGGACGAGGGTGCGGCCGGCGGAGCCGGAGATCACGAGTCCACTGATGGGGACGGTGTCATGGGTGGCAGCGAAGACGTCGTTGAGTATGTTTTTTAGCAGACGCATGGCTGCGGTTCTGGTGCCCTTGAGGGGTGATCGGTTGGTCTCGGGAGGTGGATCCGTGTCGCAATGGCGCCAGACCAGGACCGCCAGGAGACGGCGTCCGGTGAGCCGGGCTTCGGTGCCGGCCCTCTGTAGTGCGACGAGGCTGTTAAGTGATCCGCTGACCCCGACCACGATGCGCTGCTGCTGTGATGGGCTGTCCATGAAGCTCCTTCTTCCGGCTCACAGGACACCCTCAGTGTCACCTTTTAGGACAACCGAGGTGGCACGGTCATCCGCCGTCACGGAGCTGGGGCTGTCACCGAGCCGGGAGTGACTGCACAGGGCGTCACTTACTTGACGACGTAGACATGCAGTCTGTGATGTAGCGAAATTCACACTCGGACGGAGGAATGTCCCCGGATCCGTGGGCAACCATCTCCACTCACCGCTGGCGCGCATGCGCTGAGGCCCACTACCTGCTTCGGCCGGTCGGTCCGGCCTCGTTGAGGCACTTCGTACGTGTCTTCCAATGCGGTTTTTCTCGCTCAACGAGTGGTCAGCCCGGTTACACCCTTCGCGGTTCACCAGTACTGTTCGCCCATGTCGGAATTCTGGGCTACTTCGCGCATTGCTCCTGATTTGATACGAGCTGGACGAGGTGTACGCCGTGCACTGACCGAAGTCTTGCGCGAAGCTGTCCGCACCGGCCAGCTGGCGCCAGGAACACGACTGCCCTCCTCCCGTCAACTCGCCGCCGATCTCGGCCTTGCCCGCAACACCGTGGCCGACGCCTATGCCGACCTCGTCGCGGAGGGATGGCTGACGGCTCGTAGAGGCTCGGGCACACTTATGCCGGACAGGATGATCACTCAGCCGATCTCGGCGGGCTCGGCCGCCGAGCCATCCTGCGACCCTCGCCACGACCTGATCCCAGGTAGCCCCGACCTTTCCACTTTTCCTCGTGCAGCCTGGCTGAAGGCCACACGCCGCGCCCTCGTTGCAGCCCCGACGACGTGTTCGGCTACGGCGATCCTCGTGGCCGGCCGGAGCTACGGGCTGCCCTCGCAGACCATCTCGCTCGAGCCCGTGGCGTATACGCGAGTCCGGAGAACGTACTAATCTGCGCCGGCATCTCCCACGGCCTGCAAATCCTGAGCAAAGTCCTGGCCGACCGGGGGGCGAAGAATATCGCCGTCGAATCCTACGGCCTAGAAAGGTATTGGGAACTACTGGCGGCCGCGGGGCTGCAGACTCTCCCGCTTCCTCTGGATACCCATGGGACCGACCCGGTGCCACCCGTCGACACAGATGCAGTCCTACTCACACCGGCTCATCAGTTCCCTGTCGGCACGACGCTGCAGCGCGATCGCCGGACGGCCGTTGTGGACTGGGCCAGAAGGACCGGCGGGTTGATCCTGGAGGATGACTACGACGGTGAGTTCCGGTTCGACCGCCAGTCTGTCGGAGCGCTCCAAGGACTCGACCCAAACTGCGTGGTCTACCTGGGCACCGCCAGCATCACCCTTGCTCCGGGCCTGCGGTTGGCCTGGATGGCGGTGCCTCCCGTGCTCGCTGAGCAAGCCGCGGCGACCAAGGGGTAGATCGACTCGTGCGAGGCTGTCAGCCAGCTAACGATGGCGGAATTCATTATCTCCGGCGGCTACGGCCATCACGTACGTGCTACCCGTCGGCGCTACCGAGATCGACGAGATGCTCTCGTCGCAGCGCTGGCGCAGCACGTCCCAAAGGTGCGCGTCATCGGGACAGCAGCCGGCCTGCACACGGTACTCGGACTGCCACCAGGGACCGAGCAGCAGGTTCTTCAGTCGACAGCCCGGCAGGGTCTCAAAATGGTTGGCCTGTCTCGATACCGCCACGAACGGTCCTCAAGTCCTATGACCGATGGCCTCGTCGTTGGATACGGGGTCCCCTCTGACACGGCATGGCATCGGGCGCTCTCCGCGCTTGTGCAAGTCCTTTCCTGACACGCCTCGGGAAGTCGAGTACCAGAACTGAGATCTCTGTGAGTGCGGCGTCAACTCACGCCTGCCTGAGCTGCAAGGTTAAGAAGGCAGGCACAGGTTCATGGCGTGCATCTTCGGCAGCATCCCTTCTGTGCCGATGACAGCTCAATAGTGTGCAGCGCAGATGGATAAAAAGTGACCTCCGAAACGCAAAAGTCCGCACACCAGCCAATGGACGAAAAAGCTCCGCTGACCCGAGGGACGGCAAGTTGAGTTCAGTCTGATCTTGCAAGGAACCCCAAGTCTGAAGACCCGGGGTTCCTTGCAAGATCAGACTGAACTGGAAGAAGAGGTTCGCAGGCTCAGGTTCGAAGGGGATGTAGCCGACCTCGTCCACGACGATCAGCGAAATTCCTCCCAAATGGCTCAACTCGCATTTATGTCAGCCCACTTAGTGAGCTTCGACGAGATGAGTCACTTCCGCTGGACCACGCTCGCGAAGGCGACGCGGTGGTCATGTTGGTCTGGGCCAGGTGCCGCGTTCAGGACCGTGACACAGCGGGTGCAGGGTGTGCTGGCTTATCAACCACGGTTCTGGATCGTCAGCACCCGCGCTTCAATGATTCTTGCGAGTAAGAATCACGTGTTCTCGGACGCTGTCATGGCATGGACAGGGACAAGTGCACAGACCTCGACATCCATGGGGCGAAGGACGCGGACATGGAGACTTACGACGCGTCGCTCGGTGCGGACCGCATCGGGGCCCTGGTCTATCAGCTGACTGGCGGCAAGGTCGCGATGAGCTCGACCACGGTGGAATCGGAGTACCAGCATGACGATGAGGCCGCGGAACTGATCGTCAGCGCACGCGACGAAATTAGTGGTTCCGCAGGAAAGGTGACGACCCGCGCGTACACGCCGCCGACGAGCGTTGTAGTCCACGGCTCGGATATGGAGCACATAAGTCGGTCGTTCTTCGGGGACGACGGCATGAACGATGAACTGTTCCCCGAGGCTGACGAAGATTCGCTGGCGACAATTTACAACGAGCGCCGGGTCTTGCTGAATCTCGCGTTTCGAATGCTCGGATCGTCCTATGACGCCGAGGATGTCGTGCAGGAGACGTACATACGCTGGTATGCGCTATCCGAGGAGGTTCAGCGCAGCATCAAATCACCGATGGGGTGGCTTGTACGTGTAGCCAGCAGGATCTGTCTCGACCAGCTCTCCTCGGCGCGAGTGCGACGCGAGCGGTATGTGGGGGAGTGGCTGCCGGAACCCCTACCCGATACGTCGTGGGACATGGTCCGACCTGCTTACGCGGGCACTGACCCGGCAGACCAGGTGAGTTTGGACGAGTCAGTGACCATGGGAGTCCTGGTGATTCTGGACACCGTGACGCCGGCAGAGCGTGTTTCTTTTATCCTGCATGACATTTTCGGCGTTCCGTTCAACGAGATTGCGGACACCGTTGGCCGCACTCCCTCGGCGTGTCGCCAGCTCGCCGCGTCCGCCCGTCGTCGCGTCCGAACCGCTGAACCGCGCGGCACGGTGAGCGCACAACACAAGTACGTCGTATCGGCGTTCAAGTACGCATGCGAGACGGGTAACTTGGAGGCGTTGATCGGCTTGCTGGACGCCAACGCAGTCGCCCGATCCGACGGCGGTGGCAGGGTCCGCACCGCTGTGAGACCGATCGTTGGCGCCGCCAGGATTGCTCGGTTTCTGAAGGGCGTCCTCCGCAAGGAACCCGGTACCAGTTTCAGGGAAGAGCAGGTAAGCGGGCAGCCGGGCATTGTCGCCCGGATCAACGGGGTGACCGTCCTTGTCATGTCCTTCAACCTCGACAATGCGGGACTCATCGACCGTCTGTGGGTGATGATGCACCCGCAGAAACTACATGCCTGGCGTAGCCGAGATGTCCGTTCCGGTATCGAAGGACCTCGTCGGTGAACGGGCCGCGGCGGAACTTGGCAGTACGACGTGCAGACGGCGTCGATCTGGAGCACCGCTGGACGCATCCGGGATGTGCGGTTCGCCTGCTCGGCTGACGGCCTTGAGATGCTACGTAAGCACAGGTAGGGCGAGTCGGACCTGGTGGAACGGGAAGGTGTGGTCGACCTGATCGCTACCTGCGAGGTCTCAAGGAGAAGCAGACCGGGTCTGGCGGGTTCATCGGCGGCGGCCTCGGAATCGTCACAACGTCCACCGGCTACTAGGCCGGCGTGCGCAACCTGAGCGGCGCCGCAAACGCCACGGTGATCCACGCAAGAAACTCCAGAGCGTGGGCACCAAGTCCGCCAAGCAGCTACTGAAGAAGCGTAACCGGCGCGAGCAACGCTATGTCGCCCACAGCAACCACATCATCGCGAAGACGATCGTGACCCAGGCCGAACGCACCTCGGCCTGAACCGCCCTGGAAGACTTGGGCGGCATCCGGCAAAGGGTACGGCTCCCACAAGCCCCAACAGGTCGCACTCCACGCCTGGGCTTGCGCCCAACTCGCAGAGTTCATCGCAAATGCTCGTCGTCGAAGTCAACGGAGCTCCGGCAGGCGATCTCTATGCAGGCAACGTGTTCGTCAGCGCCTTCGCTCTGTGCCGGCCAGGTCCGCACTGTTGTGTCGGCTTACGCGAACGTCCCAGTGGCCAGCCGCTGAAGCGGGCGTTGTAACTCCCGATTGCTGACCGGATCGTGTCACCGGCATGTGAGGGCCTGTCCGTAGCAGCTGTCCGGGAGTCACATATGTCCGGCTGAACCGCAGTTCAAAGGGTTGTTCAGGCGGCATCACTACCGTTGGGGGCCGTCGTGTGACATTGGTCACCTCACATTCTCAAGGGCTGCGTCGTCCTAGCTACAGCACTGTCCAACCAAGAACCGATCACGCAGTCCGGAGAGAAGAGCCAAGGTGACGATCACCACCGCCAAAGACCAACGTGAGTCACCCCGGGGAGAGCGAGTAGCGGACTGGGTGGACGCCCGGCTTGGCCTGTACACCATAGCCAAGGCCAACATGCGGAAGATCTTTCCAGACCACTGGTCGTTCATGCTGGGTGAAGTGTGTCTGTGGAGCTTCGTCGTGTTGGTCCTGACCGGGATCTACCTGACCTTCTTCTTCCATCCGTCGATGAACGAGGTCGTTTACCACGGCAGTTACGAGCCGCTCAACGGCGTTCCCATGTCGGAGGCCTTTGCCTCCACCCTTGACATCTCCTTCGACGTGCGCGGTGGCTTGCTCATCCGCCAGATGCACCACTGGGCCGCCCTCATCTTCGTCGCGGGCATGCTCGTCCACATGATGCGCCACTTCTTCACGGGATCCTTCCGCAAGCCCCGCGAAGTGAACTGGGTGTTCGGCTGGACCATGCTGGTCCTAGGCATGTTCGAAGGAT
This sequence comes from Streptomyces sp. NRRL F-5122, assembly GCF_001507435.1. GTDB lineage: Bacteria > Actinomycetota > Actinomycetes > Streptomycetales > Streptomycetaceae > Streptomyces > Streptomyces lannensis. The sequence continues at coordinate 31,456 of NZ_LMWH01000264.1, forward strand.
TCGTCGGCTACTCCCTTCCCGACGACCTGCTCTCTGGCACCGGACTGCGCTTCGTGGAAGGCGCTATCCTTTCCATGCCGATTATCGGCACCTATCTGGCCATGTTCCTCTTTGGCGGAGAGTTCCCTGGCACCGAACTCGTCCCGCGGTTCTACTCAGTACACATCCTGCTGTTCCCCGGCATCATCGCTGCGCTGATCGTTCTCCACATGATCCTGCTCGTCTACCACAAGCACACCCAGTGGACCGGCTCTGGCAAGACCAACAACAACGTCGTAGGCATGCCCTTCCTGCCCGTCTATCTTGCCAAGACCACGGGCTTCTTCTTCCTCGTCGCCTCAGTGATTGCCGTCATCTCGGCCATTGCCTCCATCAACCCCGTGTGGACCTACGGCCCCTATCGCCCCGACCAGGTTTCCACGAATGCCCAACCAGACTGGTACATGGGCTTCTCTGAAGGTCTCATCCGCATCATGCCAGGGTGGGAAATCAACGTGGCGGGTCACACTCTCGTCCTCGGCGTGCTGATCCCCTTGATGGTGTTTCCGGTTATCTTGCTGGCCATCGGCCTCTACCCCTTCTTCGAAGGCTGGATCACCGGCGACAAACGAGAGCACCATCTCCTCGACAGGCCGCGCAACCGTCCGGTGCGTACTGGCCTCGGTGTCGCTTGGCTGAGCGTTTACTTCCTCCTCCTCATCGCCGGCGGTAATGACCTCTTCGCCACGCGCTTCCATCTCTCCATCAACACCGTCACCTGGTTCATCCGCGTTGCACTGTTCGTCGTCCCTGTAGCCGCCTTCCTCATCACCAAACGCATCTGCCTCGGTCTCCAGAACCGCGACAAGGAGAAGGTCCTTCATGGAAGGGAGACAGGCATCATCCGTCGCTTGCCGCAGGGCGAGTACGTCGAGGTGCACCAGTCTCTCTCTCCGGCGCAGCTGCACACGCTGACCGCCCACGAGCAGTACCAGCCCATCGACCCCGGGCCAGCCGAGGACGCCAACGGCATACCGCACAAGCTCTCCCGTCGCGAGCGGCTCAGGACGCGCCTGTCACACGGCTATTTCGGGCCGTCAGCACAGGTCGCCAAACCGACCAGGGAAGAAGTGCAGCGCAACCAGGAAGAGGTCAATCACAGCATCGAGCACTGAGCTCGGTTGCTCAGCGGCGGTGCGTTGTGGGCCGGTGTGGTACTACGGTCCGCAACGCACCGCCGCTCCTTTCCGTCCGTTGCACGGTCGCTACGGGACCAAATGGCATGATCCGCCCTCCGGATCGTTTCCCCCGTGCGGCCGAAGCGGCCTGAGAGCGGCTGAGTGCATGCGGGAGCGCCCCGATGGAATGAGGTAGATCCGCCGGCAACCGCGCCCGGCATAATCAACCACCCTGCACCATCGTCACCGACGAACACCTCCTCCATATAGAAAGTGCCTCAGCTGACCGACCGAACTCTGCAACGAGGTTCATCGTCCCAAGCCGGAAGGCGCATTTGTATTACCGCCGTACCCCACTGAAACAGCGAGGTTGGTCATGACGCAGTCATCGCCCCAGTTTCTGCACATCGTGGTGCATAGCCCGGCGCTGGACGGCTCCCGCCGGGTTACCGAGGATGACGTGATCTTGGGAGTTGCCTCCCATCTGGATGATGTCATCGAGATCCTCCGGCTTGCTGACCTCGATCGGATCGAAGTCGAGGAAAGTGGCTTCATCGAGTGGCAAGGAGGGGGCCCGTACGAGTGGCCGGGACTTACCGAACACCCGGAAGAGTGAGCCGGAAAGTCTGCAAGGATATGTCCGCTGCAAGGCCCTGTTGTTCTCGCCGTTAGACACCTATAAACACAGGCAGAAGAGCAGTCCCATCTCTCCGACAGGGCCGCCTCTTGTACCTTGCCTCGTCAGACCTCATTGTCTTGTCCGACTTCGGTACGTGACCCCGCTCCGTCTCGATCTCGTCGAACTCGACCCGGTTGCTGATGTCGTTTGTGGTGGACATCGAGATGATCGTGACGTGTTCCAGGATCACCTCGACTGTGGCGGGCACCTTGTACTCCAGCTGTAAATGGTGATCTTCACGCTTGAGTAGCTTGTCGCCGGTAGTGGCTGGTCTGGGATCGGGCCTGATGGCGGCGTCGCCAGTCGGACCACCCGAGCAGATGGTCGGCGTCATGGACGGTGCGGACCACGAGAGTGATTTACAAGTGTTGGATCCCGTTGCAGGTCAGCTGTATCAGGCCGTCGGGGTGGTAGAAGTGTTCGTGGGCGCGGACGATAGCCAGGAAGGCATGCCCGAGCATGGCAGGGGTGACCCAGCGCGACCAGGAAACGTAGCGGCGCACCTGGTGCTCATCCAGGGCAGCCAAACCCATTCCGGCCTGAAAGAATTCCTCCACCCGCCACCCTGATCCAGTAACCCGTATTTACCAGTTCGGTCAGCGGCACCGGGGTGGGCGAGTAGCAGCGGTAGTAGGCGAGTTCGCCAGTGCCGCGATTGCGGCGGATCAGCAACTGCCGGCTTCCGGCGTGGGGATCGGCGAGGTCGATAGCGGCCCAGTCGTAGAATCGGTGCCCCCTGGCCCCCGTCCCTGCCGACAACTTCTGCCAGGCCCGAGTGGGTATCTTTCTGGCCAGGGCATCCGCGCGGAACCTCGCAACACCAGTGGTGACTTCGTGCGTGCAGGCCACAGCAAGGACGTAGCCGATGCCACGTTCCTCCAGCGTGGTCCGCAGTTTCGGGTTGCCGCCGTAGACCTCGTCGCCGGCCACCCAGGCGGCTCGATGGCCGCCGTCCAAGAACCGGGCGACCATGCAGGCGGCTGTGTGGAGCGGGCTGGCATCGAAAGCCGCTGCCAGGCTGCGCGAGGCGGGATCACAGAAGCGGGCCGAGCGCCAGCCACCAACTGTCCTTCGTCCACCGACTGGTGACCACCCTGATCGAGCTGCACTCGGCGCTGGAGCTGTTGTCCGGTGTCGACCACTCCACCATTACCTGCACGGGGTCCCGTCAACGTACGTCAACGTACTTGTCCTCCCAGGCCCGCTGGTAAGGCTAGGGAGCGCCGTGCCGCTAACCACAAACGAGCCCCCGGGGGACAAGGTAGATGGAGGTCGGTATGACTAGCGGACGCGGCGGCGAGTTGCTTGTCCCGTCACTCCCAGCGGACACCGCGACCTACGTGATCGACCCGGTGTACAGCAATGTCACTTTCTGTTCCCAAAGCCGAACGGCCACCAGTGCTCGCGGGGCGTTCCGACAGTTCGCGGGCACACTCTTCCTCGACAGCGAGCGGCCCGAAAGAACAACACTCGCGGTGTACGTGACGTCGTCGAGCATTGACACCGGCTCCAAGGACAGGAACGCGCACATGTGCAGCGCCCCCTTCCTCGCTGCCGAGCAGTACCCGATCATCTCGTTCTGGTCCTCCTCCGCGGAGGCCCTGGGTACGAACCTCTGCCGCCTCGCGGGAAGTCTGAGTGTCAAGGGCACGACGAGGTCTCTCGTCGTGGACGGCGAATACCGTGGCTGCTCATTGAGTCCGCAGGGCCGGGAGCGTGTCCGGTTTGTAGGGCGCTCTGTGCTGAAGCGTTCGGAGTGGGCCTCCCTATGGAGCACGGTGACGGACACGGGCGAGTGGTTCATGGGTGATGGTGTCGAGCTTCTCTTCGAGATGTCTGCCGTCAAGCAGGTTCCCGTCAGATGGTGGCCCTGACGCGACTGGGCTTGGTTGCATCGTGCTCTGCGAACGCCGTTCGCCAGATTGCACGAGCGATGCGACGGCGGCGCATCCCCGCCGTGATGCATGGGTTGTGGGAGCCGCGCTAGGCCGTGTTTTAGGTCGGGGTTATGGTCCACGTCTCGTGCTGTGATGATCATGGTGTGGGACGTGGGGATCTTTCTGATGAGCAGTGGTTGGTGCTGGAGTCGTTGCTTCCTGCCGCGGGTGTGAGTCGCAGGTCGCAGGGCTGGCGGCGGCTGGTGGACGGCGTGCGGTGGCGGGTTCGGACCGGGGTCCCGTGGCGTGATCTGCCAGTTGAGTACGGGCCCTGGCAGACCGTGTACGGCCTGTTCAGGCGCTGGCAGCGGCAAGGAGTATGGGCTCGGCTGCTGACGTTGTTGCAGGCCCGGGCTGATACGGCCGGGCTGATCACCTGGGATGTGAACGTCGACTCCACGGTCTGCCGGGCCCACCAGCACGCGGCTGGCGCCCGCCGGGACGGCGCCGGGCAGAAGGAGCCGCCCGGCGGGGTCACCACCGAGCCGGACGACCACGGACTGGGAAGGTCGCGGGGCGGGTTCACCACGAAGATCCATCTGGCGTGTGAGCAGGGCCAGAAGCCGTTATCGCTGCTGGTCACCGCCGGACAGCGGGGTGACAGTCCGCAGTTCGAGTCCGTCCTGAACGCAATCCGGGTGCCCAGAAGCGGTATCGGTCGGCCGAGGAACCGCCCGCTGCGGGTGCGGGGCGACAAGGCGTACTCCTCTCGAGCGAACCGTGCCTATCTGCGCAAGCGCGGGATCAGGTGCACGATCCCGGAGCCGGCCGACCAGATCCGCAACCGCAAGCGTCGTGGCCGGGCAGGCGGCCGCCCGCCCGCCTTCGACCCTCAGGACTACAAGGCCCGTCACGCCGTCGAATGCGGGATCAGCCGCCTCAAGCAGCACCGCGCGGTGGCCACGCGCTATGACAAGCTCGCGGTTCGTTTCGAGGCGGCCGTTCACGTTGCGGCGATCCATCAGTGGCTGTGAACCGCAGGCGGGCCCGGCCCGCCGTGCCATGCTGACCAACGGATTCGAGCAGCACGGACAGGGAGGGCCTGTGGCCGCTGAGTACTACTGCGCTGACAGCGAGAACGGCGACCACGTCGACGACCCGTCCGAGGACTCCCTGTTCATGCTCATCAGCGACCTGAACGACACGGACAACACCTTCGTCGTCATCCAGCCCGACGAGGACGAACCCGTCTGGTTCGCCTCCGTTGCCGTGCTGGACGAGGGCGGCTACGAGGTTGTACGGCGCGACACCAACCGCCGCGAACACGAGGTCAGCACCGAGACCGCCGTCGGCCACATCGCTGGCGACCTCACCAAATGGCTGGCCGCCCGCGCTTCCTAAAACACGGCCTAGCAGTGGTACGAGGCGCACAGGACACCATGCTTGGAGTCCCGCCGGGCAGAGCGGGGGCAAACGATGGGATCCGGAGGACGAGTCTGCAACTGTCCACTGGGAAGGGCCGATCCCTTGCGTGGGCGACAGGACCCTGAGACAGCGCTGCCCGTGTACGCCTGAGATGCGGGCCCGGATTCCAGACAGACACAATGACGGGAGAAAGCTGGGTTGATATCGGCGAGTACCGGGTCAGCTTTCAAAGACCGCCGACAACACCTGTGTGCACTGGGGATCGGGCAACAGGAAGCAGGTTCGATGAACACCGTCGGCTTCGACTTGCAGCGTAGAGACAGGCGCACACTCCACTCATAGCCGTGTCACGCTTCACCGTCCACTCATGTGCCTATGGTGCACCTGCCTGGCTGAGCGGCAGGTCCGGCTCATGACGCGGCCCCTGCAGTCGCCTTAGACGTCATCTCATTTGGTGAGTCTGTGCGATGATTCATCGGCCAGCAGGAAGCCAGGAGCGGGGGCGCAGGCCGATGGAGTACGTCAATCTC
>NZ_LMWH01000265.1 GCF_001507435.1 Streptomyces sp. NRRL F-5122
GTACTCGTAGTCGGCCCCGTAGACCCGGCCCCGCATGAACTCCAGCTCATCCATGCCCCACAGGGTTGCAGCCGCCACCGACAGCCCTGCCGTTACCCACCCGCGGGACAGCCGTTGAACACGGCATCGCGCACTGCAATCCGTCCCCCGCGGAACGCGACGCGGTAGAGGCCCGAACCCCGCCCGGCTTCGGGCCTCTGCCCGTACCCGAGACGCACGTCCGGCCCTAGCGTGTCACGTTTCTCGCCGGGGGCTTCGTTGTAGCGGGGCCGGCGCCCTAGATGTATTGACCTGAAGCGTTGTGACGCGGGCTTTGCATGCGGAGCTCGTCGTCAACCGTGCGCAACGCTTCCAAGCGCCGGGGCCACGCCGGTTCGGCAAAGGCGGAGCTTCCCCGGACGTAGCAGCGGGAGGCTCGCGGACAGGGGACGCAGGTCCGGATTGAACACGCGATTCACGCGCTCTTCAAAGTCGATCATGTTGTCCTCCCCCGCGACCATCCCACTTGGACCATGATCACGTCTCGCCCTTTCGGGATCCGCGTCCCCGGTCCAGACGAATCTGCTATACGCCGGTATCGGCACATAGCTAGAGTGCTGGTATGGGTAAGCAGACGAACATCCGACTGGACGAAGCCGTCAAGGCGGCCGCTGAGGAGCGGGCCAAGCGCCGCGGCCTGAGCTTGCAGGGGTATGTGGCCGATCTGATCGAGGCCGATGTGAACCAGTCACGCGCTGCCTTCATGGCTGGCGCCGCGGCGTTCCTGGCTGCGTACACGGAAGAGTTTGAGGCGGAGGTCGGTGAGGACCGGTACCCCGGCCTCCCGGACAAGCCGGCGGAGACCGCGCCGAAGGACGCCGCGTGAACCTCTGCATCGATGTCGCCTGGATTTTGGCAGTGGCACAGCAGATTCCGGGGGATCCCCAAGTCGTCGATTACGGCGTCCCGGTCGCGGCGGAAGCACGTCATCGGGCGGAAATCCTTGATCACGAGGTCTACCCCGAGCCCCATCACAAGGCTGCGGCGCTGCTGTGCGAGCTGGCGAGGAACCCGTGCCTGGAGGTAAGGAACCTCCTGTTCGCGGCCACAGTGACCGCTGCCTACCTGTCGGCGTGCGGCCTGCCGGTGAGTCCTGGCGTGAACAGCGTTCTCCCACTGGCCCGCGCGGCTCGGGACGGGCTCCCCGTGCGGGAGGTCGCCGCTCAGATCAAGACCTGGACAAGTTGATTGTCCGCAGTGTGAGACGTCTCCAAAAGCCTGGGCCGAAGTGGCGGCGGCGTTGGAGCGCCACGGCCCGACGCAGATTCCCGGGCCGGAGCGGAATGAGGCCGTAGCGGCTGCACTGGGGCCGGTGGCCCCGCGGGGGCGGCGGAGCTTGGGCGGGTGTTCAGGCTTCCGGGACGTCGTGGGGCTCGGGCCGGGCAGCCGGCGAGGTGAGGTGCTCTACCCGGCAGGATCAGCAGGGAGGCTGCCCCGAGGAGGTGGCGGGACTCGCCGGGCCGTATCGACGCTCCTTGCGTCTGATCTTCAGGCTGATTCCGGACGTGGACCAGGGCGCCATCGCCCGCGCCCCCTCCCGAAGGCCCCGGTGAGGCGCGGTGTGGCAAAATTGGGCCCGTGAATGCGCTTCCCCCGTCCGGCGCGGGGACGGCAGACGATGGTTTGCGGTCTGTTCTGGAGCGCTTCGACGTCGGAGTCGTGGTGCGCCGGATGACGGCCGGGTTCGACCGGCTGGCCGCTTACACCAGCTTCGAGTGGCCGGTGGACCGGACGGCCGTGGTGCGCTGGAACGTCGACCTCATTATGCGCTGGATGGTCAACGGGCTTCCGCCGGACGACTATCTCCGGTCCGAACTGCACGAGTTCTTGCGCGCCCGCGCCGTCGCCGGTCAGCCGATCGAGGACAGCATCCTGGTCTACCGCCGTGGGGCGCGTATGTTTTGGGAGGCGCTGCTCGATCTGGCGGGTGACGAGGATCGGGCGGTGCTCGTCGCAGAGTGGGACACGGTCTGGGGCTGTCTGGAGGACTACCTCGACCTGGTCGTGGACGTGTTCGTGCAGGCCTATGCCGACCAGCAGGATGCGCCGTCAACAGCCGGTGACCGGCGTGCCCGTGCCCTCTTCGACCGGTTGTGCGCGCGGCTGCCGGTCACGATCGAAGACCGCGACCGGGCCGCCCGGCTAGGGTTCGACCTGGTGGAGCCGTATCGCCCCTTCACTGCGCGGCTGGCCGGGGCCACGGTCGCCGACCATGCCCGTCTCGCCTCGCGGCTGCGCGCGTCGGGGGCGCTCGCCTTTACCGAGGGGTTCCGGGTGACTGGCCTGACACCGGACCGGTTCGGCTGGGCGGTGTTTCTCGACGATCCGCGGTTGATTCTGGCGCAGGACTCGCCCCTCCCCCGCGATCGGCTCGGTTCGGCCATCGACGGCCTGCGCGCGCTGATCGAGATCGCAACCCGGTCCGGACGCCGGGGCCGGGTGCGCGCCGATGACTACCTGCCCGAACTGCTGCTGGCCGACTCACCGGAAGCCTCCGACCGGATAGTCCGGCGGGTCTTCGGCCCGCTTGAGCGGGCCGAAGCCGTTGATCTGGCGCACACCTTGCGGTGTCTCGCCGCCCACGACTTCGACAACACGACGACCGCAGCCGAGTTGCCGGTGCACCGCAACACACTGCTTTACCGGGTAGCCCGGATCGAGAAGCTGACTGGACTGTCACTCAAAGATCAGCGGGACCGTACCCTCGTGCTGCTCGCCGTCACCTGGGAGGCCATCACCGCAGACGTACGGTCGGCCACGGAGCGGCCGGACGCCTTGGGATAGGTCTGCCGAGGGCACATCGGGGCAACTGATCACATGAGTCGGCCACCGATCACAACCCTGAGCAAGCTCGGGGCTGTGCCGCGCGGGAGAGGTGGGGTCAGGTCGATCGGGCGGTAACTCGAATCCGTCGTGCCAGGCCGAGCTGCATGGCGCCGAGCATGATCAGCCACAGTCCGGCCAGGAGAGCCAGCGTCAGCAGTGACAGCCCCGGCCAAGCAAGCAAGGTCAGGCCGGCGAGGACGCCGAGCAGCCCGATGAAGACGTTCCAGGCTCGCCCGGGCAGGCCTGGGTGGTCGACCGCTGCGAACACGGCCGTGAAACCGTCCACGATCCAGTAGACGCCGAGTACAACTCCCAGCGCGAGCAGCGTGATCAGCACGTGTCGGATCGTGTACAGGCCGAGTAGCAGGCTCACCACGCCGAGGATCGCCGTGAGGGTGCGGGCGGTACTCGTCTCCCCCAGGCTTGCCGATCCCACCAGCCGGAATATCCCAGTGGCGATCAGCTGGGTGCCGAGGAGCACCGCAAGCACAACGAGGGTCGGACCGGGCCATGCCACGGCGATGACGCCGGTGACGATCGAGACCAGACCATAGAGCAGATGCCAGGTCCAGGAGCCGCCCATGCGGGCGACGGGGCTCTTGTTCATGCGGCGAAACTATGCGCGCTCCCGGTGGGCGAGTTCCCAAAATCCGGCCTCGCCTTCGTGCCCGTGCACAGGTTGGAAGGACGTTGAATGGTGAGGGCAGAAGCCGCACTTGGAGAGAAACCCTGTGCCCGAGTTCGTCACGCAATACGGGCCGATCGCGGTCATCGGGTGTGGACCCCGTGGGAAGTGACCGACGGGGCGCTGCCAGAGGGGAGTGCGGACGCTGCCCCGACAGTTCCAGTTGCCGATGGGGAGGATGCCAGGACATGGCCGGTCTCGTTGATTGGGAAAGTTTCGGCGTGATGACCGGGGGCGCCAGCGGCGCCCTCACCGGCCTGTTGTTCGTCGCGGTGTCCCTGAACGCCCAACGGATCGCAGGACATCCGGTTCTGCGGGCGATCGCGGCGCAGACGCTTGTGCCGTTCATTGCGCCGCTGGTGATGGCGACGGTTCTGCTGGTGCCTCGTCAGCCCGACTGGGCCCTGGGCACTGAGTTCATTGCCGCCGGGCTGTCCGGGGGCCTGAGTCTGCTGGCCATCGGGCGGCGCAAGCGCGCTCTGGCCACTGCTCCCAGGCGGCTGGTCGGCCTCTTCGATCGCCGTGACACCGGCATTGTCGTGATGCTGCTGTTCGTGGCCGGCGGAGCGGTCCTGGCGTCGGGCAGGCCTGCAGGGCTCTACCTGCTGCTGCCCGCCTCGCTCGTGGCGTTCGTGAGCGGTGTGCTGAGTGCATGGAACTTTCTGCTGCCGCCGCCGGACATGCTGTAACGGCGCTGCGCCGGAGGACCTGTCTCCGGCCGCGTCCGCGACAGCAGCGGAGCCGATGGTGACCACGGGGCGGGCCCCTGCACTGGCTGCCATCGCCACAGACCCATGTATCGGCGACACCGGGATTTCCCTGTGCGCCGGCCGCCACTGGCCGCCCGTCCCACTGCCCCCTACCCCGGCGATAGCCGGACCGCACCGAGCTCTTGGAAGGAACAGACATGCACGCCATGCCCCGGGCCGACAGCGGGCCCGCGGCGGTCGGTCGGCTGCGAAGCGTTCTCCACGACCTCGACAGCGAGTTGCTGGCACGGCAGGTGGCCTGCGGTCTGAGCGGTGCTCCGGTAGGCCGGATAGCCGGTCACGGCTGCCAGGCGGGCATCGTAGAGGACATCATCCGCCGCAGCCTGGAACTGGTGCGGAACTGGCTGTTGAGCGGGCAGGGGCCCGACGGGGGCGCGCTGTCCGACCTGTATGAGGCGGCGCGCGAGGCGGCCCGGCACGGTCTGGCTGCCGAGGACGTGATACGTGCCTGCTGTGGGGCGGCGCGGGCGGTGCGCAGCGCCGTGCTGGAGACCGGCTCACCCGAGGGTGGGGGTGTGTGGCTGCTGCCTCACCTGGAAGTGCCGTGGGCGTTCCTCGATGTCGCCCTGACGACCGTCACGCGGGCTTACGCCGACCAACGGGACCTTCCGTCCGCCTCGGGCAACTCTCGGGCGGCGACGCTGTTCGCCCGGGTCTGCGCCCGGTCGGCGACGACCATCGAGGACCTCGACCGGGCGGAGCGCATGGGTTTCCAACTCGCAGGACCCCATTGTCCGTTCGTTGCGGCGATCGAAGGCGGCTCGGCCGCCGCACACGCAGGCCTGGCGGCGCGAATCCGGTCCGCGGGTGCACTTGCCAGCGCGGAGGGTCACCGCGTTGCGGGACTGACGATGCCGGGCTTCGACTGGGGCCCCTTTCTCGCCGACAGTGCACTGATTCTCGCGGCCGAGTCGGCTACCCGTGATGACGGGCTTGCGGATGCGGTCGGCAACCTGCACGATCTGGTCACTCTCGCGGCCCGGGCCGGGCGCCGGGGACGGATCCGCGCGGACGACTTCCTGACGGAGCTTATGCTCGCGAACTCCCCGCGGCTGGCGGAAGACATCGTGGGACGTGTCCTTGGCCTGCTGGATGCCGAGGACCCTTCCGGGACGTTGTCACAGACACTGCGGTCCCTGGCCGCGCACGGTTTCAACCGGACAGCGGCAGCAACAGCGCTCCCGGCCCACCGCAACACCCTGCTCTACCGCATCAACCGGATCGAGAAGCTGACCGGCCTCGACCTCGACCGGCACGCGCACCGCGAGCTCGCCCGGCTGGCCGTGGTCTGGAGGGACACCATGGGCGGCGATGTTCCGGCCCGCCACGAGTGAGCGCCGGCGCGGATGCGTCGATGGGTCCTGCCCTCGAAAAGCGGCCCGGTCGGGGATATCGAACGAACGCGTGCACCGCTCATAGTCGGCATTGCGAAATCAGCAGCTGTTACTGGTCGTTGCTGTGCACAACCGCCGGCGGAATCGTTGGGGCCACGCACAGTGCGCGTGGCGGCATGCTGACCGCGGCAGGACAGATCGCCCGGGTGTCTGCCCGGACAACTGCCGCAGCGACAAAGGGATGCCGACATGAGTGATGCACCGAACACGATCGTTCTGATTCATGGACTGTGGATGACCCCGCTGGCCTGGGAGCACTGGGCGGCCCGGTACGAGGAGCGAGGCTTCACCGTGCTCACACCCGGATACCCCGGGATCGAGGCGGGAGAGGCCGGGGTGGCGGCGCTCCGCGAGGACGCCTCCGCGATCGCCGGTATCGGGGTGCGCGAGGTGCTGGACCATCTCACCGAGGTGATCGAGAAGCTCGACACTCCGCCGATCATCATGGGGCACTCCTTCGGCGGGACGTTCGCCCAGTTGCTGGTGGGCGCCGGGCTCGGGGCGGCCGGGGTGTCGATCGACGGCGCCGCCGTCAAGGGTGTGAACGCGATGCCGTTGTCGGAGCTCCGCTCGGTCCTGCCGGTCCTGAAGGACCCGGCGAACATACACAGGGCCGTCCCCTTGACGGCCAAGCAGTTCCACTACGCCTTCACCAACACCCTGGATGAGAACGCGTCTCAGCAGGCCTACGACCGCTACGCGGTGCCGACGCCGGCCCGCATCCTGTTCCAGGGCGGCTTCGCGGCCGTCACCCCGCACGCGGCCACGACCTTCGACTTCTCCGACAACGACCGGGCGCCGCTGTTGTTTGTCTCCGGCGGCAGCGACCACATCCTGCCCCCTGCCGTCCAGCGTCAGAACTACGAGAAGAACGCGAAGCACTCGACGGCGGTCACAGCCCACACCGTCTTCGAGGGCCGCGATCACTTCACCTGCGGCGAGCCCGGCTGGGAAGCCGTCGCCGACTACGCCCTGGACTGGGCAGTGAACCCGCGCAGCGGAGTCCTCGACGCCACGACCGGCAAACGCTGACCGGATCCGACGCAACCCGCTGAGAAGGGAGACACCCGTCATGTCGAAGACGGTGGCCGACGGCCTGTGGGAGATGCTGGTCAGCGCCGGTGTACGGCGCTGCTACGGAATCGTGGGCGACGCGCTCAACCCGGTGGTCGACGCCATGCGCCGCAACGGCCAGGTCGACTTCGTACACGTGCGAAACGAGGAATTCGGCGCCTTCGCCGCGGTCGCCGAGGCGAAACTGACGGGGCATCCGGTCGCCGTGTGCGGAACGGCCGGCCCCGGGGTGGCTCACCTGATCAACGGGATGCTGGACGCCCTCAAGGAGGAGGTGCCCCTCATCGTCCTGGCCGGCGACACCGAAACCGGCCTGATGGACAGCGAGACCGTCGAGGAACTGAACCCGTACCGGTTCTTCGCGCCCGCAGCGGTGTACGTGGGTCGGCTGGTCAACCCCGGCCAGCTCCGTACCGTCGTGACCTCGGCCGTGACGGCCGCGGTAACCCGGGGCGGTCCCGCAGTCGTCGCACTGCCCGGCGACATAGCGGCCGCGGACGCGCCGAAGGATCGCTACGAGATACGACTGCCCCGACCGGTGCGCGCGCCGGCCGGGGCGGAGGATCTCGCCGCCATGGCCGAGATGATCAACGAAGCCGGCACGGTGGCGGTCTTCGGCGGCCAGGGCTGCGCCGGGGCCCACACCGAGGTAACCGCGCTGGCCGGAAAACTGAGTGCGCCCGTCGGCTACTCACTCAAAGGCAAGCAGTTCCTCGAACACGACAACGCGAACGCGGTCGGAATGACCGGCCTCCTCGGCTACGGCGGCTGCCATCACGCGCTCCAGCACGCGGACGTGCTGCTGATGCTCGGCACCGACTTCCCGTTCACCGGCTTCCTGCCACACGGCAGGACCAGGATCATCCAGGTCGACCAGAACCCGGAACGGCTCGGCCGACGCGTACCGGTGGCCTTGGGCGTCACCGGCGACGTACAGGCCACGGTGTCCGCGCTGCTGCCGCTGGTCGAGCCGAAACCCGACGGCGGGTTCCTCACCCGCTGCGTGGAGGAGACCGAGCGGTTCCACCGCAGGACGCGGCACTACACGAGCAAGGGCCCCCGCATCAAACCGATCAGGCCCGAGTACCTCGCCACCGTCCTCAGCGACCTCGCCGACGACGACGCACTGTTCTTCGCCGACACCGGCACCCCCGTCATCTGGGCCGCCCGGCACATCAAGTACGGCCCGAAGCGGCGGCTGTTCGGATCATTCTCCTGGGCGTCGATGGCCACGGCCTCACCCGGCGCGTTCGGCGCCCAGCTCGCCTTCCCCGGCAGGCAGACGATCGCGCTGTGCGGTGACGGAGGATTCACCATGCTCGCACTCGGCGACCTGCTCACAGAGGTACAGCGCCGACTGCCCGTCGTACACATCGTGCTCAACAACAGCAGCCTGGACTTCGTCAAGATCGAGCAACAGGAAGCCGGCTTCGTCCCGTTCGGAACCGACTTCACCAACCCGAACTTCGCCGTCGTCGCCGAGGCCATGGGCGCGAAGGGCATTCGCGTCGAAGACCCCGACGACGTCGCGGACGGCCTCGCGGCCGCGCTGGCCCACACGGGCGGCCCGGTCGTCGTCGACGTCCTCGTCGACCCCTACGCACTCGCCGTCCCAGCCCACGTTCCTGCCAGGACCGCTGTCGGATTCACGCTCAGCGCGGCGCGGCAAGTCCTCGCCGGCCGTCTCGACGACGTCATCGACACCGCCACGCACAACGCCCGGCTCATCTGAACGGCCGCCCCGCCGACCAAGGAAGACGCACAATGAAAGACAGCCACGACTCCCCGCCGGAAACCGCGGGCGCGGTGCCCAGCTGGCGCGAGATCCACCATGGCGGCTCAGCGGAGGCCGAAGAGGCGCACTTCCGCGACCTGGCGGACGTCATCGTCGGCATCCAGCGGGCCAACAAGCAGAAATCCGGCTCGCAGGTCTCCCGGCGGACGTTCCACGCCAAGATCGTCGTCGGCGTGGACAACGCCGAACTCGCCTTCCGGGACGATCTGCCCGCCGACCTGCGCGCCGGAAACTTCACCGACGGGGCACGGCTGCCGGCCATCGTCCGGCTGTCCAACGCCAGCGGCACCGTCCGGACCGACACCAGCCCCGACCTTCGCGGCGCAGCACTGAAGATCGCCCTCCCCGGTGGCAGCGAGCACGACCTCCTCATGACCAGCTATCCGGTCTCCCACGCCCGTAACGCCGCCCAGTTCGTTGAGATCGCCAGGATCGGCGCCGGTCCCAAAGCCCTGGTCCTGCCGCGCATGCTGGCGAAGTTCGGCCCCTCGGAGACCGCACGCATCCTCGGTAATCTCAAGAAGGCCAACCGCCCATCGGCCAGCCTGGCGCAGGAGTCCTACTGGAGTCGCGGGGCCGTCCTGTGGGGCGAGACCGGACCCGTCAGGTTCCGCCTCAGTCCGCTCGGCGCGCCCACTGCGCCTGCCCTGCGGCCGGACTCAACGGACGGACTCCAAGCCGACTTCGCCGCCCGGTTGAACACCTCGCCGGTGCGGTTCGCCCTCCACCTCCAAAAGTACGTCAGTGAGCGGCTCACCCCGATCGAGGACGGGGCAGTCGAATGGAAGGAAGCAGTCTCGCCCTGGCTCGGCGTGGCCACCCTGACGATCCCCGCCCAGAGCATCCTCGGCACCAAGGGACGAGCTACCCGCGACCGCATCGACACCCTCGCATTCAACCCCTGGCACGCTCCTGCGGAGTTCCGCCCACTCGGCAATCTCAACCGTGCCCGCCGCACGGTCTACGTGGCCAGCGCCAGGGAGTGGCAAGCCCGGTAGCGGCCGCCGCCGAGTGTCAACCCGCATCGGCCAGTAGAACTCCGTGCAGAGGCCGCACGGACAGGCAAGGTGGAGGACCGTAGAAACGGCCCCACATGAACTCCAGCTCATCCATGCTCAACAGGGGTGCAGCCGCCACCGACAGCCCTGCCGTTACCCACCCGCGGGAAAAGCCGTTGAACACGGCATCGCGCATTGACAATCCGTCCCCCCGCGGAACGCGACGCGACAGAGGCCCGAACCCCACCCGGCTTCGGGCCTCTGCTCATACCCAAGACGCACGTCCGGCCCTACTCCCGCCGTAGATCGTGATCCTGGAGCGGAGGCCGCTCGAAGTAAAGCACCGCCGGCTCAACCGGCATGACCAAAACCGTCCAATGGGACCATCCCTCCAACGCCCCCTTCGACCAGCGCGCCACCATCAACGGCCGCCCGATGCTACGCATCAGCGCCGGCGGACTCACCGGCTACCGGGTATCGCAGAGCAACGTCACCACCGACGGTCTCTGACACACCTGCCGCGGCGCGGGGCTCATGACCCATCGAGCCCCGCATCCGAGGACTTCACGGTGATCAGATGGAGACCGAGACGCTGCTGGGCGGGTAGCAGTGGCACGGCCCCCGTCCAGGGCAGCGCTGGGGCAGTCCTGCTGTGGTGGAAGTGGTGTTGAACCGCGCGGTGCAGGAGTTGCTGTCCCGGCGAGCCGCTGGCCACGTACACGATCTGCAGCAGGAATTCGCCCTGCCCCGCGTTCGGCTGACGGGCAGCACCCGAGCACAGAGGACGGTGCATCATGCCATCGCCCGGTTGTCGACTTGCTGAGGCACAGGTATCCGCAGCGCAACCGTCGTGCCTTGCCCGGGGGTGCTCTCGACTTTGATTTCGGCGTCGATGAGGTCTGCACGCTCGTGCATGGCTGAGAGCCCCACACCTTGCAATGCTGCGGATGGGCAATATACATCTGGGTGGTTGGGGCGACGGCCGACAGTCATGGATGTCGG
This sequence comes from Streptomyces sp. NRRL F-5122, assembly GCF_001507435.1. Lineage (GTDB taxonomy): Bacteria > Actinomycetota > Actinomycetes > Streptomycetales > Streptomycetaceae > Streptomyces > Streptomyces lannensis. The sequence continues at coordinate 10,584 of NZ_LMWH01000265.1, forward strand.
CATACCGCACCCGTCGTCCGCGACAGTAAGCGTCACCGTACGGTCATTGATCTGCACACCCACGGTTATCCGCGTAGGGCCGCTGTGCTTGACTGCGTTAGTCAGCGCTTCTTGTACGATCCGATATGCGTGGGCTTGTGTCTCCGACGTCAGAAGATCGTTGGCGCAGCCTTCCCGGTGAGACATTTGCAAGCGGACGGAAATCCCGAAGGTCTCTTCAGTTCGTCTGCACAAGGCATCCAAGGCCGGGCACAGTCCCAACTCGTCCAGTGCGGCTGGCCTCAGATCTACGATCAGATGGCGCAGCGAGGTGATTTGGTTGCCGACCAGGTCACGGGCCTGCTCGATGGCCCTGCGCATGGTCTCCGGGCGGCCGTCGGCGGTGGCTGCTGACAGTGCAACTTGGACTGCGCCTAGTTCCTGGAGAGTGTCGTCGTGCAGTTCGCGGGCCCAGCGCCGGCGCTCGTGCTCTTCACCGTCGTGACGTGCTTGACTGCGTTCCCGCTGCAGAAGTCGCTGGCGCTGTATCGTGCTTCGCCTGGTGGAGGCAGCGTAGACGGCCAGCAGCAGAGGGATCACGTGGAGTCCGTTGAGAAGTGGCTGCTGCGCGATACGGACCAGGCACGCGACAGCCACCAGAGAGGCCAGGGCAGTGGCTACGACCAGAAGAACGCGATTTCCGGAACGGTTCAGCGACGCTGACACGAGGTAGGACGCTGCGCCTGCCAGGGACAGCGCAAGTTCCGGGAGCAGTGGGCCATCCATGATCTCGATGAGAATCGCGGACACGAGAAGGAAGGTCCCCGCTGCCTCGAGAGCTAGGCCCGCGCGGGTCGGCGGAGGGCTGAGCGAAATCATGCCACCAGGCTGCTTTCCCCGGCCGCGGGGAATCATGAGCAGGCTCGACCAACCGGCCATAGTGAGATCCAGAATGCGGGAACGGTGATCGCGCACCGCATCTACGGTCTCGGGAACCGTGGAATCTCCGCGACGATCGCAAGCGCCGACTCCTGGGCCAGCTACCGCATGCGAGCTTGATCACCAGATGGTCATCGGTAAGTGCAACTGTAGTCACCTGCGAGCTTGGGGGCTCGACGGCACAACTGTGGGCGGCGGTGGACCTTGGGACCAGCGGCGGCGACTCGCCACGGACCACATCTCGATCACCTCCACCACAGCCACACGCACGCGCTACCACGGTATATCCAGGTCGATTGCAGGGCAGCCCTACATTGTGCGCATACAGCAAACCCGCAGCCGGATGTGCAGCAGTTCCGCGGTATGGGGCTCACGGCCGGGCCGAGTGGGGGTGCCGTATTTCTCGCACGGTGTGGACAGGCTATTACCGAACCCCTGAGCCAAGGCCCGGGCTCCCGACCGGCCTCCGCGGTCTGTAGGCGTCCAAGCAGTCACTCAGCGTGTTCGGAGGCGGCAGAGGCCGGCCGCCACGGGTAGATTGGCAGCATGCTCCTACCGGGGCGGTCCGAACTTTTTGTCGGTCGGCGTGCCGAATTCGCGATGTTCGACCGCTGGCAGGACGCGGTCCGGGCCGGTCGAGGTAGCGCCCTGGTCGTCCGAGGTGAGCCTGGCATTGGCAAGTCCGCCTTGCTCGACCACATGACTGCGGCCGCAGTCGGCTTCCAAGTGGTGCGGGCCGGAGGCGTCGAAGCAGAGGTAGAACTGCCCACAGGGGTATTGCACCAGGTGTGCGCGCCGCTTCTTGCCGCGCTCGATCAGCTGCCGGCGCCGCAGCAGGATGCCCTCGCTGTGGCCTTCGGGCTGCGCAGACGGCCGGCGCCTGACCGTCTCATGCTGGGACTGGCAGTGCTCGGCCTGCTTTCTGAGGTCGCCACCCGCAACCCGCTGATCTGCGTCGTCGACGACGCCCAGTGGCTCGACTCCGGCTCTGCCCAGGCACTGACCTTTGTGGCGCACCACGTCGGAGCGGAGCCTCTCGGCATCGTATTCGCCACGCGCCGCACCTGTGACGACCTGCGCGGGTTGCCGGAAGTGGCGCTGACCGGGCTCAGTCGTGGCGACGCCCGCGTGGTCCTCCGCTCGGCTCTGCACGCACCCTTGGACGAGAGTGTCATGGAGCGCATCGTGACCGAGTCCCGGGGAAATCCGTTGGCCCTGCTTGAACTTCCCAAGACCGTGACGGCTGCCAGCTTTGCGGGCGGCTTCGGCCTGACGGACTCTGTGGCCCTGCCGGATCGGATCGAAAGCATTTTCCGCCGCCGCATCCGCTTCCTTCCACCAGCCACGCAGACACTGCTCCTGATCGCCGCGGCGGAGCCGACCGGCGATCCCGCGCTGATGTGGCAAGCGGCGGAATGCCTGGGCATCGACGTCCTGGCCGCATCGGCTGCCGAAGCGGATGGGCTGCTGTCGATCGGGACCCAGGTCGTCTTCCGACACCCGCTTGTGCGGTCAGCAGTCTATTCCGCTGCGTCGCCACCCCAGCGGCGGAGCGTACACCGGGCCCTGGCCGAGGCCATCGGCTCCCAGGACCCAGACCGGCGTGCCTGGCATCGCGCGCAGGCTGCAGCAGGGTGCGACGAGGAAGCGGCACTGGACCTCGAAAGATCAGCTCACCGGGCACTGGCCCGGGGCGGCGTCGCCGCGGCGGCGGCCTTCCTGGAGCGATCAGTCGCACTCACCGCAGCCCCTGCCGCGCGGTCGAAGCGGGCGCTGGCCGCGGCACGCGCCAAACAGCAGGCCGGTGCCTACGACAGCGCTCTCCACCTGCTGGCCCTGGCCGAGAGAGGGCCGGCGGACAAGCTTCGGGCGGCCAACACCGAACTGCTACGCGGACAGATCGCGTTCGCTCGCAGCTTCGGCAGCGGCGCCGTTCCCATGCTGCTGCGCGCGGCGCGCCGCTTCGAGTCGATCGATGCCTCGCGCGCCAGGGACGTCCATCTGCAGGCCCTGGCAGCCGCATTGCTGGCCGGTCGGCTGAGCGACTGCGGGATCGGCGCAGTCGCCGAGAGCGCTCGCCGTGCATCCGCAACTCGAGCTCGACACGCGCCTGACCTGCTGCTGGAGGGCTTTACGCGGCTGATGGCCGAAGGGCCCCGTACCGGTGTCCCCGTACTGCGCAGAGCCGTCACGGCCTTCATCGAAGATGATCTCGCCCCGGAGGAAGAATGGCACTGGCTGTGGCTGGCCGGTCATGCCGCCGGACTGCTGTGGGACGACAAGGCATGGCAGTCGCTGGCCATACGGCTGCTGCGGTCCTGCGAGGAACGGGGTGCGCTCAGCATGCTGCCCGTCGCCATGGCCACACGCGCGGGAGCGCACCTCTTTGCCGGGGAACTACAGAAGGCCGAATCGCTGGCTGCGACGGCTGCTGACGTCACCGCCATGACAGGAGCCGGCCTGGCCCCCTATGCCGAGGTGGGTCTGGCCGTCTTCCGCGGCCGGGACACTGAGGCCACCGCCGTGATCCATAGCGCAACCCGAGACGCGATAACCCGGGGTGAAGGTGTCGCCCTGACGTTCCTGCAATGGGCTGCCGCCGTCCTCCACAACGGTGCAGGGCACTACGCCCAAGCTCTGGAGTCCGCGCGGCAAGCCAGCGCTGACACGCACGTTCAGCGGTTCCGCAACTGGGCGTTGGTCGAAGGCATCGAAGCGGCGACGCGTACGGGCCAGCAGGACACAGCCCATCAGGCGCTGAAGGACCTACGCGAGACGACCCGTTTCTGCTCCACCGACTGGGCCGTAGGCATCGAGGCGCGCTGCCGGGCTCTGCTCGCCGACGACCCGCACGCCGAGGACCTGTACCGTACAGCCGTCGGCCGACTGCGGCGCACCGGCGTCCACACCGAAGCAGCTCGTGCCCGGCTTCTGTACGGGGAGTGGCTGCGGCGCAAGCGCCGCCATGTCCAGGCAAGGCACCAACTGCGGCAGGCGTTGGAGATGTTCACGGGATTCGGCATGGACAGCTTCGCAGAACGGACCCGCAGCGAACTCTCAGCAGCCGGAGAGCGCGCCCACGAGCAGCGGCCCGGTCCGAGCGAGCAGCTCACCTCCCAGGAAAAGAGAATTGCCCTGCTTGCGGCCGAAGGAGTCACCAATGCGGCAATCGCGTCACGGCTGTTCATCAGCGCCAACACGGTCGACTACCACCTGCGCAAAGTCTTCAAAAAGCTCGATGTCACCTCGCGTACCCAACTCGCCTGGCGGCTGCTGCAGGACGACCGAACGGTGCCGGGAGACACAGACCACTCCTGACGCCGCATGCTGGAGGAAGCCGCAATCATATGGCGCCGCGGGAGGAAGGCTTCTGCCTGTCTGTCGCCTTCGATCCGGCATCCGCGCCTACCGCCGGCAGCAGCCCGCCACCAGACCGAGCCACCCCGGGGCGCACCTCCACCGAAGCCGGTCCGTGCGGGATGTTCAGCCGACCGTCGCGGTGGCCGCTTGTGTACCCGGCGGGGCTGGGCGAAGTAGGCCCAATTGGCGAGTGGCAGCCTCAGATTGGGCGCGGTATTTCGCAACGCGAACCAGAAGCCGAGCGAGCCAGCACATTACAGTGAGTTGCGTCTTGTCCGCTCGCAGGCATGACGGTGGTCAACTCGCTTCGCCAGTTCGTGTACTGGCCCGGCCGTCCTCGATGTCTGGTGCGACGAACGCCTGCCGGACAGCTTTGGTGGCATTCTGTACAGGGGCCTGACAACCGCGTTGCCGGCCGTCGCCGCATCCATGCCCGTCGACGCGATCCCCTGGTCCCTGTGCGGCACCCTCCGTGCTCGTCATGCTGCCGGCGGTGCTCAAGTCACCGGTCGGCCGGAAGGTGTGCTGGATAGCCACCATGGCAAGGTCGTCGCCCAGATGCTTGCCGGTGTGGGTGTCCAGGTCCTGGCTGACATGCTGCAGCAGGCCGTTCGGGCACCGCCACGTCCAGGTGGCGGCCCGGTCGAGGATAGGAAAGAAACAGCCGGTCGTGTTGCGGGCCTCGATCAGACCGTCGGTGTAGAGCAGCAGGGTGTCTCCCGAGCCGAATGGATAGGTGTCCACGTGGTAGTCGTCCGGCCTTGCCCCGGCCAGTCCGAGCGGGGGCGTGGGTTGGGATGGCAGCAGCCTGGTGATTCGATCGCCGTGCCTCAGCAGCGGTGCCGGGTGTCCCCAGTTGACGGCCTGTATGACCAGTTCGTCGTCGGGGATCTCGACCAGAACGGCGGTGACGAACCGCTCCCAGCCATCGGGATCGCTGTCGGCCACCTGAGCGAGATGCCTCCGGACGCTGTTCTCCAGGGCAGCGGCCAACTCAGGCAGTGCGTGGTGCTGGTGGGCGGCCTCCCGGAAGGCACCCAGCAGCGCGGAGGCGTCTTCGATTGCCGACAGACCCTTACCTCGGACGTCCCCGATCAGGAAGCGGGTCGTGCGCCCGGTCCGGGCGGCGGCGTACAGGTCACCGCCGACCATCGCATAGGCCGTGGCTGCCCGATACACCGAAGCAACGTTCAACGGGCCCAACTGTCCGGAGAGCGGCCGGAGCAGAACCCGCTGAGCCGCCTCCGACACCGCCCACACCTGGTGGAGAACCCGCAGGTGCCGGTCATGCCGTTCCCGGGCACCGAGGATGAGGAGGGCCACCACCACCAACGTGCCGAGGTGGATGAGCAGCAGGGGCGAATGCAGCAGGCCGTCGGCCTGGTCGACGACGATCACTACGGCGGTGAGGGCCATGATGACACCCGCCGCAAAGCGGGTACGCCTGACGGGCAGCAAGGCGGAGGCGATGAGAGGCGCAAATATGGAGTAGTCCGACCAAGGGACTCCACCGCCCGGCGGCAGGCCCATTTGCATCGCACAGGTAGCGATACTGGCGAGGGCGAGCAATGGCCACAGCCGCCAGGGCCGTGCTCGAACGGTCGGTGCGGACGTCAAGGCCTTTCCGCGGTCGATTCCCGGCAGGCGAAGCCGCGGCCGCTGTGAGGGGTCTCTGCGCCCCCCGTCGGAGGGCGCCAGAGACCCCTTTCCGGAAGTCTCCGCGGTCACGGAGACAACGGACACGGCCCACAGTCGATTGAAGCTGATTCTCATTGACGGCCTCTTCACGTCAGCAGCCGTGAGCCCGGCTACACGGCACGGTTCAATCGGTCCTAAAACACAATCGGTTAGTGAAGCGGATCAATCGCCAGTCCCGAAGTACCTCTGCTGGACTACGAAAACGCGATGTCAGCGGGTGACTCCGCCACGGCGCAGAAGCCCCAGACGGGGGATACCGGCTGCCTCTGCTTCGGTGCCTGCACGGGCCATGTGTGCGACTGTCGTCAAGGGCATCGGCTGGAAAGCCACTTGCTACATGGTGATCCAGACCCCGTGCTCACGCGCAATAGCCTGTTCGCGCATCACCCGGCCAAAGAGGGACATCAGCTTCTGGCCTCGGCAACGACGCAAGCAGCGGCAGGCACCGTCGTGGGCGAGCACCTCGCCGCCGCGATCTGCCAGGCCGATGTTCTCCTTCTGACGAAGTTCAAGGAGGGACACGTCGCCTTCCCCACCCGGCGAGTAGCGCCATGGTCGTAGAGGTCCGGTACACCTCTGGGTCGTATGAGGCGGGTGGCACCGCTCTCGTGCGAGCCCCCGTGCCCAATGTGCAGGAGCGGTGCCCGACGGCGGCATGCCTCGCGCAGGGTGGCGGAGGAAGCACGCAGGGTGACGCATCTGGTCATGATCCAATCGCTTTCCGCTCAGTGCGGCGGGCCCCCAACGGATGCCGCTGCAGACACCCGCGGGTCCCGGATCATTCGCAACGGTAGACACATGCCGCCAACGGAAGGCACCACGTAAATGCGTAGTCGCACCAGCCTGGCGGTGCGCCTCGCCCACGCGCTCGAATCCATCACCCCTTGCCGCTCCACGCCCCGTGTGTGCCCTCACCATTGCAAGACCGCCCTCGCCGTAACGGCGCCAGCCGGGCTCCTGGCATAACGCTGTCCGCGCCTGTTTCAGACAGGGTGCTGTCAATACACGGGCGTTGACGCTCTCGAGGGCGCCGCGGGCGCGGTCCGTTCGCCCCTGGCTGAGCTGATCAGCGGTGGACGCTCGCTCGGATCAGGACAATGACCGGCCGCCTGGTTCACGTCTCATACACGGTGCGCATCGGCGAAGCCTGCCGAATCCCTTGCGGCACGCCCTACAGGCGCAGCCTGAGGGACATGCGGCCCCGAGTCGTCTCCCCCATTCCTGCGCAGGCCCGCTGGCCGACACGTGACTCGATTCGAGCTGAGGTAATGCGCCAGAACGGCGTGCATTCCCTCATGGTGGTACCGCTCGTGGCGAACCACGTCGCACTCGGGCTTGTGGCCTTCTACCGATGCCAGGGGTCATCACCATTTCGGCAGGCCGACCTGCGGGCGGCGACCAACCTGGTGAAGCAGACCGCCCTGGTACTCGATGCGATTCGTCGCGGCCTGCAGGAGCAGGCGATGGGGCGCAGGTTCCAGCGCGCTCTGCTGGGCCAGCCACCCCATCTGACCGCTGTCGAAGAAGTCGACGGTCATGTGCCCGTGAACGGCCCACCGGGTGGGTGTTCGACGTGATCCCGCCAGTGCCCGTGTCGGGCTGGTGGCGGGAGTCTGCGGTGGCCACGGAATCACTGCGGCAGCCGCCATGAGTCAGCAGAAGGCGCAGGTCAGGGCCCTCGCGGTACAGGATATTGATCCCGCCGAGGTATTGAGCCGCGTTTTTCAACTGCCCGCACGTCAGTTCGAATACACCGCCCAGCCCGGCGCGACGAAGGCGATGCAGGAGATCTACAACGCCGAGGACCGCGCGCACGCCTGGCAGGCGATCGAGGCGTTCGCGAAGACCTACGGCGCCAAGTTCCCCAAGGCCGTCGCGAAGATTACCGACGACCGGAAAGAACTACTGGCGTTCTACGACTTCCCCGCCGAGCACTGGATCCATCTGCGGACCACGAATCCGATCGAGTCGACGTTTTCAACGGTCAAATTCCGCACCAAGGTCACCCGCGGTCCCGGCAGCCCGGCCGCCGCCCTCGCGATGATGTTCAAGCTGGTCGAGTCCGCCCAGGCGCGCTGGCGGGCCGTCACCGGAGCCCACCTGGTGCCCCTGGTACGTGCGGGCGCCCGGTTCGAAAACGGCGTCCTGGTCGAGCGAGAGGAGGCCGCCGCCTGATCCACCTCACGCGGCTCGTGACAATTGCCCGGCCAAGTGCAGGGCCCATCAGGCAGGCTACGCAAATGAGATCTCGAACTGGTGGCATGTGGTGGGGAACGGCGATCGAGGCTCCGGACCCCAGCGGGTTGGCGAAGTTCTACACCGAGCTCCTCGGTTGGCACCTCGGGCACGAAGAGCCGGGCACAGCCATCGTCGCCGCTTCTCCGCAAGGACCGTTCTTCGTCTTCCAGCAGGCGGAGGGCTATCGGCCGCCTGCATGGCCTCCGGTCGAAGGGGAACAGCGCCCAATGATGCACTTCGACTTCCAGGTAGGTGATCTGGACTCGGCGGTCACCGAGGCCGTTGCCCTGGGTGCCACGGTCGCGGAGTTCCAGCCGCAGGAGAACGTCCGGGTGCTCTTCGACCCGGCCGGCCATCCCTTCTGCCTGTGCTTCGACGAGGGATGACAGGGGGGCAGCCCCGGATGAAAGCCGGGAGAGGGCACACTATGAATGCCGGCCCGCCTCACGCCACGAGATCCACAACTCTTGACAATGGCTCTCGCCGAGGCCGCGGCGGCCTGGCAGGCAGAGATTGCTCACGGCCGCGAACTTGTTCGCCGACGCACTGCTGGACGACTCCGGCTCGCTGCCCGAGCAAGAAGCTCATCACGCCGGCGACCAGGGGGTCTCCCTGCGCTGGATCATGGTGCACATGATCGAGGAATGCGCACGTCACAACGGTCGTGCCGATCTCATCCGGGAGCGCATCAACGGGGCCACCGGAGCATAGGGCGGGATCACGCGACCGGAAAAAGGGCCACCCAACGGACGAATGCACCTGCCGTGCTCCGCCGGACCCGGCATTTGTGAAACCGGCATTGCGATCATGTGGCAGGCCGTGGGGAAGGCTGGCGCAGATCGCGATCACGGCCGAAGAATCTCTCCTGGCCCTTGATCCTCCGATACGGAGACAGGGGCCCTTGATACACAAGTCCGCCGCCGCCTCAACCGAGCGCGTGTTCCTGCCTGTCAGAAAGCACCACGACCATGCCCAGACCCGGCACACCCCCGCCGGTCCCGCGTGCGGCCACCGCTGCCGCATACCGCTCCTGCACGAAGGCGGGCCCATGGTTCGCCATGTGATGCGCAAGGCTGCAGGGTGGCTGGCGATGATCGTCGTCGCCACGAACGTGACATATGTGCTGGCCGCGTGGTTCCTCGATCCGAGGTCGAACTATCGGGGTCTGCGGCCGGTCCGCACAGAGCAGCAGATTGACCACGCCCTGACGCCGTACAACCTGGATCCGCGGGTTCCGCTGGCGGTCCGGTGGTGGCACTGGTTCAGCGATGTGGTCCTGCACTTCGACTGGGGGAAGTCCCCGGTCGGGGCATCGGTCAATTCGGAAATCGGCTTCCGGGTCCTGGTCAGCGGCCAGTTGGTCACCGCGGCCACGCTGCTGTCCGTGGTGGCGGGTGTGGCGCTGAGCGTGTTCACCGCTTCCCGGCAGTACGGCTGGTGGGACCGGATCACTCAGCTCGTCTCTGTGTTCTTGTTCAATGTCCCGGCGGCCGTCGCTGCGCTGGCGGTCGTCTTCGCCGGGATCTGGCTCAACCAGCACCTCGGGTGGCGTTTCCTGTATGTCGCCGGGGAGGCGTCGCCGACCGTCAGCGGGCTGTGGCCGACGGTTGCCGACCGGTTCCAGCACCTGATCTTGCCAACGCTGAGCCTGACCGTGCTGGGCTACGTCGGCTACCACCTGACGCAGCGTTCGCTGCTGCTGGACAGTATCAATTCGGACTTCGTGCGCACCGCCCGTGCCACCGGGCTGACACGCGCCCAGGCGATCCGCCGGCATGCGCTCCGCGCCTCGCTGATTCCGACGGCGACGTCGGTGGCATTCAGCATCCCGGCCATCTTCACCGGCGCGGTGATCACCGAGACCGTCTTCGGTTGGAACGGGATGGGCCAGTACTTCGTCCAGACCATCGCCAAGAACGACGTGCATGGTGCCGTGGCCGTGGCGGCGTTCGGTGCGGCCATGACGGCCATCGGGGCGGTCCTGGCCGACGTCGCGGTCGTCCTCCTCGACCCCCGGGTGCGGGTGAGCTGACGTGGCGACCACGGTGACCCCTCTGCCCGAGCCGCTCGATCCCGGCGCGGCCAACCGCGCTCTGGCACCCCGGCTCGGCAGCGGCCGGCTGTACTTGCGGCGGTTCGCCCGCAACCGCGGAGCCCTGCTGGGAGTGGCGCTTTTCGTGCTGCTGGTGCTCTTCAGCGTGTTCGGCAGCTTGTTCACGCGCTTCGCCTATACCGATGCGGACTTCGCGGCACTCACCCAACCCCCGAGTGCGACGCACTACTTCGGTACCAACCAGGGTGGCAACGATGTCTACGCCGAGGCCGTGCACGGCCTTCAGCGCTCCTTGGTGATCGCGGTCAGCGTGTCGGTGCTGACGATCGTGCTCGCCGCCGTCATCGGTGCGGGTGCGGCATATTTCGGCGGACGGGTCGAGAAGCTGACCTTGATGGTCATCCACTTCCTGCTCGTCGTGCCGTCGTTTTTGATCCTGGCCCTCATCTCTCACCACCTCGCCGGGGACTGGCGCGTGCTCATCCTGGTGCTGACCGTGTTCGGGTGGATGTCGACCGCGCGAGTCGTCTGGTCCCTGTCCACCTCACTACGTGAGCGGGACTACGTGCTGGCCGCCGAGTTCATGGGGGTGCGGCCATGGCGGATCGTCATGCGGCACATCATTCCCAACCTTGGCTCCCTGCTCATCGTCAACCTGACCCTGGGAGTCGTCGCCACCGTGCTCAGTGAAACCGCTTTGTCCTTCCTTGGTTTCGGGGTGCAGACACCAGACGTGTCGCTGGGCACGATGCTCGCCGACGGATCCGGCACCATCACCAGCGCGCCATGGCTGTTCGGCTACCCGGCCGCCCTGGTGGTGCTGCTGACCGTGTCGATGACGCTGGTCGGGGACGGACTGCGCGACGCGTTCGACCCGACGTCGACCAGCGCGGCGTTGAGAGGCCGACGATGACGTTGACCACCGCAGGGATGCACCCGCCGGCAGAATCGGCGGCACCGGCGCCGGTGCTGTCCGTGCGGGACCTGAGCATCTCCTTCCCCTCCGAAGCCGGCCCGGTCCAGGCCGTACGCCAAGTGAGCTTCGACGTCCTGCCCGGACAAACACTCGGCATCGTCGGCGAATCGGGATCAGGCAAGTCCGCGACGGCCATGGGCATCATGGGGCTGCTCCCGGAGACCGCCCACGTGTCGGGCAGGGTACTGCTGGGCGGCCGCGACTTGGTCGGACTGAACGACCGGCAACTGTCCGCGGTCCGCGGCAAGGGCATCGGCATGGTCTTCCAGGACCCGCTGTCCGCGCTGACCCCCATCTTCTCGGTCGGCAGGCAGCTGTCCGACGCGCTGCGCGTGCACCAGTCCCTGACGAAGCAGGCCGCATGGAACCGTGCAGTGGAACTGCTGGACCTGGTCGGTATCCCCGACCCACACCGCAGCGCCCGATCGTTCCCGCACGAGTTCTCCGGCGGCATGCGCCAGCGCGTTGTGATCGCACTGGCGATGGCGAACTCGCCGTCCGTCATCGTCGCCGATGAGCCCACCACCGCCCTCGATGTGACCGTGCAGGCTCAGATTCTCGGCGTGCTGCGGACCGCGCAGGCCGAGACCGGTGCAGGCATGGTCCTGATCACCCACGACCTGGGGGTGGTCGCCGGATACGCCGACGAGGTCGCCGTGATGTACGCCGGGCGGATCGTGGAGCAGGCGGGCGCCAAGGAGCTGTTCGGGCGACCGACGATGCCTTACACGATCGGGCTGCTGGGCGCGGTGCCACGGCCCCAGGCGCGGGCGGATCGGCCGCTGGTGCCTATCACAGGTGAACCGCCGTCACTGGTCAAGCTTCCGGCAGGCTGCTCGTTCGCGGACCGCTGCCCGGCAGCCGTCGACGCATGCCGCACGCAGGAGCCGGCACTGGCCGCGGTCCCCGGGCACGGGCAGGTCGCCTGCCTGCGCGTCGGCGACATAGCCGACGGCCATCTGGCGGCAGACTCGCTCTTCCCCGCCGTAGCGGATGCCGAAGAGCACGGCGGAGCCGGATCCGGCGGCGAGGTGGTGCTGCGGGTCGCCGGCCTGGCCAAGACATTCCCGGTCACCAAAGGCGCCCTCCTCAAGCGCCGTGTCGGCACGCTGCACGCCGTCGGCGACGTCAGTTTCGAACTGCAGGCCGGCCAGACCCTCGGCCTGGTGGGCGAGTCCGGCAGCGGAAAGACCACCACGCTGCTGGAGATCATGCGGCTCCGGCAGCCCGAGGGCGGTCGGATCGAGATCGTGGGCACGGACGTCGCCGCTCAGGGCTCCCCCGAGCGGGCGCGAGAGCTGCGCCGCGCCGTGCAGATCGTCATGCAGGACCCCTCCGGCTCCCTCGACCCGCGGCTTTCGGTCTTCCAACTGCTCGCCGAGCCGCTGCAGGCCGTGGGCGCAGACCGGGAGACGATCCAAGCCCGGGTGAGCGAACTCCTCCACCTGGTCCAACTGGACGCATCGGTGACGGACCGCTTCCCGTCGGCCCTTTCCGGCGGTCAGCGTCAGCGGGTGGGTATCGCCCGCGCGCTGGCAACCGAGCCGCGGATCGTGGTCCTGGACGAACCCGTGTCCGCACTGGATGTGTCCGTGCAGGCCAGCATCGTCAACCTGCTGACCAAGCTCCAGCGCGAACTGGGCCTGGCGTATCTGATCGTCGCGCACGACCTCGCCGTGATGCGGCACGTATCCGACCGCATCGCGGTCATGTACCTCGGGCACATCATCGAAACCGGCGACACCGAAGACCTCTTCACCAACCCCCGGCACCCATACACCGAAGCCCTGCTCTCGGCGATCCCGGTTCCCGACCCGCAGCTCGAGCGCTCGCGGGAGCACATCGTGCTGGAGGGCGAGCAGCCAAGTGCGTCGCGCCTGCCATCAGGCTGCGTCTTCGTCGACCGCTGTCCGCTGTACCGGCTGCTCGACGACGGGCTGCGGCAGCGCTGTCGCACTGAACGCCCGCTCCTGGGCTCAGCAGGGCCCGGTTCCGGCCACCGCCACGCCTGCCACGCCCGCTGATCGAAGCTCCTTTCCCCCCGCACCGACGCCGCGCCGTGCGGCGTCGGCCACCCCCCGAAGAAATGGATCCGCTTCCCCATGCGATCGACCATCGCTTCTGCCGCCGCGCTCACCGCGGCCCTCGCCCTCACTGTCACCGCCTGCAGCTCTTCCGGATCCAGCGCACCGGACGCCGGGAAGCGCGGCACGGGTGCGGCGCCCGCTGTGGCCTCGGCAAAGGTCGAATACAACCCCCAGCCGTACAACAACATCAAGGACGGCGGCACCTACACCACCCCCGGAACCTTCGACGACCAGGGCAACCCGTTCAACGCCAACGCCACCCTCACCGCCACCCGCGTGTGGTTCTGGTACAACCCCGACGTCATCACCTACTCCCCAACCGGTGAGGTGCAGTACAACCCGGACTACCTCAGCGACGTCAAGGTCACCGTCAACGGCGGCAACCAGCGCGTGGTCCTCACCCTCAACCCCAAGGCCACCTACAACGACGGCACCCCGATCGACTGGAAGGCCGTCAACGCGACCTGGCAGGCCAACAACGGCACGAACAAGGACTACAACGCCATCAACACCGAGGGCTACCGCAACATCACCTCGGTCACGCGCGGCACCGACGACAAGCAGGCCGTCATCGACTTCAAGGGCGTCGACCCCTGGTGGTCCAGCCTCTTCACGACCTTCCTGCACCCCAAGGCCGCCACCGTCGCCCACTTCAACGACGCCTACGTGAAGAAGGCCCACCCCGAGTGGGGCGCCGGCCCCTACACCGTCGGCACCTTCGACACCAAGAGCGGCAACCTCACCTTCGTCCGCAATCCCAAGTGGTGGGGCAAGAAGGGCAAGCTCGACAAGCGGATCTACGTCAACCTGGACTCGGCTGCGGCGATCAACGCATTCAAGAACGGCCAGGTCGACTACGCCTCCACGGGCAGTGCCGAGGACTTGAAGCAGATCAGCGGCGTCAACGGCACCGAGATCCGCCGTGGCGGCAGCCCCTTCGAGTACTCGCTCTACGTCAACGCCAAGTCCACGGCACTCAAGGACATCCAGGTGCGCAAGGCGCTGCTGGAAAGCATCGACCGGGCCCAGATCGCCAAGATCCAGTTCCAGGGGCTGGACTACTCCGAGCCGCTTCCCGGCTCGGCACTGCTCTACAGCTTCCAGAAGGGCTACTCGGACAACGTCTCGTCGGTGATCAAGTATGCGCCCGACGATGCGAAGAAGATCCTGGATGCTGCCGGCTGGAAGGCTGGCAGCGACGGTATCCGGCAGAAGGACGGGGCCAAGCTCACCGTGGGCTACACCTTGCTCGGCGACGATCCGCTGGACAAGGCCACGGCCAACGCGTTCGCTGCGATGCTGAAGCCGGTCGGTATCCAGGTCGACATCAAGAAGGCCGACGAGGCGGACTTCTCCAAGATCCTCAGCGAGCGGGACTTCGACCTCTTCCTGTCCGGCAACCGTTCCACAGACCCCTTCGGCGCCCGCTACCTGTACCAGTTCTACGGCACGGACAGCGACTCCAACCTGACCGGCACCGGAACCCCGGACCTGGACAAGGAGATACACGCCGCATCCCAGATCTCCGACGCCGGCAAGCAGACCGCCCAGGCCAACACCATCGAGCGTAAGGAACTGGCGCAGTACGCATTCCTGCCGCTGTTCAGCGGCCCCTCCATCTACGCCGTCAAGAAGGGCCTGGCCAACGTCGGCGCCACCATCTTCGCCACCCCCCTGCCGGAAACCGTCGGCTGGCAGAAGTAACCGATCTTCCGGGCTGAGCCCAAGATGCACGGGCTCAGCCCGGCGCCGGGAGCGATGTTCGTCCTGTTCCCCCGCGTCCGCTCCGCTTACGGTCTCAGTTGATCGAGTCCGCGGTCCGCGGATGCGGGGGCGGGGCCTCTCACTCCCGCATCTGCCTCCCCCGCCCCGGCCCGATGCCCCCATCGCCATCGGCTTGGAGGTTCCGGCCGATGGAGACCGTGACCCACTGGATGGGTGGCGGGCCCTTCGGAGACACTCCGGCGCCTCCCGTATCTGGTGCTTTGTGGCCTATGGAGGCTCGCCATCGATCCCAGGGCTAAAGGCCGAGCTTGAGCAGCAGTTCGGTCAGCTCTGTTGGCATGGTGATCGTGCAGTCGTGCCCGGTCGGCAGTTCCCACACCCGTGCCGGAGAACCATTGGGCTGTATCGCGGGGACGGGCCGCCGCGTGATGCCCACCGGCATTACGCCGACGCAGTGGATGTGCGTACGCGCAATCCCGTCCACGGCCGGGTTGTCCAGCCGGACCGGTTGTTGCAGGCAGCGCACCGGCTGGCCAGAGAGCATCGCGCGCAACCATGCGACGTCCGCCGGGTCGGTGACCCCGAACAGGCCGAGAGGTGCGGGCATCTCGGGCAGCGGTGGAACGCGACAGGCACTGTCGGACTTCGCGCGTGAACGCGCGGTGTCCGGCGATGGAGGCCGAGAACGCCTCGGAGCCTATTCCATTGCCGCCGGGTCCATCCACATGACCTGCCAGCCGTGGCCGTCGAGGTCATAGAAGCTGCGTGAATACATGAAGCCGTGGTCCTCGGCACCATCAGCTTCGGAGCCGCCCGCCGCGAGCGCCGCGGCGCTGACCGCATCGACCTCATCGCGGGATGACACGCTGAAGCAGTACAGCGCCAGTGTGTGCGTGGTGGGATCAGCCATCGGCAGTTTGGCGAACTCCGCGAACTTCTCGCGGCTGAGCAGCATGACGAAGGCCTGCTCGCCGACCGGCATGCAAGCGGCGGTCTCGTCGGTGAACATCGGGTTGAAGCTGAACCCGAGCTTGGAGAAGAACGCCTTGCTGCGCTCGAGGTCCGCTACAGGCATGTTCACGAACAGCATGCGGCCGGGGTGCGCGGGATTGGACATGGCGGGTCTCCTTCAGTGCCTCGATGGCGTGCGTCGTGGTAGACCGGCCCGGCCGGCCGAACTCATCGGCGGACCTCTGCTTCGTCGTAGTCGCGGCGTTGATCGAGATCACGGCCGCAGCTCAAAGACCGGAACCTTCACTTCTTCGGCTACTGGTCCAGGTGACCCGCCCCTGGACACGCGCACCGTACCCGCGTCTGCCGGGCCGGGACCGCCGCGCGGGACCGGACGGCCCAGTTGGCGGCCGAGCGCGGTACGGCCATCCACGGCCTGGTCGAGGACCTGGCGCAGAGCACGCCGACGCAGGCCGAATACGCCGAGCGTGCCGAGCTGGCCCGCTCCGAGCTCGCCTCCGCCCTCGCTAACGCGCCGAGTCCGGAGGGAGAGGCGAAGGCCCGGACTCTGCTGGAGCGCCTGGGCGCCGCCTAGCACGGTCCGCGGGCGGTCGCGTAGTGGCGGCGATCGCGGTCGTCCTGGACCATACAACCGCCGCGGCGTTGTACGACCCGAAGGATCCGTTCAACGAGGCGGTCGCCGCGTTCTACGTCCAGGCCTCCGACGGAGTCGGTGATCTGTATGCGCCGGTACTGTCACTGACGGCCGGCGACGCCGAGCGGCCGGGCTTGCTCAGCTACATCAAGGGCCTGCGGTTCATCCACATCGAAACGTTCGACACCGACGCCGCGGTCACCGCCACCGAGCTGCTGCGCTTCGGGCACTCCTGGGCCGCCGTCCACGCCGCTCGTCCCTCCGTGGCCCAACCCACCGGCCGGTTTTTGCTCACTGTGACGCCGAAGGCGTACGCAGGCACCGGCGTCCAGGCTGTCCACCCGAGCCAGTAGCCGTGAGCCGCCCGGAGGCAAAAGACGGTCACACGACCCCTCGGTGTACCGCCGGCACGACCGTCGCTTCGGCCCGGGCCCGGCCCGCCGCCACCTGATACCCGTGAAGGCATCCGCGCGCGTCACCAGATCGACGGTGACGAAGCCCGCGAAGGGCGTGGCCCCCGAGCTCGAGCACCGCCTTCTGCAGCACCTTCTCCCTCCCGGCGACGCCCGGGAACTCGGCAGTCAAGTACCTCGAGCCCTGCCGCAGATCCTCGAACTCGACCTCACCCGCCGCCCCGATCAGCCAGATCTGGGCCCGGTCCTGGCCGCTGTGGCCCGTGCCAGGGCTCCGGCATGCCCGAACGCATCGTCGCCTCTGCCGCCGCCGTGTTCGCGCCCGGCACAGACCTCCTGCCCGCATGTCGGTTCCCGAGAAGCCCTGGAACAGGCACGCTTCTACCTGCGCCAGGACATCGGCATCCTCGTCGGGTCTCGGCGGTCGAGACGTTCACCTTTGACACGACGTGGCCGTCCCAGAGCACGTATTGGGCATCAACAACTCTTCCGCCCTGAGGAATGACCTTCGTAGAAGGCGGATCACGTGCAATCGCCCCTACCGGTCAGTCGTGGCCACGACGGTCAGTCCCTTCGGACCTGTCACACTCACTGTCCCGTCCGCCGCCAGCGTGATGTCCAACGGTCCCCCGCCGACCTGGAGTCCCGTCACCGTCAGAGGCCCGTACGAGCTGGCGAATCCGGGGGCCACCGTGACCGTGCCGCCCGGGACGTTCGCATCCAGGCCCAGCGCCGCGCGCAGCACAAGTACCGATGACGCTGCCGCCCAGGCCTGGGGGCGGCAGGACGCCGGATAGGGGGCTGGGCGGGCGACGGCTTCGCTGCCGTGGCCGGCGTAGAGCTCGGGCAGGCGTGCGTCGAAGGTGGCCGATGCCGTCAGCAGGCCCGCCGCAAGTGGTGCGGCCGCGTCGGCGAAGCCCGCCCTCACCAGGCCGTGCACGGCGATGGCCGTGTCGTGCGGCCAGATCGAACCGATGTGGTAGCCATAGGGGTTGAAGCCCACCGCTGCACTGCTGAGTGTGCGCAGGCCGTGACCCGCATCGAGGTCGGGGGCCGTCAGCCGCGCCGCCAGCAGCGCGGTCTCCTCCTGGTTCAGCAGGCCTGTGCCGAGGAGATGTCCGAAGCCGGACGTGACCGCGTCCACGGGCGTGCCCTCCCGGTCCAATGCGACCGCCGGGTACGGGCCGGTCGCGTCCTCGACCCAGAATCGCTTGCGGAAACGGGTGGCGAGCTGCTCCGCCCAGTCCTCCCATGCGTCAGCTCCGGGCCGTCCGAACGCCCTCAGCAAGGCTGCTCCGGCGCGGGCGGCCTCGTAGGCATAGGCCTGTACCTCGCACAGGGCGATGGGCGGTTCGGCCAGGCGTCCGTCCTGGTGCCGGATGGCGTCGCCGGAGTCCTTCCAGCCCTGGTTGGACAGGCCTCGGCCGGTCCGGTCCACGTACTTCAGGAAGCCGTCGTCACCCGCGGCGCTGTGGTCGCGCATCCAGGCGAGCGCCGACTCGGCGTGCGGCAGCAGTTGTTCGACCTCCTCAGGGACCAGGCCCCAGAGCCAGGCATCGTGCAGCAGCGTGATCCACAGAGGTGTCGCGTCCACCGTGCCGTAGTACACCGGCGGCAGGGAGAAGGAGTCCGTGAAGTCCTGTGTCGCACGGCGTACTTCGTGCAGGATCTTGCCCGGCGCTTCCTCCGTGACCACATCGAGGACGGCGCCCTGGCGGCGCGCGAGTGTGCGCAGCGTACCGAGCGCCAGATCGGTGCCGAGCGGGAGCAGCATACGGGCGGCCCACAGCGAGTCACGCCCGAACAGAGTCAGGAACCACGGGGCGCCGGCGGCCAGGAACTGATCCAGACGGCCGCCTGTGCCCGTCTGCCCCTCGCTCGACTGCGGATCCGTCAGACGCAGTCGATCGAGGTCGGCGACCGACTGCTGCAGCCAGTGGTCGAAGCGACGGTCCGCGCTGCGCAGGACGGGGTGCCGCCATGGCAGGGTGTCCGCCGGGGGTGCCGGGAACTGGTCGCCCTCCGCATACGCCGCTGTGCACCGGAGCCTGGTCGTCCATGAGGTACCGGGGGCCAGTTCGACGTCGTAGGAAAGCCGGCCCGCTGCGGCGTCGAGTGTGTCGGGGGCCGGTTCGCTGACCAGTCGCACACTGAAGGTGTCGCGGGACCAGGCCAGTCCGGCGCCGTCCTGCGACCGCGCCGGTACGAGCGCCGGGCGACGTCCCGATTTCACCTCCTCCATCGTGGCAAGGTCGGTGCCGGCGGTGACCGCCAGCAGGAAACTCACGTGCCGGGTACCCGAGTTGACGACCTCGAGTTCTTCCTCCAGCTGACCGGACGTGACCGTGCGGCGGCGGTGCAGTGCAACCGCCGGGTCCGGCGTCACCTCGCCCAGCCCGCGCAGAATCGCTTGGAAGTCCGCCCGATCCGCCTCCCTGAATCCGCCCGCGATCGGCGTGAGGGCGATGCCGTCGACTGTGGTGGTCAGTCGCGAAAGGGCCCTGCCGTCACCGTGGAAGAAGCCGTCCGCTCCTCCGTCGAGCTGTCCGTCCCCACGTGAGATCACGAAGCTCGGCGCGTACAGCGAGACGACCGCGTCGTGCAGGAACGGCTGCAGGCCCTCGGTGGTGTGTGCAGCCCCCGCGATCGGACCGTTGGCGTCTTGGGTCTTGACAGTGCTGTCCAAAAGAGAAGAACCTCTCAGCGTTAGATCGTTCCAATGACACTAATGGCCAAGTCAAGGCGCTGGCAATGCCATTGGAACGCTCCAATGCGTCCGGTAATACCCTGCTCGTCCTCTCATGTCGGAGACCCGCATGCCCCGCTCCACCAGCAGTTCCTCGTCCAAGGGCGGCCCGGTGACCCTCGCCATGGTCGCCCGCCGGGCCGGGGTCTCCCCACAGACCGTCTCCAACGCCCTCAACTCACCGGACCTGTTGCGCCCGGAGACCTTGGAACGGGTCCGCCACGCGATCGACGTGATGGGCTACCGGCCGAGCCGCGCCGCACAGACGCTGCGCACCCGCTCCAGCAAGCTGATCGGCTACGGCGTCCAGCCCACCCCGGCGGGCTCCGCGACCCCGGTCATGGATCGTTTCCTGCATGCGCTGTCCCAGGCAGCCGACGAGGCCGGTTATCGCATCCTGCTGTTCGCGTGCCCGCCGGGCGGCCCGACCCTGGACGGTTACGAGGAGTTGCTCGGGCAGCACGAGGTGGATGGATTCGTGCTCAGCGGCACGGCACGCCAGGACCCGCGCCAGGCGTGGCTCGCCCAGCGTGGCGTGCCGTTCGTCGGCTTCGGCCGCATGTGGTCGGGTCGCCAGATCGGCGACTGGGTCGACGTGGACGGCGCCTCGGGCACGGACGCCGCGGTCGAGCACCTGGTCGCCCTCGGGCACCGCAGAATCGCCTTTCTCGGCTGGCCACGCGGCTCCGGTGTCGGTGACGACCGCGCCGAGGGCTGGCAGCGAGCCATGCGACGGCACGGACTGCCGACACGTGGGCGTCGTGCGCAGAGCGTGGACGACATCGACTCCGCGCGCAGCGCCATAAAGCCGATGCTCGACGCGGGCGTCACAGCCGTCGTGGCGGCCAGCGACATGCTGGCTCTCGGCTGCTACCACGCGCTGCGTGAGCGTGAGTCGGCCCCGGGCCGGGACGTGTCCGTGATCGGCTTCGACGACTCGCCCACTGCCGCGATCCTCTCCCCGACCCTGTCCACGATCGCCCAGCCGATGGAGGCGGTCGGCTGGGAGTGCGTACGGCTGCTGCTGGCACGGATGGCCGACGCCTCAGCGCCACCGGAACGGGTCCTGCTGGAACCCTTCCTCGTCGTCCGGGACAGCACTCCCGCGGTGCATCCCGGTCCGAGCGGGCCGACGACCTCGACGGCGGCCCGGTAGACAGCCGGCACCGGTTCCTCGGGCCGCCCCCCACTTGTTCCCTTTGACAACCCACCCCGGGCCCACTGCCTGCCGTGCCGCCCGGGTGGAGCCGCACGTCCCCACCTCGAATCCCCGGAGGCACACATGACCACCCGCACGGCCGCGGCCATCGTCAGTTGCGCAGCACTGCTCGCCGCTACGGGCTGCTCGTCGAACTTCGGCAGCGGCAGCAAGACGGAGCAGGACACCGGCAGTCGACAGCACCTGACGGTGCTGATCGCCACATCGGGCGACGCCGAGACGAAGTCCGTCAAGGACGCGGCGGCCGCCTACGCGAAGCAATCCGGCAACTCGGTGACCGTGGAGGTCGCCAAGGACATGAACCAGCAGCTCGCCCAGTCCTTCGCCGGGCACAAGCCGCCAGATGTCTTCTACGTCAACTCCGACCAGTTCGCCAACTACGCGAAAGCCGGCTCACTGTACGCCTACGGCGACCGGATCAAGGACGCGGATGACTTCTCCGCGCAGCTGCGCACCTCCTTCTCGTACGACGGCAAGCTGGTGTGTCTGCCGAAGGACACCTCCACCCTCGCGCTCGCCGTCAACACCGACTTGTGGAAGAAGGCAGGACTGACCGAGAACGACTACCCGACCACCTGGGACGAGTTGAAGGCGGTCGCGGGCAAGCTGACCAAGGGCGGCGTCACCGGGCTGGTCACCACCAACGAATACCAGCGGCTCGGCGTCTTCATGAAGCAGGCGGGCGGATGGGTCACCAACCCCGAGCAGTCGAAGATGACCTCCGACAGCCCCCAGAACGCCGAAGGACTCGGCTTCGTGCGGTCCCTGCTGAAGTCGGGTGCGCTGAAGTACGCGCAGCAGGTCGACACCAGCTGGGGCGGCGAGGCCCTCGGCAAGGGCAAGGCCGCCATGACCATCGAAGGCAACTGGCTCACCGGAGCCATGAAGCTCGACTATCCGAACGTCAAGTACAAGATGGTCGAACTGCCGGCCGGCCCGTCCGGAAAAGGCACGCTGGCCTTCAGTACCTGCTGGGGCGTGGCCGCCGAGAGCGCCCACCGGACGGCCGCCGTGGACCTCGTGAAGTACCTCAGTTCCGCGAAGCAGCAGCTGACGTTCGCGGATGCCTTCGGTGTCATGCCCTCACGTACCAGCACCCTCGACACCTACGCCCGACAGGAGCCGGACGCCAAGGCATGGGTCGACTCAGCCGCCTACGCGCAGGGCCCTGTGACCATAGCCGGATTCGACAAGGTGCTCAGCCAGTTCAACACCGATCTGCAGACGCTGAGCACCACCGACCCCAAGACGATCCTCGCAGCCCTCCAGCGCAACGGCGAGCAGGCCCTGACGAAGGGCAACTGAGCCGTCATGTCCCCCCGTACCACCCGCGCAACGCAGAATCCCCCCGGTGACGCCTCGCCCGTCTCCCGCCCGCACAAGGCCGGAAACCCTGGAACGACCGGCTCGCCGGACGCACCTGACGCGTCCGGCGGGTCCGGTCCCACCACGGCGCCCCACGCGGGCCGTGCTCCGCGTGCGGGCCACCGGCACGCCGACGGCGCATGGGGCTGGCTGTTCGTCAGCCCCATGGTGCTCGTCCTCGGCCTCTTCCTCGTCCTGCCCATCCTGATGGCGCTGTGGGTGAGCCTGCTGCACTGGGACGGACAGTCCAACCCGTTCAGTGGACAGGCCGAATTCGCGGGGCTCGACAACTACCGGTCCCTGCTCACCCAGGACGGCCTCGACCGCACGCTGTTCGCGACCTCACTGCGCAACACCGCCTACTACGTGCTGCTCACAGTGCCGCTCCAGACCGCCCTCGCCCTGGTGCTGGCGCTCGTCGTCAACCAGCGCATGCTGCGCGGTCGCAGTGCTCTGCGCACCGTGTTCTTCTTCCCCTCCGTCACGAGCTCGATCGCAGTATCCACGGTCTTCCTCTTCCTGTTCCAAGGCAGCGGCGCCGTCAACACGATGCTGTCCTGGATCGGGATCAAGGGCCCGAACTGGTTCGCAGACCCGCGCGGGGTGCTGTCTCTGCTGCTCGGCGCGCTGGGCCTGGTCGACCCCGACCATCCCACCGGCGTGCTCGCCTCCCACTCGTTCATGGGCCTGTCCTGGTACCAGTGGCTGTCCGGCCCGTCCGTCGCGATGTGCACGCTCATCCTGCTCGCCGTCTGGACGACCTCCGGCACCTTCATGCTGATCTTCCTCGCCGCCCTCCAGGACATCCCACGGGAGCTGGAGGAATCAGCCGCCATCGAGGGCGTCAACCGCTTCCAGATGCTGCGGTACGTAACCCTGCCCGCGCTGCGGCCTGTCCTCTTCCTCGTCCTCACCCTGGGGCTGATCGCCACCTGGCAGGTCTTCGACCAGGTGTACGTGATGGGTCAGGGCGCCCCCGGCAACACGACGCTGACACCCGCCTTCCTGTCGTATTCGGCCGCATTCGACGACGCCGACTTCGGACAGGGCGCGGCCATCGCCTTCGTGCTGCTCGCTCTGATCCTCTGCATGACCGCCCTGCAGCGCTGGGCCCTGCGAGAGCGTAACGCCGGCACAGGGAGGAACCGATGACGACCACGACCGAAGCCGTCCGGCAGCCGAGCCGTCCGGTTCTCGGCAGGTTTCCGCTGCCCCTGCGGGTTCTGGGCTACGCACTGGTCGTGGCGCTCGGCCTGCTGTACGTGCTCCCGTTCGCCATCCAGTTGGTGACCGGGTTCAAAACCGACCCGGACGCGGCCTCGCATCCTCTGGCGCTGGTGCCGTCGACCCCGACGACCGCCGCCTACCAGCGCCTGTTCGGGCTGAGTCGGGCCGGGGACGGGGTACCGTTCTTCCGATGGCTGGGCAACTCCGCGTTCGTCGCGGTCCTGGTCACCGCCGGTCGGGTGCTGTTCGACTCGATGGCGGGATACGCACTCGCACGGCTGCGTTTTCCCGGCCGGTCACTGCTGTTCGGCTTCGTCCTGGCAGTGATGGCCGTACCCGGCGTGGCGCTGCTGATCCCGAAGTTCCTCGTCCTGAACATCTTCGGGCTGTTCGACACCTACACAGGCATGATTCTTCCGTTGCTCGTCGACGCGGCGGGCATCTTCATCATGAAGCAGTTCTTCGAGTCGATCCCCCGTGAAGTGGAGGAAGCCGCCCGGGTGGACGGTGCGGGCGTCTTCCGGATCTTCTGGTCGGTGGTCCTGCCCATGGCGCGACCCGCACTCATCACCCTGACGATCCTGTCGTTCCAGGGCTCTTGGAACGAGTTCACTCACTTCCTGGTGGCAACTCAGTCCAGCCAGTACGAGACGCTCACGACCGGACTCGCACGGTTCGTGTCGGGCGGACTCGGCGGCGGCACCCAGTACCCGCTGAAACTGGCAGCGGCCCTGCTCTCCACACTGCCGGTGGCAGCGCTCTTCTTCTGCTTCCAGCGCTACTTCGTACAAGGGGCCAATGCGGGGGCGGTCAAGGAGTGACGGCTCAGGAGCCCGCGGCGCCCTGCCGAAGCCCCCAGGGAAGCCGCGCTCCCCGACCTAATCGGAGCGCGGTGTGCCCGTAGGTGAGAGACACGTTGGCGAGCTGGGTATCGCTGAGATTGCCGCCGTCGAGGACGTGGGCAGCCGTTTGTCCCTGCGGGCTGTCCTAGATCACCGCCGGGCAGCGCGGGGGCTCCCGCAGTTCGAGGTCGTCCTCGGCCGCATCAGGGTGCCCCGGCTGGGGTTCGGTAGACCGCGCACCCGGCCGAGGCGGGGGCGCGCCGACAAGACACCCCATGCAGCTTTGGGGTCAAGCAGCTGTTGCGAGCGATGGCGGTGCCGGTGGGGCGAACGCCCAGTGCCGGCCCGCCCCTCCAGGACTGACAACTGCCAATCCACAGTGCCTATTAGGCGTACGCCTCCCGCAAGAACCGCGCTTCCTGCGCAGACCTGGCATTCGCTGCACCATCCCGGACAAAGGCCGGCCAGGCCCGCAACCGAGGGAAACGCGCCTCCCGCGGCGGCCGTCCGCCGAAGTTCGACCCGGAGGACCACAAGGCTCGGCACGCGGTCGAGCGCGGTATCAATCGCCTCAGAAGGCACCGTGCGGTGGCCACGAGGTACGACAAGCTCGCGGTCCGCTACGAGGCGACCGTCCTCGTAGCGGCTATCAACGAGTGGCTGTGACCAGCACATTCGAGACGCCCCTAGGGTCGCATCCCGAACAGGAAGCGGGTCGCCCGCGTGCGGCGGACCAGCAGCTCGTACGCGGTGAGGGTGAGGATGAGGGCGATCACCACGATCACGGCGTACTCAACTGGGATCGGCGCAGACCAGCCGATCACGAAGTATGCGACGGCGACCACGATCGGCTGGTGCAGGACGTACAGCGGCAGCACGGCTGCGGCGAGATAGCCATAGAGACGCCGACGCGTCGTCGGGGTCGGGTTCGGCGCCGCACGCGGTCGCTCTGGCCGCCGACGGTCGAGGAGGCCTGGGATGGCGACCACCAGGCACCATCCGGCCGCACCGAACAGCGCCCGTGAGACGGTGGCCAGGGCGGTCATCTCCGTGAAGGGCTCGTCGGCCAGGGCAAATCCGGGGCCGGCTGCCGCGAACAGCAGTGCGCCGAGCCAGGCTGCGGTCCCGGCCTCGCGCCGCATCACGGTGCGCAAGCGGTCGTCGCTGGCGAGCGCGTAGCCGGCAACGAAGAACAGCAGGTACGACCAGCGGTGCCAGCCCGCGTAGTCCTCCTCCAGCCCTGCGAAGGCACAGATCGCCGCGAAGGCGAGGGCCGGCAGGAACACGACGCCCCGCCGGTGCAGGGTCACCTCCGCCACCCGGTCACGGATGCGGCGGACGCGCTCGCGCGGCAGCCACCGGTGGAACGGCACCAGCATGAGGGAGAACGCCAGGAGGAGCACGACGAACCAAAGATGGCCGGTCTCGAAGTGCTCGCCCTGGACGAGGAAGGGGAACTCTTCGGGCTCCAGGTGCACGTCGTAGAAGCGGGGCAGGAAGCCGAGGTACGAC
>NZ_LMWH01000266.1 GCF_001507435.1 Streptomyces sp. NRRL F-5122
GGAAACGCCCGGTTACATTCCGAACCCGGAAGCTAAGCCTTTCAGCGCCGATGGTACTGCAGGGGGGACCCTGTGGGAGAGTAGGACACCGCCGAACAATTCTTCAGAGCTGGTCCCCGAACTTCGGTTCGGGGACCAGCTTTTTTGTGTTGGGCGTCACTTTTCGTTCACTTTGCCGCACCAGCATCCGGAGCATGGGTACCGCAGGAATGCTCAGGGCCGCGGGAGTTGGACACGGTGACGAGGTCATCGTGCCGTCCTTCGGGAACGTCGAGGTCGCCGAGGCCGTGACCCTGGCCGGCGCGACGCCGGTCTTCGCCGACATAGACCCGGCGACGTACTGCCTTGCCCCCACGGCCGTCGAGGCCGTGGTCGGCGCGCAGACCGCCGCGATCGTCGTCGTCCACCGCTTCGGGCATCCGGCCGACGTCGCCGGCCTGCACGAGATCGGACAGCGGCACGGGCTCCTGGTGCTGGAGCAGGGTGAGTCGGAGACTCCCTATGCCGAGGTCGCGCAGCGTCGTGAGCGGGCCGCCTACCTCGACCGGCGGCTGCGGGGCGTGGGTACGCCCGAGAGCGGCGGCGGTCACACCTACCAGCAGTACGTGGTGCGGGTTCCGGGTAATGGACGGCCGGACCGGGACGCTTTTGCCCAGGCCCTTCGAGCCAGGGGCGTCGAGTGCCGGGTGCCGGTGAAGACGCCGGTCCACCGGATGCCGGGGTTCCGTCGCGACGTGTGCCTGCCCGAGACCGAACTCGCCTCGGACGAGACACTTTCCCTGCCGGTGGACGCCTCGTTGACGAAGCGTGAGATGAATCGGATCGTGTCCGCGTGCAATGCCCTTGGAGGGCTGCTCCAGCCGGCCTTCTGAGCTGCTGCTGATGGTTGGGAGCACACTCCGGTTCGGGGTATGATCTATCCCGTTGCGGCGGGGGATACCTCGAGAAGGCAACCGGCCCCTATAGCTCAGTCGGCAGAGCGTCTCCATGGTAAGGAGAAGGTCAACGGTTCGATTCCGTTTGGGGGCTCCAGCAGAAGGCCTCGCCCAACAGGGCGAGGCCTTCTTCGTTTTCCGGGGGTCTGCTCAGTCCTTCGGAAGGCCCGGGACGCGCATCGCGAGAATCGCCATGTCGTCGGACGGGGCGTCGGACGCGAAGCGTTCCACCGCGCGCATGATGCGAGCCGCCACCGCACCCGCCGTGAGGCCCGTGCAGGTGGTCAGAACGTCCGCGAGGCCGTCGTCCCCCAACATGCGGGTGCCCTCGCGACGTTCGGTGACGCCGTCCGTCACACAGAGCAGGACGTCGCCCGGGTCGAGCGTCACGGTCTGCTCGTACAGGTCCAGGTCTTCCATGACGCCGAGGAGCGGCTGGGGCTCAGCCGCCGGTTCCACCGAGCCGTCCTGGCGCAGGCGCAGCGGTAGGGGATGACCGGCGCACACCACCTTCAGCAACGCGCTGCCGTCCTCCTGCGGCCACAACTCGCCGTAGAGGAGCGTCAGGAAGCGGCTGCGGGCGCCCTCGTCGAGGATCGCCGAGTTCAGGCGCTCCAGTACCGCGGGACCCCCGAAGCCCTCCCTGGCGAGCAGACGGAGGGCGTGGCGGGCCAGGCCCGTGACGGCCGCCGCCTCCGGTCCCGTACCGCAGACGTCGCCGATGGCGAAGCCGTAGGCGCCGTCGCGGATCGGGAACAGGTCGTAGAAGTCGCCGCCGACCTCGTTGCCCTCGCCGGCCGCGCGGTAGATGACCTCCACCTCGACGCCGTCGACATGCGGGAGCTCGGGCGGGAGCAGGCTGCGCTGGAGGGACTGGCTGATGGCCGTGCGCTCCGAGTACAGCCGGGCGTTGTCCAGCGCGAGGGCGGCCCGTCGGCTCAAGTCCTCGGCAAGTTCCAGGATTTCCTGGCGGAAGTGTTCGTCCGTCGGCTTGCCCAGGGTCAGCATGCCGATGACACGGTTGCGCGCCACGAGGGGGAGTACGACCGTCTCGCCGCCGACAGCCGAAGCGGTTGCCAGCGTCGTGCCGATGCCGGAGCTGAGGGCCGGGGCTTCGCCGAGGCCCAGGCTCCGCATCGAGGTGCGCAGCGCGGCCTGGTGGGCCGCCTCCCCCGGGGCCGTCCAGATCCTGGCGCCCGGCGTGGGGATGGGCTCCGGCGGCGCGATCTTCGACAGCAGTGCCTTGACGCCGTCGATGCGTTCCTCGTCCTCGTGCAGGACGTAGGACAGATAGGGCTCCGAGGCCTGGTCGGCGATCGTGTACACCGCACACCAGGTGGCGAGGGTCGGGATGGTCATCTGCGCCATGAGCGCCAGCGTCTGGTCGCGGTCCAGGGTGCCGGCGAGGAGGTCCGAGGCCTCGACCAGGAAGCTGAGCGAGCCACGACGCAGGCGCTCGAGCTCACCGAGCCGGGCCGACTCCACGGCGAGGGCGATCCGGTCGGCCGCGAACTGGAGCCGCAGGGCCTCTTCGTTGGAGTAGCGCGTGGCGGCCTCGGCCGCCACGCCGAGGGAGCCGGTGAGCCTGCCCTCCACCTTCAGCGGGACCGTCACGACCGAACGCATGCCCGTGCCGGACAGCAGGGGCACGGCGCCGGGGACGGCCGTCAGGTCGTCGTGGACGGCCGGCATGCGGGCCGAGCCGTAGCGGCCGGGGCCCGCCTCGACCGGGACACGGGCGAAGCGCTGGCGGGCGGACGGCAGGCCCGTGGAGGCGCGTACCTCGAGCTCCGTCTCGTCGTCGGTGGCGAGGAGCAGGAAGGCCGCGTCGCCGTCGAGCATGTCGCGGGCGCGTTCCACCGTGCGCTGCAGCAGGCCGTCGAGGTCGTCCGGGGCCGGGGAGCCGATGAAGACCTCGAACGGATCAGTGGTCTGGCCGTCCTGGCCGGTGGAGGCGTCGGGCGCCGGTCCGCGCAGGGGGGTCTGGAGGACCGCGCGCTCATGGTCGCGGACGAGCAGGCAGACCGTGGAGGGGTCGCCCGCGGCGTCCCGTACGCGCAGATGGGAGGCGTAGACGGGGGTGACACGGCCGTCGGCGCCGCGGATGCCGTAGCTGCCCTCCCAGCGCGAGAGCTGGAGGGCCTCGGCGACGCCGGTGCCGGTGCCGGGGGTGTGCGGCCAGGCAGCGAGGTCGGTGAGCGGCTTTCCGGTGACCTGCTCGGCGGCGTAGCCGAAGAGCTCCTCAGCGTCCTCGTTCCAGGCCGTGATGGAGCCGCCGCGGTCGATCTGGACGACGGCGACGCGGACCCGGGCGTCGGCGAGCGGGAGAAGATCGGCGGGCAGGGTGGGTCCTGCCGCACGGGTGCCCACCGGCCGCTCGGGGAGGTCGAGTTGGAACCAGACCTGTTTGTGCGTGGGGGTGTACTCCACGCCCCAGCGTCCGGCCAGGGCGGCGCAGAGCTGGAGGCCGCGGCCGCCCTCGCGATCGGGGTGGCCCATGTTGACGGCGGCCGACTGGAGCGGGACCTCGCGTTCCGGATAGCGGTCGGCGACCTCGATGCGTACTCCGTCGTCGCTGCGCAGGCACAGGACGTCCGCGGCGGTGCCCGCGTGCACGACGGCGTTGGTGACCAACTCGCTGGTCAGGACGACGGCGTCGTCGACGATGTCGGCGAAGCCCCAGCCCTGCAGGGTGTCGCGTACGAAGGAGCGGGCGGTCGCGACCGCCCGTCCGACGGGTTCGAAGGTGGCGGCCGCGCGCGCGGTGATCACAGAGCTCCTCGTCCGGTTCTCGACGTGCGGGGCTACCGGGCCGACCCGCTCCTGCCGAGGCAGTTGCTCGTTCCCCGCGTGCCGGGGATCCTGGGGTGGTCCCCCGGGATGCAGTCCGGTGGTCATGTGAGGCGCCCCTCCGATGCCTGCCCGCTCGTGCTCATGCCGCCGCCCAGGCCGGTCGCACCGGTGCGGCTGGACAGCCGGATGCAAGGTTACTTACCTTCGCCGTCCATGCGGATGCCGGTTGGCTGTGTTTACGTCCGGAGGGTGTGCGGAGCGTGTGCGAAGCTGCCGAACTGTTATGGCCGGGTTCAGGCATGGTGAAACACTGGGCAAGCTTCTGGAGATGGTCCGAGCAGACAGAGTGTCTTTGGCCACGCCGGGCAGGAGCACGCGCGTGTGCCTGATACACAGGGCGGCACCAGGCACCAGTAACCGGTACGGCGAGCGGTACACCTGAGCACAGCAGTGATGGTCGACCCCTGCGGGAGGGACACAGTGGAGTCTGGCGAAGCGACGCGGAGCACGAAGACGCGCGCAAAAGGCGGACAGTCCCTGAGCAACCAGCGCAAAGAACGCAATGGAACCACCTCGGTGGACACGGCGGCCCTGAACAGGCTGCTGGCGGCTCTGGTGTCCATGAGGGACGGCAATTTCCGCAAGCGGCTGACGGTCACCGGCGACGGGGTGATGGCCGAGATCGCGGCCGTCTTCAACGAGGTCGCCGACCGGAATCTGCATCTGACCGGTGAGCTGTCGCGGGTGCGGCGCATGGTCGGGCGTGAGGGCAAGCTCACGGAGCGGCTGGAGACGGGGGCCTGCGAAGGCTCATGGGCGGCCGCCATCGACGCCTCGAACGCGCTCGTCGACGATCTCGCCCGCCCGGTCTCCGAGGTCAGCCGGGTGCTGTCCGCGGTCGCCGAGGGTGATCTGTCGCCGCGGATGGAGTTGCGGGCCCCGGGTCCGGAGGGGACCGGGCATCCGTTGCGAGGTGAGTTCCTGAAGGTCGGCCGTACGGTCAACAATCTGGTCGACCAGCTGTCGACGTTCACCGACGAGGTCACGCGGGTGGCCAGTGAGGTGGGTACCGAGGGCAAGCTGGGCGGGCAGGCCCGGGTGCGCGGTATGTCCGGTTCATGGAAGGACCTCACGGATTCGGTCAATACGATGGCGTACCGGCTGACCGCCCAGGTGCGGGACATCGCCCTGGTGACCACGGCGGTCGCCAAGGGTGATCTGTCCCGGAAGGTCACCGTTCACGTGGCCGGCGAGATGCTGGAGCTGAAGGAAACCGTCAACACGATGGTGGACCAGCTCTCCTCCTTCTCCTCCGAGGTGACCCGGGTGGCCCGCGAGGTGGGCACGGAGGGGGAGCTGGGCGGCCAGGCGCAGGTGCCCGGTGTGGCCGGCGTGTGGAAGGACCTCACCGATTCGGTGAACCTGATGGCCGGCAATCTGACCGCCCAGGTGCGCGGGATCGCCCAGGTGACCACCGCGGTCGCCAACGGCGACCTGTCGCAGAAGGTGACGGTGTCGGCGCGCGGCGAGGTCGCGCAGCTCGCCGAGACGATCAACCAGATGACCGAGACGCTGCGGACGTTTGCGGACGAGGTCACCCGTGTCGCCAACGAGGTCGGCGCCGAGGGCCAGCTCGGCGGGCAGGCGAACGTGCCGGGTGCGGCGGGAACGTGGAAGGACCTCACCGATTCGGTGAACACGGTCTTCCGGAACCTGACCACCCAGGTGCGGGACATCGCCGCCGTGACGACGGCGGTGGCCAGCGGTGACCTGTCGCAGAAGGTCACCGTCGACGTCGCAGGCGAGATGCTGGAGCTGAAGAACACCGTCAACGGGATGGTGGACCAGCTGTCGGCCTTCGGTTCCGAGGTCACGCGCGTGGCGCGGGAGATCGGCGACGAGGGTGAGCTGGGCGGCCAGGCCCAGGTCACGGGTGCCGCGGGCACCTGGAAGGACCTCACGGACTCCGTCAACACCGCGTTCCGCAACCTCACCGGCCAGGTCCGCAACATCGCGCAGGTGACGACGGCGGTGGCCAACGGCGATCTGTCGCAGAAGGTCACCGTGGACGTCTCCGGCGAGATGCTCCAGCTGAAGAACACCGTGAACACGATGGTGGACCAGCTGTCCGCCTTCGCCGACCAGGTCACACGCATGGCGCGGGACGTGGGCACCGAGGGCCGCCTGGGCGGCCAGGCCGTGGTGCCGGGCGTCAGCGGAACCTGGAAGGAACTCACCGACTCCGTCAACTTCATGGCCGGCAACCTCACCTCCCAGGTGAGGCAGATCGCCCAGGTGACGACGGCGGTGGCCCGTGGTGACCTGTCGCAGAAGATCGACGTGGACGCCCGGGGCGAGATCCTGGAGCTGAAGAACACCATCAACAACCTGGTGGACCAGCTCTCCGCCTTCGCCGAGCAGGTGACGCGGGTGGCCCGCGAGGTGGGCACCGAAGGCCGGCTGGGCGGTCAGGCGCAGGTGCCGGGTGTGGCAGGCGTGTGGCGCGACCTGACCGATTCCGTGAACGGCATGGCCGGCAACCTCACCACCCAGGTGCGCAACATCGCGCAGGTCGCGACGGCGGTGGCCCGTGGTGACCTGTCGCAGAAGATCGACGTGGACGCGCGCGGCGAGATCCTGGAGCTGAAGAACACCCTCAACACGATGGTGGACCAGCTGTCCAACTTCGCCGAGCAGGTGACTCGGGTGGCCCGCGAGGTGGGCACCGAGGGGATCCTCGGCGGCCAGGCGGAGGTCCAGGGTGTCTCCGGCACCTGGAAGGACCTCACCCAGTCCGTGAACTTCATGGCGAACAACCTCACCATTCAGGTGCGCAACATCGCCGAGGTCACGACCGCGGTCGCCAAGGGCGACCTGTCCAAGAAGATCACCGTCGACGCCAAGGGCGAGATCCTCGAGCTCGTCACCACCGTCAACACGATGGTGGACCAGCTGTCGTCCTTCGCCGAGCAGGTGACGCGGGTGGCCCGTGAGGTGGGCACCGAGGGCATCCTCGGCGGCCAGGCCCACGTCCCCGGTGTCACGGGCATCTGGAAGGACCTCAACGACAACGTCAACCTGATGGCCAACAACCTGACCACTCAGGTGCGCAACATCTCCCAGGTCGCCGCGGCCGTCGCCAACGGCGACCTGACACGGACGGTGACGATCGAGGCGCGTGGTGAGGTCGCCCAGCTCGCCGACACCTTCAACACGATGGTGAAGACGCTGAGTTCGTTCGCCGACCAGGTCACCAAGGTGGCCCGTGAGGTGGGCACGGACGGCATCCTCGGCGGCCAGGCGCACGTCCCGGGTGTGGCCGGCACATGGAAGGACCTCACCGAGTCCGTGAACCAGATGGCGTCCAACCTCACCGGTCAGGTGCGGAACATCGCCATGGTCACCACGGCCATCGCCAAGGGCGACCTGACCAAGAAGATCGACATCGATGCCCGCGGCGAGATCCTCGAGCTGAAGACCACCATCAACACCATGGTCGACCAGCTCTCCTCGTTCGCCGAGGAGGTCACGAGGGTCGCCCGCGAGGTGGGTACGGAAGGACAGCTCGGCGGACAGGCGCGCGTCCGGGACGTCGACGGCACCTGGCGCGACCTGACCGAGTCGGTGAACGAGATGGCCGGGAACCTGACCCGGCAGGTGCGCGCCATCGCGCGCGTGGCGACCGCGGTGACCCGCGGTGACCTCAACCTGAAGATCGACGTGGACGCCTCCGGCGAGATCCAGGAGCTTCAGGACTACATCAACAAGATGATCGCCAACCTGCGCGACACCACGATCGCGAACAAGGAGCAGGACTGGCTGAAGGGCAACCTGGCACGGATCTCCGCGCTGATGCAGGGCCGCCGCGACCTGGAGGACGTGGCGTCGCTGATCATGAGCGAGCTGACGCCGGTGGTGTCCGCCCAGCACGGCGCGTTCTTCCTCGCGATGCCGCTGGTCGACGGCAAGGACCTGGCCGCCGAGGCGGACGAGGCGTACGAGCTGCGCATGCAGGGGTCGTACGGCTACTCCATGGGCTCCATGCCGACGTCGTTCCGGCCGGGCGAGGCGCTCATCGGGACCGCGGCCAAGGAGAAGCGCACGATCCTCGTGGAGAACGCGCCGAGCGGTTATCTGAAGATCTCCTCCGGGCTCGGTGAGGCACCGCCCGCGCAGGTGATCGTCCTTCCGGTGCTCTTCGAGGGCAAGGTGCTCGGTGTGATCGAGCTGGCCTCCTTCACCCCGTTCACGCAGATCCAGAAGGACTTCCTGAACCAGATCGCCGAGATGATCGCGACGAGCGTCAACACCATCTCCGTCAACACCAAGACCGAGGTGCTGCTGAAGCAGTCGCAGGAGCTGACCGAGCAACTGCGGGAGCGGTCGGCCGAGTTGGAGAACCGGCAGAAGGCCCTGCAGTCGTCCAACGCCGAACTGGAGGAGAAGGCGGAGCTGCTGGCCCAGCAGAACCGCGACATCGAGGTCAAGAACACCGAGATCGAGGAGGCGCGGCAGGTCCTCGAGGAGCGCGCCGAGCAGCTCGCGGTCTCCATGCGCTACAAGAGCGAGTTCCTGGCCAACATGTCGCACGAGCTGCGTACGCCGCTCAACTCCCTGCTGATCCTGGCCAAGTTGCTCGCCGACAACGCCGAGGGCAACCTCTCGCCCAAGCAGGTCGAGTTCGCCGAGACCATTCACGGTGCGGGATCCGACCTGCTCCAGCTCATCAACGACATCCTCGACCTGTCGAAGGTCGAGGCGGGCAAGATGGACGTCTCCCCGACGCGTATCGCGCTCGTCCAGCTCGTCGACTACGTGGAGGCGACCTTCCGGCCGCTGACCGCGGAGAAGGGACTGGACTTCTCCGTCCGGGTCTCGCCCGAGCTGCCCGCCACGCTGCACACCGACGAACAGCGCCTCCTTCAGGTGCTGCGCAACCTGCTCTCCAACGCGGTGAAGTTCACCGACACCGGCGCCGTGGAGCTGGTGATCCGCCCTGCGGGCAACGACGTCCCGGTGGCCATCCGGGAGCAGCTCCTGGAGGCGGGTTCGCTGCGGGACGCGGACGCGGATGTGATCGCGTTCTCCGTGGCCGACACCGGCATCGGGATCGCGGCCAGCAAGATGCGGGTGATCTTCGAGGCGTTCAAGCAGGCGGACGGCACCACCAGCCGCAAGTACGGCGGTACGGGCCTCGGGCTGTCCATCTCCCGGGAGATCGCGCGGCTGCTCGGCGGGGAGATCCACGCGCAGAGCGAACCCGGACGCGGCTCCACGTTCACTCTGTACCTGCCGCTTCACCCGAGCGAACTGCCCCCGCACGGCTACGCGCAGCTCGCGCCCGCCATGGCGGCGGACGAGCTGCTGGCCTCGGAGGCGGAGCCGGGTGCGCCGGACATCGAGACCCCGGCCGAGGTGAAGTCGTACCAGGAGACCCAGAACGGCCCCGCGGCGCTCTTCCGGCGCCGGCGCAGGGCGGTCTCCGCGGCCCCGCAGCGTTCGGTCGCCGGGCAGGGACAGGAGCAGTGGGCAGGGGACCAGCAGGAAGGTGTCGTGCCACGGCAGAGCGTGCGGTTCGACAGCGAGAAGGTGTTGATCGTCGACGACGACATTCGCAACGTCTTCGCCCTCACCAGTGTTCTGGAGCAGCACGGTCTGTCGGTGCTGTACGCCGAGAACGGCCGGGAGGGCATCGAGGTCCTGGAGCAGCACGACGATGTCGCCGTCGTCCTGATGGACATCATGATGCCCGAGATGGACGGCTACGCCACGACGACGGCAATCCGGCGGATGCCGCAGTTCGCGGGCCTGCCGATTGTTGCACTGACGGCGAAGGCGATGAAGGGCGACCGGGAGAAGGCCATCGAGTCGGGCGCCTCGGACTATGTGACCAAGCCGGTCGACCCCGATCACCTGCTGGCCGTGATGGAACAGTGGATGCGTGACCATTGAAGGCGATCCTCAAAGTTCACACCGAGTTGCTGACTGAGTGTGGCCGACGCCGTGTAGAAGTGCGGTGTACGGGGAACCTTCCGGTCTCCTGCTGCGTTTCTGCTACGTGCACAGTGACATCTCGGTGACAGGGTGTGGCGACGGGCGGGGTGCGGCTACGATGACCGGCACAAGGACGGGCGGCGCAAGGGAGTCGTCCCCTGGGGTGGTGCCGGGTGGCGTCACCCCGAGTCCTGAGGACAGGGGAGGCCCCAAGCCGGGGCGAGGAGGGCGGCCCATGGTGCAGAAGGCCAAGATCCTCCTGGTCGATGACCGGCCGGAGAATCTGCTGGCGCTGGAGGCCATTCTCTCCGCGCTCGATCAGACGCTGGTCAGGGCATCGTCCGGGGAGGAAGCGCTCAAGGCACTGCTGACGGACGACTTCGCGGTCATTCTGCTGGACGTCCAGATGCCGGGTATGGACGGTTTTGAGACCGCAGCGCACATCAAGCGCCGGGAGCGCACCAGGGATATCCCGATCATCTTCCTGACGGCCATCAACCACGGCCCGCACCACACGTTCCGCGGGTATGCGGCGGGAGCGGTGGACTACATCTCCAAGCCGTTCGATCCGTGGGTGCTGCGGGCCAAGGTCTCGGTGTTCGTCGAGCTCTACATGAAGAACTGCCAACTGCGCGAGCAGGCGGCCCTGCTGCGGCTCCAGTTGGAGGGCGGCGGCAAGTCCGCGGTCGGCGCGAGCAAGGAGCCCGCCGGACTCCTCGCCGAGCTCTCCGCACGACTCGCGGCGGTCGAGGAGCAGGCCGAGGCGCTGTCCAAGCAGCTCGACGACGACTCGGCGGACGCGGCGGCGGTGGCGACCGCAGCCCATCTCGAACGCAAACTCACCGGCCTTCGCAGGGCGCTGGACGCCCTCGAGCCGGGCACGGGCAGCGGCGCGCCGTCGGTGCCGTCCCAGAGCTGACAAGCCGGTCCGCTCCGCGGGTCGGGGCTTTGCCCCGCGGAGCGGCCGGATGACCGTGTGCGACGGCCGTTTGAGCCCGCGTCAGTTTCGCGCCTCGCTCGTGGCGACACGAACGGGTGAAGCAGTGGGCACGCGTGTCCCGTGTCGCCTCCACCGGTAACCTCACACTCATGGCCCCACGTCCCGCAGCCAAGAAGTCGCCCGCCAAGAAGGCGGCCGCTCCGAGGAAGGCTCCGGCGAAGCAGGCCCCCGCGAAGAAGGCCGTCGCGAAGAAGGCGCCCGCCCGCAAGGCACCGGCCAAGAAGCCGGCCCCGGCGCCCGCGCCGAACCCGACGGCGGGGGTCTACCGACTCGTACGCGCTCTCTGGCTGGGGCTCGCGCATGCCGTGGGAGCCACGTTCCGCGGCATAGGGCGGGGCGCGAAGGGGCTCGACCCGGCGCACCGCAAGGACGGCCTGGCGCTGCTGCTGTTCGCCCTGTCGATGGTCGTCGCCGCGGGTACGTGGGCCAGCCTGCGTGGTCCCGTCGGCGACCTCGTGGAGATCCTGGTGACCGGCGCCTTCGGCCGCCTCGACCTGCTCGTGCCGCTGCTGCTCGGCGGTATGGCCGTGCGGCTGATCCTGCATCCGGAGCGTCCCGAGGCCAACGGCCGTATCGTCATCGGCCTGTCCGCCCTCGTCATCGGTGTGCTCGGCCAGGTGCACATCGCGTGCGGCGCGCCCGCGCGCAGCGACGGCATGCAGGCGATAAGGGACGCCGGCGGACTCATCGGCTGGGGCGCGGCCACCCCGCTGTCGTACGCCATGGGGGACGCCCTCGCCGTACCGATCCTCGTCCTGCTCACGTTCTTCGGTCTGCTCGTCGTCACCGCCACACCGGTGACCGCCATCCCGCAGCGGCTCCGGCTGCTCGGCGTGAAGCTCGGGATCCTGCACGACCTGCAGGACGACGCTGTCGGAGACGACGACCAGCGCTACGACGAACAGTGGCGCGAGGCGCTGCCGCGCTCCCGGCGCAACGGATCCGCCGGCCCCGAAGCGTACGACCCGGACGGGGCCGAACGGGAGGCGCTCTCCCGGCGTCGCAACCGGCCTCGCCGCCCCTCGGTGCAGCCGGCCATGGGCCGGGAGATGGACGCCGTGGACGTCGCCGCTGCGGCCGCCGCAGCCCTGGACGGCGCCGTCCTGCACGGCATGCCGCCGTCCCCCATCGTCGCCGACCTCACCCAGGGCGTGAGCGTGGGCGACCGGGCGGAGCCGACGCCGACGCCGGTACCCGCCGCGCGCCCCCAGCAGGAGAAGCTCCCGGTCGACTCCGTACCGGACCTGACCAAGGCCGCGCCGGAGGATTCCCGCGGGCTTCCGCCGCGGGCCGAGCAGCTCCAGCTCTCCGGGGACATCACCTACGCCCTGCCGTCCCTGGACCTCCTGGAGCGCGGCGGCCCCGGCAAGGCGCGCAGCGCCGCCAACGACGCCGTCGTCGCCTCGCTCACGAACGTCTTCACCGAGTTCAAGGTCGACGCGGCCGTCACCGGCTTCACCCGCGGCCCGACGGTCACCCGCTACGAGGTCGAGCTGGGTCCCGCCGTGAAGGTCGAACGGATCACCGCGCTCGCCAAGAACATCGCGTACGCCGTCGCCAGCCCCGATGTGCGGATCATCAGCCCGATCCCCGGCAAGTCCGCGGTCGGCATCGAGATCCCCAACACCGACCGCGAGATGGTCAACCTCGGCGACGTGCTGCGCCTCGCGGCGGCCGCCGAGGACGACCACCCGATGCTGGTCGCGCTCGGCAAGGACGTCGAGGGCGGCTACGTGATGGCCAACATCGCGAAGATGCCGCACGTGCTGGTCGCCGGCGCCACCGGTTCCGGCAAGTCGTCCTGCATCAACTGCCTGATCACCTCGATCATGATGCGGGCCACCCCGGAGGACGTTCGCATGGTCCTGGTCGACCCCAAGCGGGTCGAGCTGACCGCGTACGAGGGCATTCCGCACCTGATCACCCCGATCATCACCAACCCCAAGCGGGCCGCGGAGGCGCTCCAGTGGGTGGTGCGCGAGATGGACCTGCGCTACGACGACCTCGCGGCCTTCGGTTTCCGGCACATCGACGACTTCAACGCGGCCATCCGGGACGGCAAGGTCAAGGCGCCCGAGGGCAGTGAACGCGAACTTCAGCCCTACCCGTATCTGCTGGTGATCGTCGACGAGCTGGCCGACCTGATGATGGTCGCGCCGCGCGACGTCGAGGACGCGATCGTGCGGATCACCCAGCTCGCCCGGGCGGCCGGCATCCACCTGGTGCTCGCCACCCAGCGGCCGTCCGTGGACGTTGTGACCGGTCTGATCAAGGCGAACGTGCCCTCCCGGCTCGCCTTCGCCACCTCCTCCCTCGCCGACTCGCGGGTCATCCTCGACCAGCCCGGCGCCGAGAAGCTGATCGGCAAGGGCGACGGTCTCTTCCTGCCGATGGGGGCGAACAAGCCGACGCGCATGCAGGGCGCGTTCGTGACCGAGGACGAGGTCGCGGCGGTCGTCCAGCACTGCAAGGACCAGATGGCGCCCGTCTTCCGGGAGGACGTCACGGTCGGCACGAAGCAGAAGAAGGAGATCGACGAGGACATCGGCGACGACCTCGACCTGCTGTGCCAGGCGGCGGAACTGGTCGTCTCCACGCAGTTCGGCTCCACCTCGATGCTCCAGCGAAAGCTGCGCGTGGGCTTCGCCAAGGCGGGAAGGCTGATGGACCTCATGGAGTCGCGGAACATCGTCGGTCCGAGCGAGGGTTCGAAGGCTCGTGACGTTCTTGTGAAACCTGACGAACTGGACGGAGTGCTCGCCCTGATCCGTGGGGAGTCTCCTTCCTAGGGATGTGTGCGGTTCCGGTTGGCCGTACGAGTGGGCCGACCGGGTGTGTCCGCCCGCGTCGGGTGACGCGCCCGGAAGCCCGACCGTGACCGACTCGTAAGTGATCCGTGAGCAACCGTTTCCCGCCCGCGTACGTCAAGTTGAGGGAGGGGACAGGTACATGTCCCAGCATCAGGATGACCGGCCATTCTGATGGCGTACAAAGTCATACCGCCCGGTTGCCCCACCCTTTCGTAACCCCCCTAGACTGAACTTCCAGCACAGGTGGCTCAACGCTCGAAAGGCGCCCCCGTGTCCATCGGCAACTCCCCTGACGGCAACTCCCCCGAGGACGAGCGTCCGCTCGAAATCGATCGCGACGACGCCACGGCGTCGGAGCACGTCTCGATCGGCCGAGCCCTGCAGCAGGCGCGTATCGCGGCCGGGCTGACCGTCGACGACATCAGCAACGCCACCCGTGTCCGTGCCCCCATCGTGCAAGCGATCGAACAGGACAACTTCGCCCCCTGCGGCGGCGCGGTGTACGCCCGGGGGCACATTCGCACGCTCGCGCAGGCTGTGCATCTCGACCCGGCTCCGCTGCTGGAGCAGTTCGCCGCCGAGCACGGTGAACGCCGCAGCACTCCCACCCCGGCCACCCCGCTCTTCGAGGCGGAGCGCATCCGCCCCGAGCGGCGCGGGCCCAACTGGACCGCTGCCATGGTCGCGGCGATCGTCGCCGTGATCGGCTTCGTCGGCTTCACCGTCGTCAAGGGCTCCGACGGCGGGGACGTCGGCAAGACGCAGGTCGCCGAGGGCTCCAAGCCGTCGACGAGCAAGTCCGCCTCGCCCACGCCGAAGACCAGCAAGCCGGCCGAGCAGAAGCCCGAGCCGTCCGACAGTGCCATCGCGGCGGCACCCCGGGACAAGGTGACCGTCCAGGTGAGCGCCACCGACGGCCGCAGCTGGATCTCCGCCAAGGACCACAACGGCCGGACGATGTTCGACGGGCTGCTGGAGAAGGGCGACTCGCAGACCTTCCAGGACAAGGAGAAGATCGACCTGGTCCTCGGCGACGCGGGGGCCATAGAGCTGTACGTCAACGGCAAGAAGATCCAGGACGACTTCCAGCCCGGACAGGTCGAGCGTCTGACCTACACGCAGGGCGACCCCGTCGCGGGCTGACGCGACCCGCTCGGGCACCTGTGAGGTGCCCGAGCGGTACTGAACGGACAGGAACACACGGGGTTGGCCAAGATCGGCCAACCCCGTCGACGTGGGCCGTCAGCGGGACGAAGTAGTCTTGAGCCCATGCCTGAACGCCGTACCGTCGCACTCGTCACCCTTGGCTGCGCCCGTAACGAGGTGGACTCGGAGGAGCTCGCAGGCCGTTTGGAGGCGGACGGCTGGCAGCTCGTGGAGGACGCCGAGGCCGCCGACGTCGCGGTCGTGAACACCTGTGGCTTCGTCGAGGCCGCGAAGAAGGACTCCGTGGACGCCCTGCTGGAGGCCAACGACCTCAAGGGCCACGGGAGAACACAGGCCGTCGTGGCGGTGGGCTGCATGGCCGAGCGGTACGGCAAGGAACTGGCCGAGGCCCTCCCGGAGGCCGACGGCGTCCTCGGCTTCGACGACTACGCGGACATCTCCGACCGCCTCCAGACCATCCTGAACGGCGGCATCCACGCCTCCCACACCCCCCGCGACCGGCGCAAGCTGCTGCCGATCAGCCCGGCCGAGCGGCAGGAGTCCGCCGCGGCGGTCGCGCTGCCCGGACACGGGCCCGTGGACCTCCCCGAGGGCCTCGCCCCGGCCTCGGGCCCCCGCGCGCCCCTTCGGCGCCGCCTGGACGGCTCCCCGGTCGCCTCCGTGAAGCTCGCCTCCGGCTGCGACCGGCGCTGCTCCTTCTGCGCCATCCCGTCCTTCCGTGGCTCCTTCATCTCACGCCGCCCGAGCGACGTGCTGAACGAAACGCGCTGGCTGGCCGAACAGGGCGTGAAGGAGATCATGCTGGTCTCCGAGAACAACACCTCCTACGGCAAGGACCTGGGTGACATCCGTCTCCTGGAGTCCCTGCTGCCCGAGCTCGCGGACGTGGACGGCATCGAGCGTGTCCGCGTCAGCTACCTCCAGCCGGCGGAGATGCGGCCCGGCCTGATCGATGTGCTGACCTCGACCCCGAAGGTCGCGCCCTACTTCGACCTGTCCTTCCAGCACTCGGCGCCCGACGTGCTGCGCGCCATGCGCCGCTTCGGCGACACCGACCGCTTCCTCGAGCTGCTGCACACCATCAGGAGCAAGGCCCCAGAGGCTGGCGTGCGGTCCAACTTCATCGTGGGCTTCCCCGGTGAGTCCGAGGCCGACTTCGCCGAACTCGAGCGCTTCCTGAACGGTGCGCGGCTGGACGCCATCGGCGTCTTCGGCTACTCCGACGAGGAGGGCACCGAGGCCGCGACCTACGACAACAAGCTGGACGAGGACGTCGTGGCCGAGCGGCTGGCCCACATCTCCCAGCTGGCCGAGGAGCTGGTGTCCCAGCGCGCCGAGGAGCGCGTCGGTGAGACCCTGCAGGTGCTCGTGGAGTCGGTGGACGACGAGGACGGCGCCTACGGCCGCGCCGCGCACCAGGCGCCCGAGACGGACGGGCAGGTGCTGTTCACCGGGCGCGAGGGCCTGCGGGTCGGCCGTATGGTCGAGGCGAAGGTGGTCGGTACGGAGGGTGTCGATCTGGTGGCCGAGCCGCTCGCGAGTTCGCTCGGTCCTGAGGAGGCGGGCAGATGACGGGAATCCCGGCATCCGCGGCGGGTGGCTCCTCGGCCGCGCGTGGAGCATCCGGGCCAGGAGGCTCGGGGCCGCCCGGCCTGACCGGTGCAAGGGCGGCCAAGGGCGCGTCCGGCCATCAGGCGGCCAGGACCGACGCGGACACCTCCGGCGACCAGGAGGGCGCGCGCCAGGCGCGAGGCGGCAAACTGACGGCGGCCGCGGTCAACCAGGCCAGCGTCTGGAACGTCGCCAATCTTCTGACGATGCTCCGGCTGCTCCTCGTGCCGGGTTTTGTCGCGCTGATGCTGGCGGAGGGCGGTTACGACCCGGCCTGGCGCTCGCTAGCCTGGGCGGCCTTCGCCATCGCCATGATCACCGACCTCTTCGACGGGCATCTGGCCCGCACGTACAACCTCGTCACGGACTTCGGGAAGATCGCCGACCCGATCGCCGACAAGGCGATCATGGGTGCGGCGCTGATCTGTCTGTCCGGGCTCGGGGACCTGCCGTGGTGGGTGACGGTGGTGATCCTCGGGCGTGAGCTCGGCATCACACTGCTCCGCTTCCTGGTGATCCGCTACGGAGTCATTCCGGCGAG
This sequence comes from Streptomyces sp. NRRL F-5122, assembly GCF_001507435.1. GTDB lineage: Bacteria > Actinomycetota > Actinomycetes > Streptomycetales > Streptomycetaceae > Streptomyces > Streptomyces lannensis. The sequence goes on from NZ_LMWH01000266.1 coordinate 16,852, forward strand.
CCGTGGCGGCAAGCTGAAGACGCTGACGCAGGGAGTGGCCGTCGGCATGTATGTGCTGGCGCTCACAGGCTGGCTCGCGACGCTGCGGTACTGGGTGATGGCCGCAGCGATCGTGCTGACCGTCGTCACCGGACTCGACTATGTGAGACAGGCCATCGTGCTGCGCAGACGCGGGATCGCCGAGCGACGGACGTCGCCCGAGGAGGCCCAGGGGTGAACCACCGGGCCGCCGAGATCGTGCGACTACTCACAGTGAGAGGCGAGACGCTCGCCGTCGCGGAGTCGCTGACCGGTGGCCTGGTGGCCGCGGAGATCACAGCGGTGGCCGGGGCCTCCCGGGCCTTCCGGGGTTCCGTGACCGCCTACGCCACGGATCTGAAGCGGGACGTCCTCGGGGTCGACGCCACCCTTCTGGAGGCACGCGGAGCGGTGGATCCGCAGGTCGCGGCGCAGATGGCGGCCGGTGTGCGCAAGGCGCTCGGTGCCGACTGGGGGCTGGCGACGACCGGTGTGGCCGGGCCGGACCCCCAGGACGGGCAGCCGGTCGGTACGGTCTTCGTCGCGGTGCACGGGCCGTTCGAAGAGGTTTCCGACGAACTCGGTGGCGGCAAAGTGGTCTCGCTGCGGTTGAACGGCGACCGCGCGGAAATCCGTATGGAGAGTGTACGGAGCGTGCTCGCACTGCTCCTCAGGGAGCTTGCGGGCGAACAGACTGGGAATGAGCGGGCACAGGATACGGAACAGAACGGGGGGACTTGATGTTTGCAGCCCTGAGTGAACACAACAGCGCTCCCCGCACGGCCGCGGCGCGAGGCGGTACGGTGGGGCGTGAAGGATGCGGTTTCGCGGTCCGAGGAGGGAGCCACCGATGATTCTGCTCCGTCGCCTGCTGGGTGACGTGCTGCGTCGGCAGCGCCAGCGCCAGGGCCGTACTCTGCGCGAAGTCTCCTCGTCCGCCCGAGTTTCGCTCGGCTATCTCTCCGAGGTGGAGCGGGGGCAGAAGGAGGCGTCCTCCGAGCTGCTCTCCGCGATCTGCGACGCGCTGGACGTACGGATGTCCGAGCTCATGCGGGAAGTGAGCGACGAGCTCGCGCTCGCCGAGTTGGCACAGTCGGCAGCGGCACCCGAACCGGTGCCCGCACCGGTACGTCGTCCCATGCTCAACTCCGTGTCCGTCGCCGGTGTCCCACCGGAACGGGTCACGATCAAGGCGCCTGCCGAGGCAGTGGACGTGGTCGCCGCCTGACACTCGCGTGGGTGGGTGAGGTGGCAACGTGTGGAAGAGCCCTGGCCAGGGCTTCTCCGGGAGACCGGGGAGGCCGCGCCGGGGCTCTCGCGCGTCCGGGTGCCGTCACCTGGCGCGTTCCTCCGGTGAGCGGCGCGCGAGCCGGTCCCGTGCTTCGGCCGCCCGTGTGAGGGCCGTGCGGCCATACGGCCCCGTTTGCCGCGCCCCGACGGTGCGGCCATGGTGGAAGGGGGGCTCGGGGCCACACGAACGCATGCGGAGGATGCCGATGTACGTCGTGAAGAGCCCGCTGTCCGACACGGACCTCAAAATCGTCTCGGAGGCGCTGCAGGGAGCCCTGGTCGATCTGGTCGACCTCTCCCTGGTGGCGAAGCAGGTGCACTGGAACGTGATCGGACCGCGCTTCCGCTCCATCCACCTGCAACTCGACGAGGTCGTGGACAGTGCACGCCGGCACTCCGACACCGTCGCGGAACGGTCCTCGGCCCTGGGGGTCCCGCCCGACGGGCGGGCCCCGACGGTCGCCCAGGGCAGTGGCATCGGCTCTGTGCCCCAGGGCTGGGTCAAGGACACGGATGCGGTGGGCACGCTGGTGGCCGCCCTGGGGGCGGTGATCGGAGCCATGCGCGAGCGGGTGGTCGCCACCGCCGAGGCCGACCCGGTGAGCCAGGACATATTCCTGGGGATCACCGCGGACCTCGAGAAGCACCATTGGATGTTCCAGGCGGAGAACGGGTGAACGCGGGGCACTGTGGTGCTCCGCACACCGGTGGGGCCGGTGGTGGGGGAGGGTGTGCGCGGGGTGCGCCCTGTGCGACAGACGCCGGGGGCATGCGCTGGTGCCGGTGCGCCTGTGTGCCGCTGGTGCGCCCTCCTCAGCCGCGACAGGCCGGTCTAGGGTCTGGTTCCTCGGGTTGGAGGTGACGACCATGGCGAGGCCCACGGCGCGCTGGGGGGCTGCGCTGGCGTTGGGCGCGCTGTGGTGGTGGGGAGTGCTCCGACTCGTGCTGGCACCCGATGCGGGGGTGCTGGAGGGGGCGGTCGCGACCGGGGGATGGGGACTGAGTCTGCTGCCGGTGCACTGTGTGCCGAAGTCCCGGGCCGAGGGGGCGGCCGGGTCGGACCAGTGGGCCCGGTCCTGGCGACGGTGGCGTACCGCATGGGGGCGCGGGAGGGGTGCGCAGTCCCGCTGAGAGGGTGGGGCGCGGACGGGACCGGTGGGATCGTGCCCGGGGGTGTTCAGGGGACCCCCGGAGGGGTCGGCTGCCGGCCCGGCCGCGCCGCACCGCCCACGGGGCGTCACCAGGGCATCGCGACGCCGCCGTTCGGGCGGAGGATCTGGCCCGTGGTGAACGATGCCGCGTCGCAGGCCAGATGCAGGACCGCGTGGGCGATGTCCACCGGTTCCCCGACCCGGCCGAGAGGCGACAGGCGCGTCATGAACGCCTCCGTCTGCGCCGCCCGTCCTTCCCCGTGACGGGCGGTCATCGGTGTACGGGTCCAGCCGGGCGCCACCGCGTTGACCCGGATGCCGTGCCGCCCGACCTCGGCCGCGAGCGTTTTTGTCATCTGCACCACAGCGGCCTTCGCCACGCCGTAGCAGAGCAGCCCGGGACCGCCGGTGTCGACGGCGCTCGAGGCCATCGTGACGATGCTGCCGCGAGTGCCGTCCGCGATCATGCGCAGTGCGGCCTCCTGGCAGGCGTGCAGTACGCCCTTGCAGTTGACGGCCAGGACCCGGTCGAGGTCCTCGTCCCGCGTCTCCAGCACCGGACTGCTGTGCATGATGCCGGCGACGGCCGCCATGATGTCGAGGCCCTCGCAGGACGCGACCGCGCGTTTGAGGTGCGCACGGTCGGTCACATCGAGGTGGTGGGTGCGCGCCGCGCCCCCTCGGTCCTTGATCAGGGTCGCGGTCCCGTGCAGACCCTGTGCGTCCTGGTCCGCACAGTGCACGGTGGCGCCCGCCTCCGCGAGCAGCACGGCCGAGGCGCGGCCGATGCCGCCGGCGGCGCCGGTGACGAATGCGGTGCGTCCGCTGAGGTCGTACGCCGTGACGGCCATGACAGCGACGGTACGAGCATTTCTGACGGGTCGTCAATTAGTTGTGCGGGGTGGGATGCTGTGACGGTCGGCAGGTCCGTGCGACGGGGACGGAGCCGGGCCGCGCTGGCAGACCGGACACCAGTAGGTGGGACGGTCGCGGGAGCCGTCGCCCTGATCGGCCACCCGGACGGGAGCGCCGCAGCGGGCGCACGGGCGTGGGGCACGGCCGTAGACGAAGAGGTTCTGCTCGCGCCGCCCTGTGGTGTTGCGGGCGGGGCGGTCGCGATTGGCCTCCAGGAGCCGCTTGGCGAGATCGGGGAGGCGGGACGCGTACTCGGCCGGAAGATCGCCGACGGCGAGCCACGGGGTCACCCTGAGCAGGAAGCACAGCTCGCTTTTGTAGACATTGCCGATCCCGGCCAGATTGCGCTGGTCGAGCAGGGCCTCACCGAGTGGGCGAGCGGGGTCGCTCAGCAGGTTCTCCAGCGCCCTCTCGGGATTCCAGTCCGGGCCGAGGAGATCGGGACCGAGATGGCCCACCACGCGGTGCTCGTCCGCGGTGCGCAGCAGCTCCAGGACGGGCAGCCGGTAGCCGACGGCGGTGCGGTCGCCGGTGCTGAGGATCGCCCGGATCTGATGGGTGGGGCCGCCGCTCCAGCGCTGCCCGGGTGTGTAGACCTTCCACACGCCGTCCATCCTCAGATGCGAGTGCAGGGTGAGCCCGCCCTCGACCCGGGTCAGGAGGTGCTTGCCGCGTGCGGTGACGTCCAGGACGGTACGGCCGGTCAGGTCGGCGGTGGCGTACCTGGGCACTCGGAGGTCGGAACGGGTCAGCACCTTTCCCGCGAGCGCACCGTGCAGACGCTTCGCGGCTTGGTGGACGGTGTCGCCTTCGGGCATGGGTCAAGGGTGACACGCCGGGGAGGTGGGAAGGAGGGTGCCCGCATGGAGGTACGGGCCGTTTCCGTCGCCCTGCCGCGGCCTCCGTGCCGACGTGTTATGCCCGGATCCGCAGTCCTCTCGGCGTCGCGATGAAGCCGACTCCCTCCAGCACCACGCCGAACGGGGACGAAAGGGCCGCGGCGCCGTTGACGCGTTCCACCGTGACCGTGCCGAGCGAGCCCGCCTTTGCGGCCGCGCCCAGCGCCTCGGCGGCGGCGCGCACTCGGGGGTCCTCGGTTGCCTTGGCCTCCGGCTCGGACGGCCACACCAGGAGGGTCTTGCCACCCCGCTCCATGTAGAGCGCCAGCTCACCGTCGACGAGCACGACCAGCGAACCCGCTTTGCGCCCCGGCTTGTGTCCCGCGCCGTCCGGTGGCTCCGGCCACGACAGCGCCGCTCCGTACGCGTTCGCCGGGTCGGCGGCCGCCAGGACCACGGTCCGGGCCTGGCCCGTGGGGCGGCCGCGCTGCGGCGGAAGACCCGGCCCGTACGGCGCGTAGGGAGCGCGAGGGCCCGGCCCCGTGGCGGAGGGGCCGGAGCCCGAGCGGGGGCCGCCGAACCCCGGAGCGGACAACGGGTCCCGGCCGATCGCGTCCGGGTCGAAGACATCGCCGAACGGGTCGTCCAAGCCGTCGGCGCCGCGGCCGTCGGGATCCGGAGCGCCGACGGGATCGAAGCCGTACGGATGCGCGGCCGTCTCGGGGAAGCCGTTGGCGAAGCCGTTTCCGGCGGGGGACGTCCCGGGAGCGCCGGGCAACGGCTCGCCCCGCTCGCGTGCGTTCGCCACGGCGCGCAGCCGGTCCACCGCGCCGTCCATCGCGAACTGCGCCGCACCCAGACCCTCGACCACATAACCGCGCCGGGCCTGACCGCTCTCCTCGAAGGCGGACAGCACGCGGTACACGGCCGAGAAGCCGCCCTCCACGCCCTCCGCCGCCACCGCGCCGCGGGTCACCACGCCGTGCCGGTCCAGCAGCGTCCGGGCCAAGGCGTGGGCACGGACGGTGGTGTCCGCCTCGCGGGCGGGCAGCAGCGACCAACGCCCCGCCACGGTCGGAGGGCCGGTGCGGGACTGGGGGCGGGCGGCGGCCGTCAGCGAGCCGTACCGGCCGCGTGGCACCGTGCGCTTGGCGCGGTGGGCCGTGGAGCCCGCGGTGCGGCCCGAGCCGAGCAACGACCGCATCGGTGCGAGCGTGTCGTTCGTGAGCCGTCCCGACCAGGCCAGGTCCCAGATCGCGTCGGCCAGTTGAGGATCTGTCGCGTCCGGGTGCGTCGTGGCGCGGACCCGGTCGGCGATCTGACGGAAGAACAGGCCGTAACCGCCGGAGAGGGCATCGAGGACGGACTGGTGGAGCGCCGTCGGCTCCAGGGGGTGAGGAGGCGGCAGCAGCAGGGGCGCGGCATCCGCCAGATACAGCGAGACCCAGCCGTCCTTGCCGGGCAGTGCACCGGCGCCTGCCCACACCACCTCGCCGGCGGCCGTGAGCTCGTCCAGCATCGCGGGCGTGTAGTTCGAGACCCGGGACGGCAGGACGATCTTCTCCAGGGCGGACGCGGGAACGGATGCGCCCTGCAACTGTTCGATCGCACGCACCAGGCCGTCGATGGCGCGCAGTCCGTGTCCGCTGCCCACGTGCTGCCACTGCGGCAGGAACTGCGCGAGCGCGGCCGGAGGCACGGGCTCCAGCTCGTGCCTCAACGCCGCCAGGGAGCGGCGCCGCAGTCTGCGCAGCACCGTCGCGTCGCACCACTCCTGGCCGATCCCCGCCGGGTGGAACTCGCCCTGGACGATCCGCCCGGACGCCGCCAGCCGCTGCAGTGCGCCCTCGGTCACGGCCACCCCGAGGCCGAACCGCGCGGCAGCCGTGGCCGATGTGAAGGGTCCGCGGGTGCGGGCGTAGCGCGCGAGGAGGTCGCCGAGGGGATCCTTGACCGGTTCGGTGAAGGCTTCCGGGACTCCCACCGGCAGCGCCGTGCCCAACGCGTCGCGCAACCGGCCCGCGTCCTCGACGGCCGCCCAGTGATCGGCGCCGGCGATGCGGACCCTGATCGCGCGGCGGGCGGCGGCCAGATCCCCGGCCCAGTGCGCGTCGGCGCCCCGCTCCACCAGCTCCGCCTCGGTGAGCGGGCCAAGCAGCCGCAGCACGTCCGCGACCGACTCGACGTCCTTGACGCGCCGGTCCTCGGTGAGCCACTGAAGCTCGCGCTCCAGCTCGGTCAGCACCTCGGCGTCGAGCAGCTCGCGCAGCTCCGCCTGGCCCAGCAGCTCGGCCAGCAGCCGGGAGTCCAGCGACAGGGCGGCGGCCCGGCGCTCGGCGAGCGGGGAGTCCCCCTCGTAGAGGAACTGCGCAACGTATCCGAACAGAAGTGAACGGGCGAAGGGGGACGGTTCGGGGGTGGTGACCTCGACGAGCCGCACCCTGCGGGACTCGATGTCGCCCATCAGCTCGACCAGCCCCGGGACGTCGAAGACGTCCTGGAGGCATTCGCGGACCGCTTCCAGGACGATCGGGAACGAGCCGAACTCACTCGCCACCTGTAGCAGTTGGGCCGCGCGCTGACGCTGCTGCCACAGCGGGGTGCGCCGGCCCGGGTTGCGGCGCGGCAGCAGCAGCGCACGGGCCGCGCACTCCCGGAACCGGGAGGCGAACAGCGCCGAGCCGCCCACCTGGTCGGTGACGACCTGGTCCACCTCGCCCTTGTCGAAGGCCACGTCCGCCGCCCCGACGGGTGCCTGCTCGGCGTCGTACTCCGTACCGGCCTTCATCGGCTCCTTGTCGAGCAGGTCCAGGCCCATCAGATCGGCGTCCGGCAGGCGCAGCACGATGCCGTCGTCGGCGTGCATGACCTGGGCGTCCATGCCGTAGCGCTCGGACAGCCGGGCGCCCAGCGCCAGCGCCCAGGGTGCGTGGACCTGGGCGCCGAACGGGGAGTGCACCACGACCCGCCAGTCGCCCAGCTCGTCACGGAACCGCTCGACGACGATCGTGCGGTCGTCCGGGATGTGACCGCAGGCCTCGCGCTGCTCGTCCAGGTAGGCGAGCACGTTGTCTGCGGCCCAGGCGTCGAGGCCCGCGGACACCAGTCGCAGCCGCGCGTCCTCCTTCGGCAGCGAGCCCACCTCGCGCAGGAACGTGCCCACCGCCCGGCCCAGCTCCAGCGGCCGGCCGAGCTGGTCGCCCTTCCAGAACGGCAGCCGGCCGGGGACGCCGGGAGCGGGGGAGACCAGGACCCGGTCGCGGGTGATGTCCTCGATCCGCCAGGAACTGGTGCCCAGCGTGAACACGTCCCCGACCCGGGACTCGTACACCATCTCCTCGTCCAGCTCGCCGACCCGCCCGCCGCCCTTCTTCGGGTCGGCCCCGGCCAGGAAGACCCCGAAGAGGCCGCGGTCCGGGATCGTGCCGCCCGAGGTGACGGCGAGGCGCTGCGCGCCGGGGCGACCGGTGATCGTGCCGGCGACCCGGTCCCACACCACACGCGGCCGCAGCTCCGCGAAGGCGTCGGAGGGATAGCGTCCCGCGAGCATGTCCAGCACCGCCGTGAAAGCCGACTCGGGCAGCGAGGCGAAGGGGGCCGCCCGCCGGACCGTCGCAAGGAGGTCGTCGAACTGCCAGGTGTCGAGGGAGGTCATGGCGACGAGCTGCTGCGCGAGCACGTCCAGCGGGTTCGCCGGGACCCTCAGCGACTCGATGGAGCCGGACCGCATCCGCTCGGTCACCACGGCGGCCTGGACGAGATCGCCGCGGTACTTGGGGAAGACCACACCGGTGGACACTGCGCCGACCTGGTGTCCCGCGCGGCCCACGCGTTGCAGACCGGAGGCCACGGACGGCGGTGACTCGACCTGGACGACCAGGTCCACCGCACCCATGTCGATGCCCAGCTCGAGGCTGGAGGTGGCGACGACGGCGGGCAGCCGGCCCGCCTTCAGGTCCTCCTCGACGACGGCCCGCTGCTCCTTGGAGACCGAGCCGTGGTGGGCGCGCGCGAGCACCGGGGGCGCGCCCTGCGCCGCACCCGAGCCGCCCATCAGCTGTGCCGGCGAGTGGTGCTCCTCCAGCGGCTCTCCGGTCGCCCGCTCGTACGCGATCTCGTTGAGCCTGTTGCACAGCCGCTCCGCGAGACGGCGGGAGTTGGCGAACACGATCGTGGAGCGGTGGGCCTGGACCAGGTCCGCGATCCGTTCCTCGACGTGCGGCCAGATGGAGGGGCGCTCCTTGCCCTCACCGCCGTCGCTGACGGGGGAGCCGCCCAGCTCGCCCAGGTCCTCGACGGGAACGACGACCGACAGGTCGAACTCCTTGCCGGACTCGGGCTGGACGATCTCCACCTTGCGGCGGGGGGAGAGGAAGCGGGCCACCTCGTCCACCGGGCGCACGGTGGCGGACAGGCCGATGCGGCGGGCGGGCCGGGGCAGCAACTCGTCGAGCCGCTCCAGCGAGAGCGCCAGATGCGCGCCGCGCTTGGTGCCCGCCACGGCGTGCACCTCGTCCAGAATCACCGTCTCCACGCCGGTCAGCGCGTCGCGCGTGGCGGACGTCAGCATCAGGAAGAGCGACTCGGGCGTGGTGATCAGGATGTCCGGCGGGCGCGTGGCCAGCGCCCGGCGGTCGGCGGCCGGGGTGTCGCCCGAGCGGATCCCCACCTTCACCTCCGGCTCGGGCAGGCCGAGCCGCACCGACTCCTGGCGGATCCCCGTGAGCGGACTGCGCAGGTTCCGCTCCACGTCGACCGCGAGAGCCTTCAGCGGGGACACGTACAGCACGCGGCAGCGCTTCCTGGGGTCTGCGGGCGGCGGCACGGACGCCAGCTGGTCGAGCGCGGCGAGGAACGCGGCCAGCGTCTTGCCCGAGCCGGTCGGGGCGACCACCAGCACGTCCGAACCCGCGCCGATGGCGCGCCACGCCCCGGCCTGGGCCGCGGTGGGCGCGGAGAACGCCCCCGTGAACCAGTCGCGGGTCGCGGGGGAGAAGCCGTCGAGGGCCGGATGCGCGGGACTGGGCATGCGTCCATCCTGCACCCGTCCACTGACAACGACTCCGACCTGCGCAAACGTGGGGCGTGAGGGACGCGTTCCGGTCCGGTCCGCATCGGGCGTGCCGCAGAATGGGGCCATGGCGGGTTCCCGGGAGAGGGCACGGCACTGGCAGTACGAGGATCTGCCCGGTGTCGACCTGCTGCGAGCCCGCTACATCCACAAGAGCTTCGTACGGCACACGCACGAGCACTTCGTGATCGCGGCCATCGCCGACGGCGTCGAGGTCTTCCACCACGGCGGCTCCGACCAGTACGCGGGCCCGGGCGCCCTTGCGCTCGTCAACCCCGACACCCCGCACACGGGCCGGGCCGGCAGCCCCGAGGGCTGGCGGTACGGAGCCGTCTACCCCTTGCCGGGGCTGGTGGCCGAGATCGCCGCGGAGACCACGGTCATCCGGGGGACCCCCGGCTTCGCCAGTCCTGTGCTCGAGGACCCCTATGCGGTCGGTCTGGTCCACGAGGTGCTCAGGGCCGCCGACGAGGGGAACGCACTCGCCGCCGACACACTGCTGCGGGTCGCCGTGACCCGGCTGCTGCGCCTCAACGGCGGGCCGATGCCGCAGCGCACCCTGCGCGGTGCGGGCGCCCGGGCGGCGGCACGCGCGCGTGCGGTGCTCGAGGAACGGATGACCGAGCCCCCGACTCTGGAGCGGTTGGCGGCCGACCTCGGCACCAGTCCCTTCGCGTTGTTGCGTGCCTTCCGCGACGCCTACGGCATGCCGCCGCACACCTGGCTGACCGACGCCCGGGTCCGCCGGGCCCGGCGCCTTCTGGACTCCGGAGTCGCCCCCGCCGCAGCGGCCGTCGCCGTCGGATTCACCGACCAGCCCCATCTCAACCGCCACTTCACCCGGATCGTGGGGGTGCCCCCCGGGTCGTACCAGCGCGAGCGCAGACGTGACGATCGAGGGGTCTCGGGGCGCAAGAACGTACAAGACGTCCCTCACGGGCCCGCCGTACCGTCCGCGGCGTGGCAGAACAAACCGCACGAGCGGACATACACAGCCAAGACGTTGGAAAACCGGACGCGGCCGTCGTCCGTGACGCCCTCGGAGTCGGGGTCGCTGTAGGGCTGTCCGGCTTCGCCTTCGGAGTGACCTCGGCCGGCAGCGGCCTCTCGCTGCTGCAGACCTGTGCGCTCAGCCTCCTGGTGTTCACCGGCGCCTCGCAGTTCGCCCTGGTGGGCGCCCTCGCGGCCGGCGGCAGCCCGTTCACGGCGGCCGCCGGCGCCTTCTTCCTGGGGGTGCGGAACGCGTTCTACGGGCTGCGTCTGTCGCAGTTGCTCGCTCTGCCGCGGGCCGTGCGCCCGCTGGCCGCCCAGGGGGTCATCGACGAGACCACCGCCGTCGCGCTCGCCCAGCCGACCCGGCGGAGCGCGCGGATCGGCTTCACCGTCACCGGGCTCACCCTCTACGTGCTCTGGAACCTGACCACGCTCCTGGGGGCCGTCGGCGCGCGTGCCATCGGGGACACCGACGCATGGGGTCTGGACGCCGCCGGTCCCGCCGTGTTCCTTGCGCTGCTCGCGCCGATGCTGAAGACCACCACCGAGCGTGCCGTCGCCGGTGCCGCCGTGGTCCTGGGGCTCGGTCTGCTGCCGGTGCTGCCCGCCGGTGTGCCGGTCCTGGTGGCTGCGCTGGCGGCCCCGGCCGTCCTCTGGGCGGAGGGGCGCCGGCGCGGGGCGGGACCCGTGGCCCGGGCCGCCGACGACGTACCGCACGGACAGGGGGAGGACCGTTGAACGTCTGGATCGCGATCGGTGTCACTGCGGTCGGCTGCTACGTCGTCAAGCTCACCGGCCTTCTCGTGCCGGCGGGCTTCCTGGAGAAGCCGCTCGTGCGGCGGCTCGCGGCCCTGCTGCCCGTGGCCCTGCTGGCCGCCCTCACGGCCCAGCAGACCTTTGCCGACGGCCGTTCCCCGGTGCTGGACGCCCGGGCCGCGGGGCTCGCCGCAGCGGCCGTGGCCCTGCTGCTGCGCGCCCCCTTCCTGCTCGTCGTCGCCGCGGCCGTCGTGGTGACGGCGGGAGTGCGGGCGATGGCGGGCTGAACGGCCGTCGGGGCAGCACGCACCTGGAGCGCGGGACCCCGCGGGGGCGCGCGTGCCAGGGCCGTGCGCTGTCAGTCGATGGGCCGTCCGTACGCCCGCAGGGTGCGCAGGGCCTCGATGGTCACCATGGGGCGGCACTCCAGCGCGGTACCCGGGGCCCAAGCGCGCCACCGGATCGGCCAGCCGCCGTCCGCCTGCTGTTCGGCCGCGAGCAGGTCGAGTGCGCGGGCCATCTCCTCGTCGGTGAACCAGGCCCGCGCCACGGAGTCGGGGGTACGCGCGAAGTCGTGGGGGAAGTGGTGCTCGCCCGGCGCGTACCCGGACGCGACCGGGTAGGCGTCGAGGCGGTCCGGGTCCAGGACCGCGAGCCGCTGCGCCCGCACCAGGCGGCCCAGCCGCTCGGCCGCCGCCTGCGCGCGCACGCGGTCGGGCGCCGAGTCCAGGAAGGCCACGGCCGCCTCGATCTCGTAGGGATGGGACTTCTCCAGGGATTCGACCGCCTGCCAGCAGAAGTCGGTGGCCCGGAACAGCCACGCGTGCCACACCTGGTTGCGGTGCAGCAGGCCCACCACGGGAGCAGTCGCCAGGAGGTCGCTCGCGGGATCGTCGACGATCGGCAGGAAGGGCGCCGCCGGATAGCCCCGCTGACCGGGGTGGATCGCCGGCAGAGCGCCGTCCGGCGTCGCCACCCCGGTCAGATAGCGGCACGCCCGCTCCGCACGCTGCCCGCCGCAGCGCCCGATCGAGTCGAGGACGCGCAGCGCGTGCATGGTGTGCAGGGGCTGGCTGACCGGTCCGCGCAGATCGGGTTCGAGGGCATGACCGTAGCCCTCGTCCTCGTTGCGGTAGGCGGTCAGCGCGGACTCCACCGGGTCGGCGCCGCCGCCCAGGAAGTGGTACTCGAAGCGCCGCTGCTCCAGTACGCGGGCGGTGAGCCAGACGAAGTGCTCGGCGCGGGACAGCGGTGAGCGCGCCGAGGGCGTCGTGGGGAGTGGGGATGCTCCGGTTACGGCCATGGCTCAGACCGTAGGGCGCAAAGCGCTCGCGGCAAGCGGTCACCGGCCGGGCCCACTCTCAGGAGCGGGATACTGAGTGCATGCGGTTGACGGTCTTCTGGCAGCGGATGGCGGATCACTTCGGTGAGACCTACGCCGACACCTTCGCGCGCGACCACGTCATGTCGGAACTCGGGGGGCGCACGGTGCATCAGGCACTGGACTCCGGATGGGAGGCCCGGGACGTGTGGCGCGCGGTGTGCACGGCTGTGGAAATCCCCCACGAGAAGCGCTGAAAGGCCACGACGATCCGTAACGATTCCCCGATCGACGGTGGAGTGGGCGAGACTTGCCCCGTGCCACCCACAGACGAGACCGCGCAGGTCCCTCAGCAGGATTCACCGCTCGGCACGACTCCGCCCCGCCCCCCGGCGGATGGCGGCGCCGCGCCGAGCGGCCGCATGCCGCGCTGGCTGCCGCGGGCCATGGTGCTGGCGCTCGCCCTCATCGCCGCGTTCCAGCTCGGCAGCTGGGCGTTCCACCAGGTCACCGGCCTGCTGATCAACATTCTGATCGCCTTCTTCCTGGCGCTCGCCATAGAGCCCGCGGTGAGCTGGATGGCCGCACACGGCATGCGCAGGGGGCTGGCCACCTTCCTGGTGTTCCTCGGGCTTGCGATCGCGGTGGCCGGGTTCGTCACCTTGCTCGGTTCGATTCTCGCGGGCCAGATCATCAAGATGATCGAGGGCTTCCCGGGCTACCTCGACTCGGTCATCAACTGGATCAACTCCACGTTCCACAGCGAGCTCAGACGTGTGGACGTACAGGACAGCCTGGTCCACTCCGACTGGCTCAGGAAGTACGTCCAGAACAGCGCCACCGGTGTCCTGGACGTCTCCGCGCAGGTGCTGGGCGGTCTCTTCCAGCTGCTGACGATCACGCTGTTCTCCTTCTACTTCGCGGCCGACGGACCGCGGCTGCGGCGCGCCCTGTGCTCCGTGCTGCCGCCCGCCCGGCAGGCCGAGGTGCTGCGTGCGTGGGAGATCGCCGTCAACAAGACGGGCGGTTACCTCTACTCACGCGGCCTGATGGCGCTGATCTCGGGAATCGCGCACTACGTCCTGCTGGCGGCGCTGGGGATTCCGTATGCGCCAGTGCTCGCCGTCTGGGTCGGTCTGGTCTCGCAGTTCATCCCCACCATCGGCACGTATCTCGCCGGGGCCCTGCCGATGCTGATCGCCTTCACCGTGGATCCCTGGTACGCGCTGTGGGTGCTGATCTTCGTCGTGGTCTACCAGCAGTTCGAGAACTACATGCTGCAGCCCAAGCTGACCGCCCGGTCCGTGGACATCCATCCCGCGGTCGCCTTCGGGTCGGTCATCGCGGGCACCGCCCTCCTCGGTGCGGTGGGCGCTCTGATCTCCATCCCCGCGGTCGCCACGCTGCAGGCGTTCCTCGGGGCGTACGTGAAGCGGTACGCCGTCACGGACGACCCCCGGGTCCAGGGACACCGGACCCCACGGGCCTCGGCCGGTCTCACCACGCGGCTGCGGCAGCTGCTGCGCGGCTGACGGCGCGAGGTCGTCGCCCGGCGGGGATCACCAGGTGAGCCCCGCCCGGATCCCCGCCACGAGCACCGCGGCCGCATAGGCGCCGACCGCCGCGTACAGGACCCGCTGCCTGGTGACCTCGCTCCAGGAGGTGCGCGCGAGCAGCAGTACCAGGGCGGGCAGCACCAGCACGGCGTGCAGGCTCACCCCGTGCAGCGGTTTGAGCGGTGCCGTGGAGTCGTACGCTGCCTGCTGGTGTCCGGTGCGGGACAGCACCACACCGCGCGCGATCATCGCGGCGCCGGAGAGCAGTGCGACCATCAGGATCGCGAACCCGGAGCGCAGTGCGAGCGCCATGCCCGGGGGGCCGCCGGGACGGCGCCGGAACGCCGCGGCGGCGAACGCCGGGAGGACGACGACCAGGACACCGCCGCCGACCGCGAGTGTCATCGCGACCGCGCTGTCGAAGGGCGTCTCGGTGTTGAGGTGGGACGGCACGCGGCGCCACGCCTGAAGGGTGATCCCGGCGACCTCCACGACGCAGTCGGCGGCGAACACCACCAGGAGGGCGGCGCGCCGCCGCGCGCTGATCCGCAGGTACGACGTCACCCAGGTGACCGCGATCAGGGTCAGTCCGAAGGACAGTCCGAACGTGACGGGCTTGCGCCAGGAGACGGGCCCGTACCAGGGGCCGCCGTCGACGAGGAACACCACCAGATGCACCAGGCCGGACAGGCACAGGAAGACGCCGGTCGCGACGCACAGACGCTCGGCACCGCTCGTGCCGGACACCCCGGACGGCACGAGCGACCGCCGCTCCGGTGCGAGGGATGCCGCCATCAGACCCGGGCCCCGTTCATGAGGAGTGCCGTGTCCCCGGCGAGGGCGAGGCCGGGACGGGCGACGCGCCCCGCGACGGTGGAGACGACGGGCAGGCCGTCTTCCGAGGGGAGACGTCCGCCGATGTCCCGGCCCCCGGGCGCGCCCCCTGCGACGGGCGGACCGGCGGCGGGGTAGGGCCCGGCCGTAGGGCGGCTCGCGGCCCGGGCGGGCGGGTCGGCCGCCACGCGCGGGACGGCATGGCCGGCGGGCACGACGGGGCGGCCGGTGCCTTCGGCGATGCGGCCCCCGGCCGACGCGGCGGGCGGGGGCGGTGCGGTCGGTGCCGCGGTCGCGGCGGCGGGACGGGCCGGCCCGCGGTTGTGCGGGGGGATCCTGTCGTTCTCCATGCGCCAAGCCTCGCGAGAGCGGCCCGGCCGGTCGTCCGCCGGCCGGAGGCACCCGCCGTACGCCGTGGGGAGTACCGCGAAAAACCGGGTCGCTGTCGGACCCCGAACGTAGTCTCGGTGGTGCCGGGTTGTGCGCTTGACACGAAATTCGAACATCCATTCTTATGGAAGCTCCGGCGGGGTTCTCGACGGGGATTCCGACACGGATTCACGGAGAAGTGCCCGAGTTATCCACAGGCCGGACGGGCGTCGGGGCGCATTGTCAGTGGCAGGCGTTAGCGTCTTTGACGTGAAGCGATCGACTCAAGCAAACCGGGTGGAACCCATGGCAGGAACCGACCGCGAGAAGGCTCTCGATGCCGCGCTCGCACAGATTGAACGGCAATTCGGCAAGGGCGCGGTCATGCGCATGGGCGAGCGGTCGAGGGAGCCCATCGAGGTCATCCCGACCGGGTCGACCGCGCTCGACGTGGCCCTCGGTGTCGGTGGACTGCCGCGCGGCCGTGTGGTGGAGATCTACGGACCGGAGTCCTCCGGTAAGACGACCCTCACCCTGCACGCGGTGGCGAACGCTCAGAAGGCCGGCGGGCAGGTCGCCTTCGTGGACGCCGAGCACGCCCTCGACCCCGAGTACGCGCGCAAGCTGGGCGTCGACATCGACAACCTGATCCTCTCCCAGCCGGACAACGGCGAACAGGCGCTGGAGATCGTGGACATGCTCGTCCGCTCCGGCGCGCTCGACCTCATCGTCATCGACTCCGTCGCCGCGCTCGTCCCGCGGGCGGAGATCGAGGGCGAGATGGGCGACAGCCACGTGGGTCTGCAGGCCCGTCTGATGAGCCAGGCCCTGCGGAAGATCACCAGCGCGCTCAACCAGTCCAAGACCACGGCGATCTTCATCAACCAGCTGCGCGAGAAGATCGGCGTGATGTTCGGCTCCCCCGAGACCACGACGGGTGGCCGCGCGCTGAAGTTCTACGCCTCGGTGCGTATCGACATCCGCCGCATCGAGACCCTGAAGGACGGCACGGAGGCGGTCGGCAACCGCACGCGCTGCAAGGTCGTGAAGAACAAGGTCGCCCCGCCCTTCAAGCAGGCCGAGTTCGACATCCTCTACGGGCAGGGCATCAGCCGCGAGGGCGGCCTGATCGACATGGGCGTCGAGCACGGCTTCGTCCGCAAGGCCGGCGCCTGGTACACGTACGAGGGCGACCAGCTCGGCCAGGGCAAGGAGAACGCGCGCAACTTCCTGCGCGACAACCCCGACCTGGCCAACGAGATCGAGAAGAAGATCAAGGAGAAGCTGGGCGTCGGCGTCCGTCCCGAGGAGCCCTCCGCCGAGCCGGGCGCGGACGCGGCGGGTGCCGCACCCGCGGGCGAGGACGCCGCCAAGTCGGTGCCCGCCCCGGCGGCCAAGGGTGCCAAGGCCAAGGCCCCGGCGGCCAAGAGCTAGCCCATGACACGACGAACCGACTGGGCCGAGTACGCACACCCCGTCGCCCCGCAGGGCAGGGGGAACCGGGGCGACGGGGGGTCGGTCGGGGGCGGTGACGCGGGGTCGGACGATGTGCGCGGCGAGGCGGACGCCCATGACGGGGGCGCTCCGTACGGGGACGGGCGGGCTCGCGGACGACGAGGGCGAGGGCGGCGGCGCGGATTCGGGGATCCGGCCGAGGGCCCACAGGACGGAGGTTCCTTCCACTCGTCGAGGGCCGAGGAGGGGGAGCCCCCGGGGGACCCGGTCGAGCGGGCGCGGGCGATCTGCCTGCGCCTGCTCACCGGGACCCCACGCACGCGGAAGCAACTCGCGGACGCCCTGCGCAAGCGGGAGATCCCCGAGGACGTGGCGGACCAGGTGCTGTCACGGTTCGAGGAAGTGGGCCTGATCGACGACGGCGCCTTCGCGGACGCCTGGGTGGAGTCCCGACACCACGGACGGGGACTGGCCCGTCGGGCACTCGCGCAGGAACTGCGTACGAAGGGCGTGGACACCTCGCTCATCGACGAAGCGGTGGGCCGGCTCGACGTGGAACAGGAGGAGGCCACCGCGCGTGAACTCGTCGCACGCAAGCTGCGCGCGACCCGGGGCCTGGACCGCGACAAGCGCCTGCGCCGCCTTGCGGGCATGCTCGCCCGCAAGGGCTACTCCGAGGGCATGGCCCTGCGGGTGGTCCGCCAGGCACTGGAGGCCGAGGGGGAGGAGACACAGGGTCTGGAGGACGAGGGGTTCTGAAACCCGCTGCTCGGCAACTCGGATCCCCGTTGCCCGAAGCGCAGTGGCGACGGACATCGGACACGGCTCGAAGTACCGGGGGCCGGCAGCCGGTCCGCCCCGGATGCACTACTAGGTCGTGATCGGCAGCCCGGCGGCCCTCCAGGCCTGGAAGCCGCCCACCAGGTCCGTGGCTCGCCGCAGGCCGAGTTGGCGCAGGGACACGGCGGCGAGGCTGGAGGCGTAGCCCTCGTTGCAGATGACGACGACGCGCAGGTCGTGGCTCGTCGCCTCGGGGGCGCGGTGGCTGCCCTGGGGGTCGAGGCGCCACTCCAGTTCATTGCGCTCGACGACAAGAGCGCCGGGGATCAGCCCGTCCCGGTCGCGCAGCGCGGCGTACCGGATGTCCACGAGCAGGGCCTCACCGGCCTGCGCGGCCTCGAAGGCTTCCGCCGCCTCCACCCTCTCGAGGTCCACCCGGACCCGTTCCAGGAGTTCGTCGATGCCCAGGGGCCGTTCGGATGCCGAGCTCAACTCCAGTCCTCCGGTCGCTCGACCTGCTCCAGCCGCAGCACCTGGCCGGTACGGCTGTAGCGGCGGATCTGCGGCAGGGGCGGGTAGTAGACATGCACCGAGACCGCGTGCCGGTCGGGGGACTCGTTGAGCACCTCGTGCACATGGTGCTGCCCGAAGGAGCGGCCGGTGCCGGCGGGCAGCCGCCGCTCCCGGTCGACCCCCTCGGTCAGTTCCAGGGTCTTCCAGCCGTCGGAGGGCAGCCGGGCCGCGAGCGAGTTCTCCTTGAGTTCGCCCGACGCGGTGACAAAGGCGCCGCACGAGTCGGCGTGATCATGCCACCCGGTACCGGTGCCGGGCGGCCAGCCGATGAGCCAGGCCTCGCTGCCGCCTGGGCCCTCCAGGCGCAGCCAGGTACGACCTTCGGGGTCCAGCGGGAGGGAGGTGATCAGCTCCGCGTCGGCGGCCGTTCGGCGTACGAAGGCGAGCAGATCGGCCTGGGTGGGTGCCTGCGGCGGGGCGGAAACGGAGGCAGAAAGGGATGCAGACATCGGGTACCGTCCTGAGAGTTCGCGCGAGGCGCGCATCCGTCAGAGCACGGCGCGCGCAGGTGAAAAAAGCGAGATCAGCAGGACGGGCGACACACGCAGCCCGCATAGCGGACAAGGTCCATATGGACCCTCCGCCACAGGTGCACACAGGTGTCGCTCACGATCCGGAGTACACCATGGCGGTGCGGTGCGGTCAACCGACAGTCACCATGTGGACGCCGTGGCCATCAGGTGTTCGGGCACATCGGGTCCTGCGTCTGACGCCCTGTCATCCCCAGGCCCGCCTCCTGCACCGTCACCCCGCGCTCGCGGCCGCCTTCGCCGTCGACTGACCTCCCAGTGCCGCTTCCGCCGCCTGGTACAGGTCCGCCGGGCGCACTCCGCCCAGTGCCGTGACCAGATGGCCGTCCGGGCGGATCAGGAGGACCGTGTGGGCGGCCGCGCCCGGGTAGCTCTCGGCGACCAGCAGTTCCGCGGGATGCGGCAGGGCCGTCACCGCGGCGGCCAGCCGGGGCATGACCCCGGCCGACACCCAGTGCTTGCGCTCCCACACACCCGTGCCCGGAGCGACCAGCACCACCAGCAGCGATCCACGCCCGAGCCGGTCCCGCAGCCGTACGAACGAGCCGTCCTCCGCGGTCACCCGCACATCCACGACCGGCGCCCCGGGCTCGGTGCCGACCGGTACCACCGCCTCGGTGGGGGCGGGCGCGAGCGTGGAGGCGCCGTAGGCTCCCGGAGCCCCGAGCGGGCCGCGCCCGAGGTGGCCGTCCGCGAGCAGCGCCTCCTGCCCACGGGCTGAACCGGGCATGTACGAGCGCAGTCCTCCTCCGCCGCGCAGCAGGGGCAGTGCCTGGTCGGCGGCGCGCAGCCGGGCGGCGACCGCGGTCCGGCGCTCCGCCTGGTAGCTGTCGAGCAGGGCCTCGTGCGGACCGTGGTGCCAGGCCAGCGCCAGCTTCCAGGCGAGGTTGTCGATGTCCCGGAGGCCCTCGTCCAGGCCCTGGGTGCCGAGCGCGCCGAGCAGATGCGCGGAGTCCCCGGCGAGGAAGACCCGGCCGGAGCGCCAGCGGCGGGCGAGCCGGTGGTGGACGATGTGCACCCCCGTGTCCAGCAGGTCGTACGCGGGGGTGGTGCCCCCGTTCCAGCCGGCCAGGGTCTCCCGGATGCGGGCGACCAGCAGTTCGGGCGTGACCAGGTCCGTGCCCGGCAGCAGCCAGTCCAGGCGCCACACACCGTCCGGCAGGGGGCGTGCGGTGACCTCGCCGCCCGAAGGACCCGACGTCCGCCAGGGCGGCATCCGGTGGAGTAACGCCTCGCCGGTCCACGGCAGTTCGGTGCGCAGCGCCGCGACGGCGTGACGCTCCACGGCCGTACGGCCCGGGAAGCGGATGTCCAGGAGCTTGCGCACGGTCGAGCGCGGTCCGTCACAGCCGACCAGATGACTGCCGCGCCACCATATGGCGTTGGGTCCCCGGGTGTGCGCCGTCACGCCCGAAGGTTCCTGCTCCAGCAGGTCCAGCCGGCTCTCCACCGCGACCTTGACCAGCCGTTCGCCCGCGATGGCCTCGCGCAGGGCACCGGTGAGCACGTGCTGGGCGATGTGCAGCGGTGCGGGACCCTCGACGGTCCGCGGCCCTTCGGCCGTGCCCTCGCGGTCCTCGACGGCCCGCTCGGCCGTGGAGCCGTAGCCGCCCGGGCGGTCCTGCCCGGCGCCGGGCGGTTCGAAGGCGACCTCACGGATCACCTGCTTGCGCCGCATCGACCGCCATCCGGTCCAGCGCAGTCCGTACTCGGCGAGCGGCACCCCGGTCAGCCGTTCCATCAGGGCGGCGGTGTCCTCGGGCAGTACGACCGTGCGTGCGGGCCGCTGCTCGTCCTTGCCCGGCCCCTCGTCGAGGACCACGGACGGCACCTCCTGGCGCGCCAGCGCAAGGGCGAGCGAGAGCCCCACGGGTCCCGCGCCGACGATGATCACCGGGTCCACGGCGTGGCGCCCCCTGCCCGTGGCGGTGTCCCGTGGGACGCCTGTGAACAGGGGGTTGGAGCAGGGTGCACGATCACAGAACGTATGCAACCTATTGCCGGTGCTTGCGTCAAGCTACCGAGGCAGCGGCGGCGGGGCCGCTGCTCCGGTGTCGTACCTTCGGGTTGACAGCTCGTCAGGCGGCGGCACCTGTCGACTCGGTACCCGCCATCGCCGCCGGCGGCAGTACCACGCCGGTGGACTTCTTGCCGCGCCGCAGCCGGCGCTCCAGCCAGCCCGCGAAGGTCGTGAGGCTGAAGTTGATCAACACGAAGATCAGTGCGACGACCGTGAAGCTGGCGATGGTGTTCGCGCCGTAGTACGAGCTCATCGTGTTGGCCGAGGCCAGCAGTTCGGAGAAGGTGAGGACGGCTCCGCCGAGTGCGGTGTCCTTCACGATCACAACGAGCTGACTGACGATGGCGGGCAGCATCGCGGTGACCGCCTGCGGCAGCAGGATCGACGTCATGGTCTGGGTCTTGCGCAGACCGATCGCGTGCGCGGCCTCCGTCTGGCCCTTGGGCAGGGCGAGGATGCCGGCCCGGACGATCTCCGCGAGCACGGAGGCGTTGTAGAGCACCAGGCCGGTGACGACGGCGTACAGCGGGCGGTCGTCCGAACTGACGCTGGTGTACTTGAAAAACAGCGCCACGCCGAAGATCATCAGGATCAGCACGGGGATGGCCCGGAAGAACTCGACCACCACGGCGGCCGGCACCCGGATCCAGGCGTGGTCGGACAGTCGCGCGATGCCGAAGACGGCGCCCAGCGGGAGCGCGATGATCATCGCCAGCGCCGCGGCGATCAGGGTGTTCTTCAGGCCGGGCAGGATGTACGTGGTCCACGCCTCCGTGCCGGCGAAGAACGGCTTCCACTTCTCCCAGTCCAACTGCCCCTTGTCGTCGAGGCTCTTGAGCACCCACCAGCCGACCGCCGCGAGGACCAGCAGAAACACGATCGTGTAGAGGATGTTGCGCCGCTTGGCCCGGGGGCCCTGGGCGTCGTACAGCACGGAGCTCATCGCTTCACCGCCACCTTCTTGCCCACCCAGCCGAGGATCAGGCCGGTCGGCAGCGTCAGGCACACGAAACCGAACGCGAACACCGCGGAGATCAGCAGCAGCTGGGCCTCGTTCTCGAGCATCTTCTTCATCAACAGGGCGGCCTCGGCCACGCCGATCGCGGCGGCGACCGTGGTGTTCTTGGTCAGGGCGATCAGAACGTTGGTCAGCGGGCCGACGACCGAGCGGAACGCCTGGGGGAGCACGATCAGTGTCAGGACCTGGGTGAAGCTCAGCCCGATGGCCCGGGCCGCCTCCGCCTGGCCGACCGGCACGGTGTTGATGCCGGCCCGGATCGCCTCGCAGACGAAGGCCGAGGTGTAGGCGATCAGACCGAGCACGGCGAGCCGGAAGTTGATGGTGTCGAAGTTGTGCGCACCGAGGCTGATGCCGAGGGTCTGGTTGAGGCCGAGCGAGGTGAACAGAATGATCACCGTGAGCGGGATGTTGCGCACGATGTTGACGTAGGCGGTACCGAAGCCGCGCATCAGGGGCACAGGACCGACGCGCATGGCGGCCAGCAGCGTCCCCCATATCAGGGAGCCGACGGCCGAGAGCAGGGTGAGCTGCACCGTCACCCAGAAGGCCCCCAGCAGGTCGTAACCTTCAAGAAAGTCGAACACGATCTCCCGCGCTTCCGCGTGTGGGTTGCCCCGGTGCGCCGCCCCCCGTGGGCGGCGCACCGGCCGGGCGATGACTCAGCTCTTGATGTCGCCGATCTTCGGTGCGGGCTCGTTCTTGTAGTTCGCGGGACCGAAGTTGGCCTGCACGGCCTTGTCCCAGGAACCGTCGGAGACCATGTCCTCGAGGGCCTTGTTGATCTTGTCCTTGAGGTCGCTGCCCTTCTTGACGCCGATGCCGTAGTTCTCGTTGGTCATCTTGAAGCCGCCGAGCTTGAACTTGCCCTTGAACTGGGCCTGGGAGGCGTAGCCGGCCAGGATCGAGTCGTCCGTGGTCAGCGCGTCGATGGCCTTGTTCTGCAGACCGGTGAGGCAGGCCGAGTACGTCGGGTACTGCTGCAGGTCCGCCTTGGGCGCCAGCTTGTCCTTGACGTTCTGGGCCGAGGTCGAACCGGTCACCGAGCACAGCTTCTTGCTGTTGAGGTCGGCCGGCGTCTTGATCGCGCTGTCGTCGGCGCGGATCAGAACGTCCTGGTGGGCGAGCAGGTAGGGGCCCGCGAAGTCGACCTTCTCCTGGCGCTCCGGGGTGATCGAGTACGAGGCGGCGATGAAGTCCACGTCACCGCGCTGCAGCATGGTCTCGCGGTCGGCGCTCTTGGACTCCTTCCACTCGATCTGGTCCTGGTTGTAACCGAGCTTCTTCGCCACGTACTTGGCGACGTCGACGTCGAAGCCGGAGTAACCCTGCGGCGTCTTCTGGCCGATACCGGGCTGGTCGAACTTGATGCCGACGGTGATCTTCTTGCCGCCGCCCGAGCCGCTGTCGTCCTTGTCGCCCGAGCCACAGGCGGTCGCCGCGACGGCGAGCGCGAGGACGGCGGCCGAGGCGGCGGTGACCTTGCGGAGCTTCATGGTGAACATCCTTTGCGTGGTGATCAGATGCGGGCCCGGGGCCCGCGAGGCGGACCGCCGGTGGCGGACGCCCCGGCCGCCGTGCAGATGGGGTGGGCCGTCAGTGGTGCAGGATCTTCGACAGGAAGTCCTTCGCCCGGTCACTGCGCGGGTTGCTGAAGAACTGGTCCGGCGTGGCCTCTTCGACGATGCGGCCGTCGGCCATGAAGACCACGCGGTTGGCGGCGGAACGGGCGAAGCCCATCTCGTGCGTGACGACGACCATGGTCATGCCGTCCCGGGCGAGCTGCTGCATGACTTCGAGGACCTCGTTGATCATCTCGGGGTCCAGGGCGGAGGTCGGCTCGTCGAAGAGCATGACCTTGGGGTCCATCGCCAGCGCGCGGGCGATCGCGACACGCTGCTGCTGGCCGCCGGAGAGCTGTGCGGGGTACTTGTCCGCCTGGGTGCCGACCCCCACACGGTCGAGCAGGCCGCGCGCCTTCTCCTCGGCCTTGTGCTTGTCCGTCCGGCGGACCTTGACCTGGCCCAGCATCACGTTCTCGAGCACCGTCTTGTGCGCGAAGAGGTTGAAGGACTGGAACACCATGCCGACGTCGGCGCGCAACCGGGCCAGCTCACGGCCCTCGTCGGGCAGCGGCTTTCCGTCGATCAGGATCGTGCCGGAGTCGATCGCCTCCAGGCGGTTGATGGTGCGGCACAGAGTGGACTTCCCCGACCCCGAGGGGCCGATGACCACGACGACCTCGCCACGGGCGATGGTCAGGTCGATGTCCTGGAGCACGTGCAACGCGCCGAAGTGCTTGTTCACGCTGCTCAGGACGACCAGATCGTCGGTCGCGGCCACCGAGTCCTTGGCCACCGATACTTCGGTCATGTGCTCACTGGCTCCGTCCTCGCTCGGTTTCGGAGGACAGTAGTAAGGCCGTACGACCAGCGTCATTACATCTGAGGGAGATCTGAGCATCACAATCCGATAGCGGCCGGGCACGATCCGTAGTACCCGTGCGTGGAGCGCGTACCGGCTGGATAACGGAAGCCCTCCGCAACCCGAAGCCTCTTGACGCCGTCCTTGTTCATCGGAGTGACTGCCATGGTGCACGCGCGCGGGTGGCCGCGTTCGCGTGATCGACGCTTTCCGGTACAAGACGTGAGCACGTACGCGTACGTGCCGGGAGCGGAACCGTAGGGCCGAGTAACCGGAGGGGGCCGGGCATGAGACTGCTTCTCGTCGAGGACGACAACCACGTCGCGGCCGCCCTGTCCGCGGTGCTGGCCCGGCACGGATTCGACGTCACACACGCCCGCAGCGGCGAGGAGGCACTCCAGGCGCTGGTGCCCGAGGGCGCCGGGTTCGGTGTGGTCCTGCTCGACCTCGGTCTGCCGGACCAGGACGGCTACGAGGTCTGCGCGAAGATCCGCAAGCGCACCAGCACCCCGGTGATCATGGTGACCGCACGCTCGGACGTGCGCTCCCGGATCCACGGCCTCAACCTGGGCGCCGACGACTACGTGGTCAAGCCGTACGACACCGGGGAACTGCTCGCACGTATCCATGCCGTCAGCCGGCGCACCCCCCTCCTGGACGACACGGGCGCCACCGAGACCGCGCTGCGCCTCGGCTCCGTGCACATCGAACTCCCCACGCGCCGCGTCAGTGTGGACGGTGCGGTGATACAGCTGACCCGCAAGGAGTTCGACCTGCTGGCCCTGCTCGCCCAGCGCCCGGGTGTGGTCTTCCGCCGCGAGCAGATCATCAGCGAGGTGTGGCAGACCAGCTGGGAGGGGACCGGGCGCACCCTCGAGGTGCATGTGGCCTCCCTGCGCTCCAAGTTGCGCATGCCCGCGCTGATCGAGACCGTGCGCGGCGTCGGGTACCGGCTCGTCGCACCGGCCGCCTAGCGGGGGCGGGGTGGGCGCACGACTGCTCCCGCTGCTCATCGTCCTGATGGCTGCCGTGCTGCTCGCACTGGGCGTGCCCCTCGCGGTGAGTCTCGCGGCCGCCCAGCAGCAACGGGTCGTCGTCGACCGCATCGACGACACCGCGCGCTTCGCGGGCCTCGCCCAGTACGTCACCGACAGGCCGGGGCCGACCGGCTCCCGGGTGGACGACAAGGACGAGCGCGGCGAGACGCTGCGCAAGGAACTCGCCAAGTACTACAGCGTGTACGGCATTCGGGCCGGTGTCTTCTACCGCGACGACGTACCCATGGCCAACGCGCCGGGGAACTGGTACCTGCCGCAACGGGGTGAGGGACGCAACGCGTTCAACGAGGCGCTCCTCGGGCGCCGCAGCCACGATCCGGAGCAGGTGTGGCCCTGGCAGCGCTCCCGGCTCGTGGTCGCCTCCCCGGTCATCCGCGACGGTGACGTCGTCGCGGTCGTGGTCACCGACTCGCCGACCGGGCAGATGCGGTCGAAGACGCTGCACGGCTGGCTCCTCGTCGGCGCGGGCGAGGTGGCCGCGATGCTGCTCGCCGTGGGCGCGGCGCTGCGTCTGACCGGCTGGGTGCTCAGACCTGTGCGCGTCCTGGACGCGACCACCCACGACATCGCCACCGGTCGCCTGAAGTCCCGGGTCGCCGCGGCGGGCGGACCGCCTGAACTCAGGCGCCTGGCCAGGTCGTTCAACGAGATGGCGGACAACGTCGAGGAGGTCCTGGAGCAGCAGCGCGCCTTCGTCGCCGACGCCTCCCACCAGTTGCGCAACCCGCTGTCCGCGCTGCTGCTGCGCATCGAGTTGCTCGCTCTCGAACTGCCCGAGGGCAATGAGGAGATCGCCTCGGTCCGCACCGAGGGCAAACGGCTCGCGGAAGTCCTGGACGATCTGCTCGACCTGGCGCTCGCCGAACACGCCGAGGCCGATCTCCGGCTCACCGACATCGGTGCGCTGGCCGCCGAGCGGGTCGCGGCCTGGGGCCCGGCCGCGGAGGCGAAGGGGGTGCGGCTCGTCGGGAACTGCCCGCCCACCACCGCCTGGGCTGATCCCGTCACCCTGTCGAGTGCCCTGGACGCCGTCATCGACAACGCGGTGAAGTTCACGCCCGAGGGAGAGCGCGTCGACGTGGAGGTCGCGGCCGGCGGCGAGAGCGCGATGGTCGTGGTCACGGACGGGGGCCCGGGACTCGGCGACGAGGAACTCGCCCGTGTCGGCGACCGCTTCTGGCGCAGCCCGGCCCACCAGAACGTCAAGGGTTCCGGCCTCGGCCTGTCGATCTCCCGGGCGCTGCTGGAGGCGGGCGGCGGGTCGATCTCCTACGGGCATCACCAGCCGCACGGGCTGAAGGTGACGGTCGAAGTGCCACGAGCTGGGACACCGACGGGCCGCGCGGCCCGGAGTTAGGGCTGTGACCGGGAAGGTTCACCGGGGTCGGGAGTGGTCGAGCGGTTTGATGGGTTGAGCGACCTGTGCTGTGGGCGTGGCAGGATCGCGCCGTGACTGTCACCCTGCATGACTTCAACGGCGAGCACTCGCTGACGTTCACTGCCGGTGACCTGGTCGCCGATGCTGCAGTAGTTGGCGCCGGGCACGAGCCGAATGGGTACTTCTGGGAAGGACTTGTGCAGTTCGCCTGGCCGGATATCGCTGAGCGCCTCGATTTCGACAGCGAGGGCGGCATGTTCTGCGCGGTCGGGAGCTCGAGTGACCTCGCGCAACTCAAAGCTGCTCTTGAACCCGTGATCTCGAGCCCCAGCGCAGTTCGCGAGATTGTTGCCCGTGCGCAGACGTCAGGCTTCGAGTTCGACGACTAGAGCTGTGACCCGAAGGTTGCCGGGTTCAGGCTGCAAGCCGAAGAGGTCTGGCACCCTGCGCGATCGCCGGGGCCGGGCTGCCGACCGACGAGGCCGGCAGCGTCACCGCCCGCCGGAACCGCACCGAACCGGTGCTTCCCCGACGAACGATCCGCTGCAGCTTCTGTTCCTCCTGCTCGGTCAGCCGGCGAACCCGCACAGGTGATGCCGTACCGGCCCCCAGTCGAGCGTCTCCACTGACACCCAACACAACGACCAACCCCGCAAAGGATCCCGGTCACAGCGCTAGGGCTTGATCGACCGGTAGTACCGGCGCGCGCCCTCGTGCAGATCCAGGGGGTCCGTGTAGATGGCCGTGCGCAGGTCGACCAGCTGGGCCGCGTGTACCTGCGCGCCGATCCGGTCCCGGCTGTCGATCACCGTGCGGGTGAGCTTCTCGGTCAGGTCTGCGTCCATGTCCTGGCGGGTCATCAGCAGGTTGGCGACGGCCACGGTCTGCACGGAGGACCCCTGTTCGGAGTCCGGGTAGGCGTCGGCGGGCATCACGGCGGCCCGGTAGTAGCGCGACGCCCCGCCTTGCGCGTGCAGCTTCGCGACCAGATCACCGCCGATCGGCACCAGTCGGATCGCGGCGCGCTGCGAGAGCTCGGTGACCGCGCCGGTGGGGAGCCCGCCCGACCAGAAGAACGCGTCGATCTTGTGCTGCTGCAGCAGCCGGGGCATGGTCCCGATGCCGTCGGACAAGGGCTCGACGTCCTTCTCCGGGTCGAGCCCGGCCGCCTTGAGCACGTTCTCCGCGATCAGCCGGACGCCCGAACCGGTCGGCCCCACGGCGACCTTGTGGCCCTTCAGGTCCGCCACGGACCGCACGGGGGACGAGCGCGGCACCACGAGGTGGACGTAGTCGTCGTAGAGCCGGGCGCAGCCGCGCAGCCGGTCGGCCCCGGGCTTCTTCTCCAGCTTGTAGGACTCCACCGCGTCGGCCGCCGCGATCGTGAAGTCCGCCTCTCCCGTCGCCACCCGTCGCACGTTCTCCTGCGACCCGTCGCTGTCCAGCAGCCGGACGTCCAGTTTCGGCATGTCCTTGGCAATCGCCTGCTGCAGCAGGATGCCGTACTTCTGGTAGACGCCGGTCGGGGTGCCCGTACTGAAGGTGACCGTGCCGCCAGGGGTCTCCTCGCCGAGCGGCAGCAGCCACCACAGCAGCAGCCCGAAGACCGCGAGCGCGGCCGCCGAGCCCAGCAGCGCGCGGCGTCGTCCGATCCGGGGGAGTGCGTGGAACATGCGCGCGATCCTGCCAGGCCGCGGGCCCTCTGACCAGGGCGGAGGCCCGGGGCCAGGCAGGCGGTCGGGCGCGGGCGACCGGTAGGGTCACCGGATGCGCCCTTCCCCCGCCTCCCTCGTCCGTGAGTTCCACCTGGCCTTCGGCCTCGACGTCCGTGCCGTGCCGACGGAGGTCTCCCCGGGTCTGGCCGCGCACCGTGGGGAGCTGCTCGCCGAGGAGGCCGCGGAGGTCGCGGAGGTGGCCGTCACCGGCCCGCTCGACCGGCTGGCGCACGAGCTGGCCGACCTGGTGTACGTCGCCTACGGCACGGCTCTCGTGCACGGCATCGACCTCGACGCGGTGATCGCCGAGATCCACCGGGCCAACATGACCAAGATCGGCCCGGACGGCACGGTCTCCCGCCGGGCCGACGGCAAGGTCCTCAAGGGTGACCACTACCGCGCCCCGGACGTCACGGCGATCCTGCGCGAGCAGGGCTGGACGACCCCGGAGCCGTAGGAGGCGAGCCCGCGCGGCGGATTCCGGACCGCGGGCCCGCCTTCGATCATCACCAGGACTGTCACGGCTCCTACCGCATGACCGGGTGGGAGGCGGAGCATGGTGGCGGTGGTTTCCAGAACCCGTCCGCCGAGGCGCCGGCGGAGGCGGCCGGTGCCGAGCGACCGTCCGCCGGTGGGACGCGTCGGTCAGGGGCTCGCGCAGTCGTAGCCGTAGGCCAGCGGTTCGCCGTGCACGCCGGGATGGCGTCGGTAGACGTACACCGCCTCCACCCGGACACCGTCCTCCGGCGCCTCGACCCGGCAGGGGTAGGTCACCTGCAACACCGAGGGCCGCCCCGCGACCTGCATGTGCAGGCCGTCGGCAGGCCCTCCCGCGAGGACCGCAGTCTCCCACTTCGTCGCGACGTGAAGATCCATGGCTGTACTTTAAAGTTGCGGAAAGTTCGAAGTGTTGTGAGTTCCGCCACGTGGTGTTCGCCGCGTGGCGTGCACGGCCTACGACTGAGGCGGATCCGTCGGCACGGATGTCTCGAGCACCTCCAGCAACGCCCGCAGCGGCGCGCTCGCGCGACGGGTCGCGGAGACCGCGACCGAAAGCGTCCACCGCAGTGTGGGGTCCGCCAGGGGCAGGACGGCCAGCCCCCTGCTGTCCACTCCGGACGTGCTGTCGTGCAGGAAGGCGACGCCCAGTCCGGCCCGCACATAGGAGGCGACGGTGCCGACGTCGGTCGCCTCCAGCACCACCTGCCGATGCAGCCCGGCGCGGGCGAAGGCGCGATCCGTCACCTCGCGGTTGCCGTAACCGGGCGGGGTGTCGATGAACGGCTCCTCGACCAGTTCCGTCAGCTCGCGCGGCCCGTCCGACCGGGCCAGCGGGTGTTCCGCCGGAACGAGGAGCGCCATCGGCGCGGTGTAGATCTCACGCACGCGCAGTCCGGCCGGGGGATCGCCGGGCAGCGAGACGAAGGCCAGATCCAGGCTGCCCGCGAGCAGCCGCTCCACGAGTCCCGCCGATCCGCGGGGGGACACCGCGAGCCTCAGTGTCACCGCAGGGTGCAACCGGTGGAAGCGTCCCAGGATCTGGGGGAGGTCGGGGCGGACGAGGGAGGTGAACGTCCCGATGTGCAAGGTGCCCCGCAGCCGCCCCTCGCTCAGCTGCGCCGCCTCGCGTGCGGCACGTGCGGCGTCCAGGGTGTTCCGGGCCTCGGGCAGCAGGGCGGCGCCCGCGGAGGTGAGGGCGACGCGCTGGGAGGACCGTTCGAACAGGGTCGGACCGAGCTCCCGCTCCAGTGAGCGGATCGCCGCCGAGACGGCCGACTGGACCACGTGCAGCCGCGCCGCCGCACGCGTGAAGCTCAACTCCTCCGCGACGGCGACGAAGTACTCCAGCTGTCGCAGCTCCATGGGCCGATTATGGCCGGACCCCACCGGCCCGGCATCTGCGTCCCTGATGCGAGCACCGGGGGAGATTGCCTGTGCGTGATGATCGGTGGCCCTCGGTTCGGACATCGGCGCCCGGCGGCACCCGCGCCGGTGCAGAGTCCGGAGGCCGGGCGGGGGAGCGCCGTCGACCGGGGTGGGCCGACTTCCGCAACCACCTACTCTTGAGCCATGACCAGCAGCAGCGACCGGAGCCCGGCAGTGGACGTTCCCAGCACTATGACGTACGAGATCCGAACCTACGGGTGCCAGATGAACGTCCACGATTCCGAGCGATTGTCCGGGCTGCTCGAAGAGGCCGGTTATGTGCGCGCGCCGGAGGGGTCGGACGGCGACGCGGACGTCGTCGTCTTCAACACGTGTGCCGTCCGCGAGAACGCCGACAACCGCCTCTACGGCAACCTCGGCCGCCTCGCGCCGAAGAAGGCCCAGCGGCCCGGCATGCAGATCGCCGTCGGCGGCTGCCTCGCGCAGAAGGACCGCGACACCATCGTGAAGAAGGCGCCCTGGGTGGACGTCGTCTTCGGTACGCACAACATCGGCAAGCTGCCCGTCCTGCTCGAACGCGCCCGTGTGCAGGAGGAGGCGCAGGTCGAGATCGCCGAGTCGCTCGAGGCCTTCCCCTCGACGCTGCCCACGCGCCGCGAGAGCGCGTACGCGGCATGGGTGTCGATCTCCGTCGGCTGCAACAACACCTGCACCTTCTGCATCGTCCCGGCCCTGCGCGGCAAGGAGAAGGACCGCAGGCCCGGCGACATCCTCGCGGAGGTCGAGGCCCTGGTCGCCGAGGGCGTCTCCGAGATCACGCTGCTCGGGCAGAACGTGAACGCGTACGGCTCCGACATCGGTGACCGCGAGGCGTTCAGCAAGCTGCTGCGCGCCTGCGGGCGGATCGAGGGACTGGAGCGGGTCCGGTTCACCTCGCCGCACCCGCGCGACTTCACCGACGACGTCATCGCGGCCATGGCCGAGACGCCGAACGTGATGCCCCAACTGCACATGCCGCTGCAGTCCGGGTCGGACACGGTCCTGAAGGCGATGCGCCGCTCGTACCGGCAGGAGCGCTACCTGGGGATCATCGAGAAGGTGCGGGACGCCATCCCGCACGCCGCGATCACCACCGACATCATCGTGGGCTTCCCCGGCGAGACCGAGGAGGACTTCGAGCAGACGCTGCACGTGGTGCGCGAGGCGCGGTTCGCGCAGGCCTTCACCTTCCAGTACTCCAAGCGGCCCGGCACGCCCGCCGCCACCATGGACGACCAGATCCCCAAGGAGGTCGTCCAGGCGCGCTACGAGCGGCTCGTGGCCCTCCAGGAGGAGATCTCCTGGGACGAGAACAAGAAGCAGGTCGGCCGCACCCTCGAGCTGATGGTCGCCGAGGGCGAGGGCCGCAAGGACGGCGCGACCCACCGCCTGTCCGGGCGCGCCGCCGACAACCGCCTGGTCCACTTCACCAAGCCGGACGAGGAGGTCCGCCCCGGTGACGTGGTGACGGTGGAGATCACGTACGCCGCCCCGCACCACCTGCTCGCCGAGGGCTCGGTCCTGGGAGTGCGCCGTACGCCCGCGGGTGACGCGTGGGCGAGGCGGAACGCCGCGGAGGCCGCCAAGCCGGCCGGTGTGATGCTGGGGCTGCCGCAGATCGGCGTTCCCGAGCCCCTGCCCGTGGCCGCCGGCTGCGGCTGCGACTGACCCGCCCGTCATCGGCGTGCGTGGGGTCCCCCGACCCCCGCCGCCGCACCCGGCGCGAGCGGGCGTGCTCCCGTTCCGCGGTGCACGCGGGGGAGTGACACGTCCCGCTCCGGCGGGGTTACGCTGCGGATCATGCTTGTCGCCGCCGCCGTGTGCCCGTGTCCGCCGCTGCTCGTACCCGAGGTCGCCGCGGGTGCCGCGCCCGAACTTGACGGCGCCCGCGCCGCGTGCGTGGACGCACTGGGCGTGCTCGCGGCAGCCCGCCCCGACCGGCTGGTGGTGGTCGGCCCCGGCGACGTCGGGACCTACCCGGAGGGCGCCCCGGGCTCGTTCGGCGGGTTCGGCGTCGACATCGACGTACGGCTGGGCGCGGGCACGACGGCCCGGGCGGCGTCCGGACCCGGGCTCCCGACCTCGCTCGCCGTCGCGGCCTGGCTGCTGCGGCGCACGGGCTGGGCGGACGCACCCGTCGAAGGGACGAGCGTTGCGGAATCCCTCCCCCCGCGGCGGTGCGCCGAGGTGGGAGCCGAGCTCGCCGCGCGGGACGGGCGGGTGGCCCTGCTGGTCATGGGCGACGGCAGCGCGTGTCGCACGGTCAAGGCGCCGGGCTACCTGGACGAGCGCGCGGCGGGGTTCGACGCACAGATCGCACGCGCCCTGGGGGACGCGGACGTGGCGGACCTGCAGGCGCTGGAAGTGGAGCCGGCGCGGGAGCTGAAGGCGTGCGGCCGCGCCCCGTGGCAGATCCTCGCGGGTGCGGCCGCGGGCGCGCAACTTTCCGGCGCGCTGCTGTACGACGACGCGCCGTACGGAGTGGGCTACTTCGTGGCGGCCTGGTCGTAGCGCGAGCCCTCGACCGGCCGGCATCCCGACGGGGGGACGGCCGTGAGGCGGTTCGCCCCGCGGCCGTCCGCCGGGGCGCCCCCGGTGTCCGGGGCGAGCTCAGGAGGCCGTGGGCGGCGGTGCGTCCGGCGGCGTCCCGTCGCCGCCCGCGGGGCCGGTCTCCCGGTGCGCGATGCGCTCCATCGCGTCCTTCGCCTTGTCCGTACCGGTGTGGATCTTGTCGCTGTACTTGCCTTTGGTCCTCTCGTCGATCACCTTTGCAGCCTTTTCGAGGCCGCGATCGACCTTGCCCTCGTGCTGCTGCGCGAACTCCGAGACCTTGGCTTTCAGATTGTCCACGAGACGCATGATCCACCTTCCCTTGCGGGGGCAGTTATCTGCGGGCGCCCTCGTCGGCCTCGCTGTCGACGGCCTTCTCGGCGGACTGCTGCTTCGGGATCCCGACGGCCTGGTCGGCGGCCCGGGTGGACACCTCCACCGCGCCCTGTGACCCGGCTGCGGACGCGGTCGCGTCCTGGCCTTCGTCGGGTGCCTCCGCCCCGGCCGGGGCCGTCGGCCGTGTGGCCTCCACCGCGGCGGACCGGTCCTCCTCCGTCGTCCTCGGCCTCCGGAAAAGCCGTCCAAAAACGCCCATATCAACTCCATACATTACTCGTGCGGGCGAAATACCGGGCGGCTCGGGGCGTCCGTTTGCGTCGCCCGGGTCTTTTGCCCTCGAACCGGCGGCCGGACCTCGCATCGGGCAACGAAGCCGCCAAGTCACATAACTCGTTCGAGGCGGGGTGCGCAGGTTTGGGAGACTGTTGCGGTGAGTAGTGCACCCCCCGCACCGCGGGTCATCGCCGTCGTCGGACCGACCGCGGCCGGAAAGTCCGATCTGGGCGTGTTCCTGGCGCAGCGTCTCGGCGGCGAGGTCGTCAACGCCGATTCCATGCAGCTCTACCGGGGGATGGACATCGGCACCGCCAAACTGACGCCCGAGGAGCGCGGCGGTGTGCCTCACCATCTGCTGGACATCTGGGACGTGACGGTGACCGCGTCCGTGGCCGAGTACCAGCGCCTGGCCCGCGACCGGATCGACGCGCTGCTGGCCGAGGGCCGCTGGCCCGTCCTCGTGGGCGGATCCGGACTGTATGTGCGCGGCGCGGTCGACAATCTGGAGTTCCCGGGGACCGACCCCGAGGTGCGCGCCCGTCTCGAGGAGGAACTCACGGTGCGTGGTCCGGGGGCCCTGCACGCGCGCCTGGCGGCCGCCGACCCGGAGGCCGCGCACGCGATCCTGCCGAGCAACGGCCGCCGGATCGTCCGGGCCCTCGAGGTCATCGAGATCACCGGGCGGCCCTTCACCGCCAACCTCCCGGGTCACGACTCGTTCTACGACACGGTCCAGATCGGGGTCGACGTGGCGCGCCCCGAGCTCGACGAGCGCATCGCGCTCCGGGTCGACCGGATGTGGGAGGCGGGACTCGTCGACGAGGTGAGGGCCCTGGAGCAGCAGGGGCTGCGCGAGGGGCGTACGGCATCGCGTGCGCTCGGATACCAGCAGGTGCTCGCTGCGCTCACCGGGGAGTGCACGCTGGAAGAGGCGCGCGCCGAGACCGTGCGCGCGACCAAGCGCTTCGCGCGCCGTCAGGATTCCTGGTTCCGCCGGGACCCGCGTGTGCACTGGCTCAGTGGTGCCGCCACGGACCGTACGGAACTTCCGCACCTCGCGCTGGCGTTGGTCGAACGACCGGTTACAGCCTGATCACGTGATGGCATCGGGACGCTCGGGCCGTCATACGGGCCTCCGGCGGCATGCCATCATCGAGCTTCGATCGACCAAGTGGAGTCCGAGTTGGGAGGGCGCGTGGCGATGGAGGCCGGCCCTCGCGACACCGCACAAGGCGCGGAGTACGACAGTGCCGAGGGCGGAGAGCAGGGGCTCAGTTCCGACGGTCCCGATCAGGAGCCGCCGGGCGGTGTGACCGCCGACGGACCGGGCGCGGACGAGTTGGCCGCGGGTGCCGAGGTGGAGGTCGAACTGCGGCCGCAGCGCCGGCTGCGGATCTGGCAGCTCGCCCCCATCGTGGGGCTGGCCGCGCTCGGCTCCCTGATGTTCGCCTTCCCTCTGGCCTTCGAGTTCGGCGACGGCGGTGCCGTGGTCGCCATGCTCGGCCTGCTGATCTGCTCGTGCGCGGCCGGCTGGGGCATGATGGCCGCGCGCCGCGTCGGATACGCCTGGCCCGGTCTGTCGCCGAGCGGCTCAGGACGGAGCGCCGACTGGCGGGTGGCCCTCGTCTACGCGGTGGTCGTCGCCGCGGTCGTGGTGCTGGCCGTGTGGCGCGTGGCCAGACTGCGCTGACGCCGCTGTCCGCAGAGCGGGCCGGCCGTCGCGGTCGGCCGGCCGGGACCGCCCGCCGCGGCGTGTCGGTGCAACCCCGTACGATCGAGGAATGAGCACGCGGATCGCCTTCCTCAAGGGTCACGGCACGGAGAACGACTTCGTGATCGTCCCCGACCCCGAGAACGTCATCGAGCTGCCCCCGGCCGCCGTCGCCGCCCTGTGCGACCGCCGCGCGGGCATCGGCGGCGACGGTCTGCTGCACGTCGTGCGATCCGTGACGCACCCCGAGGCCCGTGCGATGGCGGCCGAGGCGGAGTGGTTCATGGACTACCGCAACGCGGACGGCTCGGTCGCGGAGATGTGCGGCAACGGCGTGCGCGTCTTCGCGCGCTACCTCCAGCGCGCGGGGTACGTGGCCGAGGGGGACCTCGCCGTCGCGACCCGCGGGGGCGTGAAGACCGTGCACATCGCGAAGAGCGGGACCGGCGGCGATTCGGCCGAGGGGGACATCACCGTCGGCATGGGGAGGGCGGTCCTGCCCGAGGGTGACGTCGAGGTGAGTGTCGGGGAGCGCACCTGGCCGGCCCGCAACGTAAACATGGGCAACCCCCACGCGGTCGCCTTCGTCGACGACCTCGCGGACGCCGGCCACCTGTACGACGCGCCCCCGTTCCGCCCGGTGTCGGCCTACCCGGACGGGGTGAACGTGGAATTCGTGGTCGACCGGGCACCCCGGCACGTCGCGATGCGGGTCCACGAGCGCGGTTCCGGCGAGACCCGCTCGTGCGGCACGGGTGCGTGCGCGGTCGCCGTGGCCACCGCCCGCCGTGACGGTGCCGACCCGGCCGTCACCGGTGTCCCGGCGACGTACACCGTGGACGTCCCGGGAGGCACCCTGGTGATCACCGAGCACCCGGACGGCCGGATCGAGATGACCGGGCCCGCGGTGATCGTCGCCGAGGGCGAGATCGACGCTGCATGGCTCGCCGCCGTGACCCGCTGACGCGTGAGGGCCGGCGGCCTTCCGCCGGCCGACGTGTCCCCAGGGGGTGAACGGGCGGCGCTGTGAAGCACGGTGTGGCACACGAGCGAAGACACGCCATGGCGCCAACTGGCCGGAATACGCGGCCGTTCGGTTGATCGGACGACTCCGTATCGCAGTCCGGAGGGACCAGGACACTGTGATCCGAAGTTCTGGGGCGTAGGGGACGAGAGAATCGACGGTCCACCCCGTTGCCCCTGGCGAAAAACCGTAAACGTGCGGAACCTTCGCTCGAATGGGTGATCCGTTTCACGCTCGACGAGAGCCGGTCGGGCGCGCGTGATGGGCTCGGTAGCATCAAGCACCGGCCCGGACGGGGGATCATCACCATCCCCTGCGCCGCGTACGCCATGGGGCACCCGTCCGCCGGTCGACGCAGCCGGAGGTGCCCAATGAGTGCGGAGGCCACGAACCCTGCCACGCCCGCCCCCGCGACACCGGGGACGCACCGCAGGAAGAGCCGCCCCCGGATCGATCTGCGCCGTCTGGGGCGGGCGGCCCTGCTGGGCCCGGCCACCCGCGACCGGCTGCCCGACGCCATCGGCCACGTCGCCGAGGCGCACCGTGCCCATTACCCCGAGGCCGATCTCGAACTGCTGCGCCGTGCCTATCTGTTGGCGGAGACCTCGCACCGTGGGCAGATGCGCAAGAGCGGCGAGCCGTACATCACGCACCCCCTCGCCGTGACCCTGATCCTCGCCGAACTGGGCGCCGAGACGACCACGTTGACTGCCTCCCTGCTGCACGACACCGTCGAGGACACGGATGTCACCCTCGATCAGGTGCGCGAGGAGTTCGGCGAGGAGGTGCGCTATCTCGTCGACGGCGTCACCAAACTGGAGAAGGTCGACTACGGGGCGGCCGCCGAGCCCGAGACCTTCCGCAAGATGCTCGTGGCCACCGGAAGCGACGTCCGGGTGATGTCGATCAAACTCGCCGACCGGCTGCACAACATGCGCACCCTCGGCGTGATGCGCCGCGAGAAGCAGGAACGCATCGCCAAGGTCACCCGGGACGTGCTCATCCCGCTCGCCGAACGCCTCGGTGTCCAGGCACTCAAGACCGAACTCGAGGACCTCGTCTTCGCGGTGCTGCACCCCGAGGAGTACGAGCACACCAGGGAACTGATCGTCGAGAACGCCGCGCACGGCGACGACCCGCTCGCCGAGATGGCGGAGCAGACGCGGGCCGTCCTGCGCGAGGCGGGGATCCAGGCCGAAGTCCTGATCAGGCCACGGCACTTCGTCTCGGTCCATCGCATCTCGCGCAAGCGCGGCCGACTGCGTGGCGCGGACTTCGGGCGCCTGCTCGTCCTTGTGAACGAGGACGCCGACTGCTACGGGGTCCTCGGCGAACTGCACACCTGTATGACTCCGGTGGTCTCGGAGTTCAAGGACTTCATCGCGGTTCCCAAGTTCAACCTGTACCAGTCACTGCACACCGCGATCGCGCGCGAGGACGGCGAGGTCGCCGAAGTCCTCATCCGCACGCACCAGATGCACAAGGTGGCCGAGGCGGGTGTGGTCGCGCTCGGCAATCCCTACGCCCCCGCCTCCGACGACCCGGCCGACGGCGAGCGGGTCGACCCCACCCGCCCCGGCTGGCTGTCCCGGCTTCTGGTGTGGCAGGAGGCGGCCCCGGACACCGACACCTTCTGGTCGACGCTGCGCGAGGACCTCGCCCAGGACCGGGAGATCACCGTGTTCCGGCCGGACGGGGGCGCGCTGGGGCTGCCGGAGGGCTCCAGCTGCGTGGACGCCGCATACGCGCAGTACGGCGAGGACGCGCACGCCTGCATCGGGGCCCGCGTCAACGGCCGTCTGGCGACCCTGAGCACGGTGCTCAAGGACGGCGACACCGTGCAACTCCTCATGGGGCAGGACCCGGCCTCGGAGCCGTCCAGGGAGTGGCTGGAGCACGCCCGCACACCGTCCGCGCGCATCGCCATCCAGCGCCGGCTGGCGGCCCGTCCGGGGCCGGAGGGCCCGTCCGAGGACGGGCTTGACCCGGGCGATGTGCGGTACCGCGCTGAGACGTCGGCGGACGACGGCGCAGCCCTCGGGCCCGCCTCCCGCCCGCCCGCGCTCCCCGCCCACCCCACCCCGGAGGCCTCCGGCGCATCGGAGGCCAACGCCGTCGTCGATCTGCCAGGAGCCTCCGTACGCCTGGCGGGCTGTTGTACGCCCGTGCCTCCCGACGAGGTCACCGGCTTCGCCGTGCGCGGCGGTGTGGTGACCGTCCATCGTGTCGAATGCGCGGGAGTGGCGCGCATGAAGGGCGCGGGCCGTGCGGAGGTCGGCGTGCACTGGGGCGAGACGGCCGAGTGCCGGGTCACGCTCGTCGCCGAGTCCTTCGTCCGCCCCCACCTCCTCGCGGACCTCACCGAGGCGATCGCCCTGCAAGGCGTCGGGATCGTCTCGGCGACCGTCGAGCCGCCGAGCCAACAGCGGGTGCGCCACACGTACACGCTCCAACTTCCGGACGCCGCGCACCTGCCGGCCCTGATGCGGGCGATGCGGAACGTCGCCGGTGTCTATGACGTCGGCCGGGCGCAGCACCGCGCGGCCGCCCAGTAACCTTGTATGATAAGTGAGTTGAGGGTGGAACGTCGACGCTGAACCCGTTCGAGTGTGACCGGTGCGCGTCGTCACCGCGCGGCGGGCATGCGCTGGTAGCGGTGGTCCATGCCGCACAGCCTCCGTTCCGCGATCCCCCGTTCCCGCCGTACCACAGCAGCCCTTCTCGCCTGCGCCGTCTCCGGCTGCCTGATCGCCGCGAGCGCGCCCTCGCCCGCGACGCCGCTGGGCATCGGCGACCCCCTCTTCCCGACGCTCGGCAACCCGGGCTACGACGTGAAGTCGTACGACCTCTCCTTCACCTATCCCGGCAGCAACAACAAGCCCCTCACCGCGGTGACCAGGATCAAGGCGCGGGCCACCCAGCGCCTGGAGAGCGTCAACCTCGACTTCACGCACGGCACGGTCCAGTCCGTCGACGTCAACGGCCTGCCCGCGTCCTTCACCAGCGCGGGGGAGGACCTGGTGATCACGCCGGCCGTGCCGCTGCCCAGGGGCGGCACGTTGCGGATCACCGTGCGGCACACCAGCGACCCCGTGTCCACGAAGGGCGAGGACGGAGGCTGGGTACAGACCGAGGACGGACTCGTGATGGCCAACCAGGCAGACGCCGCCCATCTGGTCTTTCCGTGCAACGATCACCCCTCCGACAAGGCGATGTTCACCTTCCACGTGACCGCGCCGGACGCCTACACGGCCGTGGCGAACGGTGTGCCCCGGGGGTTCGAGCGGACCGGCGGGGCCACTACCTGGAACTACCGCACGCGGCACCCGATGGCGACCGAGCTCGCCCAGGTCTCCATCGGCCGCAGCACCGTCCTGCACCGCCGGGGACCGCAAGGCCTGCCCCTGCGCGACGTCGTACCCGCCAAGGACGCGGCGGTCCTCGAACCTTGGCTGAAGAAGACCTCCGACCAGATCGCATGGATGGAGAGGAAGGTCGGCCGCTTCCCCTTCGAGACGTACGGGCTGCTGATCGCCCAGGCGCGGACCGGCTTCGAGCTGGAGACGCAGACACTCTCCCTCTTCGAGAAGGGGGTGTTCACCGAGCCCGCCTATCCCGCCTGGTACGTCGAGTCGATCATGGTGCACGAACTGTCCCACCAGTGGTTCGGCGACAGCGTCAGCCCGCGCGGCTGGTCCGATCTGTGGCTGAACGAGGGGCATGCCACCTGGTACGAGGCCCTGTACGCGGACGAGACCGCGCACCGGCCCCTGGAGACCCGTATGAAGGCCGCGTACGCCCGCTCCGACCAGTGGCGGGCGACCGGTGGACCGCCCGCCGACCCCAGGCCGGCGAAGCCCGGCCAGAAGATCAGCCTCTTCCGGCCGAACGTCTACGACGGCTCCGCGCTGGTCCTGTACGCGCTGCGCCAGGAGATCGGGAACCGCGCCTTCGAGCGCCTGGAGCGGGCCTGGGTGGCCGTGCACAGGGACGGCACGGCCGACACGGCCGATTTCGAGCACCTGGCGTCCGTCGTCACCGGACGTGATCTCACCTCGTTCTTCGAGGGCTGGCTGCACGGCGAGAAGACCCCGCCGATGCCGGGGCACCCGGACTGGAAGCGCGACCCCGTGCGGGCCCCCAAGGCCACGCGATAAGTCGGGTGACGCGGCGAGCCGCGCCGTGCGACCATCGTCGGGTCGGCGGCGCGGCCCTCGGGGCGGCGGGCGGC
This sequence comes from Streptomyces sp. NRRL F-5122, assembly GCF_001507435.1. Taxonomy (GTDB): domain Bacteria; phylum Actinomycetota; class Actinomycetes; order Streptomycetales; family Streptomycetaceae; genus Streptomyces; species Streptomyces lannensis. The sequence goes on from NZ_LMWH01000266.1 coordinate 56,973, forward strand.
CGGGAATGTCCCGGACCGCTCGAGCGTTGTCCCTGATGCCGTGAGGTGTGGCCGAGAGTGGCGCACGCATCACCGCGAACGTTATCCCCAACGACGTAAGGACCCAATGACCTCCTCTTCTTCCTCTTCTCAGGACACCAAGCGCATTGCGCACACCTATCCCGAGGGTCTTCGGGCCGATGCCCTGATGGAAGAGGACGTCGCCTGGAGCCACGAGATCGACGGAGAGCGGGACGGCGACCAGTTCGACCGCTCCGAGCGCGCGGCGCTACGCCGTGTCGCCGGACTCTCCACCGAGCTCGAGGACGTCACCGAGGTCGAGTACCGGCAGCTGCGCCTGGAGCGCGTCGTACTCGTCGGGGTGTGGACCTCGGGGACCGTGCAGGACGCGGAGAACTCGCTCGCCGAGCTGGCCGCCCTCGCCGAGACGGCGGGAGCGATTGTGCTCGACGGCGTGATCCAGCGCCGCGACAAGCCCGACGCCGCCACCTACATCGGTTCCGGCAAGGCCCTGGAGCTGCGGGACATCGTCATCGAGACGGGCGCGGACACCGTCATCTGCGACGGTGAGCTCAGCCCCGGCCAGCTGATCCATCTCGAGGACGTCGTCAAGGTCAAGGTCATCGACCGCACGGCCCTGATCCTGGACATCTTCGCCCAGCACGCCAAGTCCCGAGAGGGCAAGGCGCAGGTCGCACTCGCGCAGATGCAGTACATGCTGCCGAGGCTCCGAGGCTGGGGTCAGTCGCTGTCCCGGCAGATGGGCGGCGGCAGCGGCGGCCTGGCGACCCGTGGTCCCGGTGAGACCAAGATCGAGACCGACCGGCGGCGGATCCGCGAGAAGATGGCGAAGATGCGCCGGGAGATCGCGGAGATGAAGACCGGCCGCGAGATCAAGCGCCAGGAGCGCAGGCGCCACAAGGTGCCGTCGGTCGCCATCGCGGGCTACACCAACGCGGGCAAGTCCTCCCTGCTCAACCGGCTCACCGGCGCGGGCGTCCTGGTCGAGAATGCGCTGTTCGCGACCCTCGACCCGACCGTGCGCCGGGCCGAGACCCCGAGCGGGCGGCTGTACACCCTGGCCGACACCGTCGGTTTCGTGCGGCATCTGCCCCACCACCTGGTCGAGGCGTTCCGCTCCACCATGGAGGAGGTCGGCGACTCCGACCTGATCCTGCACGTGGTGGACGGCTCGCACCCGGTGCCCGAGGAGCAGCTGGCCGCTGTACGCGAGGTGATCAGGGACGTCGGTGCCACCGATGTGCCCGAGATCGTGGTGATCAACAAGGCGGACGCCGCCGACCCGCTGGTCCTCCAGCGGCTGCTGCGGACGGAGAAGCGCGCGCTCGCCGTCTCGGCCCGCACCGGCAAGGGCATCCAGGAGCTGCTCGCCCTGCTCGACAACGAGTTGCCGAGGCCGTCGGTCGAGATCGAGGCGCTGGTGCCCTACACGCACGGTCGTCTGGTGGCACGCGCCCACTCCGAGGGCGACGTGATCTCCGAGGAGCACACCCCGGAGGGCACGCTGCTCAAGGCACGGGTGCACGAGGAGCTGGCGGCCGAGCTCGCGCCGTACGCTCCGGCTCCCGCGTTCTGACCCACAGCCGGCCGAGGGACCGTCCCTCACATGGGGAAGGCCCGCTCCCTGCGCAAGGGAGCGGGCCTTCCCGTGTCCGCGGACCGCCTGCCGTCCGGAGCCGTCAGGGGCCGACCTTCACTGGCTCGCGAACTTCTTGCTGACCGACTCGTAGACCCCCTTGGCCACGTCGCCGAGCCGGGGTCCGGCCAGCCAGCCGGAGGTCACGGGGCCGATCGAGGTGTTCGACACCAGCACCGGGTTGCCGTCCGGGTGGTTCTCCACCCAGCCGCCGCCGGACGCACCGCCGGTCATGGTGCAGCCGATGCGGTACATCGTGGGGTCCGTCTTCTCGATCGAGAGCCGCCCGGGCTTGTCCTGGCACCGGTAGAGCTTCTGGCCGTCGTACGGTGCCGCCGCCGGGTAGCCGGTCGCGGTGATGCTGTCCACCTTCGGAACGGCCGGTGCGTTGAAGTCGACGGGAAGAGCCGAACCGACCGTCTCCTCCAGCGACTTGCCTCCGCTGCCCTGCTCGGGGGTCACATGGATCACGGCGTAGTCGTACGACGCTCCCTGGCCGCCGGTCTCGCCGCCCTGCTCGATCCACTGCTCCGAGGTCTGAGCCCAGTCACCCCACCAGACTCCGTAGGGGGCGATCTCCTCACGCTTCGCGTTGCCGAGCTCGGCCTCCGTCTTCCCGGAGTTGTTGTACGCGGGCACGAACGCGATGTTGCGGTACCAGCCGCCCTTCCTGCCGGCGTGCACGCAGTGGCCCGCGGTCCACACGAGGTTCGACTTGCCCGGGTGGGCCGGATCCTGGACGACGGTCGCAGAGCAGACCATCGTGCCTTCGGGCGAGTCGAAGAACACCTTGCCCGCCGTGGGGGCGCTGTCGTGATAAGCGGGCGGCACCGCCTGCGCCCTCACCGGGGCCGGGACCGGGTCCGTGACCCCCTGGTCGCCCGAGAGGTCGTTGTCGTCGACGCCCCTGTCGGGGTCGTCGGCCTCACGCATCCGGTCCGGGTTCCACAGTCCCTTGATGATCGGGTTGATGTAGTCGTCGGCCTCGCGCAGCCAGTCGTCCTTGTCCCAGTTCTTCCAGGCGCCGTTCTTCCACTTGTCGATGTCGATCCCGTGTTCCCGCAGCCTCTGCTTGATGTCGTCCGGGATCTTGATCTTGCCGTCGCTCGCGGAGGACGCGGTCGCGGACGCGCTCGCCTTGGCGTCCGCCGTGCTGTCCCCGCCCGAGTCGCACGCCGTCGCGGTCAGCGCCAGTGCCGTGGCGAGGCCGACCGCCGCCAGCGAGGGGACGACCGTGCGGCGCGCGCTCCCTCCTCGGCGTCCTGCGAAGAGCGGGCGTATGGATCGCATGGTCTGAACTCCCCCTGGAATGAACCTGTGTGAAGAGGACGGTGCCTCGCCGTGTGGGGCGGGACGTCTTCGACGGGCGTGTGCTTCCACTGAACAGCACCACACACTATGCGTGTGCTGTGGGGGGCTTCCCACGGATCGGCAACGGTTCGGCTACAAGCCGCCCGCCCGTGGATCATCCGGATTCCCTTGCGAGAAAACGTCGTTCAGTCCGGCGGAGTGACCATCCGCACCGGCGCGGCGGGATGCGACGAAGCCCGGCGGTGGGCGCCTGCGCCGACGCCGGAAATGCGCGGGTGAGTTGGGGCCGCATGGTGGGCGGCGGCCGTTCGCGTGTGGACACACGCGGGCCACCGCATCAGCCGGTACCTGGGCGGCACCGGCTGATCGGATCCAATTTCCCCAACGGGGGTGCCCATCGCGGCAATCCGGCACCCGTGCACTACCCAGGATGGGCAACACCGGCCGACCACCACGTCCCCCGGAGAGGATGGGCGGCCCACCGGTTGGATGTTCCCATCCAATCTCTTCTGACTGAGCGTCAGCAAGCAGTTCCAGGGCGCATCACTCGAACAGGTGAGCAGATTCGTTTCGCTTGTTTTTGACGCGGTTTGAACCGCCCTCATTGGGTCACGTCGCCCACGTCCATGAACTGATTACCGCCCTGGTGAATCGGAGGAATCGGCGGGGTGATTCAGAAGCGATCGGGGGATTTCCGGCAAAGTCCTGCTGCCCGATGCGGGGACGTTCCATGCGATGCGCGTGCCGTCGTCGAACGTGTGAGGTGCACGATCCGTCCTCGGTGCCGGCGACGGGACGGACCGGCGTTCGCGTGTCGAAGTCCGCGGATATGGCGCTGCCCATGCCGGCGGGTGGGGCCGAGATGCTCCTCGTTGTCGTGGCGAGCGGATCGGTCGGCCTCAATTCACTTACGTGCAAAGGGACTTGATTTCCATTCCATAAGGGGGGCAAGACGGGGTCGAATTGCTCCATTCGGGTGATGGAGTCGATGAGCTCTTGTCACTCGATCGGATGCGTGCGTCACTGGAAATGTGAAACCGGCGGGCTGCCCATCCCCGTGTCGGGGGAACGTTCAGACAGGCAGCGCTTGCCGGTTTTCTCCATGCCCACAGGCAGGGAACGGGCTGTTGCGCACAAAGCCGTAGGTGCCGGGGTGACTGTCCCCTTGTTCGCCCTGCGCCCGGCAGCCCCCGCGCCGTGTTGCGCTCCGCCCCGGAGAGCCCGGCAGAGGCAGACGACTCCCGCCATCGGCGCCGGTCCAGGACCGCTCCGCCGGTTGCCCACACCATCCCAGCGCAGCAGGAAGAAGGAGTGTCCCCATGCCTATCTCTCCGAACCAGGGTTCCACCGGCGGCGGCACGCTGGTGACCATCACGGGTACCAACCTCTCCAACACCAGCGCGGTGACGTTCGGTTCGAAGCCGGCCACGGCCGTCACCAACGTCTCGCCGACCCAGGTCACCGCGGTCTCCCCGTCCGGCACCGGATCGGTCGGCGTGACCGTCACGACCCAGGGCGGGACCAGCAACCCGGTGCCGTTCTTCTATGTCGGCGCCCCGTTCAAGTCCTCCCTGAGCGAGAGCGCGGGGCCCCTGGCCGGCGGCAACACGATCACCGTCAACGGCACGGGTCTCTCGACCGCGACAAGCGTGTCCTTCGGCGCGAACACCGCCACCCCGACGGTGGTCTCCGACACGGCCATCACCGTGGCGGTGCCGGCCGGTGCGGCGGCGGGGCCGGTGTCGGTGAGCGTGACGACCGCGGGCGGTACCAACAACGGTCTGTCCTACACCTACATCGACGACCCGACGATCACCACGATCACCCCGACCACGGGGCCGACCTCGGGTGGCACGGCGCTGACCATCGTGGGCACCAACTTCACCAGCACGGAGTCGGTCACCTTCGACGGTGTCGCCGGGCCGTTCTCCGTCGTCAACTCCACCACGCTCTCGGCGGTCACCCCGCCCGGCACGGCCGGTGCCGCTGACGTCGTGGTCACCAACCCTGCCGGATCCGCCACCGCGGCCGGCGGCTTCACGTACGTCGCCGGTCCCGGCATCTAGTCCGCCGGCTCCGCACCGGCAGGCATTCGACACCCGTCCGAGCGGCGGTCCCACGCCGCTCGGACGGGCTCTCACGTCCATCGTCCGTGCCCGAGCAGATCTGTTCACGGATCCGACCCTCACAGTGACGCGTGAAGGAGTGCACTCATGGCTGCCCCCGTCGTCTCCTCGATCAGCCCCAACCAGGGGCCGATGCCCGGTGGGAACACCGTCACCCTGACCGGTACAGGCTTCAGCGGTGCGACTGCCGTCAGGTTCGGCGTCAACGCCGCCATCTCGTTCACAGTCTTCGGCAGCACGAGGATCGTCGCGGTGGTCCCGGCCGGTGCCGGGGTGGTCAACGTCACCGTCACCACCAGCGAGGGCACCAGTGCCCAGACCGTCACCTACACCTATGTCGCCGCCCCCTCGCTGTCGAGCCTGTCGCCCGATCAGGGTCCGGTCTCGGGAGGCATCGTGGTGACGCTCACGGGAGCGAACCTGTCGAGCGCGACGGCCGTGCGCTTCGATGCGATCGCGGCGCTGTCGTTCACCGTCATCTCCGCCACCCAGATCTCCGCGGTCGCCCCCGCGCATGCGGCCGGATCCGCGGCGGTCACGGTGACCACCGTGGGCGGCACCAGCAACTCCCTGACCTTCTCCTACGTCCTGGCGCCCTCGGTCACCGGCCTGACGCCCACTCGGGGCCCGGCCTCGGGGGGAACCGTGGTGACCCTGACGGGAGCGAACCTGTCGGGTGCGACGGCCGTGCGTTTCGACGGGATCGCGGCGCCGACGTTCACCGTCGTCTCCGCCACCGAGATCTCCGCGGTGACCCCGGCCCATACGGCCGGATCCGCGGCCGTCACGGTGACCACCCCTGGCGGCACCAGCAACCCCGAGAACCCCAGCATGTACTTCTACTATGCCGCGGTGCCGTCGCTGATCTCCGTGACGCCGACGTCCGGAAACACGGCGGGAGGGACCGTGGTGACGATCACGGGCACCGGCCTGTCGGGTGCCACGGCCGTGGATTTCGACGGGACCGCGGCGACGTCGTTCACGGTCGATTCCTCCACTGTGCTGACCGCGGTGACTCCCGCCCATGCGGCCGGTGCCGCGGCGGTCACGGTGACCACGCCTGGCGGCACCGGCAACCCGCTCAACTACGAGTATTTCGACGCCCCCATGCTGAGTGCCGTGACCCCGACCCTGGGGCCCACCTACGCGGGAAACACCGTCACACTGACCGGAACGAGCCTGACGACCACCACCGACGTCCGGTTCGACGGCACTGCGGCGTCGTTCACCGTGTTGTCCCCCACCGAGGTCACGGCCGTCGCACCGGCGGGCCCCGCGGGGCCCGCGACGGTCACGGTCGTCACGACCGCCGGAGTCAGCAACGGACTGACCTACACCCGGGTTGCAGGCCCCGGTATCTGACGCCCCGTCGGACAACGATGCGGTGGGTGGCGGTACGGACTGCCACTCGTGTGACCTCGGTGCTCCTGCCGCTGCACGACGGACCTGCCATGAGAGGGATGATCAGGTTTTAGTCGTGTCATAACAACAATCTCCCTGGCATATGCGCTTTTCTCTTCACGTCCCCCTTGATCGCAGACGCCCAGCGGAAGGCGTGGTGGTTCGAAATGCGTAGGTCAGTCGGTACATCGCTTGTTCTGGGGGCGGTGAGTCTCGGCCTGACGTGTGAGTTGGCAGGCGCCGCAACGGCAGTCCAGGGGGTGACGGGTGCGGTGTGGACCGGGGCCGTCGCCCTCCACGCGGGAGGGAACGGGTCTTCGGAGCCGGTTCGCGGGACCGTCGAGGCCAGGTCCGGCTTGAGCGTCCGCGCCCTGCCGACGACCAACTCCGCCGAGTTGGGCAGGTACCCGAAGGACGCCCGGATCGGTATCCAGTGCCGGGCGCCCGGGGAGAGCGTCGGCGGCGACTCGACGTGGTACCGGCTTGCGAACCGCACGGGTTGGGTGGCTGCCCGCTACGTCAAGGTCTCGAGCCCCGTGCCGCCGTGCGGCGAGCCCGGTCCTCAGGGTGCGCAGGGGGCGCAGGGCGCGCAAGGTACCCAGGGGGCTACGGGGGCGACTGGAGCTCAGGGTACGCAGGGCATGACGGGGGCGGCCGGGGCTCAGGGTACGCAGGGGACGCAGGGCATGACGGGGGCGACCGGAGCTCAGGGAACGCAGGGAACGCAGGGGACGCAAGGGACGCAGGGGACGCAGGGCATGACGGGGGCGACCGGAGCTCAGGGGACGCAGGGAACGCAGGGGACGCAAGGGACGCAGGGGACGCAGGGCATGACGGGGGCGGCCGGTACTCAAGGGGCCACCGGGGCCACCGGCCCTCAGGGGCAGATGGGTGTCGCCGGTCCGCAGGGCGGCACGGGGGCGACGGGTGCGCAAGGCGCTGCGGGCCCGCAGGGTGGGACCGGGGCGACGGGGGCCCAGGGTGACGCCGGCGCTCAAGGTGCGGCAGGCCCGCAGGGTGGGACCGGGGCAACCGGTGCGCAGGGTGCTGCTGGTGCACAGGGCGAGACCGGTGCTCCGGGTACTCAGGGGGCCGCAGGTGCTCAAGGGGCAGCCGGTGCACAGGGCGGAACAGGAGCGCAGGGTGCTCCGGGCACTCAGGGTGCGACAGGCAGTCAAGGCGCGACAGGCAGTCAAGGCGCGACGGGCAGTCAAGGCGCGACGGGCGCTCAGGGTGCGACGGGTGCTCAAGGTGACACCGGGGCGGCGGGTGCTCAGGGTGCTGCTGGTCCGCAGGGCGGTACCGGCGCTCAGGGTGCGACTGGTGCTCAAGGCGATAACGGTGCTCAGGGTGCTGCTGGTCCGCAGGGCGGGATCGGTGTCCAGGGCACGCCTGGCACTCAGGGCGAGCCCGGCGTGCAGGGTGCTCAAGGCGCCACCGGTGCTCAGGGTGCTGTAGGCCCGCAGGGCGGGCTCGGTGCCCAGGGTGCGACCGGTGCTCAAGGCGACACCGGGGCGGCCGGTGCGCAGGGTGCTGTGGGTCCACAGGGCGAGACCGGAGCGGCAGGCACTCAGGGCACGCCTGGCGCTCAGGGCGAGCCCGGTGTGCCGGGTGCTCAAGGCGCCAACGGCGCTCAGGGTGTTGCCGGTCCGCAGGGTGAGATCGGTACCGCGGGCGTTCAGGGTCCAACCGGCGCTCAGGGTGCGACAGGCAGTCAAGGCGCGACGGGCGCTCAGGGTGCGACGGGTACTCAAGGTGAGACCGGGGCGACCGGTGCGCAGGGTGCAACCGGGTCCCAAGGGCCCTCTGGCGTCGAGCAGATCACTACCTTCGAGACGGAGGGGGAGCTGGGTCCGGGCCAGACGGGGAATCTGGTCGCTGTCTGTGGTCCGGGGCAGAAGCCGATTTCCGGTGCTTTCATCGCGGGCGTCGGGGCCGTGAGCCCCGACATCTTTGCCACAAAGAGCTATGCCAGCATGAGCCAGTCAGGCGTCGACAACAGCTGGACCGTCGAATTCCATAACGTTTCCACCACTGAGACGTACGACAACTTTGTACGGGTCTACTGCGTGCCGTCCTAGCGCAGCGCCGTCCTGCCCGTGACCATGAGCCGTCCGTCCGGCGGTTCGGGAATGGGCGGACAGGCGAGCGGGGCTCTGTTCCGGCAGCGGGTCGACCAGGACCCGCTGCCGGAACAGAGCCCCGTCGTCGTGCTCCCGGCCGGGAGCCGGACGGTGCAAGACGAGCTCGGCAGCCGGGGCGCGGCCCGGACCATGAAGTGACTTCGGTGACAGGGGCGTTGAAGGGGGCCGACGGGGCGACGGCGTTGGCCGGCAACCCCTGAGGGGCCGTTGCCGCGGGACGGATGCAACGCCCGCCCCCGGGGCCGGGTGACCGGGTGTGCCGACACCCGCCGCGCCCGTCGTGGCGGGACGACCGGCAATGATCTTGCTCTCACCCGCTTCCACAGGGCGTTCACGTCGTTGGTATGTACGGGGTGATCTGCTGTCCGTGGTCAACTCTCGCCCCATCCCCTTTGGACAGCGGGAGGAACTGACGTCGTGACCGTGACGGAGACTGCGGTGGTGCCGGTGGAGGGCGAGCCGGAGGTGTACGCGGCAACGGACGGGGAGCGCGCGGCACAGGAGATGGGGGGAGTGCGCACGGCGCACGAGAGCATTCTGCGCCGTCAGTCGGCGCGTGAGTCCGCGGCACGCACCTATGCGCGCGCCCTCCCGATCGTGCCCGTGCGGGCACGCGGGCTCACCATCGAGGGCGCGGACGGCCGCCGTTATCTCGACTGCCTCTCCGGGGCGGGCACGCTGGCCCTAGGCCACAACCACCCGGTGGTCCTCGAGGCGATCCGCAAGGTTCTCGACTCGGGTGCCCCGTTGCACGTCTTGGACCTTGCCACCCCCGTCAAGGACGCTTTCACCACCGAGCTGTTCCGGACCCTGCCGCCCGGGTTGGCCGACCGTGCGCGTGTGCAGTTCTGCGGTCCGGCGGGGACGGACGCCGTGGAGGCCGCCTTGAAGCTGGTGCGTGCCGCGACCGGCCGCAGCGGGATCCTGGCCTTCACCGGCGCCTACCACGGGATGACCGCCGGGGCTCTGGAGGTGTCCGGAGGCGCGGCCGACGTCCGGGTGGCCCGGCTGCCGTACCCGCAGGACTACCGTTGCCCGTTCGGGATCGGCGGCGAGACCGGCGCCGAACTGAGCGCCCGCTGGACCGAGTCACTCCTCGACGATGTCAAGTCGGGCGTGTCGCTGCCCGCCGGGATGATCCTGGAACCGGTCCAGGGCGAGGGCGGGGTCATCCCCGCGCCGGACCCCTGGATGCGCCGCATGCGCCGGATCACCGAGGCCCGGTCCATCCCGCTGATCGCGGACGAGGTGCAGACAGGCGTGGGCCGCACGGGGCGCTTCTGGGCCGTCGAGCACAGTGGTGTGGTGCCCGATGTCATGGTGCTCTCCAAGGCGATCGGCGGCAGCCTTCCGCTCGCCGTCGTGGTCTACCGCGACGACCTCGACGTCTGGCAACCCGGCACCCACGCAGGCACGTTCCGCGGCAATCAACTCGCCATGGCCGCCGGCACGGCGACCCTCGCCTACGTCCGCGAGAACGGCCTCGCCGAGCGTGCCGAAGCACTCGGCAGGCGCATGCTGGCCGGGCTCGCCCCCCTGGTGGACGAGTTCCCCTTCATCGGGGACGTCCGCGGCCGAGGGCTGATGATCGGTATGGAGATCGTCGACGCCGAGGCCACGGCCGGCCCGATGTCCCAGGACGCGCCCACGGCCGACGTCCGACGGGCAGGGCCGCTCCCCGCCGCACCCGCACTCGCAGCCGCCGTCCAGCAGGAGTGCCTGCGGCGCGGTCTGATCGTGGAACTGGGCGGGCGGCACGGCAGTGTGGTGCGGCTGCTGCCGCCGCTGACGATCACCGACGAACAGACGAGCGCGGTCCTGGACCGGCTGGCGGACGCGGTGGCCGTGGTGGCGCGGGGGACCGTCGAGTCCTGAGACCCGTGCCGCGCTTCCCGGACCGGGCTGCGTAGCCCGGTCCGCCTCGCGTCCGATGCCGCAGAAGGAGGACCAGGCCCTGGACGCATGACCGCCCCCCACATCCGTATTGCACGGCCCGTCGCCGCACGAGCCGGAGACCTCACGAGGAACGACCTTGAACGCCACCCCCACCCCCGAAGGCGGCTCCCGGACCCCCGAGCAGGATACCGGCGGAACACAGGCCACCGCGCTCGCGCCGAGGCCTCCCACGGTCCCCCGGCAGGAGGCGGCCCCGCCGGAGTCAGAGGCGGTGCGCGACGCCGATCTGCTGGATCATCCCGATCCGCACCTGGCGGCCCAGGCCGCGACCGTGGAGAACCTGCTGCGCTGCTGGGTCCGCGAGCACGATCTCGCCGCTCCGGCAGACGGTGTGCTGCGGATCCCGCTCCCGGCCGGCGCGACGGCACTCCTCGTCCCCGTTCGGTACTGGTCCATGACGGGCTGGCACCGGTTCGGCCTGCCGCGGCTCGCCGGGACACCCGAGTGGGCCCCGCCCGCCGATGCCGTGACGGTGGCGACCCTGCTGGCCCGGGAGGCCGGCGCCGCCTGGCAGGCAGTCACCCCGGCCTCCGCATCGCCCCAGGCGTCCGGCTTCCCTCATGACCACGTCGCCGACCTGGTGGGCAGGGTGGCCGACTCCGTCCGCCGCACCACGACCTTCATCGCTGATCGGCGCGAGCGGCCCGTGGACGAGGCGGACCTCTTCCTCTCCGCCGAGCAGGCGCTGCTGCTGGGGCACCCTATGCACCCGACGGCCAAGAGCCGCGAGGGACTCTCCGACGCCGAGGCCCGGCTCTACTCGCCCGAACTCAGGGGCCGCTTCCCACTGCACTGGCTGGCGGTCGCACCCTCCGTACTCGCGGCCGACTCGGCGTGGACGGAGGGCGGCCGGACCGTGCCGGCCGGCCTGCTCGCCCTGCGGCTCGCGGCTTCGGACCTCCCGCTCCCCGAGAACTTCACCGCTCTGCCCCTGCATCCATGGCAGGCGCGCGAGATCCGGCACCGCCCACAGGCCGCCGCCCTGCTGGAGGCAGGACTGATCCGCGATCTCGGCGCACACGGAGAGCCCTGGCGCCCCACCTCCTCCGTCCGCACCGTCCACCGCTCCGGCGTCCCGGCGATGCTGAAACTGTCGCTGGGCCTGCGCATCACCAACTCCCGTCGTGAGAACCTCCGCAAGGAACTCCACCGGGGCGCCGAGGTGCACCGACTGCTGCGCGGCGGCCTCGGCAGGGAATGGCGCTCCGTGCACCCCGGCTTCGACCTCGTCCGCGACCCGGCCTGGCTGGCCGTCGACGACGCGGACGGTATGCCCGTGGCCGGATTGGACGTGGTCATCCGGCACAACCCGTTCGGTCCGACGGACGACGCCTGCTGCCTCGCCGGCCTTGTCTCGCCCCGAGCCCGCGCCCTGCCCGAGCAGCAGCGACCCGGACCGGCCTCCCGGCTCGCCGAGACGGTGATCCGTCTCGCCGCACGCACCGGCCGTTCGCGCTCGGCCGTCGCCACCGAATGGTTCCTGCGTTACCTGGAACAGGTGGTGCGCCCGGTGCTCTGGCTGGACGGGCAGGCCGGCATCGCCGTGGAGGCGCACCAGCAGAACACCATCGTCCTCCTGGACCCCGAAGGCTGGCCCGTGGGCGGCCGCTACCGCGACAACCAGGGCTACTACTTCCGCGAGTCCCGCCGCGCCGAACTCGAGGCACGGCTGCCCGGCATCGGTGGGCACAGCGACACCTTCGTCGCCGACGAGGTGGCCGACGAACGCTTCGCCTACTACCTGGGCATCAACAACGTCCTCGGTCTGATCGGCGCGTTCGGCTCCCAGGGCCTCGCCGACGAACGGCTGTTGCTCGCGGCCTTCCGTCGCTTCCTCGCCTCCGCAGCCGACGGCTCCGGACGGCTGCGCAGCTCCCTGCCGGCCCGTCTGCTCGAGTCACCCGTCCTGCGCTGCAAGGCCAATCTGCTGACCCGGCTGCACGGTCTGGACGAACTCGTCGGCCCGGTGGACACCCAGTCCGTCTATGTCACCGTCACCAACCCCCTTCATCCCTGAACGCCATCCGTCCCTTCTCCTGAGAGGAGCGTCGCCGTGTCCCCGATCGACGCGAACAGCGGCGCCGGCGCCGCCTCCGCCCCCGGCGCGGGGCCCGCCACCCGCCCGGGCTCCGGATCCGGCGCCGACCGGCGTCTGCGCCCGAACCCCGGCTCGGACTGCGAGGACACCCTCGACCTCCGGCTGCCCGACCAGTTCATGGCCCTCGGCGTGGATCGCGGGCCGAGCCGGAGCAGAGCGGCGGCTCCGACCGTGTTCGACGCGCGTGAGGCCCTGACCGACGCTTCCCACGGCCAGGCCGGCGCTCCTGACGGTCCGGCCGACCCTCCTGAGAGCCCGGCCGACGCGATCGCCGGATCTGTCGTACGACCGGGCATCGCACGTGGCGACGACCTCCTGGACGACGTGGCCGACTGGGGCGCGACGCCCACCCCTGTCGGTCTCTTCCACCTCGTCCCGGTGGATCCGAGCAGGGATCTTCCGCTGGTCGCACGCTGGATGAACGACCCCGCGGTGGCGGTGTTCTGGGACCTGGCGGGAGAGGTCTCGGTCACCGAGCGGCACCTGTGGGCCCAACTCGCCGGTGACGGCCGCAGCGTCCCGTGCCTCGGCGTGCTGGACGGCACCCCCATGAGCTACTGGGAGATCTATCGCGCGGACCTCGACCCCCTGGCCCGCCACTACCCGGCCCGTCCCCACGACACCGGGATCCACCTCCTCATCGGGGGTGTCGCCGACCGCGGGCGCGGTATCGGTTCCGCCCTCCTGCGCGCGGTCGCCGACCTCGTCCTCGACCGGCGTCCGTCGTGTTCACGTGTCGTCGCCGAACCCGACCTTCGCAACATCCCCTCCGTCGCCTCCTTCCTCAACGCCGGCTTCCGGTTCTCCGCCGAGGTCGACCTCCCCGAGAAGAGGGCCGCCCTGATGGTCCGGGACCGGGTCCTTCGCCGTGTGCTGCAGCATCATCACTCTCCGTAACGAAAGCCGTCCTGCCCCGGTTCCCGGTCTCCGGCACCGATTTCCGGCCCTCCGCTCCGGCTCCCGGCCCGAGGCCCCGGTTCCGGCCCCTCGCCCCGGTTCCCGTCCGTCCGCCCCGTTCCCGGTCGCGCGCGGCCCTGTCCCACAAAGGAGTCCTGTGCCGCATCGTCCGCCGACCCGAGGGCCGTCCCGTTGCGCGACGCCAGGCGTGAGCCTCCGGTGGGCTGCGGGGACTCGTGCTCGTTTGTCAGTGCAGCGCCGTAGGGTGGTCGCGCTATGACGAAGCCCTCACTCCCCGAACTCCTGCACGCAGCCGTCTCAGCCGTCGGCGGTACGGAGCGCCCCGGCCAGGCGACCATGGCCCAGGCCGTCGCGGAGGCGATCGACGACGGCTCCCATCTGCTGGCTCAGGCCGGCACCGGCACCGGAAAGTCGCTGGGCTATCTGGTGCCCGCGCTCGCCCACGGGGAGCCCGTCGTCGTGGCGACAGCCACCCTGGCGCTGCAGCGCCAGCTCGTCGAGCGCGACCTGCCGCGCACGGTCGAGGCGCTGCACCCGCTGCTGCGCCGTCGCCCGGAGTTCGCGATGCTCAAGGGCCGGTCGAACTACCTGTGCCTGCACCGCCTGCACGAGGGGGTGCCGCAGGACGAGGAGGACGGCCTGTTCGACCAGTTCGAGGCAGCCGCGCCCACCAGCAAGCTGGGACAGGATCTGTTGCGGCTGCGGGAATGGTCCGAGGGCACGGAGAGCGGCGACCGGGACGACCTCACTCCGGGCGTCTCGGACCGGGCCTGGGCGCAGGTGTCGGTGTCGTCCCGAGAGTGCCTGGGCGCATCGAAGTGCGCTTATGGCGCCGAATGCTTCGCCGAGATGGCCCGTGAACGTGCCAAGCTCGCCGAAGTCGTCGTGACCAACCACGCGCTTCTCGCGATCGACGCCATCGAGGGCGCGCCCGTCCTGCCCCAGCACGAGGTGCTCATCGTCGACGAGGCCCATGAACTGGTCTCCCGGGTGACAGGCGTGGCCACCGGCGAGCTCACCCCCGGCCAGGTCAACCGCGCCGTGCGCCGCGCCGCCAAACTGGTCAACGAGAAGGCGGCCGACCAGCTCCAGACCGCCGCTGAGGGCTTCGAACGGCTGATGGAGCTCGCCCTGCCAGGGCGTCTCGAGGAGATCCCGGAGGACCTCGGGTACGCCCTCATGGCGCTGCGCGACGCCGCCCGTACCGTGATCTCCGCGCTCGGGACGACCCGCGACAAGTCCGTGCAGGACGAGGACGCCGTCCGCAAGCAGGCGCTCGCCGCTGTGGAGGGCGTGCACGACGTGGCGGAGCGGATCACTCACGGCTCGGAGTGGGACGTCGTCTGGTACGAACGGCACGACCGCTTCGGCGCGTCCCTGCGGGTCGCCCCACTGTCCGTCTCCGGCCTCCTGCGCGAGAAGCTCTTCGCGGACCGCTCGGTGGTCCTCACGTCCGCCACGCTCAAGCTGGGCGGCGACTTCAACGGCGTCGGGGCATCCCTGGGGCTTGCCCCCGAGGGCACGGAGGGAGACGACCTGCCGAAGTGGAAGGGCGTCGACGTCGGCTCCCCCTTCGACTATCCGAAGCAGGGCATCCTGTACGTCGCGAAGCATCTGTCGCGGCCGGCCCGCGACGGCGACCGAGCGGACATGCATGACGAGCTGACGGAGCTGATCCAGGCGGCCGGCGGCCGCACGCTCGGTCTTTTCGCGTCGATGCGGGCCGCCCAACTCGCCGCCGAGGAACTGCGCACCCGTATCCCCGAGTTCCCGATCTTCCTCCAGGGCGAGGAAACGCTCGGCGAGCTGATCAAGAACTTCGCGGCCGACCCGCAAGCGTGCCTCTTCGGCACGCTGTCGCTCTGGCAGGGTGTCGACGTCCCCGGTCCGAGCTGCCAGCTGGTCGTCATGGACAAGATCCCGTTCCCGCGCCCCGACGACCCGCTGATGAGCGCCCGTCAGAAGGCGGTCGAGGACGCGGGGGGCAACGGCTTCATGGCCGTGGCCGCCACGCACGCGGCGCTGCTGATGGCACAGGGCGCCGGTCGTCTGGTGCGGGCGACGGGGGACCGCGGAGTGGTCGCCGTGCTGGACCAGCGGCTGGCCACGGCACGCTACGGGAGTTATCTCAAGGCCTCACTGCCCGGCTTCTGGTACACGACGGACCGTAACCAGGTGCGCAAGTCGCTCGCTGCGATCGACGCAGCGGCCAAGGCACAGGAGTCGTGACCCGGTAGGGCGCGGTTCGGCCAGGTCAGTACGCTGTTCGGCGGCCCCGGGGCCGCCGAACAGCGTACTGACGGCGGTGCGGCAGAGCGTCCGAGGGGCCCGGACAGCACGGGACCCCGGAACCGGCGCAGGGGTCCCGGGGCCCGGATCAGGGGGAGCGTCGTCAGGCCGCCCTCCGTGCGGGTCACACCCGCCGCAGCACCGCCACCACCTTGCCGAGGATCGTCGCCTCGTCGCCGGGAATGGGCTGGTAGGCCGCGTTGTGCGGCAGCAGCCAGACATGGCCGTCCTCGCGCTTGAAGCGCTTGACAGTGGCCTCGCCGTCGAGCATGGCGGCCACGATGTCGCCGTTCTCGGCGACGGGCTGACGGCGGACCGTGACCCAGTCGCCGTCGCAGATCGCGGCCTCGATCATGGAGTCGCCGACGACCTTCAGGACGAACAGCTCACCGTCGCCGACCAGCTGCCTCGGCAGCGGGAAGACGTCCTCCACCGACTCCTCGGCGAGGATGGGGCCACCGGCGGCGATACGGCCGACGAGCGGGACGTACGACGCGGCCGGCTTGCCCGTGGTGTCCGTGGGCTGCACGGAGGCCGACTGGTCCGATCCGCGGACCTCGTACGCGCGCGGCCGGTGCGGGTCGCGGCGCAGGAAGCCCTTGCGCTCCAGAGCCATCAGCTGGTGTGCCACCGAGGACGTGCTGGAGAGACCCACGGCCTGGCCGATCTCCCGCATCGACGGCGGGTAGCCACGGCGTTGCACGGAGTCCCGGATGACCTCGATCACCCGGCGCTGCCGGTCGGTCAGACCGGAGCTGTCCGCCCGGATGCCTGGAGGTCGGCCGGGCAGGGACCGCTTGGGCCCCTCGTGATTCGTGGCTTCGTTCATGGCATGCACCGGCTCGAGTCGGCCCTGGGAGCGGTCCTGGGCAGTGATGGTGGCGCTGTCTGCGGTGGTGGTCACGTCGGCCCCTCTCGATGGTCTCCCGTGCAGCACAACGGTAGTTGCTTTCGAAAGGTTGCGCCAAACACACGTTCGAGTGAAAAACCGCGAATTATCTGACGCGGTCCTGCGTGCCGGTGTATGGCCGACCCTGATCGGCGGAGGTCCCCCCGCTCGGCCGTGACCAGGAGCGGAGGAGGGCGAAAGCGCTCATTGCTGTACCCTTCACCGCCGGGGCGATGGCCTGTCGGCCGCCGTGATCGGCGCCCAGTCTGCCACCCGAGGCCCCGCGGGCCGGGTACCGACCCCCCTTCTCCATGCGGCGTCCACCGTATCCACCCATGGTCCGATCGGGTATGGCGCTGCGGCATGTGCCAATCTGCCCGCTGTCCGCGTGTCGCGGCCGAAAGTGTGAGCCGATCGCTAGATGTAGTGGTTGGATTGCAGCAGTGGCCCATAGGTTGTGGTCCCCCCGGTCTTCCTGGCTCGGGAGATCGCCTATGCTTGGGGCTGCTTCGAGGGGCCTGTGAGGCCCACGAGGTCTAATCAGTCGTGCTGAAAAGGAGGGTGGGACCCATGTACTGCCCCTTCTGCAGGCACCCGGACAGCCGTGTCGTCGACAGCCGTACGACCGACGACGGGACGTCCATCCGCAGGCGCCGCCAGTGTCCCGACTGCTCCCGCCGTTTCACGACGGTGGAGACGTGCTCGCTCATGGTGGTCAAGCGGTCCGGGGTCACCGAGCCCTTCAGTCGCACCAAGGTCATCAACGGCGTGCGCAAGGCATGCCAGGGGCGGCCTGTCACAGAGGACGCACTCGCCCAGCTCGGCCAGCGGGTCGAAGAGGCGGTGCGGGCCACCGGGAGTGCCGAGCTGACCACCCATGACGTGGGTCTGGCCATACTCGGCCCCTTGCAGGAGCTGGACCTCGTCGCCTTTCTGCGGTTCGCGTCCGTGTACCGGGCGTTCGACTCGCTGGAGGACTTCGAGGCCGCCATCGCGGAACTCAGGGAGCAGCAGCGTGGGCGCCCCGCCGTGGACGACGACGACCACGGCACCGCCGTCGCGGAGCGCCAGGGAACCGACCGCGGGTCCGGAGCGGCTGCAGACGCCCCCGTGCCCGTCAGCGCCGCCGACTGACGGGAGGGCCGACGGGCAGGGCTCCGTCGGCGGCGCACACAGACCCGTCACGCGCGCCGTCTCGCGACGCGCGTGACAAGCAGACACAACACCGTGCCTTGGGAAGAAAAGGGCACGTCAGGGCGTTTTTGCCTGATACAGGGAGGCGGCATGACAGAGACGGCGAGCGGTCCGGCACGAGGTTCCCGAGCGAAGGGCGCCAAGGCCACCAAGGGACTGCGTATCGAGCGCATTCACACGACTCCCGGCGTGCACCCGTACGACGAGGTCGAGTGGGCGCGCCGTGACGTCGTCATGACCAACTGGCGCGACGGCTCGGTCAACTTCGAGCAGCGTGGCGTCGAGTTCCCCGACTTCTGGTCGGTGAACGCGGTCAACATCGTCACCAGCAAGTACTTCCGCGGTGCCGTCGGCACCCCGCAGCGCGAGACCAGCCTCAAGCAGCTGATCGACCGCATCGTGAAGACGTACCGGAAGGCCGGTGAGGACTACAAATACTTCTCCTCGCCCGCCGACGCGGAGATTTTCGAGCACGAGCTGGCCTATGCCCTCCTGCACCAGATCTTCAGCTTCAACAGCCCCGTCTGGTTCAACGTGGGCACCCCGCAGCCCCAGCAGGTCTCCGCCTGCTTCATCCTGTCCGTCGACGACTCCATGGAGTCGATCCTCGACTGGTACAAGGAAGAGGGCATGATCTTCAAGGGCGGCTCCGGTGCCGGCCTGAACCTCTCCCGCATCCGCTCCTCCAAGGAGCTGCTCTCCTCCGGCGGCAACGCCTCCGGTCCCGTCTCCTTCATGCGCGGCGCCGACGCCTCCGCGGGAACGATCAAGTCGGGCGGTGCCACCCGCCGCGCGGCCAAGATGGTCATCCTGGACGTCGACCACCCTGACGTCGAGGACTTCATCGAGACCAAGGTCAAGGAGGAGGAGAAGATCCGCGCCCTCCGTGACGCGGGCTTCGACATGGACCTCGGCGGTGACGACATCACCTCCGTCCAGTACCAGAACGCCAACAACTCGGTCCGCGTCAACGACACCTTCATGAAGGCCGTCGAGAACGGCGGCAAGTTCGGCCTGCGCGCCCGTATGACCGGTGAGGTCATCGAGGAGGTCGAGGCGAAGGCGCTCTTCCGCAAGATGGCCGAGGCCGCCTGGGCCTGCGCCGACCCGGGCATCCAGTACGACGACACGATCAACCATTGGCACACGTGCCCGGAGTCCGGCCGTATCAACGGCTCGAACCCGTGCAGCGAGTACATGCACCTGGACAACACGTCCTGCAACCTCGCCTCGCTGAACCTGATGAAGTTCCTGAAGGACGACGGCAAGGGCCACCAGTCCTTCGAGGTCGAGCGCTTCGCCAAGGTCGTCGAGCTGGTCATCACCGCGATGGACATCTCGATCTGCTTCGCGGACTTCCCGACCCAGAAGATCGGCGAGAACACCCGCGCCTTCCGCCAGCTCGGCATCGGTTACGCCAACCTCGGCGCCCTCCTCATGGCGACCGGCCACGCGTACGACTCCAACGGCGGCCGCGCCCTGGCCGGTGCCATCACCTCCCTGATGACCGGCACGGCGTACAAGCGCTCGTCCGAGCTCGCCGCGGTGGTCGGCCCGTACGACGGCTACGCCCGCAATGAGCGGCCGCACCTGCGCGTCATGCAGCAGCACGCCGACGCCAACGCCACGGCCGTCCGCATGGACGACCTGGACAGCCCGGTGTGGGCCGCCGCCACGGAGGCCTGGCAGGACGTGCTCCGCCTCGGTGAGAAGAACGGCTTCCGCAACTCCCAGGCGTCCGTCCTCGCTCCGACCGGCACCATCGGTCTGGCGATGTCCTGCGACACCACCGGTGTCGAGCCGGACCTGGCGCTGGTCAAGTTCAAGAAGCTGGTCGGCGGCGGCTCGATGCAGATCGTCAACGGCACCGTGCCGCAGGCGCTGCGCCGCCTCGGATACCAGGAGGAGCAGATCGAGGCGATCGTCGCCCACATCGCCGAGCACGGCAATGTGATCGACGCGCCGGGCCTCAGGCACGAGCACTACGAGGTCTTCGACTGCGCGATGGGCGAGCGCGCCATCTCCCCGATGGGCCACGTCCGCATGATGGCCGCGATCCAGCCGTGGATCTCCGGTGCCATCTCCAAGACGGTCAACATGCCGGAGACGGCGACCGTCGAGGAGGTCGAGGAGATCTACTTCGAGGCCTGGAAGCTGGGCATCAAGGCGCTCGCGATCTACCGCGACAACTGCAAGGTCGGCCAGCCGCTCTCCGCCAAGAAGAAGGAGACCGCGCCGGCGAAGGCCGAGGAGCGCACCGCGGAGCCCAAGGTCGAGAAGGTGGTCGAGTACCGCCCGGTCCGCAAGCGCCTCCCGAAGGGTCGTCCCGGCATCACCACCTCCTTCACCGTCGGCGGTGCCGAGGGGTACATGACCGCCAACTCCTACCCGGACGACGGTCTCGGCGAGGTCTTCCTCAAGATGTCCAAGCAGGGCTCGACCCTCGCGGGCATGATGGACGCCTTCTCCATCGCGGTCTCGGTGGGTCTGCAGTACGGCGTGCCGCTGGAGACGTACGTCTCCAAGTTCACCAACATGCGCTTCGAGCCGGCCGGTATGACGGACGACCCGGACGTGCGGATGGCGCAGTCGATCGTCGACTACATCTTCCGCCGTCTGGCGCTCGACTTCCTGCCCTTCGAGACGCGTTCGGCGCTCGGCATCCACTCCGCCGAGGAGCGTCAGCGCCACCTGGAGACCGGCTCGTACGAGACCAGCGAGGACGAGGTCGACGTCGAGGGCCTGGCCCAGTCGGCGCCGCGCGCCCAGGAGCTGAAGGCCGTGGCCACCCCGCGCGCCGAGGCCGCGACGGCCCAGCCGGCCCCGAAGCAGGCGCACACCAGCGCCGAACTGGTGGAGATGCAACTGGGCATCCAGGCGGACGCCCCGCTGTGCTTCTCCTGCGGCACGAAGATGCAGCGGGCCGGTTCCTGCTACATCTGCGAGGGCTGCGGCTCGACGAGCGGCTGCAGTTGAGAATGAGCGGTATCGCGTCGGATCCTGGATCCGACGCACGCCGCGAAGGTAGCTGACCTGCGGTTCCCGAGGGGGACCGGCCGACGGCCGGTTCCCCTCGGCGTGTCCGGGAAGGTGCCACGGCCGGCTCTTCCTCGGCGGCCTCGCCGACCGACGCGTCACGGCCGGGCCGGCTATCGGAACCCACGGCCCTGTACGGGCCGGCCGCTTGGTGGCTCGGCCACCGGCGCCGCCCCCTGGGCAGACCAGGCCAGTACGGCGGGTCATGCCCGCTCGGGAGCCTCCAGGACCATACGGATCTCGGTCACCTCGTAGCCCGCGCGCTCGAACGCTGCGGCCATCGGGGCGTTCGTGGTGTCCGTCGTGGCGGTGATGCGCTCGGCGCCTTCGGCCGCGTGGAAGCGAGTGATCTCGGCGAGGATCTCGTCGATCAGGCCCTGCCCACGTTGCTCGGGTACGACTCCGAGATAGCCGACGTTGCGGTTGTACGGGGTCGCCGACGGCACGGCCAGACCGGCGAGCGTGCCGTCGGGCAGCTCCGCGAGCCGCCACCAGGAGCGCTCGCCGGGGCAGTCGAGGTAGAACCGTATGTCCTCCTCGGCCAGTTGCCCGGCGTCCTTGGTGCGCAGCTCGTCCTGGGTGGCCTGGTCCAGGCTGCCGGATGACACGCGGGCGAAGGCCTCGAGGAACTCCTCGTCGCTGCCCTCGCGAAACGTCAGCCGCCCACCGGCCTCGGGCAGTCCTGCCGCCGGAGTCCACTCGTAGCGCAGGCGCTCGATCTCCCGGCTCAGCCCGGCACGGGCGCCGGATTCGCGACGCCAGGCGACCGCCTGCGCGAGTTCCGATCGGGCGCGCCAGTCCCCTGGGAGGGAGACGTTGTACAGCGGGCGCGTACCGAAGCTGGCATGCCCGGCGTCGAGGAGACTGGTGGCGAGGGCGGCGGGGTCGGCGACCGTGGCGCGTACCTGGAGGCAGTCGAGGGCTATGGGCCGCTCGCTGTCGGCACGACCCCACCACAGCGCGCGGGCAAGTATGTGCCCGTCCTCGTCCTCGGCGAGCCAGATCCATTCCGGGCGGAATTGGCTGGCGTCGATCTCCTCGCGAATCCGCTCGGCGGTCAGAGCGGCGACGGGACCGTCGGCCGGATAGGCGAGAGCCCGGTCGAGGGCGGTGGGGTCTGCAGTGGCGGCAAAGAATCGCATTCGGCCCATGATCATGAGAGGGAAACGGCGGAGCAACGCATTTGTCCTTGTCGGCCACCCGTGCCCCCGCCATGGTCGCATCCCGTCGGTGGCCCTCGCCGGGGTCGCGCAGGATGCCGGAAACCGGCCCGCCCACCCCTCCTCGGCAGGCGTGGACGGACGAGCAGACTCGGGATGCCGGACGACCGGGATCGGTGACATGCGCCAGTACCCGGTCATGACGGGCGGCACCGCTGTCCGCCATGACACCGGGCAACGGTGTCAGGAGTCCTGCGGGCTGCCCATCACTCGGGCGAAGCTCTGCGGGTCCGTGTCGTAGCCGTGGATGCCTGGGCGGAACATCCACTCGCCGGAGGCATCGCGCACGAACTCGGCGACCCTCGCCGCCGTCGCGCCCAGGACCCCGCCGAAATCGTCCTCGGCAAGGACGGTGTATCCCTCACGCAGCCGCAGCGCCGGGTTCAGGACGCCGACGAACGTCTTGTGGCCGGTGCGCTGCTGTATGACGACTCCCGCCACCACGCGCGCGTACCTGCTGTCGAGGCGGTGGAGCTCCAGCGTCATGACCTCGTCCCAGCCGAAGCCCTTGCCGTCCAGGCTGTCGCGGTTGAGGTAGATCGTGCCGTCGGGGGAGCGGCTGTCGAAGTGCACGACATAGGCGGGGTCCCCGTACGGATCCGACGCGAGATAGGTCGCCGCGACGATGTCGAGGTCGGTCGGCGGCTGCCCGGGCGGACTCGGGTCCCACTTCACCGCCAACTCGACTTTGCGGATGCCCTTGTTGAGGTCGCTCATCACCCATCCCCTCCCCGTTGTCACGACCCTCTGAACGAACTCCTGTGCAGAGTGGGTCAGTTGTCCATTGTGCCTTGTGCGCCGGGGCGCTCGCCCGGGTGCACTCCGCCGGAGCGTGACCAGCGCCACGCATCGGGGCCGTACGATGGCGCGGTGCTGGTCAAGTGGATTCGCTGCACTGTGGTGGACCGCCGCGGTTTCGAGCGGGGGCAGCGAAAGTGGGCGGGACTGCCGGGGGAGCCGGGATTCCGCGGACAGGGCGGGGGCTGGAGCCGGGGGAGACCCGGCGTGGCGCACGTCTTCGCGTTCTGGGAGAGCCGTGCCTTCTACGACTCTTTCATGGCGCGCTCGCACGACCGACTGGCGGCTGCGCAGTCGGGGACGTTCAAGGACCAGCAGGTCAGGCTCTTCGACCACCGCTTCGACGTGAAGACCGGCTTCGAGCCCCGCTTCACCGACGCGGACCTGGTGCGGGTCGCGCACTGCAAGGTGCACGAGGAGCGTGCCGAGCACTTCGCACTGATGCAGGAGAAGGTCTGGAATCCGGCGATGGCCGGTTCGCCGGGCATGACCCGCGGACTGTTCGGCGAGGCGCCGGGTCATGAGTTCCTGATCCTGTCGATGTGGCAGTCGGCGGCGGAACACGGCAAGTACCGCGAGGAACGTATCGAGCGCCTGGCGCTGAGGGCGCAGACCGAGGCCGACATCGCTGCCCTCACGGGGGACATCGTGGACCTGGAGCCGTCGTGGATCGTGTGATCCGGTGGCATGAACGGCTGCGGCGCCGGTCCGCGCCTCGGTTGGCGAACTGGACCGGTCCGACGAGCGTCGTTCGAATGTGACCCGTATCAAGGCCGCTCGGGTGCCCCTTCGCGAGTCACCCGATCTAGGGTTTTGGCATGGCACGACCACGGCGCATCGTCCTTGTCCGGCACGGAGAGTCGGTGGGCAATGCCGATGACACCGTCTACGAGCGTGAACCCGACCACGCGCTGCCGCTCACCGAGAAGGGGTGGCGGCAGGCGGAGGCGACGGGCAAACGGCTGCGGGACCTCTTCGGCGGGGAGCACGTCAGTGTGTACGTCTCCCCCTATCGCCGTACCCATGAGACGCTCCACGCCTTCCGCCTGGACCCCGATCGTGTCCGGGTCCGCGAGGAGCCCCGGCTGCGTGAGCAGGACTGGGGCAACTGGCAGGACCGCAACGACGTCATGGTCCAGAAGGCGTACCGGGACGCCTACGGGCACTTCTTCTACCGCTTCGCGCAGGGCGAGTCCGGCGCCGACGTGTACGACCGGGTGGGCGGTTTCCTGGAAAGCCTGTTCCGCAGCTTCGAGGACCCCGATCATCCGCCGAACGTGCTCCTGGTGACCCACGGCCTCGCCATGAGGCTGTTCTGTATGCGCTGGTTCCACTGGACGGTCGCCGAATTCGAGGCCCTCTCGAACCCGGGGAACGGTGAGACGCGCATGCTCCTGCTGGGCGAGGACGGCAAGTATCGACTCGATCGCCCGTTCGATCGCTGGCGGGACCCGCAGCCCTACTGGGTCACCGGATAGAGTGGGAGGGCGATGACCGCTGACTCCTCTTTCCCCGGGCGGCTGGAACGCGCCCTGGCCAGCCTGCGGGGACTGGCCGTGGGGGACGCACTGGGCTCTCAGTTCTTCGTCCCCGCGAGCTATCCCCTGCTCAAGCGCCGTGAGCTGCCTGCGGGGCCCTGGCAGTGGACGGACGACACGGAGATGGCCTGCTCCATCGTGTCCGTTCTGGCCGCACACCGCCGTATCGACCAGGACGCACTGGCGCGCTCCTTCGCGGAGCACCATGACTTCGACCGCGGCTACGGGCCTGCCGTCAACCGCCTCCTCAGGCTCGTACGGGAAGGCGGCGACTGGCGCGAGCTGTCCTCGGCACTGTTCGACGGCCGGGGGTCGTGGGGCAACGGCGCGGCGATGCGGATCGCCCCCCTGGGCGCCTGGTACGCCGACGACCCCGAGCAGGCCACGCATCAGGCGGAGATCTCCGCCTACCCCACCCATCAGCACCGTGAGGCCGTGGTGGGGGCCATGGCCGTCGCCGCCGCGGCCGCCCTCGCCGCCGCTCCGGCCGGGCCGCCGGCCCCCGAGGCCCTGCTCGACGGTGTCATCGCGCTCGTACCGAAGAGCGCCGTCGGGGCCGGGTTGCGCCGGGCGCGGGACATGCTGGACTACAGCGACGCCACGACCGTCGCGGCCGTTCTGGGCTGCGGCCGGCGTACGTCGGCGCACGACACGGTGCCCTTCGCGCTCTGGTCGGCCGCCCGCGCTCTCGGCGACTACGAACAGGCCTTCTGGACGACCGCGGAGGTGGGCGGGGACGTCGACACGACCTGCTCGATCGTCGGCGGGGTGCTCGCCGCCGGGAAGGCGGGGACGCCGCCGGGGGAGTGGCTGGAGCGTGCGGAGCGGCTGCCGGACTGGGCGTCGCCGGCGACGTAGACGATCGGAGTCGTGCCCCGGAGCATCGCCGCACTCGTAGGGGACAGCCTGTGTGCTGACCGGAACCGATGCGCGCAGGGTGAGACGGCCCCGGCCCATGGGCCAGGACCGCCTCCGCGGGAAGGCACCACGACCGCGGGTACGGCCGGAGGGCGCTCTGTCGTCGTTCCCCGGGCGCCGTCCGGCCGTCGTGGGCGGCCCCCTGCCGTCCGGTTCGCGGGCCGGACGACGGGGGCCGGGTCCGCTCTCAGCCTCCTGCAGGTCCCGCCGTGCCGGCCAGGGCCTCCAGGTCGCTCTTGCGTACGCGGATGACCACGCTCGCCGTGACCAGTGCCAGGACCGCCATCGCCACGGCCGGGATGAAGGCCGTCGAGATGCCGTGGGCGAGCACCTCGTGCCCCCAGGGCGCCGGCAGTTGGTGTGTCCTGGCGAACTCCGCCTTCTGTTCGGCCGTGCCGTTCGCCAGGAGGTCGGGCACCTGCTTCTCCGCCTCGTTCCGGCTCGCGGTGCCGAAGATCGTGGTGAGGATGGAGAGCCCGAGCGAACCGCCCACCTGCTGCATGGCGTTCAGGAGACCGGAAGCCGCGCCCGCCTCGTGCGGGGCGACGCCCGAGACCGCGGTGAGCGTCAGGGTCACGAAGTTCAGGCCCATGCCGAAGCCGAACAGCAGCATCGGACCGAGCACGCCGGACAGGTACGAGCTGTCGGGGCTGATGAAGGTCAGCCAGCCCAGCCCGAGCGAGACCAGTGTCGCGCCCACCAGCATGAATGGCTTCGGGCCGAGCACCGGCAGGAACCTCTGCGACAGCCCGGCGCCGATCGCGATGGCCACCGTCACCGGAAGGAACGCCACGCCGGCCGCGATCGGCGAGTACCCCAGCACGTTCTGCACGAAGAGCACGATGTAGAAGAACATGCCGAACATCGCCGCGGCCAGGCTCAGCATGATCACGTACGTGCCCGAGCGATTCCGGTCGGCGAACATCCGCAGCGGGGTGATCGGCTCCTTGGCCCGCGACTCGATGAATCCGAAGGCCACCAGCAACACCAGCGCCGTCGTGAAGGAGCCGATGGTGAGACTGTCCCGCCAGCCGTTCTCCGCAGCACGGATGAAGCCGTAGACCAGGGACGCCATGCCGACGGTCGAGGTGAGCGCTCCCGCTATGTCGAACCGTCCGGGATGGCGTTCCGATTCGTTGATGAACCTCGGTGCGAGCACGGCTATCAGTACGCCGATGGGTACGTTCACGAAGAGGACCCAGCGCCAGTCGAGCCACTCCGTGAGCATGCCGCCGGTCAGCAGGCCTATCGCGCCGCCGCCGGCCGAGACCGCCGCGAAGACGGCGAAGGCCCGGTTCCGCTCGGGGCCTTCCGGGAAAGTGGTGGTGATGAGCGCCAGCGAGGTGGGTGATGCGATGGCGCCGCCCATGCCCTGCAGGGCACGCGCGGCGAGCAACTGCCAGGGCTCCTGGGCGAGTCCACCGAGCAGCGAGGCGAAGGTGAACAGCAGGATGCCTGTCATGAACACCCGGCGCCGGCCGAGTATGTCGCCGGCCCGGCCGCCGAGCAGCAGCAGTCCGCCGAAGGTGAGCGTGTACGCGCTGACCACCCATGTCAGATCGGTTGTGCTGAACTGGAGCGCGTCTTGAATGTGCGGGAGTGCGATGTTCACAATCGTCGCGTCGAGTACCACCATGAGTTGGCAGGCCGCGATGACCGTGAGCGCGATGCCGGGATGAGCCGCCCGGCGGGCGACTCCCGGCTTCTGTTCCTGGAGCAAAGGAGAGGTTGTCACTATGGATCCCCCACGAAGTCGTTAGTGAACGACCGCGTTCACTGTCGCGTCAAACGGTAGTGAGTCCCCATCAGTGAACGCAAGCGTTCACTGAGTTCGATGCCGCGTGATTGCCCCCGACCGCTCGCCCCTTCCCCGAAATCCCCGCTTCCCCATGCTCAACGGAGACATTCAGATGGGTACTTCGTCCTGGACGGCCGCCTCCGCTCAGCCGGCTTCCCTTCGTCGACGTGGTGCTGTGCTCGAGCGCGCGATCCTCGAAGCCGCCCTGGAGCAACTCAGTACGGTCGGCTGGAACGGCCTCACCATGGAGGGCGTCGCCGCAGGCGCCCAGACCGGCAAGGCGGCGGTCTACCGCCGCTGGCCGTCCAAGGAGGATCTCGTCGCCGACGCGCTCCAGGCCGGGCTTCCCCGCCTCGACGAGGCGCCCGACCACGGGAATGTGCGCGAGGACCTTCTCGCGCTCTGCCGGCTGGCCCGCGAGGCGATGTACTCGCGCCCAGGTTTCGCGCTTCGATCAGTCATTCACGAATGCGACAACCTGCAGGCCGAGCGCTTCCACGGTGTGATCTACGACGGCGTCGTGGAGCCGACCCTCAAGCTGTTGCGTGAGGTCATCAACCGTGGAATCGAGCGGGGTGAGGTGCGGCCCGCCGCTGCGAACGGCTATGTCTTCGATGCCATTCCGGCGATGATGATGTACCGAGCAAAAATGTGCGGAAGCGAATGGATCGAGCAGGACATCGAGGAGATGATCGACCAGCTGATGCTCCCGCTGCTCCGTCCCGAGCAGGGCTGATCCCGGCCTTCCGAGCCGTCGGATCACGGCGGCGGGCGCGCTTGCGAACGGGTCGCCGAGAGGTGTGCCGCCGCCGGGGCAAACCGGGGTGTCGCACGGGGATCCGGGCGGCGTAGGCTAAGGGCGCCATGCCGTACGAACCACCTACTCACACCGTCGAGCGCTCCCTTCGCGCAACGACCGGAGCGAAGGTCATCGCCGGTGTAGACGAGGTGGGGCGCGGTGCCTGGGCCGGCCCCGTCACCGTCTGCGCCGCGGTCACGGGCCTACGCCGGCCCCCCGAGGGGCTCACCGACTCCAAACTGCTCACCGTGAAGCGGCGCACCGAACTCGCCGTGGTGTTGGAGCAGTGGGTGACGGCCTATTCCCTCGGTCACGCCTCCCCCGAGGAGATCGACGACCTCGGGATGACAGCCGCACTTCGGCTCGCCGCCGTTCGCGCCCTCGAAGCGCTTCCGGTCCGCCCCGAAGCGATCATCCTCGACGGGAAGCACGACTATCTCGGGATGCCCTGGAACGTCCGTACGGTGATCAAGGGCGACCAGTCGTGTGTGGCCGTCGCGGCGGCCTCGGTGATCGCCAAGGTTCACCGCGACAAAATGATGGCCGAACTGGGTATCGACCATGCAGACTTCGGGTTTGCGGCCAACGCGGGGTATCCGTCCCCGGTGCACAAAGCCGCACTCGCGGAGCGGGGCCCCACCCCGTACCACCGCTTGTCGTGGGCGTATCTTGATGCGTTGCCTCAGTGGCGGCATCTCAAGAAGGTCCGCAGCTGGGCGGACGGAAGCGCACCGGAAATCGAGGGCCAGCTCGGCTTCGACTTCTGACCGGTTCCGATCGCACTCATGTGCCACCCGCCGACGCCGGCCGCACCGGCGTTTGATAGATATCAGCCCATGCCTCTCATTCCCGAGGAGCCTCAGATTCACGAGAGTGCCCAGGGTCCCCGCGCCACGCCGGCCGGAGGCCGCACCGCGCCGACCCCTCGTCCCGTGCCCGGACCGCGTCCCGCGGCCCCCC
This sequence comes from Streptomyces sp. NRRL F-5122, assembly GCF_001507435.1. Taxonomy (GTDB): domain Bacteria; phylum Actinomycetota; class Actinomycetes; order Streptomycetales; family Streptomycetaceae; genus Streptomyces; species Streptomyces lannensis. Next base: position 86,023 of record NZ_LMWH01000266.1, read on the forward strand.
CGCGTCCCGGTCGTCCGGGGCCGAGGCCCATGCCGGCCCAGCGCACCCCGCGCGAACCGGCCAAGTCCGAACAGCCAGCTCCCTCCGTCAACCCACAGATCCAGCTCATCCCGGCCTCGGTCGAGGGCGCGCTGGACGCCGCCGAAGAAGCCGTCGACCTGCTGCTCGACTCGGGTCGTGTTCCCGGCGACGTGCTGGTGATCACCACCGGCGAACCGCATCCGTGGGCCGCACACGAAATGTCCTTCGGTGAGACCGCGTACTGGGCGCAGCACGACGCCGGTGACGACGTCTTCTACGCCGACGCCTCCGTGGCCTCCCGCGCCGCCGCCCGCCCGGTGGTCGTGGTCGCCGTCAACGGCGGCGCCGACGAGTCAGTCGCCACCGTGCTTCCGCTGGCAATGGGCCGGGCCGGTGCCCTGCTGATCGTCTGCGGCGACCCGAAGCAGATCGACTCGGTGCTCGGCGTGGGCGTCTGAGCGATCCGGGCCCTGTCCGGATCGCTCAGGTCCCGCCAGTTCGCGCGGAGACCGGAGCCGGGTCACCCGGTTCTGGCCTCGGGCGTCGGCGGGAGTGCCGGATCGGCGGCCTGTGTACGGTGGTCGATCCGCCCTGCTCTTTCGCCCGGGCGTCCGGTCGCGCGCGGACTGCCGGAACGCCGTCGGTGACCGCCGGCCCGGCGTCTCGCTGTGGCATATCCAGCTGTATCAATGGGCCAGGTCGGCACGACCAGTCTCCGGCCGCCCACGTTCCGCCTGCCGTTGTGCGTCGCGTCCCTGCGCGGCGCGCCTTTCGGGTGCGCCATGGTCCGTCCGGCAGGCCGTCGTCGGAAGTGACCCGGCCCCTGCGCGACCTGTCGCCGGCGGGCGGTTGTGCCGCCGTCAGCGGGCGGCGGCCCGGTGCATCACCTCGGAGGCGACTCCTCCGGTGCGCGGGAGCGCAGGCGGTGCCCCCATCGGATCGGTGCTTTCCGGAGCGGACTGCGAGTCCGGGCGGCGTCCGCCGCGCCCCTCGCCAAGAACCTGCCAGCCGTCACGGGTCAGCGTGATGTACGAACCGCAGCGCAGTCCGTGCAGCGTGCATGCGTCCCGCAGCCCCCACATCCACGCCCCGTCCTCCTCCGTCCACCGTGCGTCCCCCTCGCGGCAGTGGAGCAGCACGGCCGTCCGCACCGGCGTGCGGCGCCGCAGGTCATGCGGAATCACCCGGCGCAGTTGAGCGAGAAGCGAGTTGCGGAACATCCAGCCGTCCGCAGGAGCCTGGCGGCGCGTGAACGAGGCGCTCGCCCGCAGTTGTTCGTCCGGATCCAGGACCGCCACCACGACCGTGGAGGGCCGCGGCCGGTGCAGGCCATGGAGCCCGACGACGACTTCACGAGGGTTGCGCAGCAGCGGAATCCCTGCGGCTGCCCACTCGGCGGGCTCGAGCACCCGGGCCAGGGGATTGGCGGAAGCGGCGGACAGATCGGCGGACGCCGACATGGATGCCACCGGGGACGAAGCGAATCCGAAGGTCACGATCCTCCCTTCGGCTACGCGCCCACACTGCGGGCGAGGTCGGACTCGGGGGGTGCGCATCCCAACGGGGCCCTGCCGGGTCACGGACGGCCGTGCGGGGAGCGGACCTCAATTCTTGCCGTCGAACTGGAATGCGGCAACGAGCAATTGGCGCCACCGGCCGGTTCCTGGCGATCTGTGGCCTATATCCCCTGCTGTATCTCTTCCGGATGTGTTCCCAGGGAAGGGGCGGCTCACGCCTGCATGGCGAGTACCAGCGGCAACACCCCCTCCGCTCCGGCCCGGCGCAGCATGCGTGCAGCCACGGCCAAGGTCCAACCGGTCTCCGTCATGTCGTCCACCAGCAGCACGGGACCACCCGCTTCCCGCAGCGCCGAGGCGAGCTCGGGGGGCACGGTCAGCGCACCGTCGAGCGCCTTGAGCCGCTGTGCGCTGTTGCTCCGGGGCACGCGGGGGACGTCGCCGGCGTACCCAACGGAACCCAGCAGCGGCAGCCGTCCGATCTCGGCTATGCGCGCCCCCAAGGAGTGGATCAGTTGCGGACGTGTGCGAGAGGCCATGGTGACGACGCCCACCGGGCGCGGCTGTGCGTCGGGTCGTCCCGAGGCCCAGCCGCCGGGTCCCTTGGCCCAGTCGGCCAGCACGCCGACCACCGCCTTCGCGACGTCGTCCGGGACGGGCCCGTCCTGGGCCTGAGGCGTCAGTATCGGCCGCAGCCGGTTGCCCCAGCCGATGTCGGAGAGCCGCCCGAGCGCTCGCCCCGGCGCGGCCTGTTCCGCGGCCGGGATGCGTCCCTTCAGCTCCACACCGACCGCCGGCAGACCCGTGGGCCACATCTTGCGGGGTTCGACCTCGACACCCGCGCGGCCGAGTTCACCGAGCGCCGCATCCAGCGCGGCAGGAGAGACGGTGTCCATGAACCGCGGTCCCGCGCAGGAGTCGCAGCGTCCGCAGGGGGCGGCGCCCTCGTCGTCCAGCTGCCGCCGCAGAAACTCCATGCGGCAGCCCGTCGTGCTCACGTAGTCGCGCATCGCCTGCTGCTCGGTCTCGCGTTGCTTTGCCACCCAGGCGTAGCGCTCGGTGTCGTACGTCCACGGGACGCCCGTCGCGATCCAGCCACCCTGTACACGGCGCACCGCACCGTCCACGTCCAGCACCTTGAGCATCGTCTCGAGTCTGGACCGGCGCAGTTCGACCAGCGGTTCGAGAGCGGGCAGCGACAAGGGTCGGTCCGACCGGGCAAGGGCGTCCAGAGTGCGCCGCACCTGCTCCTCCGGAGGAAACGCGATCGACGCGAAGTACTCCCAGATCGCCTGGTCCTCCTTGCCCGGAAGCAGCAGCACCTCCGCGTGCTCGACACCGCGCCCCGCCCGCCCTACCTGCTGGTAGTAGGCGATCGGGGACGACGGTGAGCCGAGGTGCACCACGAAGCCGAGGTCGGGCTTGTCGAAGCCCATCCCGAGGGCGGATGTGGCGACCAGCGCCTTCACCCGGTTGGCCAGCAGGTCCTCCTCTGCCTGCTGCCGTTCGGCGTTCTCCGTCTTGCCGGTGTACGAGGCCACGGTGTGCCCGCACTGCCGCAGGAACGCGGTGACCTCCTCGGCAGCCGCCACGGTGAGCGTGTAGATGATGCCGGAACCCGGCAGCTCGTCGAGGTGGTCGGCGAGCCAGGCCATACGGTGGGCGGCGTCCGGAAGCCGCAGCACGCCGAGGCTCAGACTCTCCCGGTCCAGCGGGCCGCGCAGCACCAGCGCGTCCGTTCCGGCCCCCGTACCGAGCTGTTCCGCCACGTCCGCCGTCACCCGCGCGTTGGCCGTCGCGGTCGTGGCCAGGACCGGCACGCCGGGCGGCAGGTCCGCGAGCATCGTGCGCAGCCGGCGGTAGTCGGGTCGGAAGTCATGGCCCCAGTCGGAGATGCAGTGCGCCTCGTCGACCACCAGCAGACCGGTCGCGGCCGCCAGCTCGGGGAGCACCCGGTCTCTGAAGTCCGGGTTGTTGAGCCGCTCCGGACTCACCAGCAGGACGTCCACCTCGCCCGCGGTCACCTCGGCCTGGATGGTCTCCCACTCCTCGGAGTTCGACGAGTTGATGGTGCGGGCGTGGATTCCGGCCCGTGCCGCGGCCTCGACCTGGTTGCGCATGAGGGCGAGGAGGGGCGAGACGATGACAGTGGGGCCCGCGCCGCGCTCGCGCAGGAGCGCGGTCGCGACGAAGTAGACCGCGGACTTGCCCCAGCCGGTGCGCTGTACGACCAGGGCTCTGCGCCCGTGCGCCACGAGGGCCTCGATGGCGCTCCACTGATCCTCCCGCAGCCGGGCCTCGCCGGTCGCTGCGCCGACGAGCCGAGCGAGCACCGCGTCGGCGGCGGCCCTCAGCTCGCCCCCGGCCCCGGTGCGGTGTGGGTCCGGAGGGGCGGAGCCCGAGCCCGGGGTGCCCGTCGGCGTGGACGTGGTTCCGTGCGTCGTGCGGCGCGGCTGTTCGTCGGTCATGGCATCCATGCAACCTGATCGGTCCGACATCGCGCGAACGAACCCCGCGGCCTGTGGACAAAACCTGGCGTGCTCATGGCCGTGGTTATCCACAGGCCGAAACGGGATGTGAGGATCCGCGAGATCGTCGCGGCATGACGAACCACGACGAAGCTGCCGGCTTCTCCGGCACCGGTGACATGGGCGCATCCGCACACACCGGCGGCGAGCCCTCAGTACGCGAAGGACACGGACTCTTGGCGGGTCCGTGCGGCGAGACCCAGGTCACGCTGCGTTCCCCGGCCGAACTGGCCGACGCCCTGCCGTATCTGTTGGGGTACCGGCCCGAGGACAGCGTTGTGCTGGTCGCCCTGCACGATCGTGAGGGGCGGGGAAGGTTCGGCGGGCGGGCACGGCTCGGTATCCCCGTTCTCCCGGACGACTGGCCGTCCGCGGCCCAGCAGCTGGCGCACGGCCTGGTGGACGGCAGCCGGCGCAGAGGGGCCAGGCCGGAGGCCATGATCGCCTATGTCGTCCAGGAACCGGCCGGCGGTGAGACGGGCCGTGACGTGATGGAGCGCCTGCGGCCGCTCGCCCAGTTGCTGCGCACGGCCTGTGGCAGCCTCGACGTTCCCGTGGTGGAGGCCCTGTGCATCTCCGACGGTCGCTTCTGGTCGTACTGCTGCGCGAGTCCCGTCTGCTGTCCCGCCGAGGGGCGGACGATGGGCCTTCCCGGCACCTCGGTGCTGGCGGCCGCAGCCGCCTATGCCGGTCTTCAGGTGCGCGGCACCCTCAAGGAGTTCAGGGTGCGGCTCAGTCCTCGGGAGACGTCCGACGTCCTCGCTCAGGAGGCCGCACTGGACGCTGCGAGCTCGGCACTCGTCCCCAGGATTCTGAGCGGCGGCACGCGTGACGACGTCGCCGCCGAAACACTCGCGCTCGCCGAGCGGGTCATGACGCGCCTCGCCGAGGCCACACCCGTCGCTGCGACACAGGTGGTCGACCGTCGCGACGACGAACTGCTCGAACACGACGAGGCCGCTGCCTTGATCCTCGGCTTGCAGGACCGCACGACGCGTGACCGCGCCGCTGCCTGGATGGAGGGGCCGGAGGCCGCCGTGGCCCTGCGTCTGTGGCGCGCGCTGGCCCGCCGTTGCGTCGGGGGTTACGGCGAGCATGCCGCCGCACCGCTGACGCTTGCCGGATGGGTCGCCTGGTCGACCGGCGACCAGCTCGAGGCCCGTGAAGCCCTGGCCATGGCCCTGGCTGCGGATCCGGAATACCTCTTCGCCCGCCTCCTGCACCAGGCGTGCAACGACGGCATCGACCCGGAGGCGGTCCGCCGGTGCCTGCGGGCAGAGCGCGTGGACCACGGGAGCGACGAGAGCACGGACGCTGTGGAGCCGGACGGTGATGTAGCGGCGACAGACGATCCGGCAGCGTCGAGGGCAGAAACCGGGGGCGACCGTCGTTCCGCGGCGCAGGTCGAGGCCGCGGGCGAGCCGTCCGAGGAGTGGCCCGTGCCCGTCAGCGATGACGGCTGCCCCCCCGACGAACCGTCCGACGAATGGCTGACGACGCACTCGGACGACGGGCCGCTGCCCGACGCCCGTCCGGTTGGTTCATTCGGTGATGGAAACGCGCTGTCGGACGGCGGTTTGGCGGCTACTTCCGTTGCGGGTCCCGCGACTGCCGGGGGTCCGGTGATTCCTTCCGCTGCGGGGTCCGCGGCTGCGTGTGGCCCGGCGGCTCCTACCGTTCCGGGGGGTGCGGAGTTTGGTGGTCCGACGGCTGCATCCGCTGCGAGCTCTGCAGCCGCTCGTGAGCCGGCCGCCCCCACCGCAGCCAGGCGCTCGCCCGCTGGTGTTCCGACGGCCCCCACCGCAGCCGGGCCCTCGGCCGCCGGTGGCCCGGTGGTTGCCGCCGCAGCAGGGCCCGATGCCGCCGGTGGCCAGGCGGTTCCCGTGCCCCGGGCACCCTTGCCCGACGGCGGCCCAGACGGCCTTTCGGCTCTCACTGACGAGACGTCCGTGCCCGGCAGCCGTCCGGCGGCTGCGTCTATCGGGCCTTTTCCCGCCTGCGACACCGCGGCATCCTCTGGGGAAGAACCATCGCCCGACCACCCGCTCGACACTCCGGCGGCCCCGAATCCGTCGCCCGACAGCCGCCCGGCAGTTGACGAACGGGTCGGGCCGACGATTGACGACGTCCCTGCCTCGACGGACCCGGTCACAGCACACCCCGGTCCGTCGCAGGCCGCACCAGCCGAACGGCCACCCCGTGCCATGACAGCTCGCGGTGGGTATCGCCGTCCACGTCGGCTGAGCCGCTGCAGCCGGTCCTGGAGTCGTTCCGGCGGGGCAGCCGGTGACCGTCGCCGGCGCCCGTCCGAGGCACCGGCCGAGACACCGACCGGTGGTGACGGGCCCCGCCGCGCAGCAGGCAGCCCCGGCGGCCGGTCGGCGATCCGCCGCAATGGGCGCAGGTGTGTGAGGGGTGAAGCCAAGTGAGTGGCTTGCGCCCCCGGATCTACCGCCGTTCGGTCGGCTTCCCGTTCACAGGCGTGACCCGGAGGAAGCCCCTCCTGTTCACCTGTGTGGCGGAACCCGTGCTCGGGCCGCCCCGCCGCATCACGCACCACCCTCCCGAGCCCCCACCCGGCGCTCGCCGCCTCCCGAGGCGCGCCGAGCGCAGAGGAAGCCCTCTCATGCCCCTGCCCACACCGCATTTCGCCCACGACGGCGACAGACCCACCCCCCATGGCACCTCGGCGTCACACCCCCCCAGAGGTGTGCCGGTAGCTCCACCCCGCAGCGGCGATGGGACGCCGCCCGCCTCGCGCGGGGGCCGCACGCGAACGACCGCGGCGCATGCGCCCCGTCATGTCGCCGACCTGCCACCCGCACACACCGCCCTGATCTGCGTCGCTCTTCCCGGACTGGTGATCTCCACGGATCAGGGGCAGCTGACGGGACGAGGACTTGAGGGGTTCTACCGCGCGGGTCGCCGCGTGCTGTCCCGCTGTCAGGTGCGCGTGGCGGGCCGGGAGCCCCTGGCCGTGCAGGCTCGCATGATCGCTGCCGATTGCGCGCGATTCGTGGGTACCGTCCACGCGGCTGCGGACGTGGGTCCGGACCCGGACGTCGTCGTGGAGAGACTGAGGTTCGCGGACGGAACCGAGCGGATCATCCTGCACAGCGCGGCGACGCGCCCGCTGCGTCTGCCGCTGGAGGTGTCCCTGGCCACCGACCTCACCGAGCTGGCGGCAGTCGCCGCGGGGGATTCCGGTCCCGAAATCACCGCCACCGTGCACGGCTCCGGGCTGCGCTGGTCCCATGCCAAGGGCGACTGCGCGGTCACCGCCACCCCGCCGCCCGCCGATGTTCTCGCCTCCGCCGGGCTCCTTCGCTGGGAGATGGAACTGCCGCCCGGCGGGACACGAAGCGTGGAGGTTCGACTGAGGCCGGACGACACAGTGCCGGTCCGGGCTGTGGGCCACGGGACGACGAGCCCCTTCGCCCAGGCCCGGGCCACCGGCGACGACCCGAGAGTCCAGCCGCTGCTGAACACCAGCATCGAGGACCTCCAGGCCCTGCTCCTGCGTGATCCAGCCCGCCCGTCCGACCTTCTCCTTGCGGCGGGAGCCCCCTGGCGTTGCGGACCGGCACCCGCCGACTGTCTGGCGGCGGCTCGGATGACGCTGCCGCTGGGCACGCGGCTCGCCGCGGGCACCCTGCGGATCCTGGCCGGTACCCAACTCGCCGGTCCCGGCCTGCGCGCGGGCATGATCCCGGGCCCTCGCCGCGACGCGGGCACGCACGTACCGCCGGGCTGCACGGGCACGGAAGCCACCCTGCTGTTCCCCGTCCTTCTCGCGGAGGCCTGGCGCTGGGGGCTTCCGGAGAGGGAGACCGAGGAACTGCTGCCCGCGGCCGAGAACTGTCTGCGGTGGCTGCGCACCACGGTCGGTGACGGCGTTTACCTCTCCGATCCCCAGCCGGACGGGCCGCTGCGCTGTGAGACTCAGGCGCACGCGTACCGGGCGGCCATGGTCGGAGCCGATCTCCTGCACGCGTGGGGGCGGCCGGGCGGACCGGAGCTGCGCGAATGGGCCGAGGATCTGCGCGGAGCGTTCGGTGCGGACTTCTGGATCGAGGACCGGTCGGGCGGGAGACCTGCCGCCGCCCGCACCCGGGACGGGCGCGTGGTTCCGCATCTCGGGGCCGGCGCCGCGCATCTCCTGGACCCCGGACTGCTCGGATCGGGTGCCCTGGCCCCGGGCCTGCTCGACAAGGTGCGGACGGAGCAACTGGCGCGGCTGCTCGGCGGTCCCGACATGGACTCCGGTTGGGGACTGCGTGGCCTCGGCGCGACGGAAGGGGCGTACAACCCGTTCGGGCACCGCGGTGGCACGGTACGGGCGCAGGAGACGGCGGTCGCCGTGGCGGGACTGGCCGCCGTCGGCCATGAGAAGGAGGCAGGCGCGCTGCTGGGCGGGATGCTCGCCGCGGCAGAGGCGTTCGGGTACCGGCTGCCCGAGATGTTCGGGGGCGAGCCGCGTGTGGAGGCCGGCAGACCACTGCCGCATCCGGCGGCCTGCCGCCCCGCCGCCGCGGCGGCCGCGGCCGGGGTTCTGCTGCTGACCACGCTCGCCGGTATCCGCCCCGATGTACCGGGCGGGACGGTGACCTTGTGCCCGGTCCGCAGTGCACCGCTGGGCGAGATCGTCCTGACGGGACTGAGACTTGCCGGTGCGCCCTTCTCCGTGCGCGTGGGCCGGCTCGGCCTCGCCACGGTGGAGGAAGTCGCCGACGGGCTGCAGATGGGGGTGTGACCTCGGATGACATGCCGCAGGAAGGCGGGTGGCGCCCCTCGATGAGGTGGGTCGGCGACAGAACTGGATCAGCTGCGGAAGCGGTTGCCGAAGGGAGTGTTTATCGTCAAGCAGACGACTATGATCGCGGCATGCCCTACGACCCGTCAGCCTTTCCGCCCTTCGCCGTCACCGTGGACCTGGTCGTGCTGACCGTGCGCCGTCATGCTCTGTGTGCGCTGGCGGTCCGCAGGGGCGAACCGCCGTTCCAGGGCCGATGGGCGCTCCCGGGGGGATTCGTTCGGGCGGACGAGGATCTGGCGCAGGCTGCTGCACGTGAGCTGACCGAGGAGACGGGGCTGTGCGCCCACGACCCCAACGCACCCGTCCAGGACAACGGCGCTCACCTGGAACAACTGGCGACGTACGGCGACCCGAAGCGTGACCCGCGGATGAGAGTGGTGAGCGTGGCGCACCTCGCGCTCGCTCCCGACCTGCCCGCGCCGCGGCCCGGCGGGGATGCCAACAGTGCACGCTGGGCCCCTGTGGAGGAGTTGTTGCAGCAGGGCGGCTACGGCAGGGACGGGGAGCAGGCGGCACCGCTCGCCTTCGATCATGCGCAGATCCTGGCCGACGGTGTGGAGCGTGCCCGTTCCAAGATCGAGTACTCCTCGCTGGCCACTGCCTTCTGCCCGGCCGAGTTCACCGTGGGTGAGCTGCGCCGGGTGTACGAGGCCGTATGGGGTGTGGCCCTCGACCCGCGCAACTTCCACCGCAAGGTGACCGGAACTCCAGGGTTCCTTGTTCCCACGGGGGGCACGACGACCAGACAGGGGGGGCGTCCGGCGCAGCTTTTCCGTGCGGGCGGGGCCACGCTGCTGAACCCGCCGATGCTGCGTCCCGAGGTCTGACCACCGTAGGGGCATCGTTCGCGCAGTGAGGCCGCCGCGGACGCATGTCCTATGGGGCAGTCGGCGCGGTACCGCCGCCACGGTGACCGAAAAAGCGGACATATCGCGCTATCTTCCATCAGGTGATCCAGGCGATCGGACTGACCAGCAATCCCCGCAGGGACCTTCCGCCCGCCGTCGACGACGTGTCCTTCGAGGCGCACGCGGGCCACGTCACCGCGCTCCTCGGAGCCTGCGGTGCGGGCAAGACGACGGCGCTCCGGCTGATGCTCGAACTCCAACCGGGCCGCGGCATCACTTACTTCCGGGGACGTCCGCTGCACCGCATCGCCCATCCGCGGCGTGAGGTGGGCGTGCTCCTCGGTGACGTCCCCGGCCATCCCGCGCGTACGGTCCGTGGGCAACTGCGCATGCTGTGCTGCGCGGCGGGCGTGCCTGTCCATCATGCGGACGAGGTCCTCGAGAGGGTGGGACTCGTCGGCCTGGGTCACGAGCCGCTGGGGACGCTCTCGCGCGGCATGGACCGCCGCCTCGGTCTCGCCTGCGCTCTTCTCGGCGACCCGCACACCCTCGTTGTCGACCAACCCGTCCACGGTCTCTCCGCTCGAGAGGGGCGCTGGCTGCACGGCGTTCTGCGCGCGCATGCCGCCCAGGGCGGCACTGTCCTGTTCGCCACGGACGACCCCAGGGAGGCGGCCGGTAACGCCGACCGCGTCGTCACGCTCGACAGAGGCCGACTCGTCGCCGACCAGGAAGCCGCCGAGTTCGGCCGGACCCGGCTGCGCCCGCGGGTGGCCGTACGCAGCCCGCATGCGGTGCGACTTGGGGCGCTCCTCGCCAAGGAGGCAAGGGCGGCCCGGCGTTCGGTAGAGGTCGTCCACGAGGACGGCAACCGGCTCTCGGTGTACGGCAGTACGTGCGCCGATGTCGGTGAGACGGCCTTCCGGCACGGCATCCTCGTGCACCAACTCGCCGACGAGATCGGTGACATGGGATTGCCTGCCGAAGCAGGGGCTGCAGCGGCGCCGTCGCCGTCGGCGAAGACGCAGGAGCCGGGTGATCTCCCGGCGTTGCCGCCGCCCGTCGGGGTTCGCGTCGCTACCGACCCCCTTCGCCCACTGCGCTACGAACTGCTCCGCACCTCCGGTGTCGCCACGGCCTATCTCGTCACCGCTGCCGCGCTCGTCGTCTCCGTTCTCGTCTCCGTGATCCTTGCCCGCAGCGGACACACTCCGGGGCACCTGGTGGCAGCGGCCTGGCCGCAGGATCTTCCGCTGCCGCCCGCCGCGCTCGGCGCGGGCCTGCTCGGCGCGCTCGCTTTCGGCGACGAGTTCCGCCACCCCGTCCTCGCCGCGCACCGCGGGACCGTTCCGCGGCGCCTGGGGCTGCTGGCCGCGAAGCTCCTCGTCACCGGAGCCGTCGCGCTGGCCCTGGCAGTGCTCACGATCACCTTCGACTTCGAGGTCCTCGCCGTCGTCTTCGGGGGAGAGGTGGCGCGGGTCCCGGCTGACTGGTTTTCCCTCGTCGTGAGTTGGTGCGGGCTCGTCGTGGGGTGTGCCTGGGCCGGCGTGCTGGCCGCCGGGATCTTCCGGTCCACGACGGCGGGACTCGCCGCGGTGCTCGCGGTCCCCGTCCTCGTCGTGCCCGTTCTGCAGCAGGTGCTGGCGAGGCCGTCCGTGGGGACCGCGGAAGGCCTTGTCGCACGGATGCGGGGACTCTCGCCGCTGCAGTGGCCCTTGGGCGGCGAGCGGTATCTGACAGCCGCAGTGCATGTGATCGCTCAACCCGTCGGCGGCGCACTGGCCTTGTCCCTGGCCGTGCTGCTCTGCGCGTATCTGCTCACGGTGCTGCGCGGCAGGGCCCGATGACAACCGTCTGTGCCCAACCCTGCCCGCCGTGCACGCAACTCCCCGGAAAGTGCCCATTTCTTTCCGATAAGGCGTCAATTGCGACGCCGTGAGCGATCACCCTTTCGTGTGCTTTTCACCAAAGACCTCAAGGCAGTTGGAGAGGGCGCCGACAAAGGATCCGTGAGTACCCTTGCGCACACCATGATGACCGCCGCCCGCTCCGCAGACTCCGGCCTGGCCGGACCGGGCGAACTCGACCGCTACCCCTACGCCGAGGCGCCCGCCGCCGACCGCGTCGGCTCACCCTCCTGGGAGGGCGCGGACCCGGAACTGGGTCGCGTCGGCCGACGCGCCGCGGGCAGCCGTGGACGTGGACTCCACGGCCAACTCGTCCAGCAACTGGGCCAGATGATCGTTTCCGGCGACCTGGGTGCCGACCGCCCCCTGGTGCCGGAGGAGATCGGTCAGCGATTCGAGGTGTCCCGCACCGTCGTCCGTGAGTCGCTGCGCGTCCTCGAAGCGAAGGGCCTGGTCAGCGCCCGGCCGAACGTCGGCACTCGGGTGCGTCCCGTGAGCGACTGGAACCTCCTCGACCCGGACATCATCGAGTGGCGGGCCTTCGGGCCCCAGCGCGACGACCAGCGCCGCGAACTCAGCGAGCTGAGGTGGACCATCGAGCCGCTCGCCGCCCGCCTCGCCGCAGGTCACGGGCGTGAGGAGGTTCAGCAGCGGCTCGGCGACATGGTCGAGATCATGGGGCACGCCATGGGCCAGGGCGACTCCCTGACCTTCTCGCGTGCCGACGCCGAGTTCCACTCGCTGCTGATCCAGGTCGCCGGCAACCGCATGCTGGAGCACCTCTCGGGGATCGTCTCGGCCGCCCTCCAGGTCTCCGGCGGACCGGTGACCGGTTGCGAGCGCCCGAACGACGCGGCCCTGACCCAGCACGCCCGCATCGTCGACGCGCTCGCCGCGAGCGACGGGGCGGCCGCCGAGAGCGCGATGCGTCAATTGCTCACCGTCCACCCCGAGGTGGAGCGCGTGGTGCCAGCGCCGCGGGAGCACTGACCGCAACCGTGCGGGCGGTGCGACCGGGTGTGGGTGCCCGTCGTGCAGCACCGGGCCGTGCGGTCCACAACCGCGCAGCGCCGTCCACCCGCCGTCGGACTCCGTCGGATCCTCCAGGGACCCGGCGGAGTCCGACGGGGACGGACGGCGTCGCCGGTTCCGGAGGGCGGCCGCGTCGCGGACGAGGCGGAGCCGGTCGCGGGTGTCGGTACCGCCCCAGGTCCCCTGTGTCGACCGAGGGCTTCGGGGTGCGGCAGCGCTCTGCCGACGGCGGTTGGCCTCCGGGACGACAACAGCTGAATATCTCTGCCCGTATCTGGACGTTTTTGAGCGGTTACGGGGTGTGATCCGGGCCACGCGGATTGGGCGTAACGCTTCGGGGCACTATGCGATGACCTAAGAGGTGACAGCCGAGGAGGGAATACGGACGCCGTTCACGGCGCTGTGCATCTCCCCGGCCCTTGCCCGCGCCGTCGGCCCATCCCCAAGCCGGCGGTCGGCTCCTGTCCTGGTGGACGGGGCCGGAAGCCGTTTTCCAACGTTCCGAGAGGTTGTTCGTGTCGGCCAGCACATCCCGTACGCTCCCGCCGGAGATCGCCGAGTCCGTCTCTGTCATGGCTCTCATTGAGCGGGGAAAGGCTGAGGGGCAGATCGCCGGCGACGATGTGCGTCGGGCCTTCGAAGCTGACCAGATTCCGGCCACTCAGTGGAAGAACGTACTGCGCAGCCTCAACCAGATCCTCGAGGAAGAGGGTGTGACGCTGATGGTCAGTGCCGCAGAGCCCAAGCGCACCCGTAAGAGCGTCGCAGCGAAGAGTCCGGCCAAGCGCACGGCCACCAAGACCGTTGCGGCGAAGACGGCGACCTCGAAGAAGGCCACCGCTCCAGCCGCTCCGGCCGTGCCGGTCTCCGACGACCCGGCTGAGGACGCGCCCGTCAAGAAGGCCGCTGCCAAGAAGGCGACGACCGCCAAGAAGGCCGTCGCCAAGAAGACCGTCGCCAAGAAGGCGTCGGCCGCCAAGAAGACGACGGCGACCGACAAGAAGGACGACGTCGAGCTGATCGAGGAGGAGGTCGTCCTCGAGGAGACCCCCGGCAAGGCCGGCGACGAGCCCGAGGGCACCGAGAGCGCCGGGTTCGTGCTGTCCGACGAGGACGAGGACGACGCCCCCGCGCAGCAGGTCGCCGCGGCCGGCGCGACCGCCGACCCGGTCAAGGACTACCTGAAGCAGATCGGCAAGGTCCCGCTGCTCAACGCCGAGCAGGAGGTCGAGCTCGCCAAGCGCATCGAGGCCGGGCTGTTCGCCGAGGACAAGCTGGCCAACGCGGACAAGCTCGCCCCCAAGCTCAAGCGTGAGCTGGAGATCATCGCCGAGGACGGCCGGCGCGCCAAGAACCACCTCCTGGAGGCGAACCTCCGTCTGGTGGTCTCCCTGGCCAAGCGCTACACCGGCCGCGGAATGCTCTTCCTGGACCTCATCCAGGAAGGCAACCTCGGTCTGATCCGCGCGGTCGAGAAGTTCGACTACACCAAGGGCTACAAGTTCTCCACGTACGCCACCTGGTGGATCCGTCAGGCGATCACCCGCGCCATGGCCGACCAGGCCCGCACCATCCGTATCCCGGTGCACATGGTCGAGGTCATCAACAAGCTGGCCCGTGTCCAGCGCCAGATGCTCCAGGACCTGGGTCGCGAGCCCACCCCGGAGGAGCTGGCCAAGGAGCTCGACATGACCCCGGAGAAGGTCATCGAGGTCCAGAAGTACGGCCGCGAGCCCATCTCCCTGCACACCCCGCTCGGTGAGGACGGCGACAGCGAGTTCGGTGACCTCATCGAGGACTCCGAGGCCGTCGTTCCCGCGGACGCGGTCAGCTTCACGCTCCTCCAGGAGCAGCTGCACTCGGTCCTCGACACCCTGTCGGAGCGCGAGGCGGGCGTGGTCTCCATGCGCTTCGGCCTCACCGACGGTCAGCCGAAGACGCTCGACGAGATCGGCAAGGTCTACGGCGTCACCCGTGAGCGGATCCGCCAGATCGAGTCCAAGACGATGTCGAAGCTGCGTCACCCGTCGCGTTCGCAGGTGCTGCGCGACTATCTCGACTGAGCCTCGCTCGTAGTCCCCGGAGGGGCCGGTTCCCGTGGGAACCGGCCCCTCTGCGTGTGCGCGTCGTAGCCGACTGGATCACTGTGGGTGTTCTACGACCATCCGACAGTGAGGAGTGCCCATGCGCCGCCACCTTGCCCGAGCCCTGGCTGTAGGGGTCGCGGCAGCCGTGATACCGCTGGTGTCCCCGGTTTCGGCGACGGCGGACAACGTCGTCATCGGAGGCTTCCCGGTCGACATCTCGAAGAGTCCGTGGACCGTCGCACTCTCCAGCCGTGACCGGTTCGGTGGTACCCGTGCGGGGCAGTTCTGCGGGGGAGTGGTGGTGGACCGTTCCAAGGTCCTGACCGCCGCCCACTGCATGAGCGCGGCCGTCCTGGGCGCACCACCGGGCCAGGTGCCGGACCTGAAGGTCATCACGGGTCGTACGGATCTCATGTCCGCCCAGGGCAAGGAAATCCCGGTGGCCGCCACGTGGGTCAATCCGACGTACAACAGCCTCACGAACGCCGGTGACTTCGCCGTGCTCACCCTTGCCTCCCCGCTGCCGGCGAGTTCGGTCATCGGCATGGCGGCGGCCGGTGATCCGGCCTATCAGCCGGGGACGCAGGCGACGGTGTACGGCTGGGGCGACACCACCGGCGCCGCGGACTACGAGCGCAGTCTGCGGGGCGCGAACCTTCAGGTCCTGCAGGACAATGCCTGCGGGAGGGCATACCCCGGCGGTCTGGACGGCAAGTACCAGCCCGCTTCCATGCTGTGTGCCGGTATGCCCCAGGGCGGTCACGACGCCTGCCAGGGGGACAGCGGCGGACCGCTTGTCGCCATGGGGCGTCTGATCGGTCTGGTGTCCTGGGGAAGCGGCTGCGGGCAGCCGGGCAGCCCCGGGGTCTATACGCGGGTCTCCGAGGCCGTCAAAGCGCTGAGCGGTGGCCGATGACGGTGACACGCGTCCGGAGCTCCATCGCGTACGTCGGCGGGTGCCGCGCAGCGGACCGCGGCTGCGTGACGGGGCGGGCGGCTCCTTGAGCGCTCCGCGGCGCCGTCGCGGTGCGCCCTACGAATACAGGCGGCCACTCCGTGTGATCGGAGTGGCCGCCCGCTTCACCGGCCTAGGCGCCGGTGTCGGCTCGTCGGTACGCGCTAGGTGTCAGCGTTCGTCTTCCGAGGTGCTGGCCGGAACGGAGGTCAGCCGCTCCGTCTCGTCCTGTATCTCGGCGGCGATCTTCTTGAGCTCCGGCTCGAACTTGCGACCGTGGTGGGCGCAGAAGAGCAGTTCTCCGCCGCTCAGGAGGACGACGCGTACGTACGCCTGGGCGCCGCAACGGTCGCAGCGGTCAGCGGCCGTCAGCGGGCTCGCGGGGGTCAGAACAGTAGTCACGTCGCCTCTTCTCTAGCTCGACGAGCTGTCGTACCAGGGTCAACATCCAACCAGGCCGAAAACGTTCCCGCTCGCGGCTTATCCTCGAAAAATTCTTTCCGGGGCGGCTGGCTGCTGCCGGTTGGCGGCGAATGTGCCGTATTACGTCTGTATGTCGTACGGGTTCGCGCTGTCTATCGGTGGTCGCGTCCTCCCGGCGGCGTTGCCGGTTGTGGATGAGGACGTGCCCCGAGGCTAAATGGTTCATGCCTCGAAGGGAACGTGATATGTACTTCACCCCAACCGGGTGTCGAACGTCCGTGCGACTCTGGACTAGTGTGAGTTCTCGACGAGGGTGGCGGTACAACGGCTCTACCAGGCCTCGGTACCCTCGGTCCGGTGACCCAAGCCGGCCCGTTACCCCAAAGGGCCCCATCTGAAATTCAGCGAGGAGCGAACCGCGTGACCGCCGATACGTCCGTGCCGTCCACAGCGCTGCTGACAGGAGCAGACCGCGACGGCTCCAACTACACCGCGCGGCACCTCCTCGTCCTCGAAGGCCTCGAGGCCGTGCGGAAGCGCCCCGGCATGTACATCGGCTCGACCGACAGCCGGGGTCTGAGCCACTGCCTCTGGGAGATCATCGACAACTCCGTCGACGAGGCCCTGGGCGGCTACTGCGACCACATCGATGTGATCCTCCACGACGACGGCTCGGTGGAGGTGAGGGACAACGGCCGCGGCATCCCGGTGGACGTGGAGCCCAAGACACGTCTGTCCGGCGTCGAGGTCGTGATGACCAAGCTGCACGCGGGCGGCAAGTTCGGCGGCGGCTCCTATGCGGCCTCCGGCGGCCTCCACGGCGTCGGTGCATCCGTGGTGAACGCCCTCTCCGCCCGTCTGGACGTCGAGGTCGACCGCGGCGGCCACACGCACGCGATCAGCTTCCGGCGCGGTGTGCCGGGGGTCTTCGCCGGTGAAGGCCCGACCGCGAAGTTCGAGTCCAAGAGCGGACTGCTCAAGGCGAAGAAGATCCCCAAGACCCGCACCGGCACGCGCGTGCGCTACTGGGCGGACCGCCAGATCTTCCTCAAGGACGCCAAGCTCTCCCTGGAGACGCTGCACCAGCGCGCCCGCCAGACGGCCTTCCTGGTTCCCGGCCTGACCATCGTCGTCCGCGACGAGTTCGGGCTGGGCGAGGGCGGAAGCAAGGGCGAGGAGTCGTTCCGCTTCGACGGCGGCATCAGCGAGTTCTGCGAGTACCTGGCGAGCGACAAGCCGGTGTGCGACGTCCTTCGCTTCTCCGGGCAGGGCACCTTCAAGGAGACGGTCCCCGTCCTGGACGACCACGGCCAGATGACGCCCACCGAGGTCACCCGTGAGCTGGGCGTCGACGTGGCGCTGCGCTGGGGTACCGGGTACGACACGACGCTGAGGTCCTTCGTCAACATCATCGCCACCCCCAAGGGCGGCACCCATGTCGCCGGCTTCGAGCAGGCGGTGACCAAGACGATGAACGACGTGCTGCGAGCCAAGAAGCTGCTGCGCGTCGCCGAGGACGACATCGTCAAGGACGACGCCCTGGAAGGGCTCACCGCGGTCGTGACCGTGCGCCTGGCCGAACCGCAGTTCGAGGGCCAGACCAAGGAGGTTCTCGGCACGTCCGCGGCCCGCCGGATCGTGACGAACGTGGTCTCCGCGGAACTCAAGGCGTTCCTGACCTCCACGAAGCGCGACGCCGCCCAGCAGGCCCGCGTCGTCCTGGAGAAGGCCGTGGCCGCGGCCCGTACGCGCATCGCCGCCCGTCAGCACAAGGACGCTCAGCGCCGCAAGACGGCCCTGGAGTCCTCCTCGCTGCCCGCGAAGCTCGCCGACTGCCGCAGTGACGACGTCGACCGCAGCGAGCTGTTCATCGTCGAGGGCGACTCCGCGCTGGGTACGGCCAAGCTCGCGCGGAACTCGGAGTTCCAGGCGCTCCTGCCCATCCGGGGCAAGATCCTGAACGTTCAGAAGTCGTCCGTGACGGACATGCTCAAGAACGCCGAGTGCGGTGCGATCATCCAGGTGATAGGGGCCGGATCGGGCCGGACGTTCGATATCGACGCGGCACGCTACGGCAAGATCATCATGATGACCGACGCCGATGTGGACGGGTCCCACATCCGCACCCTGCTGCTGACGCTGTTCCACCGCTACATGCGGCCCATGGTCGAGGCGGGCCGGGTGTTCGCCGCGGTGCCCCCGCTGCACCGCATCGAGATCGTCCAGCCGAAGAAGGGCCAGGACAAGTACGTCTACACGTACTCCGACCGCGAGCTGCGCGACAAGCTGCTGGAACTCCAGAGCAAGGGCATCCGGTACAAGGACTCCATCCAGCGCTACAAGGGGCTGGGCGAGATGGACGCCGACCAGCTCGCGGAGACGACGATGGACCCGCGTCACCGCACCCTGCGTCGCATCAACCTCTCCGACCTGGAGTCCGCCGAGCAGGTGTTCGACCTGCTGATGGGCAACGACGTGGCACCGCGCAAGGAGTTCATCTCCAGCTCGGCCGCGACGCTGGACCGGTCCCGCATCGACGCCTGACCTCTGCGTACGGCCCCGGCCGACATGTCCGGGGCGCACGGCGGTGATCCCCGTTCGGGCTCCGGGGCTCAGGCGGGGTCCGGGTGCTGGTCGAACGTGAGACCGGCACCGAGTACCGGGCGGGCGGCCAGGGACGGGTTCCGGCCGCGAGCCGTGTGGCTTCCGGGCAGCTTGCCCGGGCGATCGGCGCGGTCGCCCGGGCGGACCGCGCCCGGCTCGCGGTCGGCCGCGGTGGGGCGAAGGCCTCGGGGTTGCCCGCGGCTTCGAGCGGCCGGTGCGTGACGGCCGGCTGCCCCCCATGTCCGCATCACGCGGGTTTCACGGGCATGGGCTCTCGGGGCTTCCGGACCGCGACACCGTCGGCGGCGAGTGTGCGGGTGCGTGCCATCGGCGGCGGGTTTCCGCAGCGCGGCCATCGGCGGGCGACGGACGGGACCGACGAAACCCCGGCACGGGCTCCGATCGGTATCGGCGGCCGTGTCCGACCGGTGCCCCGAGGGCGGTGAGCGCCCTTGCGACGAGCGGCTACCGAGGACTGCCTCCACCCCAGGGTGGAGAGGGCAGGCGGTGCTCATTCCACCCACGATCCACCCCGACGCCGATCTGCTGACCTGCCGATTTCCGTAGCGTCCTGGGTGTCGACGGCAGCCGCTGTCGGCTTCCTTCCCTTCCGTTCACGGAGGCAGTGATGTCCGGGCTGGTCAACGCATTGGTGATCGTGGCCGTGGTCGCCCTGGTGATCGTGCGCCAGTTCCGGGCACGCCGGATCGACGCCGACCGGCGCTGGTGGCTGGTCCCGGTGGTCCTCATCGTTCTCGCGCTGCGCCGGCCCGGCCTGCTCGATCCCCATCACCCCACAGTGTCCGCTTTCCTGCTGGGCACCGAATTGCTGATCGGTTTGGCCACCGGGGCCGGCTGGGCCTGGACCACCCGGATATGGCTGGAGGCGGACGGCACCGCGTGGAGCAGGAGCACCAAGGCGAGCATCAGCGTCTGGATCGGCGGTATCGCCCTGCGGGTCGGTCTCTTCGCGGTCGGGGCAGCGCTGGGCGTCCACCAGGACAGCTCCGCCCTCCTGCTCGCCCTGGCGGGCACGCTGCTGGTGCGCTCGGGGTTCCTGGTCCGGCGGGTGAGGTCCCTCGTCTCGGCTGACGGGCCTGTCTCGGCGTACGGTGACGGCATGCGCCGGCCCGCACCGAAGGAGCGTGTGTGACGGACAACGTGTGGACGCGCTGGCCCTCGCGTGAGGCACTCTCCCGCAGGGGAGTGTCCGGTGCCCGGCGCGCGCTCGGCCGGTGCGCACGGCTCTTCGCCGCCGGAATGCTCCTGTGGGCCACCTTCACCGGCGGCCGACTGCCCATGTGGGGCGCGGTAGCGGCCGCGGCCGGGGTGCTGGTGTGCGCGGTGGCGGGCTGGGCCTTCTACCGGACCACACTGCACCATCGGCTCCTGCCTTCGGTCGGCCTGCTCGCGGGGCTCCTCGGGCTGGCACTCGTGGGGCACCTCGCGGGCCTGCGCATCCCGGCGCTCGTGCTCTGGTGCGCCTGCGCCGTCGTCGCCATGGAACGGCTGCCCCTCGCCGCCGCCGTACCCGCCGCAGGCGTCGGGCTCGGTGCGTACGTCGCGGTCAACAACGACGCCTGGTTGACCACCCTGGCCACCACGGTCGGCATCGCCCTCGCGGGCTACGTGCTGCGACTCGACGCGGAAGCGCGGGGCGGGGCCTTGCGGCTGCTCGCCCAGGAGCGGGCCGCACGGGTGGCCGAGGCCGAGTCGGCGGCCCTCGCGGAGCGGACCCGGATCGCACGGGACATCCACGACGTACTGGCGCACAGCCTCTCCGCGCAGCTTGTGCATCTGGAGGCGGCCCGGCTTCTGATCGAGTCGGGGGCCGAGCGGGACAGGATTTTGGAGCGGGTCGTGGCGGCCCGGGGGATGGCCAGGGAAGGACTCGCCGAGACCCGGCAGGCGCTCTCGGCGCTGCGTGGCGAGATGTCCCCGCTCGAGGACTTCCTGAGTGAGCTCGTCGCCACGGCGGGCCGCGCGGACGTCACCGTATCGGGTGAGAGCAAACCGTTGCCCGCCGAGGCCTCGCAGGCGGTTCGCAGGGTCGCCCAGGAGGCCATGACGAACGTCCGCAAGCACGCCCCCGGCGCCAAGGTGAGTATTCGGCTGGAGTACGCCGAGCACCAAGTGATGCTGGACGTGCGGGACTCGGGGGGTTCGCCGGGCGAACTGACCGGCACGGGCGCCGGGTACGGTCTGCTGGGCATGCGGGAGCGCGCCGAACTGCTGGGCGGTTCGCTGGAGGCAGGGCCCGGCGAGGAGGGATTCGTGGTGACGTTGAAGGTGCCGGTATGACGGAGGAGGAGGGCGGCAAGCCGGCGCGGGTGGTGGTGGCGGACGACCAGACGGTGGTGCGCGAGGGCATCGTGATGCTGCTGGGTCTGCTTCCCGGCGTCGAGGTGGTCGGCGCGGCCGGGGACGGGGAGGAGGCGGTGAAGCTCGTCGCCGAGCTGGCGCCGGACGTGGTGCTGATGGACCTGCGTATGCCGCGCTGCGACGGAGTCGAGGCGACGCGGCGCATCCGCAGCGAGCACCCGGGCACCCAGGTCGTCGTGCTCACCACCTACGCGGACGACGAGTCGCTGTTCCCGGCGCTGAAGGCGGGGGCGCGCGGGTATCTGACCAAGGACGCGGGCGGCGACGAGATCGTGCGGGCCGTGCGGAGCGTGCTGTCCGGGGACGCGGGGCTCTCCCCGAGCATCCAGCGACGGCTGCTGGAACGGCTGTCGGAGCCCGAGCGGCAGACGGCCGCGCCCGCGGAGCCACCGGACGGGCTGACCGCACGGGAGACGGAGGTGCTCGTGCTGATCGCCGACGGACTGACCAATCAGGAGATCGCCCGCAGGCTTCATGTCTCCACGGCCACCGTGAAGACCCACATCAACAATCTCTTCGCCAAGACCGGGCTCAAGGACCGTGCGGGGGCGGTCCGTTACGCGTATGCAAACGGTCTGGTCAGACCGCCCTCGCGCTGAGTCACCTGATGGGGTGAAGAGCACGGGGAAGGAGAGCCGGGGAACTTCCCGATCTGTCCATCCTTGGGCATGAAGTCAAGCAATGACCGTCCCGGCGGAGGCGGGGGCGGTCCCGAGAGTCCGGTCGAGAGGCACGAAGGCCGTGACGCGGCCCCCGCGTCCATGGGGGCGGCCGGACATGTCAGGCACGACGACCCCTGGTACGACGCGCTCGCCTCCGGTTGGGGCGAACTGGACGGGACAGGTGCTCCCGCCCCCGTGGTGCCGCCCGCGCGACGCGAGGAGGGCGCCTCCCGTGCGGGGGAGGTGTATCTGGAGGTGCAGCGCAGTGCGGCCTTCCAGGAGGTGCGCAGCCGGTACCGGAGATTCGTGGTCCCGGGTCTTGTCGCGTTCCTGGCCTGGTACCTGGGCTATGTGGTGACCGCGCAGACCGCGCCGGGGCTGATGGCACGGCCGGTGGCCGGCGCGGTGAACGTGGCGATGGTGGCGGGACTGGGACAGTTCCTGACGACCTTCCTGCTCACCTGGGCGTACGCGTGGCACGCCCGGTTGCGCCGGGACCGGGCGGCTCTCGATCTGCGCTGGCAGACACAAGAGTTGACGCGGGGACTCAAGGGCGGCGAGCGGTGAGCGAGCACCATCAGGCACTGGCTCTGGTGCTGTTCAGTGTGTTCGTGGCGATCACGCTGGCGATCACCACATGGGTGAGCCGCAACCGGCACGGTTCGGCGGAGGAGTTCTATGCGGGCGGGCGACTGTTCTCGCCGATGGAGAATGGTTTTGCCATTGCAGGCGACTACATGTCCGCCGCATCCTTCCTGGGTGTCACCGGACTGATCGCTCTTTTCGGTTATGACGGGCTGCTCTATGTCGTGGGTTTCCTCGTCGCCTGGCTTGTGGTGCTCTTCTTCGTCGCCGAACTTGTTCGCAACTGCGGACGGTTCACGCTGGCGGACGTCGTCGCGGCCCGGATGAGGGAGCGGCCGGTCCGGGTCGCGGTGGGGACGTCCTCGGTGACCGTGTCCGTGCTGTACCTCGTGGCGCAGATGGTGGGCGCGGGCAGTCTCGTGGCGCTGCTGTTCGGCGGGACGAGCGCCGCGGCGCGATCCTGGACCGTGATCGTCGTCGGCGCGCTGATGGTGATCTATGTGTCGCTGGGCGGGATGCGGGCCACGACCTGGATCCAGATCGTCAAGGCCGTGCTGCTGCTCGGGGGAACGGTGGCGCTGACCGTCCTCGTCCTGATGCGCTTCCACGGGGACCTCGACTCCTTGCTGCGGACCGCGGCGGAGCGCAGCGGGCACGGCGAGGCGTTCCTTGCACCGGGGCTGAAGTACGGCGGGAACTGGACCGCGCGCATCGACTTCATCAGCCTGGGACTGGCGCTGGTATTGGGCACGGCCGGGCTGCCCCACATCCTCTCCCGCTTCTACACCGTGCCGACTGCGCGGGCCGCCCGTCGCTCGGTCGTCTGGTCGGTCGGGCTCATCGGCGGCTTCTACCTGATGACGATCGTGCTGGGCTTCGGCGCGGCGGCCGTCGTCGGACCCGACGCCGTGCGGGAGTCGAACACGGCCGGCAACACAGCGGTACCGCTGCTGGCCCTGAAGCTGGGCGGCGGCGCGGAATCCGCAGGCGGGACGGTCCTGTTCGCGATGGTCGCCGCGATCGCCTTCGCCACGATCCTCGCGGTGGTCGCGGGCATCACCCTGGCCTCCTCGGCCGCCGTCGCGCACGACCTGTACGCATCGCTGAGACGCCGTCGGACCGGGGCGCGCAGCGAGGTGACCGTGGCGCGGGTCGCGGCCGCCGGAATCGGCGTGGTGGCGATCGCGCTCGGGTTGCTGGCCCGCGATCTCAATGTGGCTTTCCTGGTGGGGCTCGCCTTCGCCGTCTCCGCCTCCGCGAACCTTCCCGCGTTGATCTACTCGCTCTTCTGGCGCGGCTTCACGACACGCGGCGCCGTGTGGGCGGTCTACGGCGGCCTGGTGCCCGCCCTGGTGCTCGTGCTGCTGTCGCCGGTCGTCTCGGGCAGTCCCGATTCGCTGTTCCCCGCAGTCGACTTCCAGTACTTCCCGCTGCAGAACCCCGGCATCGTCTCCATCCCGCTCGGCTTCGTCGCGGGCTGGCTCGGCACGGTCACCTCGGGGGAACAGCCGGACGAGGCCAAGCACGCGGAGACCGAGGTGAGGTCGCTGACGGGGGCGGGCGCGGTCTGACCCGCAGGTACCACACTGCGGTGCGCGGGTCGCAGGGCCCGCGCACCCGCTGCTACGGCGCCACCCACGCGTACCGGTGTTCGGGCCGCCCCGTGTCGCCGTACTTCAGGGAGAGCCGCAGTCGGCCCACCTGCTCGAGGCGGCGCAGATAGCGCTGGGCGGTGGAGCGGCTCAACCCCGTCCGTGCGGCCACCTCATGGGCCGAGAGCGGTCGGCCGGACCGGTGCAGTACATCGCATATCAGGTCCGTGGTCGGCTCGGAGTGGCCACTGGGCAGCCCGGGTGAGGAGGACGCCGGCGTGGTGCGCAGGGCGCCGAAGATGCGGTCGACCTGTTCCTGGCCGGCCACCCCCCGGCCGCCGACGCGGTCGACCGTCCGGCGCAGGGCGGCATACGAGTCCAGGCGCGTGCGCAGGGCCGTGAAAGTGAACGGCTTCACCAGGTAGTGCAGCGCGCCCAGACGCATCGCGGCCTGCACCGTGGCCACGTCGCCGGCCGCCGTGATCATGATGACGTCGGTGCCATGGCCTTGCTCGCGCATGCGGTGGACCAGTTCGAGCCCCGTTTGATCGGGCAGGTAGTGGTCGAGCAGAACCAGGTCGATCGTGGCGCGCTCCACCGCGGCCAGCGCCTGGGCGGCACTGTGCGCGCGGGAGGCGACCCGGAAGCCGGGAACCTTTCCCACATACTTGGCGTTGATCTCGGCGACACGGAAGTCGTCGTCCACGATCAGGACGTTTATCATCGGGCCTCTCTCCCTCAAGGCCAGGCGAGCGTTAAGCCCGTGTTTCGGCTCCGCAGTTGTAGCGCGAGCAAAATGAGCACAACAGACTCTTGCAAGCAGAAGTAGGTCTTGCGCCCAGAAGAGTGCTGCCGCGGCCCCCAGCACATCTACGGTCCCGGCCATGAGCGCAGACACCAGCCCCGCCATCGAGCTACGGGGCGCGAGCAAGACCTTCCGGACCCCGTCAGGGGGTCTGCACACGGCCGTCAGGGGGCTTGATCTGACCGTCGGCCGCGGCGAGTTCGTAGCCGTCGTCGGACCCACCGGTTGCGGCAAGTCGACGACCCTGACGCTGGTCAGCGGGCTGGAGGAGCCCACCGAGGGCGAGGTGCTGGTGGCCGGCGCGCCGGTCGCGGGAGTCGGGGACAAGGTCGGCTTCGTCTTCCAGCAGGACGCCACGTTTCCCTGGCGCACGGTCCTGTCCAACGTCATGGCGGGCCCCCGCTTTCGTGGTGTGCCCAAGGCGGAGGCCAAGCAGAAGGCGCGCGAGTGGCTTGCACGGGTCGGGCTCACGGCCTTCGAGGACCGCTACCCGCATCAGCTCTCCGGTGGCCAGCGCAAGCGTGTCGCTCTCGCCGCCACTTTTGTCAACGACCCCGAGATCCTGCTGATGGACGAGCCGTTCTCGGCGCTCGACGTGCAGACCAGGGCGCTGATGTCGGACGAGCTGCTGGAGCTGTGGGAGGGCACGGGCGCCTCGGTCGTCTTCGTCACCCACGACCTGGAGGAGTCCATCGCGCTGGCCGACAAGGTCGTCGTGATGACCGCCGGCCCCGCGACCGTGAAGCACATCTTCGACATCGACCTGCCGCGGCCGCGCAAGGTCGAATCGGTGCGCCTGGAGCCGCGGTTCATCGAGATCTACCGCGAGATCTGGGAGTCCCTCGGCGAAGAGGTCCGCATCACGCGCGAAAGGGGTGCCGCCCATGTCGCCTGAGGTCATCTCCGCGTCGGCTCCCGTGGACACCTCCAAGCAGCCCGGCCGTGCCGAGTCCCGGGCGCGTGCCGCCCGCAGGCGCAAGGCCGTCGTCCTGGTCGCCCGTGTGCTGCTGCTGGTGGCCGTGCTCGGCCTCTGGGAGGCGCTGTCCCGGGCCAAGGTCATCGATCCCTTCAACTTCTCGATGCCTTCGAAGGTGTGGGACCAGATCTACACCTGGATCACCCACGGCACCGCGCTCGGCTCGCTCGGCGAGCAGATCTGGGTCACGCTCCAGGAGGCGCTGCTCGGCTGGGTCATCGGTGTGGCGGCCGGTGTGGTCTTCGGTATCGCACTGGGGAGGATCGCCTTCCTCGCCGATGTCCTTGGTCCATACATCAAGGTGCTCAACTCCATACCCAGGATCGTCCTTGCCCCGATCTTCGTGATCTGGTTCGGACTCGGCCCGTCCTCCAAGATCGCCTCGGCTGTCGTCCTGGTCTTCTTCCCGGTCTTCTTCAACGCCTTCCAGGGCGCCCGCGAGGTCGACCGCAATCTGGTCTCCAACGCCCGCATCCTGGGGGCCAGCGACCGGCGGGTGACGCTTCAGGTGGTCATCCCGTCGGCCACCTCATGGATCTTCACCAGTCTCCATGTCAGCTTCGGCTTCGCACTGATCGGCGCCATCGTCGGCGAGTACATCGGCGCCACCAAGGGTGTCGGCCTGCTCGTCGCACAGTCCCAGGGCACCTTCAACGCGGCCGGTGTGTATGCCGCGATGGTCATCCTCGCGGTCGTCGCGCTGGTGGCCGAAGGGCTGCTCACCTTCGCCGAGCGCCGCATCTTCCGCTGGAAGGCGTCGGACTCCGGGCACTGACCGGCTCTTCGGGCCCTCGTCGAGGGCGGCCGCCGGCTCTCACACGCACCTCCTCTTCCCGCACCGCCATCTCACAAGGACGTGAACCGTCATGCGCAAGTCCGCCAGAATCGCCTGCCTCGCCGCGGCCGGTCTGCTCGCCGCCACCTCGCTCACCGCCTGCGCCAATGACGCGGCGTCCACCGCCGCGTCCGGATCCGGTGGCAAGGGCGACGGAAAGGGCGAGAAGGTCAAGATCATGGTCGGTGGCCTGGACAAGGTCATCTACATGCCCGCGATGCTCACCCAGCGACTCGGCTACTTCGACGCCGAGGGCCTCGACGTCGAACTGCTGAGCGAGCCCGCCGGTGTGCAGGCCGAGACCGCACTGGTCTCCGGGCAGGTCCAGGGTGCCGTCGGCTTCTACGACCACACCCTCGACCTGCAGACCAAGGGCAAGCACGTCGAGTCCGTGGTGCAGTTCTCGCACGCGCCCGGTGAGGTCGAGATCGTTTCCGCCAAGGCCTCGAAGGACATCACGTCGCCCAAGGACTTCAAGGGCAAGAAGCTCGGAGTCACCGGCCTCGGCTCCTCGACGGACTTCCTCACCAAGTACCTCGCGGTCAAGAACGGTGTGCAGACGAGCGAGTTCAGCCCGGTCGCCGTCGGCGCAGGACCCACGTTCGTCTCCGCCCTCCAGAAGGGCTCCATCGACGCCGGAATGACCACCGATCCGACCGTCGCCACCGTGCTCCAGAAGAAGCTCGGCACGGTGCTCGTCGACATGCGGACCCCACAGGGGTCGCAGGAGGCGCTGGGCGGCCCGTACCCGTCGTCCAGTCTCTACATGCAGACGGAGTGGGTCGACGATCACAAGGCCACCGTCCAGAAGCTGGTCAACGCCTTCGTCAAGACCTTGAAGTGGATGTCCACGCACTCCGCCGACGAGATCGCCGCAAAGATGCCGGCCGACTACTCGCAGGGCGACAAGACGCTCTATGCGAACGCCATCAAGAGCACGCTCCCGATGTTCACCAAGGACGGCGTGATGCCGGAGAACGGACCCGAGACGGTCGAGAAGGTCCTCAAGGCGTTCAACCCCAACATCAAGAACGCCACCATCGATCTCGACAAGACGTACACCACGGAGTTCGTGGAGAAGGCCGCGGGCTGAGCCGACCGGCACTGCCTCAGGCGTGGGCCGCCCAGACGTAGCGATGCTCCGGGCGGCCCGCGTCGCCGTATTTGAGGGTCAACGTGGCCCTTCCCGTGCGCTCCAGCAGTTTCAGATAGCGCTGGGCGGTCTGCCGGCTCAGTCCTGTCCGCTCGGCGATCTCCTGGGCGGACAGCGGTCCTTTGGCGTTCACCAGGGCACGCCCCACGAGATCCGCGGTGGTGGGGGAGTGCCCCTTGGGCAGCCCCGGTTCCGTGGCCGCCGACATGGCGCCGAAGATCCGGTCGACCTCTGCCTGTTCCGCCCGACCGCCGCCGTCGAGCGTGCGGCGCAGTTCGGCGTACGCCTCCAGCCTGGCGCGCAGCCCCGCGAAGGCGAACGGCTTGACCAGGTACTGGAGTGCGCCCTGTCGCATCGCCGCCTGCACCGTCCGGACGTCCCGCGCCGCCGTCACCATGATCACGTCCGTCTCGTGACCGCGCCGCCGCATCTCCCGGACGACATCGAGCCCCGTGGCGTCGGGAAGGTAGTGGTCCAGCAGCATCAGGTCGGGGCGCGGCGAAGTCCCCAACAGGTGCAGGGCGCCTGACGCGTTGTGCGCCTGGCCCGTCACTCGGAAGCCGGGGACCTTGTCGACGTAGGCGGCGTTGACGCGGGCGACCCGGGCGTCGTCGTCCACGACCAGCACCTCGATGGGCCGGGTCATCGAGTGTCCTCTCCGGGGAGGTGAACGGGCGTCTGCGGGACCAGGTTCTCTTCTGCCGGTGCTTCCTGGGCGGGGACGCGGTGCCGGGGGTCCTCGGCGGGCGGCTCCGGTGTCCGGCCGGGCGCTTCGAGGGCGTCGGGCAGCACCACGGTGAATTCCGCGCCCCCGCCGTGAGCTTCACTCACCCGAGCGCTGCCTCCATGGCGTTCGGCGAGACGGCGCACCAGGGAGAGGCCGATACCGCGTTTGCCGTGGGACGGCGGCTGTTTGGTGGACCATCCGTCCGTGAAGATCAACTCCCGGCGTTCGGCGGGGATTCCGGGTCCCGTGTCCCGGACCCGGAGGACCGCCGTTCGCTCCTCCGCGCGCAGTTCGACCTCCACGCGCGCGTGCCGGGTGCCGGCCACGGCGTCAAGAGCGTTGTCGACCAGGTTGCCGACGATCGTGACCAGTCCTCTCGGATCGATCAGCCGGTCCGGCAGCAGCGTCCGGTCCGCGATCCACAGTGCCACGCCGCGCTCCGCGGCGACCGTGGCCTTGCCCACCAGCAAGGCGGCGAGCAGCGGATCGTGGATCTTCTCGGTGACCTGTTCCGCGGTGGTCCTGTGGTCGCCCACCACCTCGTCGACGAACTCCACCGCGTCGTCGTACATCTCCAGTTCGAGCAGCCCCAGGAGCGTGTGCATCCGATTGGCGTGCTCGTGGTCCTGCGCACGAAGGGCGTCGATCAGACCGCGGGTGGAGTCCAGCTCCCGGCCCAGCTGTTCGAGCTCGGTGCGGTCGCGCAGGGTGGCGACGGCACCCCCGTCGTCGGTGGGCATACGGTTGGCGACGAGGACGCGGTGACCGCGCACGGTGAGCAGATCGGTGCCGGCGACACGACCGGCGAGGACGTCCGTCGTACGGCCCTCGCCGAGCGCCTCGTCGAGGGACTGCCCGACGACCTCGTCACCGATGCCCAGCAGCCGTTGCGCCTCGTCGTTCACGAGCCGTACCCGGCCGGTCCGGTCCAGGGCGACCACGCCCTCCCTGATGCCGTGCAGCATCGCCTCGCGCTCCGCGAGCAGCGCCGAGATGTCGGAGAAGGCGAGGTCGCGGGTCTGCCGCTGAACCCTGCGCGCGATCAGATACGCGGCGAGGGCGCCGATGGCGAGGGCCGCACCCGCGTAGGCGAACAGTCCGGGGATGGCGTGGAGCAGCCTGGCCCGCACGCTGTTGTACTCGATGCCCACGGAGACCGCGCCGATGATCCTGCCCTGTGCGTCGCGCAGCGGCACCTTGCCGCGGGCCGAGCGCCCCAGGGTGCCGCTGTCGATCTGCATGACCTCCTCGCCGGCCAGGGCCTGTCTCGGGTCGGTGGACACGACCCGGCCGATCTGCGTGATGTCCGGGTGCGACCAGCGCACCCCCCTCATGTTCATCACCACGACGTACTCGGCCCTGCTCGCCTTGCGGATGTGCTCCGCCTCCGCCTGCACAGGTCCTTGCGGGGACGGCAGCGTCGACTGCAGGTCACGGGCGATCTGCGGCTGGACCGCGGTGGTCTGCGCGATCGCCAGGGCCTGGTGCATCGCCTGGTCGTCGAGCAACTGGCCGAGCGGGGCCAGGAACAGTCCGGTGGCGAGCACGGCGACGCCCGCGGCGATCGCGACCTGCGTCAGCAGGAGCTGCGAGAACATACGCCGCGGAAGGCCGAGGCGCAGTCGTCGTGCAGGGGGAGAGGGGGTCATGCGTAGACGGTACGGGTGCGCAGGCGCGTTGCCTCCGCAGATGTGGCACGGATCTCCCGAGGCGCGTGCGTGAGGGCTGTGAGAGCCGACCGTTGCCGTGGAGGGCGGGAGTTCAGCAGTGCGCGGGGTCGCCGACCACCGTGGTGAGCACCTCGCGTACCGACACGACGTCCATCCGAGCCGGTGAGCCGAGCGGGCTGCCGCAGCTGTCGGGGCGTGGGGGCAGCGACGCCCCCTGCGCGACCAGGACGCGCCACAGCCGGCCGTCGGTGTGGGCGACGGTGACCTCCCAGCGGGGCGCGGTCCCGTCCGTTCGGACGACGGTCAGCGCGTCCGCCGCGTACTCGTGGGCCGCAGTGCGGACGGCGAGTTCCGCCGCCTGCGCGGGTCGTCCCCAGGCGGAGCTGCCACGGCATCCCTCCACCACGACCCGTCCGTCACGCACTCCTTGGAGGATCTCCTTGACGTGCGGGGCCTGGGCACGTCCGTACGCGTATCCGAACGGAAGTACGAGCAGCGTGGGTGAGAAGCGATGGCCACCCAGATGAGTGACCTCCCAGACCCCCTCGACTCCGGAGCTGGTCAGCTCGGTCGCCAATGGGCGGCCGAGGAGGGCGCAGCAACGGTCCCGCTTGCCGTTGGTGCAGACGAACGCGAGCGGATCGCCTGTATGGGGTTCGGCCCGGAAGACCGAGTCGAAGGTGCTGGAGTCCCCGCGGCCCAGCGCGGCGAAGTCCAGGTCGAGCAGCCGCTCCGGCTCGGAGGTCGTGGCGGTCTGCAGCCACACGTTGCCCGGAAGGGTGTGGGCGGCATAGATCTGTCGTGCGGCGGGCGTGCCGCAGTCGGCGTGCCGGCCGGGGCGGCGGATGAGTGCGATCCGCACACCTGTGCCATCCGCGGCCGCCTCGAGGGCGCGGCCGAGCTCGGGATCCAGGTGGCTCGATGTGAGCGCTTTGGGACCCCAGGGGCCGGGCTGTTCCAGGAGCAGCCATGTCCTCGCGGTCGCCGCGGTCCCTGCGAGAGGCTCGTCGAGGTCCCGTGATGCGGTCGTGCACGTACTCACAGAGGTGAGCCTAACCTGACTTCGACGGCGACGACTTCCAGCCCCGCGAACAGGGGCGCATTCGGGGCGCATCGGGGGTGCGCCGCAGGCGCGCGAAGCGCACAGGGGGGCGGGCCGGATGCGACCGCGCACCGGCTCCCCGGTGCGCGGTCGCGGTCGTGGGCGCGCTCCGTTCACCGGGGGAGCGGCTGTGGCGGTCGCGCCCCCGCATAGCGCCCGCTCGGGCGCATGCGCAGCGGTCGTTCTTCGTACTCCTCCAGAGTGTGGGCGATCCAGCCCGCCGTGCGGGCCACGGCGAAGACCGTCTCCGCCGCCGTGGCCTCCATGCCGGAGGCGACCGTGAGGACGGCCAGGGCCAGGTCGACATTGGCGTGCAGAGGAGCGTGGCGGGCCGTGGTGGAGACGATGTCACGCGCGGCCGCCAGGGCCGGTGCCGCGGCAGGCAGCTCCTCCAGGACGCAGAACAGCGCACGCGCGCGGGGGTCCTCGCCCGGATACAGCCGATGCCCGAGCCCGGGGATCCTGCGCCCCGCACGGAGTTCGTCGGCGACCACGGGGGCCGCGGTGCCCCGGTCCAGGACGTCGAGGAGCATCCGGTGCGCCAGGCCGCCGGCCGCACCGTGCAGGGGGCCCTCCAGGACACCGAGGCCCGCGGAGACGGCGGCGTACGCGTGCGCCCGGGCGGACGCGGCGACGCGGACCGCGAGGGTGGAGGCGGCCAGGTCGTGGTCGGCGAGGAGCCCGAGTGCGGTGTCCAGCGCGCCTACTGACGTCTCGTCGGGGTCGCGTCCGGTGAGCCGTCCCCACAGGCGCCGCGCCAGCGGGCCCTCGTCGCGGTGGTCGGGCCGCAGTGGCGGGAGGGCGGCGACCAGCGTGGGGATGAGGGCGCGGGCGGCGCCGAGGACTGCCTGCGGTGACAGATCGAAGCGCAGCGGGTCCGCGGTGGCCGCGGCGATCGCCGCCACCCTCAGCCGGTCGGTGGGGCCGGTGTGCTCGGGCAGCGCGGCCACCGCTCGGCGTGCGACGGTGACGGCGGCCTCCGGGGCGGTGAAGGTGATTCCGGGCCGCAGCCGCCCGGTCCACAGCCACTCGGCGATCTCCTCGTAGGAGTGCCGGTCGGCCAGCTCGGTGGCGTCGACGCCGCGGTAGAAGTACCGGTCCTTCTCGATGAGGGTGATGGACGTGCGGACCGAGAGTTCGCCGGCGGCGGGTGAACCTCCGGCCGGCTCACGCCTGTTGCGCCGCGCGAGCGCCGCCACCTCCTCGGTGTCGAAGGTGCTGCCCCGGCCGCCGGGCTCCCGCCTGCTGCTGAGCTGGCCACGGCTCACATAGGCGTACACGGTCTCCGGTTTCACCCCGAGGAGTTCGGCCGCCTCCCTGGTGGTGATCCGAGTTCCGTCGTGCCCGCGAGCCGTGTCCTGATCCCTCATGACTGTCACCGTACCCATGGATCGCACATTGATTCAATCAATATTGACAGAGATGAATCAAGTATGGACAGTCGAGTCAATTCCAAGGGAGGACACATGTCGATCAGCAGGGCCGCATCCACCCCCGTAGAGGTGCCGCGCGGGCTCGCGGGTGTCGTGGTCACGGACACCGAACTGGGTGACGTCCGAGGGCTCGAGGGCTTCTATCACTACCGGGAGTACTCGGCCGTCGAACTCGCGCTGACCCGCGGCTTCGAGGACGTCTGGCACCTGATGGTCCACGGCGCGCTGCCGGACCCGGCGCAGCGGTCCGCGTTCGCCGCCAGGACCGCCGCCCTGCGCCGCCTTCCCGACGACGTCCGGGCTGCGCTTCCCGCGGTGGCGGCCGCGAGCGGCCGGTCCGGCCCGCTGTCGGGTCTGCGCACGGCGCTCTCCCTGCTCGGCGCCTCCAAGGGGTTCCGGCCGGTGTACGACATCGATGCGGACCGGCGCCGCGAGGACACTCTGGCGGCGGCGGCAGTCGTGCCCACGCTGCTGACGGCGCTGTACCGGCTGGGCCGGGGGCTGCGGCCGGTCGAACCGCGGGAGGACCTGCCGTACGCGGCCAACTACCTCTACATGCTCACCGGTTCGGAGCCCGACGAGGCGCATGCGCGTGCGATCGAGCAGTACTTGATCTCAACCATTGACCATGGATTCAATGCGTCAACATTTACGGCGAGGGTGATCACCTCGACGGGCGCGGATGTCGCGGCAGCCCTGGTCGGGGCAGTCGGCGCGCTGTCCGGACCGCTCCACGGTGGAGCGCCGAGCCGGGCCCTCGACACCCTCGATGCGATCGGCACGCCCGATCGCATCGACGCCTGGATCCGTGCGCGTGTCCTTGCCGGCGAGCGCATCATGGGCTTCGGCCACCCGGTCTACCGCACGGAGGACCCGCGCTCGAGGATGCTGCGGGGTATCGCGCAGCGGTTCGGCGGTGGGCTGGTGGACTTCGCGATCGAGGTCGAGCGCCGTGTGGAGGCGATCCTGGCCGAACTGAAGCCCGGCCGCCAACTGCACACGAACGTGGAGTTCTACGCCGGGGTCGTCATGGAACTCTGCGGTGTCCCGCGTGAGATGTTCACACCGACCTTCGCGACGGCCCGAGTGGTCGGCTGGAGCGCCAACATCCTGGAACAGGCGCAGGACCCGAAAATCATCCGCCCGGCGGCCCGGTATGTGGGCCCGGTGCCACCGGTCGCCGTGCCGGCGGTGGCGTGAGACATACGGAAGGTCCGGCACCGATCTGGTGTCGGACCCCGTCGATACTGTGCGAGCGGTGTCCGGGGTGGCGGGGTTCGGCTCGTCGTCCGGAGGTGGTCCTCAACCGGGGTTGCCAAGAGGGTGTACCTCGACGGGGGGCTCGGCAGCGGGTAGCCGACCCCGTGGTGTCGCTAGTGGTCGGGAATGTCCGCCTTCGCCCTGACGAGCGTTTCTCTGCTGACGATCACGATGCGCTCGTAGTCGGCACGGGCGGCGTCGGGGGGCAATTCGCCTTCGAGCGTCGCGGTGGCCTCGGTTCCGATTACGGCAAAGCTTCCATCGCTGAGTTCGAAGATATCTGGACAAGTTTCACCGGTCATGCTCCCGCGCTCGCGTGGAGAAGCGCCGATGCGACGCACAATTCTCAAGGCTGTCCCCGCTGAAGGGTAGGCGATATGGCGGGGAAAGGCTAGTTGGATGTTGCCAATGATGCGTACGCGACTGAAAGACGTGTCGACTTATGATAGACCGTAAGATATGTCAGGAGTGACCTCGGTTTGTGGAAGTGCCCTCATTCGGGCGGGAGTTCACCTACGACCCACCACTGGTCGCTGTCGGCTTCGTCGAGGTCGCGTATGAGAGCGTCAACCATTTGGCCGATACGCCCTTCTTCGGAGTCGCCCTTCAGGCTTGCCCGGTGATGGCGGGTCGCCTCCCAGTATTCGCGGAATATGGTGTTCCTGACGAGTACGCGGAGATGGCCGTGCAGTTCCTCCAAATTTGCGACACCTGTGCGGTAACCGAACAGGGCGTTGGAGTAGAGCGCATTGGCGTAGAGATATTGTCGCCGCTGTGTGGGTGAGTCGACTTCAACGGTGCTCAGTACCGCTGCCAGGTCAGGGTCCTCCAACGCTTTGCCCAGAAGGCGCAACTGGAGGCGCTGATAGTCGGCCAGTCGTGCTCGGAGGCTCTCGACCTCCCTCTCCGCGGCGTGTCGACGGAGCCAATCCCGTCGCTGGCGCTGCATGGCCAGTGTCGTGAGTACCGCCGCCCCGAACGCGAGTCCCGCCGCGGTGGCGGCGGCAGGCCCCCATGTCCCGTGCCTCTGTGTGGTCATGCCAACCCCCGAATCAGGCGACCGTCCGCCGGTCGTCGGATGCGGGTCTGCTGGAGGGGACCGGCGAGCGATGGGCGGCGCGCTTGCCGTCTCCCAGGGTGCCGAGCGGCTCTGATCGGCGGGGAGGCGGAGAGGAGGCGCACGGAGGGAAGTGCGGGTCGCGTTTCCCGGCGCCATGCCAAACGTGTGCCCCGCGAGCGCCGCTAACAATCGTTCACTTCGCAGGGTTTCCCCTCGCTCGTATCCTGATTCGGCATTCAGTCCGCGTACGAGTGCGGCCCCCCTTCCGGTGCGAGCCGGTCCATGAGCCGTCCTCGTGCACCGCCGGTACGCGATCCGGCGCACCTGTCGGTGGAAGAAGGGGCGTACGTTGAGCCAGCCGTCGAGTCCGCAGCAGATCCCGGTCGTCGTCCTCGCCGGATTCCTGGGTTCGGGCAAGACCACGCTGCTCAACCACCTCCTCCACCACAGCGGAGGCAGCCGCATCGGCGCCGTCGTCAACGACTTCGGGGACATCGAGATCGATGCCATGGCCGTCGCGGGAGCGCTCGGCGACTCCACGGTCTCGCTCGGCAACGGATGCCTCTGCTGCGCCGTGGACACCGGCGAACTCGACATCTACCTCGAGCGTCTGGCCCGGCCGTCCGCCGGCATCGACGTCATCGTCATCGAGGCGAGCGGCCTCGCCGAACCGCAGGAGCTGGTCCGCATGGTGCTGGCCGGCGAGCATCCGCGGGTGGTCTATGGCGGACTCGTGGAGGTCGTCGACGCGGTGGAGTTCGCCGTCACCCGCCAGAAGCATCCCGAGCTGGACCGCCATCTCGCCCTCGCCGATCTTGTCGTCGTCAACAAGACGGATCGTGCCGAGGACAGCGACCAGGTCCTGGGGACCGTGCGGTCCCTCACCGACCGCGCCGCCGTCGTCCCGGCCGCGTACGGGCGCATCGACCCGGAGCTCCTCTTCGACTGCCGGCCGGCCGAGGAGCGGATCGGGCAGCTGTCGTTCGACGACCTCCCCCGGCACGACCACGAGCACGGTGCGGAGAGCCCTCACCACGCCCATCTGCACGCCGGATACGACAGCCTCTCCTTCCGCTCCGACGTGCCCATGCATCCGCGGCGGCTGCTGGAGTTCCTCGACAGCAGGCCGGAGGGCCTCTACAGGATCAAGGGATACGTCGACTTCGGCGCCGCCGACCCGCGCAACCGGTACGCGGTGCATGCCGTGGGGCGGTTCCTGCGATTCCGCCCGGAGGCGTGGGAGGCCGGTGCCGAGCGGCTCACCCAGCTCGTGCTCATCGGTTCCGGCATCAACACCACGGCTCTGCGCAAGGAGCTTCAGGGCTGCACGGACGACGCCCCACACACCGATGAGCACGGCATGTGGGGCGTCCTGCGCTATGTGCGGGACGAGGAGACCGAGGCTCTCGTGGGCCCCGGTGACCTCGAGGGCTGAATCACATCGGTCCCGCCACCGCCGCGATCGTCTTCGCCAGGGACACACCCGAGCCGTCGCGTCGCGGGTCGAGCTCGGGCAGTTCGGCCGGTGTGCCGTTCTTCTGCGCGGCCCGGGCCGGCGTCGGGCCGGCCCAGGCGAAGGACAGGCAGTCCTCGCCCTTCAGGAAGCGCTGGCAGCGCACACCACCCGTGGCGCGGCCCTTGCGCGGGTACTGATCGAACGCCGTCATCTTGGCGGTGGTCTGGACCGAGTCGTCCAGCGTGCCACGCGAACCGGCGACCGTGAAGACGACCGCTTCCGCGGCCGGGTCCACGGCCGTGAAGGAGATCACCTTGGCGCCGTCCGTCAGCTTGATGCCCGCCATACCGCCGGCCGGCCTGCCCTGGGCGCGTACCTGGGAGGCGGGGAAACGCAGCAACTGCGCGTCGTCCGTGATGAAGACCAGGTCCTCCTCGCCCGTGCGCAGTTCGACCGCGCCGACGATGCGATCGCCCTCCTTGAGCGTGATGACCTCCAACTCCTCCTTGTTGGACGGGTAGTCGGGGACCACGCGCTTGACGACTCCCTGTGCCGTGCCGATGGCGAGGCCCTGGGAGGATTCGTCCAGCGTCGTCAGGCAGACCACCGTCTCGTTCGCCTCCAGGGAGACGAACTCCGAGACGGGAGCGCCTCCGGACAGGCTCGGCCGCGCCGCGGTCTCCGGCAGCTGCGGAAGGTCGATCACATTCAGCCGCAGCAGCCGTCCGCCGGACGTCACCGCGCCCACCTCACCGCGGGCCGTCGCCGGGACGGCGGAGACGATCACATCGTGCTTCGCGCGCCTGTCCTCGGTGTCCTCCGCGAACGGGTCGCCGTCCGCCGTGCGGGCCAGCAGGCCCGTCGACGACATCAGCACCCGGCACGGGGCGTCCTCGACCTGGAGCGGGACCGTCGGCGCAGTGGTGCCGGAGGACTCCAGCAGCACCGTGCGCCGCTCGGTGCCGAACTTCTTGGCCACGGTGGCCAGTTCGGCGGAGACCAGCTTGCGCAGCTCGGCGTCCGAGTCCAGGATCCGCGTCAGCTCAGCGATCTCGGCGTTGAGCCGGTCCTTCTCCGCCTCCAGCTCGATGCGGTCGTACTTGGTGAGGCGGCGCAGCGGGGTGTCGAGGATGTACTGCGTCTGGACCTCGCTCAGCGAGAAGCGCCGCATCAGGCGCTCCTTGGCCTGCGCCGAGTTGTCGCTGGACCGGATCAGGCGGATGACCTCGTCGATGTCCACCAGCGCCGTGAGCAGACCCTCGACGAGGTGGAGCCGGTCGCGCCGCTTGCCGCGGCGGAACTCCGAGCGTCGGCGGACGACGTCGAAACGGTGGTCGAGGTAGACCTCGAGCAGCTCCTTGAGGCCCAGGGTGAGCGGCTGACCGTCGACCAGTGCGACGTTGTTGATGCCGAAGGACTCCTCCATCGGCGTCAGCTTGTAGAGCTGCTCCAGGACCGCCTCCGGCACAAAGCCGTTCTTGATCTCGATCACCAGGCGCAGGCCGTGCTCACGGTCGGTGAGGTCCTTGACGTCGGCGATGCCCTGGAGCTTCTTCGAGCCGACCAGGTCCTTGATCTTGGCGATCACCTTCTCCGGGCCGACCGTGAAGGGCAGCTCGGTGACGACCAGGCCCTTGCGGCGGGCGGTCACGGTCTCCACCGACACCGTGGCGCGGATCTTGAAGGTGCCCCGGCCCGTCTCGTAGGCGTCGCGGACGCCGGCGAGGCCGACGATCCGGCCGCCGGTGGGCAGGTCGGGCCCGGGGACGTGCTTCATCAGGGTGTCGAGATCCGCGTTCGGGTGGCGGATGAGGTGGCGGGCGGCCGCGATGACCTCGCCGAGGTTGTGCGGCGGCATGTTCGTGGCCATACCGACCGCGATGCCCGACGCGCCGTTCACCAGGAGGTTCGGGAAGGCGGCCGGCAGGGCCTCGGGCTCCCGCTCCTGGCCGTCGTAGTTGGGTACGAAGTCGACCGTGTCCTCGTCGATCGACTCGGTCATCAGGCCTGTCGCCTCGGCCATGCGGCATTCGGTGTACCGCATGGCGGCCGGCGGGTCGTCGTTCCCGAGCGAGCCGAAGTTGCCGTGGCCGTCGACCAGGGGCACGCGCATCGAGAAGGGCTGGGCCATGCGCACCAGGGCGTCGTAGATCGACGCGTCACCGTGCGGGTGCAGCTTACCCATGACCTCGCCGACGACACGGGCGCACTTCACATAGCCGCGGTCGGGGCGTACGCCCATCTCGTTCATCTGGTAGACGATCCGGCGGTGCACCGGCTTGAGGCCGTCGCGCGCGTCCGGCAGGGCCCGGGAGTAGATCACCGAGTACGCGTACTCCAGGAAGGAGCCCTGCATTTCGTCCACGACGTCGATGTCGAGGATCTTCTCCTCGTACGCGTCTTCGGGCGGCGGGGTCTTCGTGCTGCGGCGGGCCATTGCTGCCGGCTCCTTCACAGTCTGTGCTGGGCATGGACGTGTCTGACGCCGACCATTGTGGACTGCCGCGGTGACAACGCCGACCAGTACCCGTCCCCAAGGCCCTTCGACGCGGGCGAAGGAGGTCCCGGCGACCCCGTCGCGGGGTTCGCGCGGTGCCCGCGCCGCGTGCGTCAACCGCGCGTTCCGTCGTCCACCTCCCGTAATCACGGTCTCGCTCTGGGCGTACGCCGCCCGGGAACTTGTCCACTTGCGTGCGCGCTTGCATACAGTGACAGCACCGGCAGGAAACCGCGGTTTTCCGCGACAGCTTCCGCGAGCGAAGGGACGTACATGCCCATGGGTCACACGGCCACAGCCGAGGCAGGCTCCGGGGGCCTGACAGCGACCGAGCACCGCCTGGCCAACGGGCTGCGCGTGGTGCTCTCCGAGGACCATCTGACCCCGGTCGCGGCGGTGTGCCTCTGGTACGACGTCGGCTCGCGCCACGAGGTCGCGGGCCGGACCGGTCTCGCCCACCTCTTCGAGCACCTGATGTTCCAGGGCTCCGCCCAGGTCAAGGGGAACGGCCACTTCGAGCTGGTGCAGGGCGCCGGCGGGTCGCTGAACGGCACCACCAGCTTCGAGCGCACGAACTACTTCGAGACCATGCCGGCCCATCAGCTGGAGCTCGCCCTCTGGCTCGAGGCCGACCGCATGGGCTCGCTGCTCGCCGCGCTCGACGACGAGTCCATGGAGAACCAGCGGGACGTCGTGAAGAACGAGCGCCGCCAGCGCTACGACAACGTCCCCTACGGCACCGCCTTCGAGCGGCTGACGGCACTCGCCTATCCGGAGGGCCACCCGTACCACCACACGCCGATCGGGTCGATGGCGGACCTGGACGCGGCCACGCTGGAGGACGCGCGCGCCTTCTTCCGCACGTACTACGCGCCCAACAACGCGGTCCTGTCCGTCGTCGGCGACATCGACCCCGAGCAGACGCTCGCCTGGATCGAGAAGTACTTCGGGTCCATCGCGTCCCACGACGGCAAGCCCGAGCCGCGCGACGGGTCGCTGCCCGAGGTCATGGGCCGGGAGCTGCGCGAGGTGATCGAGGAGGAGGTTCCGGCGCGCGCCCTGATGGCCGCCTACCGGCTGCCGGAGGACGGCACGCGGACGTGCGACGCGGCGGACCTGGCCCTCACCGTCCTCGGCGGCGGGGAGTCCTCCCGCCTCTACAACCGGCTGGTACGCCGCGACCGCACCGCCGTCGCGGCCGGGTTCGGCCTGCTGCGGCTGGCCGGGGCGCCGTCCCTGGGCTGGCTGGACGTGAAGACCTCGGGCGACGTCGAGGTGCCGGTCATCGAGGCCGCGATCGACGAGGAGCTCGCCCGGTTCGCCGAGGAGGGACCCACGGCGGAGGAAATGGAGCGCGCCCAGGCCCAGTTGGAGCGCGAGTGGCTGGACCGGCTCGGCACGGTCGCGGGCCGCGCCGACGAACTGTGCCGGTACGCCGTCCTGTTCGGTGACCCGCAGCTCGCCCTGACCGCCGTCCGGCGCGTGCTCGAGATCACGCCCGAGGAGGTGCAGGAGGTCGCCAAGGCCCGGCTGCGCCCCGACAACCGCGCCGTGCTCGTGTACGAGCCGGCCGAGGCCCCGGAGACCGCCGAGACCACCGACGAGAACGAGGAGTCGGCGAAGTGACCGAGCTTGCGACCATGCAGTTCCACCCGCAGCCCCAGGCCGGTGAGGCCAAGCCCTGGGCGTTCCCGGCGCCCGAGCGTGCGACGCTCGACAACGGCCTGACCGTGCTGCGCTGCCACCGCCCCGGCCAGCAGGTGGTCGCCGTCGAGGTACTCCTCGACGCGCCGCTGGACGCCGAGCCCGCCGGTCTCGACGGCGTCGCCACGATCATGGCGCGCGCCTTCTCCGAGGGCACCGACAAGCACTCCGCCGAGGAGTTCGCCGCCGAGCTGGAGCGCTGCGGCGCCACCCTCGACGCGCACGCCGACCACCCCGGCGTCCGGCTCTCCCTCGAGGTGCCGGTCTCCCGCCTGGCCAAGGCACTCGGGCTGCTGGCCGACGCCCTGAGGGCGCCGGCGTTCGCGGACAGCGAGGTGGAGCGCCTGGTGCGCAACCGCCTCGACGAGATCCCGCACGAGATGGCGAACCCGGCCCGCCGCGCCGCCAAGGAGCTCTCCAAGGAGCTGTTCCCGGCGTCCTCGCGCATGTCGCGTCCGCGCCAGGGCACCGAGGAGACGGTCGAGGACATCGACTCCGCCGCGGTCCGCGCCTTCTACGAGCGCCATGTGCGCCCGGCGACGGCCACCGCCGTCGTGGTCGGCGATCTGACCGGCATCGACCTCGACGAGCTCCTCGGCGAGACGCTCGGCGCCTGGACGGGCTCGCCGGCCGCACCCCGCCCCGTCCCCCCGGTGACGGCCGACGACACCGGCCGCGTGATCATCGTGGACCGTCCCGGAGCCGTTCAGACGCAGCTGCTGATCGGCCGCATCGGTGCCGACCGCCACGATCGTGTGTGGCCCGCTCAGGTGCTCGGCACGTACTGCCTCGGCGGCACCCTCACCTCCCGCCTGGACCGGGTCCTGCGCGAGGAGAAGGGCTACACCTACGGAGTGCGCGCGTTCGGGCAGGTGCTGCGGTCCGCGCCGGACGGCACGGGCGCGGCGATGCTCGCCATCAGCGGCTCCGTCGACACGCCGAACACGGGACCGGCGCTGGACGACCTCTGGAAGGTGCTCCGCACGCTCGCCGCCGAGGGTCTGACCGACGCGGAGCGCGATGTCGCGGTGCAGAACCTCGTGGGAGTGGCACCGCTCAAGTTCGAGACCGCGGCCGCAGTCGCGAGCTCGCTCGCCGACCAGGTGGAGCAGCACCTTCCGGACGACTACCAGGCGACGCTGTATCAGGCGCTCGCCGCGACGGGGACGGTGGAGGCCACGGCAGCCGTCGTGAACGCGTTCCCGGTGAACCGGCTCGTGACCGTCCTGGTGGGCGACGCCGCGCAGATCGAGGAACCCGTCAAGGCGCTCGGAATCGGCGAAGTGAGCGTGGTGGCGGCCGAGTAGGCGGACGCCTCGCGCCCGCAGGACCAAAGTCCGTGCGCGCGGGAAGCCGTTGAGGTCGCCTCGCACGTCGGGCGCGGCTTCGGTGGGGGCCCCGGTGATTTCGGTCACCGGGGCCCCGCCTCTTGGGCTTTGTCCGTATTGCCACAGAGACGGACGCTCTGCCCTGTGGGATGCGCTACAAACCCTCTGATCGGTTTGCCGATCGAAACAGGGCCCTCTTAGCGTCATCCGGGCTGTCCGTCAGGCACTGCGCCGCATCCGCGGCACCGGACAGCCATCGCCGAGTCCCCGTACGGCGCGAGCCAGGGGAGCCGGGGACCCACCCTCCTGTGCCGCCTTCGTGGCCGGAGGGGCCCGCTGCCGCCGTCCTTGTGGCCGGAGCGGGCCCGATCCCTGGGGTGAATCGGGCGTGCAGCCCGTAGGAGACCTTCCTGCTCCGAACCCGTCAGCTAACCCGGTAGGCGAGAGGGAAGG
This sequence comes from Streptomyces sp. NRRL F-5122, assembly GCF_001507435.1. Classification (GTDB taxonomy): domain Bacteria; phylum Actinomycetota; class Actinomycetes; order Streptomycetales; family Streptomycetaceae; genus Streptomyces; species Streptomyces lannensis. Next base: position 128,441 of record NZ_LMWH01000266.1, read on the forward strand.
AAAGGACCAGCCACACACATGGCGTTCACCTGCGCCACCGGGAAGCACCGCCGTCCGAGCCGCGTGAAGCGCACGACCACGAACGCCGTGGGCGTCGCCGCGCTCACCACCACCGGCGTCATCGGTGCCCTGGCAGCTCCGGCGTTCGCCGCCGGCACCCCTGTCGAGCAGACCGGACTGATCCGGGCCGTCAGCATGGGCGACGAGGTCGCCGCGAAGATCGACGCCCAGGCCGCCGCCCAGAAGCAGGCCGCCGAGCTGAAGAAGGCCGAGGAGGCCGCCCGCAAGCGTGCCGCGGAGAAGGCGGCACAGGAGCGCGCGGCCAAGGTGCGCGCCGCCCGTGAGGCCGAGCGCCGGCGTCTGAACGCCTTCGTGGCGCCGATCTTCCACTCCTACGTCTCCACCGGGTACAAGACCGGCGGCTCCCTGTGGTCCTCCGGTTCGCACACCGGCATCGACTTCCACGCCGCCAGCGGTACGCCCGTGCACGCGGTCGGCTCCGGCACGGTCGTCGAGACGGGCTGGGGCGGTGCATACGGCAACCAGATCGTCATCAGGATGAACGACGGCACCTACACGCAGTACGGCCATCTGTCGTCCATCGGGGTCTCCGCGGGCCAGCGGGTCACTCCCGGCCAGCCGATAGCCCTCTCCGGGGCCACCGGCAACGTCACCGGTCCGCACCTCCACTTCGAGGCCCGTACGTCCCCGGAGTACGGCTCGGACATGGACCCCGTCGCGTATCTGCGCGCTCACGGTGTGAACGTCTGACGATCCGCCTTCGGGATCCGACGGTCCGCCTCCGGGAGGCGCACATGAAACGAGGACGGCCCCGGCTCCGAGTCGGGGCCGTCCTCGTTTCGAACGACTGTCTGTCCAAAAAATATCCATGGATTCCGGCCCGCCGTCGGAAATTGCGAAGCGCTGCAATAGAGTCGGGTGAACACACGTCAGCCGACGACGTTTCGCGGTGATTAAGGCGGAGGTCGGACATGCGTATTCCGGCGCACTCGGTATGCACGGCGATCCGTGACGACATCGTCTCCGGTGTCCACGAGCGCGGCAGCCGGCTCACCGAGGAGCTTCTCGCGCGCCGGTACGGAGTCTCCCGTGTCCCCGTGCGGGAGGCGCTGCGGACGCTGGAGGCCGAGGGCTTCGTCGTCACCCGCAGGCACGCGGGCGCCTGTGTGGCGGAGCCCACCGAGCAGGAGGGCGCGGATCTGCTGGACATGCGGATGCTGCTCGAGCCGCTCGGCGCCGCGAAGGCCGCCCAGCGCCGCTCGGAGGCCCATCTCAAGGTGCTGCGCGGTCTGGTCAGGCTGGGCCAGGAGCGGGCCAGGACGGGCGGCAGCGAGGACCTGCGCTCCCTGGGCGGCTGGTTCCACGAGACGCTCGCACAGGCCTGCGGCAGCCCCGCGCTGACGTCCACGCTCGCCCAGTTGCGGCACAAGATCGCCTGGATGTACACGGTCGAGGCGCCGCTGAGCCCCGTGGAGTCCTGGGCGGAGCACGGCGGCATCGTGGACGCGGTCGCCCGCGGGGACGGCGAGCGGGCGCGGGCCGTCATGGCGGTGCACACCGAGCGTGCGACCGCGGCGCACCGGCTTCGCCTTCCCGGGTCCGTGAGCGGTGTGAGGACCTCGCAACATGCCGTAAACATGTCAGGGCTGCGGCATTAACACGGGCACCGTATACAAAGAGGGATATCGGCCTGAGACTTATTTTCCGCTGCCCTTGTTCCCGCATGCGCGGGAAAACCGGTGCGCACGATTTTCCGTGCCGTGCGGGGTTATTTTCCATGGGCTCCGGAATTCCCGCACGAGCGCGGAGCGGGTCGCCCTCGACGACCGGAAAAGCGCGGAGCCGCGTCCGCCCGCATGGCGGACGCGGCTCCGCCGCGTGGTGGTACCCGAAGGGTCAGACGGTCTCGGGAAGCTCCTCGAGACCCTCCGCGACCAGCTTGGCCAGGCGGTCGAGTGCGGCGTCGGCGCCTTCCGCGTCGGAGGCGAGCACGATCTCCTCGCCGCCCTGGGCGCCGAGGCCGAGGACGGCCAGCATGGACCTGGCGTTGACCGGGTCGCTGCCCGCCTTGGCGATGGTCACGGGGATCCCGGATGCCGTGGCTGCCCGGACGAAGATGGAGGCGGGGCGGGCGTGGAGACCCTCGGCCCAGCCGACGTTGACGCGGCGCTCAGCCATGTGATGCTGCCCTTCAGGTGTTTCAGGTTGTCTAGACCAGTGTTCCACAGGTGAAGCGTGCCCAGGAAGGGGCGGCGGTCCATCCCGCCGGCCCCGGCTCGGTTCCCTCAGCCTGCATCGCGCCCCTGTCCGATGCGAGCCTTACTCTGGGGCGCATGCAGACCGCGTCGGATCGGCACGAGTACCCCGCCCACTGGGAGGCCGACGTGGTGCTGCGCGACGGCGGCACCGCACGCATCAGGCCCATCACCGTCGATGACGCCGAGCGCCTCGTGAGCTTCTACGAGCAGGTCTCGGACGAGTCGAAGTACTACCGCTTCTTCGCGCCGTACCCTCGTCTGTCCGCCAAGGACGTCCACCGCTTCACGCACCACGACTTCGTGGACCGGGTGGGACTCGCCGCGACGATCGGCGGCGAATTCATTGCAACTGTACGTTATGACCGCATTGGCGCCGGCGGGAGGCCCGCGTCCGCGCCCGCGGACGAGGCCGAGGTCGCCTTTCTGGTGCAGGACGCCCACCAGGGGCGTGGCGTGGCGTCGGCCCTCCTGGAGCACATCGCCGCGGTGGCCCGGGAGCGCGGAATCCGCAGGTTCGCCGCCGAGGTGCTGCCGGCCAACAATAAGATGATCAAGGTGTTCACGGACGCCGGGTACCAGCAGAAGCGCAGCTTCGAGGACGGCGTCGTCCGCCTGGAATTCGATCTGGAGCCCACCGACCGGTCGCTCGCGGTGCAGCGTGCACGGGAGCAGCGGGCCGAGGCCCGGTCCGTGCAGCGGCTGCTCGCGCCCGGCTCGGTCGCCGTGATCGGCACCGGCCGCACGCCCGGGGGAGTGGGCCGCGGCGTCCTGGACAACCTCCGGGGCGGCGGGTTCACCGGCCGCCTGTACGCGGTGAACAAGGCGCTGCCCGAGGACCGCAAGGAACTCGACGGGGTGCCCGCCCACCGCTCCGTACGGGACATCGCCGAGCCGGTCGACCTCGCCGTCGTCGCGGTCCCGGCCGAGCACGTCCCGGAGGTCGTCGCCGAGTGCGGCGAGTACGGGGTCCAGGGGCTCGTGGTCATCTCCGCGGGTTACGCCGAGAGCGGCCCCGAGGGCCGCGAGCGGCAGCGGGAGCTGGTGCGGCAGGCGCGCTCGTACGGCATGCGGATCATCGGGCCGAACACCTTCGGGATCATCAACACCTCACCCGGGGTCAGGCTGAACGCCTCCCTCGCACCCGAGATGCCGCGTCCGGGGCGCATAGGCCTGTTCGCGCAGTCCGGCGCCATCGGGATCGCCCTGCTCTCACGGCTGCACCGGCGCGGAGGAGGCGTCACGGGGGTCACCGGCGTGTCGACCTTCGTCTCCTCCGGGAACCGAGCGGACGTGTCCGGCAACGACGTCCTCCAGTACTGGTACGAGGACCCCGACACCGATGTCGCCCTGATGTACCTGGAGAGCATCGGCAACCCGCGCAAGTTCAACCGGCTGGCGCGCCGCACGGCGGCGGCCAAACCACTGGTCGTGGTGCAGGGCGCGCGGCACGGAGGCGCCCCCCAGGGGCACGCCGTACGGGCCACGCGTCTGCCGCACGCCACGGTGTCCGCGCTGCTGCGGCAGGCCGGAGTCATCCGGGTGGACACCATCACGGAACTGGTGGACGCGGGGCTGCTGCTGGCCAGGCAGCCGCTGCCCGCCGGGCCGCGGGTGGCGATCGTCGGCAACTCCGAGTCGCTGGGACTGCTGACCTACGACGCGTGTCTGGCCGAGGGGCTGCGCCCGTTGCCGCCGCTCGACCTGACGACGGCCGCGTCGGCCGAGGACTTCCACCGGGCGCTGGCCGCGGCACTGGCCGACGACGCGTGCGACGCCGTCGTGGTGACCGTGATCCCGGCGGTCGGCGAGTCCTCCCCCGGTGACGCCGCCCTGGCGCAGGCGCTGCGTTCCGCGGCGGCCGCCGCCCCGGCCAAGCCGGTGCTCGTGGTGCACGTGGAGCTGGGCGGGATAGCGGAGGCGCTGTCCGCGGCGACCAGCACGTCACCCCAGGCGCAGCGCGGCGACCTCCCGCGTCCGGCGGATCCGCCCCCCGCCGCGGAACCGGCTCCGGAGGAGGCCCGCCTCATCCCCGCCTTTCCCGCCGCCGAGCGCGCCGTCCGGGCTCTGGCCGAGGCCGTCAAGTACGCGCAGTGGCGGCGCGAGGCCACCGACCCCGGCAAGGTGCCCGAGTACGACGACGTGGACGAGAAGGGCACCGCTGAGCTGATCCATGGGCTGCTCGCCCGTGGGGAGGGGCTGACGCTCGGCACCGACGAGACCTGCGACCTGCTCACGCGGTACGGCGTCCATGTGCGCAGGGCGCTGCCCGCCGCCACGCCCGAGGCCGCCGTGGAGGCCGCCCGGGAGATCGGCTACCCGGTGGCCCTCAAGGCCACCGCCCCGCACCTGCGGCACCGTGCCGATCTGGGCGGTGTTCGTCTCGACCTCGCCGACGAGGAGCAACTGCGGCGGGCCTACACCGAGTTGACCGAACTGTTCGGCCGGCCGCAGGAGCTGCGGCCGGTGGTCCAGGGCATGGCGCCACGTGGCGTCGACACCTTCGTACAGGCCGTCATCGACCCGGCGGCCGGTGCCGTGCTCTCCTTCGGGCTCGCCGGGGCCGCCTCGCAGCTCCTCGGCGACACCGCGCACCGGCTGATCCCGGTCACGGACCGCGACGCCGCCTCCCAGGTGCGCTCGATCCGGACGGCCCCGCTGCTGTTCGGCTGGCGCGGTTCCGCCCCGGTGGACACACCCGCCCTCGAGGAGCTGATGCTGCGTGTGTCGAGGCTGGTCGACGACCACCCGGAGGTCGTCGCCGTCACCCTGGAACCGGTCGTGGTCGCCCCGCACGGTCTGAGCGTGCTCGGTGCGACCGTGCGGCTCGCGCCGCCGCCCGCCCGCGACGATCTCGGCCCGAGGACGCTGCCCGTGTACTGAGCGGCGCCGAGCGTGCCTCGCAGTCAGTGCGCCCCCGTAGGATGGACATCATGGCCAAGACCAGTACGACGACCCAGGGGCTGCGGGCGGCGATCGAGCGCAGCGGCTACTACCCGGCTCTCGTTGCCGAGGCGGTGGAAGCGGCCGTGGGCGGCGAGCCCATCCGGTCGTACCTGGTCCATCAGGAGACCACGTTCGACGCGAACGAGGTGCGCCGCCATGTGACCGTGCTGGTCCTCACCGGCAACCGCTTCATCGTCAGCCACACCGACGAACAGGCCGCCGACGACACCTCCCCGACGCCGTACGCGACGACGTCCACGGAATCGGTGAAGCTCGGCCGGATCTCGTCGGTCGTCGTCAGCCGCGTGGTCGCCAATCCGGAGTCGTACGCGCCCGGTTCGCTTCCGCGCGAGGTCGTCCTGACGATCGGGTGGGGCGCCGTCTCCCGCATCGACCTGGAACCCGCGGCCTGCGGTGACCCCAACTGCGAGGCGGACCACGGCTACACCGGCAACTCGACCGCCGACGACCTCAGCCTGCGCGTCAGCGAGACCGGGGACGGCCCGGAGACGGTGCGCCAGGCGCTCGCCTTCGCGCAGTCCCTCTCCGAGGCGACCGCGGACCTCGCCGGCTGATGGCACTGACCACCTGGGACGACCACCCGGAACCGCTCGCCGCCGGCTCCGCGCCGCTCCCCGAGTACGGCACCGGCTCACTGTCCGACCTCCTGCCCACCTTGGCCGCGGGTATGGGGGTCCCGGGTCAGGCCGCCGCCATACCGGAGCTGACCGCAGCCGACCGCAACTGCGTGTTCCTGGTCGACGGTCTCGGGTGGGAGCAACTGCTGGCGCACCCCGACGACGCGCCCTTCCTCACCTCGCTCCTGGCGTCCTCGCGCGGTGGCACCGGCCGGCCGATCACGGCGGGCTACCCGGCGACCACCGCGACCTCGCTCGCCTCGGTCGGAACGGGGCTGCCGCCCGGCGCGCACGGTCTGCCCGGCTACACCGCGCGCAACCCGGACACCGGGGAGCTGATGAACCAGCTCCGCTGGCAGCCCTGGACCTCGCCGCGACTCTGGCAGCCCTACCCCACCGTCTTCCAGCTTGCCCACGAGGCGGGCGTGCACACCGCCCAGGTCTCCTCCCCGGCCTTCGAGAACACCCCGCTGACCAAGGTCGCGCTCAGCGGCGGAAAGTTCCTCGGACGGCTGACGGGTGAGGACCGCATGGACCTCGCGGCCGAACAACTCGCGGCGGGCGACCGGGCGTTGGTCTACACGTACTACGCGGAACTCGACGGCGCCGGACACCGCTTCGGCGTCGACTCGGACGCCTGGCGGGGCCAGCTCATGTACGTCGACCGGCTGGTCCAGCGGCTCGCCGAACAGCTGCCGCCGCGCACCGCTCTGTACGTCACCGCCGACCACGGCATGCTCGACATCCCCTTCGACGAGCGGCACCGCATCGACTTCGACGAGGACTGGGAACTGCGCGCCGGAGTCGCCCTGCTGGGCGGCGAGGGCCGTGCCCGCCATGTGTACGCCGTGCCGGGCGCCGAGAACGACGTGGTGACCTGCTGGCGCGAGGTGCTCGGCGAGCAGTTCTGGGTGGCCTCGCGGGACGAGGCGATCGCGGCGGGCTGGTTCGGTCCGCACATCGACGAACGGGTGTACCCGCGCATCGGCGACGTGGTCGCGGCGGCCCATGACGACGTCCTCATCATCGCGTCCGAGCGGGAGCCGAAGGAGTCGGCGATGGTCGGCAACCACGGCTCGATGACGCCCGTGGAACAGCTGGTGCCCTTGCTCCAAGTACGTACCTGAGTCGCGGCGCCCGTCCCGGCGCCCGGTACGCTCCCCAAGATCCGCACGTCCTGACCCGAAAGGTCCTCATCCCCTCATGCCCGAGCTGGTGTTCTTCTCCGGAACGATGGACTGCGGGAAGTCGACGCTGGCTCTCCAGATCGAGCACAACCGCTCGACGCGCGGGCTGCAGGGCATCATCTTCACACGCGACGACCGGGCGGGCGAGGGAAAGCTCTCCTCACGGCTCGGTCTGGTCAGGGACGCGGTGGAGGTGGCGGACGGGCAGGACCTGTACGTGTACGTCGTGGACCATCTCTCGCAGGGCGGTCGCGCCGACTATGTGATCGCGGACGAGGCGCAGTTCCTCGCGCCGGTGCAGATCGACCAACTCGCCCGTGTGGTCGACGATCTGGGGCTGGACGTCTACGCCTTCGGCATCACGACCGACTTCCGCAGCAAGCTCTTCCCCGGGTCGCAGCGCCTCGTGGAGCTGGCGGACCGGGTCGAGGTCCTCCAGGTGGAGGCCCTGTGCTGGTGCGGCGCCCGGGCCACCCACAACGCCCGTACGGTCGGCGGGGAGATGGTGGTCGAGGGCGCCCAGGTGGTCGTGGGGGATGTGAACCATTCCGCGGACGAGATCGGCTACGAGGTGCTGTGCCGTCGTCACCACCGCCGCCGAATGACGGCCGCCTCCGCCCGCGCGGCGGCGCTGTCCCCGGACGTCCTGCCCGTGGCGTCCACCTGACGCCCCACCGGTTCACCCGGTGGTTCAGCCGAGCGGGCTGACCACGGAGAACGTCGCGCCCTCGGGGTCCGCCACCGTGATCATGCGGCCCAAGGCCGTGTTGCACTGTGCCCGCACGACATGGCCGCCCAGTTCGACGACCCGGTCGGCGGTCTTGTCCGCGTCGCTGACCTGGAAATACGTCATCCAATGCGCTCCCCGGTCCCGGGGCAGATCAAGCCCGACGCCATGGATGCCGGCGACGGGACGGCCCTCGGTGTGGAGGGTGACGTAATCGAAGTCGGGCGAGACGACCGGTTCCTCGGTATAACCGAAGACCGTCCGGTAGAACGTGGCGACACTCGCCGTGTCGTAGGTGATCAGCTCGTTCCAGACCGGGGTGCCGGGTACGCCCGTCAGACCCGTGCCGAGGTGGTCGGCCGCCTGCCAGATGCCGAAGACCGCGCCCATCGGGTCGCAGGCGATCGCCAGCCGGCCGGCCTCGGCCGCGTCCAACGGGCCGACGCCCACGGTCCCCCCGCAGCTGCGCACCTGCTCGGCCGTCGCGTCCACGTCGTCCGATCCGAGATACGGGGTCCAGGCGATCGGCAGATGCCGGTCCAGGGGCAACTGGCCGATACCGGCCACCTCGTAGCCGTTCAGCAGCGCCCGGACGTAGGGGCCCAGCGGCTGGGGTCCGGGCTGGAACTCCCAGCCGAAGAGCGCGCGGTAGAACTCCTGGGTCGCGGTCATCCCGTGCACCATCAGACTCACCCAGCACGGCGTGCCGGGTGCGTGCCTCTCGTGTGTCGTGCCGGTCAGGCCCGCCGACCCCCGTGCCTCGGTCATGGTCACTCTCTCCTCGGCCCCTTGTGGCGGCCGTTCGGCCTCCGCCTGCGCGCTGTTGCGCCGCGTACCCGCATCGGCACGATCCGTGCCGATGTCCACACCGCCGGTCGCACCCCGCCCTCCGGCCGCTCGTGTCGCGGCGCCGTACGGTCGGAGGATGCCCGGAGTAAGGTTTCTCGTCCGTTTCGGCGCGATTGCCGTGTGTTGACCATCAGCTGTACAGCATGTACCCGCTCCCGTACACCGGGTGAACGGACCTGTCCGGCGGAGCAGGGTAACCGGACCTCGGCGACTCGGCCACCCCGTGCGCGAGGATGGGGCCATGAAAGCCATCATCTCCGCATCCGAACTCGCGAGCGACTTGGCGGCGTCCCGGCCGCCGACGCTCTTGGACGTCCGTTGGCAGCTGACCGCTGCGGCGGCGGCCGGTGCTTCTCCCTTCGACGGGCGTGCCGCCCACGCGGCGGGGCACATTCCGGGCGCCGTGTTCGTGGATCTGGACGCCGATCTCGCAGGCCCGCCCGGGCCCGCCGGCCGGCATCCGCTGCCCACCCTGGAGCATTTCGGAGCGGCGATGCGGGCCGCGGGCGTGGCCTCGGACGTGCCGGTCGTGGTGTACGACGGCGGTCAGGGATGGGCCGCCGCGCGCGCATGGTGGATGCTGCGCTGGACGGGGCACCCGGACGTCCGCGTGCTCGACGGCGGACTGGCCGCGTGGGAGGGGCCGCTTGCCACCGGCGCCGAGGAGCCCGTCCCCGGCGACTTCCGGCCCGTACCGGGCGGGCTCCCGCTGCTGGACGCCGACGGCGCCGCCGCGGTCGCCCGGACCGGGCTGCTCCTGGACGCCCGGGCCGGCGAACGCTACCGGGGCGAGGTGGAGCCGATCGACCGGGTGGGCGGCCACATCCCCGGCGCCGTGTCGGCGCCGACGACGGAGAACGTGACCGAGGGCGGCCGCTTCCTGCCCGCCGTCGAACTCGCCCGGCGCTTCGAGTCGCTGGGTGTCACGGAGGGCACCGAGGTCGGTGTCTACTGCGGATCGGGTGTCTCCGCCGCACACGAGGTGCTGGCGCTCACGATCGCGGGAATCGGGGCCGCGCTCTACGCGGGGTCGTGGTCGGAGTGGTCGGCGGACGACAGCCGTCCGATCGCGGTGGGCGCAGACCCCCAGTGAACACAAGGGCGGGGTCCACGCCCTCGCGTGGACCCCGCCGCTCGTCCGACTCTCTGCTACTCCTGCTTCTTGCGCCGTGTTCCGAACACGATCTCGTCCCAGCTCGGGACCGCGGCTCTGCGGCCCGGGCGGACACCGTCCGCCTCCGCCTGCCGGTCCGTCGCGCCGACCAGACGGTCACGGTGGCTGCCGACCGTGCGCGGCATGAGGACGTCCGCGTACGCCGAACCGGCCGAGGCCGCGGGAGCGGGTGGCTCCTCCGCAGCGGGCTCCTGGGCGGGTTCCTCCTGCGGTTCCACCGGACGCTCGGGCACCACCAGGTCGCCGCGGAAGCTCGGCACCGCTTCGAGGAGGCTGGTGAGCGAGTCCCGTTCCCCGGTGCTCTCCTCCGCGGGCTCCGAGGACTGCGCCGGAAGCACGGGGCGCTCCGCCTGGCGTTCGAGGGCGCGATCCATCCGGCCCTCACGCGGCAGCCGCGCGATCCTCGGTACGAAGGGATGACTCGGCTCGGACGCCGCGAGATCGTCGGACTCGCCGATCAGCGAACGTGCCTCGTCGTCGACGGCCTGGACGAGCCGCCGGGGCGGGTCGTACGTCCAACTCGCGGAGTGCGTCTCACCCGCCACGCGGTAGACGAGGAGAACCTCCCAGGTGCCGTCGTCGCGGCGCCAGGAGTCCCACTGAACGGTGTCCTTCTGGGCGCCGCGGAGCAGCAACCGCTCCTGGACCGCCTCGCCGAGTTGAGGACCGGCGTTCTCGCCGGGCCGGCGCACGGGCGTCTTGCGGGCCCGCTCGGCCATGAAGGCGCGCTCGGCGAGAACGGGTCCCTCGAAGCGGCGGACGCGGTCGACGGGGATCCCGGCGAGCTGCGCCACCTCTTCGGCGGACGCACCGGCACGTATGCGCGCCTGGATGTCTCGGGGGCGGAGATGGCTCTCCACCTCGATCTCGATCTGGCCGAGGCGGGGACGGTCGCCGCGCACGGCGGCGCGGAGCCGTTCGTCGATCGGAAGCGTGTACTCCGTACTGTCCGCAGCCTTCAGCACCAGCCGTGTGCCGTCATTGGAGACGGCCACGACACGCAGTTCGGGCATGGGGACCTCCCGGGTGGTGCCTGCCGACGTCACGTGCGTCGCTGCTTCCGCTAGTCGAGTGTGGCCTGCCCGGGTGCAGCCTGCCACAACCTTGCCGAGTTGCCCGGCGTGTCGGGCACGGGCCCTGGATCGCCGTTATGGCACGGTTACCTATTCGCAACGCTAAGTGACCAACTCCGTCACCCTGTGCAACTAGCCCCCTCCAAACGGTCCAGCTAGGCCCTGGACACCCTGGCGGGAGACCGGACCCAGGGCTCGCAACAGTACTCCATTCGGGCCACGGAAGTGGATCGGCACGCCGCCCAACTTCTGGCAAGGGGTGCGAGTTGGTCGCCCGTTGTGCCGTTTTCGTGCACATCAAACGTGGCGCACCTCACCCAATTGCCAGAATCGGAGCGAATTGTTTCGGACGCGCGTCCCTCATTTCATGCGGTCGGGTGACGGATGCAGGTGCGGATACGGGCGGAGGAGGGGGCGTGGGCGGAAGGTGAAGGAAGCGGCCGGATATGAGCGGTCCTCAGCCGGCCGCCCCGTGTCCTGCTAGGCCCCGAGCGTCCGGCGCAGGTAGTCGTTCCCGAAACGGCGGTCCGGGTCGAGGCGGTCCCGCAGAGCGGTGAACTCCCCGAAGCGCGGATAGGCCTCCGCGAAGTAGTCCGCGTCCCGGGTGTGCACCTTGCCCCAGTGCGGGCGGCCGCCGTGGGCCGTGAATATCCGCTCGGCGGCGGTGAAGTAGGCCTGATACGACGTACCCCGGAACATGTGTACGGCGATGTACGCGCTGTCCCGTCCGGAAGCGGTGGAGAGCGTGATGTCGTCGGCCGGTGCGGTGCGGACCTCGACCGGGAAGCTCACCCGAAGGGTTGAACGGTCGACCATGGCCTTGAGTTCACGCAGCGTCTCCGTCAGGGCCTCCCTGGGGACGGCGTACTCCATCTCCACGAACCGCACCCGGCGCGGCGAGGTGAACACCCTGTAGGCGATGTCGGTGTACGTACGGGCCGACAGGGCGCGACTGGAGACGCCGGCGATCGTCGGGACAGCGGCGGGAACGGCACGGCCGACCCAATTGGCCACCTGGAAGACGCCGTTGGAGAGGAACTCGTCCTCGAACCAGCCGCTCAGCTGCCCGACCGGCTTCGGGGGACCGGCGCTTCGGTTGTTGCGCTTGGTGTTGGTGCTGCCCGTGTGCGGGAACCAGTAGAACTCGAAGTGCTCGTTCTCCGTCCACAGTTCGTCGAACTCGGCGAGGACCCTGTCCAGGGGCATCGGCTCCTCGCGGGCGGTGAGCAGGAAGAGCGGCTCCACCGCGAAGGTGATCGCCGTGATGATCCCAAGCGCACCGAGGCCGACGCGTGCGGCCGCGAAGACGTCCACGTTCTCCTTCTCGGAACAGGTCAGCACCGAGCCGTCCGCGGTGACCAGTTCGAGTCCCCTGACCTGGGCGGCGATGGAGGCCGAGTCGCGACCGGTGCCGTGGGTACCGGTGCTGGTGGCGCCGGAGACGGTCTGCTCCATGATGTCGCCCATGTTCGTGAGGGACAGTCCCTCACGCGCGAGGGCGACGTTGAGCCTCTTGAGCGGGGTTCCCGCCTCGACGGTGACGGTGCCCGCCTCGCGGTCGATCCGGCGGATGCCCGTCAGCAGTTGAGGGCGGATCAGCACGCCGTCGGTCGCCGCGGTCGACGTGAAGGAGTGCCCGGTGCCGACCGCCTTCACCCTCAGGCCGTCCTCGGCCGCCTTGCGCACCGCGGCGGAGAGCTCCTCCACCGAGGCGGGGGCGACCTCTCGTACGGGGTGGGCGGTGACGTTCCCCGCCCAGTTACGCCACGTGCCGCTCTTCCCGCTCACTGTGGTGCTCATGGGACCCTCCCCGCTGCGGAGCCGGCCTGCCGAGCCGGCGGTACCCGAGGAAACCGACCGCGACCGCGACGGCCCCGGACAGCGCCGGAACCTCGTACCCGGCCTCCGCGCCGGCGGCATCGATCACCTTGCCGGCCACGGACGAGCCGATCGCGACGCCGACCGCGAGCCCGGTGGACACCCAGGTCATTCCCTCGGTCAAGTGCGCGCGTGGTACGTGCCGCTCGATGAGGGCCATCGTCGTGATCATCGTGGGTGCGATGGACAGGCCCGCAACGAACAGCGCCACGGCCAGAGACGGCAAGTTTCCGACCAGTTGGAGGGGGATCATACTCACGGCCATCGCGCATATGCCCAGTAGCCATCTGCGTTCCGGCGCACCCGTGAAGCGCAGCAGCCCGAAGACCAGGCCGGCGGCGCAGGAACCCGCCGCGTACAGCGCCAGGACGACGCTCGCGGCCGCCTTGTGACCGAGTTCGTCGGCGAAGGCGACGGTGACCACGTCGACCGCGCCGAAGATCGCCCCGGTCGCCGTGAACGTGGCCACGAGAACCTGGAGTCCGGGGGAACGCAGCGCCGTCCCGCCGGTGTTCCGCTCCCCGGGGTGGCGTGCGGGTTCGGTGGAGCGCTGCGCGGTCAGCCAGAAGACGCCGGCGGCCAGGAAGCAGGCGGCGAGCAGGGGGCCGGCCTCCGGGAACCAGCTCGTGGACAGCCCGATCGAGATGATGGGCCCGAAGATGAAGCAGACCTCGTCGACCACCGACTCGAAGGAGTAGGCGGTGTGCAACTGCGGGGTGCCCCCGTAAAGGGCCGCCCAGCGGGCCCTGATCATGGCGCCGAGGCTCGGCACCGCGCCGATGCCGGCGGCGCACACGAACAGCGTCCAGTCCGGCCAGGTGAAGTGGGCGGCCAGCAGCAGACCGGCCGCGGCCAGCAGCGCGACGAGCGTCGCCGGGCGCAGCACCCGGCGCTGCCCGTGCCGGTCCACCAGGCGCGAGATCTGCGGCCCGATCGCGGCCGCGGACAGCGCGAGGGTGGCGGAGAGGGCGCCCGCGAGCCCGTAGCGCCCGGTGAGCTGCGAGATCATCGTCACCACGCCGATGCCCATCATCGACAGCGGCATCCGGCCCAGGAAGCCGGCGGCGGAGAAGCCCTTGGAGCCTGGGGCGGCGAACAGGGCGCGGTAGGGGCTGGGCACGGGGTCTCCGAAGCGTTCGGTAAGGCGCGAAATGCGAGCATGTGCCTTACGAGTTAGGCAACCCTAACGTATGCCGGGCAGAGGGCGCGCACCAGTGTTCGGGCAGGCTCGGGTGGAGGCCGACGGCACGCGGCCGGGTGGCGGGGGTGTCGTCCGGGGCGGGTGGCAGGATCGTAGACATGCCCGATGCACTGGATGCCAGCCCGTACGACGCCCTCTTGCTCCTCTCGTTCGGAGGCCCGGAGGGGCCGGACGACGTGGTCCCGTTCCTGGAGAACGTGACGAGGGGCCGGGGCATCCCCAGGGAGCGCCTGAAGGAGGTGGGGCAGCACTACTTCCTGTTCGGCGGGGTCAGCCCCATCAACGGCCAGAACCGCGCCCTCCTCGACGCCCTGCGCAAGGACTTCGCCGAGCACGGTCTGGGTCTGCCGGTCTACTGGGGCAACCGCAACTGGGCACCCTATGTGACGGACACCCTGCGCGAGATGGTCGCGGACGGGCACCGCCGCATCCTCGTCCTCGCCACCAGTGCCTACGCCTCCTACTCGGGCTGCCGTCAGTACCGCGAGGACCTCGCGGGCGCGCTGGCCGCCCTGGAGGAGGACGGCCGCCCGCTGCCGAGGATCGACAAGCTGCGGCACTACTTCAACCACCCCGGATTCCTGGAGCCCATGATCGAGGGTGTGCTGAAGTCCCTGGCCGACCTCCCCGAGGACGTCAGGGCCGGCGCGCACATCGCCTTCACCACCCACTCCATCCCGGACTCGGCGGCGGACACCTCGGGCCCCGTCGAGGGGCACGGAGAAGGCGGCGCGTACGTGCGGCAGCACCTGGACGTGGCACGGCTGATCGCGGACGCCGTGCGCGAGCGGACCGGGATCGAGCGTCCCTGGCGGCTCGTCTACCAGTCGCGCTCGGGCGCCCCGCACATCCCGTGGCTGGAGCCGGACATCTGCGACCACCTGGAGGAACTGCACGGTTCCGGTGTCCCGGCGGTCGTGATGGCGCCTATCGGGTTCGTCTCGGACCACATGGAGGTGCTGTACGACCTCGACACGGAGGCGAAGGCCAAGGCGGAGGAACTGGGGCTGCCGGTGCGCCGCTCGGCCACCGTCGGTGCCGACCCGCGCTTCGCCGCCGCCATCCGCGACCTGATCGTCGAGCGGGCCGCGACCGAGCGGGGGCAGCAGGTGACGCCCTGCGCGCTCGGCGCCCTCGGCCCGAGCCACAACGTCTGTCCGGTGGGGTGCTGCCCCGCCCGTGCCCCGCGTCCCGCCGCCGCGGGCGCCGACAGTCCGTACGCGTGAGGAGCGCCGTGACCGAGCAGCCCCGGTCGTCCGACCGGCTGAAGAACGAACTTCTGGAGATCGCGCTGGAGGCCGCCACCCGGGCGGGCTCCTTCCTGCGCGACGCGCGGCCCGAGGACCTCGGAGTGGCCGCCACCAAGTCCAGTGCCATCGATGTGGTCACCGAGATGGACATCGCTGCCGAGAAGCTGATCACCGGGCTGATCTCCGACCGCCGGCCGGACGACGGCCTGCTCGGCGAGGAGGGGGCGAGCGTCGAGGGCAGCAGTGGTGTCGAATGGGTCATCGACCCCATCGACGGCACGGTCAACTATCTGTACGGGCTGCCCAGTTGGGCCATCTCCATCGCTGCCCGCATGGACGGGGAGACGCTCGTCGGGGTGGTCCACGCGCCGATGCGCGGGGAGATCTTCCGGGCGGTCCTGGGGGAGGGAGCATTCGTGAATGACCGCGCCGCGCGTGTGCGACCCGCCTCGGAGCTGGGTCTCGCCCTGGTCAGCACCGGCTTCGGGTATCTCGCCGAGCGCAAGGCCCAGCAGGCCGAGGTGGCCCGGCTGCTGATCCCCGAGGTGCGGGACATCCGCCGGGGCGGCTCCGCGGCGATCGACCTGTGCGATGTGGCGGCCGGCCGTCTGGACGCGTACTACGAGCGGGGGCTGAATCCCTGGGACTACGCCGCGGGCGACCTGATCGCCCGTGAGGCGGGCGCACTGACCGGCGGGCGCCCCGGAGAGCCGCTCTCCCCTGCGCTCACGGTCGCGGCGACTCCGGGCCTCTTCGCACAGCTCCAGGCCAGGCTGGACGAGCTGGGGGCCTGGCACGACTGAGGCCGCGACGCGCCGATTGGACGGGCTGCGGAAAAAACTCCGCGATGCCACCCGATCGGACGGGGCGGGCTGGGCCGTACGGGGTACGCGGCGCCGGCGCGCCGATCATGGACCGCCCGCGGCGGCAGGACGGCGGTAGGACGGCCGACCGGGTGAGCGCGGCCCGGAACGGCCCGAAGGCCTCGGCCGCACGGGTGAGGCGTGTGCGCCGTCCAGGACCGGCGGTACAGCCTTCCAGGGCCCCGGACAAGGGACGGCCGGGCGTGCCCGCCTCGCGCAGAACACGGAGCGGGCCCCGGCCTGGATCTGCCCGGGGCCCGCTCCGCGCGAGCTGATCAGACGCGTGTCGCGCCGACTTCCACACCGTGCTCGGCGGCAAGGCGGTGCAGGTCGTCGAGCTCCGACTGTTCGACCTCCGCGAGGAAGTCGTCGCCGGTTTCGCGGGCCCGCGTCAGGTCGGACTCGGTAGCCCGTATGCGCTGCAGAAGTCCTGCGGTGAATGCGTCCATGCTGCGCCCCCTCGTCGTGGGTCGTGGGTGGGTGGCACGGGGGTGTGCCCTTCGGAAGGGGCGATCACGTCTTCTGGGTGCCCAGCGCTGCCCTGGCTGGGCGGCGACGGTGCCGGACACCCACGCCCGCTCTACGGGAAGTCGAGCAGCCGACCACATGGTGGTGTGCCACATGCAGAGCGTGATCGCGGGGTGTAAAGCCGTCCTCCCCCCGCTCCCTTCCGTGGAAACCTCAACCCTCCGAGAAAATTTCTCATTCCCGGACCCCTCGGACGGGCTTCCCGCGTTCGCCCGGCCGTCTTACAGCCGGTTTACGGCCGAAAAGGGCAGGATGGAGCCCTCATCCATGACAGACCCGTCCGTGGGCTGCCCGCAGCAGGGCTACGCGGGTGGACACAGGAAGGACCAGCGACGTGCGCGTACTCGTCGTCGAGGACGAGCAGCTGCTCGCCGATGCGGTGGCCACCGGACTGCGCCGGGAGGCCATGGCCGTCGACGTCGTGTACGACGGCGCGGCGGCCCTGGAGCGCATCGGCGTGAACGACTACGACGTCGTCGTCCTCGACCGGGACCTGCCGGTCGTGCACGGCGACGACGTGTGCCGCAAGATCGTCGAACTCGGCATGCCGACCCGGGTGCTGATGCTCACCGCCTCGGGTGACGTCAGCGACCGCGTGGAGGGCCTGGAGATCGGCGCCGACGACTACCTGCCGAAGCCGTTCGCGTTCAGCGAGCTCATCGCGCGCGTGCGCGCCCTCGGCAGGCGTACGAGCGTGCCGCTGCCGCCCGTGCTGGAGCGTGCCGGGATCAAGCTCGACCCCAACCGCCGCGAGGTGTTCCGCGACGGCAAGGAGGTCCAGCTGGCGCCCAAGGAGTTCGCGGTCCTCGAGGTGCTGATGCGCAGCGAGGGCGCCGTCGTCTCGGCCGAGCAGCTCCTGGAGAAGGCCTGGGACGAGAACACCGACCCCTTCACCAACGTCGTGCGTGTGACGGTCATGACCCTGCGCCGCAAGCTCGGTGAGCCGGCGGTCATCGTCACCGTGCCCGGCTCGGGATACCGGATCTGATGACTGTGGCCACCACACCCGCGCCGCCCACGGCGCCGCCCAGGCCCACCTGGGACCCCCGCAGGCCGGAACCCCCGTTCCCCTGGCTGCGCCCGACCATCCGCATAAGGCTCACCCTGCTGTACGGCGGCATGTTCCTGATCGCCGGCATCCTGCTGCTGTCGATCATCTATCTGTTCGCCGCACACGCACTCAACGTGGGCAGCGATCTGCCGTTCAAGATCCTTTCGGGCCAGGTCGCCAGCGACACCTGCAACTTCCCGTCGTCCCCGACGGCGAACGAACTCAACAACGCGATGAACGCCTGCGTGAACGAACAGCGCCAGCACGCGCTGGACAATCTGCTCAGCCGCTCGCTGCTGGCCCTGCTCGGCCTCGCCGTGATCGCCTTCGCCTTCGGGTACGCGATGGCGGGCCGTGTCCTGTCGCCGCTCGGCCGGATCACCCGGACCGCCCGCGCGGTGGCCGGATCCGACCTGTCCCGCCGGATCGAGCTGGACGGCCCGGACGACGAGCTCAAGGAGCTGGCCGACACCTTCGACGACATGCTCGAGCGGCTGCAGCGGGCGTTCACGGCCCAGCAGCGGTTCGTCGGCAACGCCTCGCACGAGCTGCGCACCCCGCTCGCGATCAACCGCACACTCCTGGAGGTGCACCTGTCCGATCCGGGGGCCCCCGTGGAGCTCCAGCAGCTCGGCAGGACCCTGCTGGCGACCAACGAGCGCAGCGAGCAGCTCGTGGAGGGGCTGCTGCTGCTCGCCCGCAGCGACAACCAGATCGTCGAGCGCAAGCCCGTCGACCTGGCGGAGGTGGCCGCGCAGGCCGTGGACCAGGTGCATGCCGAGGCGGAGGCCAAGGGCGTCGAGCTCCGCGGTGACCGCGCCCCGGCGGTCGTCCAGGGCAACGGGGTCCTGCTGGAGCGGATCGCGCTGAACCTCGTGCAGAACGCGGTCCGTTACAACATCCCCAAGGACGGCTGGGTCGATGTGACGACCCAGCTCCAGCACGGTCAGGCGGTCCTGGTGGTCGCCAACACCGGACCGATGGTCCCGGCCTACGAGATCGACAACCTCTTCGAGCCCTTCACACGGCTGCGTACGGAGCGAACGGGCAGCGACAAGGGTGTGGGCCTCGGCCTGTCCATCGCGAGGTCCGTGGCGCGCGCCCACGGCGGTCACATCACCGCGCAGCCCCGGGAGGGGGGTGGCCTCGTGATGCGCGTCGTCCTGCCCGTCTGAGGCGCGTCGGCCACGCCCGGTCCCGTGTTCGCTTTGCGCGGAATTTTCAAGCCCAGCATGTGGGCCGACCATGTGTGATCGATCACAACGCCACCTTTCCGGCCATCTACTCTCCGTGATCCGACGGAGGCCTATAAAGCCGGAAAATCCGGGTTTTCCCGGGCCTTGATCACGGGAAGTACACGGGGAGATGCCTTTGATGTGCGGCATGCGGACCGTGTACGGTCCCGTTCGCCATCCAAGCCGATCACTCTTGAGGAGTTCGGTTGGGTGTCGATTGAGTAACAGACCTTGATGTGAGGCAAAATCTCCGCCTCGAGGCGGGCACAAGTCCGGCCTCTCACGCGTTACGTG
This sequence comes from Streptomyces sp. NRRL F-5122, assembly GCF_001507435.1. Lineage (GTDB taxonomy): Bacteria > Actinomycetota > Actinomycetes > Streptomycetales > Streptomycetaceae > Streptomyces > Streptomyces lannensis. The sequence continues at coordinate 147,611 of NZ_LMWH01000266.1, forward strand.
CGCTGGAGACACCCGCAGACACCCAGAGGGGGAGAGCGAAATGGCAACCGATTACGACACCCCACGCAAGACCGACGACGATGTCGACTCCGACAGCCTTGAGGAGCTGAAGGCCAGGAGGAACGACAAGTCCGCCTCCGCGGTGGACGTCGACGAGTTCGAGGCCGCCGAAGGCCTGGAACTCCCGGGCGCCGACCTCTCGAACGAGGAGTTGGCCGTCCGTGTACTGCCGAAGCAGCAGGACGAGTTCACCTGCATGAGCTGCTTCCTGGTCCACCACCGCAGCCAGCTGGCCCGGGAGAAGAACGGTCAGCCGATCTGTCGCGACTGCGACTGAGGCGGGGTCGGCCGTGACTGGCTCGACCCCTCCCCGGAAGCGCCGCTTCCTGCACAGGGGAGCGGACCCGGAGCCTCTTGAAGGCTCCAATGGCGTGCGTGACGACGAGCGGGGCGCTTCCGATCCGGGAGCAGCCTCGCTCGAGCCGGTGAACAGCCCGGCTGTGCCCGAGGTGCCGGCCCGACCCCCGGCACCCGTCGCACGGCGGCGGGCGACGGCCGTCCGGGACGGAATCCGGGAAGGCGTCCGCAAGGGCGGCAGCCAGGCCAAGGCGGGACTGGGCTACCTCGCCGACCGGATCATCGAGATCGGCCCGCGAATCCCCGTACGGGACCTCAAGACGCTCCGCGGGCAGTTCCCCGGCCTCGGGCCCGAGGAACTCGCCGACAAGCTCGTCTCGGGCGCCGCCAGGGCGACGGCCACGGTCGGGGCCGGGATCGGAGCCGCCGCGATGCTGCCCGTCCCGCCCGCCATGCCGACCGAGCTGGCCACGGAGATCACCGGCGTCGCGGCGATCGAACTGAAACTGATCGCCGAACTGCACGAGGTGTACGGGGTGCGGCCGCCCGGGAACCTCAGCCAGCGCAGTACCTCGTATCTGAGGTCCTGGTCGGGGGAACGCGGCATCGAGGTGAGCAAGCCGTCGACCGTGGACGCCGCCCTCGGCGGGCGGATGAAGCGGGAACTGCGGCAGCAGATCATGAAGCGGATGGTGCGGAACCTGCCGAACCTGATGCCCTTCATGGTGGGTGCCGCGGTGGGCGCCGTCATGAACCGGCGGGACACCAGGCGGCTGGCGGAGCGGATCCGCAAGGATCTGCGCAAGGCGCAGGTGCCCTGGGAGGCCCTGCCGGAGCTGCCGCCGCTGGAGAAGCCGAAACACCCCCTGCAGATCGAGGACTGACGTCCCCTTCCGGCGCGGCCGGCAGACCGGGTCGCGCCGTCGCTACACCTGCGCCCGCGCCGCCGCGATCGCCGCCGCCAGCCTCTCCGGCTCCCTGGACGACAGGTACAGGTAGGGCGTCGGGTCCTCGGGGTCCACGACCTCGACCTTCAGGGCCCTCGGAATGTAAGCGCGCAGCAGCATGAAGGCACGTGTGTTCGCCTTGTACGTGCGCCACGCGCGGGCTTCCTCCGCGTCCAGGACCTCCGAGTCGCCGAGCGCCGACAGCGGGATCTTCGCCTCGCCCGCGATCAGCGAGTCGCCCACCACCCGGATACGCACGGAGCCGTACGAGCTCGCCACGACCGCCGAGGCCGCCGTGCCACCGACCAGCCCGCCGAGCAGCGGGAGCGTGCCGAACGGCACCAGGACGAGGGCCAGGGCGAAGCCGACCAGGAGGCACATCAGCCACCAGGACCGGGGCGCGGTGAGGCGTTCTTCGTACGGCGACGCGGAGAGCTGCATGGAATCAAGCTTGGCACGGTGTCGGGAACGCATTCACGCGCGGGTAAGGTCTGCGCGTGTGAGTGGTACTTCCGAAGCTCTGACACCGCCGACCGACGCCGTGGCGCCCATACGGCACCCCGACGCCCCCGCCCCCGGGGAACTGCTCGGCGCGCACTACGACCAGTGCTTCGGATGCGGGGGAGCCCAGCCCCACGGCCTGCACCTCGAGGCGCGGGCCGGTGAGGGCGTCTCCCTCACCGCCGAGTTCACCGTGCGGTCCGCCCACCAGGGTGCGCCCGGACTCGCCCACGGAGGGGTGCTCGCGACCGCCCTCGACGAGACCCTCGGCTCGCTGAACTGGCTGCTGCGCACGATCGCGGTGACCGGCCGACTGGAGACCGACTTCGTGCGGCCCGTGCCGGTGGGCACCGTGCTGCATCTGGAGGCCGAGGTGACGGCGGTGGCCGGACGGAAGATCTACTCGAGGGCGACCGGTCGGATAGGAGGGCCCGAGGGGCCCGTCGCCGTCCGTGCCGGCGCCGTGTTCATCGAGGTGAAGGTCGACCATTTCGTCGACAACGGCCGCCCGCAGGAGATCCGGGCGGCCATGGAGGACCCGGACCAGGTCCGGCGCGCGCGAGCCTTCGAGGTGAATCCGTGAGCAGCGAACCCCGTCGCGAACTCGCCGTGCTCATCCGCCGCGTCGACCCCGACGTACCGCTCCCGGCGTATGCGCATCCCGGGGACGCGGGAGCCGATCTGCGCACCACCGAGAGCCGCGAGCTGAAGCCCGGGGAGCGGGCCGTGCTGCCCACGGGCGTGTCTGTGGCGCTCCCGGAGGGGTACGCGGCCTTCGTGCATCCACGGTCCGGTCTCGCCGCCCGCTGCGGTGTCGCCCTGGTGAATGCCCCAGGGACGGTTGATGCCGGGTACCGTGGAGAGATCAAGGTGATCGTGGTGAATCTCGATCCGCGCGAGTCCGTGCGGTTCGAGCGCTTCGACCGGATTGCCCAACTGGTCGTCCAACAGGTGGAGAGGGTCCGTTTCCAGGAGGTCGCGGAGCTTCCCGACTCGGCGCGTGCCGAGGGGGGCTTCGGGTCCACCGGCGGTCATGCCGCCGTGGGCGGCACAACGGGTGGGAATCGATACGCTTCGGTCGTATCCGACCGGGAAGGACAGTGACGTGTTCGGACGTCGCAACAAGAAGGGTGCCGCCGAGGACGCGGCCGGCGAGGCCGAGCAGGTCGTCGACGGTGTCGACACTGAGGCGGACGTAGAGGTCGAGCGTGAGCGCGTGAGGCTCGAGCCGGAGCCCCGGCCCGACGGCCCCTGGGACAGGTCCGAGGTCCGTGAGCCCGGCGAGGGCCGGGTGGACCTGGGCGGGCTGTTCGTGCCCGGGGTCGAGGGCATGGAGCTGAGGGTCGAGGTCGCGGGCGACGCGATCGTCGCCGCGACCGTCGTGCTGAGGGACAGCGCCATCCAGTTGCAGGCCTTCGCCGCGCCCAAGCGCGAGGGCATCTGGGGCGAGGTCCGCGAGGAGATCGCCAGCGGCATCACCCAGCAGGGCGGCATCGTCGACGAGGTCGAGGGTTCGCTGGGCTGGGAGCTGCGGGCGCAGGTACCGGTGCAGCTGCCGGACGGCACGGGCGGGTTCCAGGTCGTGCGGTTCGTCGGCGTGGACGGCCCCCGCTGGTTCCTGCGCGGCGTGATCTCCGGCCAGGGTGCCGTTCAGCCGCAGGCGGCGGGGCTGCTCGAGCAGATCTTCCGGGACACCGTCGTGCTTCGTGGTGAAGGCCCGATGGCGCCGCGCGATCCGATCGTCCTCAAGCTGCCCAACGACGCGCAGATGGTGCCCGAGGGCGTGCAGACGGAGGAGGCGGGATCCCGCTTCTCCGGTGGTATGGGCCAGTTGCAGCGAGGACCTGAGATCACCGAGGTCCGCTGACCGGCCCGCTGACACAACCGACAAAGGCCGTGCCCGGCAGGGGCGCGGCCTTTTTGTGTGCCGCGTGCGCGGACCCTTGACGCGCAGTTGGTCTGTACCTATGTTCTCCGGCCATCGCGAGCGTTCAAAGAGGCGCTCATCGTTCATATATAAGAACGGATGGCTGTCGCATGGCTGCTGCACCCCCACGTCATCGCCGCAGATCACGGGCCTTACTGTTCATCTCGCTGGTCGCCGCACTGGTGACCGGACTTCTCCTCCAGCCCCAGGCGCGCCGCGCGGAGGCCGCCCCCACGACCTTCGCCCATCCCGGAGTCACCGTCTCCAGGGCCCAGCTGGACTTCGCCCGCAGCAAGGTCGACGCCGGCGCCCAGCCCTGGAAGGGCGCCTTCGACCAGATGATGGCGAGCAAGTACGCGGATCTGAACCGCACCCCCAAACCCCGCGCCACCGTCGAGTGCGGCTCGTACTCGAATCCGAACTACGGCTGCACCGACGAGCGCGAGGACGCGATCGCCGCGTACACCGACGCCCTCGCCTGGTACATCACGCGCGACGACCGGTACGCGAAGAAGTCCATCCAGCTGATGGACGCCTGGTCGGCCGTCATCAAGGAGCACACCAACAGCAACGCGCCCCTGCAGACCGGCTGGGCGGGCTCCTCGTGGCCCAAGGCCGCGGAGATCATCAAGTACACCTACACCGGCGGCTGGGCGAACTCCGGGCGCTTCGCCACCATGCTCCGCGACGTCTACCTGCCGAAGGTGATCGGCGGCTCCAACTCCAACGGGAACTGGGAGCTGTCCATGATGGAGGCCGCGGTCGGCATATCGGTCTTCCTCGAGGACAGGACGTCGTACGACAAGGCGATGGCGAAGTTCCGCACCCGGACGGCCGCGTACGTCTACCTCGCCTCCGACGGCGATCTGCCGAAGACCGTGCCCAGCCAGAACCTCGACACCAGAGACAAGATCGTCAACTACTGGCAGGGGCAGTCGACCTTCGTCACCGGGCTCACCCAGGAGACCTGTCGTGACCTCACGCACACCGGGTACGGCATCTCCGCCATCTCGCACGTGGCCGAGACCAGCCGCATCCAGGGGCAGGACCTGTACGGCACCGACGTCGGCGAGCGGCTGCGGCAGGCACTCGGGTTCCAGTCCAAGTACCAGCTGGGCACGGCCGTACCCGGTTGGCTGTGCGGCGGCTCGCTCACCCTCGGTCTCGGCCCGGTCACCGAGGTGGGATACAACGCCCTGCACAACCGCCTGGGCATCGCGATGACGAACACCCAGGCGCTGACCGAGCAGAACCGGCCGGCGGGCAGCAACAACCTCTTCGTCGCCTGGGAGACCCTGACGCACGGGGACAACCCCAGCTGACCTGCGTACGGCGGCCGAGGGCTCGCTGTGCCGAACCCCGGCCGCCGTACCCCGCACAGGAGCCCCGCGCCGGTGTATCAGGGTTGCGTCAAAGAGGCCCTGCGTGACGCATCATGCCCCTTTTGCCGTGATTATTGGCCGTAAGGTCGACGCAGCGTACGCAGCGTGCGTAGCTGCGACGGGAAGACAATGGGGCCATGGGACGCGGCAAACTTCGGATCTACCTCGGTGCGGCACCGGGCGTGGGCAAGACCTACGCGATGCTCTCCGAGGCACACCGGCGCGTCGAACGCGGCACCGACTGTGTCGTGGCCTTCGTCGAGCACCACGCCCGCCCGCGCACCGAGGTGATGCTGCACGGCCTGGAGCAGATCCCGCGCAAGGAACTCGTGCACCGCGGCTCGGTCTTCACCGAGATGGACGTGGACGCCGTCCTGCGCCGCGCCCCCGCCGTCGCCCTCGTGGACGAACTCGCCCACACCAATGTGCCCGGTTCCCGCAACGCCAAGCGCTGGCAGGACGTCGAGGAACTGCTGGCCGCGGGGATCGACGTCGTCTCGACCGTCAACATCCAGCACCTGGAGTCCCTCGGCGACGTCGTCGAGGCCATCACGGGCATACGCCAGCGCGAGACCGTCCCCGACGAGGTGGTCCGCCGCGCCGACCAGATCGAGCTGGTCGACATGTCGCCCCAGGCGCTGCGCAGACGGATGGCGCACGGCAACATCTACAAGTCCGACAAGGTCGACGCGGCCCTGTCCAACTACTTCCGGCCCGGAAACCTGACCGCCCTGCGGGAGCTGGCCCTGCTGTGGGTGGCGGACCGGGTCGACGAGTACCTGACCGCGTACCGCAGCGAACACCGGGTGTCCAAGATCTGGGGCTCGCGCGAGCGCATCGTCGTGGGCCTGACGGGCGGCCCCGAGGGGCGCACGCTGATCCGCCGGGCCGCGCGCCTCGCGGAGAAGGGCGCCGGCGGCGAGGTGCTGGCCGTCTACATCTCCCGCACCGACGGGCTCACCTCGGCCTCGCCGAAGGAGCTCGCCGTCCAGCGCACCCTCGTCGAGGACCTGGGCGGCACCTTCCACCACGTGGTGGGCGAGGACATACCCGCGGCGCTGCTGGACTTCGCCCGCGGCGTGAACGCGACCCAGATCGTGCTCGGCTCCTCGCGCCGAAAGACCTGGCAGTACATCTTCGGACCCGGCGTCGGTACGACGGTCGCCCGCGAGTCCGGCCCCGACCTGGACGTGCACATCGTCACGCACGAGGAGGTCGCCAAGGGGCGCGGGCTCCCGGTCGCCCGGGGCGCCCGCCTCGGCCGCTCACGCATCGTGGCGGGCTGGCTGGTCGGCGTCCTCGGCCCGGTCATCCTGGCGCTGCTGCTGAACACCGTCGATCTCGGTCTCGCCAACGACATGCTGCTGTTCCTGGCGCTGACCGTGGCCGCGGCCCTGCTCGGCGGGCTCCTTCCCGCCCTGGCCTCCGCGGCCTTCGGCTCCCTGCTGCTGAACTACTACTACACGCCACCGCTGCACCGGCTGACCGTCGCCGACCCGAGGAACATCGTCGCGATCGTGATCTTCGTCGCGGTCGCGGTGTCGGTGGCCTCGGTGGTGGATCTCGCGGCGCGGCGCACTCATCAGGCCGCCCGTCTGCGCGCCGAGTCGGAGATCCTCTCCTTCCTCTCGGGCAGCGTGCTGCGCGGCGAGACCAGCGTGGACGAGCTCCTCGAACGGGTGCGTGAGACGTTCGGCATGGACGCCGCGGCGCTGCTGGAACGGTCGAGCGAGGTCGATCCCTGGACCTGCGCGGGCAGCGTGGGCCCGGGTGCGGCGGCCGAGCGGCCCGAGGACGCTGACGTGGAGGTTCCGATCGGCGACCACATCGCGCTGGCGCTGTCCGGGCGGGTTCTGCCCGCCTCCGACCGCCGGGTGCTGGCCGCCTTCGCCGCGCAGACCGTCGTGGCCCTGGACCGCCGACGCCTGCAGCAGGAGGCCGAGCAGGCCCGGACCCTGGCCGAGGGCAACCGCATCCGCACCGCGCTGCTGGCGGCCGTCAGCCACGATCTGCGCACCCCGCTGGCCGGTATCAAGGCGTCGGTGACCTCGCTGCGCTCCGAGGACGTCGAGTGGTCCGAGGAGGACCGCGCCGAGCTGCTGGCGTCGATCGAGGAGGGGGCCGACCGGCTGGACCACCTGGTGGGCAATCTGCTGGACATGTCGCGTCTGCAGACCGGGACCGTCACCCCGCTGATCCGGGCGGTCGACCTGGACGAGGTGGTGCCCATGGCGCTCGGCGGCGTACCGGAGGACAGCGTGGAGCTGGACATCCCGGAGACGCTGCCGATGGTCGACGTGGACGCCGGGCTGCTGGAGCGCACGGTCGCCAACCTCGTCGAGAACGCCGTGAAGTACAGCCCGCTCACCACGCCGGTACTGGTCGCGGCGAGTGCCCTCGCCGACCGTGTGGAGGTCCGCATCGTCGACCGCGGGCCGGGAGTGCCCGACGAGGCGAAGGACCGGATCTTCGAGCCCTTCCAGCGCTACGGCGACGCCCCGCGCGGCGCCGGTGTGGGTCTCGGCCTGGCCGTCGCGCGTGGCTTCGCCGAAGCCATGGGTGGCACTCTGAACGCCGAGGACACCCCCGGCGGCGGGCTCACGATGGTCCTCACTCTCCGGGCCGTGGCAAGCTTCCACGGCCCCGCACGACTGGCCGAAGCAGAAAGGCAAACCACATGACCCGGGTGCTCGTGGTCGACGACGAGCCGCAGATCGTGCGCGCCCTCGTGATCAATCTGAAGGCGCGCAAGTACGAGGTCGACGCGGCTCCCGACGGCACGACCGCGCTCCAGCTCGCGGCCGCCCGTCACCCCGACGTCGTCGTCCTGGACCTCGGTCTGCCGGACATGGACGGCGTCGAGGTGATCAAGGGTCTGCGCGGCTGGACCCGGGTACCGATCCTGGTGCTCTCCGCCCGTCACTCGTCGGACGAGAAGGTGGAGGCGCTGGACGCGGGCGCCGACGACTACGTCACCAAGCCCTTCGGCATGGACGAGCTGCTGGCCCGGCTGCGCGCCGCCGTGCGCAGGGCCGAGCCGAACGGGGGCGGCGAGGACGACGTGATCGTGGAGACCGAGGGCTTCACCGTCGACCTGGCCGCGAAGAAGGTCAACCGGGCGGGCAAGGACGTACGCCTCACCCCCACGGAGTGGCATCTGCTCGAGGTGCTCGTGCGCAACACGGGCCGTCTGGTCAGCCAGAAGCAGCTCCTGCAGGAAGTGTGGGGGCCCTCGTACGGGACGGAGACGAACTACCTTCGGGTGTACATGGCCCAGCTGCGGCGGAAGCTGGAGCTGGACCCTTCGCATCCGAAGCACTTCATCACTGAGCCCGGGATGGGGTACCGGTTCGAGAAGTGAGCCGGGCGGCGGGCGGAGCCGCGAGTGGGTCGGCGTCGACGCACCCCGGTACGCTTGCGATATGAGTGCTGTTTCTCGCTCCGAAAGGCCGGTCGGCCGCCTCCGGCGCATGCTCGACCGGCTCTCCTCGTCACAGGAGGACCTGGAGTCCGAGGAGCTGCGGGAGGACTCCGAGACCGCAGGCTGTACCCGGATCGGCGACTGCCACGACCGGCAGATCGTCACGGTTACTGGTACCTTGCGCACGGTCACGTTGCGTCCGCGGGCCGGTGTCCCGGCGCTGGAGGCCGAGCTGTTCGACGGTTCGGCCGCCCTGGACGTGGTGTGGCTCGGCAGGCGCTCCATCGTCGGCATCGAACCGGGACGCAAGCTGATCGCGTCGGGCCGGATCTCCATGAGCCGGGGCCGCAGAGTGCTGTTCAATCCGAAGTACGAACTCAGACCTCTCGGACGGGAGTAGCCGGTGACGTCACTCGAGAAGCCGACCGAAGACGCCCAGCAGGATTCGCGGGCGGTGACCGAGGCCGCGCTCTTCGAGGCGTTCGGCGGGGTCCGCGGCATGGTCGAGACCGTGGTGCCCGGCCTGTTCTTCGTCACCATCTTCACGATCAACAAGGACCTGCATCTCTCGGCGCTCGCGGCGCTGGCGGTGTCCTTGGTGCTGGTCGTGGTGCGCCTCGCCATGAGGGACACCGTCAAGCACGCCTTCAGCGGTGTGTTCGGAGTGGCCTTCGGCGTGGTCTTCGCGATGATGACCGGCAACGCGAAGGACTTCTATCTGCCCGGCATGCTCTACACGCTGGGCCTGGCGCTGGCGTACATCATCACCACGCTCGCCGGGGTCCCGCTGATCGGCCTGATCCTCGGTCCGGTGTTCAAGGAGAACCTCTCCTGGCGCACCCGCAACCCGGGCCGCAAGAAGGCGTACGCGAAGGCCAGTTGGGCCTGGGGTCTGATCCTGCTCGCCAAGTGCGCGATCCTCTTCCCGCTCTACTGGTGGGCCGACACCGCGCAGCTCGGCTGGGTGCTGATCGCCCTGAAGATCCCGCCGTTCCTGCTGGCCGTCTGGCTGACCTGGGTCTTCCTGGCGAAGGCGCCCGCGCCCATCGACGTCTTCGCCGAGATGGAGGCCGAGGAGGCCGCCGCCAAGGAGCGTGAGACGGCGGGCAGGCACCGCCGCGAGTCCTAGGGCCTGTCGTTCGGATCATGTCGGCGTCGCGCGAATGGCGCGGTCTCTCCCGGCCGACCTGATCCAAACCGACGCACCCTACTCACGCTCGCGGCCGGGCGAAAAGGCCCCCGCGGCACAACAAGACGCAACGACAGGGGCGCCCCGGAAGCATCCGGGGCGCCCCTGTCGTGTGCCACGACTAGCCGGCGGCGTCCTCCTTGCGCACCGACAGCAGCTCCTCCAGCTGCTCCTCACGGGCCTGGGCCGCCACGAACAGCAGCTCGTCACCCGCTTCCAGGGAGTCCTCCTGGCTCGGGGTCAGCACCCGCGTGCCGCGGATGATCGTCACCAGGGACGTGTCCTCCGGCCACTGCACATCGCCCACCTGGGTGCCGGCCAGGGCCGACTCCGGGGGCAGGGTCAGCTCGACCAGGTTCGCGTCACCGTGACTGAAGCGGAGCAGCCGGACCAGGTCGCCGACGCTCACCGCCTCCTCGACCAGGGCCGACATAAGACGCGGGGTGGAGACGGCGACGTCCACCCCCCAGGCCTCGTTGAAGAGCCATTCGTTCTTGGGGTTGTTCACCCGGGCGACGACACGCGGAACGCCGTACTCGGTCTTCGCCAGCAGGGACACGACCAGGTTCACCTTGTCGTCGCCCGTCGCGGCGATCACCACGTTGCAGCGCTGGAGCGCCGCCTCGTCCAGGGACGTGATCTCGCAGGCGTCGGCCAGCAGCCACTCCGCCTGGGGGACGCGCTCGACCGAGATCGCGGTCGGCGCCTTGTCGATCAGCAGAACCTCGTGCCCGTTCTCCAGCAGCTCGCCCGCGATCGAGCGGCCCACGGCGCCGGCACCGGCAATGGCGACCCTCATCAGTGACCGCCCTCTCCTTCAGGCCCCTCGGCGAACGCCGTCTCGACCTTCTCGACGTCGTCCGTCCGCATCATCACGTGCACCAGGTCGCCCTCCTGCAGCACCGTCTGCGAGGTGGGCAGCATCGCCTCGCCGAGCCTGGTCAGGAACGCCACCCGGACGCCCGTCTCCTCCTGCAGTCGGCTGATCTTGTGACCGACCCACTTCGGTGAGGCGTGCACCTCGGCGAGCTGGACGCCCCCGGTTGGGTCGCGCCACAGCGGCTCGGCGCCCGAAGGCAGCAGCCGGCGCAGCATCTGGTCGGCCGTCCAGCGGACCGTGGCGACGGTCGGGATGCCGAGCCGCTGGTAGACCTCGGCACGGCGGGGGTCGTAGATACGGGCTGCGACGTTCTCGATACCGAACATCTCGCGGGCGACGCGGGCCGCGATGATGTTCGAGTTGTCACCGCTGGAGACGGCGGCGAAGGCGCCGGCCTCCTCGATGCCCGCCTCGCGCAGGGTGTCCTGATCGAAGCCGACTCCGGTGACACGACGGCCGCCGAACCCGGAGCCGAGTCGTCGGAAGGCGGTGGGGTCCTGGTCGATCACAGCGACCGTGTGCCCCTGTTGCTCCAGGGTCTGGGCGAGAGCGGAGCCCACTCTTCCGCAGCCCATGATGACGATGTGCACGACCGTCCTTCCGATGTCAATGGTCATGGCTCAGCCGAAACGCCAAGGACAGGGTCTCAGACCGCCGCCCAAGCTACACACGCACGGTCCGCGGGGGGCACCCCTGTGCAGGCGTGCCGGGCCCTTCGTGCGTCGGCGGCCGCCGATGTCGATCTTCGGACGGGACCCGGCTCCGGTTGCACTCGTGACGCCGATCCATGTCGGGGGTGGAGCGCGTCCGGTTCGAGCCTTTACGATCCTCTCTTGTGTCCAAACTGACCGACGTGCCCAAACGCATCCTCATCGGGCGCGCCCTGCGCAGTGACCGACTCGGGGAGACGCTCCTGCCCAAGCGCATCGCCCTCCCCGTCTTCGCGTCCGACCCGCTCTCCTCCGTGGCCTACGCGCCGGGCGAGGTGCTGCTGGTCCTGTCCATCGCGGGCGTGTCGGCCTACCACTTCAGCCCCTGGATCGCGGTCGCGGTCGTGGTGCTGATGTTCACGGTGGTCGCCTCCTACCGGCAGAACGTCCACGCCTACCCGAGCGGCGGCGGCGACTACGAGGTGGCGACGACCAACCTCGGGCCCAAGGCCGGTCTCACCGTCGCCAGCGCCCTGCTCGTCGACTACGTCCTCACGGTCGCCGTCTCGATCGCCTCGGGCATCGAGAACCTGGGCTCGGCGGTCCCGTTCGTGGTCGAGCACAAGGTGCTCTGCGCGGTCGCCGTCGTGGTGTTGCTCACGTTGATGAACCTGCGCGGGGTCAAGGAGTCGGGCAAGCTCTTCGCCATCCCGACGTACGTCTTCGTCGCGGGCGTCTTCATCATGATCGTCTGGGGCGCGTTCCGGGGCCTCGTCCTCGGCGACACGATGCGGGCGCCCACGGCGGCGTTCCACATCAAGGCCGAGCACCAGGGGATAGCCGGCTTCGCCCTGGTCTTCCTGCTGCTGCGCGCCTTCTCCTCCGGCTGTGCCGCGCTCACCGGCGTCGAGGCGATCTCCAACGGCGTTCCGGCCTTCCGCAGGCCCAAGTCGAGGAACGCGGCGACCACCCTCGCGATGATGGGCCTGCTCGCGGTCACGATGTTCTGCGGGATCATCGCCCTCGCCATGGCCACCAAGGTCCGGATGGCCGAGAAGCCGGCCACCGACCTGCTCCACAACGGCACAGCGGTGGGCTCCGGCTACGTTCAGAACCCGGTGATCTCACAGGTCGCCGAGGCCGTCTTCGGCAAGGGCAGCTTCCTGTTCATCGTGCTGGCGGCGGCCACCGCACTGGTGCTGTTCCTCGCCGCCAACACCGCCTACAACGGATTCCCGCTGCTCGGCTCGATCCTCGCCCAGGACCGCTATCTGCCGCGCCAGCTGCACACCCGTGGCGACCGCCTCGCCTTCTCCAACGGCATCGTGCTGCTCGCGGGTGCGGCGGCCCTGCTGATCTTCATCTACGGCGCCGACTCGACCCGGCTCATCCAGCTGTACATCGTCGGTGTGTTCGTGTCGTTCACGCTCAGCCAGACCGGCATGGTCAAGCACTGGAACCGGCACCTGGCCACCGAGACCGACCAGGCCAAGCGCCGTCACATGGTCCGCTCGCGCGCCATCAACGCCTTCGGCGCCTTCTTCACCGGCCTGGTCCTGGTCGTCGTCCTGGTCACCAAGTTCACGCACGGCGCCTGGGTCGCCCTGCTGGGCATGTGCATCTTCTACGCGACGATGACCGCGATCCGTAAGCACTATGACCGTGTGGCCGAGGAGCTCACCGCCCCCGAGGGCCCGAGCGACGACAGCGTCCGCCCGTCGCGCGTCCACTCGGTGGTCCTCATCTCCAAGATCCACCGCCCCACGCTGCGCGCCCTCGCCTACGCCAAGCTGATGCGCTCCGACAGCCTGGAGGCGCTCAGCGTCAACGTGGATCCCGCGGAGACGAAGGCGCTGAAGGACGAGTGGGAGCGGCGTGGCATCGACGTACCGCTGAAGATCCTCGACTCCCCGTACCGCGAGATCACCCGCCCGGTGATCGAGTACGTGAAGAACCTGCGCCGCGAGTCGCCGCGGGACGCCGTGTCCGTGATCATCCCGGAGTACGTGGTGGGCCGCTGGTACGAGCATCTGCTGCACAACCAGAGCGCGCTGAGGCTGAAGGGCCGGCTGCTGTTCTCGCCCGGTGTCATGGTGACCTCGGTGCCCTACCAGCTGCAGTCCTCGGAAGCCGCCAAGCTCCGGGCCCGCAGGCGCCAGGACTGGAGCGCTCCGGGCGCCGTGCGCCGCGGTCCCGCGCACGAGCGGGCCAGGGAGTCATCGGCTTCGCAGGGCTGAGGCCCTGCCGCGCTGTGGTGAACGGCCGGACGACACCCACGTAGACTGGTGGGCTGTTGTCCGGCTGCGCCGGTCTCGTAGCCGTTCCCCCTCTCGTATCTGGAGTCGACCCGCCATGCAGGCAGAACCGAAGAAATCGCTGGTGGGGGAGGAGTACGAGGTCGAGATCGGCCCCGTCGCCCACGGCGGTCACTGCATCGCCCGCACGGACGAGGGCCAGGTCCTCTTCGTCCGGCACACGCTGCCCGGTGAGCGGGTCGTGGCCCGGGTCACCGAGGGCGAGGAGGGCGCCCGCTTCCTGCGTGCGGACGCGGTGCGGGTGCTCGAGGCGTCGAAGGACCGCGTCGACGCGCCCTGCCCCTACTCAGGACCCGGCCGGTGCGGCGGCTGCGACTGGCAGCACGCCAAGCCGGGCGCACAGCGCCGTCTGAAGGGCGAGGTGATCGCCGAGCAGCTGCGACGGCTCGCGGACCTCACCCCCGAGGAGGCGGGCTGGGACGGCACGGTGGTGCCCGCCGAGGGCGACAAGCTGCCCGCGGGCGAGGTGCCGGCCTGGCGTACCCGGGTGCAGTACGCCGTGGACGCCTCGGGCAGGGCGGGCCTGCGCCGGCATCGCTCGCACGAGGTGGAGCCGATCGACCACTGCATGATCGCCGCTCCGGGCGTCAGTGAGCTGGGTGTGGAGAAGCGGGACTGGACGGGCATGGACTCGGTCGAGGCGATCGCCGCGACCGGCTCGCAGGACCGCCAGGTGATCCTGACCCCGAAGCCGGGCGCGCGGCTGCCGCTCGTGGAACTGGACCGGCCGGTGTCGGTGCTGCGGGTCGACGAGAAGTCCGGCGGGGTGCACCGTGTCCACGGCCGGCCCTTCGTCCGGGAACGGGCCGACGGCCGCACGCACCGCGTGGGCGGCGGCGGGTTCTGGCAGGTCCACCCGAAGGCGGCGGACACGCTGGTGACGGCGGTGATGCAGGGGCTGCTGCCGCGCAAGGGCGAGATGGCGCTCGATCTGTACTGCGGCGTGGGCCTGTTCGCGGGCGCGCTCGCCGACCGGATCGGGGAGAAGGGCGCGGTGCTGGGCATCGAGTCCGGCAAGCGCGCGGTGGAGGACGCGCGGCACAACCTCGCCGACTTCCCGCGCGTGCGCATCGAGCAGGGCAAGGTCGAATCGGTCCTGCCGCGCACCGGGATCACCGAGGTCGACCTGATCGTCCTGGACCCGCCGCGCACGGGCGCGGGCCGCGGCACGGTGGAGCACCTCTCCGGCCTGGGCGCCCGCCGCATCGCCTACGTGGCCTGCGATCCGGCCGCGCTGGCCCGCGATCTGGCGTACTTCCGTGAGGGCGGGTACCAGGTGCGGACGCTGAGGGCGTTCGATCTTTTCCCGATGACGCACCATGTGGAGTGCGTGGCGATTCTGGAGCCCGCCGGCAAGGGTGCCTGACCTGCGGTCCTGTCCGTCCGCGTGATGGCCGTCGTACGTGTGACGGGCGACGGCGCGACACCGGACGGCATGGCCCCGGCGCCCGTCGTCCCGCCGACCGACAAGATGCCCGGACCGTGCGAAACTTGGCCTCTGGTTTCGAACAGGGGGCAGTCGTGCTGCTGCTGGATCTCGACACCGTGGCACGCCACGAACGCGTTGACGCCTTCCAGTACGCGCTGGACCTCTCCGTACCGAACGACGTCGAGCACGAGGACCCGGACGCGGAGCTCCACGCGCGGTTCGACATGTGGCGCGTGGGAGCGGTCGACCTCGTCGAGGTGCACAGCACCGGGTTCCAGGTGCGGCGCACGGAGAAGCACCTGCGCAGACTGCGGGAACGGCCCGTGGTGTCCGTCTCGTTGCAGACGGGCGGCACCGGGCGTGTGGAGTTCGGCGGACGGCAGCAGTTCCTCGGTCCGGACGACATCTACGTTCAGCACGAGGTCTGCGCCCGGACCTACGGCTGGTCGGGGTCCGGAGCCTCACAGGCCGTGCTGATCGACGCCGAACGGCTGGGGCTCCCGGTCGAGTCGGTGGTGGAGGCGGCCTTCCGGCTGCGGGCCAGCCCGATGTACGACCTGGTGCTCGGGCATCTGCGCGGGCTGTGGCGCGATCCGGCCCTCGTGGAGGCCGATCCCGGTGCCTCGGCGCTGTCGGACGCGACCGTCGGCCTCGTCCGGGCGCTGCTCGTCTCCGCCGCCCACGACCCGGGTGATCCGCCGGTCGGAGCCGCCATGGACGACACCCTCCTCACCCGCATCCTGGCCTATCTGCGCAGGCACTTGACCGAGCCCGACCTCACCCCGGAGCGCGTCGCCGCGGAGCACGCGATATCGCGGCGCCATCTGTACGCCGTGCTCGGCCGGGCGGGCATCAGCCTCGAGCAGTGGCTGATCGAGGAGCGGCTGGGGAGGGCCCGCGCCCTGCTGGCGTCCCCGTCGTACCGCGGCCTCACCGTGGCCGCGGTCGCGGCCCGGTGCGGCTTCGGCAGCGCAAGTCACTTCACCCGCCGTTTCCGGACGGCCTACGGGCTCACCCCACGCGAATGGCGGCGGCACGCGGAGAACGAGGCGGTGGCGAAGGCATCGCTCGTGCTCTCCGGGGCGGCCGGCCCCCTGGCGTTCGTGCCCGCCGTGTCCTCTGCGGACGCCGCTGTCCTCGTCCCGGGAACCGCCGGCGACGTTCCGCCGCCCGAGTCGGACCGCGGGTAGACACCGGCACGGCGCGGCCCCCACGGGGACGGGCCGCGTGCCACGGCGACCGCCGGGCGTCCCCGCGGGGCCCGCGCTCCGGCCCGCTGCATCCGGGCTCTTGACCTGCGGTGTCGAGCCCTTGTCCCAGCATGCAGGAACCCGCCGGTCCATGGCCCGTCCCGGGCGACGCGACCCAGGATGGTGGGGGTGGGCCGACGCCGTCGGCGGACGCGAGGGGGAGGGGCCGATGGGGTACGCGAGGTGGCCTCGTCCCGGACCGGTCGTCCCGGTGGCCGCGATGCCGCAGCGGACGGAGAACCGGGCCGGACCTCATGGCGTCCGCACCCCGACCGTGGGTCCGCTGAGCGGCGCATCCGCCCCGACACCTCCTGAGACAAGGACTCTCCCATGACAACCGCGGAAGAACTCGAACGCATCGCACGCATCAACGCCGGTGGCCGCACCCCCGTCGTCTTCGTGCACGGACTCTGGCTGCTCCCCAGCAGTTGGGACCGGTGGACCACGGTCTTCGACGAGGCGGGTTACGCCTCGCTCACCCCGGGCTGGCCGGACGACCCGGACACCGTCGCCGAGGCCCATGCCCATCCCGAGGTGTTCGCGGGCAAGAGTGTCGGCCAGGTGGCCGACCACTTCGCGGACGTCATCGGACGGCTCGAGCGCAAGCCCGTTGTGATAGGCCACTCCTTCGGCGGGCTGATCACGCAGATGATCGCCGGCCGTGGGCTGGCCGCGGTGTCCGTGGCCATCGACCCCGCCCCCTTCCAGGGTGTCCTGCCCCTGCCGTTCTCGTCGCTGCGCGCCGCGAGCGCGGTGCTGGGCAACCCGGCGAACTACCACCGGGCCGTGCCGCTCACCTACGAGCAGTTCCGCTACGCCTTCGCCAACGCGGTGAGCGAGGAGGAGGCCAGGGAGCTGTACGAGCGGTTCGCCGTGCCGGCGCCGGGCGAGCCCCTGTTCCAGGCGGCGGTCGCCAACATCAATCCCTGGAGCGAGGTCAAGGTCGACACCCAGTCACCGGAGCGCGGTCCGCTGCTGATCGTCTCCGGCGAGAAGGACCACACGGTCCCCTGGGCCATCGCCAACGCCTCGTACAAGAAGCAGGAGCGCAACGAGCACGCGGTGACCGAGATCCACGAGATGCCCGGGCGCGGGCACGCCCTGACCATCGACAACGGGTGGCGTGAAGTGGCCGATACGGTACTGGCCTTCGTGTCGCGCTTCGCCAAGTGACCCGTCCGGGCCCTCCGCAGGGCCCGGGTGCCGGGGACCGGGCCCCTGCCCGTCCCCGGCACGCGCGTGTTCCGCCGTGCGGAGGGCTCGGGCGAGTGGCCGTCCGGGACGTGACCCCGAGCAACCGGGAGGTTCTTCACGGGCGGTCGGCGACCGTGCGGGAGGACCGCCTCGGCTGCTCGCCGACCCGCTGGTCCGCCGGACCGGACGCCGCGATCCGGCCGATCCGGTGCCGCCGGGTGGTGAGCGGGCGCGGGTCCGCGGGCGGACCCGCGGCGCGCAACTCCCGTCTGCGCTCGCGGGGAGTGGAAGGTGTGCAGCGCGTGCCCCGGAACCTCACCGGTCCGCGCGCGCGGTCGTGGCACCGCCGTGCGCCGTGGGCGAGACCCGCTCGGGCGCGGGAGACCCCTGTTTTCGGCGCCCGGCATCGCGAAGGCGGCCGGAAGCGTTCCGGGCCCGGCCCCGCCGGAGGCCGAATTCTGATCTGTACGTGCGCAGTTCTGGCCCTTGTGTGCTCTCTCGGGGCGCGGCCCGCTCCGCAGCCTCGTCCGCGCCGCCCCGGCGACTAATCTCCCCACGTGTCACCGTGGGAAGGACGACCATGACCACCACGACCTGGCGGACGGCGACCGTCCCGCTGGAGGACCGCGCCGAGGCACTGCGCCAGACCATCCGGCGACAGGTCGTACCGGTCGATCTCGTGCTGCCGCGCGAGCCCGAGTGCGTGTACGCGGATGTGACGATCACGGACATCGGTGCCCTCCAGGTGAGTTCCGTGCGGGCGAATCCCGCGACCGTGCACCGCACCGCCAAACTGGCCCGGGCCGACGACGAGCCCGTGGTCTTCATCAGCCTCCAGGTGTCCGGGGAGAGCACCGTCGTCCAGGACGGGCGCAGCGCCGTGCTGCGGCCGGGCGACATCGCCTTCTACGACACAAGACGGCCGTACACGCTGCTGTTCGACCGCGGTGTGGACATGCACTTCTTCCGCGTCCCGGTGCGCGACATCGCCCTGTCCGACGAGGTCATCGGCCAGGCGGTCGCACGCAGACTGGGACCCGACGGCACGGTCAGCGGGATGGCGACGGGCTATCTGACCCGACTGGCGGAGCGTCGCGAGCAGTTCGACGCGACCGCCGCGCATCTGCTCGCAGCGCCGAGCATGGAACTGATCCGGGCGGTGCTGGCGGCCCAGTCGGACCGGCCGTGGCTCATGGCCCGGGCCCTGCACGAGGCACTCGCCGTACGCATCCTCGAGCACATGCGGGCGCATGTGGCGAACCCGGATCTGTCACCGGCGAGCGTCGCCCGTGCGCACCACATATCGGTCCGCCACCTCTATGCGATCCTGGCGCGCAGCGGCATCGGGTTCGGTGACTGGGTACGCGCCGAACGGCTCGACGCCTGCCGCCGTGAACTCTCACGGGTGCCGCCGACCACGGAGACGATCGCCGCACTGGCCCCCCGGTGGGGCTTCAAGTCCCCGTCGCACTTCAGCCGTGCGTTCAAGGCGGCCTACGGAATGTCGCCGCAGGCGTGGCGCGAGTTGAGGCACCTGTCCTGACGGCTGCCGCCCACCGGCCGTCGTCCGCGAGACCGCCGTGGTGCGGGACGCGCCGGGCTCCGTGAGCCGAGCAGCTTCGACATGCAGGACGTCGAACGGCGTTACGGGTTCCCGCGGATCGCCGGCCGCTCACAGGTCCCGGACGTCAATGGCCCACGGGTGCCTGGCCGTTCCGGGTCGGCCGAGGAGCTGTCAGGCCTTCACGTTCCCGAAGCCGCCGGCTTCCCAGGAGCGGACGGGACACCGGTGCCGAACGGCCGCACCGACTCCCTGTACGCTGCCGCGACGACACCCCTGGTTTCCGGTCAGTTTTCCGATCACTCGCCATCGCATGCGGTCACCTGTGATGATGTGGATCAGGGGAGTGACCGGTGAGGTCATGAGATCCGGGGGGATCGATGAGCACTACGACGACGTCCGCGCTGATACGGCTGAAGTCCGCGCAGAAGAGCGCGAAGGGTGTGTCGCTGTATTCGCGGTTCGTGAACCGGCCCGCGGGCCGGTATCTGGCCGCCGGAGCCTACCGGCTCGGGCTGACACCGAATCATGTCACCGCGATCAGCGCGGCGTTCAGCTTCGCGGCCGTTCTGGTGGCGGCGGTCGCCGGGCCCACCTGGGCCGTGGGCCTCGTGGTGTGGCTGGGGCTCGCGGTGGGGTTCGCCTTCGACTCCGCCGACGGGCAGCTCGCCCGGCTGCGCGGCGGCGGCAGCGCGGTGGGTGAGTGGCTCGACCATGTGGTCGACTGCGCCAAGATCACCGCGTTGCACACCGCCGTGCTGATCTCCTTCTACCGGCACCCCGGTCACTTCGGGACCGAGGCCGACGGCTGGCTGCTGGTGCCGCTCGGCTTCCAACTCGCCGCCGTCGTCACGTTCTTCGGCGGGTTGCTCACCGAGCAGCTCAAGCCCAAGGCGGCCCCGGGCGACCGCGCCGAGCCCTCCACGGCACGCGCGGTGGCCCTGCTGCCGGTCGACCACGGGGTGTTCTGCCTGGTGTTCCTGCTGCTCGGTGGCGGCGGCGCCTTCCGCTGGGCCTACACCGTCCTCGCCGTCGCCGCCGCGCTCTTCCTCGTCGCCTTCCTCACCAAGTGGTTCCGGGAGCTGTCCGCAGTTCATCGGTGAACCGCGTCCCGTCGAGGGCGTCGATGGCGCGTCGCAACTGGGTGCTCGACGTGTGCACGGTGTACGGGAAGTAGACGACGTCCACGCCGACCGTGGCGAAGTCCCGCTCCAGCCGCTCCCCCTTCGGCGTGTCCCGCCAGTCGTCGCCCTTGAACAGCACGTCGAAGCGGACCTGCTTCCACGTCTCCAGCTTGTCCGGCACGGTCTCGACGAACGCGGCGTCCACGTACCGGATGCTGCGTACGATCTCCAGCCGTTCGACCAGCGGGATCATCGGCCGTCTGCCCTTGGCCCGTTCGGCCATCTCGTCCGAGACCACGCCTGCCACCAGGTAGTCGCACTGGGCGCGTGCGTGGCGCAGGATGTTCAAGTGCCCGATGTGGAAAAGATCGTAGGCGCCCGGCGCGTAGCCCACGCGATACGGCTTGCTCGATGGCACAGATGCCCCCCTTGTTCGATGGTGTCCCCCAGTGCGCACCCCTTTGCGGGGGATGCACAGACTTTGACGATAGCGTTCATGCTCGGTGCAGGAAGGGTGAACAATTAGGGTGCGCCCTGGTTCACTTCTGTCAGGGTGTGGGACCGGGGGGTCCTGGTAAGGCGTGGACGCACAGGGGAGGCCGCAGAGGCGGCCGGGGGGAAAGGTTTCGGCTGGTGACAGAGGCCCACAACGAGCGTCGTGAACGGGACGGGCGCGTGGCTGCGCACACACCGGGCTCCGTGCCGCGGCAGCGCACCACCCAGCCGGACGTCGCCGCCGGCGGGTCGGGCGGGTCCGCCCCGTCCGGACGCCGATTGCTCGTGGTGTCCACCAACTACGCGCCCGAGCACACCGGTATCGGCCCCTACGCCACCGGCGTCGCCGAGCACTGGGCGAGCCGCGGGCACGACACCCATGTGCTGGCCGGGCTTCCCCACTATCCGTCCTGGCGCCTGGATCCCGCCTACCGCGGGGTGTGGCGGGCCACCGAGCAGCGGGCCGGGGTCACCGTGCACCGTCGCCGGCACACCGTTCCGGCGCGCCAGAGCGCCCTGCGCAGAGCCCTGTTCGAGGGGTCGATACTCGCCCACGGTCTTGTCGCCCCGCCCCGCACCGGTCGACTCGACGCCGTGCTCGCCCAACTGCCCAGTCTCGCGGGCGGGGTGCTCGGCGCCCGTATCGCCGCCCGGCATCACGCCCCGTACGTGCCGGTCGTGCAGGACCTCATGGGCGCCGCGGCCGCGCAGTCCGGCATCCAGGGGGGCGGTCGCGCCGCGGAGCTGGCCGAGCGCGCGGAGTCCTGGGTGCTGCGGCGAGCCACCCTCGTCGGCGTCATCCATGAGACGTTCGTCGAACGGGTGCGGGCCATGGGCGTGGACCCGGGACGCATCCGTCTGGTCCCCAACTGGTCGCACATACAGGCCCCTTCGGCCCTTCGCGCGCAGACCCGGGAGCGCCTCGGCTGGCGACCGGAGCAGACCGTGGTCCTGCACTCCGGAAACATGGGCCTGAAGCAGGGGCTCGACGTGCTGGTGGAGGCGGCCCGCCGGGATCCCGCCACCCGCGTCGTGCTGATGGGCGACGGCAATCAGCGCGAGCACCTTGTGAGCCGCGCCGAAGGGCTGCCCAACCTGGAGTTCCTGCCTTCGGTGGACGACGCGGACTTCCCCGACGTGCTGGCCGCGGCCGATGTGCTCGCCGTGACCCAGCGTGCCTCGGTCCTCGACATGAGCGTCCCGTCCAAGCTCACCTCCTATTTCGCGGCGGGCCGCCCGGTGGTCGCCTCCGTCGCCGCCGAGGGCGGAACGGCCCGCGAGGTGCTGCGCTCCGGAGCCGGTCTGCTGGTGGAACCGGAGAATCCCGATCAGTTCCTGTCAGCGGTGCGTAGACTCGCCGAAGATCCGGTGACGGCAGACGAGTTGGGCGCGGCGGGACCGCGCCATGTGGCTGCCCATCTGTCACGGGAGGCGGGTCTTGCGCGGATCGACGCGTTGATCGACGAGGTGTTGGGGGGTCTTGCCCGGTGAGCGACACACACGTTCCCCTCCGGGGCGAGGACGAGCCGGAGCAGTTGCGTGAGCAGTTCCGGCAGCTGCTGCGCTACCGCTGGCTGATCGGCGGCGGCGTCGGTGTCGGGCTGTTGGCCGGTGCCTGGCTCGGCATCACCGGCGCCGACAGCTACGCCGCCACCACCGACATCGTGCTGCGCGCTCCCACCAGCGACCCGTTTGCGCCGACCCTCTCCAGCGACAAGGCGCTCAACATGGGGTCCGAGCGGCAGACGGCGCTCAGCCGCAAGGTCGCCGAGGAGGCCGCGAAGCGGCTCGGCCTCGCCGCGGACGAGGTCGACCGGCTCCAGCACGGACTCCAGGTCACCAACCCGCCGCAGACCCTCGTGCTGCACTTCTCGTACACCGGTTCCGACCCGAAGGAGGCGGCGCGCCGCGCCAACGCCCTCACCCAGTCCTATATCGACCTGCGCAAGGAGCAGTGGGAGTCCGTCCAGGGGTCGATGCTCAAGAGCCTGCAGAACCAGCTCAATCCCGTCGCCAAGCAGAACGACGAACTCTCCAAGCGGCTCAAGCAGTTGCCCGACGGCTCCGCCGCGGACTCCGCCTATGCCGTGCAGGCCAACCTGCTCAGCCGCATCACCGAACTGAGCAGCAAGATCACCAGTCTGAAGATGCTCGACATGACGCCCGGCAGCGTGATCCGCAACGCCACCGCGCCCACCTCGCCCGACGGCCCCGGCCTGCCGCTCTCGCTGGGACTCGGCGGCCTCGTCGGCGTCGGTCTCGGTCTGCTCGGCGCCTGGATGCGCCTGGTCTTCGACCCCGCGCCGCGCTCGGCCGGTGACGTGGCCCGCGCGGTGCACGGTCCCGTCCTCGGCGCGCTGCCGCGCGGCTCGGCCGGTGCCCTGGTGGTCGGCCGCACCGACTCCCGGGCGGCCGAGGAGTACCGTTCGATCGCCTTCCGGCTCGCCTACGACGAGAGGTTCGCCGACCGGCGCCGGCTGCTCGTCGTCGCCCCCCGCGGCTCCATGGAGTCCAGCGTGGGGGTTGCGGCCAACCTCGCCGCGTCCTTCGCGGAGACCGGCAAGAACGTGCTGCTCGTGGAGGCCGACCTGCGCACTCCGTCCCTCTCCGAACGCCTCGATGTGTCCGCCGCCTCCCGGCCCCGCTGGAGCAGCACCGTCGAGCCCGCCGAGGGCGAGTGGCCCGGTCCCGGAAAACTCCTGGTCGACGCGGGGGAGTCCGGGGCCTTCGGCCTCGTTCCCGGCGAGCGGGTGCGCAACGTCCCTCGCGCGCTGACCTCCGCGCGGACGACCCGGCTGATCGCCGAGGCCGACGACCCCGATGCCACCGTCGTGGTTGTCGCCCCGCCCGTCCTCGCCTATGCCGACGCCCTCGCGCTCGTCGACCGCGTGGACGGGGTGCTCATCGTCTGCGACCCGCGCACCGTGCACCGGGCCGACCTCGTCCGCATCCGGGAGCTGATCGTCGGTGCCGGCGGGACCGTGCTCGGCGCGGTGACGCACACCGATTCGCACAGGCGCGAGGCGGCCGCCCGCCGCAACTCCCGGCGCCGTGCGGCCAAGAGCCCGGCGGTCCGGCCGGCGGCCCGGCCCGGCACCCGCCTCGAGACCGAGCGGCACATCGACGGTGACGGCAGCGACACGATCGCTCTGCGCACCGTCCGCTCGGGGGACCGGTGACCGCCGCGGGGGACCAGCCGCCGGCCCCGGGCCCGTCGCGGGAACCGCGGCGTTCGACGGCCGCGTTCGCCTCGGTGCTCGACCAGGCGGCGTCCAGCCTCACCAACATCGCCGTGCTGGTCATCGCCGCCCGTGTCTCCACCGCGCACGGGTTCGCCACCTTCTCGATGGTCTACCTGACCTTCACGGTGCTGCTCGGCCTCAACATGGCGTACGTGGGCCAGGCGGTCGTCCTCATCCGCGGCGGTACCGCGACGACGGGTGCCGCCTGCCGGTCCGCGATTGCGTTCACCGCGCTGGGCGCCACCGCCGCCGGCGTCCTGCTCGCCGCCGTCGGCGCGGGATCCGCCGCCCTCACCGGCGGCTGGGCCGGGCCGGGCGGAGCCTTCCTCGCCCTGGGTCTCGTCCTGCCGCTGGTGCTGGTGCAGGACGGGCTGCGCTACGCGTTCTCCACCCTGCGGCGCCCCGGCCTGGCGCTGGCCGCGGACAGCCTGCGCCTGGTGTGTGTGGTGCCCGCGTTGCTGCTTCAGCCCCGGCACACCTCCCCGGGGCTGCTCGTGGCCGTGTGGGGACTGTCCGCCGTGCCCGCACTGCTGCTCGGCCTGTTCCTGCTGTGGCCCCATGTGCGCGGCACCCGGGCCGACCTGTTGCCCTATGTGCGCCGGGGCCATCTGGGACAGCGCTTCGTGGTGGAGTTCGCCGTGGGCAACGCCTCCAGCCAGCTCGCCGTGCTCGGCCTCGGGCTGTTCGCCGCTCCGCTGGCGGTCGGAGCGCTGCGCGGTGCCACCACGCTCTTCGGCCCGCTCAACGTCCTGTTCAACTCGGTCAACGCGTTCGGGCCGCCGCTGCTGGGCCGGCTCGGGGGCCGCCGGGCCACCGC
Organism: Streptomyces sp. NRRL F-5122; assembly: GCF_001507435.1. Classification (GTDB taxonomy): domain Bacteria; phylum Actinomycetota; class Actinomycetes; order Streptomycetales; family Streptomycetaceae; genus Streptomyces; species Streptomyces lannensis. The sequence goes on from NZ_LMWH01000266.1 coordinate 172,292, forward strand.
GCGCGCCGCGGCCGGGCTCGGCGCGCTGCTCTGTGCCGTCGGTCTCGCCTGGGGACTGGTGCTGTACGCCCTGCCCGACGGCATGGGGCGTCAACTCCTCGGAGCCACCTGGCAGTCGGCCTCCGCGCTGCTGCCCGCCTCGGGCGCCCAGTACGCTGTGATGGGCCTCGGCACCTGTGCCCTGGTGACCCTGCGGGTGCTCAGCCCGCGGGCCACGCTGTCGGTGCAGGTGGTGTTCTCGCTGCTCTCGGTCGTCCTCATGCTCGGCGGGTACGCGCTGACCGGCTCGGCGCTCGGCGCCGCCTGGGGGCTTGCCGCGGGTTCCGCGCTGAAGGCGGTGGCGGCCTGGACGCGCGTCGCCCGTCTGCGTGTGGAGGAGCAGCCCGCTGCGGCGCCGGTCCCGGCGGTCCCCACGGGCTGAGAGCCGATCGGCCCCGCTCAGCGCAGCCCGGCCGCCCGATCCTGCCGGAACGTGGTGATCAGCGCGATGCAGCACGCCGCGATCGCCACACGCCCCGACGCCTGCAACAGGGGCCCCCGCAGCAGGATGAAGGAGTACCCGGCGACCAGCGGCACGGTCAGCGCGATCAGACTGCCCGGGGGGGCCCGGCGCACCGCACGGCGCGCATAGCGGCGGTCGACCCGCGCCGCCGCGTACCCGAGGGCCACGAACCCGGCCGACATACCGACCGGACCGAAGTCGATCCACAGCTCGGCCCACACCGGGGACGAGAGATTGGTGTTGGTCGCCCCCATCCACTGGCCGATCACCACACCGGTGTCCATCGGCTTGCCCGGCCACACCGACCGGGGAACGGCGAACAGCACCGCGCCCGCCAGCTGGCGACCGTAGGTGTGCCCGGGCCCCGACCGCACATAGGTGACGGTGTTGGCGAACATGCCGACCTGGTCGTAGTCCTTGAGGGCCAGTGGCTCCAGGGGCGAAGTGGTCTGGATCGGACGGTAGTTGGCGTCGTCGTAGCGGAACCGGTCCGCGAACGGGAAGACGACGAGCGCCACCACCACACCCAGGCTCAGAGCGATCCGGTACAGCGCGGCGCTCACCGGGAACACGGTGAACAGCAGTGAGAACAGGACGGTGAGGAACCAGAAGCGCGGGTTGGATATAGGGTTGTTGACCAGAGCGTTCAGCGCGGCCAGCGCCAGCCATACGGCGATGATCACCACGGAGCGGCGGGCCCTGCGCGAGGTCACCAGCCACCGTGTGTACACCAGCCAGGCGATGAGGGCGGGCACGGTGCCGAAGCCCCGTACGATCGCCTGGCCCGCCTGCGAGTCGGCCTGGGAGAGCCCCGCCTCCTCGACGCTGCTGATGACCTCCTGGCGGCTGGTGAAGAAGACCGCCGGGCCGCCGAGCTTGACCACGAGGAGCGCCGACCCGACGAAGGCGACGAGCGTCAGCAGGTACAGGCGGCGACGGTGCACCAGTGCCGGGCGCACGGTGTCGTTCCGCTCCCGGCCCGGCCGCTGACGGGCCAGCAGCGAGCCGATGTCGAAGGCGACACAGCCGATCAGGACGAGCGAGACCGCTTCGGTCAGATCGGTGCGCGACCCCACCACCGGGGTCGGCGTGCGGCCGAGCACGGCCTGGGCGAGCGGGGCCACTCCCATCGCCATGTAGACGAACAGCCAGAACGAACCGGCGAGCAGCTTGCGGCGGCTGGTGAGGATCATCGCGGACAGCCGGATGCCCGCGTACATCGTCAGCGCCAACTGCACCCACAGCGCCGCATCGCGCGGGCCCGTGCCGGGCTGGACCAGCACCAGCAGCGGCAGGAACACCGAGAAGCCGAGCACGAGCGGGACGGACAGTGCGCGCGAGAGCAGCGTGCGCGGTGAGAAGGGCGGCAGCGCGGTGCGCTCCGGCCAACCCGGCCGCGGTGTCTCGGGCGCCGTCGTCGCACCCCGGTCCGTCTGCTGCGTCATGGCGCCCCCGCCCCCGGAAAAGATCCCCGCCGCAGTCTACCGACGCTCCGCCTGCGGTGAACGGTCAGCTACTAGAGTGTGACGAAGGGGCGTCAGGGGAGGCGCCGTTGGGGGGATGGATCGATGCGTGATCTCCCGGCCTTCACACTGGCCGGATACGACAAGGGGCGCGGCAGACTCGTCCAGGCGCTCTGGTTCGCGGTGATGAACACGGTCTTCATGGCGTGGTTCACGCCCGCTCGCGTCAGGGTGGCGCTGCTGCGCGCCTTCGGCGCCGACATCGGTACGGGGGTGCTCGTCCGGCACCGTGTGCGGGTGCTGTGGCCGTGGAAGCTGACGGTCGGGGACCACGCCTGGATCGGCGAGGGCGCGTGGATCCTCAATCTGGAGCCGGTCACCCTCGGCGCCCATGTGTGCGTGTCGCAGGAAGCCCTGCTGTGCACCGGCAGCCACGACCATCGCGCCGCCGACTTCCGTTACCGCAACGCGCCGATCACCGTGGACGACGGCGCCTGGATCGCCGCCCGCGCCACGGTCCTCGCCGGAGTGAAGGTCGGCCGGTGCGCCGTGGTCGGCGCCGGCGCGGTCCTCCACCAGGACCTTCCGGAACTGACCCTGCACACCGCCGACAACCGGCGCCGTCCCGTCCAGGAGCCGGCGTGAGAGTGCTGCACGCGGTCACCCTGCACAGCCCGACCCACGCCTTCGGCGGCCCGGTCAGGGTCGCCCTCAACCTCTGCCGGGGCCTGCGCGGACGCGGACACGACGCCCGCATCACCGCCCTGGCCGCCGGCTTTCGGCGGCCGCTGCCCCACGAGGTGGAGGGCGTACCCGCCCGGCTCCATCAGGCGCGCAGGATCCTGCCGTTGGGCTTCAGCGGACTGACCTCCCCGTCGCTCCTCGCCGGCGCCCACCGGCTGGTGCGCGACGCCGACGTGGTCCATGTGCACCTCGCACGCGATCTGGTGACGCTGCCCGTCGCGCTCGCCGCGCTGCGCGCCGGGCGGCCCCTCGTGCTGCAGACGCACGGCATGGTCGATCCGAGCGAGCGGCTGTCGGCCCGGCTGCTCGACGCGGTCGCGGTGCGCCGGGTGCTGCGCGGCGCCGCCGCCGTGCTGCATCTCACCGCTCACGAACTCCGCGGTCTTGAGGCCGTGGTGGGCACGGCGGGCCTCGCCCGCGCCGTCCGTCTGGTCAACGGCGTTCCCGCACAGCCCGAGGCCCCGGCCCCCCAGGGGCCGCCGCGCATCCTGTACGCGGCCCGGCTGCAGGCCCGCAAGCGCCCCGTCGACCTGGTGGACGCGGCGCCCGCGATCCTGGCCCGGCATCCGGGGGCGACCTTCGTCGTGGCCGGTCCGGACGAGGGCGAACTCGCCGCCGTACGGCGGCGGATCGACGAGCTGGGGCTGGCGGGGAAGGTGATCTGTCCGGGACCGCTCACCGGGGACCGCATGCTCGAGGAGCTGCGACGGGCGCACGTCTATGTGCTGCCGTCGGTGGACGAGCCGTTCCCGATGTCGGTCCTCGAGGCCATGGCCGCGGGCACCCCGGTCGTCGTGACCGACTCCAACGGTCTGGCCCGCGACGTGGACCGGGCAGGTGCCGGACGTGTGGTGACCGGCCCGGACGGTATCGCCCCGGCGGTGCTCGACCTGCTGGAGCCGTCCGTGCGGCCGTCCGCGTCGGCGGCGGCCCGCAAGCTCACCGCCGACGCGTTCTCCATGGACGTGGTCCTCGGCACATTGCTCGACGTGTACGAGCGGGCCTACGCCGGAAGCCAGGCGTAGCAGCCCGACGAGACGAACGTACGGGTCCCGGCCGGGATCCTCGCGGTCACCTTCTTCGCGCCGCCCGGTCCCGGCCCGGAGGCCAGGACCTTGTCGCCGGCTCCCAGCGCCTTCCAGGTGCAGCCCTTGGAGGTGGTCAGCGCCCGGTAGGTGCCCGGCCGCGGTGTCTTGCGCGTGCCGTCGGCGAAACCGGTCGCGGCGATGTCGAGCAGGGGCTTCTGCTTCGGGCACAGCTCGTCGATCGCGTCGTCGGCCGACGGCACGTCCCCGGCGATGAGCGCTCCGACCGCGGCGTCCTTGTCGTGGGCGGCGGTGCGCTCGATGCGCTGGCAGGCTTCCTGGCCGACCTCCAGCACGGCGGCCGGGTCCATGTTCGCCGGTACCCGGCCGTGCAGGTACTTCTTCTCCTTCGCGGTGAAGGAACCGGTCACCGGGGTGAGCTTCGCGTCGGGCAGCACCGGGCCCTTGGCGGGTGTCGGGGTGCTCCGGGGAGCGGGGCTCGCCTGGTCGTCGGGCACGGCGGCGGCCTGCTCGTCGGAGATGCGCTGCGTGGCTTCCGGCTTCGCCTGCGTGCCGTCCCCCGAGCTGCAGCCGGCGAGCGCGAGGAGCGCGGTGAGAGCGACGGCGCCGGCGGTGGTACCGCGCCGAAGAGTGCGAGTGTGCATGGTGGCTCCTGCGGCCCCAGCGGGCCTGGGTATGGTGGCGGGCCCGCACAGAAGTGCGGGCCCGAGCGGGGCGTGCGGGGCACCGGCGCTTGGTCCGGTGCCCCGCACGCCGGGACGCCCTGGAGGGTCAGGGCGCCCCGAAGGTGAGTACCAGCTGCGGAGTGTTCTCCGCGGCTGGCGCCTCACTGGACCACAGCCACAGCGCGTCCGCCCCGGTGCTGGTGAGCGCCAGGTCGTAGGCGCCGCCCAGGGCCGGGGTGAGCGCAGCGGTGTCGAGCGTCGCCGAGTAGACCGTCGAGAGGTCCGTGGCTCCGCTCAGGGTGCCGACCACGGTCGAGGACACCGCGGGCTTGGAGGCGAAGGTGGTTCCGGCCTCCGTCCAGCTTCCGGTGACCGGCCGCACGGAGATGTCGTCCGTGCTGCCCGCGCTGCTCAGGGTGGTGGTCTTCACCGCGAGCCGCGCGCTCTTGAGCACCGTCCCGGCCGGGGCCGAGGGCAGGTCGAAGCGCAGATACGTCTCGTACGCCGCGCTGCCGCGCACCGCCAGCGAGGTGGAGGTGCCGTAATTGGTCCCGGAGGCACCGGCGTTGACATAGGTGTCGTCCGACGCGCGGACGGTCTGCACGCTGTCGGCCGGGGCCGAGGCCAGGGTGTAGTGGCTCTGCACCTGGGCCGCGCTCAGCACCGACGGGTAGATCGCGGTCTCGTCGACCTGCCCGGCGAAGTAACTGCTGGAGGGCTGGTCGGGCCAGCCGTTGAGGTTGTCGCCGCCGACGTGCCAGTACCCGCTGTAGGGCTGGCTGTTGGTCTCGGCGAGCGTGCCGACCTGGCTGCCGTCCACGTAGAGCGCCATCCCGGAGGCTCCCTGGGTGGCGACGACGTGGTGCCAGGCACCGTCGTTGTAGCCGGCGGGCGAGGTGATGGTGCGGGCGGAGCCGGTCCACACGCCGAAGACCAGCCGGCCGTCGTTGCGCATGTAGACGTGCTTGTCGTACTGGCCGCTGGCCCGTGTGGTGTTGTCGCCGAACCCGACGAGCTTGCCGCCCCGGGTGGTGGTCGTCTTGAACCAGGTCTCGATCGAGTACTGGCTCGGCACCGTGGTGCGTTTGTCGCTGTAGACGATCTGGTCGGTGCCGTCGAAGCCGATGGCGGTGGACGGACCGGTCACGGCGGCCGGGGTCTGGCGCAGCGAGGGCCCGTTGAGGTGGATGCCGCTCTGGTCGCCGGGCGAGGTGTCACCCACGAACGGAGTGGCGGACTCGTCGTAGCGCCAGTACAGGTTCGCACCGTCGTCGAGCACCTTCGCCGCGTACTTCTGGGCGGAGGTCGGCACCGTCACCGTGGCGGCGGCGGACAGTGCGGAGGCGTTGCCCGCTCCGTCAGTGGCCGTCACCCGGTAGGTGTAGGTGGATCCTGCGGTGACGTTCTTGTCGGTGAAGGACAGCTGCGGGCGCGACCACTCCACGGAGTCGCCGTCGACGGTGTACACGGGTGTGGAACCGCCGTTGCGGTACACCTTGTAGGTCAGCTTGGTGTCGTCCGTGTCGAGGCTCGCGCGCCACCGGATGTGCGTCTCCGTCGGCTTCACGGACTCGGCGCTGACCGACGGCACCGTCGGCGCGCCGGTGTCGGGCGAGGCCGCGAAGCGCGTCAGACCCTGAGCCGCCGAGCCGTTGACCGTGGTGAACTCGCCACCGACCCACATGTATTTGTTGTCGGACGTCTCGGAGACCACCATGGCGCGCGGGCCGATGCCCTCGCCCAGACCGTCGTTGGTGTCCGGGAACCAGCCCAGCTTGTTGGTGCCGGTGGTCGGCTCCGCGAGCAGGTGATGGCGTCGCCCGTCGGGGAACTCCCCGACGCTGGAGCAATCGTGGGCGTGCGAGGCGCTGTACAGCACGTCCTGGTACGACTTGACGGCCTGGGTGGCGCCGAGGCAGGTGTCGCGCCAGCGCTGGTCGAGCGTGGACAGATCGAGCGCGATGCGGCCGTCGAAGACGCCGCCGCCGGTGCCCTCGTTTCCGGTGTAGAAGCCCGTGCCGTCCGTGTCGAGCGCCTTGACCACGGAGTTGGTCTCGATGAACCCCGGATAGGTGCGGACATTGGCGCCCGTGGTCGCGTCGACGACGGCGAGAGCGTGCGAGTTCGCGCCGTTGACGGTGAAGAAGTCACCGCCGAGGATCACGTCCTTGCCGTCCGGGGTGACCGCGACGGCCCGGCCGGGCTCGTCGACGTCGGCCTGGAACGGCTTGACCGCGCCACTGGTGGCGTCGACCGCCGCGTACCGCGCGTGCGCGCTGCCGCCGACGGAGGAGAAGTCCCCGCCCAGATAGACGGTGTCGTCCGTGACCGCGAGCGCCCGCACGGTCGCGGAGACGCTCGGGTGGAAGTTCGCCTTGGGCGTGCAGGTGGCGATGTCGATGGCGGCCAGGCTGCTGACCTGCGTGCCGTTGACCGCGCCGAAGTAACCGCCCGCGTACAGCGTTTTTTTGTCCGGTGAGACGGCGAGCGCCCGAACGGTCGCGGTGCCGCTTCCGATGGTGAAGGACAGCTTGCACGACGTGGGATCGCCGGTCGCCGCGTCCAGCGCGACGAAGTTCACCGCGGTCTGCGCGGTGCCGCTTTCTCCATCCGGCGGGCGCACCTGCGAGAAGGTGCCGCCCGCGAAGACCGTGCCGTGCGCCTCCGCCAGGGCCCACACGATGCCGTTGGTCTGCCAGGTCGGCAGATCGTCGGCGGTGAAGGCGACGGGCGGGGTGAGCGCGGCAGCCGGCTGCGGCAGGGCCACCAGGCCCAGACCCGCCGCGGTGGACAGGACGAGGGCGGCACTGAGCCCTCTGGATCTTTGCATGTACCCCCCGGCTTCCGGGCCCGGTCGTGGGCCCTCTGCCTCATCGAGCCTGTGTCGGTGTCCCCCGGATCCGAACAGGCCGCTCGAACTTGGTTGTTGGCGAACCATACGAGTACATGACACGCAATGGAACGCACTTGACTCATCTAGTAGGAAATTTCAACGTCTTCACCCCGACCCCGTGCGTCCCGGACGTCGGGACGGGCGGGTGCGGGCCGTCACGGCCGCGCCCGCGGTCAGCGGTCTATGCGCACCACGGCACCCGCGAGCTGGTCCTCCACCTGCCGAGCATCGGCGTCGACCATGATCCGCGCGAGCTCGTCCACCAGGACGGTGGGCCGCCAGCCCAGCGTCTCGCGCGCCTTGGACGCGTCCCCTATCAGCGCGTCGACCTCGCTCGGCCGCTCGTACTTGGGGTCGTAGCGCACGTGCTCGCTCCAGTCGAGGCCGACGTGGGCGAACGCGGTCTCCACGAACTGCCGCACGGTGGCCGGTACTCCGGTGGCGACCACGTAGTCCGCCGGCTCGTCGTGCTGGAGCATCCGCCACATCGCCTCGACGTAGTCCGGCGCGTACCCCCAGTCGCGTACCGCGTCCAGATTGCCGAGGTAGAGGCGGTCCTGGAGGCCGGCCTTGATCCGTGCGACGGCTCGGGTGATCTTGCGGGTCACGAAGGTCTCGCCGCGGCGCGGGGACTCGTGGTTGAAGAGGATGCCGTTGACCGCGAACATCCCGTACGCCTCACGGTAGTTGACGGTGGTCCAGTACGCGAAGACCTTCGCGGCGCCGTAGGGGCTGCGCGGGTGGAAGGGGGTGTCCTCGTTCTGCGGGGGAGGCGTGGAACCGAACATCTCCGAGGAGGACGCCTGGTAGACACGGGTCTCCACCCCGCTCGCCCGGACTGCTTCCAGCAGCCGCAGTGTGCTCAGGCCGGTCACGTCGCCGGTGTAGAGCGGCGCGTCGAAGGAGACCCGCACATGGGACTGGGCGCCCAGGTTGTACACCTCGTCCGGCTGGATGTCGCGCAGCAGGTTCACCAGCGCCACTCCGTCGGAGAGGTCGGCGTGGTGCAGCACGAAGTGGCGTTCGGCCTCCTGGGGTCCCTGGTAGATGTGGTCGATCCGCTCGGTGTTGAAGCTGGACGACCGCCGCAGCAGGCCGTGGACCCGGTACCCCTTCGACAGCAGCAACTCCGCCAGGTACGAGCCGTCCTGCCCGGTCACGCCGGTGATCAGTGCGGTCTTGGTCATGCGGTGTTCCCCTCCCCGCCGGACCCGTCTGCTTGACGGATCCGGCGCGTACGCCCGCCGAGTGCGGGTTGTATGTCGTGAACTGCGAGAAATTTCGGCAGAGTTGACGATCCGGGCATGTCGATCGCGTGGCGCCTGGCATGATCCGGCCCATGACCGCATCGCTGCTGCCCGAACGTGCCCGTGTCTTCGTCGCCGGCCACCGTGGCCTGGTGGGCTCCGCCGTGGCTCGCCGGCTCGCCGCCGACGGGCACGAGGTGCTCACCCGTACCCGCGCCGAACTGGACTTGCGTGACGCCGCGCGTACGGCGGCCGAACTGGCCGCCCTGCGTCCCGACGCGGTGGTGCTCGCCGCCGCGAAGGTCGGCGGGATCATGGCCAACAGCACTCAGCCGGTGCAGTTCTTGGAGGAGAACCTCCAGATCCAGCTCAGCGTGATAGCCGGGGCCCACGCCGCCGGGGTGGGCCGGCTGCTCTTCCTGGGGTCGTCGTGCATTTACCCCAAGCACGCGGCCCAGCCGATCACCGAGGACGCACTGCTGACCGGTCCGCTGGAGCCCACCAACGAGGCCTACGCCCTCGCGAAGATCGCGGGAATCGTCCAGGTGCAGTCGTACCGGCGGCAGTACGGCGCTTCCTTCATCAGCGCCATGCCGACCAATCTCTACGGCCCCGGCGACAACTTCGACCTGGAGACGTCGCACGTCCTGCCCGCCCTGATCCGCCGCTTCCACGAGGCGGTGGCCGAGGGACGGGAGGAGGTCGTCCTGTGGGGCAGCGGCACCCCGCGCCGGGAGTTCCTGCACGTGGACGATCTCGCCGCCGCCTGCGCCGTACTGCTGCGCTCGTACGACGGGGACGAGCCGGTCAACGTCGGCTGCGGCAGCGACCTCACCATCCGCGAGCTCGCCGGGACGGTCGCGGAGGTCACCGGGTTCGCCGGCCGTATCGCCTGGGACACGACACGGCCCGACGGCACTCCGCGCAAGCTGCTCGACATCTCCCGGCTTGCGCAGCTCGGCTGGAAGCCGGCCGTCCCGCTGCGCGACGGCATCGCCGCCACCTACGCCCACTGGCGCGGTGGGCTCGACGGCTGACGGACTCCGGTCGGGTACGTGCCTCGGCGTGCGGCGCGCGCCGAGGCACTGTGCGGCCACGGGCGGCGCTCTCAGTACGCCCCGCGGCCGTCGACGACGGCGCGGAACGTACGGGCCACGACATCGACATCGCTGGTGAACGACCAGTTGTCGACGTAGCTGAGATCGAGCTGGACGGTCTCGTCCCAGGACAGCTCGGAGCGTCCGCTGATCTGCCACAGCCCGGTCATGCCGGGCCGTACGGTCAGCCGCCGCCATTCGACCGAGGTGTAGTGCGCCACCTCTTCCGCGAGCGGCGGACGCGGGCCTACCAGGGACATGTCACCCTTGAGGACGTTGACCAGCTGGGGCAGTTCGTCGAGGGACGCACGGCGCAGCCAGCGGCCGACCCGGGTGACCCTGGGATCTCGGCGCATCTTGAACATCAGGCCGTCGTTCTCGTTCTCATGGGCCAGCGCGGCCTTCTGGCGGTCGGCGCCCACCCGCATCGTGCGGAACTTCCACATCACGAAGGGGCGTCCGGCCCGGCCGATGCGCTCGTGAAGATACAGAACGGGTCCCCGCGAGGAGAGCTTCACCGCCGCCGCGACCACCAGCAGCACCGGCGCCAGCACCAGCAGGCCCAGCAGGGCGGCGCTGCGGTCCAGGACCTCCTTGAGCAGAGGCTGCACGCCCTCCCGCACCGGTGGGGCCACGCGCAGCAGCGACAGCCCTCCGGCGGACCCGGTCTCCAGACGCTTGACGGACACCTCCACCAGGCCGGGTGCGACGAACAGTTCGACACCGGCGTCGTGCAGGCCCCAGGAGAGACGCCGCAGCCGTTCCCCGGACAGTGCGGTGCCCGGGACGACCAGCACCAGGTCGGCGCGGTGCCGGTGCACCGCACTGACCACCAGGCTGGCGTCCTCCGTGGGGGACTCCGGGGCGGTGGCGGCGAGCCGTTCCCCGCTCCGGACACCTGACGCGAACGGGCCGCGTCCCACGGGGACGGCGCCCACCGCCACATACGGGTGGTCGGTGCGCGCGGCGAGATGTGCGGTGACGCCGTCCACCGCGGTGGGCTCACCCACCACCAGGACCTTGATCACCGCTTGCGCCCTGCGGCGCACCGCGGCGAGATGACGGTGCACCGCCTTGCGGCACGCCAAGGTCAGCGGCAGGGCCGGCAGCAGCGCCACAAGGCAGAGCGGCGCGCGCAGTCGTGTCCCGGTTGCGGCGTGCCCCACGGCGAGCACGCCCAGCAGGATGAACCAGTCGTGGAGCACGGGCAGTGTGCCCCGGCTCTCCCCGATGGCGCGTGCCGCGTAACGCGAGCGGAAGAGCTGGACCGCCGCCCAGGCGAGTCCCGCGACGACACCGCTCGGCACCGCCCACGGCTGACGGCTGGCGGAGAGTACCAGCGTGACCGGCACCCCGGCACCGACGAGGTCGGTGATCAGGCAAGCCGGAAGGTACCAGCGGGACTTGCGTCCCATCCACAGTGAGGAGCGCGCCCGCGAGCGCGCCTTGCGTGATCTGTCGGATTCAGCGGCCTGAACATCCCACATGTACCCCCCCAGGCACGTTTCGCGGCACGAGCGGCTTCATGTCGCGAACATCTATTCGTCGAACATGAGGCACGATGGTGAACAGTACGGCAAACTTGTGCTCGCATGGGAGCGTTTACGTGAACGTCGCTGAGAAGTGCCGATCCGTACGAAATCCCGCGCAGGGTCCGATGTTTGGTCCGGCCGGGTCGACGGACGGGCGGAATGCGCCACGAATGCCGAACGTGCTGGCTACAGTGTGCGCCCGGTGCGGAAGGGGCCGTACCGCGTTGATGTGGGGGGTTGTGTGGTGGGGGACAAGAACACGGCGGAGGCCGAAGCGACCGGTCGGGACGACGCGGCGGAACGGGAGGAAGGGGCGGGCGGAGCCGGTCCTTCGGCCCCGGAAGCGGTCGACGGCGTTCACTATGCCTCAACAGATCCTTCACAAAAGGGGGTTGACGCTTCCGGAACCGAACCGAAGCGATCCTCGCGACGCAGGAGCCGTGCGCGGCGGGTGCTCCTCGGAGCGTTCGCGCTGCTCGCCGTGGGTCTGCTCATGGTGGGCGGGGTCACCTGGTGGGCGGTGGAGCACTACACCGGCAAGGTCGACCGTCTCTCCGGCGTCTTCCCGACGCAGGTGCCCGCGGCGGCTCAGCCGGCGCCCTCCCGTGGCGGCCAGACCTTCCTCCTCGTCGGCGTCGACAGCCGCTCCGAGCTGCCGACCACGGGCCGTGACGCCAAGGCCCCCGAGTGGAAGTACGGGGCCCAGCGCAGCGACACGATGATGCTGGTCCACCTCCCGGCGGACCACTCGGGCGCCTATGTCGTCTCGCTGCCCCGCGACGCATGGGTGGACGTCCCCGGACACGGCAAGGCCAAGCTCAACGCCGCCTTCTCCTGGGGCGGACCGCCGCTGCTCATCGACACCGTGCAGCGGCTGACGAAGGTGCGCGTCGACCATCTCGCCGTCATCGACTGGGACGGGTTCAAGAAGCTCACCGACTCCGTGGGTGGAGTGGACCTCGTCGTGGACGGCGCCGCCCGCCATATGAACGGCACACAGGCCCTGGCCTATGTGCGTGAGCGCTACCACCTCGCCCGCGGTGACTTCGACCGGACGCACCGTCAGCAGTACTTCCTGCGCACGCTGCTGGCGAAGGTGATGCGGCCCTCGACCTTCTCCAACCCCGTCAAGGGCGCCGAAGTGCTGGACGATCTCACCGCCGCCGTGAGCGTCGACGACCGGCTGGACGACGGCGACCTGCGCGCCCTGCTGTGGGACAACAAGAAGGTCCGCCCGGGGAACATGGTCTTCATGAACGCTCCCGCCAAGGGAACCGACATGATCTCCGGCCAGTCCGTGGTCCTCCTGGACCCCGGCGCCGGTGCCGATCTGTGGCGGGCCATGCGCGAGGACGCCGTCGACATCTATCTGCAGTCGCACGACGCCGACCGGCTCGGGGCCACGACCCCCTGACGGCACGTCGACGACCGCCGGAGATGCCCGGCTGATGATGGTTTGCCGGACAACGGGCCCCTCGTGCACTAGAGTTCGCATCGGCGGCCCCCGGCATCCGCGGAGGACACCCATGACGGATCACCCCGCTCGTCCGACGCACCGGCACCGAAGGTCCTCGGTGCGGTGGCGCACCGCGGTGGGTGCCCTGTTCGGCCTGCTGCTGATCGGACTGATCGCCGGTGTCGGACTGGCCCGCGACCGCGGGGACGCCGCGCCCCGCGCCGCGCGGGCGAGCGCGGCGATGCCCTTCGACCTGCCGGCCGCCGACGTGTTGCGCGACAGTCCGCATCAGGTCTTCGCGCACTACTTCCCGCCGTACCCGCTCTCCCTCGACAACCGGCCCGCCGAGGACGACTACTACGCCCGCAACTACCTCACGCCGCAGGGCGAGCAGGGCAAGCACGCGGCCTACGGCGGGCTGCTGCGTGACCGGCCCCAGCCCGTGCCGCCGGCCAAGGGGGACTGGCAACTCACCGACCTCGAACGGGAGGTGAGGACCGCTCGGGACGCCGGGCTCGACGGATTCACCGTCGACATCCTCTCCCTCGACGGCATCAACCGGCAGCGCGTCGACAAGTTGCTGAGCGCGGCGCAGCGGGTCGACCCGCACTTCCGGATCGTGCTGATGCCCGACATGACGTCCCTGCACACCGATCCGCGCACGCTCGCAGATCAGCTGACCCGGCTCGCCGCGTCCCCGTCCGCGTACCGGCTGGCCGACGGACGTCTCGTGGTCTCCCCGTTCAAGGCCGAGGCCCAGGACCCCGCCTGGTGGGGGCAGGTCATCGCCCGGCTGCGTGACCACGGCATCGGCACCGCGCTCGTGCCGGTCTTCCTGGACTTCCGCGCCAACGCCGAGAGGTTCGCGCCGATCAGCCACGCCTTCTCGTCCTGGGGCAACCGGAGCTACATCCGCCAGGACAACGTTCCCGGCGACATCCGGCTCGCCCACTCGCTGGGAAAGAAGTGGATGCAGGCCGTGTCCGTACAGGACGCCCGGCCCAACCAGGGGATCTACGACGAGGCGGGCAACACCGCCACCCTGCGGTCGACCTGGAACCACGCGATCTCCGACGGCGCGGACTGGGTGCAACTCACCACCTGGAACGACTACTCGGAGGGCAGCCAGTTCGCGCCCTCGCTGCACAACGGGCACGCCTACCTGGACATCTCCTCGTATTACCTCACCCGCTTCAAGACCGGGACCTGGCCGCGGATCGTCCGCGACACCGTGTACGTCACCTCGCGCGTCCAGTTCGCCGACGCGGGCGGAGCCGGCCTCCAGCCCCGGCTCATGCGCCCGCGACCGGGCACCGCGCCCCCGCGCGACCGGGTGGAAGTGCTCAGCTTCCTCACCGCGCCCGCCACGGTCTCCGCGCGTGTGGGCACCGTGCCCCACGTCTATCGCGCGCCGGTCGGCGCATACGCGCAGGATCTGCCGCTGTCCCCCGGCCGGAGCGAGGTGGTGGTCCGCCGTGCGGGGCACACCGTCGCCGCCGTGGCCACCCGCTATCCGGTGCGGCGTACGGTCACCGTGCAGGATCTTCAGTACTACGCCGTCTCCAGCGGCCGGTGAACCCCCCGGAGGCTTCCGGCGGTGCCGGGCGCCGGGCCCCGCTCGGTGCGGACGAGCCGGTACGCAGGCGCGTCGCCGGTGCGGGACACCGGCAAGCGCGGTACGCACGACGCCGGTTGCCGGCGCGGCCCGCGGACGCCCCGCTCCGGTCGGATCGTCGTGGGGCGGGGTCATCGCGGTCGGCGGCCGGCCGGGACGACGGCGCCGTGGCCGTGCGACCGGGCCGCCCTGAGTGGCGTTCCTTCAGTGTGGATCGGCCGTCCTCGGCGGGTGCCCGGCGCGCCCGAGGTTCAGGGGCGGCCGGCCGGGCGATCGCCCGGCCGGCCGCCCGTCATCAGTAATCCCCCCGTACCAGCCGCGCCAGGGTCTCGCGGCCCCGGTCGACGACCTCCTTGTCGTCGTGGGGCACTCCCCAGGCGATGGCGCTCACGGCGTCCAGGGCGGAAAGGCAGCGCAGGGCGGTCCGCTCCGCGGAGATCAGCTCGCGTCCGAAGCCCTCGAAGAAGGCGGTCCTCAACTCCGGCCGTCGAACCCAGGGTCCGCAGGCCAGCCGGACGACGTCGAGCACCGCGGCGTGCGGCCGGGCCCGTTCGAGATCGACCACCGCGAGTGATCCGCTTCCGGAGTCGTGGAGCCAGTTGCGCTCCTGGAAGTCGCCGTGGACGTATCCCACGGGCAGGGGGCCGAGCAGCGCCAGCCCCGCGGCGTGCCGGCGGACGACCTCACGCTCGGGTACGCCGATCAGGTCTGCGGACAGTTCCAGGTGCTTCTCGGCGGCTTCGACGGCGCGTTCCATCTCGCCGGCCGCCTCGGCGCGGTCCCGGTGGGTGAGATCGCGGGCGTCGCCGTGGAACCGGCGCAGCCACGCGCCCGCCTTGCGGTGCAGGGCGCGCCCCAGGGCGGGGGAGAGGGCCGCGGAACGCACCGGCCGGCCCGGTACCGCGGTCATCAGCAGCGCCCTGTGCCGAGCGTCGGTCTCCACCAGGTGCGGCACGGTGCCCCGCTCCAGGGCGGGCGCCGCCTCGCGATAGGCGCGGGTCTCGCGGGCGTAGAACACGGGTGTGGGGGCCACCTTGAGGATGGTCCGGCCGGTGGCGGAGGTCAGTTCCCAGACCTGGGACTCGGGGCGGGGGTGCGACACGTCCCGCACGGTGCGGAGGGGGCCGACGATGTTCTCGGCCCAGGCGGCCAGGGCGGGTGGAACCGGTGCGCCGGAGGTCATGCGCCCCACCTCGGTGTCGGTCGTGAGAAGGACGGGCGGCCGGCACCGGCGACTCGCCGCGCGTCGGCCCCGCACCGCGCGGACGAGGAATGCACCGACCGGTTCTCGAACAAGCGACGACCGGCGGCAGGGGCGGGGACGGGGTTCATGATTCCTCCGGAGGTTCTTGGCGATGCGGACAAGCGACCGAACAACCCGCCCGATCATGGACGCGTAACGGGGGATCGGGGGCGAATTTCCATACGTAAGTTCGAGCCATTCGGTTCTCCGCCCGCTGGGCGGGGGAACGCCGACGCCGGTGCCGTTCGATTCCCTCGTGTGGTGAAGGGTGCCCCGATCGGAGGATTGCTCGAAGCCCGCTTGACGGAGCGTCAGGTCGTGTCGGGGCCGGTTCCGCTGCCGGGGAGGTGCCGCCGGGTCAGGTCAGCACATGCTCCAGCAGTCGCAGCAGATCCCCCGTCGCGTCCGCGGCGCCCAGGGCCGGCAGCGTGCCGAGTGCGAGCGTCGACGCGGCGAGCGGCCACAGATGCGGGGGCGGACCGCTCTGCAGGGCCGCGATGCGGCGGGTGACCGCGTGGTCGGTGAAGTTGAGCGCGCACGACGGGGAGCGGCGCCTGGTGGTGAGCGCCGCTCGGGCCAGGGCGCGGGCCGTCGTGGAGCGGTCGCCGACCGCGTCGGCCGCCTGCTCGTCCGCCCAGCGCTCCATCAGGAACGTGACCGTGGTGCGGACGGGCGCGAGAAACGGGTCCGCGGCGGTGGCCAGCGCCACGGCGGCCGCGAGGGACGCGTGCCGGTGGGTGAGATGGGCGCGCTCGTGGGCCAGCAGCACCCGGCGCTCCGCGGGTTCCAGCGCGCCGAGCAGGGCCGAGGTGACCAGGATCCGGCCCGGCGCGCCGCCGCTGCCGGGGATGGCGAACGCCTGGGGTACGGGGGAGGCGGCGACGACCAGTTCCGTGTCCGGTGGATGTCCCGCGCACAGGGTCCGCAGTGCCCGGCGGGTGCCGAACTCGGCGCGGATTGCCCGATGGACGCGCACGACGACCAGCAGCAGGGCCAGGGTCGCGGCCACGGCGATCGTGCCGGGGACCGGTTCGGGCAATGGGTGGCCGTCCGCCCGGGCGTCCGCGACGACCGGCGGTGCCTGGCCGATCAGGGTCACCGCGAGCAACAGGAGCGACCAGGTGGTGGCGGCCGCCGTGAGAACGGCGGACACGGCCAGCACCCGGGCCGCGAGCGCGGGCGCCACCCTCCTGCCCACCATCGGGCTCACCGCGGCCAGCAGCAGCGAGAGGAGGATCGGGGTGTAGACGTCGATCCTCATGCACCCGCTCCGTCGGAGTGCGGGTACCCGTCCAGGAAGCCGCGCAGGGCACGCTCCTCCTCGGGGCTGAGTCCCGAGACGAACTGCTGGAGGGTGGCGATCGGATCGGGGCCGCGGTCGAGTGCCTCGTGCATGGCCTCGGCGGTCAGTTCGGCCGCGTTCTTCGAGGGGCGGTACGCCCCGCGCCGCCCGTCCACATCGCGCAGGACGAGCCCCTTGTCGTAGAGGCGCTTCAGGATGGTGTGCACGGTGTTGTAGGCGAGGCCGCCGCCGATCTCGGCCTGGATCTCGGCGGGGGTGAGCGCCTGCTCGGTGGCCCACAGCGTGGCGAGCACCTCGCTCTCCAGCTCACCGGCGCTGCGTCGTTCCATCCTGCCCCGCGGGCCCGTGCCAGCCATGCCCGCAACCTTACAGCGCGTAGGGGCGCGCGATACCGGGGACCAGGGGCGGTTGCCCGCGGGCCCGGTTCACGCGATCGGCGTAACGGCGGCCTCGGGGCTCCGGGTTGCCGCGGGTCTCATGCTGCACCCCCAGGCGCATCGCGTTAGCTTGTCCGTGTTTTACCTGTTTTCTTTCCCGATTTCCATCGTCGACCCTACGACCTGTAGGGTGTGATGCCCCTACAGGTTGTAGGGGGTGAGGGATGGGTATGGCCAACTCGAACACCACGCTCGCAGGGGTCCGCAGGCTCGCGGGGCCGTCGGTGGCCGGCACGTCGTGGCAGGACCGCGGCCACGGTCTGACAGCAGTTGTGGCGGGCGCCTTCACACTGGCCCAGCTCCTGCTCGTCGGCCCCCGCATGGGCCTCGGCTGGGACGAGACGGTGTACGCCAGCCAGATCAGCGCTCACGCTCCCGCCGCGTACTTCAGCGCACCTCGCGCCCGCGGCGTATCGCTCCTGGTCGCCCCCGTGACCTCGTGGTCCTCGTCCACGGCGCTGCTGAGGGTCTATCTGGCGGTGCTGTCGGGCGCCGCGCTGTTCATCGCCCTGCGCGCCTGGCGGGGAGTCTTCCCGGCCCGTGTCCTCGCCTTGGGCGGGGTCCTGTTCGCGAGCCTGTGGGTGACCCTCTTCTACGGCCCGCAGGTCATGCCCAACTACTGGGTGGCGATGGGCGCGCTGGCCGTCACCGGCTTCTTCCTGCGTGCCCACGCGGACAGCGCCGACCGGCCGGCCCTGTGGGGAGTCGCCGTCGGCGCGGCACTGATGACGTGGATGCGGCCCACCGACGCCGCGTGGACCGCGGCACCGCTCGTGTTCCTGCAGGTCTTCCTGCCCCGGTGGCGGAATCTGCCGCTGCTGCTGGCGCTGGTGGGCGGGCTGGTGGTCGGCGCGGCCCAGTGGATCGCCGAGGCCTTCGGCCGCTACGGAGGGCTTCTGCAACGCCTGTCCGACGGTTCCCGGTTGCAGGGCGGACTGGGCTGGAACATCGCCGTCGGCGACCAGTTGCGCAGCCTCGGCGGGCGCACCCTCTGTCGTCCCTGCACCGGCTCGATGCCGAACCCGGCGGTCGTCGCATGGTGGTTCGTGCTGCCGCTGCTCGTCGTGCTCGCGGTGGCCGTCGCCTTCCGGGCCCGGCGTCCCGCGTCCCCGAGCCGGACCCTGGTGCCGCTGGCCTGCGCGGCGACGGCGGCCTTCCCGTATCTCTTCCTGATCGGGTACGCCGCGCCGCGCTTCCTGCTGCCCACCTACGCCCTGCTCGCGATCCCCGTGGCCGACGCGCTGGTGCACCTGGTCACGGCCCCCGACGGACGATGGCGGCCGATCACCGCCTCGCTCGTGGCGATCGGGCTCGCCGGGCACCTGGCCGTGCAGTACGCGGTGCTGCACAGCACCGTGGAGCGGACCCAGGCGGACCGCCGGGGCTGGTCCCGCACCGCGGCCGAACTGCACCGGCTCGGCGTCCGGCCGCCCTGTCTGCTGACCGGGAACGAGGCCGTACCGATCGCTTTCTACACGGGCTGCTCCTCCGCCGCGACCGGCGGGAGCAACAAGAACTCCACCGCCGAAGGCATCGCGCGTTCCGCCCGGACCATGCCCGTGGCCCACCTGGGCACGCCCACCGGCCGTCCGCCGTCGTACACGCGCGGCTGGAGTCCGCACTCCTTCGACGGCCTGCGCATCTACGTCGCCCCGGCGGCGACCCGGAACGGACCCGGATGACGCCTCCGACCGCCACCCAGGTGGCTCCGGGGACCAGGCGGACGCCGGCCGAGCGGGCCGCGCCGGCCGGTCGGGCGAGGGCTCTGCGGCGGCGCGCCCCATGGCACCTGGCCGTCACCCTCGTCGTGCTCGTCTGCGCGGTGCTGCTGGCCCGGCACCACTGGCCGGTGATCGAGGCGGGCATCACCCGGCTCGAGGACGCCGACCGGGGCTGGCTGCTCCTGGCGGCGATCGCGACCGTGTCGACCTGGCCCTGCTCGGCGCTCGCCCAGCAGGGCGCCGTGGCCGAGCGACTGCCCTTCGGGCGCCTGGCTGCCGCGCAGTTCGCCGCCTCGGCCGCCAACCATCTTCTTCCCGCGGGCCTCGGGGCGGGCGCGGTCAACCTCCGCTTCCTGAACCGCCGCGGACTGTCGATGACCCGGTCGGCGACCGCGCTCGCGGTGAAGGCCACCGCCGGAGCCGTGACCCGTGGCGCGCTGATCGCCCTCCTCGCGCTCGCCGGCCCCGGTCTGCTGAGCCTCCCGCGCGCCTCCGCGGTCGCGGTGGGTGCCGCACTCGTGGTGGGCGGAGGGCTCGCGGTGGTGTTGTGCCGTCCGCTGCGCCGGGCGGTGTGGACGGTCCTCGCGGACGTGCGGGCCGTGCACCGGCTCCCGAGCCGTGCCGCCGCCCTGTGGGGCGCGTCGCTCGGGTTCGCTGCGCTGCACTCCCTGGTGGTGATCGCGGTGACCCGGTCGCTCGGCCTGCCGTTGCCGTCCGGCCGGGTGGCGCTGGCGTATCTCGTGGCGAGCAGCGCCGCCGTCCTGCTGCCCACTCCCGGCGGTCTCGGCTCCCTGGACGCGGCGCTCGCCTTCGCGCTCGCGCTGGCCGGCGCCCCCGGGAGCGCGGCCGCCTCGGTGGTCCTCGGTTACCGGCTGCTGACGGTGTGGCTGCCGCTGATCCCCGGTCTTGCGGTGCTCGGTCTGCTCGTGCGGCGCAAGGAGCTGTGACCCGTCAGCCGCTGACGCCGTCCTTCGCGGCCCGGCGGGAGCGCAGCAGTTCCAGGGCGAGCGGGAGCACCGAGACCACGACGATCACCGCGATGATCGGCAGCAGGTACTTGTCCACGTTCGGCACCGAGGAACCGAGGGCGTACCCGGCCAGGGTGAGGCCGAGGCTCCAGACCAGGCCGCCGATCGCCTGCCAGAGCGTGAAGGTCCGCACGGGCACCTGCAGGGCGCCTGCCATCGGGTTGAGCACCGTACGCACCACGGGGACGAAGCGCGCCAGGACGATCGCCTTCGCGTGGCCGTAGCGGTCGAGGAGTTCCTCGGCGCGCTCCGCGCCCTCCTTGAGGCGGACCGAGCGGCTGCGGGCGAGCAGCGCGCCGCCGGCCTTGCGCCCGAGCAGATAGCCGCACTGGGACCCGGCGAGCGCGCCCACGGCCGCCGCCACCAGGAGCGGGAACAGCGACAGCTTCACCCCGTGCTGGCCCGAGCCGGTGCACAGCAGACCCGCGGTGAACAGCAGGGAGTCGCCGGGCAGGAAGAAGCCGATGAGCAGGCCCGTCTCGGCGAACATCACCACACCCACGCCCAGCACGCCGAAGGCCGCGAGCAGGGACTGGGCGTCCAGCAGGTTCACCGCGAGCTGTGAGCCCAGGGTCAAGGATGTGGCCATCGGCGCGAGCCCTTTCGTACGGGGCCGGGCGGACACGGTGTCGCCCGACGGCGCACCATCGTACAGACCGTCTACTGAACTGTAGACGACGAACGGGTGGCGAGTGGTCTCGCGCTCGGCGTTCCGCACGGCCGCGGTGGCCGGCTCAGGCGGCGGCGAGGGAGATCTCCGTGGACTTGATCAGGGCGACGACCGAGGCGCCCGGCACCAGCCCGAGGTCATCCAGGGCGCTCCTCGTGATGACCGAGGTCAGAACGGCCCCCACGATCGTGACCCTGACCGACGCGACGGCCCCGTCCGGGGTGACGCGGTCGACGGTCCCGGGCAGCTGGTTGCGGATGGAGACGCCCGGCATCTCGGACGAGGCGAGCGCCACCTCCGTGGACTTGATCAGGACGTACACGGCGGCGCCCGGTGCGAGGTCCAGTTCGTCGACCGCCTCCGCGGTGATCGCGGCGGTGATGTCCTGGCCTCCCGCCAGTTTGACCTTGACGACCGCCATGACCCCGCCCGGGAGGACGACGGTCACGGTGCCGGGAAGCTGGTTGCGGATGCTCAGGTTCATGGGCGCGCCTCGCGGAACGTGGGGAGATGATCGTGTCCGTTCCCATGCTGGGCCCGCGGCGGCCGGATTCACGGCCGCGCCCGCGCGGCGTGTCAGGCCGGATACGCGTGCGTCTGCGTCGCCTTGACGGTCGCCCAGACCGTGGCGCCGGGCTGGAGGCCGAGCTCGGCCGCAGCGACGGCCGTCAGATCCGCGGCCAGGGTCAGCTCACCCGTGAGGTCGGCACGGATCTGGTCGCCGTGCGTCTCCAGGCCCGCCACCTCGCACCGCCACAGATTGCGCGCGCTGGCACCGCTGGGCCGGTCCCGGAACAGAGTGACCGCCCCGGGCGGAAACGCCACGAAGACGGGACCGGACAGCTCCTCGGTCGTGGTGATCACGGGCCCGGCCTCCAGCCGCACGGTGTGCCCGCCGGCCGTCCCTCGGTACAGATTGAGCCCCACGAGCTGCGCGATGTAGTCCGTGCGCGGACGACGGGCGATCTCCGAGGGTGTGCCCTCCTGGACGACCAGGCCGCTCTCCACCACCACCAGCCGGTCGGCGAGGACCATCGCGTCCAGTGGATCGTGGGTGACCAGCACGGCCACCGCCTCGAACTCGGCCAGATGGCGGCGCAGTTCCGCCCGGACCTCGAGCCGGGTGCGGGCGTCGAGCGCCGCGAGCGGCTCGTCCAGGAGCAGCAGCCGCGGCCGGGTCGCCAGCGCCCGGGCGA
The DNA here is from genome assembly GCF_001507435.1 of Streptomyces sp. NRRL F-5122. Taxonomy (GTDB): domain Bacteria; phylum Actinomycetota; class Actinomycetes; order Streptomycetales; family Streptomycetaceae; genus Streptomyces; species Streptomyces lannensis. The sequence continues at coordinate 194,150 of NZ_LMWH01000266.1, forward strand.
GCGCCACCCGCTGGGCCTGGCCGCCGGACAGCCGGCGGGGCTTGGTGCCGGCGTGGTCGGCCAGTCCCATGCGGTCCAGCCAGCCCGCGGCGATCTCGCGCGCCCTCGCCTTGGAGGCGCCGTGGCACCGCGGGCCGAACGCCACGTTGTCCAGGGCGCTCAGATGCGGGAACAGCAGATAGTCCTGGAAGACCACGCCCACGGGCCGCGACTCGGGCGGGATGCGGTCCAGCGCGGCGCCGTCGAGACGCACACCACCGCCGGAGACCGGGACGAGTCCCGCCAGCGCGCGCAGGGCGGTGGTCTTTCCCGCGCCGTTGGGCCCGAGCAGTGCGACGACCTCGCCGGGCGCGACGGTCAGGGCCACGTCGAGCCGGAAGGAGCCGCGCTGGACGACGAGGCGCGCGTCGAGTCCCTCGCAGCCGACGCCCGTGGGGGTGCTGCCGGGAGCGGTTTGATGGATGTGGGTCATGACGCCGTCATCCAGCGGTCCCGCAGGCCCGCCAGGACCGTGATCGACACGGCCAGCAGGACCAGGCTGAGGGCGATCGCCGCCGCAGGATCGTTCTGCAGGGCCAGATAGACGGCGAGCGGCATCGTCTGGGTACGGCCGGGGAAATTGCCCGCGAAGGTGATCGTCGCCCCGAACTCGCCCAGCGCCCGCGCCCACGCGAGGACCGAACCGGCCGCGACACCCGGTGCTATCAGCGGCAGCGTGACCCGGCGGAAGGCGGTGAAGCGGGAGGCGCCGAGTGTCGTGGCGGCCTCCTCGTAGCGCGGATCGGCGGCCCGGAGCGTGCCCTCGACGCTGATGACGAGGAACGGCATCGCCACGAACGCCTCGGCCACCACGACCCCCGCCGTGGTGAAGGGCAGCGTGATCCCGAACCATGCGTCCAGCCACTGCCCCACGATCCCGTTGCGCCCGAGCGCCAGCAGCAGCGCCACACCGCCCACCACCGGTGGCAGCACGAGCGGCAGGGTCACCAGGGCGCGTACGAGACCCCGTCCCGGAAACTCCGTGCGGGCCAGCAGCCAGGCCAGCGGCACGCCCAGCACGAGGCTCACCGCGGTGGCGGCGGTCGCGCTCACCAGGGAGAGTTGCAGCGCCTGCCACACCGCGGTGCTGGTCAGCTGGTCGGGGAGGGTGCGCCACGGGGCCCGTGCCAGCAGAGCCACCAGCGGCAGCAGCAGAAACGCCAGTCCGACCAGCGCCGGGAGCATCAGCGGCAGCGGCACCCCCGGACGCCGGACACGCCCGGACCGCGGCCCACCCGTGAGGGTGTCGGCCGCGGCACGGGACGTGTCGGCACCGGTCACGGCTGGAGGAATCCCGCTTCGGTCAGGACCTTGCTGCCCTCGGCGGACTGGACCAGCGCGATGAACGCCTTGGCCGCCTCGGCGTTGGGGGCGTCCTTGAGCAGGACGATCGGGTAGTCGTTGACGGCCTTGGCCGACTCGGGGAACTCCACGCCCTCCACCTTGTCACCCGCCGCCTTCACATCGGTCTTGTAGACGACCGCTGCGTCGGCCTCCTTCAGTTCCACCTTCGTCAGGGCGCTCTTGACGTCCTGTTCGTACGACACCGGTGTGAGCTTCAGGTTGCTCGCCTCGAGCGCCTTCTGCGCGGCGGCACCGCACGGCACCGTCTTGTCGCACAGTACGACCTTGAGGCCGGACTTGGTGAGGTCCTTCAGGGAGGCGACCTTGTCCGGGTTGCCGGGCAGGGTGGCGATCTCCAGCTGGTTGCGCACGAAGGTGGCGGGCGTGCCGGCCGCGTCCTGCTTGTCCGTGACGATGGCCATGGTCTTGGGGCTGGCCGCGGCGAAGACGTCGGCGGGGGCACCGCCGGTGATGCTCGCGGCGAGCGTGTCACTCCCGCCGAAGTTGAAGGTCACCTTCGTGCCGGGGTGCTGCTTCTCGAACTCCTGGCCAAGGGTCGTGAAGCTCTCCTTGAGCGAGGCCGCGGCGAAGACGGTGACCGTGCCGGACAGCTTCTCGGCGGAGGACGACGAGGACGACGAGGAGTCGGACTTGGGGGAGGAACTCGAGTCGGACGAGGAGGAGCAGGCGCTCAGGGCCAGCAGCGCGGCGGCCCCCGCACCGGCCACCTGCACCATCCGGCGGGTCCGGCGCGCGGAACGGGTCTTCACGGGGTCCACTCCCTCTGGTCGGCCGTGAGGGGCCCGCCAGGCCCCTCCATTACGCCGATCATACTGACGCAGGTGCCATGCGGAAGTCCCCTGTTGCATCGCATGAGCTGGGAGATCCGATGAAGGGAGCTGCATGTGCGTTTGTACGGGGTGGCCGCACGGGTACTGTCCTGCGGGAGGTGGTGTCCTGTGGGCCGGCCCCAGACGGAACGGGTCGCCGACGCGGCTGCGCCGGCCGTACTCGCGCTGACCGGAGACCTCGAGCGACCCGCCCGGCTGACCGTGCCCGACCTGCTGGCCTGGCCCCAGCACCGGGTCCGGGTCAGTTTCGAGTGCGCCACCAGCGGCGTACAGCACCACCGGTTCGAGGGTCCGCTGCTGCACGACGTGCTCTGCGCCGCGGGCCCGCAGTTCGACCCAGGCAGGCGCAAGGACCGGCTGCGCTTCCTGATCGCCGTCACGGGCGCGGACGGCCACCACGCCCTGCTGTCCTGGGCCGAGATCGACCCGGACTTCGGCCGTGCGCCCGTGCTGCTCGCGGCCGGCATCGACGACACCTCGCTGGACGGGAGCGGACCTCAGCTGGTGCTGCCGCAGGACCGTTGCGGGGCGCGGTACGTCAGCGGAGTCAACGCGATACGGGTGGACGGCCGTTACGGCCCGTGGACATGAGCCGCGCACCCGGTGGGCCGCCGGGCGCTCAGGTCCGGTCGATATGGACGTTCGTCGACTTCACGCGGGCGGTGGCCTCCATGCCGACCTCCAGGCCCAGTTCCTCGACGGCCTCCCGGGTCAGCAGTGACACCAGACGGTGCGGTCCCGCCTGGATCTCCACCTGCGCCGCCACGTCACCGAGCTTCACGGCGGTGACGATGCCGGGGAACGCGTTGCGGGCCGAGGTGTACGAGAGGGCGTCGTCCTCGCCGGCGCCGCCGCGTGCCAATTCCACCGAGAACGCGGCCAGATCCCTGCCGTCGACGACCCGGCGCCCGTTCTCGTCGCGACGGGTCGCCACCCGGCCCGCGTCGGCCCAGCGCCGGGCGGTGTCCGAGCTCACTCCCAGCATGCGGGCGGCCTGACCGATGGTGTAGGACTGCATGTCCGTCACGATAAGGGCTCGAGGCACTCCGGCCGTACGCGCCTGCGAGGGACTCCCACACGCCGTATCCACGGAAACCGCCATGGCCCCCGGGGCCGCATGGCAGGATCGCACGCCATGGATGTGTCCTGGACGGTGCGGAGCCTGCGCGCGGCGGTGTTCGCCGTGGTGTGCGTGCTGCTCGCCGCCGGGGGGCACGCACTGGCCACCGGCACCGTGCCACCGGTACGGGTGGAGGCGGCCGGTGTCCTTCCGGTGTTCGCCCTGAGCGTGGTTCTCGCCGGGCGTGAACGTTCCCTCCTCGGCATCGGTACCGCGATGCTGCTCGTGCAGGGCGGGCTCCATCTCGCCTTCGACTCGGCGGCCCCGCCGGTCGCACCGATGCACATGGCAGGCATGGCGCACGGCATGCACATGGCCGCGCAGCCGCACGCCATGACACCCCATGCCGTCGGCGCGCATCTGGCCGCCGCACTGACCGCCTCCTGGTGCCTGCGGCGCGGCGAGGCCGCCCTGTGGTCGCTGCTGCGCAAGGCGGCCGCCCTCGTCCCGGGCCTTGCCGCCTGGTGGCGTACGGCGCCGCTTCCCGCCTACGGCGGGACACCCCTTCCGTACACCTACCGCCGGCCCCTGCGGCAGGCGCTGCTCCGCCACGCCCTGTCCCGGCGCGGCCCGCCCCCGGGGACCCCGTACGCGATCTGACCCCCCCGAAACCGAGCACAAGTACGGAGCTTCCCCACTCATGTCCCCGATGCGTACCACCCTGCGCCGCGCCGGCACCGTCGCCGCTCTGACCGCCGCCGGCGTCCTCACCGCGGCGGGCGCGGCCTTCGCGCACGTCACCGTCCATCCCGAGAGCTACGCCAAGGGCGCCACCGACGGAGTGCTGACCTTCCGTGTCCCCAACGAGGAGGACACGGCGGCGACCACCAAGGTGCAGGTCTTCCTGCCCACCGACCACCCGGTCCTGGGCGTGCTGGTCGCGCCCCGGGACGGCTGGACCGCCCAGGTGACCACCACCAAGCTCAAGACGCCGATCAAGACGGACGACGGCACCATCACCGACGCCGTATCCGAGATCACCTGGTCGGGCGGGCGTATCCGGCACGGTCAGTACCAGGACTTCGACGTCGCCTTCGGTCAGCTCCCGGAGGACACCGACCAGTTGACCTTCAAGACGTTGCAGACCTACTCCGACGGAAACGTCGTCCGCTGGATCGAGGAGGCCCAGAAGGGCGCGGACGAGCCGGAGAACCCGGCGCCGGTCCTGCGGCTGACCGCCAAGGGCACGGCGGAGGGCGGCGGTTCGACCGCGGTCTCCTCCTCCACCACCGCGACGGACGAGAAGCCGGGCGGTTCCACGGCGAAGGCCACCGCCACCAGTGACTCCACCGCCCGGGGGCTCGGCGTCGCCGGGCTGGTCGTCGGTGTCCTGGGCCTGGCCGCCGCCGGCTTCGCGATCGCCCGCGGTCGTACCCGTACTCCCTCCTCGGAGTGACCTGACCCCGTCCCGCCGGCGACGACCACCGCCGGCGGGACGGGGAGCCGGCCGTTTCCCGGATGCGCGGTACGGGCCGATCGGCCGTCCGGCGGCCGCCGTGACAGCCGCGGCCCGGCCCTCACCCGCCGGGGTGAGAGCCGGTCACTTGGCCGGCGCGGGCCGGCGCTCCAGACGGATGTCCTGACTCGAGAGCGTCATCGGCGAAGCGGTGAAGGCGCGCAGCCGGATGCGGGTGCCCTTTCCGGGCACGGAGAAGCCGCCGCCGGGCGCCTGGATCCGGTAGGTGCCCGTCGAATGACCGGCGACGGAGGAAGGGCCGTCGAGCACCTTCCAGTACCGGCTCATCCCTTGTCCCGTGGTCACCATGAAGTGCGGCCGCAGCGCCGCGTCGCCGGTGTTGTCCACATGGACCGTGAGTGTCCTGACCGCCCGTGGCGTCCGGGAGGCGGCGGCGGCCTGCAGGTGCAGCGGAGGTCTGCCGGTCGCGGCCAGGAGCACCGCCACCAGGGAGGGGGCCAGCAGGCCCGCGGCCACCACCGTGCGGGCTGTCCGCCGCCCGTCCAGCAGCCGTGGCTGCCAGGCGGTGGTGAAGGCGCTCTGCGGCACGGTGACGGCCGCCGCCAGCCACAGCGGTGTCATCAGCAGGTAGTAGCCGTCCTGCGAGCGGGTCGCCAGGAAGAAGGCGCACCAGGGCAGCACCGTCGCGGCCGGGCCCAGCCGGCGCACGAACAGGACGAACACCGCCAGCAGGCCCGCCGCCAGCAGCATGCTGGCGTGCGAGTACCAACTCAGGCGGTCGCTGCCGTTCGTGAAGTACAGGGAGACATCGACCAGGCCCTGGCCGTGGATGACGGCGTCCTGGGTGAGCGGCAGCGCGACGCCCCGGATCCAGGTGCGCGGCTCGCTCACGATGAAGTACGCGTTGATCAGCAGCCAGGTACCGGCCGCTGTGGCCACGATGCGTCCCACGGCCACGGCGGCTCCGCGCGCCCCCAGCTCGCCGCGCCGCAGCGCGTAGACCCCGGCGAGCAGGAACGGTGTGAGGAACCACGGCAACTGCTGGGCCGCACAGGCCGCGCCCAGACATGCCGCCCGCGCCCAGTCGGCCGCGCCGCCGGCGCCCATGCGCGTCCAGCGGACCACCACCGGTACGAGGAAGGCCAGCGCGACGACCGCCGGATACCCGAGCCGGGCGTACACCGGGATCATGCCGAAGCCGAGGCACACCATGGTGGCCGCCGAACGCCAGGGCGCCGGCAGCATCTTCCACATGACAACCGTGCCCAGCACGAGGGCGGTGGTGGTGACCAGGGTCTCCGGCAGTGCGCCGTGGCCGATCCACAGCAGGGGCGCGGTCAGCAGCGCGGTCAGCGGCGGGTAGCCGTAGGTGAAGTCGTATCCGCCGCTCACCGTGGCCGTGTAGGCGACCCCGTGCCCGAACAGCCACGGCCACGGCTGTCCGTACACCGGGGCGCCCGCGAGCAGTTCATGGGCGGCCTGTGTGGTGAGTATCGACTCGTCACTGAAACCGTGCGCCACGGACACCGCGCAGTAGGCGAGCGTGACCGCCGTCAGCAGGACGGCCAGATCGAGCCGCGCCAGCGCACGGCTTCGCCGCACCACCAACGTCAGGACACCCGTGACCAGGATCGATGCGTAACAGACGGAGATGACGGCCGCGATCATCAGTCGGTGACTCGCAGCGGAGGACCACACCCCGCGGGTACCGATGAACAGGCTGATGTCCGCGAGCAACGTCAGGGCGCGATGCCACTGGGCGGGGGTCGGGTCGGGTTCGACCGGCGTCATGGCCGGTCGCGTCAATCGGCCGCTTGTCGACGGCCTCATTTCTGCCAACTGCACGCCACGGAACGTAAGGGGACAGGTTGAGTGCCGCGTCCGTGGTGGTGAAGATTCCGGTGTGAGGGCAGTAAGAAGAGGCCCTGCGGGTCCGGACGCCGGACGCCGGCCGCGTTCCCCCTGATGGGGGACCTCGTCCACCCGGTCGGCCGTCCACCGGACGGGCACCGCCGCACTCCCGCCGGGGCTGCGCGCGCGGCCGGTGGCACGACCGCCGGTCGCGTGGCGGTCCGTGTCGCTGTTGGGCCGGACGGGTGACCATGCGTAAGAATTGCCCGGTGCAGACATGGAATGCGAGCCATCAGGGGGAGGGCCGGTGAACGGCTACGACGTCACCGACGAACAGTGGGAGGGGCTCGCGCAGGTCGTGCCGTTGCGTGGCCGGGACGCCTGGCCGTCCGCCGTGGACCACCGCTCGATACCCGAGGCCCGGACCGAGGCGCGACGCCGTTTTGTGGTCCTGAGGGTCAACGTGTTCGCGGACGCCCGCGAGGTGGCCGAGACGCTGATGGCGGGGGTGCCCGTCCTGCTCGACCTGACGAGCGCGGAGACCGAGGTCGCCAAGCGGGTGCTCGACTTCAGCACGGGCGTCGTCTTCGGCCTCGCCAGCGGGATGCACCGGGTCGACCGCAATGTCTTCCTGCTGACCCCGTTGGGTACCGAGGTGCGCGAACTCATGGAGGGCGCGAGGGCTTCCGGCGGCTGAGGGCCGCCCGCGTACGCGGCCTGTGTGCGGGGCCCGTCGCCCGATCGTGGGAAGGGCACGCGGGCAAAACGGTTCGCCCATGCCTCCTGCGCCTACGGTCCCGGACATGACGGTGTCTCCCACGGTGTCCCTGCCCCGCCCGATCGCCGGGACCGAGCCGTGCCCGGACCGGCCGAACGTGACGGAACTGCGGCTGTCCGCGTTCGCGGGGCACCGTCGGGCCCGGTTCGTGCTCGGGCCCCTGACGCTCTTCACCGGCCCGAGCGGCTCCGGCAAGTCGCGGGTGCTCCAGGCGTACGCGGCGCTGGCGCGGCTCGGGGGCGGGGCGGAACTCCAGGAGGCGTTCCCGGATCCGCCGGCCTGTGTCCCGGAGGGGGCGCGGCCCGACGCCCAGCGGCGGCGCGGATTCCGCATCGGCTGCACGGCCGACGGTCCGGAGGGGCCGGTACGGCTCGACGTGGCCGTCCAGGCCGAGCCGGAACTGCGCATCGTCGGCGAGCGGTTGACGTCCGGCGACCTCGTCCTGCTGGAGACGGCGCTGCGCGACCCCGCCAGGCGCACGGTGCAGGCGGCCTGGCACACCGCCGGTTCCTCACCGGTGACCCGGGGCCCGTTGCCCGACGACCGCCTCGGTACCGCGCTGCTGCCGCTGCGTGTGGCCGGCAAGACGGACGGACAGCGCCGGGTGCTCGCCGCGGCCGAGCAGATGGTGGTCGCCCTGCGCTCGGTCTTCGCCTGCGACCCGAGTCCCCGCCGGATGCGCGCCCCGGTTCCACCGGGCGCGGGCCGGCTGCTGTCGGGCTGCGGCAACCTCGCGGAGGTCCTGCTGCGCACCCGGGCGGAGTGCGGGCGGCGGCACGCGCTGCTGACGGCGGCGGTCGCCGCCGGGTGCACGGGCCGCGTCGTGGATCTGCTGGCGGAGCCGCTCCGGGACGGCACGGTGCGCGCGTTGGTCGACCGGGGCAACGGAGTGCGTACACCACTGAATCTGCTGGGCGACGGTGAGCTGCGTTATCTGGCGCTGGCTCTCGTCCTGCTCACCGGGCCGGGCGTCCTCGAGGTCGACCCGGTGGGCGAGGTGCCGGCGGCGCTGCAGACACTCACCGTGCTGGCGGACGGTCTCGACCGCGGTATGGACCGCCGGCAGGCGCGGGAACTGCTCCGATTGGCGGTCAGGATGAGCACGCGGGGGCATGTCCGGTTGGTGGGTGCGGTGAGTGACGTGTCCCGGGCCGCGGAGGTGGACGGCGTGACGGTGGTAGACCTGAGCCCGTGACTGAAGAACCCGGGCGGCGCGAGGACCTGGACGTGGCGCGGTTGCAGCGGCGGCTTGCGGATTTCGCCGCGAGGCGCAACTGGCAGCACTACCACACACCGAAGAATCTGGTCGCCGCGCTCAGCGTGGAGGCGTCCGAACTGGTCGAGATCTTCCAGTGGTTGACGCCGGAGGAGTCGTCGCGCGTGATGGACGATCCCGGTACGGCCCACCGGGTGACGGACGAGGTCGCGGACGTGCTCGCGTATCTGCTCCAGCTGTGCGAGGTGCTGGGCATCGACGTGTTGGCGGCGCTGGACGCGAAGATCGACCGCAATGAGGGCAGGTTTCCGGCACCCGGAGCCGAGTGACTCTCCCTCCCTGTCACTCTCCGGAGTTATTGAGTTGTCCACTTCTCTCCGGGTGTCCACAGATTTCGGACTACCTCTGGCTTTTCGTCCGTTGTGCCTTCACGCTGGGTAGTGAACAACGGAGTTCGGGCAGACGTGCGGGAGTGCGTCAGGACAGAGCGGGGGCAGCGCATGGAAGCGGTGCGGCTCATCGTGACGAGCAGACGTGCCCTGGCGGGGAGCGGGGACGGGTCGAGGATCATGACGGAGGCGTGGCAGGCGTACGCCCTGGCGCAGGCGATCGGCAGCCGGCTGGCTGTCTCGGGACCTCCCGAACTGCGCGGGGAGGCCCTGGGGTTGACGGAACTCGCAGGCAGGGGCTGCGGCGTCCTCGACACACCCTCCATCGACGTGGCGGACCTGCGGGCCGCCCAGCTCACCGATCTGGGCGATGCGCGCGGGGCCCTTCTCGACCTCGCGACCCTCCTGGTGGAACTGGGCATGGCCCTGGTCGCCGTCGCGAGCGCGGCGGACGACGAGGGCACCTACTGGCAGTGCATGGAGGCCATCGACGCGGCGGACGAGTCGAGGGACAGGGTCAGCGAGATGCTGCGGCGACTGGCGGCAAGGGACGGCGAGATGCGGGAACGACACAAGGCGCCGGGCTGAGCCGCTCGTCCACGAGCTCTGTCCCGTGGGGCTGCTCGGGAAACGACGGCTCGCTCGGCCCCGGCCCCTTCCCGGCGAGCGGACACGGCGAGGGCGAGAGGCACGGCCATGGGCGGAGGGTGCCGGCCGGTGCGGCACCGCGGCGGTGATCGGCGCGAGGAAGGGCCGGCGGAGCGGTCTTTCACCCGATCATCCGATTGCCGGACGTTCGCTCGGTCCGGGGCGGGTGGGGCGGAAGGGACCAGTGGGATCGACGGGTGCCGGAGCGTGCAGGATGGAGGTATGGATCTTCGCATCTTCACCGAGCCCCAGCAGGGCGCGACCTACGACACCCTTCTCACCGTCGCCAAGGCCACCGAAGACCTGGGCTTCGACGCCTTCTTCCGTTCCGACCACTATCTGAAGATGGGGAGCGGGGACGGCCTCCCCGGCCCCACCGACGCCTGGATCACCCTGGCCGGCCTCGCCCGCGAGACCAAGCGCATCCGCCTCGGCACGCTGATGACCGCCGCCACCTTCCGTCTGCCCGGTGTCCTGGCCCTTCAGGTCGCCCAGGTCGACCAGATGTCCGGCGGCCGGGTCGAGCTGGGCCTCGGGGCCGGCTGGTTCGAGGAGGAGCACCGGGCCTACGGCATTCCGTTCCCGAAGGAGAAGTTCGCCCGCCTCGAGGAGCAGCTGGCGATCGTCACCGGGCTGTGGCGGACCGAGGTCGGCAAGACCTTCGGCTTCCACGGGACGTACTACGACCTCACCGACTCACCCGCACTGCCCAAGCCCGCCCAGGCGAAGGTCCCCGTGCTCATCGGCGGCCACGGTGCGACCCGTACCCCGCGGCTGGCCGCGCAGTACGCCGACGAGTTCAACATCCCGTTCGCCTCGATCGAGGACAGCGAGCGCCAGTTCGGCCGGGTCCGTGCCGCCGCCGCGGAGGCCGGCCGGGCCGCCGACAGCCTGACGTACTCGAACGCACTGGTGGTCTGTGTCGGCAAGGACGACCAGGAGGTGGCCCGCCGCGCCGCCGCGATCGGGCGCGAGGCCGACGAGCTGAAGATCAACGGCCTGGCCGGTACCCCGGACGAGGTCGTCGACAAGATCGGCCGGTACGCGGAGATCGGCTCCAGCCGTCTCTACCTCCAGATCCTCGACCTCGACGACCTGGACCACCTGGAGCTCGTCTCCTCCCGCGTGCAGTCGCAGCTGTCCTGACCGGTCTCTCCGCGCTCCGGGCCGCACGTGGTCCGGCCCGGAGCGCCGTGGGGAGGGCGGTGGACGCGCAGAGCCGTCCCGGCGGAAACTCCGTGGCCCCGACGGAATCCCCGCGACGATACTCGTACGCGTGTTCCTGACGATCTCCACTACCGGCGACGAGAAGACCCCGGCCACCGACCTGAGCTTCCTGTTGCACAAGCACCCCGACAACGCGCAGGCGTTCTCGACCTCCTACGGCACCGCGCACGTCGTCTACCCCCGGGCGGACGCCGAGTGCTGCACGGTGGCCATGCTGCTGGAGGTCGATACCACGGCGCTGGTCCGCAGGGGAAAGGGCAAGGGCCGCGGAGGCGCTCCCGACGCCGCGCTCGCGCAGTACGTGAACGACCGCCCGTACGCGGCCTCCTCCCTGCTCGCCGTGGCGCTGAGCCGGGTGTTCTCCAGTGCGATCCGGGGTGTGTGCAACGCCAGGCCCGAGCGCGTGCAGCAGCCGCTGCCGCTGCGGGTCGAGATACCCGCGCTGCCCGCCCGCGGCGGTCCGGACCTGGTGTGCCGGCTGTTCGAGCCCCTCGGCTGGACGGTCGCCGCCGAACGGGTCGCGCTGGACCGCGAGTTCCCGGAGTGGGGCGACTCGCGCTATGTCGGCCTCGTCCTGGAGTCGGACCGGCTGACCCTGGCCGAAGCCCTGCGCCACCTGTACGTTCTGCTTCCCGTCCTCGACGATGCCAAGCACTACTGGGTCTCCGCCGACGAGGTCGACAAGTTGCTGCGAGCGGGTGAGGGCTGGCTGCCGACCCATCCGGAGCAGAAGCTGATCACCAGTCGCTATCTCTCGCGCCGCTGGTCGCTGACCCGGCAGGCGATGGAGCGGCTGGAACTGGTGCGGCTCGCCGAAGCGGACGACAGCGAGGTCGAGGATCTCGACAACGCGGTCCAGGACGAGACGGGGACGGACGAGACCGGGAACGGCGAGAGCACGACCGGGGAGACCGCGACCGGGGAGGGCGCGGCCGAGGACCGGCCGGTACCGCTCGCCGTGCAGCGTCGGGACGCCGTTGTCGCGGCGCTCAAGGAGTCGGGCGCCGCCCGTGTCCTGGACCTCGGCTGCGGCCAGGGCCAGTTGGTCCAGGCGCTGCTCAAGGACCCGCGGTTCACGGAGATCGTCGGCGTGGACGTGTCCGTGCGGGCGCTGACCATCGCGTCCCGGCGGCTGAAGCTGGACCGCATGGGGGAGCGCCAGGCCTCCCGGGTGAGGCTGTTCCAGGGGTCGCTCGCATACACCGACAACCGGCTCAAGGGATACGACGCCGCCGTGCTCAGCGAGGTCGTCGAGCATGTCGACCTGCCGCGGCTGCCCGCTCTGGAGTACGCCGTGTTCGGCTCGGCCCGTCCGAGGACGGTCCTCGTGACCACGCCGAACGTCGAGTACAACGTCCGCTGGGAGACCCTCCCGGCCGGGCACGCCCGGCACGGCGACCACCGCTTCGAGTGGACCCGCGAGGAGTTCCGCGCCTGGGCCGGCCGGGTGGCCGAACTCCACGGCTACACCGTGGAGTTCATTCCAGTCGGCCCCGACGACCCCGAGGTGGGGCCGCCGACCCAGATGGCCGTGTTCACGCTCACCGCCAAGGACAGCACGAAGGAGGAGAAGGCCGCATGACCGAGAACAAGGGACGCACCCTGCCCGTCACCGACCTCTCCCTCGTGGTCCTCGTCGGTGCCTCCGGCTCGGGCAAGTCCACCTTCGCCCGCAGGCACTTCAAGCCGACGGAGATCATCTCCTCGGACTTCTGCCGGGGCCTCGTCTCCGACGACGAGAACGACCAGAGCGCCACCCGGGACGCCTTCGACGTCCTGCACTACATCGCGGGCAAGCGACTGGCGGCCGGCCGTCGTACCGTCGTCGACGCGACCAGCGTGCAGCAGGACTCCCGCCGCCAGCTGATCGACCTGGCCAAGCGGTACGACGTGCTGCCCATCGCGATCGTGCTCGACGTGCCGGAGGAGGTGTGCGCCGAGCGGAACGCTGGCCGCATCGACCGGGCCGACATGCCGCGCCGGGTGATCCAGCGTCACACGCGTGAACTGCGCCGCTCGCTCCGGCATCTGGAACGGGAGGGCTTCCGCAAGGTGCACGTCCTGCGCGGCGTGGAGGACGTCGAGAACGCGACGGTCGTCACCGAGAAGCGCTTCAACGACCTGACGCATCTCACCGGCCCCTTCGACATCATCGGCGACGTCCACGGCTGCTCGTCCGAACTGGAGGCGCTGCTGGGCAAGCTGGGTTATGTCGACGGCGCGCACCCGCAGGGCCGCACGGCCGTGTTCCTCGGCGACCTGGTGGACCGCGGCCCGGACAGCCCTGGTGTGCTGCGCCGGGTGATGTCGATGGTCGCCTCGGGGAACGCCCTGTGCGTGCCGGGCAACCACGAGAACAAGTACGGCCGGTTCCTGCGCGGCCGCAACGTCCGGCACACCCACGGACTCGCCGAGACCATCGAGCAGATGGACGGTGAGAGCGAGGAGTTCAAGCAGCGCGTACGGGAGTTCATCGACGGCCTGGTCAGCCACTACGTCCTCGACGGCGGCCGGCTCGTCGTCTGCCACGCAGGCCTGCCCGAGAGGTACCAGGGCCGCACCTCCGGCCGGGTCCGGTCGCACGCGCTGTACGGCGACACGACGGGGGAGACCGACGAGTTCGGCCTGCCCGTGCGTTATCCGTGGGCGGAGGAGTACCGGGGCCGGGCCGCGGTGGTCTACGGCCACACGCCGGTCCCGCAGGCCTCCTGGCTGAACAACACCATCTGCCTGGACACCGGTGCGGTCTTCGGAGGCAGCCTGACGGCGCTGCGCTGGCCGGAGCGGGAGCTGGTGGACGTGCCGGCCGAGCGGGTCTGGTACGAGCCGGCCCGGCCGCTGGCCGCCGAGGCGCCCGGCGGTCACGAGGGCCGTCCGCTGGACCTGGCGGACGTGCACGGCCGCAGGGTGGTCGAGACGCGGCACGCGGGCCGGGTCTCGGTCCGCGAGGAGAACGCGGCTGCGGCACTGGAGGTCATGAGCCGTTTCGCGGTGGACCCGCGCCTGCTGCCGTATCTGCCGCCGACCATGGCGCCCACCGCGACCTCGCACGTCGAGGGCTATCTCGAGCATCCGGCCGAGGCCTTCGCGCAGTACCGGGAGGACGGGGTCGCGCGGGTCGTGTGCGAGGAGAAGCACATGGGCTCGCGGGCGGTGGTCCTGGTGTGCCGGGACGCGGAGACCGCGCTCAGGCGTTTCGGGGTCTCCGGTCCGACGGGCTCCCTGTACACCCGCACCGGCCGTCCGTTCTTCGACGACGAGGCGTTGACCGAGGAGGTCCTCGGCCGGCTGCGGTCGGCGATCGGCGATGCGGATCTGTGGCGGGAGCTCGAGACGGACTGGATGCTGCTGGACGCGGAGCTGATGCCGTGGTCGCTGAAGGCGTCCGGGCTGCTGCGCAGCCAGTACGCCGCGGTCGGCGCGGCGGCCGCGGCCGCGTTCCCGGGGGCGCTGTCCGCGCTGGAGGGCGCGGCGGCGCGCGGTGTCGACGTGACCGAACTGCTGGCACGTCAGCGGGAACGGGCGGCGGACGCGGGGGCGTTCACGGAGGCCTACCGGCGGTACTGCTGGACGACGGACGGGCTGGACGGGGTGCGGCTGGCGCCCTTCCAGATCCTGGCGGTGCAGGGCCGGAGCCTGGCCGACGTACCGCACGACCGCCAGCTCGCGCTGCTCGACCGGCTCGTCGAACACGACGGGAGCGGACTGCTGCAGACGACACGGCGCCTGTTCGTCGACCCGGGCGACCCCGAGTCGGTGCAGGCCGGTGTCGACTGGTGGCTGGAGATGACCGGGCGTGGCGGTGAGGGCATGGTCGTCAAGCCGCTGGACGCGGTGGTGCGCAGCACCGCGGGCCGTCTGGTCCAGCCCGGCGTCAAGTGCCGCGGCCGTGAGTACCTCAGGATCATCTACGGCCCGGAGTACACCCGACCCGAGAACCTCGCGCGGCTGCGGCAGCGGTTCCTGAACCACAAGCGGTCGCTGGCGATCCGCGAGTACGCGCTGGGCCTGGAGGCCCTCGACCGGCTCGCGGAGGGCGAACCGCTGTGGCGGGTGCACGAGGCGGTGTTCGGGGTGCTCGCCCTCGAGTCGGAGCCGGTGGACCCCCGGCTGTGACGGGGGTCCACGTCAGCGCGCCAGCCGCAACCGTTCCGTACACACGCCCACCCGGACCGACTGCCCCCAGGTCAGCTCCAGGGCGTCGGACTCCATCCCGTCGCCGAAGGCGATCAGGCGCTCCGACTCGACGGTGACATGGAGCCGGAGCGCGGCCTGCAGTTCCCCCGCCACCAGGGACGTCCCGGTGGCGGGGGAGGGCCAGGCCTCGCGTACGAACCAGAGCAGCCGGTCCTCGGTGGGCGCGGGGAGCGGCAGCCGGCCGCCGCGCTCCTGCCACACCGACCGCAGCCAGCCCGTCGCCCCGGTCCCGGTGCCCACCAGCACCCCCGACGAGGCCTGGGCCTCGACGACACCCCCGTCGCCGTCGAGGCCCAGGCGATAGCGGACGGTCTGGTGACCGGCGGCGCCGAGGTAGATCTCGTTGAGGGCCACCAGTCGCTGGGCGTCGTCCGTGACGGCCTCCACCATGGTCAGCTCCTCCACGCCCGTGCCGCCCGCGGCCACCGCCGGGATCAGCGCGGCGGCGTGCCGGGAGGGATGGCGCACCAGCACTCCGGGATTGCGCCCGGGATCGGTGTTGATGCCCACCACCGGCTGGCCCGTCAGGTACTTGGCGACATTGGCGACGAGCCCGTCCTGCCCGACCACAACCACCACGTCCTCCGGGGCGAACAGGAACCGGTCCAGGTCGGCCCGCTCCACCCGGGTCTGACGCCAGGTCAGCGGGATGGCGGCGGTCACCTCGGCCAGCGCGTGCCGGGTGCGCTGGTGCCGTTCCGCGACCTCGTCGAGGCTCCGGCCCCGGGAGGAGAGGAAGAAGGCGGCCTGTCCGTGCGTGCCGTGACGAGCCACCAGCTCCTCGTACTCCGTGGTGCGATGGACGATCACCGCCCGCGGGGCGAGACTCACGCCCGCTCCCCGTTCCCGAGCCTTGCGAGCAGCCCGGTCAGCACATCGGGCGAGACGGTCACGCTGTCGATGTGCGGCAGGTTCTCCGCGAGACGCGTCGCGGTGAGGGCGTGCAGCGTCGCGACGTCGGCGTCCGCGTGCACCCGCAGCCACGCCGCCTGCGCCTCGGCCCGTGCCCCACCGACCTCCCGTGCGGCGCGTGCCTCCGCCTCGCCGAGCGCCACGGTCCGCCGGGCCTCGGCCTCGGCCAGCCGTACGGAACGGGTGGCCTCCGCGTCGGCGAGCCGGACCGTGCGCGCGGCCTCCGCCTCGGCACGTACCGCGTCCGCCGCCGCCTGCTCCTGCGCCTCACGTCGTGTGTTGGTGCCGCGCTGCTCGACCAACTGCTCCTCGCGACGGGCAAGTTCGATCCTGCTGGCCAGCTCGTTCTCGGCGATGGCACGCTCCCGCTCCACGGCCACGGCCCGGCGTTCGTAGGTCGCCCGGTCCGCCTCCTGCTGGATCTGCTCGCGTGCCGGGGTGCGCAGGGCCCGCTCGACCTCGGGCTCCGGGCGCAGTGCCATGACCCGCACCGCGACCACTTCGATGCCGGTCGCGGGCAGTCGCGGCTCCGCCCCGAGACCGGCCGCCACCCGCTCGCGTACCGCCGCGACCCCGTCTGCCAGGGCCTCCGACAGCGGTGTGCGGGCGAGGACGTCCAGCGCGTGCTGCTGGGCCGTCTCGGTCAGCAGGGTCGAGAGGTGCTCCAGCGGCGCGCCCCGCCAGACGCCCGTGTCCGGATCGATGGAGAAGTCCAGCCGGGCCGCCGCGATGCCCGGGTCGCTGATCCGGTACGTGACCGTCGCCTGGACGGAGACGTCCTGGAAGTCGTGGGTGCGGGCGTGGAACGTCATCGCGAGTTCGCGGTCGTCCACGGGGATCTCGGAGAGCGCGGCGGTCAGCGAGCGGTACCAGAAGCTGAGCCCCGGCCCGTCGTGCACCAGGTGCCCGGCGCGGTGGTGCCGGATGTGCGCGGTCGGTGCACCGCGCAGATGACGCCAGCCGAAGCGCCGTGTGATGTCGGCCATGAGTCCATGCCCCCTCGTACCGGGAGCGCGAGGGCCCCCGTCCCCTTTTTCGTCATGACGACGATAATGAGTCGCATCATTATCGTCAAGACGACGAAAGGAATCGGTCCGGCTCGCCGTGAAGGACGGGTGAACCGGCACGTGAATGGTCAGGATGGAGTCATGGGATTCCATGTCGACTCCGAGGCCGGGCGGCTGCGCCGCGTCATCCTGCACCGGCCCGATCTCGAGCTCAAAAGGCTCACCCCCAGCAACAAGGACGCGCTGCTCTTCGACGACGTGCTGTGGGTGCGTCGGGCGCGTGCCGAGCACGACGGGTTCGCCGACGTGCTGCGCGACCGCGGGGTCGTCGTCCATCTCTTCGGTGATCTGCTGACCGAGGTCCTCGAGGTCCCGGCGGCCAGGACCCTCGTGCTGGACCGGGTCTTCGACGAGAAGGAGTACGGACCGCTCGCGACCGACCATCTCCGTGCCGCCTTCGAGACGCTGCCCTCCGCCGAGCTCGCCGAGGCCCTCGTGGGCGGCATGACCAAGCGGGAGTTCCTCGACGTCCACCCGGAGCCGACCTCCGTGCGGTTCCATGTGATGGAACTCGACGACTTCCTCCTGCGCCCCCTTCCCAACCACCTGTTCACCCGGGACACCTCCGCGTGGATATACGACGGCGTGTCGATCAACGCCATGCGCTGGCCCGCGAGGCAGCGCGAGACCGTGCACTTCGAGGCGATCTACCGGCACCATCCGCTGTTCGGCAACGAGACCTTCCACCTCTGGTCCGAGGGGCAGGCCGACTACCCGTCCACCATCGAGGGCGGTGACGTGCTGGTCATCGGCAGCGGAGCCGTGCTCATCGGCATGAGTGAGCGGACCACGCCGCAGGCCGTCGAGATGCTCGCGCACAAACTCTTCGCCGCCGGCTCGGCGCAGACCATCGTCGCGCTCGACATGCCCAAGCGGCGGGCGCTCATGCACCTGGACACGGTGATGACGATGGTCGACGGCGACACCTTCACCCAGTACGCGGGGCTCGGCATGCTCCGCTCGTACACCATCGAGCCCGGCGCCGGCGACAAGGAGCTGAAGGTCACGGATCATCCGCCGGAGCACATGCACCGGGCGATCGCCGCGGCGCTGGGCCTGAGCGAGATCCGGGTGCTCACCCCCACGCAGGACGTGCACTCGGCCGAGCGGGAGCAATGGGACGACGGATGCAATGTGCTGGCGGTCGAGCCCGGCGTGGTGGTGGCGTACGAGAGAAATGTGACGACCAACACCCATCTGCGGAAGCAGGGAATCGAAGTGATCGAGATTCCGGGGAGCGAGCTGGGGCGGGGACGGGGCGGGCCCCGCTGTATGAGTTGTCCGGTCGAGAGGGATGCGGTGACCCGCTGATCGGGGGCCGCGCCCGGGGACCGGTCTCGTATAGAAATGTGAATCGTCGTATAGACTTCCATCCGCCTCCCTGATCCTTCTGTCCCGACCACCCTGGAGCGCACCATGGCGACAGTCCCGAGCGCCCTCACCGGCCGCCACTTCCTCAAGGAGCTGGACTTCACCGCGCAGGAGTTCCGCACCCTGGTCGAGCTGGCGGCCGAGCTCAAGGCGGCCAAGAAGGCAGGGGCCGAGACGCGCCGGCTGGCGGGCAGGAACATCGCCCTGGTCTTCGAGAAGACCTCGACGCGCACCCGGTGTGCCTTCGAGGTCGCGGCCGCCGACCAGGGCGCGCACACCACGTATCTCGACCCGTCCGGCTCGCAGATCGGGCACAAGGAGTCCGTGAAGGACACCGCCCGGGTGCTCGGCCGGATGTTCGACGCCATTCAGTACCGCGGGCACCGTCAGGGCGTGGTCGAGGAGTTGGCCGCTTACGCCGGGGTCCCGGTCTACAACGGCCTGACCGACGAGTGGCATCCGACCCAGATGCTCGCCGACGTGCTCACCATGACCGAGCACTGCGACAAGCCGCTGGACGGGATCGCCTTCGCCTACCTGGGCGACGCCCGCTACAACATGGGCAACTCCTACCTCGTCACCGGCGCCCTGCTCGGAATGGACGTCCGTATCGTCGCGCCCAGGCTGCTGTGGCCCGACGACACGATCGTGGAGGTGGCGCAGCGGCTCGCCGCCGCCTCCGGAGCCCGCATCACGCTCACCGACGACGTGAAGGAGGGCGTGCGGGGAGCCGACTTCGTCGCCACCGACGTCTGGGTGTCCATGGGCGAGCCGAAGGAGGTCTGGGACGAGCGCATAGCGCTGCTCGGCCCGTACGCCGTGACCATGGACGTACTGCGCGCCACGGGCAACGACGACGTGAAGTTCCTGCACTGCCTGCCGGCCTTCCACGACCTCGGCACCGACGTGGGCCGCGAGATCCACGAGCGCCACGGGCTCACCGAACTCGAGGTCACCGACGAGGTCTTCGAGTCCGAGCACTCGGTGGTCTTCGACGAGGCGGAGAACCGGATGCACACGATCAAGGCCGTCCTGGTGGCCACCCTCGCCTGACCTGCGTGCCCGCTGCCACAGTGGGTGCCGGGGACCTTCCCGTACGATCCTCCTCGGCGGCCGGAACCACCCCTTCCGCAGCCGTCGCGCGACCTTCCCCGCACTCCCGGCATTCCGTTCGGCCTCGTTCGAGCGGTGGACCGCCGTGAGCGGGGGCACCCCCACCGTCGCATCCGTACCACCGAAAGAGCACCACCCGTATGCCCGGCAGCCCCGCCAACCCGTTCCGCATCAAGTCCCCCGAGCTGCTCGTCGCCGAGTCCGGAGCCGATCTCTCCGGTCATGGCCTCAGACGCCACATGGGCCTGTTCCAGCTCGTCTGCTTCGGCGTCGGCGCGATCGTCGGCACCGGCATCTTCGTCGGCCTGTCCGACTCCGTCGCCCAGGCGGGCCCGGCCGTCGTCGTCTCGTTCGTGCTCGCCGCCCTCACCTGCGTCTTCACCGCGTTCGCGTTCGCCGAGCTGGGCGGTGCGATCCCGGTGTCCGGATCGTCGTACTCGTTCGCCTACGCGGGCCTCGGCGAGGGCACGGCCTTCCTCGTCGGCTGGTGCCTGCTGCTGGAGTACGGCGTGTCCGTCTCGGCCGTCGCGGTGGGCTGGAGCCAGTACGTCAACGAACTGCTGCACAGTCTTGTCGGATGGCAGCTGCCCCCGGCGCTCTCCGCCGGTCCCGGCGACGGCGGTGTGGTCAACCTCCCCGCTGTGATCGTCATCGCCCTGGCCGCCGTACTGCTCGTACGCGGTGTCCGTGAGAGCGCCCGCGCCACCGCCGCCATGGCCGTGCTCAAGCTCGCGATCCTGGTCGCCTTCTGTGCGATCGGGTTCACCGCCTTCCGGCACGGCAACCTGACCCCGTTCGCCCCGGCCGGGCTCGGCGGCATCGGTGCCGGCACCACCGCCGCCTTCTTCTCGTACATCGGGTTCGACGCGATCACCACCGCGGGCGAGGAGGCCAAGAACCCCCGTCGGAACATCCCTGTGGCGATCCTCGTCTGCCTCGGCCTGGTGACGCTGCTGTACTGCGCGGTCGCGCTCGCCGCGATCGGCGCCATCGGCGGTCCCGAGGTGGGCGGCCGGCCCGCGGCGCTGTCGTACGTCGTCAACCAGGTCACCGGCTCCACCCTCGGGGGCGGTGTCATCGCCTTCGGCGCGGTCGTCGCCATCGCCTCGGTCGTCCTCGCCGTGATGTACGGGCAGACCCGCATCCTGCTGTCGATGTCCCGCGACGGGCTCGTACCGCGTGTCTTCGAGCGCGTCTCGCCGAAGACCTCGACGCCGGTCTCCGGCACCCTCATCGTGGCGGTGGTCTTCGCGGTCCCGGCGGCCTTCTCCTCGCTGGACGTGGTCGTCAACCTGTGCACCATCGGCACCCTCGCCACGATGGCCGTGGTCAATGTCGTGGTGATCGTCCTGCGCCGCCGCGAACCGGGCCTCGCCCGCAGCTTCCGCGTGCCCCTCTACCCCGTGGTACCGCTGCTCGGGGTCGGCTTCTGCGGTTACCTGATGTACGAGACGGGCTGGACGACGTGGGTGCAGTTCGCCGCGTTCCTGGCGGCCGGGTGCCTGGTGTACGCGTTCTACGGGCGCCGGCACTCCAGGCTGGCGACCGGAGCCGTCACGCCGGACGCCACTGCCGTGGAACGACAGGCAGTCTGAACCACACCGCCTTGCCGGACTCGGTGGGGCGGTGACCGCAGGACGAGCTGAGGCTGCGGATCAGCAGCAGTCCGCGCCCGTGCTCCTGCCAGGGGTCACAGGGCTCGACGGCCGGACGGGTCAGATCGCCGGGCGGGGCCGGGTCCGGGTCGTGCACCTCGACCTTGCAGCCGTTCGGCAGCAACTCGACGACCAGCTCGATCGGCCCGTCACCCGAGGCGTGCTCCAGGGCGTTCGCCACCAGCTCGGCGGTGAGCAGTTCCGCGGTGTCGCTGTCCGCCGTCGCGGGCAGCTCCGCCAGGGCCGTGCGCACCAGGGCACGGGCGACGGGCACGGCTGCGGCGGTGTGCGGCAGCGCGACACGCCAGGAGGCGGGAGCGGGAGGTTCGTACACGGCTGGTCCGTTCATGGCGCAGGTCGTCCTGCTTTCAAACAAGAGGCATGGTACGGCGCGCCCCGTACGGGGCGGTCGGCGGGTTTCGCCCGAAGACTGCGTCGGCCTCGGCTTCGTGCTGCGTACCCAGGCCGAGGGCGCCGTACGGCACGCCCGGGTCCGTCGTTACCGGTCTGTCGACGACGTGTGACGGGAGGCCGGGCGGCTGTCACACCTCGCGCGGTGTCCGCCCCCGCACGACCGCTGTGCGGTCCGGGGCGTCGGGCGGGCACACGTGTATCGCGTGCTCGTGACGACAGTCACGAAGAGGTGATAACTTCGTCACAGGCCATCAGTGCAGTCAGCCGTCCCGCCCGAGGAGGCCGCACGCCATGAGTCCGTTCACCGGTTCCGCCGCTCGCACCTCCGACTGGCGCCACCTCCGCTGCGTCCACGCGGACGGAGTGGCCACCGTCACCCTCGCCCGGCCCGAGAAACTCAACGCGCTCACCTTCGGCGCCTACGCCGACCTGCGCGACCTGCTCGCCGAGCTGTCCCGGGAGAGAACCGTGCGGGCCCTGGTGCTGGCGGGCGAGGGGCGCGGCTTCTGCTCGGGCGGCGATGTCGACGAGATCATCGGCGCCACCCTGTCCATGGACACCGCCCAGCTCCTCGACTTCAACCGCATGACGGGACAGGTGGTCCGGGCCATCCGGGAATGCCCGTTCCCGGTGATCGCGGCGGTGCACGGGGTGGCCGCGGGCGCCGGGGCGGTCCTGGCGCTGGCCGCGGACTTCCGGGTGGCTGATCCTTCCGCCCGCTTCGCGTTCCTCTTCACCCGCGTCGGGCTGTCCGGCGGTGACATGGGCGCCGCCTATCTCCTGCCGAGGGTCGTCGGGCTCGGCCATGCGACCCGCCTGCTGATGCTGGGCGAGTCGGTGCGGGCCCCCGAGGCGGAGCGGATCGGACTGATCAGCGAGCTGACCGACGAAGGCCGCGCCGACGAGGCCGCCCGGACGCTGGCCCGCAGACTCGCCGACGGCCCGGCGCTCGCCCACGCCCAGACCAAGGCGCTGCTGACGGCCGAGCTGGACATGCCGCTCGCCGCGTCCGTCGAACTGGACGCCTCGACGCAGGCGCTGCTGATGAACGGCGAGGACTACGCCGAGTTCCACGCGGCCTTCACGGAGAAGCGGCCGCCGAAATGGCGGGGGAGGTAGCCATGGCGGCGGGACACGCGGCCGGGCCGACGACGGAACCCGGCTTCGGAGGCGGGTCCGGCGCCACGCGGAGAGCGGAGCCGGGCGGTGAGGCGCGCTCGGCCGGCCGGCAGGCGCTGCGCGTCGCCGTCATCGGCGGGGGTCCCGGCGGGTTGTACGCGGCTGCCCTCCTCAAGCGTCTTGACCCGGCCCGGGAGGTCACCGTCTGGGAGCGTAACGCCCCCGACGACACCTTCGGCTTCGGTGTCGTCCTGTCCGACGAGACCCTCGGCGGCATCGAGCACGCCGATCCCGTCGTCTACGCGGCGCTGAAGGACGAGTTCGTACGCTGGGACGACATCGACATCGTCCACCGGGGTGTCCGCCACACCTCCGGAGGCCATGGGTTCGCCGCCCTCGGCAGGCGGCGGCTCCTGCAGATCCTGCACGAGCGGTGCCGCTCCCTCGGTGTCGCCCTGCGTTTCGGCACCGAGGCCCCGCATCCCGACCGGCTCTCGGAGTCGTACGACCTGGTGATCGCCGCCGACGGGGTGCGCAGCGGCACACGCGAGGCGTACGCCGAGGTGTTCCGGCCCTCCGTCGAGGAGCACCGCTGCCGCTACATCTGGCTCGCCGCGGACTTCGCCTTCGACGCCTTCCGCTTCGAGATCGCCGAGACCGAGCACGGCGTGATGCAGTTGCACGGCTACCCCTTCTCGGCCGACGCCTCCACGGTGATCGTGGAGATGCGCGAGGAGGTGTGGCGGGCGGCAGGGTTCGGGGAGCTGGACACGGCCGAGACCATCGAGCGCTGCGCCAAGATCTTCGCGGATGCCCTCCAGGGCATGCCCCTGCGCTCCAACCGCTCCACGTGGACCACCTTCCGCACGGTCGTCAACGAACGCTGGTCGCACGGCAACCTGGTCCTCATCGGCGACGCCGCGCACACCGCCCACTTCTCGATCGGCTCCGGCACGAAGCTGGCCGTCGAGGACGCACTCGCCCTGGTCGCATGCCTGGAGGAGCACACCTCGCTGCGGGAGGCCCTGGTCGCCTACGAGCAGGAGCGGCGCCCCGTCGTCGCCTCCACCCAGCGCGCGGCACGGGCCAGCCTGGAGTGGTTCGAGAACCTCGGGCTCTACCTCGGCCAGCCCGGCCGGCAGTTCGCCTTCAACCTGCTCACCCGCAGCCGCCGGGTCACCCACGACAATCTCCGGCTGCGCGACGCGGACTTCACCGAGGCAGTGGAGCGGGACTTCGGCTGTCCGCCGGGCACGCCCCCGATGTTCACCCCCTTGCGGCTGCGCGGGCTGACCCTGCGCAACCGGGTCGTGGTCTCGCCGATGGACATGTACTCGGCCGAGGACGGTGTGCCGGGCGACTTCCATCTGGTCCATCTGGGCGCCCGGGCCCTGGGCGGAGCCGGCCTGGTCATGACCGAGATGGTGTGCGTGAGCGCCGAGGGCCGGATCACTCCCGGCTGTGCCGGGCTCTACACCGGGCGCCAGGGCGAGGCGTGGCGGCGGATCACCGACTTCGTGCACGGCCGGTCGCCGGGAACCGCGATCGGTGTGCAGCTCGGCCACAGCGGCCGCAAGGGCTCCACCAAGCTGATGTGGGAGGGCATGGACGAGCCCCTGGAGGCGGGCAACTGGCCGCTCGTGGCGGCCTCCCCGATCCGCTACAAGCCCGGGAGCCAGACGCCCCGCGAGCTGTCCCGCGCCCAGCTGACCGACATCCGCGAGCAGTTCGTGGCCGCCGCCTGGCGGGCCGCCCGCAGCTCGTTCGACCTGCTCGAGCTCCACTGCGCCCACGGCTACCTGCTGTCCGGCTTCCTGTCTCCGCTCACCAACCACCGGACCGACGCCTACGGAGGCACGCTCGCCAAGCGGCTCCGCTTCCCGCTGGAGGTGTTCGACGCCGTGCGGTCGGTGTGGCCCGAGGAGCGGCCGATGACCGTACGGATCTCCGCCACGGACTGGGCCGAGGGAGGCACCACGGCCGAGGAGTCCGTCGAGATCGCCCGCGCCTTCGCCGCGCACGGCGCCGACGCGATCGACGTGTCGACGGGGCAGGTGGTGGACGAGGAACGGCCGGCGTTCGGGCGTTCGTACCAGACGCCGTACGCCGACCGGATCCGCCAGGAGATCGGTATCCCCGTGATCGCGGTGGGCGCGATCTCGTCCTGGGACGACGTCAACTCGCTGATCCTGGCCGGACGCGCGGATCTGTGCGCCCTGGCCCGGCCGCATCTGTACGACCCGCACTGGACTCTGCACGCGGCGGCCGAGCAGGAGTACAGCGGGCCCGGCGTGACCTGGCCGGCGCCCTACAGGGCGGGCAGCCGGCGCCCCCAGACGGGACGCACGGACGCGCCCAGGCCACGGCTCACCCTGGGCGGTTGACCATCGCCGTGGCCACGGCGGAGCGAGCGCGAGTGACCGTGTGGATCCTGCCCGGTGAATGCGGTCACACCCCCGCGAAGACCGCCCCGGCGTCCCGGAGTCGCTCGTGCAGTGCCCGGAAGACCGCGGCCGAGCGCACGCCCGGCCAGTCCGCCGGCAGCAGCTCGGCGGGCAGCCCCGGGTCGGCGTAGGGCAGATGGCGCCAGGAGTCCAGGGCGAGCAGATAGTCGCGGTAGGCCTCCTGGTGCGGGGTGTCCGCGCGGGCCTCCCAGCCGTGCAGCACGGGTGCGTGGTGGTCCAGGAACGTCTCGTGCTGCTTGGCGATCGAGGCCAGGTCCCACCAGCGCGCCACCGACTCCGCGGTAGCGGCGAAGCCCAGGTGCTCGCCGCGGAAGAAGTCCACGTAGGGGTCGAGACGGAGCCGTTCGAGCGTGTGCCGGGTCTCCTCGTACAGGCGTGCAGGGGCGATCCACACCCCGGGAGCGGCGGTGCCGAAGCCGAGTCCGGCCAGGCGCGAGCGCAGCAGATGCCGCTTCTGCCGTTCCGACTCGGGCACCGAGAACACCGCGAGCACCCAGCCCTCGTCCTTCGGCGGGGTGCTCGCGTACACGCGCCGGTCGCCGTCGTCGAGCAGCTGCCGAGCCTCCGGAGACAGGGCGTACCCGGCCGCGCCCGCCGCCGTACGGGCCGGCACGAGCAGACCGCGCCGCTTGAGCCGCGAGACCGAGGAGCGTACGGAAGGGGCGTCCACGTCGACCGCGGCGAGCAGTCTGATCAGCTCCGCCACCGGCACCGGGCCGGGGGAGAAGCGGCCGTAGGCGCCGTAGAACGTGACGATGAGGGACCGGGGAGCGTGCTGATCGGACACGTTGATCACTCTAGGGCGTTCGCGTCACTCATGATCACCTTCCGGGGGCAGGGAGACGGCACCGGCGGCGACGTCGGCGCCCGTGCCCGCGTCCGCGGCGAGGTGCATGCGCAGCCGGAAGCGCTGGAGCTTGCCCGTCGCGGTGCGCGGCAGCGCGTCCAGGAAGACGAACTCGCGGGGGCACTTGTACGGCGCCAGTTCCGACTTGAGGAACGTGCGGAGCTCCTCCGGGTCGCGGGGCGCCCCCGCTCTGAGCACCGTGTACGCGACCACGACCTGCCCGCGGTCCTCGTCGGGCCGGCCCACCACCGCCGTCTCGACCACGTCGGGATGGCGCAGCAGGGCGTCCTCGACCTCGGGCCCGGCGATGTTGTACCCGGCGGAAATGATCATGTCGTCGGCCCGGGCCACATAGCGGAAGTAGCCGTCGGGGTCGCGGACGTAGGTGTCGCCGGTGATGTTCCAGCCGTCCCGCACGTAACTGCGCTGCCGCGGATCGGCGAGATAGCGGCAGCCCACGGGGCCGCGGACGGCGAGCAGCCCCGGTTCGCCGTCGGGCACGGGAACGCCGTTCGTGTCCTGTATCCGTGCCTGCCAGCCCGGTACCGGCACCCCGGTGGTTCCCGGGCGGATCCGGTCGTCCGCGGCGGAGATGAAGATGTGCAGCAGTTCCGTGGCGCCGATGCCGTTGATGACGCGCAGTCCGGTGCGCTCGAACCAGGCGTGCCAGGTGGCCGCGGGCAGGTTCTCGCCCGCCGACACGCACCGCCGCAGCGAGGTGACGTCGTACCCGTCCAGCTCGTCGAGCATCGCGCGGTAGGCGGTCGGCGCGGTGAACAGCACGGAGACGCGGTGTTCGGCGATCGCGGGCAGCAACTGCCTGGGACCCGCCTGTTCGAGCAGCAGGGCGCTCGCCCCGGCCCGCAGCGGGAAGACGACGAGCCCGCCGAGCCCGAAGGTGAAGCCGAGCGGGGGGCTGCCCGCGAAGACGTCGTCGGGGTGCGGCCGCAGTACGTGCCGCGAGAAGGTGTCCGCGACGGCGAGCGCATCGCGGTGGAAGTGCATGCAGCCCTTCGGGCGGCCCGTGGTGCCCGAAGTGAAGGCGATCAGCGCCACGTCGTCGGCCGCCGTGTCCACGGGTGCGAACGGCTCCTCGGAGGCGGGAAGGCGCAGCAGGTCGTCGGGGGAGTCGCCGCCGTAGGCGGTGATGTTCAGCCCGGGGATGCCGGCGTTCACCAGGTCGTCGAGCGAGCGCGCGTCGCACAGGGCGTGCCCGACCCGGGCGATCTCGCACATCGTGCGCAGCTCGTGCGGACGCTGCTGGGCGAGCACGGTGACGGCGACCGCACCCGCCTTGAGCACCGCCAGCCAGCAGGCGGCCAGCCACGGGGAGGTGGGGCCGCGCAGCAGGACGCGGTTGCCGGGGACCACGCCGAGCCGGGAGGTGAGCACATGCGCGATCCGGTCCACGCGGGTGCGGAGCTCGCCGTACGTCCACACCCCGCCGTCCGCCGTGTGGAAGGCGGGGCGCTCGGGTGCGGGGCCGGCGAGCAGTTCCGCGGCGGCGTTGAGTCGTTCGGGGTAGTGCAGCTCCGGCAGGTCGAAGCGGAGTTCGGGCCACTCGTCCCGCGGCGGCAGGTGGTCGCGGGCGAAGGTGTCGCGGTGGGCGGTGCGGGTGGGGCTCGTACGGGTCAAGGCGCCCTCCCGGTCGGTACCGGTCCCGGTGGCCGCGGCGCTCGTGGCGTACCTGTGGTCCAAGGCGGTTCGCCCCCTTGTCGTGGTGGGCTCGCGCATCGAGCGTATCGTGTTGGTGACGACAGTCAACGGTCCGCGATACGGTCGGGTTGGGCAGCCCGCCCGACCCGGTACGCCGTCAGGGAGAGGGGACCGGCAATGACCGCATTCTCGCTCGATCCGGCACAGACCGCCTGGCGCGCGGAACTGCGCGGCTGGGCGGAGCAGCGGCTTCGCCCACTGGCGGAGAAGGGCGAGCCCGGCCACGTCAACCGCGCGCTCGTCGTCGAACTCGGCCGACTCGGGCTGCTGGACCGCCTGTTCAGCTCCGGCGCGCTCGACCTGTGCCTGATGCGGGAGTCCCTCGCGTACGCCTGCACGGAGGCCGAGACGGCGCTCGCTCTCCAGGGACTCGGCGCCCATCCGGTGTACGCCCACGGCACAGGGGCCCAGCGCGACCGCTGGCTTCCCGGCGTCCGGTCCGGCACCACGGTCGCCGCCTTCGCCCTGACCGAGCCCGACGCCGGCTCGGACGCGGCCGCACTGACCCTGACCGCCGAGCCCGACCCCGCGGACGGCTGGCGGCTCACCGGCGAGAAGTGCTGGATCTCCAACGCCCCCGAGGCCGACTTCTACACCGTCTTCGCGCGCACCACGCCCGGTTCCGGCGCCCGTGGAGTGACCGCCTTCCTCGTGCCCGCCGACCGGCCCGGACTGACCGGCAGCCCGCTCGACATGCTCTCGCCGCACGCCATCGGCACTCTCGGCTTCGACTCGGTGCCCGTGACCGCGGACGACGTCATCGGCGAACCCGACCGCGGCTTCCGGGTCGCCATGAGCACCCTCAACCTGTTCCGGCCCAGCGTCGGCGCCTTCGCGGTCGGAATGGCCCAGGCGGCCCTGGACGCCACGCTCGCCCACACGGCCGGGCGGGACGCCTTCGGTGGCAAGCTGAAGGACCTCCAGGCCGTCTCCCATCAGGTCGCCGAGATGGCCCTGCGCACCGAGGCGGCCCGGCTCATGGTCTACGCGGCGGCGGCGGCGTACGACGAAGGCGCCCCCGACGTCCCGCGCCGGGCCGCCATGGCCAAACTGCTCGCCACCGAGACCGCGCAGTACGTCGTCGACGCGGCCGTCCAGTTGCACGGGGCGCGCGCCCTGCGCCGCGGCCACCTTCTCGAGCACCTCTATCGGGAGGTGCGCGCGCCGCGGATCTACGAAGGCGCCAGCGAGGTGCAGCGCGGCATCATCGCCAAGGAGTTGTACGCCACCGTGGAGGCCCCGTGACCACCGAGCGCAGCGTCCCGCCCGATCTGTCGCGCCTCAATCCGCCCGCTCTGTCCCCGCCCTCGGGCTTCTCCCACGCCGTCGTCGCCACCGGGTCCCGGGTGGTGTTCCTGGCGGGCCAGACCGCTCTCGACACGGACGGGAAAGTGGTCGGCGCCTCGCTTCCCGAGCAGTTCGAGCGGGCGCTCGCGAATCTGCTCACCGCGCTGCGGGCCGCCGGCGGCACACCCGCCGACCTGGCCCGCGTCACCGTCTACGCCACCGACGTGGCGGACTACCGGGCCCGCGCCCCCGAGCTGGGTGGCATCTGGCGGAGGCTGGCGGGCCGCGACTACCCGGCGATGGCCGTCGTGGGGACCACTCGTCTGTGGGACGAGGAGGCCCTGGTGGAACTGGACGGCTTCGCCGTGCTGCCCTAGCCGCGGCGACCGTGGGAGTTCGTCGCCGCGGGGAGCGGGACCGCGTCAGGCCGCCATGGCCAGCGGTCCCATCGGCACGCGGCGCGGGGCGACCACGCTGCCGTCCGGGAGCAGTTCCCCGCTGTCGTCGAAGACGATCGCGCCGTTGCAGAGCAGGGTCCAGCCCTGTTCAGGACGGGCGGCGACGACGTGTGGTGCGATGGTGTCGGACGCCGGGCACGAAGGCTGGTGGGAACACATGGCGCACCTCCGGGTGAGGTTCGGGCGGCCGGTTGTCGCCCCCTCGTCCTAGACCATGCTCCGCCTGTGAAGCCACCGGAAGCATCGGCCGACAAGCGTGACACCATGCGGACAACTCTCGGACACATCGCGGACGGTCGGGGCGGACTCGCCACGAAGGGGTGAAGATCACGCACCCCGACAAGGCCTCCCGGTACCTGTGGAACCCCCCATTCCAGGAGGTGTTCCATGTTCGTGCGCCAGGTCGTCGGGGTGGTCTTCGGCGCCGCCCTGCTCCTGTCCGCCGCCCCCGCCGCCGGTGCCCAGACCGGACGGCACGAGGAGCTGACGATCCACCGTATCGGCCACCTCACGGCCGACGGCACGCTCACTCTGTCCGGCACCTACCGCTGTCACGGTGGCGGTGGCCCGGTCTTCGTCTCCTCCTCCGTCTCCCAGGGCGACTCCCGCGTCAGCCACGGAGTCGGAGGCACCCTCGCGGTGTGCGACGGGGCCGAGCACCGCTGGACCAACTCCGAGAGGCGCCCTGGCGCCTATCACCCGGGCCGGGCGCACGTGGGGGCCGCCCTGCTGGAGCTGCGCGCGACCGGCCTCCCGCTGCCCACGTTCCACGCGGTACGGCAGCGGGAGGTCAGGCTGGTCGAAGACTAGGGCTCAGATGTTCCGGAACGTCTCGATCTGCGCGCCGACCGAGTTGAGCCGTTCGGCCAGCTCCTCGTAGCCGCGGTTGATCACGTACACGTTGCGCAGCACGGACGTACCCTCGGCCGCCATCATCGCCAGCAGCACGACCACGGCGGGCCGCAGCGCGGGCGGGCACATCATCTCGGCGGCCCGCCAGCGGGTCGGGCCCTCGACCAGCACCCGGTGGGGGTCCAGGAGCTGGAGGCGGCCGCCGAGGCGGTTGAGGTCCGTCAGATAGATCGCCCGGTTGTCGTACACCCAGTCGTGGATCAGCGTCTTGCCCTGCGCGGCGGCGGCGATGGCCGCGAAGAACGGGACGTTGTCGATGTTGAGGCCGGGGAACGGCATGGGGTGGATCTTGTCGATCGGCGCCTCCAGCTTGGAGGGCCGCACGGTCAGGTCCACCAGCCGGGTACGGCCGTTGTCGGCGACGTACTCGGGCGTGCGGTCGTGGTCGAGGCCCATCTCCTCGAGCACCGCGAGCTCGATCTCGAGGAACTCGATCGGGACCCGGCGCACCGTCAGCTCGGACTCGGTCACGACCGCGGCCGCCAGCAGGCTCATCGCCTCGACCGGGTCCTCGGAGGGGGAGTAGTCGACGTCGACGTCGATGTTCGGCACACCGTGCACCGTGAGCGTGGTGGTGCCGATGCCCTCGACCTCGACGCCGAGCGCTTCGAGGAAGAAGCAGAGGTCCTGGACCATGTAGTTCGAGGACGCGTTGCGGATGACCGTGACCCCGTTGTGGCGGGCGGCGGCGAGCAGGGCGTTCTCGGTCACGGTGTCACCGCGCTCGGTCAGCACGATCGCCCGGTCGGGCGAGACGGACCGGTCCACCACCGCGTGGTAGTGCCCCTCGGTGGCGGTGACGTCGAGGCCGAACCGGCGCAGAGCGATCATGTGCGGCTCGACGGTGCGTGTGCCCAGATCGCAGCCGCCCGCGTACGGCAGCCTGAAGCGGTCCATGCGGTGCAGCAGCGGACCGAGGAACATGATGATGGAGCGCGTACGGCGGGCGGCCGCGGCGTCGATGGAGTCCATCTCGAGGTCGGCCGGGGGCACGATCTCCAGGTCGACGCCGTCGTTGATCCAGCGGGTGCGCACCCCGATCGACCCGAGGACCTCGAGGAGGCGGTACACCTCCTCGATCCGGGCGACCCGGCGCAGCACCGTGCGCCCCTTGTTGAGCAGTGAGGCGCACAGCAGCGCCACGCAGGCGTTCTTGCTCGTCTTCACGTCGATGGCGCCCGAGAGCCGGCGACCGCCGACGACCCGCAGATGCATGGGGCCCGCGTAGCCGAGGGACACGATCTCGCTGTCCAGGGCTTCACCGATTCGGGCGATCATCTCAAGGCTGAGGTTCTGATTGCCCCGCTCGATGCGGTTGACAGCACTCTGGCTGGTGCCTAGCGCCTCGGCGAGCTGTGTCTGAGTCCAGCCACGGTGCTGCCGGGCGTCACGGATGAGCTTGCCGATGCGTACGAGGTAGTCGTCTGACATGAGGCCGAGGTTATCTCAGATATGAGATTGCGCCTCTTGGGGGGTCTGTTCGGGTGAGTGACCGTCAGTGACCCTTGGTGGAACGGGTGCGACGCCATCCGAAAGGACCGGGCAGATCCATGGATGTCGTGCGACGTCCCGAACTGCTGCGCGTATGGCGCGGGCCGTGCTTCCCGCCCGTGGTGATGGACCACGAGCGCTTGTTGATGTTCAGACGCACCCCGGGCAGGATCCGGAAACTCTTGCGGAACGTGAGGGGCATGCGACGTCTCCCTTCGATTGCCGGTTCACGTCGCATACCCCGGCTCCGCGCATTGATGACACCGCGGCGGAGTGCTCGCCGGGCATGGCCAAAGGGTGTCCTCGGTCGGCCGGTGGCGCGCGGCCGTGCGGGCGCGCCGCGGGGCGCGGTGGCGGGATCGGGCCGGGCCGGGCATGACCATCCCGTCCCCATGTACTAGAGTTATCTCGACATCGAGATATCTGCCGAGGCGCACCGCAGCCCCGGGCTTGGTAAGGGTTACCTAACTTAGCCTTACCTTAGCGGATCGGCCAGGCCGTCGTGGCGGCAGGATGCGGTGGTACGCGCACATCAATGAAGGAGACTGTCGTGTCGGCGAACAGCTTCGACGCCCGCAGCACGCTGCAGGTGGGCGACGAGTCGTACGAGATCTTCCGGCTGGACAAGGTGGAGGGCGCGGCCCGCCTGCCGTACAGCCTCAAGGTCCTGCTGGAGAACCTGCTCCGCACCGAGGACGGCGCGAACATCACCGCCGACCACATTCGCGCCCTCGGCAACTGGGACTCCCAGGCCCAGCCGTCGCAGGAGATCCAGTTCACGCCGGCCCGCGTGATCATGCAGGACTTCACCGGCGTTCCGTGTGTCGTCGACCTCGCCACCATGCGTGAGGCCGTCAAGGAGCTCGGCGGCGACCCGGCGAAGATCAACCCGCTGGCCCCGGCCGAGCTGGTCATCGACCACTCCGTCATCGCCGACAAGTTCGGCACGAACGACGCCTTCAAGCAGAACGTCGAGCTGGAGTACGGCCGCAACAAGGAGCGCTACCAGTTCCTGCGCTGGGGCCAGACCGCCTTCGACGAGTTCAAGGTCGTCCCGCCGGGCACCGGCATCGTCCACCAGGTGAACATCGAGCACCTGGCCCGCACGGTCATGGTCCGCGGTGGCCAGGCGTACCCCGACACCCTCGTCGGCACCGACTCGCACACCACCATGGTCAACGGCCTCGGCGTCCTCGGCTGGGGCGTCGGCGGCATCGAGGCCGAGGCCGCGATGCTCGGCCAGCCGGTCTCCATGCTCATCCCGCGCGTTGTGGGCTTCAAGCTCACCGGTGAGCTGCAGCCCGGCACCACCGCCACCGACCTGGTGCTCACGATCACCGAGATGCTGCGCAAGCACGGTGTCGTCGGCAAGTTCGTCGAGTTCTACGGCGAGGGCGTGGCCGCCACCTCCCTCGCCAACCGCGCCACCATCGGCAACATGTCGCCGGAGTTCGGTTCCACCGCCGCGATCTTCCCGATCGACGACGAGACGCTGAGCTACCTGCGCCTGACCGGCCGTTCCGACCAGCAGGTCGCGCTCGTCGAGGCCTACGCCAAGGAGCAGGGCCTCTGGCTGGACCCGAAGGCCGAGCCGGACTTCTCCGAGAAGCTCGAGCTGGACCTGTCCACCGTCGTTCCCTCCATCGCCGGCCCGAAGCGTCCGCAGGACCGTATCGTCCTGGCGGGCGCCGCCGAGCAGTTCAAGGTCGACGTCCGCAACTACGTCGACACCGCCGACGAGGCGGGCAAGGAGTCCTTCCCGGCCTCCGACGCCCCGGCCTCCTCCAACGGCGTCCCGTCCAATCCGGTCCCGGTCACCGCCCCCGACGGCACGACCTACACCCTCGACCACGGTGCGGTGACGGTCGCGGCCATCACCTCCTGCACCAACACCTCGAACCCGTACGTCATGGTCGCCGCCGCCCTGGTGGCGAAGAAGGCGGTCGAGAAGGGCCTGACCCGCAAGCCGTGGGTCAAGACCACCCTCGCCCCGGGCTCGAAGGTCGTCACCGACTACTTCGACAAGGCGGGTCTGACCCCGTACCTCGACAAGGTCGGCTTCAACCTGGTCGGTTACGGCTGCACCACCTGCATCGGCAACTCCGGCCCGCTGCCGGAGGAGGTCTCCAAGGCCGTCAACGACCACGACCTCGCGGTCACCGCGGTGCTGTCCGGCAACCGCAACTTCGAGGGCCGGATCAACCCCGACGTCAAGATGAACTACCTGGCGTCCCCGCCGCTGGTCGTCGCGTACGCCCTCGCGGGCTCCATGAAGGTGGACATCACCAAGGACGCCCTCGGCACCGACCAGGACGGCAACCCGGTCCACCTCGCGGACATCTGGCCGTCCGAGGCCGAGGTCAACGACGTCGTGGCCAACGCCATCGGCGAGGACATGTTCAACAAGTCCTACCAGGACGTCTTCGCCGGTGACGCCCAGTGGCAGTCGCTGCCGATCCCCACCGGCAACACCTTCGAGTGGGACGCGGAGTCGACCTACGTCCGCAAGCCCCCGTACTTCGAGGGCATGCAGATGGAGCCGGCCCCGGTCACCGACATCGCCGGTGCCCGTGTCCTCGCGAAGCTGGGCGACTCGGTCACCACCGACCACATCTCCCCGGCCGGTGCGATCAAGGCCGACACCCCGGCGGGCAAGTACCTCATCGGGCACGGTGTGGAGCGCCGTGACTTCAACAGCTACGGCTCGCGCCGCGGCAACCACGAGGTCATGATCCGCGGCACGTTCGCCAACATCCGCCTGCGCAACCAGATCGCGCCGGGCACCGAGGGCGGCTACACCCGCGACTTCACCCAGGCCGACGCGCCGGTGTCGTTCATCTACGACGCCTCGCGCAACTACATCGAGCAGGGCATTCCGCTGGTCGTCCTGGCCGGCAAGGAGTACGGTTCCGGTTCGTCCCGCGACTGGGCCGCCAAGGGCACCGCGCTGCTCGGCGTGAAGGCCGTCGTCGCCGAGTCCTACGAGCGCATCCACCGCTCGAACCTCATCGGCATGGGCGTCCTGCCGCTCCAGTTCCCGGAGGGCCAGAGCGCCGAGTCCCTCGGTCTGACCGGCGAGGAGACCTTCTCCATCGCGGGTGTCACCGAGCTGAACGACGGCACCACGCCGCGTACGGTCAAGGTCACCACCGACACCGGTGTCGAGTTCGACGCGGTCGTCCGCATCGACACCCCCGGTGAGGCCGACTACTACCGCAACGGCGGCATCATGCAGTACGTGCTGCGCAACCTGATCCGCAAGTAGGCGGACCGGCAAGGTCATCGGGCCGCAACTCCGGCAACGGGGTTGCGGCCCTGCGCCGTTACGGCGGGGGAAAGCGGAGCCCTGCGCGGTCCCGGTCCGATCCCCTGCTCTAGATCCATCCCGCGGCCTGGGCGATCGCGAACGGCGCGGGGACCAGGGTCGACATGCCGAGCCACAGGTTGAGCGGCCTGCCCTCCTGCCACGGCATCAGGACGTCCACCACCAGGATCATGCCGAGGACGAAGGCGCCGCCCAGCACCGCGCCCAGCGTCATCCCGACCGCCTGGTCCGGCGAAACCTTGACGCAGCCGAACCCGCCGGTGCATGAGATCAGCGCGTATCTGGTCAGCAGCCACCGCAGGCACACGCCCGGGAGGATGGCGGCAAGTCCGATCAGGAGGTTCGCCACCGCGGCCGCCCACCAGGAAACGGCGGTGCCCGCTCTGCGGCCACCGTCCGTAGCGGAACCGTGCACAGCTTGCCCTCTCCCAGTTCACCGCGCTCGTACAGGTAGATGACCAGGGGAGCACTCCGGTTGCCCTGTGCGCCCCCTGGAGCGGCGAACACCGCTCCCACGAGTGA
Source organism: Streptomyces sp. NRRL F-5122 (assembly GCF_001507435.1). GTDB lineage: Bacteria > Actinomycetota > Actinomycetes > Streptomycetales > Streptomycetaceae > Streptomyces > Streptomyces lannensis. The sequence goes on from NZ_LMWH01000266.1 coordinate 229,901, forward strand.
CGCCGGGCGGCTTCGGACGGACTCGGGTTGCCGCCGCACCGTCGTCCCGACGCAGGCGAGGGGGCAATGGGGTGACCGCGGCCGGGTCCCGCACGAGGGAGCGGCGCGTCAGGAGTTGATGAGGCTTCCGCGATCGCCCGTCGGGCACGTCCGCGCGGCAGGCGCGGTGGGGCACTCCGGGCGGACCGGGTGGCCGGTGTGTGAGCCACCCGGTCCGCGAGCCGGGCCGGCCCGGGGGAGGGAGCCGGACCAGGTGATGCGTGGCTGGTGTGCGCCCTGATGGCGACAACGTTGTCCGACTGGTCTGTACATGACTGTATCGCCCCAATGGACAACGATGTCAAGGTTGTTCACCCGCAAGGCTGATTCGGCGGCGCCCGTCCGCGCACCTGCCGGGCGCAGAAGGGCGGGCGCGGAGGAAACTCCACGCCCGCCCTGTCCCGTGTGCGGTGGGTCGGGCCGTCAGGCCAGCAACTCCACCTCCGCCAGGGTCGCCTGACCGCTCAGGACCAGGCGGTAGTGCGTGTAGGAGCCGGTGTCCGGGATCGAGAACGCCCTCGTCTGCCGGTCCCATGCGAAGGATTCGCCCGAGCGCCGGTCGAGCGTGGTCCACTGCGTGCCGTTCCTGGACGCCTGAAGGGTCCAGTCCGTGGGCGCCTTCGTGTGGTCCGCCGGGGATGTCAGGGTGTACTGCACCGCCTTGGCGGACTCCGTGACGGGAAGGTCCACGCTCGTCACGGTGCCCTCCGTCGCCGAGGTGTTGTCGAAGAGCGCTCCGTCACCCTTGATCACGTCCGCACGGGGCGAGGGGACCTTGTCGTCCTGGGTGATCGACACCGGCGCCGCCGTCTTCCCGGTGCCCCAGGAAGACGGCCGGGCACCCATGTCGAAGTCCAGCACCCCGCCCTTGGCCAGCAGGCTGTGCGGCAGCGACGTCGACGTCCACGCCTTGCCGTTCACCTTCACGCCCTGGACGTACACATTGCGGCTGCTGTTCTTCGGTGCCCTGATCACCAGGTCCTTGCCGTTCTCCAGGTGCACCGTCGCCTTGGTGAACAGCGGAGACCCGATGGCGTACTCGCCGCTGCCCATCACCAGCGGGTAGAAGCCAAGCGCCGAGAACACGTACCAGGCCGACTGCTCGCCGTTGTCCTCGTCGCCGTGGTACCCCTGGCCGATCTCGCTGCCGGTGTACAGGCGGGAGAGGACCTCACGGGCCTTCGCCTGCGCCTTCCACGGTTCGCCCGCCGCGTCGTACATGTAGATCACATGGTGGGCGACCTGGTTGGAGTGCCCGTACATGCCCATCCGGACGTCGCGCGCCTCCGTCATCTCGTGGATGACACCGCCGTAGGAGCCCACGAACTCCGGTGACGCCGTCTCGGGCGTCGCGAAGTACTCGTCGAGCTTGTCCGCCAGCCCGGCACGGCCGCCGTACAGGTTGGCCAGGCCCCGGCTGTCCTGCGGCGCCGTGAAGGCGTAGCCCCAGCCGTTCGTCTCCGTGTAGTCGTAGCCCCACACCCGCGGGTCGTACTTCGCGGAGTCCACCCGCCAGTTGCCCTGCGCGTCACGGCCCTGGAAGAAGCCGGCCTTCGTGTCGAAGAGGTCGACGTAGTCCTGGGCGCGGTTGAGGAAGTACGCCGACTCCTCCTTGTAGCGCTTCTTGTGGGTCTTCTCGTAGAGCGCCTGGCCCATCTTCGCGATGCCGTAGTCGTTGACGTAGCCCTCCATCGCCCACGACAGGCCCTCACCGGTGGCGGTGCTCGTGTAGCCGAGGAACGGAGAGGTCGCCATGCCCTTGCGGCCCACCCCGGACGACGGAGGCGTGACCGTGGCGTTCTTCACCGCCGCGTCGTAGGCAGCCCCCGCGTCGAAGTTCACGCCCTTCGCATAGGCGTCCGCGAACGCCACGTCCGAGGAGGTGCCCGTCATCAGGTCCGCGTAGCCGGGCGAGGACCACCGGGAGGTCCAGCCGCCGTCCTTGTACTGCTGCACGAATCCGTCGACCAGTTCACCGGCCTGCTTCGGCGTGAAGAACGAGTACGCCGGCCATGTCGTCCGGTAGGTGTCCCAGAAACCGTTGTTGACGTACACCTTGCCGTCGACGATCTTCGCCCCGGTGTGGGTTGGGGTGTCCTGACCCGTCATCGGGGAGAAGGGGGACGCGTACTGATTCGTCGAACCCACCTTCTCGAAACCGGAGTTGGGGTACAGGTACAGCCGGTACATCGAGGAGTACAGCGTCGTCAGCTGGTCGGTCGTGGCCCCCTCGACCTCGACCCTGCCGAGCAGTTCGTCCCAGGCCTTCTGGGCGCGTGCCTTCACGTCCTCGAACGAGGATCCGTCGGGGACCTCCTGGCTCAGATTGTCCTCGGCCTGGTCCACGCTGATGAGCGAGGTGGCGAGACGGAGGGTCACCGTGTGGTCGGCGCCCGGCTTGAAGCGCAGGTACCCCTTCACTCCCGAGGACGCGCCGTCCGTCACGGGCGCGTCGAACACGCCGTATACGAACAGCCGTGTGGCACCCGTCGACAGGCCGGACTTCACGTCCGAGAAGCCGGTGACGATCCCCTTGTCCTTGTCCAGGGTCAGCCCGGCCTGCTCGGTCACGTTGTCGAAGATCACGCTCGCGTCGTCACCGGGGTAGGTGAACCGCAGTACGGCCGCGTGGTCCGTCGGCGTCATCTCCGCCTTCAGGCCGTTCTCGAAGGTCACCCCGTAGTAGTAGGGGCGCGCGGTCTCCCTCTCGTGCCGGAACGCCAGCGCCCGTGCCTCCCGGCCGGTGTCCGGCGTGCCGGACGCGGCCGACGGCATCACCTGGAACGTCTGCCGGTCACCCATCCAGGGGCTGGGCTCATGGCTCGCGCTGAACGCCTCGACGGTGGGCAGATTGTCGTCGTTGTTGGCCCGGGCGTAGTCGTACAGCCAGCTCAGCGAGCCCGCGTTGGTCACCGGCGTCCAGAAATTGAAACCGTGCGGCACGGCCGTCGCGGGGAAGTTGTTGCCGCGGGAGAAGCCGCCGCTGGAGTTGGTGCCGCGGGTCGTCAGCGCGTAGTCGGACAGATGCGCCTTGGGCTTGTCCGGTGGGGTCGTCTTCAGCGAGACGTCGTCCAGCCAGCCCCGGAACTTCGCCGGTCCCTTGGGCGAGTCGTAGGCGACCAGAATCCGGTCCACGGTCTTGCCGGCCGCGACCGAGCCGATCCGCGCGACCACGTTGTTCCACTGGTTCACATACAGGACCTTGGCCGCGCCCTGCCCCTGGGGGGTGAGCGGGAGGCCGTGCTGGTCGAGCGCGCCGAGGCCGCTCAGATAGGTTCCGTCGGTGAAGGCCAGGTCGACGGAGACGTTCGTGGCGTCGTAGTCGCGGTCCCCGTCCGCCATCGACGGGAAGATGCGGTACGACAACCGGGTGTCCCGCTGGACGGCCACGTTCACGTCGAAGACCTTGTTGTACGAGTACCCACGGCCGTCCGCCGTGTGCGTCCCCGCGTAGCGCAGCGCCCGGCTGCCCGTGAAGCCCATGCCCGCCTTGGCGGTGGGGGAGCCGATCGGGCCGCGGTCCACCAGCGTGCGCATGTCCTTGGGCGTGGGATCGGTGGTGTCGCCCGTGGAGAACTGCACATCGGCGAGCTGGAGGATGTCGGCCCCGTGGTTCCTGGTGAAGTCGAGCCGGAAGTGCTGGTACTCGGCCGGTGCGGCGAGATCGAACGACGTCGTCCTGAACCGCTCGTCGAAGGACACGCCGGTCCGGGTGTCCAGGGTCTTCCAGTCCTTGCCGTCCGTGGAGCCCTGAAGGGTCCAGTCCGCCGGGTCCCGTTCCGCGGCGTCGTTGGCCGACGTGAGCGCGTACGTCACCACCTTGACCGGGGCGTCGAAGTCGAACTCCACCCAGCCCGTCGGCGCGAACGTGAGCCACTTGGTGCTCGGTTCGCCGTCGATCAGGTTCTCCTTGACCTCACCGGAGCCCGAGTTCTCGGCGCTGGCCCGGACGTCGGTGACCTCATCGGTGACATTGCCCGGAATACCCGTCGCATACGCACCGTCCACGCCGGACGCCCGTTTCGAACCGTCCGCCGCCGTGTCGACGGTGTTGAGCCATGTCGGCGCCGGATCGTCCGTTTCGAACGACGAGGCGAACTCCCGGTCGGCGCTCCCCGCCCGGGCGGGCAGGGCCACCGAGGCGCCCTGTGCCCCTACGAGCAATGCCAGGGCGGCCGCCCCGACGACCGCCGTCGGGGCCCATCTGTGCCGAGATCTGTGCTGCATACGCGAGCACCCTCCCTGCGCTGTGAAATTGGACAACGTTGTCTACTCCGCTGCGCGAGGAACCAGTAGGTGGCCAAGTAGCCAGTGATGTCAAGGTGTTGAGTGTGGCATTCGGGCTCAATGCGGCGGATATGCCGTTCTGGAAGCGCACGGGCATCCCGTATTTCCGAGAGGTCTCAACTCGGAAAAGCAAAGAGTCAACCTTGCATTCGATCTTGCCCAGTTGGCGGGAAGTGGACTATACCTGTCGGCGTCCGGAGCAGCCGTCTTCTGCGGTCCGACGGCTGTGGGCAGGCACGACCGGGGGAATGGGAGGCGGCGAACTGTTTCGGGAATCAACAACTGCCGTGCGCCCCACTGAATCCCTCGTGCACGACCCCAGCTTCACCATCACCGCGGTGCCGGTAAGGATCCGGTTCACCGCCTGAGTCCTGGAGAAGGCGAGGACTTGAGCATGGGATCCACTTCCGGCGAGAACTCCACCACCGCAGGCGTCGGACGCCGTGATCTGATCAAGCGGTCCGCTGCGCTCGGTCTGATCTCCGTCCCCGCGATGAGCTTCCTTTCCGCCTGCGCCAGTGGCGGCGGCGACGATCAGGGGAAGGCCAAATCGGGCAAGAAGACCGAGAAGAACCCGCTCGCCGTCAATGACACGGCGCAGATGGAATTCGTGTTGTTCGACGGCGGCTTCGGCAAGGAGTACGCCGAGGACGCGGTCAAGATCTACGAGAAGGACTTCCCGAAGGCCAAGGTCAAGTTCTCCGCCACCCAGAAGATCCAGTCCACCCTGCAGCCCCGCTTCAACCAGGGCACGCCGCCCGACCTCATCGACAACTCCGGCGCCGAGCAGATGGACATGGGCGTCCTCGTCGGCAAGAGCCAGCTCGCCGACCTGACCCCGCTGCTGGACGCCGCGTCGTACGACGACCCCTCCAAGAAGGTCCGCGACACCCTGCGTCCGGGCATCGTGGAAATGGGCCAGTTCGACGGCAAGCCGGTCTGGATCCTGTACTACGCCTACACGGTGTACGGCGTCTGGTACTCGCAGAAGGCCCTCGACTCGCTCGACGAGCAGTACCCGGAGACCTGGGACGCGATGCTCAAGGTCTGCGAGAAGGCCAAGAAGAAGGGCATGGCGGGCTGGACGTACGCGGGCAAGTACCCGTACTACCTCCCCTTCTCGCTGTACCCGATGATCGGCAAGGTCGGTGGCCGCGAGGTCCTGGACGCCATCGACAACCTGGAGCCCAACGCCTGGAAGCACCCGGCGGTCAAGGCCTGCTTCGAGGCCTACTACGAGCTCTACAAGAAGGGTTACGTCCTCAAGGGGACGCCCGGCCTCGACCACATCCAGTCGCAGACCGCCTGGGCCAAGGGCAAGGCGCTGTTCATCCCGAACGGCTCCTGGGTCGAGAACGAGTCCGCGAACGTGATCCCCAGCGACTTCAACCTCGCGGTCTCCGCCCCCACCGGCCTCGACAGCTCCGACAAGATGCCGTTCGGCACCATCTGGGCCTCCGGCGGCGAGCCCTTCATCGTCCCGGCCAAGGCGAAGAACGCCGCGGGCGGCATGGAGCAGCTGCGCATCATGCTCAGCGAGGCCTCGTCGAAGAACTTCACCGCCAAGGTGAAGTCCCTGACCGCGTACAACGGCGGCACCGACGGCATCACCCTCACCCCGGGTCTGAAGTCCGGTGTCGCGGCGCTGGAGAAGGCCGGCGACAACGTCGTGAACCCGCGTCTCCAGGACTGGTACGTGCAGCTGCAGAAGGAGAAGATCGGCGTGTCCGGCCTGGGCGAGATGATGGCCGGCCGTCTCACCCCCGCCGAGGCCATCCAGAAGATCCAGGGCTTCGCCGACGAGGCGGCGAAGGACTCGTCGATCAAGCACTACAAGCACCAGTGAGGGTCCGTCACCAGCGGCAACACCCGCCCAGAGAACGGGGTCGGTAGCAATGCAGCACGGCAAGTACCGGTTCATCGTGGGGTTCCTGGCGGTTCCCCTGGGGCTGTACGGGCTTTTCGTCGTCTGGCCGTTCATCCAGTCCATCTACTACTCGTTCACGGACTGGACCGGCCTGAGCCCCGAATTCAAGATGGTGGGCTTCGACAACTACAAGAGGATGCTCCATGACGAGATCTTCTGGAAGTCGTTGCAGCACAGCCTGCTGTTCGCCTTGGTGCTGCCGCTGGTGACGCTCACCCTGGCGCTGTTCTTCGCCTTCATGATCAATGTGGGCGGGCGGCGCCGGAGGGGCGGCCCGGTGATCTCCGGTGTCCGCGGCTCGTCGTTCTACAAGATCGTCTACTTCTTCCCGCAGGTGCTGTCGATCGCGATCGTGTCCTTGCTGTTCGCCTTCGCGTACAACCCGGACAGCGGCGCGATCAACTCGCTGCTGCGCGGGATCGGACTCGACAGCCTGCAACCGCTGTGGCTGGGCGACCCGAGTCTCGCCCTGTGGTGCGTCATGGCGGTGCTCGTCTGGTCGACGGTCGGCTTCTTCGTGGTGCTGTTCTCCGCGGGTATGGCGTCGATACCGACGGATCTGTACGAGGCCGCGCTGCTGGACGGCGCCGACCGGATCGCCACGTTCTTCCGGATCACCCTGCCGTTGCTCTGGGACACCGTGCAGTCCGGCTGGGTGTACATGGGCATCCTCGCCCTCGGCGCCGAGTCGTTCGCGGTCGTACAGATCATGACCACAGGACCGGGCGGTCCCGACTACTCGACGACGGTCATGGTCCTGTACGTCTACCAGAAGGCCTTCCGGGACGGTCAGGCCGCATACGCCACGACCATCGGTGTGGCCCTGCTCGTCGTCACGCTCGCCTTCGCGGCCGTCGTGATGCGGCTGGGCCGACGCGAGCGGCTGGAGTTCTGATCACATGAAGACGACTGACACCTCCGCCCCCGTGCCGGCCGAGTCCGGTCTTCCCGTCGCCGAGATCGGCACTACGCGCGGGACGGCGCCCAGGGAGAAGAAGGAGGGAACCGTCCTCAATGCCTTCTCGCACGGGATCCTCGTCCTCTGGGCCATCATGGTGGTCATGCCGCTGCTGTGGGCGGTGATGACGTCCTTCAAGGACGACAGCTCCATTTTCGGCTCGCCCTGGGCACTGCCGGACAAACTGCATTTCGACAACTGGGCGCGGGCCTGGACCGATGCCAACATGAGCGACTACTTCCTCAACACCATCCTTGTGGTGGGAGGTTCGCTCATCGGCACCCTGGTGCTCGGTTCGATGGCGGCGTATGTGCTGGCCAGATTCGATTTTCCGGGAAACCGCTTCATCTACTTCCTGTTCATCGGCGGCATGAGTTTCCCGATCATGCTGGCCCTGGTCCCGCTGTTCTACGTCGTGAACAACATGGGACTGCTGAACACGATTCACGGGCTCATCCTGGTCTACATCGCCTACTCCCTGCCGTTCACGGTGTTCTTCCTGACCGCGTTCTTCCGGACCCTGCCGACCTCGGTCGCGGAAGCCGCGTTCGTGGACGGTGCCTCGCACAGCCGGACCTTTTTCCAGATCATGCTGCCGATGGCCAAACCCGGGCTGATCAGTGTGGGGATCTTCAACTTCCTCGGGCAGTGGAACCAGTACATGCTGCCGACGGTGCTCAACACCGACCCGGACAAGCACGTCCTCACCCAGGGGCTCGTGCAGCTGGCCGTCAGTCAGGGATACAAGGGCGACTGGTCCGGTCTCTTCGCCGGTCTGGTCATGGCCATGCTGCCCGTGCTCGCGGCCTACATCATCTTCCAGCGGCAGGTGGTGCAGGGCCTCACGGCCGGCGCCCTGAAGTAGTCCGAGGCCTTCGCTCGGCCGACGCCGCCCCCACCCCGGGGGCGGCGTCGGCATGCGTGCCCCGAAGATCCGTACGCGTGTTTGAGGATCGGATCCGTGCGCGTCCACAGACCCGGATGTAGTTCAACCTCTTGACGGGAGGCAACCCGAACGGCTCAGCTTAGAGTTCACTAGTTGGACATAGGCGGGGCCTCATCGAGGCGGCCCCGTGCTCAGGAGGTCGTCGTGGAGACTCCGGGGTCGCAGTCATCGCTGCACCGGGCCAACCTGGAGCGGGTCGTGCGTGCCGTGCGGCTGGCAGGATCCCTCACGCAGGCGGAGATCGCGAGGACGACGGGTCTGTCCGCGGCAACGGTCTCCAACATCGTTCGGGAACTCAAGGACGGCGGAACCGTCGAGGTCACGCCCACGTCGTCGGGCGGTCGCAGGGCCCGCAGCGTCTCCCTCAGCGGTGACGCCGGCATCGTCATCGGCGTCGACTTCGGGCACACGCATTTGCGCGTCGCGATCGGAAACCTCGCCCACCAGGTGCTCGCCGAGGAGGCCGAGCCCCTCGATGTGGACGCCTCCGCCGACCAGGGCTTCGACCGGGCGGAACGGCTGGTCAGCAGGCTGATCGAGGCGACCGGGGTGGACCGGGCCAAGATCGCGGGAGTGGGCCTCGGCGTGCCGGGCCCCATCGACGTGGAGTCGGGCACGCTCGGCTCCACCGCCATCCTGCCGGGCTGGACCGGCGCCAAGCCCGCCGAGGAGCTGCGGGGGCGGCTCGGCGTGCCGGTGCACGTGGACAACGACGCCAACCTCGGCGCCCTCGGAGAGCTCGTCTGGGGCAGCGGCAGAGGGGTCAAGGACCTGGCGTACATCAAGGTCGCGAGCGGTGTCGGCGCCGGCCTTGTGATCGACGGCACGATCTACCGCGGGCCCGGCGGCACGGCCGGGGAGATCGGGCACATCACCCTCGACGAGTCCGGGCCGGTCTGCCGCTGCGGCAACCGCGGCTGCCTGGAGACGTTCGCGGCGGCGCGGTACGTGCTGCCGCTGCTCCAGCCCAGCCACGGCTCCGATCTGACCATGGAGGGCGTGGTCAGGCTGGCGCGCGACGGAGATCCGGGCTGCCGTCGGGTGGTCGCCGACGTCGGGCGTCACATCGGCAGCGGAGTCGCCAATCTCTGCAATCTGCTGAACCCGAGCCGAGTGGTGCTCGGCGGCGATCTCGCCGAGGCCGGTGAGCTGGTTCTCGGGCCCATCAGGGAGTCGGTCGGGCGGTACGCGATCCCCAGCGCCGCACGCCAGCTCTCGGTGTTGCCGGGTGCTCTCGGAGGCCGTGCCGAGGTGCTCGGGGCGCTCGCTCTGGCCCTCAGCGAGATGGGCGATTCGACCCTTTTGGATGGGTCGCTTCCCGCGGTAACCCCTGCCTTCACTTAGAGAACGGATGGCACCGTTGCCATCTCGTTAAGGATTTACTTCTTGACGTCGCACGTGTGGCCGAGTTGACTTCCAGCCACCTCGGCCGCAACGACGCGGCCTCGTCAGGGAGGTTTCTGAAGTGAACACGCGTATGCGTCGTGCGGCCTTCGCCGTTGCTGCTGGTGCCATGACCGTTGCGCTGGCCGCATGTGGCAGCGCCAAGGAGTCGGGTGGCGACTCCTCCTCGTCGTCCCCGAGTGCCAAGAAGGGCGACGCCATCAAGGTGGGTCTGCTTCTCCCCGAGAACCAGACCGCCCGTTACGAGAAGTTCGACCGCCCCTTGATCGAGAAGAAGGTCAAGGAGCTCACGAACGGCAAGGGCGAGATCGTCTACGCCAACGCCAAGCAGGACGCCAGCCTGCAGAACCAGCAGGTCGACACGATGATCACGAACAAGGTCAACGTGCTGATCGTGGACGCGGTGGACTCCGCGGCCATCAAGAACTCGGTCCAGAAGGCCAAGGACGCCGGTATCCCGGTCGTGGCCTACGACCGCCTGGCCCAGGGCCCGATCAGCGCCTACACCTCGTTCGACAACGAGACCGTCGGCAAGACGCAGGGTGAGGCGCTCCTCACCGCGCTCGGCTCCAAGGCCAAGTCCGGCAAGATCGTCATGATGAACGGCTCCGTCACCGACCCGAACGCCGCGCAGTTCAAGAAGGGCGCCCACGAGGTGCTCGACGGCAAGGTGAACGTCGGCAAGGAGTACGACACCAAGGACTGGAAGCCGGAGAACGCCAACGCCAACATGGAGGGCGCCATCTCCGCCCTCGGCAAGAAGAACATCATCGGCGTCTACTCCGCCAACGACGGCATGGCCGGCGGTATCATCACCGCCCTGAAGGCCGCCGGCATCAAGGTCCCGGTCACCGGCCAGGACGCGGAGCTCGCGGGTGTGCAGCGCATCGTCGCCGGTGAGCAGTACATGAGCGTCTACAAGCCGTACGCCCCCGAGGCCGACGCCGCCGCCGAGATGGCCGTCGCCCTCGCCCAGGGCGAGACGCTCGACTCGATCGCCAAGGACAAGGTCGACAGCCCGACCACCAAGCAGGTCCCGTCGGTCCTCGTCCCGGTCCAGTCGCTGACCGCCGACAAGATCAACGACACCGTCATCAAGGACGGCGTCTACACGGTCGCGGACATCTGCACCGCCCAGTACAAGGCGGCCTGCGACAAGCTCGGCCTGAAGTAACCGGCCGACCGTCCTGGTCCCGGGGGGAATCCGGGGGAATAAACAACCCTTGACTCCCCTTCAGGACTGGCGGACGAAGGCTCCTCCGGCGCCCCGCATTCACCAGCCCCGCAAGCTCGTTGCGGGGCGCCGGACGGAACATTCCCCACAAACTTCTGCACAACCTCCCGCCGGGTCAGGCGGCGAAGGAGATGGTTCACGTGTCCGCTACGCCCGTGCTGGCGTTGCGCGGGGTCTCCAAGCGGTTCGGTGCCGTTCAGGCGCTCACCGACGTAGAGCTTGAGGTCCACGCCGGTGAGGTGGTCGCCCTGGTGGGCGACAACGGCGCCGGAAAGTCCACGCTGGTCAAGACGATCGCTGGCGTGCACCCCATCGATGAAGGTGTCATCGAATGGGAAGGCAAGTCCGTAACGATCAACAGGCCGCACGACGCCCAGAACCTGGGCATCGCGACGGTGTACCAGGACCTCGCGCTTGCCGACAACATCGACGTCGTCGGCAACCTGTACCTGGGCCGGGAGGTCCGCCGGTACGGCATCCTGGACGAGGTCGAGATGGAACGCCGCTCGCGCGAGCTGCTGACCACGCTGTCGATCCGTATCCCCAGCGTCCGTATCCCGATCGCCTCGCTCTCCGGCGGCCAGCGCCAGACGGTGGCCATCGCCCGTTCGATGCTCGGTGAGCCGAAGCTCGTCATCCTCGACGAGCCCACCGCCGCCCTCGGCGTCGAGCAGACCGCCCAGGTCCTCGACCTGGTCGAGCGACTGCGCGAGCGCGGTCTCGCCGTGATCCTCATCAGCCACAACATGGCCGACGTGAAGGCTGTCGCCGACAAGGTGGCGGTGCTGCGTCTGGGGCGCAACAACGGCGTCTTCGAGGTCAAGACGACCTCGCAGGAAGAGATCATCTCCGCCATCACCGGTGCCACGGACAACGCCGTGACCCGTCGTGCGGCGCGCAGCACTGGGGAGATCAAGAAGTGAGCATCGACAAGACTTCCGCGTCTCCCGAGGACCACGTCGTGGAGAACCCTGACGCGGCCCCCCAGGCCGTCACCGCCGTCGACCCCCGACTGCTGGTGCGCGAACAGGGATTCAAGGGCTACATCACCGAGTTCAAGCGCAAGATCAAGGCCGGAGACCTGGGCGCGATCCCGGTCGTCATCGGCCTGGCAATCATCTGGATCATCTTCCAGAGCCTGAACTCCAACTTCCTGACCGCGGGCAACCTGTCCGACATCTCCGTCGCCATGGTCGGCACGGGCATGATCGCCGTCGGTATCGTCTTCGTGCTGCTGCTCGGCGAGATCGACCTGTCGGTCGGCTCGGTCAGTGGTGTCGCCGGTGCCGCCTTCGCGGTGCTGACGGTCACCCACGGCATGTCGGCGTGGCTGGCGTTCGTCCTGGCCATCCTGACGGGCACGGTCGCCGGTGCGATCCACGGCTTCGTCTTCGCGAAGATCGGCGTGCCCGCGTTCGCCGTCACGCTGGCCGGTCTGCTGTTCTGGAACGGCTTCATGCTCCAGATCCTGGGCGACAGCGGCACCATCAACCTGGACAGCGAGGGCCTTGTCGCCAAGCTGACCAGCTACTACTTCACCGACGTGGCCGCCGCCTACGGGCTCGCCCTCGCGGTGACGGTGCTCTACTTCCTCAGCTCGTTCTTCGGCAACCGTCGCCGTGAGGCCGCCGGCGTGCCGTCCCGCCCGCTGAGCGAGACCATCCTGCGCACGGTGCTGCTGGCGATCCTCTCGTTCGTCGTGGCGGCCGTCTACAACCAGTACAAGGGCCTGCCGCTGGCGGTCGTGATCTTCATCGCCGTGCTGCTGATCACGGACTTCGTCCTGCGCCGTACCCGGTACGGCCGGATGATCTTCGCCCTCGGTGGCAGCGTCGAGGCCTCCCGGCGTGCCGGTATCAACGTGGAGATGGTCCGGATCTCGGTCTTCGCGATCTCGGGCACCTTCGCCGCGATCGGCGGTCTGTTCATCGCCTCGAAGATCGCCTCCGCCAACCAGGGCGCCGGTGCCGGTGACCTGCTGATGAACGCGATCGCCGCGGCGGTGATCGGTGGTACCTCGCTGTTCGGTGGCCGCGGGCGCACGTGGAACGCGCTCCTCGGTGTGCTGGTCATCGTCTCGATCCAGTACGGCCTCGCCCTCGAGGGCATCGCCTCGCCGGTCCAGTACATGATCACCGGTGGTGTTCTGCTGGCGACCGTCGTCATCGACGCCATCACGCGCAAGACGCAGAAGACGGCCGGCCGCGCCTGACGCCCCGGCTCCGTCGCGAACCGTGCCCGGCACCGACCACGGTGCCGGGCACGGTTGTGTGCGGCCGAATGTGTGGCAAGGAAGGCCGGGGCCGCCGGTGATCCGCACAGGCGGAAGATTAGACTCGACGGGCCCGGCGAAAGCTCGCTCGTCACAGCTCTACTGCAAGGAGGCACGGGTGCCGCTGCTGACCCGCATCAGGGGACCGCGCGATCTGGACCGGCTCAGCCTGGAAGAGCTGGACCAGCTTGCAGAGGAGATCCGGACCTTCCTCGTCGACGCCGTCTCCAAGACCGGCGGCCACCTCGGCCCCAACCTCGGTGTGGTCGAGCTCACCATCGCGCTGCACCGCGTCTTCGACTCACCCAAGGACAGGGTCCTCTTCGACACCGGCCACCAGGGTTACGTCCACAAGCTGCTCACCGGCCGTCAGGACTTCTCGAAGCTGCGCGCCAAGGGCGGCCTGTCCGGCTACCCCTCGCGCGCCGAGTCCGACCACGACGTCATCGAGAACTCGCACGCGTCGACGGTCCTCGGCTGGGCCGACGGCCTCGCCAAGGCCAACGAACTGCTGCAGCGCGACAGCCACGTCGTCGCCGTCATCGGCGACGGTGCCCTCACCGGCGGTATGGCCTGGGAGGCGCTCAACAACATCGCGGACGCCAAGGACCGCCCGCTGGTCATCGTCGTGAACGACAACGAGCGCTCGTACTCCCCGACGATCGGCGGTCTCGCCAACCACCTGGCCACCCTGCGCATCACCGACGGCTACGAGAAGTTCCTCGCCCGCACCCGGGAGGTGCTGGAGCGTACACCCGTCGTCGGCAAGCCCCTCTACGAGACGCTGCACGGCGCCAAGAAGGGCCTGAAGGACTTCATCGCCCCGCAGGGCATGTTCGAGGACCTGGGTCTGAAGTACGTCGGTCCGATCGACGGCCACAACATCGAGGCGCTGGAGTCCGCGCTGGCCCGCGCCAAGCGGTTCGGCGGCCCGGTCATCGTGCACTGCCTCACCGAGAAGGGCCGCGGCTACAAGCCCGCCGAGCAGGACGAGGCCGACCGCTTCCACGGCATCGGGCCCATCCACCCCGACACCGGTCTGCCCATCAAGGCGGCGGCCGCCAGCTGGACCTCCGTCTTCGGCGACGAGATGGTCAGGCTCGGCCGCGAGCGCGACGACATCGTCGCCATCACCGCGGCGATGCTCCATCCCGTGGGCCTGAAGAAGTTCGCGGACGCCTTCCCGAACCGGATCTACGACGTCGGTATCGCCGAGCAGCACGGCGCGGTCTCAGCCGCCGGTCTCGCCACCGGCGGACTGCACCCGGTCTTCGCCGTGTACGCGACCTTCCTCAACCGCGCCTTCGACCAGGTCCTCATGGACGTCGCCCTGCACAAGTGCGGTGTGACGTTCGTGCTGGACCGCGCCGGTGTCACCGGCGACGACGGCGCCTCGCACAACGGCATGTGGGACATGTCGATGCTCCAGGTCGTCCCGGGCCTGAGGATCGCCGCGCCGCGCGATGCCGAGCAGTTGCGCGCCCAGCTGCGTGAGGCCGTCGACGTCGACGACGCGCCCACCGTGCTGCGCTACTCCAAGGGCGTCGTCGGACCGGCCGTACCGGCGGTCGGCATGGTCGGCGGCATGGACGTCCTGCGCAAGGCCGACGTGCCCGTGCCGGACGTGCTGCTGGTCTCCGTCGGTGCGCTGGCGCCCATGTGCCTGGAGATCGCGGACCTCCTCGACAAGCAGGGCATCTCCACCACGGTCGTCGACCCGCGCTGGGTCAAGCCCGTCGACGAGGCGCTGGTCCCGCTTGCCGAGCGGCACCGCGTGGTCGTCACCGTCGAGGACAACTCGCGCGTCGGCGGTGTCGGTTCGGCGATCGCGCAGGCCCTGCGCGACGGCGGAGTCGATGTGCCACTGCGCGACTTCGGCATCCCGCCGCGCTTCCTCGACCACGCCTCCCGCAAGGAGGTCCTGGCGGAGATCGGCCTGACCGCGCCGGACATCGCCCGTCAGGTCACCGGGGTCGTCGCCAAACTCGACGGCGGGCGCTTCGACCGCCCGGGTGCCCCGCAGGCCGTGGACCCGGTCGAGACGGCACGCGACTGACGCGACCGCATGGTCCGCCCGGGCCGGCTTCGGATCCTTTACGGTGGCGAAGCCGGCCCGTCAGCGTGAACTCCCGCACGCCGGGGCATACGCACTTACGCCCCCTCTCGATCATGTCGAGGACGCCGAGCGCGGGAGGTAAGCCGTGAGTCGCACCCTCTTCCGGACGAAGAACGTCGAGCAGTCGATCCGGGACACGGAGCAACCCGATCACGCGCTCAAGAAAACCCTCTCCGCCCTGGATCTGACCGTGTTCGGCGTCGGTGTCGTCATTGGCACCGGCATCTTCGTGCTGACCGGAAAGGTCGCCAAGGAGAACGCGGGGCCGGCCGTCTCCCTGGCCTTCGTGGTCGCCGGTGTGGTCTGCGCGCTCGCCGCGCTCTGCTACGCGGAGTTCGCCTCGACGGTCCCCGTCGCGGGTTCCGCGTACACGTTCTCGTACGCGACACTCGGCGAATTGCCGGCCTGGATCATCGGCTGGGACCTGGTCCTGGAGTTCACGCTGGGCACGGCGGTGGTCGCCGTCGGCTGGTCCGGATACATCCGCTCCCTGCTGGACAACGGGGGCTGGCACCTGCCCGACTATCTCGGCGGCCGGGACGGGGCGCACGGCTTCGGCTTCGACATCCTGGCCGCCGCGCTGATCCTGGTGCTCACCGCCATCCTCGTGGTCGGTGTGAAGCTCTCGGCCCGGGTGACCCAGCTGGTGGTCGCCATCAAGGTCGCCGTGGTGCTGATCGTGATCGTGGCGGGTGCCTTCTTCGTCACCGGCTCCAACTACAAGCCGTTCGTTCCGAAGGCGCAGCCGGTGGAGGCGGCCGGCTCCCTGCACGCACCACTGATCCAGCTGATGTTCGGCTGGGCGCCCTCCAACTTCGGTGTGATGGGCATCTTCACCGCGGCGTCCGTGGTCTTCTTCGCCTTCATCGGCTTCGACATCGTGGCGACCACGGCCGAGGAGACGAGGAACCCGCAGCGCGACATGCCGCGTGGCATCCTCGGCTCCCTCCTGATCTGCACGGTGCTGTACGTGGGGGTGTCCATCGTCGTCACGGGAATGGAGCACTACAGCAGGCTGTCCGTGGACGCCCCGCTCGCCGACGCCTTCAAGGCCATCGGGCATCCCTGGTTCGCGGGTGTGATCAGCTTCGGCGCCGCCGTCGGCCTGACCACCGTCTGCATGATCCTGCTGCTCGGCCAGACCCGGGTCTTCTTCGCGATGAGCAGGGACGGGCTGCTGCCCCGCTTCTTCTCGCACGTCCATCCCCGGTTCAAGACCCCGCACCGGCCGACCGTCCTGCTCGGTGTGATCATCGCCGTCGTTGCGGGCTTCACCAGCCTCAGCGAACTCGCCGAACTGGTGAACATCGGCACGCTCTTCGCCTTCATCGTGGTGGCCGTCGGCGTGATCGTCCTGCGCAGGACCCGCCCCGACCTGCCCCGGGCCTTCCGTACTCCGTTCGTCCCCGTGGTGCCGATCCTGTCGGTGTGCGCCTCGCTGTGGCTGATGCTGAACCTGCCCGCGGAGACCTGGCTGCGGTTCGCCGTCTGGCTGGTCGTCGGCTTCCTCATCTACTTCCTCTACGGCCGTTCGCACAGCCGTCTCGCCGACCGGCGGGAGAAGCAGCCGGCAGGACGGTGAGGGGGCCGTGTGACGACGGGCCCGCAGGACGCGTGGACGGGTGCGGGCCGGGACGGCGGACCGCGGGGTTCCGTCAGGGTGGGTCCTGGCCGCGATTCCGTTCCTGGTGCAGGAGTTCGTCGAGGTCGCCGAGGCGGTCCAGGCCCCGGAGCGCCTGTGCCATCCGCCCGTTGCCCGCCAGCCGGGACCGGTGCCGGTGCAGGAAGGCCCAGTACCCGGCCGTGTAAGGACAGGCCCGCTCACCCACACGCTCCGTCGGCCGGTAGGCGCAGCCGCCGCACAGGTCGCTCATGCGGTTCACATAGGCGCCTGCGGAGGTGTACGGCTTGGTGGTCATCCGCCCGCCGTCGGCGTACTGGGACATCCCGACGACATTGGGCAGCATCACCCAGTCGTAGCCGTCGACGAAGCTGCGGTGGAACCAGTCCGTCACCGCCCGCGGGTCGAAACCGCGCTGTAGGGCGTGGCTTCCGAGCAGCATCAGCCGGGGGATGTGGTGTGTCCAGCCGGTGTCGCGCACCTGTGCCAGCGCCGTGGCGAGACATCGTGCGGTCACGGCGTCGGCGTCCAGTTCGAGGAACCAGTCGGGCAGTGGCGCGTGGTGGTGCAGGGCGTTGCTGTGGCGGTAGTCGTCGCCGAAGTACCAGTAGAGCTGCCAGACGTACTCGCGCCACCCGGCGATCTGCCGGACGAACCCCTCCACACTGTTGATGGGTGCCCGCCCGGACCTCCAGGCGTCCTCCGCGCCCTCGACGCACTCGGCGGGGTGCAGCAGGCCGAGGTTGAGCGATGACGACAGCAGGCTGTGACTCATCACGGGGTCGGCGCCCAGCATCGCGTCCTCGTGGGGCCCGAAGCCGGCGAGCCGGTGCTCGAGGAACCGCCGCAGTGCGGCCAGTGCCTCACGCCGGGAGGCCGGGAACCGTCGTGGGCCGTCCCGCCCGACGAAGGCCACCAGGCCGTCGCGTTCCCAGCGGTCCAGGTCGTGCCGCACCTCCTCGTCGACGGTGTTCTCCCGAGGCCGGTACGGCGCCGGTGCACCGAGGGTCCGCGCGCCCCTGGGCGGGGGCTCGCGGTTGTGGTGGTCGTGGTTCCAGCGTCCGCCCGCGGGGGCGTCACCGTCCATCAACAGGTGACGGTCGCGCCTCACCCAGCGGTAGAAGTCCTCCTGACGCAGGCTCCGGCCGCCGTGACCGTCGGCCCAGGCGCGGAAGTCCGCGTGCGGCAGGAGGAAACCGCGGGCGGGCAGGACGGTGACGGCGTCGAGGGACCGGACCAGACGCAGGGCCGCGTGAGAGGTGGGGTGGTGCACCGTCACGGGACCTTCGCCGACGGCCGCGAGCAGCCCTTCCCGATAGGTGTCGCAGCGGATGTACCGCACCCGGTCGCCGAGTTCGGCGGCCCGGTGCCGCATCGCGGACAGGATCAGATGGGCTTTCGCACGGTGGAATCGCCGCCGGCGGAAGACGGAACGGGCCTCGATCATCACCACCGGCGCGTCACGGTCGAGCCCTTCGGCGCCGGCGGTGAGGAAGTGGGGTCCGAGCTGGTCGCCGAAGAGCCAGTGGGCAGTGGCCATACGAGCGCGTCGCCTCCATCTTCTCGGCGGTGGTCGTCAGGACGGGGGAGCCGGTGCGACACCCCGGGGCGAACGGGCGGTGTTCGTGCGGCAGTCGCCGAAGCCATGCCGGCTCCACGGAGCAGCACGTTGCGCCAGTACGACAACTGACGTCATTTTTGCCAATAAAGTACCCGTTTTTTCCTCGCCGGGCCGCGGATGCGTCCGGAGGCCGATGGCCGGACCGGTGGCCGTCGGGAGTGTGCGCGGTGCGGGGGACGCTGGTGCCAGGGCCTGCCCTTTGGATCATGTCGGCGTCGCGGGGCGTGGCACGCGCGTCTGCCGCGTTGTCGTCGGTTGCCGCGGCTCCGCGTCGTCGCCCTCCTCCGCCCTGCAGCCGCACGCACCTCGCCCGCTCGGGTCGATCGAACGGCGCGGTCTCTCCCAGCCGACCTGATCCAGACGACAGACCCTAGCCGCGGTCCGCCCGCGGCTCCCCGTCGCGCACCGTGCGCGGGCCGGTGACCTGGGCGCCCAGTTCCGTCACGCGGCGGCGCAGCTCACGGTCCGCCGTGACGACCAGGACGGCACGGTCCCCGGCCTCGGCGACCAGCTCGACGATGCGGTCGTCCCCGCTGTGGGGTGCCGACACCACCCGTACCCCGGGCACGGAGTCCACCCCGCGGGCCGCACCCTCGACCACGAGCACCAGCTCCACGGGTCCCGAAAGATCTGGGAGCCCCTCGTCGGCGTAGCGCACGATCCCGTCGCGCAGCCGCTCCGCGGCACCGCGCCGGTCCCGCCACCAGCCGTCGGGAACGGAGCCGACGACGTTGGCGGCGTCGACGACCACGAGCGGGAGGTTCTCCTCGTCCATGGGGCCAGGGTCGCACGACCACCGTGCCGGACGCGCCGGCCGGTGCATGCGAGAGGGCCTCCGCCCGTCGGGCGGAGGCCCTCTTCACATCCCTACGACGCTGGTCGCCCGCCCGTCCGTCACGCCGGGACCGAGGCGACGCCCGCGCTCAGGAAGCGCTTGCCGTTCACCCGCTCGGAGACGCCCTCACGGTCCAGGTACGGGGTGAGGCCGCCCAGGTGGAAGGGCCAGCCGGCGCCGGTGATCAGGCACAGGTCGATGTCCTGGGCCTCGGCGACGACGTTCTCGTCGAGCATCAGGCCGATCTCCTGGGCCACGGCGTCCAGAACGCGGGCACGGACCTGCTCCTCCGTCAGGACCGTGTCGCCCTGCACGAGGAGCGCGGAGACCTCCGGGTCCAGCTCCGGCTTGCCGCTGTCGTAGACGTAGAAGCCGCGCTTGCCCGCCCCGACGACCGCCTTGAGGTTCGGGGAGACCTTGAAGCGGTCGGGGAAGGCCCGGTTGAGGGTCTCCGAGACGTGCAGGCCGATGGCCGGACCGACGAGCTCGAGAAGGACCAGCGGGGACATCGGCAGGCCGAGGGGCTCCACCGCCTTCTCCGCCACCTCGACCGGGGTGCCCTCGTCGATGACGTTCTGGATCTCGCCCATGAAGCGGGTGAGGATGCGGTTGACGACGAACGCCGGGGCGTCCTTGACCAGAACCGCCGTCTTCTTCAGCTTCTTGGCCACCGCGAAGGCGGTCGCCAGCGAGGCGTCGTCCGTCTGCTCGCCGCGCACGATCTCGAGGAGCGGCAGGATCGCGACCGGGTTGAAGAAGTGGAAGCCGACGACCCGCTCGGGGTGCTGCAGCTTCGAGGCCATCTCCGACACCGACAGGGAGGAGGTGTTGGTGGCGAGGATCGCGTGGGCCGGGGCGACCGCCTCGACCTCGGCGAACACCTTCTGCTTGACCGACATCTCCTCGAACACGGCCTCGATGATGAAGTCCGCGTCCGCGAAGCCCTCGGCCTTGTCCAGGACACCGGACACAAGGGCCTTGAGCCGGTTGGCCTTGTCCTGGTGGATCCGGCCCTTGCCGAGCAGCTTGTCGATCTCGGCGTGGACGTAGCCCACGCCCTTGTCGACGCGCTCCTGGTCGATGTCCGTGAGGACGACCGGGACCTCCAGGCGGCGCAGGAACAGCAGGGCCAGCTGAGAGGCCATCAGACCGGCGCCGACGACGCCGACCTTGGTGACCGGGCGGGCCAGGTTCTTGTCCGGGGCGCCGGCCGGGCGCTTGCCGCGCTTCTGGACGAGGTTGAAGGCATAGATGCCCGCACGCAGCTCGCCGCCCATGATCAGGTCGGCGAGGGCCTGGTCCTCGGCGTCGTAGCCCTGCTGCAGGTCACCGTTCTTCGCCGCGGCGATGATGTCCAGCGCGCGGTACGCGGCCGGGGCCGCGCCGTGCACCTTGCCGTCGGCGATGAAGCGGCCCTTGGCGACGGCCTGGTCCCAGGCCTCGCCGCGGTCGATCGCCGGCCGCTCGATCCGGATCTCGCCCTTGAGGACGGCCGCCGTCCAGATCAGCGACTGCTCCAGGAAGTCCGCGCCCTCGAAGATGGCGTCGGCGATGCCGAGCTCGTGGACCTGCGCGCCCTTGAGCTGCTTGTTCTGGTTGAGCGAGTTCTCGATGATCACCGAGACGGCCTTGTCCGCGCCGATCAGGTTCGGCAGCAGGGTGCAGCCGCCCCAGCCGGGGACCAGACCCAGGAACACCTCGGGGAGAGAGAACGCCGGGAGGGCCGTGGACACCGTGCGGTAGGTGCAGTGCAGGCCGACCTCGACGCCGCCGCCCATCGCCGCGCCGTTGTAGTAGGCGAAGGTCGGGACGGCGAGGTTCGACAGGCGCTTGAACACCTCGTGGCCGCCCTTGCCGATGGCCAGCGCGTCCTCGTGCCGCTTCAGCAGCTCGACGCCCTTGAGGTCGGCGCCGACCGCGAAGATGAACGGCTTGCCCGTGACGCCGACACCGACGATCTCGCCGTCCGCGGCCTCCTTCTCGACCTGGTCGATCGCGGTGTCGAGGTTCGCGAGCGACTTCGGCCCGAAGGTGGTCGGCTTGGTGTGGTCCAAGCCGTTGTCCAGGGTGATCAGGGCGAAACGGCCCGCGCCCTGAGGCAGGTCGAAGTGTCGTACGTGCGCCTGGGTGACGACCTCGTCCGGGAACAGCTCGGCCGCGCCCTTCAACAGTTCGGCAGTGGTGCTCACTTGTCCCCCTCGAAGTGCGGGTTCTCCCAGATGACGGTCGCGCCCATGCCGAAGCCGACGCACATGGTGGTCAGGCCGTAGCGGACGTGCGGCTGCTCCTCGAACTGCCGGGCCAGCTGCGTCATCAGACGGACGCCGGAGGAGGCGAGCGGGTGGCCGAAGGCGATGGCACCGCCGTACTGGTTGACGCGCTCGTCGTCGTCCGCGACGCCGTAGTGGTCGAGGAAGGCCAGGACCTGGACGGCGAAGGCCTCGTTGATCTCGAACAGGCCGATGTCGGAGATGGACAGGCCCGCCTTGGCGAGGGCCTTCTCGGTGGCCGGGATCGGGCCGTAGCCCATGACCTCGGGCTCCACGCCCGCGAAAGCGTAGGAGACCAGGCGCATCCTGACCGGCAGGTCGTTCTCGCGGGCGAAGTCCTCGGACGCGATGATCGAGGCGGTGGCGCCGTCGTTCAGACCGGCCGCGTTGCCCGCGGTGACCCTGCCGTGCACGCGGAACGGAGTCTTGAGGCTCGCCAGGTTCTCCAGGGTGGTGCCCGGGCGCATCGGCTCGTCCGCCGTGACCAGACCCCAGCCGGTTTCCCCGCTCTCGGGGTTCGTGCGACGCACGGAGATCGGCACCAGGTCCTGCTGGATCTTGCCGTTGGCGTACGCCTTGGCGGCCCGCTCCTGCGAGCGCACCGCGTACTCGTCGGCGCGCAGCTTGGTGATGTGCGGGTAGCGGTCGTGCAGGTTCTCCGCGGTCATGCCCATGAAGAGGGCGGACTCGTCGACCAGCTTCTCGCTCACGAAGCGCGGGTTCGGGTCCACGCCCTCGCCCATCGGGTGGCGGCCCATGTGCTCGACACCGCCGGCGATGACGGCGTCGTAGGCGCCGAAGGCGATCGATCCGGCCGTCGTCGTCACGGCCGTCAGCGCGCCCGCGCACATGCGGTCGATGGAGTAGCCGGGGACGGACTGGGGGAGACCGGCCAGGATGCCGGCCGTGCGGCCGAGCGTCAGGCCCTGGTCACCGATCTGCGTGGTCGCGGCGATGGCGACCTCGTCGATCTTCTTCGGGTCGAGACCCGGGTTGCGGCGCAGCAGCTCCCGGATCGCCTTCACGACGAGATCGTCGGCGCGGGTCTCGTGGTAGATGCCCTTCGGGCCCGCCTTGCCGAACGGGGTACGGACGCCGTCGACGAAGACGACGTCCCTGACGGTACGAGGCACGATGGCTCTCCTCCAGGGTGCGGGATGGCACTGCCGCGACGCGCTGAGCGCGCGCTCAGTCCCATGCTACTTGTGGGTAACCAAGCTGCCCAGTCCCGCAGGTCCAAGCGGCGAAGGTCACACCATCGTGTGAGTCCTTCCGCGGCTCCACACGCGGCGGTGCACCGATCTTGGCGTGATCTCGACGCAGCCGTCGCGGCTCCGGGGCAGAGCAGGCGCCCCGGGTGGGCGCTGCGGGCCGTCGTCGCGGACCTGGGCGGACGCGTGCACCGCGCGAGCGGGCCACGAACCGGCCGTGGCACGGAGAAGGGCCGCCCAAAGGCGGCCCCGTCTCTCCGTTCCGGTGCTCAGGGCTTCGCGGACAGCGCCGCCACCAGCACCGGGGTCACCTGCTCCACCTGCCACGGCCGCGCGCCGTGTCCGGCCAGCGCGGCAGCGACCGACTCGGCGTCGGCCGACGGAGGCGGTTCCCAGCACACCCGCCGCACGGTGTCGGGGGAGACCAGGTTCTCCTGAGGCATGTTCAGCTGCTCGGCGAGGGCCGAGACCGCCGCACGCGCCGCGGTCAGCCGGGCCGCGGCCACCGGGTCCTTGTCGGCCCACGCGCGCGGCGGCGGCGGACCGGTCACCGGCTGGCCCGGCTGCGGCAGCTCGGCCTCCGGCAGCCCCTTGGCGCGATCGACGGCGGCCTGCCACTGCTCCAGCTGACGCCGTGCCATGCGGTGCCCGAATCCGGGGAGGGCGGCCAGGGCGTGCGCGTTCGGCGGCAGGGCCAGCGCGGCCTCGACGATCGCCGCGTCCGAGAGCACCTTGCCGGGGGAGACGTCCCGGCGCTGCGCGATCCGGTCCCGGGTCTGCCACAGCTCGCGCACGACCGCCATCTGCCGGCGGCGGCGCACCTTGTGCATGCCGGACGTACGCCGCCAGGGGTCCTTGCGGGGCTCCGCGGGCGGCGCGGAGGCGATCGCGTCGAACTCCTGCCGGGCCCACTCCAGCTTGCCCTGCCGGTCCAGCTCCTTCTCCAGGGCGTCCCGCAGATCGACGAGCAGTTCGACGTCGAGGGCGGCGTAGCGCAGCCAGGGGTCGGGCAGCGGCCGCGTCGACCAGTCGACCGCCGAATGCCCCTTCTCGAGCACGAAGGCAAGGACGGACTCCACCATGGCGCCGAGCCCGACCCGGGGGAACCCGGCGAGACGTCCGGCCAGCTCGGTGTCGAACAGGAGCGTGGGCACCATGCCTATCTCGCGCAGACACGGCAGGTCCTGGGTGGCGGCGTGCAGCACCCACTCGACGCCGGACAGCGCCTCGCCCAGCGCCGACAGGTCGGGGCAGGCGACGGGGTCGATCAGCGCCGTGCCCGCGCCCTCGCGGCGCAGCTGGACCAGATAGGCGCGCTGGCCGTAGCGGTAGCCGGAGGCGCGTTCCGCGTCGACGGCGACCGGGCCGGAGCCCGCGGCGAAGGCGGCCACGGCCTTGGCCAGCGAAGCCTCGTCGGCGATCACGGGCGGGATGCCGTCCCGTGGTTCGAGCAAGGGGATCGGCGCCGCTTCGACATCGTCCGGAGGGGCGCCTCCGGTGGTTCGCAGTGGGCTGTCTGCTGCGGTCTCCTGGGCGTCGGTCACCTGTCAAGGGTATCCGTGGATTGAGTACGCCCGTCGACGGAACGTTCCGTCGACGGGCGATGGGGGGTCGTAAACCAGTCATGTGTCACACGTGCAGGTGAAGGACACCGGCCTTCCCGATTGACGTGGGGCGGCGGATGCCGCCGGCGCGGCGTTCGTTCCGGACCCGGGTGTGCGGCGGCTCGATGGGACGGGGGTGGGTGGACGGTCAGTGGATGATGCCGGTGCGCAGTGCGACCGCCACCATTCCGGCGCGGTCGCCGGTGCCGAGCTTGCGGGCGATCCGGGCGAGATGGCTCTTGACGGTCAGGGCGGAGAGCCCCATCGAGACGCCGATCGCCTTGTTGGACTGGCCCTCGGCGACCAGGCGCAGCACCTCCACCTCGCGACCGGAGAGTTCGCGGTAGCCGCCCGGGTGGCTCGGGGCACCCGGGGGGCGGCGGTGCAGGCGCGCCGCGGCGGCGCCGATGGGGGCGGCGCCGGGCCGGGTGGGGAGCCCGACGTTGGTGCGCGTCCCGGTGACGACATAGCCCTTCACTCCGCCCGCCAGGGCGTTGCGGACCGCGCCGATGTCGTCGGCGGCGGACAGGGCGAGGCCGTTCGGCCAGCCCGCGGCGCGGGTCTCCGACAGGAGGGTGAGGCCGGAGCCGTCGGGGAGGTGCACGTCGGCGACGCAGATGTCGCGCGGATTGCCGATACGGGGGCGCGCCTCCGCGATGGACGACGCCTCGATGACGTCGCGCACCCCGAGCGCCCAGAGGTGGCGGGTGACGGTGGAACGTACGCGCGGGTCGGCCACGACGACCATGGCGGTCGGCTTGTTTGGGCGGTAGGCGACCAGGCTTGCGGGCTGCTCGAGGAGAACGGACACCAGGCCTCCTGGGGGTGCGGGACGGGGCCGGCTCTGGGGATGAAGCCGGGACGAACCGTGCTTTCAAGGTCACAGTCGTCTTCGGCATCAAACTCCTGCTCCTTTAGAGAATGATCACGATTTGGTGAGTAACAATCGGTGCAATTCGGACGCGCGCGCGATCAACCGAAGATCGAATCGGTTCGCTCCGTTGTCAATACGCGGCCGAAAGTGGCCGTATCGACAAAGAGATGACAAGGACCACCCGTCGAGGCGTGTCGTGCCGGGCTCCCGTCACGAAGAGGGCCGTGCCCCACGTTCGGGTGGGGCACGGCCCTCGTCGTGACACGGCCGGTGAGCGCGGGCCGTCAGCGCGAATCGGGTCCTCGGCGCTGCGGCAGGGTCACCACCGAGGAGTCTCCCGGGCCCGCCGGGGGCAGGCCCGCGATCTGTGCGAGCAGATCGCACCAGGAGGCCAGATGGGCGGCCGTGTCCGGGACGCCGCCCAGACCCTCACGGGGGGTCCAGGAGGCGCGGATCTCGATCTGGGAGGCGGCGGGACGAGCGGCCAGCCCGCCGAAGTAGTGCGAAGCGGCGCGTGTGACGGTGCCGCTCGGCTCCCCGTAGGCCAGTCCGCGGGCCTGCAGCGCGTCCGTCAGCCAGGACCAGCACACCTCGGGCAGCAGCGGGTCGGCCGCCATCTCGGGCTCGAGTTCGGCGCGCACCAGCGTCACCAGGCGGAAGGAACCCTGCCAGGCCTCGTGCCCCGCCGGGTCGTGCAGCAGGACGAGGCGTCCGTCGGCCAGGTCCTCGCCCTCCTGGACGACCGCTGCCTCCAGGGCGTAGGTGTGCGGGGCGAGCCGCTGCGGAGGTCGCGTCGGTTCGATCTCGATCTCCGGCCGCAGCCGAGCGGCCTTCAGCGCGTCGACCGCGGCGCGGAAGGGCAGCGGAGCCGCCTCCATCGCATTGCCGTCCCCCTCGTCCATTCCGCCAGCGCCGTCCGTCAGTGGTTCCTGAGCCGCAGCCATGCGGGGAAGAGTAAAGGGAGGACAGCGCCTTCGCAGGGAGAGACACCCGTCCCGACGGTGGTTGGCCGGGAACGGCGAGATGTCGTTTCGGTGGGGCGCGGTCCCCCGTCCGGGTGCCGCCCGCTCCGCCCGCCCCATCGCCCTCGCCCCCGGGCCGGGTGCCCGGTGGGGCGTGCGAGACTTCTTGACGTGAGTGCCAACGACCGCCCCGTGACGGGCCAGCCGACAGCCGCGTACGATTCCGCCTTCCTCAAGGCGTGCAGGCGCGAGCCCGTTCCCCACACGCCGGTGTGGTTCATGCGGCAGGCCGGGCGCTCCCTGCCCGAGTACCGCAAGGTGCGCGAGGGCATCCCCATGCTCGAGTCGTGCACGCTGCCGGAGCTGGTCACCGAGATCACCTTGCAGCCGGTCCGCCGCCACGGCGTGGACGCGGCCGTCTATTACAGCGACATCGTCGTCCCCCTCAAGGCCATCGGTGTCGAGCTCGACATCAAGCCAGGTGTCGGTCCGGTCGTCGAGCACCCGATCCGCTCCCGGGCCGATCTCGCACAGCTGCGGGACCTCACCCCCGAGGACGTCTCCTACGTCACGGAGGCAGTCGGGCTGCTCACCGCCGAGCTGGGCCCGACCCCGCTGATCGGTTTCGCGGGCGCCCCCTTCACCCTCGCGAGCTACCTCATCGAGGGCGGCCCGTCCCGTACGTACGAGAACACCAAGGCGCTCATCTACGGCGACCCGCAGCTGTGGGCCGACCTGCTGGACCGGCTCGCGGACATCACGGCCGCCTTTCTCAAGGTCCAGATCGAGGCGGGCGCCTCCGCCGTCCAGCTCTTCGACTCCTGGGCGGGCGCCCTCGCACCCGCCGACTACCGCCGCTCGGTACTGCCCGCCTCGGCCAAGGTCTTCCGGGCCGTCGAGGGCTACGGCGTCCCGCGCATCCACTTCGGTGTCGGCACCGGTGAGCTGCTCGGTCTGATGGGCGAGGCGGGAGCGGACGTCGTCGGCGTCGACTGGCGTGTCCCGCTCGACGAGGCGGCCCGGCGCGTCGGCCCGGGGAAGGCCCTCCAGGGCAACCTCGACCCGGCGATCCTCTTCGCGCCGAAGGAGGCGGTCGAGGCCAAGACCCGCGAGGTGCTCGAGGCCGCCGCGGGACTCGAGGGGCATGTCTTCAACCTCGGCCACGGCGTCATGCCGTCCACCGACCCCGACAGCCTGACCCGGCTCGTGGAGTACGTCCACACGCAGACGGTCCGCTGACCGTTCCCCCGCATGCGGCCGCCCGGGTTCACGCGTCCCCGCGCGGCCCGGTGGCGCGGCCGCGCCCGCCGTTCGGCCCGGTGGGCCCCGGCGTCCACCGTGACGGGCCGCGGTGCCCACAAGGCCGTCCGGGCACGGACGACCGCACGGCCGACGGTGCGGTCCGGCGATCCGAGTCGCCGTCAGCTCGGTGCGGACCGGGATCGGTTTCCCGGCCGGCGCCGGGTGTGCCCCGCCGGCCTCACCAACCGGGCCGTGCCCGCCTGCCGAACAAGAGGCCCTGTGGTTCGGGCGGTTGCGGGGTGCCCGCGCGCAGGGGCCAGGCGATCACCATGCCGACCAGGAAGCCGACCACGTGTGCCATGTACGCCACGCTGCCCGCGCTGGAGACGCCCTGGCCGGAGGAGTAGGCCGCTTGGAGGACGAACCAGAAGCCCAGCACGATCCAGGCCGGCAGCCGCAGCGGCAAAAAGATCAGGAACGGTACGAGGACCCAGACACGGGCCCTCGGATACAGGACCAGATAGGCGCCGAGCACGCCGGCGATCGCCCCGGAGGCGCCGATCAGCGGGTCGCCCGAGTCGGAGTTCGCCAGGGCGAAACCGTAGGCGGCCGCGTAGCCGCACACGAGGTAGAACAGCGTGAAGCGGACGTGGCCCAGCCGGTCCTCGATGTTGTTGCCGAAGATCAGCAGGAACAGCATGTTGCCCAGCAGGTGCAGCCAGCTGCCGTGCAGGAACATCGCCGTGAAGACGGACGCCGGCGGTGACTTCTGGTAGTCAGGCGTGGCCACCACACAGCCCGGGCCGTGCGGGCCCACACCGACGGCGCCGGTGGGCACGAGCCGAGGCAGCTGATCGTGGATCAGCTCCCGCGGCACCGCGGCGTAGTGATCCAGGAACGCCTGGAGATGGCAGAGCTGCGCCAGATCGCTCTGTCCCGCCACCGAGCCCGCTATCCCGGGGGTGAACAGGAAGACGACGACGTTGGCGGCGATCAGTGCGTACGTCACATAGGGCGTACGCCGCACAGGGTTTACGTCATGGACGGGGATGACCACAAGGAAGTACTGCCCGGGATGGGCCGGGCGAATCAGTGAACGCGGCCGTCCGCCTGTGCGTATGTCTCCTCAACCGGCCGCGGTACGGGGAAGGCGTGTCGCGGGGACGACGTGAGGGACACAGGTGATGAACGACCGAGTTACTCCTCCGATCCACGCTCTGCCCGACGGCGAGGCCGAACTGGCCCTGGTCATCCATCTGCCGTGGGAGGACATCGCCCGGCTCGGCCAGGAGGCGGGCCGGCTCGCCGCCCAGATGCAGCGCCCCGTGACACTCGACGAGGCCGTCAGCCAGCGGCTGCGTTCCACCAGGGTGGCCGCGCACGCGAAGCCGGGGGGAGTGCAGCCCCCGTCGGCCGCCGTCCCCTCCAGTGCCTCCGTGTCGTCGCTGCCTCCCCGTCCGCCCGCCGAGCAGGCCCGGCAGGCCATCGAGAGGATCAACGGTCAGCACGAGACGGCGTAGTCCCCCCGCCGCGTGAGCCGTGGGGACCGCCATGCGGGCGGTCCCTGCGGCTCTTCGCGGCCGGGCCGTGATCCGGGCCCGGGGCGTCAGCCGGCGTCCTCCCGCACTGCGGCCGTCGCCTTCCTGGCCGCGACCAGGACCGGGTCCCACACCGGTGAGAACGGAGGCGCGTATCCCAGGTCCAGGGCCGTCATCTCCTCGACCGTCATACGGGCGGTCAGCGCGACCGCCGCGATGTCGACCCGCTTGGCCGCGCCCTCCCGGCCGACGATCTGGACGCCGAGCAGCCGGCCCGTGCGGCGTTCGGCGAGCATCTTCACCTTCATCGACGCGGCGTTCGGGTAGTAACCCGCGCGGCTGGTCGACTCGATGGTGACGGTCACGTACTGCAGTCCGGCCCGCCGCGCGTCCTTCTCGCGCAGACCGGTGCGGGCGATCTCCAGATCGCAGACCTTGCTCACGGCCGTGCCGACCACGCCCGGGAAGGTGGCGTAGCCGCCGCCCACGTTGGTGCCGATGACCTGGCCGTGCTTGTTGGCGTGCGTCCCGAGGGCGATGTGCCGCTCCCGTCCGGAGACCAGGTCCATGACCTCGACGCAGTCGCCGCCGGCCCAGATGTTCTCGTGCCCGCGCACCCGCATCGAGAGGTCGGTGAGCAGTCCGCCGTGCTCGCCGAGCGGCAGCCCGGCGGCCCTCGCGAGCCCGGTCTCGGGGCGTACGCCGATGCCCAGGACCACCACGTCCGCCGGGTACTCGGCGGATTCCGTGCCGACGGCGCGGACCCGTCCGTCGCCGCCGGTGAGGATCTTGGTGACCGCGGCGTCGTCGACCATCCTGATGCCGAGGCCCTCCATGGCCTCGTGCACGAGGCGGCCCATGTCCGGGTCGAGCGTGGCCATGGGTTCCTTGCCGCGGTTGACCACGGTGACCTCGTAGCCGCGGTTGACCAGCGCCTCGGCCATCTCCACACCGATGTAGCCGGCGCCGACGACCACCGCACTGCGCCCCCGGGTGGCGGCCAGCGAGTCCAGGAGCGCCTGCCCGTCGTCCAGGGTCTGCACGCCGTGCACCCCCGGCGCGTCGATGCCCGGCAGATCGGGGCGGATGGGCCGGGCCCCGGTCGCGATCACGAGCTTGTCGTACGACGTCCAGGCCTCGGCCCCGGAGTCGACTGCCCGTGTGCGGACGCGTCGGCCCGCCACGTCGATCTCCGTGACCTCCGTCCGCATCCGCAGATCGATGCCCCGCGCCGCGTGCTCCTCGGGCGTACGGGCGATCAGCTCGTCCCGTGTGGCGACGTCGCCGCCCACCCAGTACGGGATGCCGCACGCCGAGAACGAGGAGAAGTGACCGCGCTCGAACGCCACGATCTCCAGCTCGTCGGGCGTCCTGAGGCGGCGCGCCTGCGACGCGGCGGACATGCCCGCCGCGTCGCCGCCGATCACGACCAGGCGCTCGGGGGAACGGTTCGTAGGGCTCATGGTCATACGAACACGCTACGTGCGCGGGGAATTTCAGTCCTGTTCGCCCCTGCCGCCCTGCCCCCGGGCGGGCTCGGCCGCCGTTCGGGCCGCGGGGAACGCGCCCGTCGGCGGAGCGGCGGGCGCGGACGCCGGACGACGGGGCAGCCGGGGGCGTACCAGGCGCAGCCACACCAGAGCGAGCAACGCGGCGCACACCGCGAAGGGGAGGGCCGCCCCGATCGCCAGGGCGATCCAGCGCAGCAGCGTGACGAACACGTGCCACCCGCCCGCCAGGGCGTCCACGAACCCGGGCCGGTCGTCCTTCGCCGCCTTCGTCGCCGGTGTCTCGGACAGCGAGAGTGTGATGGTGGCCAGGCTGGTGCGGTCCTTGAGGGAGGCCTGCCGGGCCAGCAGCGCCTCGAGGTCGGCCTCGCGCGAGCTCAGTTCCCCTTCCAGGGCGACCACGTCGCTGAGCCTGGTCGCCCGGTCCATCAGTTCCCGCACCCGCGCCACGCTGGCGCGTTGCGACCGGATGCGGCTCTCCACGTCGACGACCTGGTCGGTGACGTCCTCGGCCCTGGCGGTGCGGTCGAGCAGCTTGCCCGCGCCCTGGAGCGAGGAGAGGACCTCGTCGTACTTCCCGGTGGGCACCCGAAGGACGAGCCGGGTGCGCTCGTGGCCCCGGGCGTCGCGACTGGTGTTCTCGTTGCCGACGAACCCGCCCGCGTTCTCCACGGTCGTCCGCGCCCGGTCGAGCGCGTCGGGCACGTCCTTCACCTGCACGGTGAGGGAGGCGGTGCGGATGATGTCGCCCGTGGAGAGCCGGGGCGTGCTGCCGGGGCTCTTCGCGTCGCCGCCCGCGCTGTTGCCGGCGCCCTTCGCGCCGACGCCCGCGGCGCTGTCGGTGACGCCCTCCTGCCGGGCGGGCGCCGCACCGGACTTGGCGTCGCCGTCACTGCTGCTGGTGCCCGAATCGCCGCCGGCGCTGCAGCCCGCGAGCGCGAGTGCGGCGGCGAGCAACGTCGCGGCCAGCACCTGGACCGGCCTTGCGGAGCGTGGAGTGCGCATGTGGTCGTACCCCCGAGGGTTGTGGTGACGGATGCCTCTTCGACGCGGGGCCCGTACCGAACGTTGGCCCGATCCGGTCCCGATGCGGTCACGGTCGGGACTCGGCCGGGACACCCGGCCCAGGCCGTTCGGCGGCGGCACACACCGCTCCCCGGCCTCCCGGAGCCGTTTGAGAGGCTGGGGGCATGAGCGCAACGCACACCCGCCCGGACGCGGGACACGTCGTCGTCGTCGGAGGCGGGATCGCGGGGCTGGCCGCCGCCCATCGGCTGCTGGACCGGGGGATGCGGGTGACGGTCCTGGAGGCGGCGGACCGGGTCGGCGGCAAACTGCTGCCGGGCGAGATCGCGGGCGTGCGGGTCGACCTCGGCGCCGAGTCCATGCTGGCGCGGCGTCCCGAGGCGGTGTCCCTGGCCCGCGAGGCGGGCCTCGCGGAGCGGCTTCAGGCACCGGCCACCTCGACCGCCTCGATCTGGACGCGCGGCGCCCTGCGGCCGATGCCGAAGGGTCATGTCATGGGCGTCCCCGGTGCCGCCTCCGCACTGGCCGGACTGCTGTCGGACGAAGGACTGCGCCGCATCGAACAGGACGCCGAACTGCCGCGCACGGAGGTCGGCGACGACGTGGCGGTGGGGGAGTACGTGGCGGCCCGACTCGGCCGCGAGGTCGTCGACCGCCTGGTGGAACCGCTGCTCGGCGGGGTGTACGCGGGTGACGCGTACCGCATCTCCATGCGCTCGGCCGTCCCGCAGCTTTTTTATGCCGCCAGGGACCATGCCTCGCTGACGGAGGCGGTACGGGACATCCAGGCGAAGGGGGCCGCGGCCGCCCGGACCGGCCCGGTTTTCATGGGCATCGAGGGAGGCGTCGGCCGGCTCCCGCTCGCCGTGGCCGGGTCGGTGCGGGCCCGGGGCGGCGAGATCCGCCTGGGGACCAGGGCGGACGGCCTGAACCGCACTCCCGCAGGATGGGAGGTCCTCGTCGACGGCCGCACCGTCGAGGCGGACGCGGTGGTCGTGGCGGCCCCCGCCCGTCAGGCCGCCCGGTTGCTGCGCGGCGTCAGTGGCGGGGCCGCCGCCGAACTGGACGCCGTCGAGTACGCCTCCATGGCGCTCGTCACGCTCGCCTACCGCCGTGCCGACATCGCCCTTCCCGAGGGCAGCGGCTTCCTGGTGCCGCCGGTCGACGGGCGGACGATCAAGGCGTCGACCTTCGCCTCCCGGAAGTGGGGCTGGATCGGGGACGAGGACCCGGACGTCGTCGTGCTGAGGACGTCCGTCGGCCGCTACGCCGAGACGGAGATCCTCCAGCGCGAGGACGCCGATCTGGTGGCCCTCTCGCGGCACGACCTGCGCGAGGCGACCGGGGTGGCCGCCGCGCCGCTTCAGACGCGTGTGACCCGCTGGACCGACGGCCTGCCGCAGTACCCCGTGGGCCACCACGCGCGCGTGGTCCGCATCCGCGAGCACGTGGCGAGGCTGCCGGGACTGGCGGTGTGCGGCGCGGCCTACGACGGGGTCGGCATCCCGGCGTGCATCGCGAGCGCGTACGCGGCCGTCGACCAGCTCGGCGGCGATCTGCGCGGTGTCGAGGAGCTCACCGCCAACCCGGTGCAGAGCCTGCACGGCGGAGCGGGAGAATAGGAACATGAGTGACGACGCACCCACCACCGAGGCCGGCCGGATCCCGAACAAGGGCAAACTGGCCAAGGACCTCAACGAGGTCATCCGCTACACGCTGTGGTCCGTCTTCAAGCTGAAGGACGTGCTTCCCGAGGACCGCGCCGGGTACGCCGACGAGGTCCAGGAGCTGTTCGACCAGCTGGCGGCGAAGGACGTGACCGTCCGAGGCACGTACGACCTGTCGGGTCTGCGCGCCGACGCCGACCTCATGATCTGGTGGCACGCGGAGACCAGCGACCAGCTGCAGGAGGCGTACAACCTCTTCCGCCGCACGCGGTTGGGCCGCGCTCTGGAGCCGGTCTGGTCGAACATGGCGCTGCACCGTCCCGCCGAGTTCAACCGCTCGCACATCCCGGCGTTCCTCGCGGACGAGACCCCGCGCAACTACGTCAGTGTCTACCCGTTCGTGCGTTCCTACGACTGGTACCTGCTGCCGGACGAGGACCGTCGCCGTATGCTCGCGGACCACGGCAAGATGGCCCGCGGCTACCCCGACGTGCGGGCCAACACGGTCGCCTCGTTCTCCCTCGGGGACTACGAGTGGGTCCTCGCCTTCGAGGCCGACGAGCTGTACCGCATCGTCGACCTCATGCGTCATCTGCGCGGCTCGGAGGCCCGGATGCACGTGCGCGAGGAGGTCCCGTTCTTCACCGGCCGCCGCAAGTCGGTCGCCGAACTGGTCGAGGGCCTCGCCTGATCGGTCGGCCCCGGGTGTCCGGCGCCCCGTCACGGCGGGGGGCCGGACGCCGCAGGCGGCAGTGAGTACGTCGGCGTCACCGGGATCGGAGTGCCGGGGTCGTCCGTGGGTCCCGGGGGAGCGGGGGACGGGGTGAGCGGGGCCGGGCTCGCGGTGGCCGCGTCCTCGGCGAGCGCGTCGAAGTCGACGTAACCCGTGGCCTCGAGGACCTTGATGTGGTCGAGGACGGTGGTGTTCGCGTCGTCGGCGAGGGCACGCACCAGCGAGTTGCGGGTGGTGGCCCGCACCTGCGCGACGACGGCGAAGACCTTGCCGTGGGCCCGGCGCAGGAGGTTGGCGAAGTCGCGGTCGTACTCCTGGCCCTGGGCCGAGTCCAGGGTGGCGAGCCACTGGCGCTGCTGGGCGTTGGGCTGGTTGGGCAGGGCGAGGCCGAGGCGCCCGGCGACGTCGCGGACGCGGGCGTCCAGAAAGGTGTGGCCGGTGACCAGGTGCTCGCCCGCGGTGCGCACCGCCTGGGTGGTGCCCTTCTGTTCGGCCTGCTGTCCGGCAGGCAGTTCCCACAGCCCGGCCAGCCGGACCCTGGTGACGAAGTCCCGGTCCAGCGCGGACAGCGGGCCGTAGTCGGTGGGCACGGTCTGGGCGTTGAGGGTGTCCAGCCCGGTGCCGGAGCGGTCCGCGTAGGACCAGACCGGGAAGATCAGTGCGGCGAGGGTTCCCGCGAGCAAGGTGATGAGAAGCCCGGTGCCGCTGAAGATTCCGCGGCCTCGGACGGGTCTGGATCGCATGGTGCCTCCTGCTTGCGGCACCGCACGCTAGTGTGCTTCGGGTGCGGGATGGCATATTACTGCGCCGTATCCGCCAACTGCCGTACGCGGGCATTCACTTGGAAAGCGGGCAACCTGGCCGGAATGCGGCAGGTACGCACGTGTCCTTCTCCGGTGAAACAGGGGCGAACCAATCCCTTCGTCCCCACTGTGCGCCCTTTGCGTCAACCGCGTCACATTCGCCCGCGACGGCCTCACATGCCCCGGCCGAGGTGCTACGGAGTGCGCTCTCGCTCAGTGCCGCAGCAGCACCCGGCGTGTGGCTCGGGCCAGCCGTGCGGTGGGGCGCCGGGACGGAGGCGTGGGTCCCGAGCGTTCCAGCCACCAGGCATGCAGCCGGCGCCCGGCCCCGATGTCCTCCGGCCGGGCGGTGCGCAGCAGATGCTCGGCGAAGTCGAGGGCGTCGCGCCGGTATCCCCCCGTCATCGGACGGTGGTGGGCGTAGGCCAGGAAGGCGGGCCGGAAGTCCTCACCGAGGATCTCCGGCAGTTCGGGCGCGACCTTCGCCACGACATCGGCCCGCTTGCCGGCGAGGGCACGCGCCTGCAGCCCGAGCCGCACCCGGTCGAACCCTTCGGGCACGGGCGTGCCGGCGACGAGCGCGGAGAGCAGCGCAGCCTCGGCGAGCGCGAGCCGCCCACGCCCGGCGGCGGCGTCACCGTCGCCGGAACCCCCCGCTGCCGGTGAGGCGGTCGCGCCCTCGGGCGGAGCGGCCGCGGCCGGGGTGGCGGAGCCGCCCGCCGTGCCCGTCGAGCGCAGTTCTGCCGGGTGTGTCCCCGAGGTCGCGGGTGAGTGTTCCGCCTTCCCCACCGTCTGCCGGATCTCGGTCAGTTCCCGCTCGAGCTCGGTCGGTTCGGGGAAGTTCTCGTCGCGCTCGAGCAGGACGCCGGGCGGGGTGGCGCGAGACGCGAGGTCGGCCAGGATGTCGAGGACCGGCTGCGGCACCGGGTGGGCATGGCTGTCGTGCCAGACGCCGTCGCGTTCGTAGCCGCCCGCCACATGGACGTACGCGATGGCCTCGACGGGCAGCTCGTCCAGCGCCCTGGCCGGGTCCTCGCCCCGGTTGACGTGGTTGGTGTGGAGGTTCGCGACATCGATCAGCAGCCCTACCCCGGTGCGGTCGACCAACTCGTAGAGGAACTGGCCCTCGGTCATCTCCTCGTCGGGCCACGAGATCAGCGCCGCGATGTTCTCCACGGCGAGGGGCACGGGCAGGGCGTCCTGGGCGATGCGGATGTTCTCGCAGAGGACGTCCAGCGCGTCGCGCGTGCGCGGGACCGGGAGCAGATGGCCCGCCTCCAGCATCGGGGAGGCGGTCAGCGGCCCGCCCGCCCTGACGAACGCGATGTGCTCCGTGACCAGCGGCGCCTCCAGCGCCGTGGCCCTCTCGGCGAGCTCGGCCAGCCGGGCCTCGTCGGGGCGTTCCGCGCCACCGAGGCCGAGGGAGACGCCGTGCGGGACGACGGTGACGCCCCGCCGCCGCAGGCGCAGCAACGACTCGGGCAGATGTCCGGGGCACACGTTCTCGGCCACGGTCTCGACCCAGTCGATGCCCGGCATGCGTTCCACGGCGTCGGCGATCTCCGGCCGCCATCCGATGCCCGTTCCCAGTCGTCGCACGGTCCGCTCCTCCACCCTGGTCCACCGGCCGCCGCCCTACGGTCACGGCCCCACGGCCGTGCCCCCGCGCCCCCGTCGACGCACCACCGCTGCCGGTGTGACGGAGTGATGACCCCGGCCCGCGGAGCCGAACCCCTGCCGGAGGACGTTCAGAGCAATATTTGAGGTTCGCCCCCGCCCCGGATCGGCTCCCGCGGGACCGACGCGCGGAACCGGTCCGGGGCCCGGCAGTGGGTGCCGGTCCGGCCGTGGCCGTTCACGGGGGGAGGGCACCGCCCCTGCCGCGCGGTTCGACCCGAACGGCCGAGCCGCCGGGCCCTGCCGCCAGGAAGACCTTGGTGGAGGCCCTACGTCGCCCTGCCCGGTCCACGGGCACGAGGCCGGCGCCGTGCCGGTCGCGGTCGGCAGTGAGGAGCAGAGGATGAGGAGCCGGCCCCGCCACCGGTACCGTCTGCGCGGTGCCGCGGCCCTGGTGACGGCCGTACTGAAGGCGTCCCTCACCGTGCCGCAGGCGACCGCGGTGCCGCCGTCCGGGGACGCCTGCCACACCACCGCGGACG
Source organism: Streptomyces sp. NRRL F-5122 (assembly GCF_001507435.1). Taxonomy (GTDB): domain Bacteria; phylum Actinomycetota; class Actinomycetes; order Streptomycetales; family Streptomycetaceae; genus Streptomyces; species Streptomyces lannensis. Next base: position 266,758 of record NZ_LMWH01000266.1, read on the forward strand.
TCATGCCACGCGGCGACTGCGGCCCCTTCCACCAGGTGTTCGCCGAGGACTTCGACGGTGACGTGGTGCCGCTCGGCTCCTTCAGCGACTGCGACCACGACGCCGACACCCGCAACGCGCACTGCGGCGGCCTCACCGGTTCCTACCGCGCCGACTGGTGGGCCTACCCCCGTGGCTGGTACGACACCGCCCATCCGCGCAACCACTCCAACGGCAACAACCGCGTGCTCGGGGGCGAGTACCGGGCCGACGACACCGTGTGGGTCGGCCCCGCCGCGGACGGCGACGGCCGTATGCACATCCGCATGTACCGTCCGGCTTCCGGGGGCGACCTCCATGTCGCGGCCGTCGTACCGCGCAGGGTGATGCGGCAGACGTACGGGAAGTACAGCGCCCGGGTGCGGGTCGTGAAGGCCGCGCCGGGATACAAGAGCGCCTGGCTGCTCTACGGAGGCAGCTGCGAGATGGACATGTACGAGCAGTCGTGGGTCGACACCGTCCACTTCTTCCACCACCCGTGCGACGGACGCCCCCAGGGCGTGGCCGACACCGGCAGGCCCTTCACCGAGTGGCACACGGTCGGCCTGGAGTGGACACCCGGGCTCGCCCGGTACTACCTGGACGGCAGGCTCTTGCTCAGCGACAGCCGGGGCGTCGCCGCGCGGCCGCTGAGCTGGGTGCTCCAGAACGAGAGCGCCCTGTACGGGGCGTACGCGGCGCCGGGTTCATGGGCGCAGATGGACATCACGTGGGTGACCGCCTACACGTACACCGGGAGCAGACCGGGCTGACGGTCGACGCCGGGTCCCCGGACCACCCCTTCGGGCGTCGGGAAACCGATGGCGATCCTCGCCGTCGGGCGGGGGAACTCCGGCCGACGGTCGGCGCCCGGTCGAGGTCCCGGCCCCCGTACCGGGTTTCCGTGCCGGTCAGCTGTGACGCAGTGCCGGATGGTCCGCCACCACCGTGCAGCTGCCCGGGGCGATCTCCGTGAAGCCTGCATCCTTCACCAACGGCAGTCCGGACGCGGTGAGCTCGGTCCAGTGGGAAGGCTCCGCGGTACGGACGGCCAGCGGGAAGCCCGCGTCGCGCCACGCTGCGCGCTCCTCGTCGGGCAGCGCCCACCAGGCGAGCTGGGCCCCGTGCCCTGCCTGGGCCATCGCCTTGCCCGCCGACATCTCGAGGCCGGGGTTGAGCCACAGCACGGGAGCGGTGGCGTCGGCCTCGACCGGCGGCTCCGCGTCGTCGAGATCCGTGCCGGAGACCTGGAGCCGGGCGAGATCCTTGGGCCAGCCGTCCAGCGGGACGGGCGGGAAGACACGGACCTCGGCCGACTTGCCCGTGACCGTGATGCCCGGCAGCGCCTCGGCCCGGCGCCACTCCGCGCCGCGCGCCCGCCGTACCACCTTGCGGATCCGCGCGTCCTGCCAGTCCCGGATCACTCGGGCCCATGCGCCCTCGCCCTGCGACCGTTCGTCGCTGAGGATCACGAGCACGGCCCGCGCCGCGGTCTCCAGCGCGTCCGTACGCGCCGGCGGAGCGGCACGTTCGACGCGTACGACGAGCGGCAGAACGAACTGCGGGGCCTCGTCGCGCGGGGTGCGCTCGGAGCGGAAGGGGCTGTCCTGGCCGGCGCGGCCGGTCCGGTCGTCGTGCGGGGAGTCCGGCGACGCCGAGGGGGTCTGGTCACTGCTCACGACGTCAAGTCTGCCAGGCGGAAGATCGGGTCATTCCGGAGGAGAGCGGCGGCCACCGCAGCGCCTCGCGCGGTCATCCGGAGCAGGCCGCGCGCTGCGCCTCCTGCCACTCGCAGACCGGGCAGAGCGTGATCCCCCTGTACGACTCCGGGTACTCCGTGGGCTCCCGGCACAGCACGCAGTCGGCGAACGGCGGCCCGCCCGCCCCGGGCACCGGGGAGGGTGCCTCCGTGTCGCAGTAGTCGCTCATACGACGAGCCTAGGGCCTGAGCAGAGGCGCGGGCCCCATCGTGGCGCGGGCCCCTACCGCCGCACGCCGGACATCCCGATCAGCTCGGAGACCTTGACGAACCGGTAGCCGCGTCCACGCAGCTCGGGCACCACCGCCCTGACCACCTGTCCGCTCTGCGCCGCCGAGCCGCCCGTGCCGTGCAGGGCGACGACGGAACCCGGCCGTACCCCGTCCAGCACCTGCCGCACGGTCGTGGCGGCGTCCGTCGCGGGTGCGTCCCCGACCGTCACGTCCCATTGGACCGCCGTGACACCGAGCGAACCGATGGCGCGCAGCGCAAGGGTGTCGTAACAGCCGCCGGGGAAGCGGAAGTACGGCATCGGACGGGGCACGCCCGCGGTGCGGATCGCCGTGAAGGCGCGCTCCACGTCCGAGCGCATCGTCTTCAACGGCAGGACGGGCAGCCACTGGCAGTCGCCGGCGGAGGAGGAGTTGCCGTAGGAGCGGCCGGCGACCTCGAAGAGCGGGTCCCGGCCGATCGCCCGCGCCTCCTGACGGTTCTCGTCGGCCCAACGGCCGGTCATGAACACGGTCGCCGGCACCTTCAGGTTCCGCAGCGCCTCGACCAGCCGCGGAAAGCCGATGCGGCCGCCCGCCGCCGCGGTCCCTGGTCCCGCATCCACGTCCTGGTCCGCGTCGAAGGTGAGGGCGAGGACCTTCTCCTGCGTGGCGGCCCTCGTGAAGACCGGCGTCAGCCCCCTGGGCCCCGGGGCGAGTGCGGGCGCCCGTGCGGCCGACGAGGTTGGTGCCGGGAGCGGCGCCGAGTGCGGCGCGGGGTGCAGAGATGTGCCGGGGCCTCCGCAGGCGGCCAGCGCCGCACCGATGGCGCACAGAGCGGCGATACGCCGGACGAGAAGGATCACCGTACGAACGTAGAGGCTCAAATCATCGGAAAAGCCCACCTTGCGTATGTGCCGGGCCGCGAGGGAAACGAATCCACCCGCCCGGCTGCGGCGATCCGCCTCCCACGGGCCGGGCGCGCCGTTCCGTTCGGGCCGGTTCCACGTCGATGGCGGGTGTCTGCGGCGGAGGGTCGGCGCGTCCGACGCGCTTGTCGAATCGCCAGACGAAGGCCGGTGTTCGCGGACGATGTGCGGCATGCGCGCGGCGTCACCGGTGTGGTCGAACCGCGCTCGCCCTTCCCGCTGCCCGGCCGGTGTTGCGGTCGGGCGGACGTGGTTCGAAGTTTAGGGGCCGGCTGGTCCTGGTCGTGGGGGCGCCGGTGTGGCCGACGGGCGGTCGGTGTTCCCGTCGTGTCGTCGGCTTTGGCGACGATGGCCGGCTTTGTCGACGGACGGCCGATGTTCGCGGTGGTTCCGCGGTGTTGTCGACGGGTGGTCGGCGTTCCTCGTGGACGGTTGGCGTCGCGGGGGCGGTCGCCCCGGTCCGGTTCGACCAGGGGTTGGCGTTTCCGTTGTGGCGTCGGTGTCGGCGAAGAGTGCACGTCATCGTCGACAAACGGTCGATTTGGGCGGCGGGGCTGCGCCCATGTCGACGGCTGGTCGGCCGCCAGGCGGATGTTTGCCGTTGTCGGGGGCGGCCACGGGCCACGACGAAGGGGTGCCCCGGAGCGCTCCGGGGCACCACCCCCTTCGCGGTGGCCCACCCGTGTCACGCGTCCCAGAGGTCGACGGATCGGCGGGTGACGAGCCCGCCGACACGGTGCAGTACCCCCTCGGCGGGCTGGCCCTCCAGGCGCCGGCCGTCCCGCAGGCGCAGCGAGACATGATCGACCGCGGCCTCCCGGGCGCCGATCACCGCTTGGTAGGGCACCAGGCGTGCCGCCCGGACGCGCGCGCCGAGGGTGCCCTCCTCGGGGGTGGCCGACCGGGCCCGCAGCCCTCGCTCCAGACACCGCTCCACCAGCCGTGCGGCATGCTCGGACTCGGTGTCGGAGACGGGCAGGACGACGATCTGGATCGGGGCGAGCCAGGCGGGGAAGGCGCCACCGTGCACCTCGAGAAGATGGGCGACGGCACGTTCCAGGCTGCCGATGACGCTGCGGTGGACCATCACCGGGCGGTGACGGGCGCCGTCGGGGCCGGTGTAGCGCAGATCGAAGCGCTCCGGCTGATGGAGGTCGATCTGCACGGTGGAGAGGGTGGTCTCGCGACCCGCCGGATCGGCGATCTGGACGTCGATCTTGGGGCCGTAGAACGCGGCCTCGCCCTCCACCGCCTCGTAGGCGACACCGGCACGGTGCAGGACCTCGCGCAGCATCGCCGAGGCCCGGCGCCACAGATCCGGATCCGCGACGTATTTGCCACCGGGGCCCGGCAGTGACAGCCGGTGGCGGGCGGGGCGGATGCCGAGCGCCGCATGGGCCTCGCCGATCATGCGCAGCGCCGCTTCCGCTTCCTCGACCGCCTGGTCCAGGGTGCAGAAGACATGCGCGTCGTTCAGCTGGATGGCCCGTACGCGGGTCAGTCCGCCGAGCACCCCGGACAGCTCGGAGCGGTACATGCCGCCCAACTCCGCGATCCGCAGGGGAAGCTCCCGATAGCTGTGCGGGCGGGAGCGGTAGATCAGAGCGTGATGGGGACACAGGCTCGGCCGCAGCACGACCTGCTCGCCGCCCAGATCCATGGGCGGGAACATGTCGTCGTGGTAGTGCGCCCAGTGCCCGGAGATCTCGTACAGCTCCCGCTTGCCGAGGACCGGCGAGTACACGTGCCGATAGCCCGCACGGCGTTCCAGGTCGCGCACGTACTCCTCGAGGGTGTGCCGTACGACGGCGCCGTCGGGCAGCCAGTACGGCAGGCCGGCGCCCACCAGCGGGTCGGTGTCGAACAGGTCGAGTTCACGGCCGAGGCGGCGGTGGTCGTGCATCGTGGTCTCCTCTCGTCGGGGGCGAGGGGGCCACACACGGCGAAGCCCCGGGGCACTCGCCCCGGGGCTTCGACCTTCGGTCGTCTGTCAGCGCGCCGGGACACTCTCCGGCGTCGTCGTGGACACATGGGCGCGCTGCATGTCGCAGAACCTAGCAGGCGGCGTACAAGGGCGCCTCTCAATTCTCCGGCCGCCGTGCGCTTCTGCGCAGGGGCCGGTCCAGATCTACGGCTGGGTCGACGGGGAGCCGTCGGATGTGGGGCCGCGCCGCAGTGCGGTCGGTTCGGGCACTGGGGCCGCCTCGGGTGTCGGCACCTGTTCGACGGGTCGATCGGCCGCCGACGCGGCCTCGCCCACGGACGAGGACGCGGCTTCCTCCAAGGGCTTCGGCGCAGTCGAGGGCGTGGAAGTCGCCTTCTCCTCGGCAGTCGGCGCCGGCGAGGATCGGCCTTCGTCGGGGCCCTGCGCTCCGTCGTGGGGCGCCGCCCGTTCGAGGAAGCGCAGCAGTTCGACCGGGAAGGGCAGTACAAGGGTGGAGTTCTTCTCGGCCGCGACCGCGACCACGGTCTGCAGCAGCCGCAGCTGGAGCGCGGCGGGCTGTTCGGACATCACCCCGGCGGCCTCGGCCAGCTTCTTGGAGGCCTGCAGCTCCGCGTCCGCGTTGATGATGCGTGCGCGGCGCTCACGGTCGGCCTCCGCCTGCCGGGCCATCGAACGCTTCATCGTGTCGGGCAGGGACACGTCCTTGATCTCGACCCGGTCGATCTGCACACCCCAGCCGATGGCCGGACTGTCGATCATCAGCTCGAGCCCCTGGTTGAGCTTCTCCCGGTTGGAGAGCAGGTCGTCCAGATCGCTCTTGCCGATGATCGAGCGCAGCGAGGTCTGCGCCATCTGCGAGACCGCGAACCGGTAGTCCTCCACCCGGATGAGCGCGTTCGCCGCGTCGACCACCTTGAAATAGACGACGGCGTCCACCCGCACGGTCACGTTGTCCCGCGTGATGCCTTCCTGGGCGGGGATGGGCAGCGTGACGATCTGCATGTTCACCTTGTGCATCCGGTCGACTCCCGGAACGATCACGGTGAAGCCCGGCGCCCTGGGGGACCCGAGGAGCCGTCCGAACCGGAAGACCACGCCACGCTCGTACTGCTTGATGACCCGCGCCGCGGCGGCGAGGCCGACGAGCCCGACGGCGCCCGCCGCCACCAAGGCACCCACCAGCTCCTGGATCATGACGACCTCCTCGTCGAGAGGCCAGGTATGTCTGCACTTGCCACCATAATTCCGTCGAAGCCCACGAGGCGAGGGCCACCGGTGCCATGCCGGGTGGCCCCCGCCCCGCGGGGGCGGAGCGACTGTGCGCCGTCAGCGGCCGGACGTCATCCGCACCGGTTCCGTCCCGGCCGCGCTGTGCCGCTCCGCCCAGTTCTCCAGGGCCGTACGGCAGGCGTGGTCGAGGTGGTGCAGTCCCGACAGGTCCAGCTCGACGGGACGGTCCTGGGGAAGCGCCTCCAGGCTGTCGAGGATCTTCGGCAGCCGCAGGAAGGTCGCGTTGCCCGACAGATGCGCCTGGACCGGGCCCGCGCCCTTGTCGACGACCTCCAGCCTGATGTGCGAGGCCTCCCAGGCGGTCTTCGCAACGGCGAGGGCAAGGCCGATGAGCACCCCTTCGAACATGCTGACCGCGACGATCGACAGCGCGGTGACCACGAGGATGAACGCCTCGCCCCGATGCTCCCGCCACAGGATGACGAGCTGCCGCACGGGCACGAGCCTGGCGCCGGAGTACACGAGGATCCCGGCCAGCGCGGGGATCGGTATGTGCGCCAGCACGGACGGCAGCAGCGCCGCGAACAGCAGCAGCCACACGCCGTGCAGCACCCGGGAGGCCTTGGTTCTGGCACCGGCCTGGACGTTGGCCGCGCTGCGCACGATCACCGCGGTCATGGGCAGCGCGCCGAGCAGTCCGCAGACCGTGTTGCCGGCGCCCTGGGCCATCAGCTCCCTGTTGTACTCGGTGCGTGGACCGTTGTGCAGCCGGTCCACGGCCGCGGCGCTGAACAGCGACTCGGCCGAGGCGATCAGGGTGAACGCGACGATCGTGCCGAGAAGGCCGGCACTCGCGTGTTCACCGAGGGCGTCAAGGGACGGTGGGTGGACGGAGTCCAGCAGTCCCCTGACCTCGACCGTGGCCACCCGCAGGCCGAGGACGGCCGTGGCGAGGGTGGCGAGCGCCACCGCCGCGAGAGGCCCGGGCACCGCGCGCACCAGGCGGGGCAGGTGCGGCCACAGCAGGAGGACGGCGATGGTGCCGGCACCGAGGGCGAGTGCGGGGAGCGCCTCGGTGTTCGCGACGGCGCCGGCCAGCGCCCCGGGCAGTCCGGCCAGCTTCTCCGGGCCGGATGCGGGGGCCTGCCGCCCGGCCACCGAGTACAGCTGCCCGGCGACCAGCACCAGACCGATGCCGGCCAGCATGCCTTCCACCACGGAGACGGAGATCGCCCGGAACCAGCGCCCCAGCCGCAGGGCGCCCATGAGGAGCTGGAGCACACCGGTGACGAGCACGATCGCGCCCAGCGCCGGGAGCCCGAACTCCCGCACCGCCTCGAAGACCAGCACGGTCAGCCCCGCCGCCGGTCCGGAGACCTGGAGGCTGCTCCCACGCATCAGCCCGCTGACGATGCCGCCCACGATGCCGGTGACCAGGCCGAGTTCGGCGGGTACGCCGGAGGCGACGGCCACCCCCACGCACAGCGGTAGCGCGACGAGGAAGACGACGAGGGAGGCGGCGAAGTCCTCTTTGAGATGCGGTAATCCGCGCAGTGCGGTCATCGGCCCGCTCACAGCGCTTCGAACGTGTCGGTGGAGGCGCTGTGTGCGCGTACCGCACCGGTGTGCACCTCGTAGTACCAGCCGTGCAGACGCAGCCGGCCCGTGGCCAGGCGTTGTTCGACACACGGGTAGGACCGCAGGCGCAGCAACTGCGCGAGCACATGGTTCTGGACGGCCTCTGCGACCGTCGGGTCGTCGGCGTCGGACGCCTGTGGTTCGGGTGCGGCGTGCGCCAGCCAGTCGCGCACGGCCGGCACCGCGGTGAGGTCGTCGCCGCGCACCAGCGCGCCGACGGCTCCGCAGTGGGAGTGGCCGCAGACGACGACGTCACCGACGCCGAGCACCTCGACGGCGTACTCGATGGTGGCCGCTTCGCCGGTGGGGCGGTCGGAGACGTACGGGGGCACGATGTTGCCGGCGGTGCGCAGTTCGAAGAGCTCACCGGGCCGGGCTCCGGTGATCAGCGCGGGGACCACCCGGGAGTCCGAGCAGGTGATGAACAGGACCTCGGGCGACTGGCCGTCGGCCAGCGGGGCGAAGTCCTCCGGGCGCTGTCCGTGCGCACGGGCGTGATCGATGAGGGGCTGCATTGTCAGTTCCTCCTGGCGCGCCTCGGATGGCGCGTCGGCGTACGAGAACGTGGCAGATGCGGGTACGGCGACATGACCCCACGTCGACGCGCTCGGCCAACGTGGCGTGGTGAGGGGAGGGTCGGGTCAGTCCGTACCCGGGGAGCAGCTCAGCGGCGGAACACCTGAAGTGCCGCGGGAGAATGAGCGGTTGACGGTCTTGATATGCCCGGTGCGGCGCGGTGCGCGGTCGGCGGCCGCCCGTCGGTGATGTCGCCCGCCTGCCGCGTGGGCGCGGGGGGCTCCGGAACCGCGTCCGCGGATGCGCGGTGGCGGTCGCGGGTGCGCAGCGGACCTGTGGGGCCCGGGGAGTGTCCGAGACCACCGCGGGTGACGGCCTCGTCAGCGCGCTTGCTCATGACCGCTTCCGGGGTTGCGGCGGCGGTCGCACGGGGCTGGTGCGCCGAGGCGGGGGACGCGGAGGGCGCGAGGAGATACAGGGCCAGCAGGACGGCGGAGAGAATCGCGGGAGTGACCCGGACCGCCGTGCCTCGTCCCATGACCTCCCCTCCCCGCCATGAGCGTCCGTCGTAGGTGCCTCGGCGAACACGTTAACCCGGCTTGCGCGTTTGCAGGGTCAACTTCGCGCTTCAGGTAAAGGAGAGCCCAAAAATCGAGGTGAGGATGGCCGGAACGCGCCGGTGGTGCACATCCGTTTGGTTCTGTTACGCCTCGACGAAACCCTTCGCGTCCCGGGCGAGCGCCGTGAGGCGGGAGATCGCGCGGAAGTACTTCTTGCGGTAGCCGCCGTTCAGCATCTCGTCGCTGAACAGCTTGTCGAACGGCACTCCGGAGGCCAGCACCGGCACCTCGCGGTCGTAGAGCCGGTCCGCGAGCACTACGAGCCGCAGTGCGGTGGACTGGTCCGGCACCGGCCCGACGTCGGTCAGGCAGACCGCCCTGATGCCGTCGGTCAGTGCGCCGTACCGGCTCGGGTGCACACGCGCGAGGTGCTCCAGCAGGTGCGGGAAGTCGTCGAGCGAGGCGCCCGGGGTGGCGTACGCCGCCTTGGTCACCTGCTCGTCGCTGTACGGCGCCGGTGCCTCGGGCAGACCTCGGTGGCGGTAGTCCTCGCCGTCGATGCGCAGCGTGCGGAAGCGCGCGGACAGGCCCTGGATCTCGCGCAGGAAGTCCGCGGCGGCGAAGCGGCCCTCGCCGAGCTTGCCCGGCAGGGTGTTGGAGGTGGCCGCGAGGGCGACGCCCGCGTCGACGAGCTTGCCGAGCAGGGTGGAGACGAGGACGGTGTCGCCCGGGTCGTCGAGCTCGAACTCGTCGATGCACAGCAGGCGATGGCCGGAGAGCGTGCGGACCGTCTGCTGGAAGCCCAGCGCGCCGACCAGATTCGTGAGCTCCACGAAGGTGCCGAAGGCCTTCAGCGAGGGAGCGGCCGGGGTCGCGTGCCACAGAGAGGCGAGCAGGTGGGTCTTGCCGACTCCGTACCCGCCGTCGAGGTAGACGCCGCGGGGACCGGCGGGCGCCTTCGCCCTGGCCTTCCCGAAGCCGAAGAACGAGCGCCTGGCGGTCACCGCGTGCGCGCCGCCGAGCCCCCCGGCGAAGTCCTCGAGGACGTGGACGGCCTCGCTCTGGCTGGGCTGGTTCGGGTCCGGGATGTACGTCGCGAAGCGGACCGAGTCGAAGCGCGGCGGCGGCACCATTTCGGCGACGAGCCGGTCGGCGGGGACGTGCGGCTCGCGGGAGGACAGGGAGAGCGGAGCCGTTTCGGCTATCGGCTCGATCCCGGAGGCGGCGGTGGAGGACGACACGGTTCACCAGCTTAAGCGCCGTGCCACACTGCTCGGCATGCGACGCCTGTTCCCTGTGACCGACGAGACAGTGGCCCGACCGGACGGTGCGACTGCGGGCGCCGGCCCTGCCGTCCCGCCCGGCGACCGGGAGTGGACGCTGGAGGAACTGGCCGCGGCGTACGCCTACCCCGAGACCGGTGCGGGCGGCCGGGAGCCGTGGCTGCGGGCCAACATGGTCTCCACCCTCGACGGGGCCGCCCAGCACGACGGCCGCTCCCAGCCCATCTCGAACGCCGCCGACATGCGGATCTTCGGCACACTGCGGGGACTTGCGGACGTGGTGGTCGTGGGCGCGCAGACGGTACGGCAGGAGGGATACCGCCCGGCGCGCGAACGGGAGGCCTTCGCGGCGCTGCGGAAGGCCGCCGGGCAGGGGCCGGCGCCCGCGATCGCCGTGGTGAGCGCGAGCCTCGAGCTGGACTTCTCGGAGCCGCTGTTCAGCTCGCCCCTGGTGCCCACGCTGGTGCTGACCGGCGCCGCGGCCGCGCCGGACCGGGTGGCCGCCGCCGAGCGGGCCGGCGCCCGGGTGGTGATCGCCGGGGACGGCATGGGGGTGGACCCGGTTCGTGCCGTACGCGCCCTCGCGGACCTCGGCATGAGCCGGCTGCTGACCGAGGGCGGCCCGCGCCTGCTGGGGCAGCTGGTGGCGTCCGGGGTCCTGGACGAGCTCTGTCTGACCCTCTCCCCGATGCTCACGGCGGGCGACGCGCAACGGATCGCCGGAGGTCCCTCGGTCGCGGTGCCCCGGCGGTTCACGCTGGTGTCGCTGCTGGAGGAGGAAGGCTTCCTGTTCGGCCGCTACTGCCGCGACTAGGGTCTGTCGTTTGGATCAGGTCGGCTGGGGGAGACCGCGCCTTTCGGCGCCCCGCGACGTCGGCATGATCCAAACGACAGGCCCTGGCCGAGATGGCTTCACGATCTTTGCGAAATCGGCCCTCTATGTACCGGTTTTTCGGGGATCTTCCGGCATGTTATGGAATATCCCGTTCCGTTTATTTCCCGATGGGCACACTCAATCTCGTGGTGCCCGTCCGATCACGGGGCAGGATGGTTTCCGCAAGACCTCGAAGGGCCCGCGCAGCAGAGGCCCGCCGGGGTTCTCAAGGATTCGAAGAGAAGAAGGGGCGCCCGTCGTGTTCACGAGCGTACTGATGATCGAGAAGGCCCTCACATCCGCCGACGTGGAATTCGTCACCACCCTGCACGGTGACGAGTCGGTCTCCTTCCACGTGCTGCTGCAGCCCCGCGGCGACCAGGCGGACCGCCTGCTGCGGGCCATCGACGACATCGCCCTGGGTGAGCTGGACGAGGCGGCGCACGAGCGGGACACCCCCGAGGGCAGGAGTGCCGCGGCCCTGGGGCGGCAGGCGCTGGACGTCTCCCTGGCCGCTCTGCACGCGGCGGGCAGCGAGGCCGAGGGCAGGCTCATCGAGGACCATCCGCTGGACGCGCTCAAGGCGCTCGTCGGAGAGATCGGCGCGGACGAGGTGATCGTGCTGACCGACCCCCACTACGTGGAGGAGTTCTTCCACCGCGACTGGGCGTCGAGAGCCCGGCACAAGGTGGGCGTGCCGGTGCTGAAGCTGTTCTCGCACAGCAAGGCGCAGTGACCGGTCGGTGTACGTCGACCCGGACGGCACGCAATAGGCTGGGCCGCTGAACGCACGCCGTACCAGCACTCAGGAGACACGCATGGCACCCGGCCTCCCCACCGCCATGGACCGACCGCACTTCATCGGCATCGGCGGCGCCGGAATGTCGGGCATCGCGAAGATCCTCGCCCAGCGTGGCGCCGTGGTGGCGGGCAGTGACGCCAAGGACTCGCCCACCGCCGAGGCCCTGCGCGCGCTGGGCGTGACGGTGCACATCGGTCACGCGGCCGAGCATCTCGCCGACGACGCCGGTTGCGTCGTCGTCTCCTCCGCCATCCGGGCCGACAACCCGGAGATGGCGCGGGCGGCGGAGCTGGGCATCCCCGTGGTGCACCGCTCGGACGCCCTGGCACGCCTGATGGACGGCCTGCGCCCGATCGCGGTCGCCGGCACCCACGGCAAGACGACGACGACGTCGATGCTGGCGGTGTCCCTGACCGAGCTGGGCCTTTCGCCGTCCTATGCGATCGGCGGCGACCTGGACGCCCCCGGCTCCAACGCGCTGCACGGCGAGGGCGAGATCTTCGTCGCCGAGGCCGACGAGAGCGACCGCAGCTTCCACAAGTACGCGCCCGAGGTCGCGATCGTCCTCAACGTCGAACTCGACCACCACGCGAACTACGCGTCCATGGAGGAGATCTACGAGTCCTTCCAGACCTTCGCGGGCCGGATCGTGCCGGGCGGGACGCTGGTGGTGGCGGCCGACCACGAGGGCGCACGCGAGCTGACGCGGCGGCTGGCGGGATCGGTGCGGACGGTGACGTACGGGGAGTCGCAGGACGCCGACGTCCGTATCCTCTCCGTGGTCCCGCAGGGACTGAAGAGCGAGGTGACGGTGGACCTCGGCGGCTCCCGGCTGACCTTCACGGTCTCCGTCCCCGGCCGCCACTACGCGCACAACGCCGTGGCGGCGCTGGCCGCGGGCGTGGCGCTGGGTGTCCCGGCGGCCGAGCTCGCGTCGGCCCTCGGGGCCTACACGGGCGTGAAGCGCCGTCTCCAGCTCAAGGGCGAGGAGTCGGGCGTCCAGGTGATCGACTCGTACGCGCACCACCCGACGGAGATGACGGCGGACCTGGAGGCGATGCGGGCGGCGGCCGGCGAGGCCCGCATCCTGGTGCTCTTCCAGCCCCACCTGTTCTCCCGCACCCAGGAGCTGGGCAAGGAGATGGGCGAGGCGCTCGCGCTGGCGGACGCCTCGGTGGTCCTGGACATCTACCCGGCCCGTGAGGACCCGATCCCCGGTGTGACGAGCGAGTTGATCATCGACGCGGCGCGGACGGCCGGCGCGGACGTGCAGGCCGTCCACGACAAGGCGGAGGCCCCCGCGGTCGTGGCGGGAATGGCGAAGCAGGGCGATCTCGTTCTCACCATGGGAGCGGGCGACGTCACCGACCTCGGCCCGCGGATCCTGGAACGTCTCGCACAGAAGTGACACGGAAGTAAGGGGTTGGCCTACATGTCGTACGACGTCGACAAGCCGGACGAGCAGTGGCGGGCGGAGCTGACCCCGGCGGAGTACGCGGTACTGCGCCAGGCCGGTACGGAACCCGCCTTCGTGGGTGAGTACACCGACACCAAGACCAAGGGCGTCTACTCCTGTCGGGCCTGCGGCGCGGAACTGTTCACCTCGGACACGAAGTTCGAGTCCCACTGCGGATGGCCGTCCTTCTACGACCCGAAGGACACCGAAGCGGTGGAGCTGCTGGTGGACCGCTCGCACGGAATGGTCCGCACCGAGGTGCGCTGCGCCCGCTGCGGATCGCATCTGGGGCACGTCTTCGAGGGCGAGGGCTATCCCACGCCGACCGATCAGCGGTACTGCATCAACAGCATCTCGATGCGGTTGACGCCCGACGAGGGCTGAGCACGCCCGAAGGCCCCCTCGGCTCCCCGGAGCCGAGGGGGCCTTCGCATGGACGGGGCACGCGGCGCCGGGTGGCCGCGGTGGACGGCCGGCCCGCCGGCCACGTCACAATGCGGCGGCAACAACCGCTACAAGGGGTAGCCGACTTGACCACCGGCGGTCACCCGCGATTTGCTCCGGCCCAGCCTTCCTCCTGCTCGGCTGCACAGCGAGGTGCCGCACCCCCATGAAGACTCCTCCCACACCCCACCCCCTCCGCGGATCCGCATGGGCGACGGCCGTTGCCTGCGCCGCCGTCGTCTGCCTGCTCATGGCCGGCTGCACCGGCTCCGGTGACTCCCCGTCCGGCTCGGACGCGAAGGTGCCCGGTGCCGCGGGGCTCAGAGTCACCCTGGTCACCCACGGAGCCGAGGGTGACGCGTTCTGGGAGCTGGTGAAGAAGGGTGCGGAGGCGGCAGCGGCGAAGGACGGCGCCGACCTGACGTACGCGAACGACCCCGATGCGGCGGGTCAGGCGGAACTGGTGCGGGACGCGATCCGGGACCGGGCCGACGGCATCGCGCTGACGCTCGCCAAACCGGACGCCATGAAGGGCCCGATCGGCGAGGCCAGGGCGGCCGGCATACCGGTCGTCGGTCTCAACTCCGGTATCGACGCCTGGCGTTCCGACGGCGTCCTCGAGTACTTCGGCCAGGACGAGAGCCTCGCGGGCCGGGCCGTGGGCGACAAGCTGGACGGTCTCGGCGCCCACCACGCCCTGTGTGTCATCCATGAGCGGGGCAACGTGGCCCTGGAGGCGCGCTGCGCCGGCGTGAAGAAGACGTTCGGCGGCGACACCGACATGCTCTATGTGGACGGCACCGACACGAACGCCCTGACCGAGTCGGTCGCGGCCCGGCTGCGGCAGGACCCGGGCATCGACGAAGTGGTCACGCTGGGGGCGCAGTTCGCCCTTGCCGCCGTCCGGTCCGTGCGGCAGGCGGACAGCAGGGCCCGTGTCGCCACCTTCGATCTCAACAAGGCCCTGGTCAAGGCCGTGCAGGACGGCGACGTGCAGTTCGCGGTCGACCAACAGCCCTATCTGCAGGGCTATCTCGCCGTCGACGCGCTCTGGCTCTACAAGTCCAACGGCAACGTCAGCGGAGGCGGCGTCGCGCCGGTGCTCACCGGTCCGGCGTTCGTGACCAAGGCGAACGTCGCATCGGTGGCGAGACTCGCGGCCGACGGCACGCGCTGAGCGGACACCGTGCCGGTGGTCGATCTCACGTCGATTCCGCGGCTCTCGGTGCGTTGGGTCAGATGTGCGGATAGCATCCTGCGCACCCCCTGTACCGCATCGGACACGCAGTCACCCCGCGTTCGTCCCCACCCCCCGTTCCCCGGTTCGCTCTAGGACGACGATGTCTCGACGGACTCCGACAGCTCTCCGGCGCCGTCTCGCCTCCATACGCCTCTCCCTGATCCTGCTGGCTCTGGTGCCCAGCGTCACCCTCGCCGTCATCTGGACCGTGACGACGACTCAGATGCTGTCGGAGGGCCTGAGGTTGCGCTCGCAGACGGAGCTGAGCAGGTCGACCGGTGCCATGGGCACCGAGGCGGCGCTCGCACTGCAGCAGGAACGCAGCCTGTCGGCGGCGTGGCTGGCCGCGCCGCACGGCTCCCGGGCCGCCCTCGACGCACAGCGGGCGAGGACGGACACGGCGGTGGCGCAACTGGTGGACCAGGACGATGCGATCAAGAGGGCGCCCGCCCGCATCAGGGACCGCATGTACTCGGTCGTCGCGTCGGTGGGCAGCCTGGAGTACTACCGGGACCAGGTGGACCACCCGACCGACATCACCGCCGGGCAGGCGGTGGACCAGTACACCGCGATCATCGACGACCAGGTGCACGCCTTCCAGGAGCTCTCCCAGGTCGACGACGGCGACCTCACCTCGCAGGCCGGGCCGCTCGTCGCGCTGGAGCACGCCGCCGAGCTGGTCTCCCAGGAGGACGCACAGCTCACCCTGGCCTGGCCGTCCGGGCACCTGGACGACACGACCTGGAACCGGTTCGCGCAGCTGGTCCACGCCCGCCGCTGGCTGGTCGAGGACCAGATCGTCCCCTCGCTCGAGGGCAGCACGAAGACCGAGACCGAAAGGATTTTGCAGTCGGCGCAGTGGCATGCCCTGCAGACCGTCGAGGACCAGGTGCTCGCGGCACGCGTGAGGACCGGCGGCTCGCACGGGATGGCGATGCCGGACGCACGGAAACGGTGGAGCACGGCGATGACCAGGCTCTCCGACCAGTACGCGACGCTGATCCGGCAGCAGACGGCGCTCCTGCTCGACCGCAGTGCCGAGAGGTCCGACGGGCTGCTGATCAAGGCCGGGTTCCTCAGCGCCGTCGGCTTGGCCGCACTGCTGCTGTGCGTGGGCATGTCCTGGCGGATCACCCGGTCCCTCTCCCGGCGGCTGAGGGGCCTGAGGGCCGCCACGCTCGGCCTGGCGCAGGAACGGCTGCCCGACGTGGTCGCCCGGCTGGACCGGGGGGAGAAGGTCGATGTGGAGTCCGCGACCCCGCCGCTGGACTACGGCGACGACGAACTCGGCCAGGTCGCCCAGGCGTTCAACGCCGCCCAACGCACGGCCGTGCACACGGCGGTCGAACTCGCCGACACCCGGCGCGGTTTCCAGAAGGTCATCCTCGGTATCGCCCGGCAGAGCCAGAACCTGGTCAACCTCCAGCTCAGCAAGCTCGATGCGCTGGAACGCCGCCATCAGGACCCCGACGTCCTCCAGGGGCTGTACGAACTCGACTCCACCGCCAGCCAGTTGCGCCGCTACGAGGAGAACCTCGTCATCATCAGCGGTGAGCGGCCCCGGCGCCACTGGAGCGAACCGGTCTCGCTGGTCGACATCCTGCGCAGCGCCGTCGGCGAGGTCGCCGAGTACCGGCGGGTCGAGGTGCACACCGACGAGGACGTGTACCTCTCCCCGCCCGCGGTGGCCGACGTGATCCACCTGCTGGCCGAGCTGATCGACAACGCGACCGCGTACTCGCCCGCGCCCAGCCCCGTCGGGGTGCGGGCGGCGGTGGTGGCCAAGGGGCTCGCGATCGAGATCGAGGACCGCGGCCTCGGCATGCCGGAGGTCGACTACGCCCAGCTCAACGAGCAACTGGCGGCGCCCCCGCAGTTCGACGTGGTGGCGCTCGCCGACGATCTGCGGCTCGGCATGTTCGTGGTCGCCCGGCTCGCCACCCGGCACGGCATCGGGGTGACGCTGCGTCCATCGCCGTACGGGGGGACCACGGCGATCGTCCTCGTCCCGCACGACATCGTGGTGCGGCGGAGCCCGTCCTCCCGGAAGACGCCGTCCGAGGCGCGCGGGCGGAGGCCCGGGTACCTCGGCGCCGCGCCCTCCACCGAAGGTGTGGCCGCAGGAGAGGCCGCGCCCCTGCCGCGCCGGGTGCCGCAGACGAGTCTGGCCGCCGAGCTGCGGGAGGAGGCCGCGCCCGCCGAGGAGGACGCCCGCCGGGACGAGTTCACCGCCGACCGCGCCGCCTCCTCCCTCGCCGGCTTCCAGCGCGGCACGCGCCTGGCGCGCGACGACGCCCCGTGGGACCTGGACGACCCGAAGGAGCCGGACCGGGAGGAGGCCGTCGCCCGGTCCGGTCCCGGTGAAGGCGTCCGTGCCGCAGGCCCACCCGTCCCTTCGACCCCGCCCGCCGACCGCTCGTGAAGGACACCGACATGACACGCCCCATCCCCGCCACGCACACACAGCTCGACCAGTTGCTGACCGGACTCGTGGACCGGGTCGCCGACGTCAACCACGCCGTGGTGCTCTCCGAGGACGGACTGGTCGTCAGCAAGTCCACGGGTTTCCCGCGCGACGACGCCGAGCGGCTGGCGGCGACCGCGTCCGGT
Source organism: Streptomyces sp. NRRL F-5122 (assembly GCF_001507435.1). Classification (GTDB taxonomy): domain Bacteria; phylum Actinomycetota; class Actinomycetes; order Streptomycetales; family Streptomycetaceae; genus Streptomyces; species Streptomyces lannensis. The sequence goes on from NZ_LMWH01000266.1 coordinate 284,271, forward strand.
CTGATGAGCCTCAGCAAGGGGGTCAGCCTGGACTTCGGCGGCGGCCCGGTGCGACAGGCGCTCATCGAGCTGGCCCGCAGCTATCTCATCCTCACCTCGGCCGGACCCGGCGCCCATCTCGTCGTCCTCACCGGACCGGGCGCCGACGTCGGTGTGGTGGCGTACCAGATGAACATGCTGGTGAAAAAGATCGGCGAGCACCTGAGTGCGGCACCACGCGGGGACGGCGCCGGCTTCGGCAGCGGCGAGAGGTGAACGGAGGCGACGCGGCGGGCCGGCTCGTCCGGCCGTTCACACTGACGGGCGGACGGACCCGGCCCACCCGCGCCGACTTCACCCTCATCTCGACCGTGACGGCGGTGGACCCGCCGCCCGAGTGGGGCACCCGGCCGCAGCCCGAGCACACGCGGATCCTGATGCGGTGCGCCGAGCCGATCGCGGTGGCGGAACTCGCCGCCCTTCTCGACCTCCCGGTGAGCGTGGTCGTGATCATGCTCTGCGATCTGCTGGAGGCGGGGCGGATCACCGTCCGCCCGCCGCACCCCGTCTCCCGCACCCCGGACCTGGAGATGCTGCAGAAAGTGAGGGACGGCCTTGGCCGACTCTGACACCGCTGTCCGGCCGCCGCCAGCGCCCGACACGGTGAAGATCCTGATCGCCGGGGGGTTCGGCGTCGGCAAGACCACCATGGTCGGGTCGGTCAGCGAGATCACCCCGCTGTCCACCGAGGAAGCGCTGACCGTCGCCGGACTGGACGTCGACGACCTCGCAGGCGTCGAGGAGAAACGGGCCACCACCGTGGCCCTCGACTTCGGCCGGATCACGATCGGCCAGGAGCTCGTGCTGTACCTCTTCGGCACACCCGGTCAGCAGCGGTTCTGGTTCATGTGGAACGACCTGGCCATCGGTGCGCTGGGCGCCGTGGTCCTCATCGACGTCCGCCGCCCGGAGTCGAGTTTCGCCGCCATCGACTTCTTCGAGCGCCGGGGCATCCCGTTCGTCGTCGGCGTCAACGGCTTCCACGGGCGCCATCCCTACCCGCCCGAGACGATCCGGGACGCGCTGGCACTGCCGGGACACGCCCAGGTGCTGCTGTGCGACGCGCGGGAGCGGGGGTCGTGCAGGGACGTTCTGCTCGCCCTGATCGACCAGTTGATCGCCTCGGCCGGCCGGCCGGTCCGGGTCCGGCCCCCGGACCGTCGGTGACGGCCGAGGCCCCCGCTCCTGACCTGTGCGGCGCATTGCGCGGCGGAGGCGAGGGGCGTGATCCAGCCGTGGTGCACGGAGGTTCGCGCACTCCCCGGAGTCCGGTACGCGGTGGGCCTCCACGCTGTCCGCACGGTCGCCGACGGCAACGGCGGGGGCGACACGGCGAACGCGCCCGGCGTGGTCCGGACGGCCGGCTCGGGCGCGTCCAGGGGGCCCGGACCAGCGTGTCGCACGGTCCCGCACCACAGGCTCTACCGACTTCGGGCACGTCACCCGCCACGGCGCCGCAACACTCGGCGTCTACACTCTCCCGGCAACGGCCCTCGCGACATCGGCCGGGACATCGTCGCTTCTGCCACACCCGAAGGGTATTCGGCGCTTTGATACGGATAGATTCAGTCACCAAGCGGTACCCGGACGGCACGGTGGCGGTCGACCGGTTGTCGTTGGAGATACCGGACCGCTCGATCACCGTCCTCGTCGGCCCCTCCGGCTGCGGCAAGACGACGACCCTGCGCATGATCAACCGGATGATCGAGCCGAGCGAGGGCACGATCACCCTCGACGGAGTCGACATCAGCCGCCAGCCGGTGAACTCGCTGCGCAGGTCGATGGGTTACGTCATCCAGAACGCCGGGCTCTTCCAGCACCGCACCGTCGTCGACAACATCGCGACCGTGCCCCGGCTGCTCGGCTGGAGCAAGGACAAGGCCCGGGAGCGGGCCCGCGAGCTGATGGAACGGGTCGGCCTGGACCCCTCCTTCGCCAAGCGCTACCCGTACCAGCTCTCCGGCGGCCAGCAGCAGCGCGTCGGCGTGGCCCGGGCGCTCGCCGCGGACCCGCCGGTGCTGCTCATGGACGAGCCGTTCTCCGCCGTCGACCCGATCGTGCGCAAGGGGCTGCAGGAAGAGCTGCTGCGTATCCAGGAGGAGTTGGGCAAGACCATCGTCTTCGTCACCCATGACATCGACGAGGCGATCCGGCTCGGGACGATGGTCGCCGTGATGCGGACCGGGGGCAGGCTCGCCCAGTTCGCGCCGCCGGCCGAGCTGCTGTCGTCCCCGGCCGACTCGTTCGTGGAGGACTTCCTCGGCACGGACCGCGGGATCCGGCGGTTGTCCTTCTTCACCTCCGAGGCCCTGGAGCTGAAGAAGACCCCGATCGTCGCCGTCGACTCCTCCGCCGAGCAGATCGCCTCCCGCGAGGGTACAGACGTTCCGTACCTGCTGGTCACCGACCTCGAGGGCAGGCCGCTCGGCTGGAGCGCACCCGGGGATCTGACCGCGGGGCGGATCGAGGCCGGCCGACTGCTGTCGTACGGGCGGCCGTTCGTGCACGGCAAGGACTCGCTGCGTGCCGCCCTCGACTGCGCGGTGCTCTCGCCCACCGGCTGGGCCGTGGCGGTGGACGGCGACGGCCGGGTCGTCGGGGTCGTGTCGCAGCAGACGATCGGTGAGGCGATCCGCAGCGCCCATGCGGCGCAGGAGCGGGACGAGAAGGTCGCGGGATGAGCGGGTTCTTCGACATCCCGAGCGACCTCCAGCACAGTTGGCTCGGCCTCGTCGGTCTGCATCTGCGGGAGGCCCTGCTGCCGGTCCTGGCCGGCCTGCTCGTCTCCCTGCCGGTCGCCCAGCTGTGTGTGAGGTTCCGCTGGCTGTACCCGCCGGTGCTGGGTGTGACGACCGTGCTGTACGCTATTCCGTCGCTGGCCTTCTTCGTGGTCCTCATCGACTACACCGGCCAGACCGAACTCACCGTGATGATCCCGCTGGCCGTGTACAGCTTGGTGGTGCTCGTCCCGGCGATCGTGGACGGCGTCCGATCGGTCCCGCAGGAGACGCTGGCCGCGGCGACGGCCATGGGCTTCGGGCCCGTGCGCCGCTACCTCCAGGTGCAGCTGCCGATCGCCGTCCCCGCGATCATCGCCGGGCTGCGTGTGGCCACCGTGTCCAGCATCAGCCTGGTCAGCGTCGGCATGCTGATCGGCAACCAGGGCGCGCTGGGCAACCTCCTCAACGACGCGAACATCTACCACCGGCCCGAGCTCGCCTGGAACTCCGTGATCACCACGGCGGTCCTGGCGATCCTGGCCGACGCCGCGCTGGTCCTCGTACGTCTGCTGCTGACCCCCTGGATGCCGAGCGGCACACGCAGCAGGAGGCGCAAGCCGGCGGCGGCCGGTCCCGACGCGACCGTGCCCGCCCTGGAGGACGCCCGGTGAACGTGCTCAACTTCGTCCACGCCTTCTTCAGCGACGGCGCCCACTGGCACGGATACGACGGCATACCCACCCGCGTGTGGGAGCACATCCAGTTCACCCTGGAGGCGCTCGCCATCGCGGCCGCGATCGGCCTGCCGGTCGGCCTGGTCACCGGCCACTACGGACGCGGCGGCAACGTCCTGGCCCTGATCGCCACCGCCGGGCGTGCGCTGCCCAGTTTCGGTCTGCTGGTGCTGCTGTTCATCCTGCTCGGGTTCGGCATGGTGCCGGTGATGATCCCGCTGGTCGTGCTCGCCATCCCACCGATCCTCGTCACCACCTACGAGGCCGTCCGCTCCGTCGACCCGTCCCCGGTGGACGCCGCGCGCGGCATGGGCATGCAGGAGTCACGGATCCTCTTCCGCGTGGAGTTCCCGGTCGCGCTGCCGCTGATCCTCAGCGGGCTGCGCTCGGCCGCCATCCAGATCGTCTCCACCGCCACCATCGCCGCCTACGTCAGTCTCGGCGGCCTCGGCCGGTACATCATCGACGGTCTCTACCAGAGGAACTACGAGAAGGTGGTGGGCGGCGCCACCCTCGTCGCCGTGATGGCGCTCGTGACGCTCGCGCTGTTCTGGGCGGTCGCGCGGTTCACGGTCTCCCCCGGGGTGCGCCGAAGCGCCTGACGCACGACGCGGGGCCCGGGGAAGTCCCGGGCCCCGCGTCGTGCTTGTGCGGGGGGCTCATCCCTCGCTGCGCGCCAGCGCCTGCTCCAGCACCACGAGCAGCGCGTCCCGCACCGACCCGCGCTCCCGGGCGTCGAAGACGACGACCGGGACGTGTTCGGAGACGTCCAGCGCCCAGCGGACCTCGTTCACGTCGTACTCCACCTTGCCGTCGAAGGCGTTGAGGGCGACCGCGAACGGGATGTCCTTGTGCTCGAAGTAGTCCACGGCCGCATAGCAGTCGTCGAGCCGCCGTGTGTCGACGATGACGAGCCCGCCGACCGCGCCCTCCACGATGTCGTCCCACATGAAGCCGAAACGGTCCTGCCCGGGCGTTCCGAACAGGTACAGCTTCAGGGTCGGGTCGATGGTGATGCAGCCGAAGTCCATCGCGACCGTGGTCGTGGTCTTGCGCGGGGTGTGGGTGAGGTCGTCCACCCCGGCGGCGACCTCGGTGATCGCCGCCTCGGTGGTGAGCGGCTCGATCTCGGAGATCGAGCCGACGGCGGTGGTCTTGCCCACGCCAAAGCCGCCGGCGATCACCATCTTGACCGGCAGCGGCGGTCGTACGGCGGTCTGCGCCGCGCCCAGGGTCCCGCCGGCCGGGGCGGAGCCGTGGGCGCGGGGCCGAGCGGCCGGTTCAGTCGGTGTCACGGAGTACCCCCCGGGAGTCGGGGACGGCGCGGAGGCCATCGATAACCCTTCGCAGGACGGACGCGTCGCGCGTGACGTCGATGTGTGGCACGTGCACCGTCAACTGACCGGCGGCGCGCAGGTCCTCGGCGAGTACCCGGACCACGTTCAGATGCAGCCGCAGCCGGGCCGCGATCTCAGCGATGGACTGTGGCTGCCTGCATGCGGCGACGATGTCGTGCTGCTCGAACGAGAGCCGGTCGAGCGCCTCGAGCCCCTCGGCGGTTGCCACCACCTGGGTCTCGACGGGCACCGGCCGGCCGGACGCCGTGGGCGCCACCCGGCCGGCGGTGACGAGGAACGGCCGTACGGCGGCGACGGGACCGAACGGGTCCACCGGGAAACCGTCGTCGTCGGCACCGCGCGCAGTGCGGCCGTCCGCCATGGGTGCTACTTCCTTCCTCGACCGGGCGGTGCCCGGTCACCCCGCCGAGGCGGCGCCGACGCTGTTCTTCAGCTCCAGCACGAGCTGAGGGCTGAGGGCGGCGCCGGCCCGGTTGGCGAACAGGGTCATCTCGTAGGCGACGTTGCCCAGTTTGGCCTCCTTGTCGGTGACCACGCCGAGCACGGCGCCGCTGCCGATGGCGGAGACGAGGACGTGACCGCCCTCCAGATCGATGATGACCTTGTTGAGGCCGCCCAGCCCGTAGTTGCCCGATGCACCGGCGGCAAGGCTGGTGATGCCGGAGACGATCGCCGCCAGCCGCTCCGAGTCGGCGTGCTCGCGCAGTTCGGAGACGGCGATGAGCAGTCCGTCGGAGGAGACGGCGATGGCGTCGACGACACCCGCCGTCTCGGTGGCGAAACGGTTGAGCAGCCAGGTGAAGTCGGCTGCGGCGGCCTGCAGTTCGGCCGGTGTGGTGCCGGTGGCCGGGGTGTCACCTGTCGACGTACTCACTGCTCCGCTCCTTTCGGGAGGTGGTTCTGGTCGAGCGTGTCGTGGGGGGAGGTTCGTGCGGTGCTGTCGCGGTTAGCGCGTTCCACCGCGGCCTCGAACTCCTCGAGCGCGGAGCGGACCTCTTCCGCGTCGGCGGGCCGGGGTGCCGGGGAATCCGTCTGCCGGGCCTCGGTGGTGCGCAGGGTCGCACCCCGTACCCGGCGACGCAGTGGCCTGACCCCGCCGGGAGCGTCCGCACCGGGCGGCGTCCCGCCGACGGCGCGGGCGCCGCCGGCCGTTTCCTGCGTGCGGGGACGGGGGACGAACGGGACCTCCTCGGCCCGGTCGTGGAGGTCCCCGGAGGCCCTCTCCTCGACCGGATCCGCCTCACGGCGCGGAACGCGCCGGGGCAGTGAGCCGGTCCTGGCCTCGGAGGCATCACGCCCGGGCGAGGGCGACTCGCCCGCGGCGGCGGGCACGGCCTCGGATGCGGCCTCGGCGGCGGCGACCGCCGAGGGCACCGGCCCGGAGGGGGCGGCGGACTCCTGTCCGGTCGTGCCCGGGGCGTCCACGGCGGCCGGAACCTGCTCCGGGACGAGCACCGGGCTCATCGTCAGCAGCAGCGACGAGGGCAGCTCGACCGTCGCCGTGACACCGCCCCCGGGCGTGCGGGCGAGCACGACCGTGATCTCCCAGCGCCGGGCCAGCGTGCCGACCACGAACAGACCGAGCACCTTGGTCGGTACGACGTCCAGCCGCTCGCGGCGGATCAGCCGGGCGTTCTCCTCCGCCAGCCGCTCGGCGCTCATGCCGAGACCGTGGTCGGCGACCTCGATCACGGCCCCCTCGCCGCCCATGCGCACCGTCACCTCGACGGGGCTGCCCGCGGGGGAGAACGAGACGGCGTTCTCGAGGAGCTCGGCGACCATCAGGGTCAGGTCGCCGATGATGTCGGGCGCGACCATGATCTCGGTCTCGGCGAGCAGCCGGACCCGCTGGAAGCCCTCGATCTGGCCGAGCGCGGCACGGACCACGTTGGTGAGCGCGGTGGGACCGGATTCCAGGACGGTCTCGCGGATGCCCGCGAGCAGCATCAGGCTGTCCGCGTTGCGCCGCAGGCGTACGGCGATGTGGTCGATGGAGTAGAGGCGTTCGAGGAGCGCCGGGTCGGTCTCGCCCCGCTCCACCGCGTCGATCAGGACCAGTTGGCGTGTGGTCAGGTTGCTCACCCGGCGCCCGACGTTGCCGAACATCTCGGCGACGTTGCGGCGGCTGAGCACCTGGCGCTCCAGCAGCGCGGCCGCGGTGGTCTGCACATGGTTGAAGGCATCGGCCAGTTCACCGATCTCGTCGCGCGCGGTGACGGATATCTCGCGCAGCCGCGGCGCGCCGTCGTCCTCTGCGTCGTCGTCGGCCACCCGGGAGAGCTCGCGCCCGGCGGCCTTGGCCACCTGCTGGGCGGCGCCGGTGAGGGCCAGCACGGGGCGGACCACCGAGCGGCGCACCAGCACGGAGAGCGCGATCCAGCAGACGAAGCTGATCAGTGCGAGGTTCAGCAGCAGCGCGGCCCGCCACTGGGCCGTCTCGGAGGCGGCTTCTGCCCGGTCGGCGATCTGGTCGATGAGCGACGTCGTGATCCGGAGCCGGTTCTCGGCCTGCTTCGGGTAGGCGGGGTAGCCGTTCAGGGCGTCCGTGAACGTACGGCGAATGTCGGCCGGGGTGTTCATCTGCAGCCCGCTGGGATCGACCTGGAGCGCGGCGTACGCCTGGGCGATCTCCCACTGTGCGGTGTTGTGCTCGATCCCGGCGAGCTCGTCGGCCTGCTCGGGGGAGGCGAACCGGCCGAAGCGGTCGGCCTGGTAGGTGAACAGCTCGTGCGAGCCGACCGCGCCCGTGAACTCGATGAGCGCGTTGGCGTCACCGGTCGTCGCGGAGAAGACCCCGGTCTCGAACGCGCCGTGCGCGGCATCGGCGCGCAGCAGCGAGTCGAGCAGATTGCCGGTGAAGGTGGCGGCCAGATCCGCGTTGCGCTCGAGCCCCAGACCGTCGATCAGGCCCTTGGAGGCGTTGGTGTAGGCGGGGTCGATGTTGTCGGCGGGCAGGTACCCCTGCTCGATGGTGTCGCGCAGACCGGCGAGGCCCTCGACCTCCATCAGCGCCTGCTCCTCCGTGTCCGGCAGCCGGTCGCCGAAGGCGGAGCGCACCTTGGCGACCTGGTCGTCGACCGCGTCCTGCGCCGATCGGTAGGCGGACAGCGAGGGCCTGGTGTCCACGGACGCCTCGTACCGTACGGAGAGCAGGATGGCCTGCTGGTGTTCGGCCTGCACCCGGCCGACGAGGCGTGCCACCTGGGTGCTGTCGCGGACGAGCCGGGCCGCGGACTCCGCCCTGTCCGACTGGCGCACGAGGTCGGTGATGAGGTACGCGAGAAGTACGGCGACCACCGCGAGCGGTACCCCGACGAGGACGTTGAGCTTGCGACGAAAGGGCCACCGCTCGGCGAAGGCGCGAATGCCACCCCGTGGCGGTGACGGCGCCGGCCGGACCGACGCGTCCACCTCGTTCGTGGACACCAAGCCTCCTTCGAAGGCGTCTTCGGGCGCGAGAGGATCTCGCGGAACCACAATCGAACGACCGGGGTCACAGGCGGAACCGGCCGAGGCCGGAGCAGAACGGTGCAAGGCGGTCCGGAACGCCGTTGTCGGCCCGCACTGCTGCCTGTTGTCAACTTCCGGGAGACTACCGTCTCTTCGAGCCCCGAATCCGATCGTCCCAAGTCAAGAATCCATTACATCGAGCACGTCGTTCCGCCTCCGAGGATCCGCCCTCTCTTCACAACCGGGCGTTCGCAACGAATTGCGCATCGAGGCCAATCGGTGACCAGAATTCTCTTGACTGGGCTTGAAGTGGCTGGATTGGATCAGTGGAGTGTGGTGGCGAACCCCCGCACGGCTCCGCCACGCCCTGCCCCATCCCCGAGTCCGGAACGGGAATCGTGACTTCTACCGCGAACACCAGCACGTCCAGCAGGAGACTCCCCGGCGCGGCCGCCGTCGCGCTCGCCGCCACGGCGGCACTGCTCGCGGGGTGTTCCTCGTCCTCCGACAGCAAGTCCGACAACCCGCTCTCCGGAGACAAGGCCGGCAACGGCACCGTGGTGGTCGGCTCCAACAACTTCGCCGAGAGCATCCTGATCGCCGACATCTACGGCGAGGCCCTCAAGGCCGAGGGCGTCAAGGTCACGTACAAGCCCAACATCGGCAGCCGCGAGACCACCTACGGCCTACTGAAGAACGGCTCCATCACGGTCCTTCCGGAGTACAACGGCGCGCTGCTGGCGTACCTCGACAAGGACGCCGCCCCGAAGACGGCCGCCGCCACGACGGCCGCCATCGAGGCCAAGCTCGACCCGAAGCTGACGCTCCTCGACCCGGCGCCCGCGCAGGACAAGGACTCGGTCACCGTCAACGCGGCCACGGCGAAGAAGTACAGCCTCACCGACAAGTCCACCATCGCGGACCTCCAGCCCATCGCCAAGGACCTGGTGATCGGCGGCTCCCCGGAGTTCCAGACCCGCCAGCAGGGCCTGGAGGGACTCGAGAAGGTCTACAAACTGCAGTTCAAGTCCTTCAAGGCGCTCGACGCGGGCGGCCCGCTCACCCAGGCGGCGCTGAAGAAGAACACCGTGCAGGCCGCGGACATCTTCACCACGGACCCGACCATCTCCAAGGAGAAGTTCGTCGTCCTCCAGGACCCGGAGAACCTCTTCGGGTTCGAGAACGTGCAGCCGCTCGTCTACAAGTCGGGGCTCTCCCAGAAGGGCGTCGACGCACTCAACGCGGTCTCCGCCAAGCTGGACACCGCGGCTCTGCTGGACCTGGACACCCAGGTGCAACTCGAGAACAAGGACCCGCTCGACGTCGCCAAGGCGTGGCTGACGTCGGTCGGCCTCGGCTGACGTCAGAGCCGTGCACCCGCGAACGGCCGCGCCCCTTCGAGGGCGCGGCCGTTCGCGATGTGCCGGGCGTCGTCCGGCCGTGCCGGGCGGCTGCGCCCGGCCGGGGAGGACCCGGGCCCGGCGCACGGCACCCCTCACGGCCGGACTCCTGGAGTCAGGCTTTGCGGGCGATGGCCCCGTACATGGCGATGTCCTCGTCCCGGATCCCCTGCTCCCCGGTGCCGTCCGGACGCCACTTGTGCACCTGGACCACTCCGGGCTCGACCAGGTCCAGTCCGTCGAAGAACTCGTGCGCCTCGTCGATCGTCCGCAACCGCATCGGCATGTTGCGCGCCGCGTACTCGCGCGCCACGCGCCCCACTTCCTCGGGTGCGAACTCGGCCGTTCCGATGGACATGGCCAGATAGCTTCCGGACGGCAGGGGCTCGAGCAGGCGGCGCACGATGCCGACCGCGTCGTCCGCGTCCAGCATGAAGTGGACGATGGCGATGACCGTGAGGGCGACGGGCCGGTCGAGATCGAGGGTCTCGCGGAACTCCGCGGCGCCGAGGATGGCCTCCGGATCACGGAAGTCCGCCTCGATGTACGACGTCTTCCCCTCGGGCGTGCTGGCCAGCAGGCCCTGGGAGAGGGTGAGCACGATCGGGTCGTTGTCGACGTAGACCACCCGTGACTCGGGGGCGACCGACTGGGCGATCTCGTGGAGGTTGGGGGAGGTGGGGATGCCGGTGCCGATGTCCAGGAACTGGCGTATCCCCGCCTCCTCGGCGAGCCAGCGCGCCGCGCGGTTCATCCAGTCGCGGTTGGCGCGCATGTGGATCGGGAGGGCGGGCCACTCCCGGGACATGGCGTCGCCCGCCTCCTTGTCGGCCGGGTAGTAGTCCTTTCCGCCCAGGATGTAGTCGTAGATGCGAGCGGAGTGCGCGCTCTCGGTGTCGATACGGTCGGCCGGCCATCCGTTGTCGGGCAAAGCCGTCTCCTCTTCCAGAGGTCTCGTCGGTGGGGGTGGGTGGGGAAACGAGCGGTCGATCGGGGAAAGCACAGGGATGTCGCAAGGACAAAAAGCGATGCCTCACAGAAGGAAGTCGGCCTCGCCCGCCTTCACACTCGCGAGGAATCCCGCGATCTCCCTCGCCGTCAGGACCAGCGCAGGTCCGTCGGGGTCCGTGGACTGCCGCAGCGCCACGCTGCCGTCGGGCAGTTTCTTCGCCTCCACGCAGGCGCCGCCCGCGTCGTCGCTCCAGGGCTTGGACCAGCCGCGCAGGCCCAGGGACTGGGACGGCACGCAGCTGTGTACGGGGTGGGCCACTCTCACAACTCCTTGCGAATCGCGCCGAGGACGGCCTCGGTCTTCCTTGCGGGCGCGGACTGTGCGCCCAACCGGTCCAGTGCCTCGCGGTAGACCACGACGTCCTCCGTCTTGTCGAGGTAGACGGCACCGACGAGGCCGCTCAGATACACGATGTCCGGCAGCTCAGGTGCCCTGAACCGGAAGAGATGGAACGCACCGGCGCGCATCGCGGGGTGCGGGCCGTTGCCGAACGGCATGACCTGCAAGGTGACATGGGGGAGGCCGTTCATCGCGATCAGATGGTCGATCTGGGCGCGCATCACCCGGGGACCTCCCACCGGCCAGCGCAGCACCGTCTCGTCCATGACGATCCACACGTGTGGCGGCGAGGGTCGCGACAGCAGTTCCTGTCTCCGCATGCGCAGCGCCACCCGCCGTTCGGTGGCCTCGCCCGGGGAGTGCGGATTGCCGGCACTCAGCAACGCGCGTGCGTAGTCCTCGGTCTGCAGCAGCCCGGGCACGAACTCGGCCTCGTACGCGCGGATCTGCAGCGCCGCCTGCTCCAGACTCAGGTACGCCGCGAACCAGTCCGGCAGGACGTCACGGTAGGTGTGCCACCAGCCGCGCTTGTTGGCCTCGCGGACCGACTTCAGGAAGGTGTCGATCTCCTGCTGGTCCGTGACGCCGTAGGTCTGCAGCAGCTTCTCGGCGTCCGAGAGCCGCAGCCGGGCCACCTTGGCCGCCTCCATGCGGCGAATCGTGGAATGGCTGACGCCGATCGCCTCGCCGGCCTGCTCGTACGTCAGCCCGGCGCGCGAACGCAGCTCCTCCAGTTGGCGGCCGAGGATCATGCGCAGCACGGAAGGGGCGCCGCCCCAGTCGGTCTCAGCGGTCACGCCTACCCCCTCACCCGGGATGCACGGTCGCAGTCTGTCACGATCATCCGCCGACCGGAGCAGCATGCACCTCTCGAATTGCAATTTTCAACTTGCCGGTTGCGAGGCGTTGTTGGCAGATGCGACAGTGGTCCTACCGTCGGTAGCCAATGAACGAAGGTGCTGAGCAGCTCAGTTGGGGGAGACGGGGCTGCGACTCGGTGGACCCGGAGCGAGGTGCACGGAGCCGGCACCACGGTGTCCGGCGGTGGGCACCGGCCAGGGTGCCCCGGCAGACGAAAGGCGAACGGCGATGGTTCCGCCCTCCCTCCCCCAGCCTCTGGGCCGCCTCCCCGGCGATGCCCCACCCCACAGATCCGATGTCTTCGGCTTTCCCGCCGTTCCCGCCGCGGTGGGACTGGTCCGTAGGAACGTGCGCGAACTGCTCGTGCGCTGGGGCGTGGGCGAGGCGACCGTTGACAACGCTGTCATCGTCGTCTCCGAACTCGTCACCAATGCGGTCATGCACACCGCGAGCGAACGGATCGTCTGCCGGGTGTACGCGGACGGCGGGCGGCTGCACATCGAGGTCCAGGACGAGAACCACGACGAGACCCGGCCGGCCAGGTGCCGCCCCGGCCCGGACGACCAGAGCGGCCGCGGGCTGATGCTGGTCGACGGGCTGAGCAGCGACTGGGGCGTCCGGGACGCGCCGAACGGTTCCGGTCGTGTCGTCTGGGCCGCACTGACCCCGGAATCCGGCCGAGCCACCGCGACCGGCTCGCCCAGCACCGCGTACCTCAGGCCCGCCCCCCACCCGGCCGAAGGATCCCCACAGCATGGAACGACTGCGCGCCTCTGAACCGCTCCCGCCCCCGTCCGTCCTGTCTCGGCCCGCCGTCCGTCTGGCCCTCCCGCACGAGCTGACCGCCGCCCTCGGGTACGACGCCGTGGGCATCCCGCGGGAACACGGCGAACGGATCATGGCGTCGCTGCCCCGCATCGGCTGTGTCTTCGCCGACGACCTCCGCTGGTGGTGGATCGTCCCGGCGGGCTCCGACATCGGCGTCACCTGGCCGGCGACGACGAGCTACGCGATCGGCGCGTATCTGGGGCCGGCGGTCCCGGAGACGGGCCCGGGCCTTGCCGACCCCTCCTGGAGCGGTCCGCGCCCCGACCACCCGGCACTGATCCACCGCCCGGACGGTGACTCTCCGTATACGCCTCCGATCCCGCTGTACTTCCTCGCCTGCCGCCTGGCGGGCAGCGCCCCGCGCTGGTCACCGGGGGTCGGCGCCTGAGTCGGTCCGGGTCTCGGGCACCCTCGCCGGTCCTTCTCCGGATGACGCCCGGCGTCCCGTGGCGCATCCTTGCTAGGGCGCGATCGGGGTACCCGGAGGCCCTGAGCGGACGAGGGAGGAGGTGCCCGGCATCTCCCCCCGGAACCGGGCGGTGTGGTCATGGTCAAGAACGAGGCACGCGGCGAGGGGGGAGTGTCCAGTGACTCGGTTTTCGGGGCACCGTGCTGGGTGAGCCTGAGTACCCGCGATCTCGAGACCGCGGAGAACTTCTACCGGGCGGTGTTCGGCTGGCAGTGGCGGCCCAACAGCCTGGGGGACCGGTTCCGGGTGGCGCTGGCCGACGGGGTGCCGGTCGCCGGGATCGCCGCCGTCGCCTCGATGTGGCAGATGGCCGTCGCCTGGACCCCCTACTTCTCGGTGTCCAGTGCCGACGTGGCCGCAGCCAGATGCCGGGAGCGGGGTGGTACGACGGCGGTCGGCCCTCTTGCGCTCCCGCCCGGCCGGGCGGCCCTGCTCGCGGACCGGGACGGGGCGACCTTCGGTGTCTGGGAGGGCCCGCTCGTGACGGGCTTCGAGGAGTGGCGCAGGGCGGCCCCGACCTTCATACGGCTGCACACACGCAACGCCTTCGACTCCGCGATCTTCTACGGCGAGGTCCTCGAGTGGGCCTCCGCGCGCAAGGGCTGCTGCGAGGTGCACTACGACGGTGACGAGGTCGTCCTGAGCAGCGACGGGGTGGTTGTGGCGCGCATCTACTCCGGGGCGCTCGAGTCGGCGCCCGACCCCACCATCCGCCCGCACTGGCAGGTCCACTTCGTGGTCCCCGACGTCGACGCGTGCGTCCGGGCCGCCCGGGCCGAGGGCGGTTCCGTACTGCAGCGGGAGCCGGGCGCCGAGGAGGCACTGCTGGCCGACCCGGACGGCGCGCGCTTCACGGTGTCCGCCAAACGGGAACCCTGAGCCGAGCACCGGCGCCGCCGGGGGCTCTGTGCGTACGGCCCCGTCGTCGCGGGCGCAGGGCGAGGTTGTGGGCCTCGGCGGGCGGGTCCGGCAGGGGCCCCCTGCCGTGCGGCCGGGAGGGGGTGTGGGGGGT
>NZ_LMWH01000267.1 GCF_001507435.1 Streptomyces sp. NRRL F-5122
CGAGGTCTTCCGCTCCTGGCAGGAGGGCACCGTCATCCGCTCGTGGCTGCTCGACCTCGCGGTGAACGCGCTCGACGAGGACGAGCACCTCGACAAGCTGCGCGGCTGGGCCGCCGACTCCGGCGAGGGCCGGTGGACCGTGGAAGCGGCCATCGACAACGCCGTGCCGCTACCGGCGATCACGGCGTCGCTGTTCGCCCGCTTCGGCTCGCGGCAGGACGACTCGCCGCAGATGAAGATGATCGCCGCGCTGCGCAACCAGTTCGGCGGCCACGCCGTAGAGAAGAAGTAATCCACAGGGCCGCCCGGCGGTCCACAACCCTTGGGGGAGGTCGGCGAACGACCATGCACGTCGCGCACCTGTCGCTGGCCGACTTCCGCTCGTACGCCCGGGTCGAAGTCCCGCTCGACCCGGGCGTCACCGCCTTCGTCGGCCCGAACGGGCAGGGCAAGACGAACCTGGTCGAAGCGGTCGGCTATCTGGCCACGCTCGGTAGCCACCGCGTCTCCTCCGATGCGCCGCTCGTCCGCATGGGCGCCGAGCGGGCGATCATCCGGGCGCAGGTCAGACAGGGCGACCGGCAGCAACTGGTCGAGCTCGAGCTGAACCCCGGCAAGGCCAACCGCGCCCGCATCAACAGGTCCTCGCAGGTCAGGCCGCGTGACGTGCTGGGCATAGTGCGCAGCGTGCTGTTCGCGCCCGAGGACCTGGCGCTGGTCAAGGGCGATCCCGGCGAGCGCCGCCGTTTCCTCGACGAGCTGATCACCGCCCGCTCCCCGCGCATGGCGGGCGTCCGCTCCGACTACGAACGGGTCCTCAAGCAGCGCAACACCCTGTTGAAGACGGCCGCGCTGGCGCGCCGCCACGGTGGTCGGGGCGCGGATCTGTCCACACTCGACGTCTGGGACCAGCACCTGGCGCGCGCCGGGGCCGAGTTGCTCGCCCAGCGCCTGGACCTGATCGCCTCGATCCAGCCGCTCGCGGACAAGGCCTATGAGCAGCTGGCACCCGGTGGCGGCCCGGTCACCCTGGAGTACAGGCCGTCCGCGCCGGGCGACGCCCACACCCGCGAGGCGCTCTACGAGCAGCTGACCGGCGCGCTCACCGAGTCCCGCAAGCAGGAGATCGAACGCGGTGTCACCCTGGTGGGTCCGCACCGGGACGATCTGCTGCTCAAGCTCGGTCAGCTGCCCGCCAAGGGATACGCGTCCCACGGCGAGTCCTGGTCCTACGCGCTGGCGCTGCGCCTGGCGTCCTACGACCTGCTGCGCGTGGAGGGCAACGAGCCGGTGCTCGTCCTCGACGACGTCTTCGCCGAGCTGGACACCCGCCGGCGCGAACGACTGGCCGAGCTGGTCGCACCCGGCGAGCAGGTCCTGGTGACCGCGGCGGTCGACGACGACGTACCGCACGTACTGACGGGGACGCGGTTCACCGTGTCCGACGGCACCGTGGAGCGCGCATGAGCACCGACGAACCCGCACCGAAGAAGACCTCCGAACTCTCCGGCGTGGACCTCGCGCGCGTGGCGCTGCGGGCCGCGAAGGAACAGGCACGCGCGCGTGGGGACGCCGCTCAGCAGAAGAAGCAGGCGCGCCGCGGCGGGCTGCGCTCCGGCGCCCGCGCCGACGGCCGCGACCCGATGGCGCTCGGTGCGGCGATCAACCGGCTGATCACCGAGCGCGGCTGGGAGACCCCGGCCGCGGTGGGCGGGGTGATGGGCCGCTGGCCGCAGATCGTCGGCGCGGACCTCGCCAGGCACTGCGTACCGCAGAGGTACGACGAGGACGAGCACGTGCTCACCGTGAGCTGCGACTCCACGGTCTGGGCGACGCAGCTGCGGCTGCTGGCCCCGCAGCTCGTTGCGCGCCTGAACGAGGACCTGGGGCACGGCACGGTCCGGTTGATCAAGGTGCACGGACCCGGTGCTCCGGCCCAGCGTTTCGGCCCGCTGCGCGCTCCCGGCAGCAAGGGCCCCGGTGACACGTACGGGTGACCGACATCACTCGGCACCGCCCGCGGCAGGCGCCCGGCGGCCGTTTCGTCGTACCCACATGCGATTGCGAAGCCGGGCCCGACTCCTCAGTAGCCAAGGGTTGACAGCCGGAAGCGCTGAGTGCCTCGTAGAGCCTCTTGGAGCCCCGCTCCGCATATGGGGAGTCGGGCAAGACCGGTTGAGGGCGGCACATGCGGACTCAGGTACCGGCAAACCCCCATCACTGTCGGCGCTACCGGTAGACTAGAAGCTAATCCCGCCCCGAACGTGGGGACCGTCCGGGAATAGCTGAGCAACGCTGATCAAGGCTTACCAACGCAACATGCCGCAGCCGCTCCGGCAAGCCGCCGACGAGCCCGGCTCGTGCTGTGCCAGAAAGGGCGCTTCGTGGCCGATTCCGGCAACCCCAACGAGAACATCCCGTCCACCGACGCCGGCGAGAACGGTGCGGTGACTCCGCCGAACGGCGAGGTCACCGCCTCGTACGACGCCAGCGCCATCACCGTGCTCGAAGGGCTGGACGCGGTCCGCAAGCGACCCGGTATGTACATCGGCTCCACCGGCGAGCGCGGTCTGCACCACCTCGTGTACGAGGTCGTGGACAACTCCGTCGACGAGGCTCTGGCCGGCCATGCGGACACCATCGACGTGACGATCCTGGCCGACGGCGGCGTGCGCGTCGTCGACAACGGCCGCGGTATCCCCGTGGGCATCGTCCCCTCCGAGGGCAAGCCGGCCATCGAGGTCGTGCTGACCGTTCTGCACGCGGGCGGCAAGTTCGGCGGCGGCGGCTACGCGGTCTCCGGCGGTCTGCACGGCGTCGGCGTCTCCGTCGTGAACGCCCTGTCCAGCAAGGTGTCGGTCGAGGTCAGGACCGACGGCCACCGCTGGACGCAGGACTACAAGATGGGCGTCCCGACAGCCCCGCTCGCCCAGCACGAGGAGACCGGCGAGACCGGCACCTCGGTCACCTTCTGGGCCGATCCGGACATCTTCGAGACCACCGAGTACTCCTTCGAGACGCTTTCGCGGCGCTTCCAGGAGATGGCGTTCCTCAACAAGGGCCTGACGATCAGGCTCACCGACGAACGCGAGTCGGCGAAGGCCACCGCAGGGGCGGACGAGGCCGGTGCCGACGAGAAGGACGAGGTCAAGAGCGTCACGTACCACTACGAGGGCGGCATTGTCGACTTCGTGAAGTACCTCAACTCCCGCAAGGGAGACGTGGTGCACCAGACGGTGATCGATCTCGAGGCCGAGGACAAGGACAAGAGCCTGTCCCTCGAGGTCGCGATGCAGTGGAACAGCGGATACAGCGAGGGCGTGTACTCCTTCGCCAACATCATCCACACCCACGAGGGCGGCACGCACGAGGAGGGCTTCCGTGCGGCGCTGACCTCGCTGATCAACAAGTACGCGCGCGACAAGAAGATGCTCCGCGAGAAGGACGACAACCTCACGGGCGACGACATCCGTGAGGGCCTGACGGCGATCATCTCGGTCAAGCTGAGCGAGCCGCAGTTCGAGGGCCAGACCAAGACCAAGCTGGGCAACACCGAGGCGAAGACGTTCGTCCAGAAGGCGGTCTACGAGCACCTCAACGACTGGCTGGACCGCAACCCGAACGAGGCGGCGGACATCGTCCGCAAGGGCATCCAGGCGGCCACCGCGCGCGTGGCGGCCCGCAAGGCGCGTGACCTGACCCGCCGCAAGGGCCTGCTGGAGAGCGCGTCCCTGCCGGGCAAGCTCTCGGACTGCCAGTCCAACGACCCGACCAAGTGCGAGATCTTCATCGTCGAGGGTGACTCCGCCGGCGGCTCGGCCAAGTCCGGCCGCAACCCGCAGTACCAGGCGATCCTCCCGATCCGGGGCAAGATCCTCAACGTCGAGAAGGCCAGGATCGACAAGATCCTGCAGAACCAGGAGATCCAGGCGCTGATCTCCGCGTTCGGCACCGGCGTGCACGAGGACTTCGACATCGAGAAGCTCCGCTATCACAAGATCATCCTGATGGCGGACGCCGACGTCGACGGCCAGCACATCAACACCCTGCTGCTGACGTTCCTCTTCCGCTTCATGCGGCCGCTGGTCGAGGCCGGGCACGTGTTCCTCTCGCGTCCCCCGCTCTACAAGATCAAGTGGGGTCGGGACGAGGTCGAGTACGCGTACTCCGACCGTGAGCGCGACGCACTGCTGGAGATGGGCCGCCAGCGCGGCAAGCGGGTCCGGGAGGACTCGATCCAGCGCTTCAAGGGCCTCGGTGAGATGAACGCCGAGGAGCTGCGGGTGACCACCATGGACATCGAGCACCGCGTCCTCGGCCAGGTCACGCTCGACGACGCCGCCCAGGCCGACGACCTGTTCTCGGTCCTCATGGGCGAGGACGTCGAGGCCCGCCGCGCGTTCATCCAGCGCAACGCCAAGGACGTCCGCTTCCTCGACATCTGAGTCGGTCTCAGCTGACCGCATCAGGAAGGAACTTCACCAGCAATGGCCGACGAGAACACTCCCGCCACGCCTGCAGAGGCAGCCGGCGACATCGTCCGCATCGAGCCCGTCGGGCTCGAGACGGAGATGCAGCGCTCGTACCTGGACTACGCGATGTCCGTCATCGTGTCCCGGGCGCTGCCGGACGTCCGGGACGGCCTCAAGCCCGTCCACCGCCGCGTCCTGTACGCGATGTACGACGGCGGATACCGACCCGAGCGCGGCTTCTACAAGTGCGCCCGCGTGGTCGGTGACGTCATGGGCAACTACCACCCGCACGGCGACTCCTCGATCTACGACGCGCTGGTCCGCCTCGCGCAGCCGTGGTCGATGCGGATGCCGCTGGTGGACTCCAACGGCAACTTCGGCTCTCCGGGCAACGACCCCGCGGCCGCCATGCGCTACACCGAGTGCAAGATGGCGCCGCTGTCCATGGAGATGGTCCGCGACATCGACGAGGAGACCGTCGACTTCACGGACAACTACGACGGCCGCTCCCAGGAGCCGACGGTCCTTCCGTCCCGCTTCCCGAACCTGCTGATCAACGGATCCGCCGGTATCGCGGTCGGCATGGCGACCAACATCCCGCCGCACAACCTCCGTGAGGTCGCGGCGGGCGCCCAGTGGTACCTGGAGAACCCGGAGGCCTCGCACGAGGAGCTGCTCGAGGCCCTCATCGAGCGCATCAAGGGCCCTGACTTCCCCACGGGCGCCCTCGTGGTGGGCCGCAAGGGCATCGAGGAGGCCTACCGCACCGGGCGCGGCTCGATCACCATGCGCGCGGTCGTCGAGGTCGAGGAGATCCAGAACCGCCAGTGCCTGGTGGTCACCGAGCTGCCCTACCAGGTCAACCCGGACAACCTCGCGCAGAAGATCGCCGACCTGGTCAAGGACGGCAAGATCGGCGGCATCGCGGACGTCCGCGACGAGACGTCTTCCCGTACCGGCCAGCGCCTGGTCATCGTGCTCAAGCGGGACGCGGTCGCCAAGGTCGTCCTGAACAACCTCTACAAGCACACCGACCTGCAGACGAACTTCGGCGCCAACATGCTGGCGCTCGTCGACGGTGTGCCGCGCACCCTGTCCCTGGACGCGTTCATCCGCCACTGGGTGACGCACCAGATCGAGGTCGTCGTCCGCCGTACGCGCTTCAGGCTGCGCAAGGCCGAGGAGCGCGCACACATCCTGCGCGGCCTGCTGAAGGCCCTGGACGCCATCGACGAGGTCATCGCGCTGATCCGCAGCAGCGCCACCGTCGAGGTCGCGCGCGAGGGCCTGATGGGGCTCCTGGAGATCGACGAGATCCAGGCCAACGCGATCCTCGAGATGCAGCTGCGCCGTCTGGCCGCCCTGGAGCGCCAGAAGATCGTCCAGGAGCACGACGAGCTCCAGACGAAGATCAACGAGTACAACCAGATCCTCGCCTCCCCGGTCCGTCAGCGCGGGATCGTCAGCGAGGAGCTGGCCGCGATCGTCGAGAAGTACGGCGACGACCGCCAGACCAAGCTGATCCCGTACGAGGGCGACATGTCCATCGAGGACCTGATCGCCGAAGAGGACATCGTCGTCACGGTCACCCGCGGCGGCTACATCAAGCGCACCAAGACGGACGACTACCGCGCCCAGAAGCGCGGCGGCAAGGGCGTGCGCGGCACGAAGCTCAAGGAAGACGACATCGTCGACCACTTCTTCGTGTCCACCACGCACCACTGGCTGCTGTTCTTCACCAACAAGGGCCGTGTCTACCGGGCGAAGGCCTACGAGCTGCCCGACGCCGGCCGGGACGCGCGCGGTCAGCACGTCGCGAACCTGCTCGCCTTCCAGCCCGACGAGGCGATCGCGGAGATCCTCGCCATCCGCGACTACGAGGCCGTGCCGTACCTGGTGCTCGCCACCAAGGGCGGTCTGGTCAAGAAGACGCCTCTGAAGGATTACGATTCGCCGCGTTCGGGCGGTGTGATCGCGATCAATCTTCGCGAGATGGACGACGGTTCCGATGACGAACTGATCGGGGCCGAACTCGTCTCGTCCGAGGACGATCTGCTTCTGATCAGCAAGAAGGCTCAGTCGATCAGGTTCACGGCGACCGACGAGTCCCTGCGCCCGATGGGCCGTGCCACCTCGGGCGTCAAGGGCATGAGTTTCCGTGAGGGTGACGAGCTGCTCTCGATGAATGTTGTTCGACCCGGTACGTTCGTGTTCACTGCAACAGACGGTGGGTACGCGAAGCGGACCGCTGTCGACGAGTACCGCGTCCAGGGGCGTGGCGGCCTCGGCATCAAGGCTGCCAAGATCGTCGAGGATCGCGGCTCGCTCGTCGGTGCGCTGGTGGTCGAGGAGACCGACGAGATCCTCGCCATCACGCTGTCGGGCGGTGTGATTCGTACGCGAGTCAATGAGGTCAGGGAGACGGGCCGTGACACCATGGGCGTCCAACTGATCAACCTGGGCAAGCGCGATGCCGTGGTCGGTATCGCTCGTAACGCCGAGGCGGGGCGCGAGGCGGAGGAGGTCGACGGCGATGTTGTCGTGGACGAGACCGCGGACGACGACGCCATCGGCACGGCCGAGGGCGATACGCCCTCGGCCGAGTAACACGAGGAGTGAGTCAGCGTGAGCGGAGCCACGGGTTCCGGACCGACCGGTACGGAAACGGACGGCGGAGGCCGTGGCTCCGCCACGAACTCGACGCACTCCCATGATTCTCATGGATCCCAGGGGGGAACTGTGACGGACACCCGAGGCCCGCAGACCCAGCAGCACCAGGCTGGAGCGGGCCCGGCCGCTCCCGGTGCCGCGCAGCCCGTGCCGGGGGTGCAGCCTGCCGCGGCACCCGTGGGCCCGGCGCCCACCGCGCCGCCCGCCTCCCCTCTCCCGGGGGAGCGGCAGGCCCAGCAGCCCGCGGGGCCCTACCACCCGCCCCAGGCGTACCAGGCGCAGCCGCCGGCCGGCGCCGTACGCCGTCCCCGGACCGGGGCGCGCACCGTTCCGCGCACCCGCAAGGCGCGCCTCAGGGTGGCGAAGGCCGACCCGTGGTCGGTGATGAAGGTCAGCTTCCTGCTGTCCATCGCGCTCGGTGTCTGCACGATCGTGGCGTCCGCGGTGCTGTGGATGGTCATGGACGCCATGGGCGTCTTCTCGACGGTCGGCGGCACGCTGTCGGAGGCCACCGGCTCCAACGATTCGAACGGCTTCGACCTCCAGGCGTTCCTGTCCCTGCCGCACGTGCTGACCTTCACCGCGATCATCGCGGTCATCGACGTCGTGCTGGCGACCGCGCTCGCGACACTGGGCGCGTTCATCTACAACATCTCCGCGGGCTTCGTCGGCGGCGTCGAGCTGACGCTGGCGGAGGACGAGTAACCGCGCCTGCGGGTGTCTTCGGCACCGGCAGACCGATGTTGTACGAGAGCGCGTCCCCGACGGGATGCGCTCTCTTCGCAAGGGTCCCGGGCCTTCGGGTATCGATTTTGGGACTTCCCACCTCGTGCGCTAATCTTCAGGGGTCAGCGCGCGGGACACACACCGCAAAGCGCGGCGGGGCTATAGCTCAGTTGGTTAGAGCGCATCCCTGATAAGGATGAGGCCACAGGTTCAAATCCTGTTAGCCCCACATACGAAAAGACCCCCCAGTCCATACGGGCTGGGGGTCTTTTGACATCACCGGTTGAAACGCGCGGCAACGGTCAGCCGATGAGCGGATCTTCTAGAAGCTCGGCCGGTAGCGCGACGGCTTCTCGTTCATCCTCGCCGACCACGTGCATGTACACGTCCACAGTCATGCTGATCCGGCTGTGTCGGATGATCGCCTGAGCCACCTTGGAATGCACCTTCAACAAGGCGAACAGAGTCCCGCAGGTGTGCCGGGCGAGCCGGACCGTGATGCGCCGCACGCCGGCACGCCTCACGAGCCGATCAAAGGTCCGCGAAAAGCCGACCGGGCCAATCATGCCGCCATGGGCCGACGAAAAGATCAGATCTTGATCGGGCCCTTGCGACCAGTGATCACCGGTGGGAGCCGGGGTGAGTGGTGGGCTGAGGAAGGGTGTTACCGACCGTGCCTTACCACCTGGTTCAACCGGACTGCCGCAGCGTCCGGTTCGCTGCTTGTGAGGGAGGCCGCACGAAGCGCGGACCGCCGAGAGCCTAAAGTCCGTGTGGTCATGGGGACTTGGGGCGCGGGGTGAGATCCGCGGGAAGGGGGGCCCGATGTCGCACGACGATGGGGAGAGCCTGGCGCCGGGGTCCGGCGCGCTCACGTACGCGATGCTGACGGCCGAGGCGGGACGCCAGGCCGCGCTGCCCAGGCCGAAGGCACGCGGCCGTCGGGAGGCGGACGTCCGGAGGGTGCCGTGGTGGCGGGTGCGGACGTTGCGGGGGATCTCAGGTCTGTCCACTCTGGTCCCGGCGTTGATCTGTGCGGTTCTCGTCCTGGTGATCTACACGCTGGTCGGGGATTCCTAGCTGGCGCCGCAGGCCTTGTTCGTACTCGTGGTCGCAGTCGGCTTGGCGCTCTACGGGGGCTACCGCCTTCGCAGAGGTGGAGGCGCCACGGCCAGAGCCCTGGCCCGCGCGGCCGGCGCGCCCGGCCCCGTGTCCAAGCGGTATGCCCTGCTGTACGACCCGCCCTGGGGCGGGACCGCCCTGCTGGTGCTGTTCCCGGCCGGCGGGGGCGACCACGTCCGGCCCGAGGCGGTACTGGAGCGCTGGCCTCTGCCACTGCCTCAGCCCCGGTTCCCGGGGCAAGGCGGGCTGCCGGCCGACCTGCCCGTGGAGCCCGCCGGCAACCTCGAAGTCCGTGGCCGTACGGACGAGTCTCCGATGGGCGTCCCGTGGATCGACGGGCGCGCGTACTGGCCGAAGCATTCCTACGGCCCCGACGACCTGAAGGGGGAGGAGGGCCGAGCCCTGATGGCCCGGCTGCTGGTCGACGCGGGGGACGGGGAAGCGATCGAGTCGTGAACTCCTCGCCCGGGTGCGAATGTGTGGGTGGGTGTCACTGATGCGAAACGACCCTCAGTCGATCACGGCTGGGGGTCTTTGGCATTCATGGCTGACATCGACGCACGGTGTCGGCTCAGCCGGCGCGCAGAGGGCATCGCGCGTCAGCCGCGAGGCGCGGGTCTTCCTCCGGGCCGAGGAAATCGCCCTCCGCCGGTAGTTCGGAGGGCCGACCGGCCAGCCGCCGCGGGCCTTCCCTCCGAGCGCTTCAATCGCCTGTTCTCGCAGCTCGGCTACGCCTAGGCTCGGCGCATGACCTTGGAATGGGAACAGGTAATCGTTCACTCGGTGGATCCGGTCGCCTTGGGGCAGTGGTGGGCCAAGGCTCTCGGCTGGGTCGTCGTCCACTCCTCCGACGAGGAGTTCGAGATCCGCCCGGAGCCGGATCGTCTGCCAGGGTTGGACTTCGTCAGGATCGAGGAGAGCAAGAAGGTCAAGAGCCGGCTGCATCTCGACTTCAGGCCCGACGACCAGGACGCCGAGGTGGCTCGCCTCGAGGCTCATGGCGCGAAACGTGTCGACATCGGCCAGGGTGAGCAGTCGTGGGTCGTCATGGCGGACCCCGAGGGCAACGAGTTCTGTGTCCTTGGCCAACGGCGTCCGTGACAACCCCCTGAGAGCGCGCGTGTCCAGCCTGAGGGACGTGCGGTTCGGAGGCTGCGGCAAAGGCGCCACGAGCTGACGGCCGCGGTCGGCGGCGACGGCTGACTTCGGTTCGGGGACATCAGCAGCCCGGCACCTGGGAGCAGGTGCCGGGCCGCTTGCTGTGGCGGTGTACGCAAGATCGCCTGTGATGGATCAGGGGCGCCCGTGGGGGCGGTGAAGGGACCGGAGAGGAAGGGTCTCGATCAGCACTGGAGCCGAGCCGTCGGTTCGTGCGAGGCGGTTGCCGGTGCGCAGCGGGGCTGGAGGGAGGAGCGTGCGACCGGGATGGCCGGGACGATGTCCGCGGGTGTTCGCCGTCGGCAGCTCGGGGAGGAACCGTGGGCCTCGGCCCTGATGCGTTGTTTCATCGTGGGGGGCAGGGACCGACTGTGGGGCAGTTCGGACCGGGTCTGTCTCGGTAGCGTCACCGTCGGGGTCGGATGGACCGGGTCCACCCGGCGGGCCGGAAGGATCCGGCGGGCCTGGCGGTCGCAGTTGCGCTCCGGCTGGGGCTGAGGTACCGCGGCGGTGGCGGTCCTCTTGATGAGTCCGAGCGCGGTGCACAGTGCCAGGAGAGCCGTGACGACGGTGTTCCAGAGCTGAATGAGCTTGTTCCCGGTCATGTCCCCTCACTTTCGGGTCGGGCGATTTGCGTACTTTCCTCATGATGTGTATGTGGGCCGCGAAGTGGTGGACCGACGCCCGTGGCGCGTCGCTCTTCGGATGAACACCACTCGGATGGACGTAATAGGTCCGGAAAGTTGGAGAATGGCAGGGGACGACGGTGAACGTCACATTCTGTGATGGACGATCACCCACGGGCGACGGTGGTGAAGGTCGGCCGTACTGCGGTGCGCCGGGCCCGAGTTGAGGGCGGACTCGGGCACGCCGATCGATGTCGGTCGGTGTGTATAGTCGGGCGCCAGAGGTCCCCTACGTCAAGGAAAGACGAGGTCGCGCGGTGAAGAAGCTTCTCCTGGTCGCACTGGCCGCCATCGGCGGGCTCCTCGTGTACCGCCAGATCCAGGCGGATCGCGCCGAGCAGGATCTGTGGACGGAGGCGACCGACTCCGTGCCCACGGGTTCGTGAGGTCCTACGGACAACAGATTCGGAGCAAACCCCGACCGCCGTCGCGGTCGGGGTTTTGTGTTGCCCGGGAGACACGGCCCGCGGGGAGGGGGTGTTTCGGACGCCCGGACACAATGCCCGGGTGCCCCCGTGGCCCGCGGGGCAGGATGGGCGGTCCGGGTGGTGCGGGGCGAGGGGGCGTGAGATGGGGCGGCGCACGGGGGCGGGACGGGGAGCGCGCGGACACGGGTGGACACCGGGGCGCGGGACGGTGACCCTGTGTGCCGCCGCGGCGCTTGCGACGATCGTGGCGCACCCGGTGCGGGCCGCTCCCGTCACCGAGGGCACGCCGACCCCGTACGCCTTCGCCGAGGACGACACGAGGGTCGAGGGCGCCACCGTCACCACGGATGCCGTCCGCCTGGACCCCGGGCACACCTACCGCAGTGCCCTGCCGGCCACAGGCAGGCGCTACTACCGCCTGGAGCTGGACTCCTCGGCCAACGCCTATGTCTCCGCGACGGCCGTCCCCGGGGCGGGCGCACGGGTCTCCTCCGCCGACGGACTCAAAGTGTCCGTTCAGGACGCCGGTGGAACCACCTGTTCCACCGGGACCGCGCACTTCGGGCCCACCGGGAGCCCGCACCCCATCGCCGCGTGGGCCTCGCGCGAGACGGGCGCCGCTACCTACGGGTGCAAGGGCGCGGGGGTGTACTACGTCGTCGTGGAGCGGCGCGCTCCGGGGTCGTCCGGGTCCACGTCCGGAGACTGGGACCTCGAACTCGACTGTGCGTCGGAGCCGGCTCTCGACCGGGACGATGCCACGACCCCGCCCGGATCCTGGGACTCGGCGACGCCCGAGGCCGTCCTCGGCGACGCCACCCGACGGGCGGGCGGGGCGGGCTTCGCCGGCGCGAGCGCGCTGGGGCAGGGCGTCTGGCAGGACGCCGTCCGCCCCGGGCAGACCCTCTTCTACAAGGTGCCCGTCGACTGGGGACAACAGCTCTCCGCCACCGTGGAGATGGGCAGTTCCACCGGTGGCGACGGCTTTGTCGGCACCGCCCTGGCCATGTCGCTGTACAACCCCGTACGCGCCCACGTCGACGACGCCGACGCCGGGTACAACGGTGCGCAGACCTCGGCGGCGCTCGAGCCGCTGCCGCCCGTCGACCATGCCAACCGCCATGCCCCCGGTGACCGCATCAGCGCGATGCGGTTCGCGGGCTGGTACTACCTCGCGGTGCACCTGGGCGCACCGGTGGCGGACAGGTTCGGGGACGGGCCGTTCGGGCTGACGCTGCGGGTGCGGGTGAGCGGTACGCCGGTGTCCGCTCCGGCGTATGCGGGACGCGCCGCGCCCCGCGACGTCTTCGGCGTCACGGCCGGAGACCGCGAGGAGGCCGAGGCGGGCGCGACGGGGGACGGGGGCGTCTCCCGAGGCGAGCCGGGGGCCGGCGCGACGGCGCGCGAGAACGGCGGAGCGCGCGGCGACGCGAGCGGCCGCGGGGGAACGGAACAGGACACCGGCACGATGCTGCTGGTCGCCGCGAGCGGGATCGGCACCGGCAGCGTCCTGGTCCTGGGGCTGGTGTTGTGGACCGCGATCGCCCGGCGGCGGGCGCGCGACCGCTGGGCCGGGTAACCGCGTTCAGAGCCGTGCCAGCGCCCAGAACCCCACGGCGAAGCAGGCCAGCGCGAGCAGCAGCACCGGTAGGGCGACCTTCGCCGGCGGTCCGGGGCGCCGGGCCGCCGGCCGGCCGCCGCGCCGAGTGATCTCCCGCGGCCGGGTGGGGGCGTGCAGGGCCCCGACGGGGTGTCCATGGACGGGCTGCTGTGCCGAGAGGGCACTGCGGGTGGGAGACGCTCCGGCCGGGGACGTGGGCGTGGGCTCGTGACGCGGAATGCGGGCGGGAGCCGGGGCCAGTGGCGTGGACGGCTGCGAGGGCGCGCTGAGCGCCTCGCGGGGCAGCGGGGGCGGCAGATGGAAGCTTCCGGTGTCCGACATCGTGGCCGGTCGCTGGGTGGGCGTGGGATCGACCGGGGGCCTGGGCGGTACGACGAAGGGCGCGGGCGCGGGCCGTGCGGCAGGGGGCGTCGGCGCGACCGCGGAGGCGGGGGTTACGGAGGCCGCGGCTCCGGTCGTGCCGGCGACGGAGGGACCGGAGGCTGCGGAGGGGCCGGGGACTGCGGAGGGAGGGGCTGCGGTCGGCCGGGGCGGTATCGGACCGCTTGTGGGCCGCGCGGGGCCGCCTGCCGTCCCGGAGGGGCCGTGCGATCCCGAGGATCCCGTCGAGTGTGCCGCGCCGGCTGCGGCGCCGTTCGTGTGCGGCGGGGCGGCCGCGGGGTCCGTCACCGCCGACGGCGTGCGCAGCGGTCCCTGGGGGGCGAACCCCCGTGGAAGCGGTCCGAGTTGGTCGAAGACCTCCACCCGCTCGTCGTCGGGGCCGGGTTCCGGCGGCAGTTCCCCGGCCGCGGCCAGGGCCTTGCGGGCGCCCGTGGCGGTGCGGAACCGTGCGGCCGGGTCCGGTTGCAGCAGTGTCGCCACGACCTCCCACAGAGGCCCGGGAACACCGCGTGGCGGCCCGGGTGTGCCGTTGGCCCCGAAGTGCTCGACGAGTGCCTTGGTGTCCGCCTTGGCGCCCTCCAGCAGGTACAGCGCGACGAGGCCGACGCCGAACAGATCGGAGGCGAAGTCCGGATCGGCGCCCATCAGTTGCTCGGGTGCGAGATAACCGGGCGTACCGACCACGTAGTCGGTCTCCGTCAACCGCGGTTCTCCCAGGCGCATGGCGACGCCGAAGTCGGACAGCCGCAGCCGGGGCCGGGCGGTGCCGGTGGCTTCGAGGAGCACATTGGCGGGCTTGATGTCGCGGTGCACCACGCCTTCCGCGTGCACGGCACTGAGCCCGGACAACAACTGGTCGAGCAGCACGCAGACGAAGGACGGGGGCAGTGGGCCGTAGTCCCCGACGAGATGGACCAGCGAGCCGCCGGTGACCAGGTCCATGGTGAACAGGACCTTGTCGTCGTCCGCCGCCCAGCTGGCGGGCGCGAGCACATGCGGGTGGTCGATGCGCAGCGCCTGCTCGCGCACGAACCGCAGCAGCGCATGGGCGTCACGCTGCTGCAGGACCTTGGCGGCGACGTAGCGGCGCCGCCGGTGGTCCCAGGCGCGCCAGACCGCACCGACACCCCCGCGCCCGATGGGGTCGACGAGCTCGTACCGTCCGGCGAAGACCTCACCCATGGTCGTGCGTCGCCCCCTTCCGGACCGGCGATCAAGACTCCCGCGCACCCCCCGGCGCGAGAGTCCTGGCGGGTCGGGTGTCGGTTCAGCTCTGGTGCGACTGGTAGTGGGCGACCGCGTCGGAAGTGCGGCCGGCGCCGTACACCCGGAGGAACTCTGCCAGTTCCGGATGGCTCGGGGCGAGGGTGTCCGCCGCCTCGATGATGTCTCCCGCCGCCGCCACCGAGCGCAGCAGCGACTGGATCTCACGGACGACCCGCTTGACCGTGGGCACGCCCGAACTGTTCGTCGTGGGCGTGGTGTTGTTGTTGAGCACGGAGCCCCCCTGCGACTTCTTGATCTCGTCCATCCGCTCGGTGGCCTCGGCCGCGCTCACACTGCCGTCCGCGACCTGCCCCGCCAGGTCCTGCAGCAGCTGCACCCGCTGGACCACCGCCGGATTGCCGATCTTGGCGCGCTGACCGCTCATCAGCTGCGACAACATCGGAGCGGACAGTCCCAGTACACCGGCCAGACGAGCCTGGTTGAGCCCGAGATCCTCGATGAGCTTACGGAAGAGCGCCCCCAACGGCTCTCCGTACCAGTTCCGCTGCAGCTCCCGCGCTCTGGCGGTGGCTTCCTGCTGTGCGGCGTCCATTGCGTCTCCCCATCGCTTCCCCAAGTACCGCGGTTCGCTCTAGCGAACCACGAGGTGCATCTTACGGAGGGTGGTCCCCCACGGGGACCCCCAATCTTTTTGTGAGATGCAGGGGATGACCGGGTACGCTGGTGCGGAGCGCCCGCCGGCCCTGGTTCCCAGGCCGGACGTGGCTCCTTCGGGGCCTTAGCTCAGTTGGTAGAGCGCTGTCTTTGCATGGCAGATGTCAGGGGTTCGACTCCCCTAGGCTCCACACCTCGGACCGGTCGGTCGCCCTTGTGGCGGTCGGCCGGTCCTTCGTTCGTGGTGAGCGGTGCCACGGGGAACGATTTGCACCCGTTGCATTCCTTTGCGCAAACAGTCGAAACAGTCCATGGCCCGGAGCGGCCCCGGCCGGGTGCCAGGTCCGCGCGTAGGGCAGTGTGGGGTGATATAGGCAGACTTGTAGGATCAAGTGCGCCCAAAGATGTGTAAGCGGGAGGGTGCATTCCGTAAACAAAGTCTCCACGGAACTCCCACACTCGGTGCGTTGCAAACGTCATCGAGCAGGGAAGGTGTGAACCCCTCCTGTTCCACGTGAAACGTCACCCCGCGCCGGAACCCGCGGCTCCGCGTCGTCGCTGATGCCCTGATGTCGTCGGACGGCCGCCTTCCAGGTGGTGGCGGAGGGGGTCGTACGCCGCCCGTCCTGCTTCCCGGCCGGCGGTTCCCGGGCCGGTCAGCACCGTGGGGCAGGAGACTTGCAAGTCTCCTGCCCCACAGTGTGGTTGCCTACCGGGCGGGTTCAGGGGCGGTCGTCGTCGTTCCCCGCGGAGTCCTCCTCGGCCTGCTTCGCCTGCACCTCGGGGTCCAGTGCGCTCGGGCCGCTGCCGTCCACCGAGGACAGGCGGTCGCCCTGCGGCATCTCCGTCGCGGCGGGCGGTTCGACCAGCCAGTCGGGGTTCGCCTGCTTGTCCCACCACTTCCAGGCGGCGAAGGCCCCGCCGGCCACGGCGGCCAGCACCGCCAGTCCCTTGGCGATGCGGCCCATCTTCGCCCGCCGCTGTTGGCGGCGCACCAGCTTCTCGATCTGCCGGGGCGTGACCTGGCCGCGCAGCGCGGCCAGCGCTGCCGCGCCACGGGCCGCCGCCTCCTCCCGTGCGGGTCCCGCCGCGGCAACCGCCTGGCCGATCCGGGGGCGGGAGTAGTCGGCCGCCTGCCGGGCAGCCTTGCGCGTGTAGAGGGCGGCATCCTGGGCGGCCTGGTCCACCTTGGGTGGAACATGGGTGCGCGCCTGTTCCAGACGTGGGGCGAGGTGGGCGTCGTACTGGACGCGGGCCTGCTCGGCGGCCTGCGACACCCTGGGCGCGAGTCGGACGCGCGCCTCGTGTGCGTAGTGCGCTGCCTTGTCCTTGGCCGTGTCGGCGTAGGGCGCCACCACTTCCGCGGCATGCAGCACGCTGTCCTTCGCCGAACCGGTCGCGGCGCGCACGCTGTCGATGCGGGTCACGGGTTCCTCCTCCTCGGTGGCGTACGGTAATTCGACTTTCCCGCCTTTTACGGATCATGCCTCCCGAAGAGCCCCCGGGCATGCGAGGACGAGCAACCGGGTCATCCGGCCGACGGAGGCCGGTCCGGTCCGCCTCCGGGCGGGAAGTGATCGGGACGATTGTGTATTTCGGCCGATCACGCGTGATAGCGGATGAATACAGGGCAACGGGAGCTTGTCGACGACAATGCCACGGATCGCTGCGCTGCGCCCCCGCGACGGCAGTACTCGACCGGTTTTCTGCGCGCCCGGAGCACGGAAGGCGGCCGCCGACCCGCGCCGGACGGGCGTTCGGCCCCGGTCCTCCGCGACACCGACCCGGGAATGTTCGTGCAGAGGTGAGGCCCGACGACGCCGCACGCGTACCGTGCGAGGATCAGGGGGTCACAAAGGACAACGGAAGGCAGATCGTGGCTGAGCAGCTTTACGCCACCTTGAAGACCAACCACGGCGACATCGAGGTCCGGCTTCTGCCGAACCACGCACCGAAGACGGTCCGTAACTTCGTCGAGCTCGCCCAGGGCGAGCGTGAGTGGACCCACCCCGCGACCGGTGAGAAGTCCACGAAGAAGCTCTACGACGGCACGGTCTTCCACCGTGTGATCAGCGGGTTCATGATCCAGGGTGGTGACCCGCTGGGCAACGGCACCGGCGGCCCTGGCTACCAGTTCGAGGACGAGTTCCACCCGGACCTCGCCTTCGACAAGCCCTACCTGCTGGCCATGGCCAACGCCGGTCCGGGCACCAACGGCTCGCAGTTCTTCATCACCGTCTCCCCGACGGCCTGGCTGACCCGCAAGCACACCATCTTCGGCGAGGTCACCGACGCGGCCAGCCAGAAGGTCGTGGACACCATCGCCACCACCCAGACCAACCCGCGCACGGACCGGCCGGTCAACGACGTCGTCATCGAGTCCGTCGTCGTCCAGTCCCGCGAGGGCTGAGCCCTCCCGGGACACGCCGCACGAGGGAACAAAAGCGCCCCGCCCGTCCGTACAAGGAAGGGCGGGGCACCCCGTCGTACGGAGAGTGAGGGACCCGATGGACCAGGCGCCAGGCAGCCCGCCGCAGGGCCCGCCGAACCAGGAGCCGCACGGATCCGGGGAGCTGCCCGTCTGCTACCGGCACCCGGACCGCGAGACCGGTATCCGCTGCACCCGCTGTGAGCGCCCGATCTGCCCGGAGTGCATGGTCAACGCCTCGGTCGGTTTCCAGTGCCCGGAGTGTGTGCGCAGGGGTTCCGGCACGGGGCACGCGCCCGCGGCCTCGACACCGCGCACGCTCGCGGGCGGCACCGTCACCGCCGACCCCCGGCTGCTCACCAAGGTGCTGATCGGCGTCAATCTGGCCCTGTTCCTGGTTCAGCTGTCGGTCGGTGATCGCTTCACGGACCGGTTCGATCTGGTCGGCCGGGCCTACGTCCCGCTGCTCGGCGGGATCGAGGGCATCGCGGAGGGCCAGTGGTACCGGCTGCTGACCTCGATGTTCCTGCACGTCAACTACATCCACATCCTGTTCAACATGCTCAGCCTGTGGTGGATCGGCGGCCCGCTGGAGGCGGCCCTCGGCCGCGCCCGCTATCTCGCCCTCTACTTCGTCTCCGGGCTGGCCGGCAGCGCGCTCACCTATCTGCTCGCCGACGCGAACCAGCCCTCACTCGGCGCCTCCGGCGCGATCTTCGGGCTCTTCGGCGCCACCGCCGTGCTGATGCGCCGGCTCCGCTACGACATGCGCCCCGTCATCGCGCTGCTGGTGATCAACCTGATCTTCACCTTCGGGTGGGGCAACATCGCCTGGCAGGCCCACATCGGCGGGCTCGTCGGGGGTGTCGTGGTCGGTTACGCGATGGTCCACGCCCCGCGTGAGCGGCGTCTCCTCGTGCAGTACGGGGTGTGCGCCGTCTTGCTGGCCGCTGTGGTCCTCATGACGGTGCTGAGAACCGCCCAGCTCACCTGAACGGCAGATGTGCACAGGCCGTAGCCCGAGGTTGTACCCAGCGTTGTCCACAGTCTGTGGTGGATCTTGTGCATCCAGCGGGACATGCATGCGCCCCCTGTCACCCACCGGAGTTTTCCCAGGTGAGGCAGGGGGCGAACATCTTTGCGGAGGCCGGTGATTCCGTCATACCGGTGTCAACGCTCGATGCGTTATCCACAGATCGTCGTTCTTTTTCCACTGGTCGCCGCTTCTGTGGACAAGGCTGTGGATAACTCAGTGCACAGCCATGGGCAGAGCCGGCGGCGAGCCGTACGGGGCCGCTACTTCCACTGCGTGGAGACGCCGAACCCCGCCGCGATGAAGCCGAAGCCCACCACGATGTTCCAGTTGCGCAACGCATGGATCGGCAGGGAACCGTCGGTCACGTAGAAGACCACGATCCATGCGAGACCGATGATGAACATGGCCAGCATCACCGGCGCGACCCAGCCACGGCTGTTCATCTTGATGGCCGTGGCCTGCTTGGTCGGGGGCGGCGTGTAGTCGGCCTTCTTGCGGATACGTGACTTCGGCACGAGGGTCTCTCCTGTCGATGCGCTGCGTGGCCGCGCAGGGTACTGGGGGCGGGCTCCGGAGCAGCGTACAAGGGGACACCGAGCGCTCCCCCGGGCGTCCGTTAGCGTAGTGCTTCCGCGGCGCCGAAGGAGATAAGGGTACGTTGAGCAATACTGCCGACTCCCATGAGGCGGGTCACGGAACCCCGGAAACGGGGACCACGCCGCCCCGCTCACGCCGGCTGAGACCCGCGCGGGTGCTCACCGTGGGCGTTTTCGCCCTCGCCGGGCTCCTTTTCATCACGAGTTTCAACACAGCCAAGGGCACCAACATCCGCACGGACTCCTCGCTGCTGAAGCTCTCCGACCTGATCCACGAGCGCAGCCACAAGAACGGTCTGCTCGACGAGTCCAACGCCACACTGCGCGACGGCAACGAGGTACTGGCCAAGCGAACCGGCGGCGGCAGCAGCAAGGCCGAGGAGGCCCGGCTCGGTGCGCTGGAGAAGAACGCCGGCACGCAGAGGCTGACCGGCGAGTCGGTATCGGTCACCCTGAACGACGCCCCGCCCGACGCGACCGCCAAGCTCCCCGGCTACCCCGCGCCCCAGCCCGACTACCTGGTCATCCACCAGCAGGATCTGCAGGCCGTGGTGAACGCGCTGTGGCAGGGCGGTGCCCGGGGGATCAAGGTCATGGACCAGCGGCTGATCTCCACCAGCGCCGTGCGCTGCGTGGGCAACACCCTGATCCTCCAGGGCCGTGTCTACTCGCCCCCGTACAAGATCAGCGCGATCGGGAACCCGGACAAGCTCCAGAAGGCGCTCGCCGACTCGCCCGCGATCCAGAACTACATGGTGTACGTCAACGTCTACGGACTCGGCTGGAAAGTCACCGAGGACGGGACGGTGACTCTTCCCGGCTACTCGGGCACAGTGGATCTGCACTACGCGAAGCCCGTGGAGTAGAAGCCCGGAACAGCGGCCGCTGGGGGACCTGTGTCGGTGCGCGCGCTCGTCAGGACCGTCAGCGAACTGTGCATCACCGTCGGCACCCTCATCGTGCTCTTCGTCGGCTACATCCTGTTCTGGACCGGAGTGAAGGCCGACGGCGCGATGAACGACCAGATCGACCGGCTGCAGCGGCAGTGGTCGAAGGGGACCGTGGCGCCGACGGCCGCGCCCCACGGCTCCCCGAGCCCCGCC
Organism: Streptomyces sp. NRRL F-5122; assembly: GCF_001507435.1. Classification (GTDB taxonomy): domain Bacteria; phylum Actinomycetota; class Actinomycetes; order Streptomycetales; family Streptomycetaceae; genus Streptomyces; species Streptomyces lannensis. Next base: position 20,309 of record NZ_LMWH01000267.1, read on the forward strand.
GAGCCGGAGCCGTACGTGCCGGGCCGGGCGTTCGCCGTCATGTACATCCCGCGGCTCGGTTTCACGTGGAACAAGCCGGTGCTCGAGAACACGGCCGCGGGCACCCTGAAGAAGGGCCTCGGCCACTACGCGGGCACCGCCCGGCTCGGCCAGAGGGGCAACTTCGCGGTCGCCGGTCACCGGCGCACCTACGGCGACCCGTTCAAGGACTTTCCCCGGCTGCGCCCCGGCGACGCGGTCGTCCTCACCGAGGGATCAACCTGGTTCACGTATCGGATCGACAAAGGCCCTTACAAAACCGTCCCCACGGACGTTGAAGTTATCGACCCCGTGCCACGTAAGTCGGGGTATGGGCGTCCGGGCCGGTATCTGACGCTGACCACGTGCGATCCCGAATGGGGGCACAGTCACCGGCTGATCGTCTGGGCGCACCTGGATTCCACACAGCCTGTGGAGGCAGGCGAACCGAGGGCTCTGCGCCGTTAGTCTGGTGGCGTACGGCGTGAGTCTGGTGCCGTGGTGAGACGGAAGGGACGGCATGTACGGCTGGATCTGGCGGCATCTGCCGGGCAACGCATGGCTGAAGGCACTGATCTCCCTCGTGCTGGTCCTGGCCGTGGTCTACGTCCTCTTCCAGTACATCTTCCCGTGGGCCGAACCGCTCCTGCCCTTCAACGATGTGACGGTGGACAACCAGTGAGCGCGCGCATCCTCGTCGTCGACAACTACGACAGCTTCGTCTTCAACCTGGTGCAGTACCTGTACCAGCTGGGCGCCGAGTGCGAGGTCCTGCGCAACGACGAGGTCTCGACCGCGCATGCGCAGGACGACTTCGACGGTGTGCTGCTGTCTCCCGGCCCCGGCACCCCCGAGGAGGCGGGTGTCTGCGTCGAGATGGTGCGGCACTGCGCCGCGACCGGCGTCCCCGTCTTCGGTGTCTGTCTGGGCATGCAGTCGATGCAGGTGGCCTACGGCGGCGTCGTCGACCGGGCGCCGGAACTGCTGCACGGCAAGACCTCGCTGGTCGAGCACGAGGGCAAGGGTGTCTTCGCCGGACTGCCCTCTCCGTTCACGGCGACCCGCTACCACTCCCTGGCCGCCGAGCCGGCGACCGTGCCGGCCGAGCTGGAGGTCACGGCCCGCACACACGACGGGATCATCATGGGGCTCAGGCATCGCGAACTTCCGGTCGAGGGCGTCCAGTTCCACCCCGAGTCGGTGCTGACCGAACACGGCCACCGGATGCTGGCCAACTGGCTGGCCGAGTGCGGTGACCGGGGCGCCGTGGCGAGATCGACGGGGCTGGCCCCGGTGGTGGGCAGGGCCACGGCGTGACCGCACTGCGCCCCGAGCGCGAGAGCGGCGCCCCGTACGAGGGCGCCGCCGAATCCGGACCCCCGTACGGGCAGCAGCCGTACGGGGGCACCGGTGCATGGCACGAGGGGCAGGAGTGGTCCGGCTACCAGTACCCCGGTGACGGGAGCGGGGGGCAGACCGCGGCGCAGTCGTACGGACAGACGCAGCAGGCGCAGCAGCAGCCGTACGACGCGACGGCGGTCCTGCCCTCGTACGACGACCCCGCGGCCGCCTCCTCGTACGCCCCCCCGGCCCCCAGGGACGGTTCCCGGCCCATGACGCCGCCCGTGGACGACGAGACCGTCGCGCTGCGCGCGGCGGATGTCGGGGCGGCACGGCGGGCCGCGGAGCGCGACGGCGGGACGGCGTCCGCACCGGCGCCGGGAGGCCGTGCGGCGCGGCGCAAGGCGGCCAGAAGGCACGGGCGGCACGGAAACGGGCCCCAGACGGCCGAGAAGGCCGCTGAGACGGCCCCGGAGGCGCCCAGGTCCCGCATGGAGGCCCGGCGGGCCGCACGCGCCCAGAAGCCCAGTGGGACGGTCCTGGTGAGCCGCCTGGTCGGCGAGCTGTTCATCACGACCGGTGTGGTGATGCTGCTGTTCGTGACGTACCAGCTGTGGTGGTCGAACGTGCGGGCGCACCAGGAGGCGGGAAGCGCCGCGAAGCATCTCCAGCAGGACTGGGCGAACGGCAGGCGGGAGCCGGGCGAGTTCGCCCCCGGGCAGGGCTTCGCCATCCTGCACATCCCCAAGCTGGACGTGGTCGCTCCGATCGCCGAGGGCACCAGCAAGACGAAGGTGCTCGACAAGGGCATGGTCGGGCACTACGGAGAGGGCACCCTGAAGACGGCGATGCCGGACGCCAAGACGGGCAACTTCGGGCTCGCGGGCCACCGGAACACCCACGGCGAGCCGTTCCGGTACATCAACCGCCTCAAGCCCGGCGACCCGATCGTGGTGGAGACGCAGGACAAGTACTTCGTCTACAAGATGACCTCGATCCTGCCGACGACGTCTCCCTCCAACACGAGCGTGCTCGACGCGATACCCAAGGGCTCCGGCTTCACCGCGCCCGGCCGCTACATCACGCTGACCACCTGCACCCCGGAATTCACCAGCACATACCGGATGATCGTCTGGGGCAAGATGGTCGAGGAACGGCCGCGCAGCAAGGGCAAGCCGGACGCGCTCATCTCGTAGGGCGCACGGACACGCGAACTCGTAGGCACCTGGAACAGACGGGGCAGATGCAGTGGGAGTGACGACCGACCAGGACGAGCAGACCGGCGCGCCGTCGCCGGGCTCCGACTCCCCCTCCCGGGCGCGGCCCCGCGGGCGCGGCCCTGTCGCGACGGCCGTCAGTGTCTTCGGCGAACTGCTCATCACGGCCGGCCTGGTGCTCGCCCTGTTCGTCGTCTACTCCCTGTGGTGGACGAACGTGATAGCGGACCGCAAGGCGCACCGCGAGGCCGACAAGGTGCGTGACCACTGGGCGGCCGAAAAGGATCCAGGACCGGGCGCGCTGGACACCAAGGGCGGCATCGGCTTCCTGCACGTCCCGTCGATGAAGAACGGCGATGTGCTGGTCGAGAAGGGCACGTCGACGGATGTGCTCAACGACGGTGTGGCCGGGTACTACGTGGACCCCGTCAAGGCGAGGCTGCCGATGTCGGGCAAGACCGGCAACTTCTCGCTGGCCGCGCACCGCGACGGGCACGGGGCGAAGTTCCACAACATCGACAAGGTGCGCGAGGGCGACCCGGTCGTCTTCGAGACGAAGGACGACTGGTACGTCTACAAGGTCTTCGCGATCCTCCCGCAGACGTCGAAGTACAACGTGAAGGTCCTCACCCAGGTCCCCGAGCAGGCGGGCGTCACCAAGCCCGGCCACTACATCACCCTGACGACGTGCACCCCCGTCTACACCTCGGAGTACCGCTACGTCGTGTGGGGTGAGCTGGAGCGGGTGCAGAAGGTGGACAGCGAGCGGACGCCGCCGAAGGAACTGGGCTGAGCGGTTCCTCCCCGGACCCCGGATCACGACGGAGCCCCGGCACCCTCCAAGGGTGCCGGGGCTCCGTCGTGACAGCGGGCGGGTCAGTTCCTTCGGCCGGTGACCCCGCCGAAGAAGTTCGAGCCGCCGTCGTTACCGCCGTTGCCCGGACCGCCGCCACCGGCGGTGAACAGGTTCACCGGGGTGTTCGGGGCGACCTGGGAGCCCGGCGCCGGGTTCGACCCGATGACGGTGGCGTTGTCGTCCTGGGAGCCGGTGATGTTGCCGACCTGGAGGCCCGCCTGCTGCAGCATCCCCCGGACGTCCTTGAGCTTCTGCCCCTGGATGTTGGGCGGGACGGTCGCCTGCTGGGCCTGCTTGCCGATCTGGATGGTGACCGTGGAGCCCTTCTTGACCGTCTCGTTCTTGCCCGGCGAGGTCTGGATGACCTTGCCGGCCTGGTTCGGGTCGTTGGTGTCCACCTCGGTGCAGTTGCCCGTCAGGCCGCTCGCCTGCATCTGCTGCTTGGCGGCGTCACAGCCCTGGCCGGTCACGTCGGGCACCGTCACCGTCTCCACGGCCTTGGCGACCGTGAGGGTGATCGTGCTGCCCTTCTCGACCTTCTGCCCGAACTTCGGGTCGGTCTCCAGGACGGTGCCCGCCTCCTGGGCGGACTCCTTCTCCTTGGTCTCGACCTTGAACTGGTAGTCGTCGCCCTCGAGCTTCGTCGTGACGTCGTTGACGTTCTGGCCGACGACGTCCGGCACCGTCACCTTGGGCGCGCCCGTGGAGACCACCAGGTTGACCGTGGAGTCCTTCTTGACCTCCGTGTTCGCGGTCGGGTCCTGGCTGCAGATGTTGCCCTTCTTCTGGTCCTCGCAGGGCTGCTGCTTGAAGGTCAACTTCAGGGTGGCGTTGTCGCCGAGCTGCTGCGCATCGGCCTTGGTCTGGCCGACGAAGTTGGGCACGGTGACCTTGTCGTTGCCCACGCCCCCGTTGCCGCTGAACATCCACTTGCCGATGAGGATCGCGCCGATCAGCACCAGCACACCCGCGACGACCAACAGGATCGTCGAGGTGTTCGACTTCTTCTGGCGGCGGCGGTCCGGGCGTTCGTCGTAGCCGAAGCCGCCGTCGTCGGGGTTCTGCGGCGGGAGCATCGTGGTGGCGCCGGCACCGGAGTCCGCACGCAGGGCCGTCGTGGCCTGGTCGTCGTGGTAGCCGCCGTAGCCGACGGAACCCATGGCCGCCGTGGCCGCGACCGGCTGGCCGTCGAGACAGGCCTCGATGTCGGCGCGCATCTCGTCGGCGCTCTGGTACCGGTAGTCCGGGTCCTTGACGAGCGCCCGGAGCACGATCGCGTCCATCGAGGGCGTGATCTCGGGGTCGAAGATGCTCGGCGGCTGCGGCTCCTCGCGGACGTGCTGGTAGGCGACCGCGACCGGCGAGTCGCCCACGAACGGGGGTCGTACCGTCAGAAGCTCGTACAGCAGGCAACCGGTCGAGTACAGGTCCGATCGCGCGTCGACCTGCTCGCCCTTCGCCTGCTCCGGCGAGAGGTACTGGGCCGTGCCGATCACCGCGGCCGTCTGTGTCATCGTCATACCGGAGTCGCCCATGGCGCGGGCGATACCGAAGTCCATGACCTTGACCTGGCCGTTGCGCGTCAGCATGACGTTCGCGGGCTTGATGTCGCGGTGGACGATGCCGCTGCGGTGGGCGTACTCGAGGCCCTGGAGGATGCCGATGGTCATCTCCATGGCCCGCTCCGGCAGCAGCTTGCGGCCGCTGTGAAGAAGCTCACGCAGAGTGGACCCGTCGACGTACTCCATCACGATGTACGGGATCGAGACCCCGTCGATGTAGTCCTCGCCCGTGTCGTACACCGCGACGATCGCGGGATGGTTGAGTGAGGCGGCCGACTGGGCCTCCCGGCGGAACCGGGCCTGGAACGACGGATCACGTGCGAGGTCCGCCCGCAGCGTCTTCACCGCCACGGTGCGACCCAGCCTGGTGTCGTGCGCGAGGTAGACCTCGGCCATGCCACCACGGCCGAGCACCTGGCCCAGCTCGTACCGGCCGCCGAGGCGACGCGGCTCTTCCATAGCTTCCTACCAGCCCTCTCCGTCGATCCCGACCACACCCGCGTGTGATCCGGCGGTGTGCTGTCCGGGCATACGGTACCCGGCTCGCTCTGCGTGACCTGGCCACATCCGCCACCCGATACAGGACCGGTATCGCAACGTGCACCGATGTGAAGGGAACGTGACGGGGGTCACTTCTTGCTCTTGACGACCGCCTCCATGACGTTCTTCGCGATGGGAGCGGCGAGGCCGCCACCGGAGATGTCGTCACGGTTGGCCTTGTCGTCCTCGACCACCACCGCGACCGCCACCGGCGAGCTGCCGTCGGGGAGCTTGGCGTACGAGATGAACCAGGCGTACGGCTTCTCGCTGTTGTTCAGACCGTGCTGCGCGGTACCGGTCTTGCCACCCACGGTCACGCCCGGGAGCTGCGCGTTCGTACCCGTGCCCTTCTGGACGACCGTCTCCATCATCGACTGCAGGACCTGGGCGTTCTTCTCGGACAGCGGCCGGCTGAGCTCCTCCGGCTGAGTCTGGGTGAGGGTATCGAGGCTAGAGGCCTCCAGCTTGTCGACCATGTACGGCTTCATCAGCTTGCCGTCGTTGGCGACCGCCGAGGCGACCATCGCCATCTGCAGCGGGGTCGCGGCGGTCTCGAACTGGCCGATCGAGCTGAGCGCGGTCTGCGGCCGGTCCATCTTCTCGGGGAAGTTGGAGGCGTTGGAGCGCACCGGCGTGAACTGCTCGGAGTCGAAGCCGAACTTCTTCGCCTCCTCCAGCATCTTGTCCTTGCCGAGGTCGGCGCCGATCTTGCCGAAGACGGTGTTGCAGGAGAACTGCAGCGCGACGCGCATGGTCGCGTTCTTGCAGGGGATGTTCCCCTCGTTCTTCAGCTCGGTCTGGGTGTTCGGGAGGATGTACGGCAGCGGCGAGTCGGTGTTCTCGTCGGCGCTGTTGTACAGCCCGTTCTCCAGCGCGGCCGCCGCGGTGACCACCTTGAAGGTGGAGCCCGGCGGGTAGGTCTCGCGCAGCGCCCGGTTCAGCATCGGGTCGTTCGGGTTGTTCTTCTTCTGCAGTGCCGTCCAGGCCTTGGAGTCGACCGAGGTGGAGTTGCCCGCGAAGGACGACGGGTCGTACGAGGGGTAGGACGCCAGCGCCAGGATCGCGCCGGTCTGCGGGTCGAGCGCCACCGCCGCGCCCTTGCCGCCGACCTTCTTCAGACCGTCGTAGGCGGCCTTCTGTGCCGCGGCGTTCAGTGTGGTGACGACGTTGCCGCCCTGCTTGGGCTTGCCCGTCAGCATGTCGAGGGTGTTGCGGAAGAAGAGCCGGTCGTCGTCGCCGGTGAGGATGCCGTCCTCGACGGACTCCAGCTGCGTGGCGCCGAACGCCTGGGAGGCGAACCCGGTGACCGGCGCCCACATCGCGCCGTCCTTGTACGTGCGCTTGTAGGCGAAGTCGTTCAGGCTGTCGGTGGGTGTCTTCTTGGACCCGGTGATCGGGTTTCCGTCGACGATGATGTCGCCGCGCGGCGTCGAGTACCGGGCGATCAGCACACGGCGGTTCTCCGTGTCGCTGCGCAGCGTGTCGGCCTGGACGTACTGGAGCCAGTTGTCGCGGACGAGCAGTGCGAGGACGAGGAGCCCGCAGAAGATCGCGATCCGGCGCAGGGGCTTGTTCACGGTCGGACCACCTGGGTCATCTCGGCGTCGGGGTTCGGAGCGGGGGACGGGGCCGGACGGCGCGCGGTGTCGCTGATACGGATCAGAATGCCGATCAGTGCCCAGTTGGCGATGACCGACGAACCGCCGTACGCGAGGAACGGCATCGTCATACCGGTCAGAGGGATGAGGCCCATGACACCGCCCGCGACGACGAAGACCTGGAGCGCGAAGGCGCCGGACAGACCGACGGCGAGCAGCTTGCCGAACGGGTCGCGGGCGGCGAGGGCGGTGCGCACGCCGCGCTCCACGATGAGCCCGTAGATCAGCAGGATCGCCATGATGCCGGCCAGGCCCAGCTCCTCGCCGAACGTGGCGAGGATGAAGTCGGAGTTGGCGGCGAACCGGATCAGCTCGGAGTGGCCCTGGCCGAGGCCGGTGCCGAGCGTGCCGCCGGAGCCGAACGCCCACAGGGCCTGCATGGCCTGCTCGGAGTGGCCGGCCACACCCTTGCGGCTGAGCGCGTACTCCCCCATCGGGTCGAGCCAGGCCTGAACACGCATATTCACGTGCGGTTCGAAGCTCGCCACACCCACGGCGCCGGCCGCGGACATCAGCAGACCGAAGACGATCCAGCTCGTCCGCTCGGTGGCGACGTACAGCATGATGACGAACATTCCGAAGAACAGCAGCGACGTACCGAGGTCGGTCTCGAAGACCAGGATCAGGATCGAGATCGCCCAGACCACGAGGATCGGGCCCAGGTCCCGGCCGCGCGGCAGGTACAGGCCCATGAAGCGGCGGCTGGCCAGGGCGAGCGCGTCCCGCTTGACCATCAGATAGCCGGCGAAGAACACCGCAAGCACGATCTTGGCGAACTCACCGGGCTGGATGGTGAAGCCACCGACCGAGATCCAGATCTTGGCGCCGTAGACGTTCAGGCCGAGACCCGGCACCAGCGGGAGCAGCAGCAGGAACAACGCGGCGACCATGGAGATATAGGTGTAGCGCTGCAGAGTGCGGTGGTCCTTCAGGAAGACCAGCACCATCACGAACAGCGCGATGCCCATCGCCGTGTACAGCAGCTGGTTGGTCGCCTTGCCGCCCGCCACATGGATGGACTGCAGAAGCTTGGACTGGTCGAGCCGCCAGATGACGACCAGACCGAGACCGTTCAGCAGCGTCGCCAGCGGCAGCAGCAACGGGTCCGCGTACGGCGCGAACTTGCGGACGACCAGATGGCCGACGCCCGCCAGCAGACCGAGGCCGAGGCCGTAGCTGAGGAGTCCGGCCGGGACCGAACCGTTGATGGCCAGGCCCACGTTGGCGTAGGCGAACACCGGGATGGCGACGGCGAACACCAGCAGCGCCAGCTCGGTGTTGCGCCGGCTCGGTGCACCGATCGAGCCGATCGTGGACGTGTGGTGCGTCGTCGTGTTCGTACTGCTGCTCATGGTGTGACAGGGCCCCTCACGGCTTGCTTACTGCTTTCCGCACAGTGAGACGACCTTCTGCTCTTCCTCCGAGAGGGTGGGGCCGGGTGTGGGGGTGGGTGCGGTTGGGGTCTTGGACGTCGAACCCGAGGGATTCGGGGTCGGCGAGGCCTTGGACGTCAACGAGGTCTGTGTGGTTCCCGTGGCGTCGCCGCCCGTCCCGGCCTGGTTCTCGGCCTCGGCCTTCTGGCGCTCGTTCTCCTTCTTGCACGCCGACGCCTGCACGGCCAGCTCGGAGACCTTCGACTGCGCCGCCGGGAGACCGCCCTCGGCGATGGTCGCCTTGACCTGCTTCTGCTGATACGAGGGCAGGTACTTGAGTTCGATCTCGGGGTGGTCCTTCTGCACCTTCGACAACGACACCCAGGCCAGGTCCTGGCTGATACCGCGGTACAGCGCGACATGCTCGCCGTTGGCGCCGACGTAGTACTGCGTCTGCGTCCACCGGTAGGCGCCGTAGCACCCGCCGCCGATGACGGCGAGCGCGAGCACGGTGAAGAAGGATCTCTTCAGCCACCTGCGTCCACGGCGCGGCTTGACGAAGTCCTCGTCGCTGTAGTCGTCGAAGCTGCCCGTCGGGACGTAGCCGGTGGTGTCACCGCTCCCGGGCGGGCCGAACTGGCCCCCGCTGCCCTGGCCGGGCACCTGGCGGCCGAGGCCCGAGGCGCGTCCGGCGGGCGTCTGCATGATGCCGTTGTCGTGCAGGTGGTTCTGGTTCTCGGCGACGGCGCCCACCACGACCGGGGTGTCGGACAGCTGGCCCGCGAGGGTGTCCCCGGTGTCCAGGTCGAGGACATCGGCCACGATGACCGTGATGTTGTCCGGGCCGCCGCCGCGCAGCGCGAGCTGGATCAGCTCCTGCACGGTCTCCTGCGGGCCCTGGTAGCTGGCGAGGGTCTCCTCCATGGTCTGGTGGGAGACGACCCCGGACAGCCCGTCGGAGCAGATCAGATACCGGTCGCCCGCCCGCACCTCACGGATGGACAGGTCGGGCTCCACGTGGTCGCCACTGCCCAGCGCGCGCATCAGAAGTGAGCGCTGCGGATGGGTGGTGGCCTCCTCCTCCGTGATACGGCCCTCGTCGACGAGCCGCTGCACCCAGGTGTGGTCCTGGGTGATCTGCGTCAGGACGCCGTCCCGCAGCAGGTACGCGCGGGAGTCACCGACATGGACGAGGCCCAGCCGCTGACCCGTCCACAGCAGGGCGGTCAGCGTGGTCCCCATGCCCTCGAGCTGGGGGTCCTCCTCGACCATCGCCCGCAACTGGTCGTTGGCGCGCTGTACCGCGGTGGCGAGCGAGGTGAGGATGTCGGAGCCGGGGATGTCGTCGTCGAGCGGGACGATGGTGGAGATCACCTCGGAGGAGGCGACCTCGCCGGCCGCCTGGCCGCCCATCCCGTCCGCGATCGCGAGCAGGCGCGGACCCGCGTAACCGGAGTCCTCGTTGCCCTCGCGGATCATGCCTTTGTGCGATCCGGCGGCGAAGCGCAGTGACAGACTCATGCGCACCTCGCCCGTCGGCTCCGGGTACATCCGCACGGTGCCCACCCTCCGGTCGGGAGCGCGCCGGGGCCCGGGATGTGGGCCACCGCTGCGTGCTCGCTCCGCTCGCTCATTGTCGTACTACTTCCGCAGCTCGATGACGGTCTTGCCGATGCGGATCGGCGCACCCGGCGGAATCGGTGTGGGGGTCGTCAGCCGGGTCCGGTCGAGGTAGGTGCCGTTCGTGGACCCGAGGTCCTCGACGATCCACTGCCCGTCCCGGTCGGGATAGATCCTGGCGTGCCGGCTCGAGGCGTAGTCGTCGTCCAGCACGATGGTGCTGTCATGGGCACGGCCGAGCGTGATGGTCTGGCCCTGCAGCGCGACCGTCGTACCCGTGAGGGAGCCCTCGGACACGACCAGCTTCGTGGGGGCACCACGGCGCTGGCGGCCGCCGCTCGGCTGCTGGCGCTGCGGCGGGGGCGCCGCCTGACGGGCGGCCTGCTGAGGCCGCCCGCTGTCCCGGCGCGAGCCGCGCTGTGTGACGCGCGTGCCGAACAGGTCGCTGCGGATGACCTGCACGGCCACGATCACGAACAGCCACAGTACGGCCAGGAAACCCAGCCGCATGACCGTGAGGGTCAGCTCTGACATTGCCCCCGCTTCACCCTTCGGCTTGCCGGTAAATGATGGTGGTGCTGCCCACGACGATCCGCGAGCCGTCGCGGAGCGTAGCGCGGGTGGTGTGCTGCCCGTCCACCACGATGCCGTTGGTGGACCCGAGATCCTGGATCGTCGAGGGCGTTCCGGTCCGGATCTCACAGTGCCGGCGCGAGACGCCGGGGTCGTCGATCCGCACGTCGGCTTCGGTGCTGCGGCCCAGCACCAGCGTCGGGCGGGAGATCTGATGGCGGACGCCGTTGATCTCGATCCAGTAGCGGGTGCGCCCGCCCGCCGTGGGCGCGGCCGCCGGCCGCTGGCCGTACGGCGCGGCAGCGGGCCGGGCACCGGGCGGCGGCGCGGACGGCATGGGCGGGACGCCCTGAGAGCCGGCGGCCGGCGGATAGCCGTAGCCGCCGGGGGCCTGCCGGCCCGCCGGAGCGGCCGCCGGACCCTGTTGGTCCGTGGAGGAGGCGAGCGTACGGCTGCGCACCCGGTACAGACCGGTGTCGAGGTCGTCCGCCTTCTCCAGATGGACCTTGATGGGTCCCATGAACGTGTAGCGCTGCTGCTTGGCGTAGTCGCGCACCATGCCGGCCAGCTCGTCGCCGAGCTGCCCCGAGTAGGGACTGAGCCGCTCGAAGTCCGGCGTGCTCAGCTCCACGATGAAGTCGTTGGGTACGACGGTCCGGTCGCGGTTCCAGATGGTCGCGTTGTTGTCGCACTCCCGCTGGAGCGCTCCGGCGATCTCCACAGGCTGGACCTCGGACTTGAACACCTTGGCGAAGGTGCCGTTGACCAGACCTTCGAGACGCTGCTCGAACTTCTTCAGGACTCCCACAGGGCACCTCCTCCGTTGCTGCCGTCCTGCGTTCTGCTTCGTACCTGGTACTGCTTACTGATCGTATCCACGCGCCGGAAAATCGGCTGGTTCCCCCTGTCGGCCCTGTCGACGGGTGTCGACGCCACGGGGGTTCCCTGCCGACGACCCCTTCGAACTCATCCCGGACGTACTCCTTGCACGTACTTCCCGCATGCATTCCTGGCATGGATCGTAGAGGGGGTCGCAGACCAGTGTCCCGCACCTGACCGCGGACCCTGTCCCTCTCCTGGGTAGATGCGCTGGACCGGTACGAGGTTGATACGTGAACAAGCACACGTCGAGACGTTGTGCGACGGGTTCCGGGGCCGAGGGCGGAGGACGGCGATCCGCAACGGATTCGGACATCCGGCACCAGATGCCGCGCGCCGTCCGTTCCCCCCGTCGACGACGTTGTACCGGGTGCGGCACGTGCGCGGCCGGAGGGCCTCGACCCCGGCCGGTCGGCCGGGGTCCCGCTCGCTCGCCCCCGGACCGCGGCCGGCCCCCCGGGGTCTTCGCTGGTCGGGCCCGGGTTACCGGTGGTGGGCCCCCGAGGAGGCCGGGAAAGGGATGTGAACGCACCCTCTCCAGCGTGCTAATGTTCTGGATGTCGGAAGGCGCCACGCCGCAAGGGCAGAAGCCGGAAGACACACCCAATGCGCGGGTGGCGGAATAGGCAGACGCGCTGGATTCAGGTTCCAGTGCCCGCAAGGGCGTGGGGGTTCAACTCCCCCCTCGCGCACCAGATGAGACGGTCGTCATCGGATCCCGATGGCGGCCGTTTTGCCGTTCCTGGCTTCGAGGGGCGCGGCCTGGTGCGGTCCAGGATGTGAGGAAGCTCTCAGGTATTCGGACTTCGGGTCCGGGCGTGTGGCCGACACCCTCGGGGCGGTTCGGGCGAGGACCGATGTACTTGGGGTCGGGTCCGGTGCCGGGGCCGATGTCCTTGTGGTGGGTTCGTAGCCGGGGCTGATGTCCCCGTGGTCGGGTCCGGGTCGGGCGGCCGTCGCATGTCCGACTCCGGGTCGGGCTGTGGTCCCGAGCGCTTTCCGAGGGCTTGATGCGGGACGGGGCCTCCGGCCGCACGGCTTGGCCCCAGGGACTTCCGCTCGCGCGGTCTGGATGTCGGAAGACCGTCGGGTGGCCGGACCGTCGGGAGACCGTCGGATGCCCGCAGCGTCAGGGAATCGGGTTGTACGGTCGAAGCTCGGGGGAGCTCCGGGGACCGGGCTGCACGATCGGAGCCCGGGGGACCGGGCTGCACGATCGGAGCCCGGGGGACGGGGTTGCGCGGCGAGGGCGTCGGGATCCCGGTCGCACGGCCGGAGCGCCGTGGCGAGGTCGGCCCCCCGAACGAGCCGAAGCCGACCGGTGTTCTCCACAACAACCGACTTGTCCACAGGGTCTGACGCCTCCCCACCCCCGGCTGTACGGTCGTCCGCAGTTGATGTTCAAACGGCAGCATGGCCAGCGGGGGAGGCGGTCGGAATGACCGAGGTCGGAACGGAGATCGGGGTGGCGGTGCCCCGACAGCGGGCCAGGATCTCCCCGGTGCGCGGCTTCGCACGGTGGCCGGTACAAGGCTCCCCCAAGGAAGAGGGCAAGGCTCTGCGCGCCCGCGTCCGCCGCCGCTCACACGCCGAACTGGCCGTGGACACCGACCGTCCCGACGCGGTCACCGCCGTCCAGGAGTCCAGCCGCGGCCGGATCCCCGAGCTCGCACCGATACGCGTCGGCAGGATGGCCGCCACACCCTTCGCCTTCCTGCGCGGCGCGGCGGGCCTCATGGCCTACGACCTCGCCCGCACCCCGATGACGGGCATCAACGCCCAGATCTGCGGCGACGCACACGCGGCCAACTTCGGCCTGTACGGAGACGCACGCGGCGGCCTGGTCATCGACCTGAACGACTTCGACGAGACGGTGCACGGCCCCTGGGAGTGGGACCTCAAGCGCCTCGCCACCTCACTCGTCCTCGCCGGCCGCGAGGCCGGGGCCGACGAGGACACCTGCCGGGCGGCCGCACACGACGCCGTGGGCGCCTACCGCCGCACCATGCGCCTGCTGGCCCGGCTCCCGGTCCTCGACGCCTGGAACGCGATCGCCGACGAGGAACTGGTCTCCCACACCGACGCCCACGACCTCCTCGGCACCCTGGAACGGGTGTCGCAGAAGGCGCGGAACAACACGAGCGGACGGTTCGCCGCGAAGGCCACCGAACCCCTCGAGGACGGCGGCCGCCGCTTCGTCGACGCACCGCCGGTACTGCGCCGCATACCCGACTCCGAGGCGGCGGCCGTCGCGGCCTCGCTCGAGGAGTATCTGACGACACTGACCGAGGACCGCCTCCCGCTCCTGGCCCGGTACGCAGTGCACGACGTGGCGTTCCGCGTGGTCGGCACCGGCAGTGTGGGCACCCGCTCGTACGTGGTGCTGCTCCTCGACCACCGGGGCGAGCCGCTCATCCTCCAGGTCAAGGAGGCCCGTCCGTCCGCCCTGCTCCCCCATCTGGCCACGGCCGGCCACCCGGTGCCGGAGGTGGAGCACGAAGGCCGCCGAGTCGTCCTCGGCCAGAAGCGGATGCAGGTCGTCAGCGACATCCTGCTCGGCTGGACAACGGTCGAGGGACGGCCTTACCAGGTAAGGCAGTTCCGCAACCGCAAGGGCAGCGTCGAACCGGCGGCACTGGCCGCCGACCAGGTCGACGACTACGCCCGTATGACCGGGGCGCTGCTGGCGCGCGCCCACGCTCACAGCGCCGACCCGCGCCTGATCTCCGGTTACTGCGGCAAGAACGAGGAACTGGACGAGGCGATCGCCACGTTCGCCGTCGCCTATGCGGACCGCACGGAGGCGGACCACGAGGAACTGGTGGCGGCGGTGCGTGATGGGCGGATCCAGGGGGAGATGGGGGTCTGAGTTCGAGGGGGGTGTGGAGGGAG
>NZ_LMWH01000268.1 GCF_001507435.1 Streptomyces sp. NRRL F-5122
GGTCAACGACCGCGGCCGCGTCCCCGCGAGCATCCGCGAGGCCTACGAGAAGGCGAACGGCTGAGCGCACGAGCGCAGCAGCCGGACCCGGTGGCACTGTGTCGCCATCGTGTCGACCAGACGCACCAGATCGGGGGCGCCCTCACCGCCCCGCACGGCCGACAGCGTCGGCAGCAGAGGTTCCACCTCGCGTCCCGGCTCGGGGGGCCGCAGCCACACGGCGGCCCCCTGTGACTCGTTCCGGTCCGGGGGGAGCGGCCGGGCTTCCGGGGTGCCGGCCGGACCCGGCGGGAGCGGAGCCTCCATGTGCCCGCCCGCCCCGATCGCCGTGAGATCCAGGGCCAGCGTGCCCCATTCCAGCCATTCGAGCAGTCCGGGTAATTCCTCCGCGCTTCCCGCGGCCACCAGCAGCCGCAGCCTGCCTCGGTACCGTGCCACCGGTGAGGCGGTCCCCAGATGCCGCAGCGCGGCCGGCCCGGCCTCGACGGGCATTTCCAGGACGTCGAAGCGCACCCCGGTCGCCAGCCGCACCGGCTCCCCGGGCAGTGTCGCCCAGCCCAGCCCTTCCTCGTACCAGTGACGCACCGAACTGCTCGGGGCGGGCGGTCTTCGGGGGAGAGGCACCGTGTGGACCATGCCAGGAGCAACAGCGGAAGTCCGTTCGGGGTTACGCTGTGTGTCGAATTCAGTGCGCACAGTGCCGAAAAAGGGGGCATGTGGGGGTGTTCGGCGGCGCAAGGATGTTCGCCCGTAGCGGAGGGAACCGGTGCGCGCGGCATGGAGTGTCAGTGCGTACGGGTAAGACATCCCTAGTGGGAGGGGGCGACCCGCGGAAAAGGCCGTCTCGCGTTCGCCAAAGGCGTACTGGTGAGTGGAGTGACTGCCTGGCCTGCGGGAACATCGTCTCGCACCATCGGGTTGGAGCAGATGTCGGCGTTCGGGGTCAGGAGGCCAAGGACGGTGTCGGCAGTTGGAATGAGCGGTCCCCGCTTGCGGGACTAAGCTGCGGAAGGACAGCGAGGGGAGCGTCCCCTCACTGCCTGACCGCTCTGAGGAGCGATTAACGATGTTCGAGAGGTTCACCGACCGCGCGCGGCGGGTTGTCGTCCTGGCTCAGGAAGAAGCCCGGATGCTCAACCACAACTACATCGGCACCGAGCACATCCTCCTGGGCCTGATCCACGAGGGTGAGGGTGTCGCCGCTAAGGCCCTGGAGAGCCTCGGGATTTCGCTCGAGGCGGTCCGCCAGCAGGTGGAGGAGATCATCGGTCAGGGCCAGCAGGCGCCCTCCGGTCACATTCCCTTCACCCCCCGTGCCAAGAAGGTCCTGGAGCTGTCGCTCCGCGAGGCTCTTCAGCTGGGCCACAACTACATCGGCACGGAGCACATCCTGCTCGGCCTGATCCGTGAGGGCGAGGGCGTCGCCGCCCAGGTCCTGGTCAAGCTGGGCGCAGACCTCAACCGTGTCCGCCAGCAGGTCATCCAGCTGCTGTCGGGCTACCAGGGCAAGGAGACCGCCACCGCAGGCGGCCCGGCCGAGGGCACCCCCTCGACCTCCCTCGTCCTGGACCAGTTCGGCCGGAATCTCACCCAGGCCGCCCGCGAGTCCAAGCTCGACCCGGTCATCGGGCGCGAGAAGGAGATCGAGCGGGTCATGCAGGTGCTGTCCCGCCGGACCAAGAACAACCCGGTGCTCATCGGCGAGCCCGGCGTCGGCAAGACGGCGGTCGTCGAGGGCCTGGCGCAGGCCATCGTCAAGGGCGAGGTGCCCGAGACCCTCAAGGACAAGCATCTCTACACCCTCGACCTGGGCGCGCTGGTCGCGGGCTCCCGCTACCGCGGTGACTTCGAGGAGCGCCTGAAGAAGGTGCTCAAGGAGATCCGCACCCGCGGCGACATCATCCTGTTCATCGACGAGCTGCACACGCTGGTCGGTGCGGGTGCCGCCGAGGGCGCCATCGACGCGGCCTCCATCCTGAAGCCGATGCTGGCCCGCGGTGAGCTGCAGACCATCGGTGCGACCACGCTCGACGAGTACCGCAAGCACCTGGAGAAGGACGCGGCCCTGGAGCGCCGCTTCCAGCCCATCCAGGTCGCGGAGCCGTCCCTGCCGCACACGATCGAGATCCTCAAGGGCCTTCGGGACCGCTACGAGGCCCACCACCGCGTGTCCATCACGGACGAGGCGCTGGTCCAGGCCGCCACCCTGGCCGACCGGTACATCTCGGACCGCTTCCTGCCGGACAAGGCGATCGACCTGATCGACGAGGCCGGTTCCCGGATGCGTATCCGCCGGATGACCGCGCCGCCGGACCTCCGCGAGTTCGACGAGAAGATCGCGGGCGTCCGCCGGGACAAGGAGTCGGCCATCGACTCCCAGGACTTCGAGAAGGCGGCGTCTCTCCGCGACAAGGAGAAGCAGCTGCTGGCGGCGAAGGCCAAGCGGGAGAAGGAGTGGAAGGCCGGCGACATGGACGTCGTCGCCGAGGTCGACGGCGAGCTGATCGCCGAGGTCCTGGCCACGGCCACGGGCATCCCGGTCTTCAAGCTCACCGAGGAGGAGTCCAGCCGCCTGCTCCGCATGGAGGACGAGCTCCACAAGCGGGTCATCGGCCAGGTGGACGCCGTCAAGGCGCTCTCGAAGGCGATCCGCCGTACGCGTGCGGGCCTGAAGGACCCGAAGCGTCCGGGTGGTTCGTTCATCTTCGCGGGCCCGTCCGGTGTCGGTAAGACCGAGCTGTCCAAGGCGCTGGCGGAGTTCCTGTTCGGTGACGAGGACGCGCTGATCTCCCTCGACATGTCGGAGTTCAGCGAGAAGCACACGGTCTCCCGCCTCTTCGGTTCGCCCCCCGGCTACGTGGGCTACGAGGAGGGCGGTCAGCTGACGGAGAAGGTGCGGCGCAAGCCGTTCTCGGTGGTCCTCTTCGACGAGGTCGAGAAGGCCCACCCGGACATCTTCAACTCGCTGCTGCAGATCCTGGAGGACGGTCGTCTGACCGACTCCCAGGGCCGGGTCGTGGACTTCAAGAACACGGTCATCATCATGACGACCAACCTCGGCACCCGGGACATCTCCAAGGGCTTCAACCTGGGCTTCGCCGCCGCCGGCGACACGAAGACCAATTACGAGCGCATGAAGAACAAGGTGTCGGACGAGCTGAAGCAGCACTTCCGGCCCGAGTTCCTCAACCGTGTGGACGACGTGGTCGTCTTCCCGCAGCTGACCCAGGCCGACATCCTGGCGATCGTCGACCTGATGATCGGCAAGGTCGACGAGCGGCTCAAGGACCGGGACATGGGCCTCGAGCTCGCCCAGTCCGCCAAGGAGCTGCTGGCGAAGAAGGGCTACGACCCCGTGCTGGGCGCCCGGCCGCTGCGCCGCACGATCCAGCGCGAGATCGAGGACACGCTGTCCGAGAAGATCCTCTTCGGGGAGCTGCGTCCGGGCCACATCGTGGTCGTGGACACGGAGGGCGAGGGCGACACCCAGACCTTCACCTTCCGCGGTGAGGAGAAGTCGGCACTGCCGGACGTTCCGCCGATCGAGCAGGCGGCCGGTGGCGCGGGCCCGAACCTGAGCAAGGAGGCGTAACCCCTCGGAGGGTTTCGCCGCCGGGGCTGCCCCGGGACTTCGGTCCCGAGGCAGCCCCTTTTTGTGCTTCCGACGGCCTTTCGACGGCGGCACGACCACGGAGAGGGCCTGGATCAGGGCGCGGCCGGGTCATGGGCGGTCCGGTGGGCCGCTGCCGTCCGGCCGCGCGGGGGCCCTGCCGGCCGGTGCGCGGAGTCGGGATGCGCTGTCCCAGGCGCCGCGAGGGCGCATGGCCCGGCCGCCGAGCGCGGTGTCCGGGGCACGGTGCCCTTCTCCGCGCGGACGGTCCGACGGGAGGCCGGACGCTGCCCGCCCCGGTGCGGTGGTGGACCGTGACACGGGCGAACGGTGGTGGACCGTGACACGGGCGTACGCGCCCGCGCGTACGCCGGGCGCCCGAAGGCCCCGCTGCCGCCGGGGCGCAACGGGCACAGGCGGTGGGACGACTTCACCCGGCCGGGCGGACGGGGGGAATCGAGTTCCGGCCGGGGTTTTCACGGCCCTCGAAATACGTCCCGTCAGCCGTAGTCGATCTGTGACGGATGGTCGGCTCGGCGGGCGGCTCCGGTGACATGCCGCACAAGGGGTTCGACTGATACTAGGCACCATAGTCGGGCATGTTTCCGGGCAAAAGGGACTTAACTCACTCTCTTTCGAAGTTGGAATACGGAAATCTCCCCAGTCAGGCGATTGCCCGATATCGGAACCATCTGTCAAGCTTCCTGATTTTTTGCTGCCGAGTACGAGCTATCGTCGTAGATCACCCATTTTGGGCTCGGTCGGTGCTGCGGTTACCAAGAGATGGTCAAGTCCCCGACCTCCGAGGTTCCGATGGTGAAGCGCACCCTGACCCTGCCGTCCCGTACGTTCCGATTCCGCACCCGAGTCGCCGCAATGGCTGCCGGAGTGGGGGCCTCGGCCGTGCTGGGAGTCGGGGTCGCGGTCGCGGCCGGCGCCACCGAGGGCAAGGCCGCCACCGAAGCCGTGGCGGCCAAGGTCCCCGCCGACGCGAAGAAGGCCCCTGTCCGTCCTGCCGAGGCCAAGGCTCCCGCCCGCCCCGCCGAGGCCAAGAAGCCCGCACGTACCGCTCCGATGCGGCCGGGTGCCTGGATGGGCCCGGTCAAGCACTACACGCTCTCCGCGAGCTTCAACCAGGCCGGCGGGATGTGGCAGTCCACCCACAGCGGCCAGGACTTCGCCGTCCCGAGCGGGACGGGTGTCGCCTCGGCGTTCAGCGGTACGGTCGTCAAGGCCGGCCCGAACGGCGCGGGTGACGGGCCGGCGTACGGCAATGCCATCGTCATCCGGCATCCGAACGGCATGTACAGCCAGTACGCCCACCTCTCGCGGATCGACGTCCGCGTGGGTGAGTCGGTCACCCGCGGTGAGCACATCGCGCTCTCCGGTAACACCGGCAACTCCAGCGGGCCCCACCTGCACTTCGAGATCCGCACGACCCCGAACTACGGCTCCGCCGTCGACCCGGTCGCCTACCTGCGGTCCAAGGGCGTCGGTCTCTGACCCGTCCCTACGAGGGCGTGCCCGAGTGCGCCTGAGTCACCAGATCGATGGCGACCTCGAGGACAGCCTTGCGCTTGTCCGCGGGGTCGCCCTCCATCTCCTGCAGGACGAACATCCCCGCGTGCATCGTGAACAGCGCGCTGATGCAGCGGACCTGGTCGGTCAGCGACGCGTCGGGGTCCCTGATGATGTCGCGCATCTCCAGCATGCGGTCCTTGAACTGACTGCCGATGCTCAGTTCGCGAACGGTGGCCTGGTTCTCCTGCATGAAGCGGAAGAGGGGGGTCGCCCCGGCGAGGGCCTCGCTGTAGCGGCGCAGGACCTCCTGCTTGGTCTCCAGGCTGTGCGGCTGCGCCTTGCCCCACTCGATCAGCTCGTCGATGGGCCGGGACAGGTCCTCGAAGATGCTGACGAGGATCTCTTCCTTGGTCCTGAAGTGGTAGTAGAGCGCGGCCTTGGTGACGTCCAGCCGCTCGGCGATCTCGCGCAGCGAGGTCTTCTCGTAGCCCTGCTCGGCGAAGAGTTCGAGCGCCACGTCCTGGATGCGCTGGCGGGTGTCTCCCCGCCCCTGCCGCTTCGTGCCGTCCATGGTGGTGCCGCCCATCCCTCGTAACTCCTCGCGCTCCCGGAAAAACCCTAATGCGCCGTCGGCAGGCAGGCCACCGAAACTTACTTGACGCCCGGCTAGTTACGGGACTACCTTCCCTCAGTGTAGTGAACTAGCCGGGCGGCAAGTAAGTGGTCGACGGCACGCAGTGCTCAGGGGAGTGGGAAAGATGGCGGACAGCGCGGTATCGGCGGGAGCCGACAAACAGCCACGGAGCGTGCGGGTCGTCCTGCTTGCGCTCATGATCGCGATGCTGCTCGCGATGCTCGACAACATGATCGTGGGCACCGCGATGCCGACCATCGTGGGCGAGCTCGGCGGTCTGCAGCACCTGGCATGGGTGGTGACCGCGTACACGCTCGCGACCGCCGCCTCCACACCGCTGTGGGGCAAGCTCGGCGACATGTACGGGCGCAAGGGCTCCTTCATGACGTCGATCGTGATCTTCCTGATCGGATCGGCGCTCAGCGGCATGGCCCAGAACATGGGCGAGCTCATCGGCTTCCGAGCCGTGCAGGGTCTCGGCGCGGGTGGCCTCATGGTCGGCGTCATGGCGATCATCGGCGACATGATCCCGCCGCGGGAGCGCGGCAAGTACCAGGGCATGATGGCCGGGATCATGGCGCTCGCCATGATCGGCGGACCCCTGGTCGGCGGCACCATCACCGACCACTGGGGCTGGCGCTGGGCCTTCTACATCAACCTGCCGCTGGGCGTGGTGGCCCTGCTCGCCGTCAGCGCCGTACTGCACCTGCCCAAGAAGCGCACCAAGGCCCGCATCGACTACCTCGGCGCCGGGCTGCTGACCGTCGGCATCACCTCGATCGTGCTGGTGACCACCTGGGGCGGCAGTGAGTACGCCTGGACCTCGGCGCGGATCATGGAGCTGACCGGGATCGGCGTCGCCTCCCTGATCGGGTTCGTGTTCTGGCAGACGAAGGCCGCCGAGCCGGTCGTCCCGCTGCACATCTTCCGCGGCCGGAACTTCTCGCTGATGTCCGTGATCGGTTTCATCACCGGATTCGTGATGTTCGGCGCGGTGCTCTTCCTCCCGCTGTATCAGCAGGCCGTCCAGGGGGCGTCCGCCACCAACTCCGGGCTGCTGCTCCTGCCCATGCTGGGCGCGATGCTCGTCGTGTCGATGGTCGCGGGGCGGGTCACCACCAACAGCGGCCGGTACAAGATCTTCCCCGTGGCCGGCAGTGTGCTGATGATCGCGGGTCTGTTCCTGCTCTCGCAGATGGACACGGAGACGAGCCGCCTCACCTCGGGTGTGTACATGGCCGTCCTGGGCGCCGGCATGGGCTGCCTGATGCAGATCACCATGCTGGTGGCGCAGAACAGCGTCGAGATGCGGGACATGGGTGTGGCCTCGTCGACCACGACCCTCGCCCGGACCCTCGGCTCCTCGTTCGGCGTCGCGATCATGGGCGCGCTGTTCAACAACCGGGTGCAGCACGTGATGTCCGAGCGGGCGGGCGCCCTCGGGTCGAAGGTCACCGAACAGTCCGCGCAGCTGGACGCGAAGAGCCTGCAGAAGCTGCCCGAGGCCGCCCGCGAGGCCTACCAGCACGCCGTCTCGGCGGGTACGCACTCCGCGTTCCTGCTGGGCTCGGTGGTGGCGGTGGCGGCGCTGCTGGCCGCGGTGTTCGTGAAGGAGGTCCCGCTGCGCGGCGCGGGGCACGACAAGCAGGCCGGGGCCGCGGCTGGGGACGCCGCGGATGCGCAGCCGGCGGTGGCAGAGGCCGTCTGACACGCGCGGACTCCGGTCCCGAAGACCCCCGGCGCTGTCCGCCCCGGGGGTCTTCGTCCGTCCACGGCTCAGGGCGATGTCGGTGCTCCGTGGCAGCATCGAAGCCGTGGACAGGATGCGGCAGCTGCGGCTCGCCAAGGACGCGATGGACCGGGACTGGGCCGACCCGGATCTGGATCTCGACGCCGTCGCCGCGCACGCCGGGTACTCGAGGTATCACTTCATCAGGGCGTTCAAGGCGGCCTACGGCGAGACCCCCGGCCAGTATCTGACGCACCGGCGGATCGAGCGGGCCGAGGACCTGCTGCGTACCGCGAACCTGACCGTGACCGAGATCTGCCATCTCGTGGGATTCAGCAGCGTCGGCACGTTCTCCGCCCGGTTCAAGGCCTGGACGGGCCTCACCCCCAGCGAGTACCGGACCAAGCACGTGGCCCGCGGGGCCGCGCTCATTCCGGGCTGCTACGCGATGCTCTGGGCCGGCGGGTTCCGTTCCGGGCCCGGGGCGCCGGACCGCAATTCCGGAGAAGCGCCCTGATGCCCCAGGTGCCTACCGTGGGGGCGCAGAAGAAACCACCCGCCTCCGGGAGCACGCCATGATCAAAGGCCTCGCCATCACGACCGTCTGGGTCCTCGACCAGGACCGGGCCAAGGAGTTCTACACGCAGAAGCTCGGCCTCGAGGTCCGTACGGACATGACCATGGGGGAGGGCGGCATGCGCTGGATCACGGTCGGCGCCCCCGACCAGCCCGACGTCGAGTTGACGCTCATGGTGCCCGGTCCGCCCGCGATGGACCCCGAGTCCGCCGAGATGATGAAGAAGCTCGTGGCCAAGGGCGCGCTCGGCGCCGGGGTGCTGGCCACCGACGACATCCACGGTGACTACAAGAGGCTGAAGGACCGCGGCGTGGAGTTCCTCCAGGAGCCGCAGGAGCGGCCGTACGGCACCGAGGCGCTCTTCCGCGACGACTCCGGCAACTGGTTCTCCTTCACCCAGCGCCGGGAGGGCGGCCTGGATCTGGACAAGGACTGGTCCAGCCAGGCGTAGGTGTGTCAGCCCCCGGACAGCGGCAGCATCGGGAAGCTGCCGGTGTTCGTCGGCGCGTGCTCCGGCAGCCAGAGCACGGCGACCGCCCCCTCGGCCGCCATGTGCTCCGGGGCCCCGGTGGGCCGGATGTTGCGGAAGGTCAGTCGTGCGCCCAGTACCCGCGCCTGGCCCGCCGCGATCGTCAGACCCAGGCCGTAGCCGGTGCCCGAGCGGTCCGTGCGGCCTGTGCGGAAGCGCTGCGGACCGTCCGAGAGCAGTTCCTCCGGGAAGCCCGTGCCGTGGTCCCGGACCCGGATCACCCGGCCCTCGACCGACACCTCGATCGGCGGCTTGCCGTGCCGGGCCGCGTTCGCCAGCAGGTTGAACAGCACACGCTCCAGACGGCGCGGGTCCGTGGTGACCTCCGACTCGTGGATCACCCGGACCTCGGTGTCCGGGTCCTTCGCCGCCACCCGCCGGGCCACGAACTCGCCGAGCATGATGTCGTGCAGTTCGGCACGCTCGGAGGCCCCGTCCAGCCGGGCCACCTCCAGGACGTCCTCCACCAGCGTGCGCATCGCCTGTGCACGGTCCAGCACCAGCTCGGTCGGGCGGCCCGGCGGGAGGAGCTCCGCCGCGGTGAGCAGGCCCGTGACGGGCGTACGCAGCTCGTGGGCGATGTCCGCCGTGACCCGGCGCTCCGCCTCCAGACGCTGCTGGAGCGCGTCCGCCATCGCGTCCACCGCGCGCGCCAGATCGTCGGTCTCGTCGCGCACGACTCCACCGATGGCCTCCCGGACACGGACGTCGGTCTCCCCCGCGGCCACCCGGTTCGCCGCGGCCGCCGCCTTGCGCAGCCGCCCGGACAGCTGCCCGCCGATGAGTACACCGAGCGCCGAGCCGCCGAGGACGACCGCGATGGATCCGATGAACAGCGCCTGGTCGAGGTCCTTCATCACATCGGCACCGCGGTCGGTGAAACGGGTGTGCAGGGACAGCACCCGCCCGTCCTTGAGCGGTACCGCGGCCCAGATGTCCGGCACACCGTGTGGGCCCTCGGACACATAGGTGGCACGCCGGCCCTCGGCCACCTTCTCCAGCAGGTCCCGCGGGATGGCCGGGTCGTCGACCTTGACCCCGAAGGACTGGGTGCGCCCGGATTCGTACATCCGCTGGGCCACCTGGATACGTTCGTCGGCGAGATCGCGCGAGTTGTCGAGCATCGAGACGCGCGCCGCATTGTGCACGACCAGGCTCAGCGCTATCGCCACCAGCGCGCCGACCAGCGCGATCGCCGCACTGAGCTTCCATCTGAGACCCGTCCGTATGGCGTCGTCCGGGATCAGGCGTCGAAGAGAACCGCGCATCCCCGGCTCAGGCCTTCAGCTTGTAGCCGAAGCCCCGGACCGTCTCGATCCGGTCCTGGCCGATCTTCGTGCGCAGCCGCTGCACATGGACGTCGACGACCCGGGTGTCACCGCCCCAGCCGTAGTCCCAGACGCGTTCCAGCAGTTTGTCGCGCGACAGCACCGTGCCGGGCGCCGACGAGAACTCCAGCAGCAACCGCATCTCGGTCGGCGTGAGCGCCACCGGCTGCCCCGAGCGCCGTACCTCCATGCCCTCGGTGTCGATCTCCAGCTCGCCGAAGCTGAGCACCCCGCCGTCCTGTGCCGAGGTGTCCTCGGACCCGCGGTCGGCGCCGCCCGCGTGCCCGAACCGGCGCAGCACGGCGCGGATGCGCGCGACCAGCACGGCGCCGTCGAACGGCTTGGTCACATAGTCGTCGGCTCCGGCCTCCAGCCCGAGCACGACGTCGATCGAGTCGGCGCGGGCGGACACCATGATCACCGGCACGGTCGACTCGTCGCGGATACGGCGGCACAGGCTGACGCCGTCCAGGCCGGGGACCATCACGTCCAGCAGGGCGATGTCCGGGCGGCGAGTGCGGAAGGCCTTCAGGCCGGACAGTCCGTCGGGCATGGCGGTGACCGCGAAGCCGTCCCGTTCCAGGGCGAGTTGGGTGGCCTCGCGGATGACGTCGTCGTCCTCGACGAACAGGACGTGGGTCTGCTCTGCCATCCGCCGCTCTCAGTTCCCGGCGGGGGCCGGCGTGCCGCCGTCGCCCACCGCATTGCTGTACTCGTTGCGTGTGCTGGTCACGAAGGCGAAGTGGTTGCCCCTCCAGCTGTACGTGATCACATCCTCGCTGGAGGGATACGACACCGGGTCGCCCTTCTCGTAGATCTGCTGGGTCACCACCAGGTCACCACGGTCTATCTCGGCGTAGACCGGCGGCTCCTCGGCCTTGAACACATTCTGGTACCTGCGGTTCTCCATGCGGTACACGTACGAGCCGACGCCGACGGCGTCGCCGCAGGTCATCACGTTGACCACGATGTCGCTGGCGGTACCGCGGGTCACGTCGCCGTAGGACACGTCGATCGGGTACTCGTCGGCCACACACGGCTTCAGATCGTCCTTGACCGCCTTCGCGACCCTGGGGTCGGCCTTGACCATCCGCACGACGTCCAGCCGTGTCGGCTCCTTGGCGGCCGGCGAGCGCGAGACGGAGGGGGAGGGGGCGGCGCTCGGGACCACCGCGTCACTGGCCGCCGGACCCTCGTCCCGGGCTCCGGTGCCGCCGGTGGCGCAGCCGGAGACGAAAAGCCCGACGGCGGCGATCGCGGCCGTCGCCACGATCACCGCTCTCAGGGCTCCTCGGGGCTCCCTGGCCCCCGTGCCTAGGCCGCGCAACGCTCCCGCTCCTCACGCTCCAGCGCGCGTGCGTCCAGGTCGCGCGCCTCCAGCTCCTCCCGGAGCCGGGCGAGCGCCCGGTGCAGCGTGCTCTTGACGGTACCGGCCGACATGCCGAGAGCGGCGGCCGTCTCCTCCGTGGACATCTGCTCCCAGTGTCGCAGCACGACGACACTGCGCTGCTTCGGCGCGAGGACCTTCAGGACGTCCATCAGCAGGGCCCGGTCGGCGTGCTGCTCGGTGGAGTCGTCCACGGACGCGTCCGGGAGCTGCTCGGTGGGGACCTCCTCGAGCCGGCGGGCGCGCCACCACTCGGTACGCGTGTTGATCATGACGCGCCGCAGATAGGCGTCCGCCAGGCGCTTGTCGGCGATGCCGTCCCAGCGGCCGTAGGTGCGCACAAGCGCCGTCTGCAGCAGGTCCTGCGCGTCGGTCGGGTCGGGAACCAGCCGGCGGGCGCTGCGCAACAGCGCGTCCTGCCGGGTACGGACGTACTCCTCGAACTCGAGCACCTCTCCCTGCGCCATTCCGACCGCCTCCGTTCCCCGTGTCCGACGTCTCCCGCGGCTGCGTCCCACAGCCGGGTGCCGGTTCTGCTCAGCCCGTGTCATCCGTGTGCCGCCCTTTCGGTGGCACGTCTATGAAGCTACGGAGGAGTTGTCACGGGGTTGTGCGAGGCAGCCTGCGGAGAGCCCTCGGCTGTCCGTCGGTTGTGTAACGGACGAGGGAACAGCGTTGGGATGGGGGGTAGTTGGGGAGGTTATGGGGTGATTTGTCCGTCTGGGGGTGTGAGACATCGGTGATGTGGCGAGCCGAGCGACGTGACATGGCGCGCCGGCTGCGGTGGAGCGGTCGAGTGCCGGACGCGGATGGACCGTCCGGGCGCGGCGGGTGGGGCGCGCGCCCGGACGGTAGGGGGTCAGGTGAGCGGAAGACGGTAGAGACCGCCGGGCAGCGGCTCCACGAGTCCGTCGGAGACCAGGGCGTCCAGGGCGCGGGCCCGCTGCACCGGCTCGTCCCAGACCCGGTCGAGGATCGACTGGGGGACCGGGGTGACGGCCTCGCGCAGCACGGCCAGCAGCCGTCCGCGCACCTGACGGTCCGTCCCCGCGTACGTCTGGCCGCGGCGCGGGGGGCCGTCGTGCTCCGGCTTCCCGGCCAGCTGCCAGGCGCACTGCGCGGAGATCGGGCAGCGATGACAGCTCTCGTTCTTCGCGGTGCAGATCAGCGCGCCCAGTTCCATGGACGCGGCCGCCCAGCGGGAAGCCGTGCGCTCGTCCTCGGGCAGGAGCTCACGGGCGAGCCTGCGCTCGGCGGCGGTGGTGGCGTTGGGCGGGTACTGCGTACCGGTGACCGCGCGGGCGAGCACGCGGCGCACATTGGTGTCCAGGACCGGATGGCGCTGGCCGTAGGCGAAGGAGGCCACGGCCGCGGCCGTGTACTCACCGATGCCGGGCAGGGCCAGCAACTGGGCGTGTTCGGTCGGTACGTCGCCGCCGTGCCGTTCCGTTATGGCCACGGCCGCGCCGTGCAGGCGCAGGGCGCGACGCGGATAGCCCAGGCGGCCCCAGGCGCGGACGGCCTCGCCGGGTGGTTCCTTGGCCAGGTCGGCCGGGCGCGGCCAGCGGATGAGCCACTGCTCGTAGACGGGCAGCACGCGGTTGACCGGCGTCTGCTGCAGCATGAACTCACTGACCATCACGCCCCACGGTCCGGCCTCGGGCCGCCGCCAGGGGAGATCGCGGGCGTGCTCGTCGAACCAGGCGATGACCGGGCCGTGCAGTGCCCCGCCGGGGGCTCGGCCGGTGGGGGCGTCGGAGGTGTCGTCGGTCTGGGCGGGGGCGGGAGTGGGGGTGGTGGGTGCAGTCATGACGCTGTCGATCCTGCCACGGGAGGGGCCGCAGGGCGGGCGACCGGGCCGGGTCGGAGTGGTTGTGTCGGTGGGCGCCCCCGTGATGGCGGGGTGGAGCGCACCTGTGCCTCTTGGGTACGGGTGTTCGGAGGTGACCCCGGTGCCGCGGTCCGTCCGGGGGCGGGGGCGGGTTCAAGGGACGGCGTCCGAGGGGTGAGGGCCGGTTGTTCACGGGTCGGGCCGTCCGGGCGGCGCGAGGCGGTTCGGTGGGGTGGGCGGGGGAGGACCGGCCGGCAGGTGTGGGTGCCGCGTGCCCGAGTCGGGTTTCTCCGACTTCGTGTGCGGTCGTCGTACGGGGGACGTCCCGCTGCCCGCTGCCCGCGGTCGAGTGTGGGCTCCGAGCCGGCGGCCCGCACTCGGGTGCGTCGGCCGCCGCTCTGGACGCACAGAGGGTGCCCGGGTCCGGTGCGGACGTACGGTCCGCGGGCCCACGACACGTAATGATCATGGGAAAGTTGGGTTTATGGGGCGGGTGGCGCAAGGCCCGCGGCGGATCTCTCGTACAGTTTGGGCCGTGGGATCTCTGCGCAATCCGGTCGGGCCGCTTCCCTCCTCCATCTACTGGCGACGGAGGGCCGTACTGCTGTCCGTGCTGGCCCTGTTGGCGCTGCTCGTCGCGTGGGTGGTCACCACCTCCGGCGGCGGCAAGAGCGGCGCGGACGGGTCCAACGGCAAGCACCCCACGTCCTCCATCACGCCGGGACCGTCGGGCAGCGGGCCCGCGATAAGCCAACACCCGGGCGG
Organism: Streptomyces sp. NRRL F-5122; assembly: GCF_001507435.1. Taxonomy (GTDB): domain Bacteria; phylum Actinomycetota; class Actinomycetes; order Streptomycetales; family Streptomycetaceae; genus Streptomyces; species Streptomyces lannensis. The sequence continues at coordinate 13,912 of NZ_LMWH01000268.1, forward strand.
GCGCGACGAGTCGTCCGGCGGCGGGGGTTCGGACGAGTCGTCCGGCGGCTCGGGGTCCGGGGACTCCGGTGGAGCGGGCGCCGGGTCCGGCGGATCGGACGAGGGCGTGGGCGGCGGCGGTTCCACCGGCGGTCAGCTGCCCGCCGGTTCGGGTTCCTCGCTGCCCAACTGTGCCTCGGGATCGGTGCAGTTGACGCTGAAGAGCGTCCACAACTCCTACGCCCCCGGCGAGACCCCCACGTTCGAGCTGATCGCCAAGAACTCCTCCGGCAGCGACTGCAAGGTCGATCTCGGGCCCAAGAACGCGGTGTTGACCATCACCCAGACCGGCAGCGACGACGGCGTCTGGTCCTCGGCCGACTGCCCGAGCGGATCCGGGAGCGTGCTGTTCCGTGTGCCCGCGAACAACGAGGTGACGTACACGGTGAAGTGGGACCGCAAGCCCAGCGCCCCGAACTGTGCGACGCCACCGGCCGGTACGGCTTCGGCGGGCACCTACCTCGTGGAGGCTCAGGCCTCCGGGTTCCCGAAGGCCCAGACCTCGTTCGTGCTCTCGAAGGACTGAGCGCCGGTCAGGACGACGACCGGCCCATCGCCCGGCGGCGGCGCTTGCCGAGCGGTGCCTGGGAGAGGTCCTCGGCCGTGGAGCGGAGGTTCTTGTAGCCGTAGCCGTGTTCGTCGAGCCAGGCCCTGGCGGATTCCTCGGCGCGTTCCGTCGCGGTCAGGATGTCCTCCTCGGCCTCGCCCGAGTCAAGGAACCGGAAGGTGAAGGCGGGGCGGGCGGCCACGTCGTAGCTGAGGTGGCCCTCCGGGGTGAAGGCCGCGCGCAGCACGTCGTGCTCCGCGGCCCGTGCGAGGAGTTCTGCTCGTTGTCCGTCGGCGAGGCCGTCGAAGAAGCCGCGGACCGTGACACGGAAGGTGCGGGTGCTCATCCCTCGAACGTAGACGCGGTGCGTGGTGCGTCTCCACCGGGTTTTCCGGCCGGCCGCCGAACCTCGGGGGCGGGGGCCGCAGTGTGACCGCGGAGGCGTCGGGGCGACCGCTGGGCGCCGTGCGGCCGCCGGCTAGACGTAACGCTCGAGGATGGACGACTCCGCCAGGCGCGACAGCCCCTCGCGCACACTGCGGGCCCGGGCCTCGCCGACGCCGTCCACCGTCTGCAGGTCGTCCACACTTGCCGCGAGCAGCTTCTGCAGGCCGCCGAAGTGCTCCACCAGGCGCTCGATGATGGCGCCGGGCAGCCGCGGAACCTTCGCGAGCAGACGGAAACCACGGGGCGACACCGCCGAGTCCAGGGTTTCGGGGGAGCCGGTGTACCCCAAGGCGCGGGCCACCGTGGGCAGTTCGAGAAGCTCGGCGTGGGTCAGCGCGTCCAGCTCGGAGAGTGCCTCCTCCACCGTGCGGGAGCGCTTCGCGGTGGGCTCGGGGACGTAGTCCCGCACCACCAGCTCCCGCTCGGGCTCCACGCCCGCGATCAACTCGTCCAGTTGCAGGGCGAGCAGACGGCCGTCCGTGCCCAGTTCGACGACGTATTCGGCGATTTCGGTGGCGATACGGCGGACCATCTCCAGCCGCTGGGACACCGCCGAGACGTCCCGGACCGTCACCAGGTCCTCGATCTCCAGCGCGGACAGCGTGCCCGCCACCTCGTCCAGGCGGAGCTTGTACCGCTCCAGGGTGGCCAGGGCCTGGTTCGCGCGGGACAGGATCGCCGCCGAGTCCTCCAGGACCCGGCGCTGCCCGTCGACGTACAGCGCGATCAGGCGCATCGACTGGGACACGGAGACCACGGGGAAGCCGACCTGCTTGCTCACCCGGTCCGCGGTGCGGTGGCGGGTGCCGGTCTCCTCCGTGGGGATCGTCGGGTCCGGCACCAGCTGCACACCGGCCCGCAGGATCTTCGACAGGTCCGAGGAGAGGACGAGGGCGCCGTCCAGCTTGCACAGCTCCCGCAGCCGCGTCGCCGTGAACTCGACATCGAGGACGAAACCGCCCGTGCACATCGTTTCGACGGTCTTGTCCGAGCCGAGCACGATGAGGCCGCCGGTGTTGCCCCGGAGTACGCGCTCGAGGCCGTCACGCAGGCCCGTGCCCGGCGCCACGGCGCTCAGCGAGGCGCGCATCAGGCCCTCGGTACCGGAGCTCCCGCCGGACTTTCCGGGAGCTGCCGCCCGGTCGTTGGCTGCCACTGCACTCCTCCGGTCGCAGGTTCTTCAGGCGCTCCCGTGTCGCACACTCGGTTCGTACGGACGGGCGAGACCAGGGCAAAGTCTACCGGCGGTCCTCCTCCTCCCGCGGGGCCTCTCGTCGACGGGAGCGTGGAAGGACCCGCAGGGCGTCCCCTATGTCCCCCACTTCCAGCACCTTCATGCCGGGCGGGACCTTTCCCGGATCACCCGGAACGAGTGCGTGCGTGAACCCCAGACGGTGTGCTTCGGCCAGTCGCCGCTGGACCCCGGTGACCCGTCTGACCTCGCCCGCGAGTCCCACTTCGCCGATCGCCACCAGGTTCTTCGGCAGGGGGGTGTCGCTCGCGGCGCTCGCCAGGGCCAGGGCCACCGCCAGATCGGCGGCGGGCTCGGAGAGTTTCACCCCGCCGACGGTCGCGGAGTAGATGTCCCGCTTGCCCAGGGCGCTGATGCGGCCCCGCTGCTCCAGGACGGCCAGCATCATCGAGACGCGGGAGGTCTCCAAGCCGGACGTCGTGCGCCGCGGGGAGGGGATCTGCGAGTCGACGGTCAGGGCCTGGACCTCCGCCACCAGCGGGCGGCGGCCCTCCAGCGTCACGGTCAGGCAGGTGCCGGGGACCGGCTCGTCCCGGCGGGTCAGGAACAGGCCGCTGGGATCGGCGAGGCCCGTGATGCCCTCGTCGTGCAGCTCGAAGCAGCCGACCTCGTCCGTCGCGCCGTAGCGGTTCTTGACTCCGCGTACGAGGCGCAGGCGCGCGTGCCGGTCGCCCTCGAAGTGCAGCACGACGTCCACCAGGTGCTCGAGCAGGCGCGGGCCCGCGATCGCCCCGTCCTTGGTGACGTGGCCCACGAGCAGGGTGGACATGCCGCGTTCCTTGGAGGCGCGGATGAGTGCTCCGGCGACCTCGCGCACCTGGGCCATGCCGCCGGGGGCACCGTCGATCTCGGGGGAGGCGACGGTCTGTACCGAGTCGAGGATCAGCAGCGAGGGCTTGACGGCGTCCAAGTGACCGAGGACCGTGGCGAGATCGGTCTCCGCGGCGAGGTAGAGGTGGTCGTCGATGGCCCCGATGCGGTCGGCGCGCAGGCGCACCTGGCTCGCCGACTCCTCGCCGGTCACATACAGCGTGCGGTGCTCGTCGCTCGCCGCCTTGGCCGCGACGTCGAGCAGGAGCGTGGACTTGCCGACTCCGGGCTCGCCGGCGAGCAGTACGACCGCGCCGGGCACGAGTCCGCCGCCGAGGACGCGGTCCAGCTCGGGCACGCCGGTGGTGCGGGCGGTCGCCTGCCGTCCGTCGACCTGGCCGATGGGCAGTGCGGAACTCGTCACCCGGCCCGGTGCCGTCGTCCGCACGGCGGGCGCGCCGTACTCCTCGATCGTGCCCCAGGCCTGGCACTCGGGGCAGCGGCCGAGCCACTTGGCCGTCTGCCAGCCGCACTCGGTGCAGCGGTAGGACGGCCGGTCCTTGGTGGTCTTCGTACGGGCAGCCATGGACGGAACCGTAGCGGGGCCCTCTGACACCGCGAGCACCGCCGGGTCGGCCCCCTCGGCGGCCGGCTCCCCACGGCCGGGTGGACGGCGACGGATCCCGCGCTCCCACGGCGACGGTCCGGCGACCGCGACCCGTCCTCGGTGCGTCGCACGTCACGGCGTGCCGAGGGGCGCGGCGGGCACGGACGTGACGCAGGTCACTCTCAAGGAGGCGCGCCCACGGCGTGTCCGCGCACCGGTCCGCCCGCGGGTCCGACGTCGCGGAATAGGCCATTCCGGTCCCTGTGTGAGGGATCGTTTCACCCGTACGGAGTAAAAGTGCTCAAGGAGGAAGAAGGCACCACCTGTCGGCGCCTACGGTCGCACAGGTGATGAGCAGCAGGCCGGAGACCTCCACGCACGCCGGCGGCGCGCACCCGGCGCGAAGGGACTCGCGCAAGCGGGGCAGGGCGCCTCGCGGCGCACACACGCGCACCCCGGCGCAGCGGCCGCCCGGGCGTTACGACGCCTACCTGGACGGCCTGTTCACCTACTGCCTGTCCGTGTTGTGCGATCACGACGCGGCGACCGCAGCCCTGGCGGACGCGCTGGCGCTCGCCGAGCGCCGCGGCACGCGCGGTCCGCAGTCCGCCGACGACTGCCGGGCCTGGCTGTACGCCCTGGCCCGCTGGTCCTGTCTGCGCCGGCTCGCCGAGGCGCGGCGGCGCAGACAGCCCGGCCATGCCGTCGGGCGCGGCAGCGGCTCCCGCGGGTACAAGGACTCCGCCGACCGGCGCGCCGCCGAGGCGATCGGCGCGGCCCCCGTCTCCGAGGAGACCGAGGAGGAGCGCCGCCGGGAGCTCGCCCGGCTCGCCTGGCCGGAGGCCGCAGGCACCACTCCGGAGCAGCGCGAGGCGCTGGAGCTCGCCGTGCGCCATCAGCTCGCCGCTCCGGAGGTCGCCGCCGTGCTCGGCATGGACCTCGCCGTCGCCAGGGAACTCCTCGCCTCCGCCGCCTGCGAGGTCGAGCGCACCCGCGCCGCCCTCGCCGTCGTCGAGACCGGCACCTGTCCGAGCGTCGCCCGCCTCACCGGCGACCACCGCCTGGTGCTCAGCGCCACCCTGCGCCGTGAACTCGTCCGGCACGTCGACGACTGCCCGCGCTGCCGCCGTACCGCCGAGCGCGCGGTGCCCGGCACCTGGCCAGGCACGAGCGTGACGCCCGCGGCGCTCCCCGTCCTCGAGGCGCCCCGCACCGCCCTTCGCACCGCGGTGGCACACACTCCCCGCGCGCGGGGCGGCGCTCCCCGCTTCGACCGGCGCGGCTTCCCCATGGACCCCAAGGACCACGCGGCCCGCCGCGACCGCCTGCGCGCGCGTGCCGTCACGACGACCGTGGTCGCCACCGTGATCGCGGCCCCCGTGCTCGCCCTGTGGGCGGCCTACCGCGGCCCCCTCACCGGTGAGGGGGCCGACGGACGCCCCACCACCGCACGGGAGGCACACGGCACCGACGCCCTCGACGGCGAGGGCGCGGGCGGCTACGAGAACGCGGGCAACGCCAGCGCCCGGCCCGGCACGCCCTTCGGCAAGGACGGCCGCGCCCCGGATGTCTCGGTCGAGGTCATCGGGGTGAGGAAGGGCGCGCCCGGCGAGGGACAGCTGAAGGTGGCGGCCCACAGCGACGGCACCACCACGCTCATCACGCTGACGGCGTCCGGCGACGCGCCGGTTCGCTGGTCCGTGTCGACGAAAGCCCCCTGGCTCTATACGAACCGGTCCTCCGGCACGCTCGCGCCAGGAGAATCGTTCACTGTCCGAGTGCACGTGGACCACCTCCGCGAGCCCGCCGGCTCCTGGCACGCGCGCGTGGCCGTGGCCCCCGCGGGCGCGGTGGTCACGATCGACGGATACGGGACCGCGGGCCCGCCCGGCCCCCGGCCCACCCCGGATCCCCCTGGGCCGTCCGTCCCCCCGCCGAGCGATCCGCCGTCGAGCGGCCCGGACCCCACGACGAGCGAGCCGACCCCGTCGGATCCCCCGTCCACGGATCCGACGCCCACCGACCCTCCGGCCTCGACCCCGCCGCCGCCCACCGACAGCGGCACGCCGAGCCCGCCCTCCTAGGCGCCCGTCACCGTGGGTGAGCGGGGCGACGGCCGTACACCGGCCTCAGCCCACCGGATCCGCGGGGTGCGGCGCCACCAGCGGCAACTGCGAGGCCAGGCGCTGTTCGCACAGTTCGGCCAGCCGGTCGTACCCCGCCTTGCCCATCATCTCGGTCAGCTCGGCCCGGTACGAGACGTACACCGGGTCGCCCGCGCCGTGCGCCGATGTGGCCGAGGTGCACCACCAGTGCAGGTCGTGGCCACCCGGCCCCCAGCCTCGGCGGTCGTACTCGCCGATGGACACCTGGAGCACCCGGGTGTCGTCGGGCCGTTCGATCCACTGATACGTCCGCCGGACCGGCAGCTGCCAGCAGACGTCCGGTTTGGTCTCCAGCGGTTCGCGGCCCTCCCGCAGCGCGAGGATGTGCAGCGAGCAGCCGGCGCCGCCCGGGAACCCGGGCCGGTTCTGGAAGATGCAGGATCCCTGGTACGGCCGGGTCTGCCGGGAGCCCTCGTCGTCCTCCGCGACCCAGCCGGTCTCCATGCCCACGTCATGGTTCTGCCAGATCTCCGGCGTGAGCCGTGCCACATGCTCGGCCACCCGCTTCTCGTCGTCCTCGTCCGAGAAGTGCGCGCCGAGCGTGCAGCACCCGTCGTCCGCACGGCCCGCCTGGATGCCCTGGCAGCCGCTACCGAAGATGCAGTTCCAGCGAGAGGTCAGCCATGTCAGATCGCACCGGAAGACCTGCTCGTCGTCGGCCGGATCCGGAAACTCCACCCATGCGCGTGCGAAGTCGAGTCCCTTCTCGTCGCTCACCTTCGGGACCTTCCTGGACGCCTTCGCCTGCGAATCCTTCGAGCCCTTGGAGGATTTGTCGGACTTCGCCTTTTTCGTCTTTGGCACGCATCCAGGGTAAGTGGCTCCGGCCCGCATCGGGGACGGCGGACCGTCGCACTGGCAGTAGCGTTCCGTACATGAGACTCGGTGTCCTCGACGTGGGTTCGAACACGGTGCATCTGCTGGTGGTGGATGCCCACCCCGGTGCGCGCCCGCTCCCCGCGCACTCGCACAAGGCCGATCTGCGGCTCGCCCAACTCCTCGACGGCGGCGGGGCCATCGGAGGCGACGGTGTGGACAAGCTCATCGCAGTGATCCTCGACGCCCTCCAGGCGGCCGAGGACAAAGGTGTCGTGGAAATCCTGCCGTTCGCCACCTCCGCGGTGCGCGAGGCGAGCAACGTGGACGAGGTCCTGGCCCGGGTCAAGGACGCCACCGGTGTCGAGCTGCAGGTGCTGACGGGCGAGGAGGAGGCGCGGCTGACCTTCCTCGCCGCCCGCCGCTGGTTCGGCTGGTCGGCGGGCAAGCTGCTCGTCCTCGACATCGGCGGCGGCTCGCTGGAGATCGCCTACGGAATCGACGAGGAGCCCGACGCCGCGGTGTCGCTGCCGCTCGGGGCCGGGCGGCTCACGGCGGGCTGGCTGCCGGGCGATCCGCCGGACCCGGCCGATGTGAAGGCGCTGCGCCGCCACGCGCGGACGGAGATCGCGCGGACCGTCGGCGAGTTCAGCCGCTTCGGTGCGCCCGACCACGTGGTGGCCACCTCCAAGACGTTCAAGCAGCTCGCCCGTCTCGCCGGGGCGGCGCGGTCCGCCGAGGGTCTGTACGTGCAGCGTGATCTGAAGCGGCAGTCCCTGGAGGCGTGGGTACCTCGGCTCACCGGGATGACGGCCGAGGAGCGCGCGGACCTCCCGGGCGTCTCCGACGGCCGCGCGGGCCAGCTCCTCGCCGGGGCACTGGTCGCCGAGGGCGCGATGGACCTGTTCGGGGTGGAGACCGTCGAGATCTGTCCGTGGGCGCTCCGGGAGGGCGTGATCCTGCGGCGGCTCGACCACATGCCGGCGACCTAGACCGCTTCGAGCACATGCCGCCGCGAAGGGTTCCCGCCATCCCCGCTGCCGACGCCCTCGGGCGGTGCGGCCGGAGCGGGCGGGGCGCGCACGATACGGGCCGCGACGACATCCAGCCGCTGTGCGCCTTCCCACAGTCCCCCGCCCCCCGAGCGGCCCTCCATGTCAATGCGCCGCCCCGTACCCTGTCCCTCGTGGCAGATCCAGTGGTGCGCATCCCGGATGCGAAGGTCGCCCTGTCGACGGCCTCCGTCTATCCGGAGTCGACCGCGACGGCCTTCGAGATCGCGGCGCGCCTCGGGTACGACGGGGTCGAGATCATGGTGTGGACCGATCCCGTGAGCCAGGACATCGATGCGCTGCGCAGGCTCAGCGACTACCACCGGATCCCTGTTCTCGCCATCCACGCCCCCTGTCTGCTGATCACGCAGCGGGTGTGGTCCACCGACCCGTGGATCAAGCTCCAGCGGGCCCGCGCGGCCGCGGAGCGGCTCGGCGCCGGCACGGTCGTCGTCCATCCGCCCTTCCGGTGGCAGCGGCAGTACGCCCGCGACTTCGTCGACGGCGTCTGGCGCATGGCGAACGAGACCGATGTGCGGTTCGCCGTCGAGAACATGTATCCCTGGCGCTACCGCGACCGCGAGATGCTCGCGTACGCCCCCGACTGGGACGTGACGAGGGACGACTACCGTCACTTCACCATCGATCTCAGCCACACCGCGACGGCCCGTACCGACGCTCTGGAGATGCTCGACCGCATGGGCGAGCGCCTGGGTCACGTCCACCTCGCCGACGGCAACGGTTCCAACAAGGACGAGCATCTGGTCCCCGGCCGCGGTGTCCAGCCGTGTGCGGAGGTCCTCGAGCGGCTCGCGCTCACCGGCTTCGACGGGCACGTCGTCATCGAGGTGAACACCCGCCGGGCCATGTCGGGCGCCGAGCGCGAGGCCGACCTCGCCGAGGCCCTCGCCTTCACGCGTCTGCACCTGGCGTCGGCCGTGAGGGTGCCCCGAGGATGAGCGAGGTGCTCGGCCGGTGAGCGAGGCGACCGGAGCGGGACGTGTGCGCCGCGGCAGGGGACGGCCCAGCCGTACGGAGACGGCGGCGGCGCCCGCCACCCGCGACCGCATCCTGGAGTCGGCCCGCGAGGAGTTCTCCGAGCGCGGCTACGAGAAGACCTCCGTGCGCGGTATCGCCAAGGCGGCCGGGGTGGACTCCGCCCTGGTGCACCACTACTTCGGCACCAAGGAACAGGTCTTCGAGGCAGCCATCGAGGTCGCCTTCGCGCCCGCCCTGGGCGCGCCCGAGGCGTTCGCGGACGGACCGCCCGAGGGCATCGGCGAACGCCTGACGCGCTTCATCCTCGGCATCTGGGAGAATCCCACGACCCGTACGCCGCTGCTGGCGATCGTCAGGTCGGCCGTGAACAACGACACGGCGGCCGCCGTATTCCGCCGTCTGATCGCCACACAGCTGCTGCGCCGCATCGCGGGCCGGCTCGACGTCCCGGACCCGGAGCTGCGCGCCGAACTGGCGGCCGCGCAACTGGTGGGGCTCGCGATACTGCGATACGTGATCAAGGTGGAGCCATTGGCGTCCGCGGACCTGGAACAACTGGTGGCACGGGTGGCGCCGGTCGTGCAGGGCCATCTGACCAACCCCTGACGCGAGCCCGGCACACCCCGCGCAGGGGGGCGCGCCGAACCCCCTGTCGACCGAGACGCGCATCCCGTATTCCGGACACTTCAGTCCGACCCTTGGAGCACCGGCGTACGCTCGACAGAAGTCAGAACTCTCCGAAGGAGCGAGCGACGATGCCCGAGCTGAGGTCCCGCACAGTCACCCACGGCCGCAACATGGCGGGCGCCCGCGCCCTTATGCGCGCCTCCGGTGTACCCGGTGCGGACATCGGACGGAAGCCGATCATCGCGGTCGCCAACTCCTTCACGGAGTTCGTGCCGGGCCACACCCACCTCCAGCCGGTCGGTCGGATCGTCAGCGAGGCGATCAGGGAGGCGGGCGGCATCCCACGCGAGTTCAACACCATCGCGGTCGACGACGGCATCGCCATGGGCCATGGAGGCATGCTCTACTCCCTCCCCTCGCGCGACCTGATCGCGGACAGCGTGGAGTACATGGTCGAGGCCCACTGCGCCGACGCCCTGATCTGCATCTCCAACTGCGACAAGATCACCCCGGGCATGCTGATGGCGGCCCTGCGCCTGAACATCCCGACGGTCTTCGTCTCCGGCGGCCCGATGGAGTCCGGCCGCGCCACCCTGGTCGACGGCACGGTCCGCACCCTCGACCTGATCGACGCGATCGCCGACGCCGCCAACGACAAGATCTCCGACGAGGACATCCTCCGTATCGAGGAGAACGCCTGTCCGACGTGCGGCTCCTGTTCCGGCATGTTCACGGCCAACTCGATGAACTGCCTGACCGAGGCCATCGGACTGTCCCTGCCGGGCAACGGCTCGGTCCTCGCCACCCACACCGCCCGGCGAGCGCTGTACGAGGACGCGGCCCGCACCGTGATGGACCTCACGCGCCGCTACTACGAGCAGGACGACGAGACGGTCCTGCCCCGCAACATCGCCACGTTCTCCGCCTTCGAGAACGCGATGGCGCTCGACATCGCGATGGGCGGTTCCACCAACACGATCCTGCACCTGCTGGCGGCGGCCCAGGAGGCGGGTGTGCCGTTCGGGCTGGCGGAGATCGACGAGGTCTCGCGCCGCGTGCCCTGCCTGGCGAAGGTGGCCCCGAACGTGGCCAAGGACCGCACGTACTACATGGAGGACGTGCACCGCGCCGGCGGCATCCCGGCCCTCCTCGGCGAGCTGCACCGCGCGGGCCTGCTGAACGAGGACGTCCACGCGGTCCACAGCCCGTCCCTCGCGGACTGGCTCAAGACCTGGGACGTCCGCGGCGGTTCCCCCTCCCAGGAGGCGGTGGAGCTGTGGCACGCGGCGCCCGGCTGTGTGCGTTCCGCCGAGGCGTTCTCCCAGTCGGAGCGCTGGGCGTCCCTCGACGAGGACGCGGAAGGCGGCTGCATCCGCTCGGCCGAGCACGCCTACTCCAAGGACGGCGGTCTGGCGGTCCTCAGGGGCAACCTCGCGGTCGACGGCGCCGTGGTCAAGACGGCGGGTGTCGACGAGTCGATCTGGACCTTCGAGGGACCCGCGGTCGTCTGCGAGTCGCAGGAGGAGGCCGTCGAGAAGATCCTGACCCAGCAGATCAAGGAGGGCGACGTCGTCGTCATCCGGTACGAGGGCCCGAAGGGCGGCCCGGGCATGCAGGAGATGCTGTATCCCACCTCGTACCTGAAGGGCCGGGGCCTCGGAAAGGCCTGCGCGCTGATCACCGACGGCCGTTTCTCCGGCGGCACGTCGGGTCTGTCGATCGGCCACGCGTCCCCGGAAGCGGCCTCGGGCGGCACCATCGCCCTGGTCCGCGACGGCGACCGGATCCGCATCGACATCCCGAATCGCACGATCGAACTCCTCGTGTCCGACGAGGAGCTGGCCACCCGCCGTGACGCCCTGAACGGCGTCTACGCCCCCGCGAACCGCGACCGCAAGGTCTCGGCCGCGCTCCGCGCCTACGCCGCGATGGCGACGAGCGCGGACAAGGGCGCCGTGCGGGATGTGAGCAAGCTGCGCTGAGGGCTCACCGCGAAGGGCCGCCTCCCGAGGGGGCGGCCCTTCGGCATGTCACCAGCGCGACGGATCGCGCCCGTCCACGGCGAAGACGGTGCCGTCGGGGGCGGAGGCGTAGACGTGGCCGTCGGCGATCACGGGTTCGGGCAGGGCTGCCGTGACCCGGCCCGAGTCCGTGCGGAGGCGGGGCGGGGTCTGGCCGATGAGGCGTCCCTTGTCGGCGTCGAAGGCGAGGAGGCGCCCGTCGGCTGAGGAGAAGTAGACGTGTCCGCTGTCCGCGACGGGCGTCGAGCCGCGGCTCACGGATGTCTCGAGATGCCAGAGCAGCTTGCGCGCGTCCAGGTCCAGGGACTCGAGGGAACCGCCGACGGCGAGGAGGTAGACGACGCCGGCGTTCACGGTGGCACGGGCCAGTTCGCGCCGGACGGGCAGCACCATGCTGTGCGTCGACCTGGATACCGGGTCATAGCGGACCAAGGCCTTCGTTTCGCCGTAGACCGAGTCGACGGAGAGGAAGTAGACGGAACCGTCCTCGGTGCCGAAAGGTTCCAGCCTGCCGTCCAGCCGTGTGTCCCATCGGACGTCACCCGTGCGCGGGTCCACAGCTGTGACTCGGGTGCCCGATCCGTCGTCGGAGGTGTTCGTCGTGTAGGCCAGCGGGTCACCGGCGAACGAGGTGAAGTACGGCGAGCTGTGGCCGGGGATCCGGTGGCCCCACTCCGTCTTCCCCGACGCGGCGTTCACGCCGGTGACCTTCCCGTCGGTTCCGGTGACCAGGAGCATGTCTCCGGACGCACGCACGGCGTTGAGTGCGGGCATGGTCCGTTCCCAGCGTGATCGGCCCGAGGAGGGGTCCAGTGCCTCCAGGCGCCTGCCCTCGCCGGTCGACGGCTGGACGAGCCCTCCCGACAGGACAGGCGGCCCGTCTCCGTCTCCGTTCGCGCCGGCGACGGTGTGCCGCCACAACCGGCTTCCTCCGGACGGATCGAGGGCGAAGACCTGGCCGGCCCGTGAGCAGAGCAGCTTCCCCGAGCCGAAGGAGCACTGCGGCGCGCCGCCGCCTTCCGACGTGGGTTTCGCCACCCACGCGTGAAACTGCTGCGCCTTGGACGGCGTGATGGCGTCCGATGCGGGTGCCGGGCCTCCGATGGACAGGGCCGAAGCGACGGCAGCGCCGATGACGAGGGCGATCACCACGCCGGCCAGCACGACCCTCCTGCTCGGGCGCCTTGTCCTTCGCTTCGGCTCCGCGATGTGGGCTTCCGGCTCCGGCGTCTCGACGGCCCGTGGTGCCGGTATGAACGCCTGGGTGTCGTACGAGGCCGCGGTCGACCTCAGTTCCCGCATGAGCTCGTCCGGGGTGGGACGGCCCTCGGGCTCCTTCGCGAGGCATCGCAGCACCAGTGGTGCGAGATCCTTCGGCACACCGGTCAGGTCCGGGTCGTCGTGCACGACCTGGTACGCCACGACGTACGGGCTGTCCGAGTCGAACGGGCCTCGGCCCGTCGCCGCGTGCACGATCACGGACCCGAGGGCGAACACATCGGCTGCGGACCCGACTTCACGGGGCCGCCGGAACTGCTCGGGAGCCATGAAGGGAGGCGTGCCGATCAATTTGCCGGTCTCGGTGCGCAGCTCGCTGTCCTTCGGCCGGGAGATGCCGAAGTCGATGACCTTCGGCCCGTCCTCGGCGAGCAGGACGTTGCTCGGCTTGAGATCGCGGTGCACGACCCCGACACGGTGGATGTCGCGCAGCGCCTCGGCGAGGCCCGCCATCAGCCGACGCAACTGCGCCGGGGGCATGGGGCCGTTCCGCTTCACATGATCCGACAGGGTCGGGCCGGGGATGTACAGCGTGGCCATCCACGGCCGTTCGGCCTCCGGGTCGGCATCGACGACCGGTGCGGTGAAGGCGCCGCTCACCCTGCGGGCCGCGGCCACCTCCTGCCGGAAGCGGCCTCTGAACTCGGGGTCCTTGGCGAAGTCGGAGTGCACGACCTTCACCGCGAGCTTCATCCCCGTGGCGCCCCGGGCCAGGTGCACCACGCCCATGCCCCCGGAGCCCAGGCAGGACTCCAGGCGGTAGTGCCCGGCGTACTCGGGAAGTTCCGCTTCCGGGTCCGGTCCGGTGTTGCGCTGTGGCGACATGGACCACCCCCGTGCTGTTCTTTCGCGCGCGTCGCACGGAGCCTAGTCGATGACTCGTACGAGACAGAGGCGGCTTGCTAGCCTCCGCGTGCGAATTGCATACGTGTGTTTCATGGCGTGATTCGAGGGAATCAACGGGACCCCATGGCAGTCATGGGGTTCAACGGGGGAGGTTTTCCATGTCTGTTGACCGCGTCGACGAGGGCCGTACCGACCAGGGAGCGGAGGCCCTCGCGGCGACCGCCGCCCTGCGCTACTACCCGGTGGCGCCCGACGTTCGGCTCAATGTGCGCAGTGGTCCCGGCACCGGCTACGCCGTCGTCCGCGTTCTGATCGAGGGCGCCAAGGTCCCGATTTTCTGTCAGACGCCGGGCACGACGGTGACGGGTCCGTACGGCACGAGCAACATCTGGGACAACATCGACAGCGGCGAGTACGTCTCGGACGCCTATGTGAAGACGGGCAGCGACGGCTACATCGCCTCGCGCTGCGGCTGATCCAACCCACGAGAGGACAGTGATGATGTCGCGCACACGCAGATCCATCCTTCTGACGAGTGCAGCTGCCGGGGCCCTCCTCATGGTGCTGGGCGCGTCTCCGACCGCCTCGGCACAGCCCGATGCCCTTACGTTTTCGGTAGCACCGGGTGTCCGCCTCAATGTGCGCAGCGGTCCCGGTACCGGCTACTCGATCGTCCGTGTTCTGCCCGAGAACGTGAAGGTCTCGATCTACTGCCAGACGCCGGGGACGACGGTTTCGGGCTATTACGGCACGAGCAACATCTGGGACAACGTCGGCAATGGCGAGTTCGTCTCGGACACCTATGTGAACACAGGGAGTGACGGCTACGTCACTTCGCGTTGCGCCTGACGGTGACGGTGGGGGCCCTCCCGCGCCCGGAGTGATAATCGACGCGTGAGCGACGAGAACGGCACCCCGGACACGCCCAAGGGCCCCCGCCCCGAGTCCCTGCGTTTCTTCGGCACGACCTGGCTGAACCACGACGACGGCTACGCGGCGCGCCGTGCGGCCGTGTCCACCGGCTCGCTCGTGGCCGCCGCCGTGTCCTGCCTCGTACTGCGCTTCGCCTATCAGGGCCTGGAGATCGCCGACATCGGCTCGGCCGTGACCGTGCTGGTCGTGCTGATGTTCGCGGCGTGCAGCGCACTGGCCTTCAACCACACCTGGGGCTCCTTCACCCGGCGCCCCGACCCGGAGCGCCAGGCATCCCTCCGCGGCCTGCTGGCCATCGGTTTCGTCGGCTCCCTGCTCGCGTACTTCCTGCGCTCCCTGACCGAGGCCCCCGGTGAGAAGCTCCATCGGGACGAGTACGAGAAGGCCCGCGCCGACCACGAGAAGCGGTCGTCCCGGCGCACGGGCAACCCGTCGCGCAAACGCCGTTCCTGACCCGTCGGGCGCCACCCGCTCCGGAACCCGCCGCCCCGATCCCCACGGCCCGTCAGGATGGACGTATGACCGCCTCCTCCCACGCCACCCGAGCCCGCTCCTTCGACGCCGCGGCGGCCCAGTACGCCGCGAACCGGCCGTCCTACCCGCCCGCCCTGTTCGACACCCTGGAAGAGCTCGCCGGACGACCTCTCGCCGGCGCGCGTGTCGTCGACATCGGGGCGGGCACCGGTATCGCGACCGGCCTCCTGCACGCGCGTGGTGCGGACGTCGTCGCCGTGGAGCCCGGCGACGGCATGGCGGCCGAGTTCCGCCGCGGCCTCCCCGGCGTCCCCCTCCTGCGCGGCGACGGCAACGCCCTCCCGCTCGCCACTTCGTCCGCCGACTTCCTCACCTACGCCCAGGCCTGGCACTGGACCGACCCGGCCCGCTCGGTGCCCGAGGCCCTGCGGGTGCTGCGTCCGGGCGGCGCCCTCGCGCTGTGGTGGAACATGGACGCGCAGGACGTGCCGTGGATCGCCGACCAGGCGGACCGGATCAGGCGGTACTTCGGCGCCGAACACGCCTCCAAGAGCGGCGCGGGCGGCACCCGTACGGAAGCCGCCTTCGAGGGCGCCCCCGGGATCCCGCGCCACACCCACCGTGTCGTCCGCTGGAGCCGCAAGGTCTCCGTCGACACCCATCTGGCCAACGTGGGCAGCCACTCGATCTTCCTCGTCCTCGGCAAGGAGCGCGCGGACGCCTTCCTCACCGAGGAGCGGGAGCGCCTACTCGAGACGTTCCCGGACGGCGTCGTCGAGGAGGTCTACGACGTGTACCTGGTGGTCGCCACCGCCTCCTGACCACGTGCGGCGGCCCATCCCTCGATCGCCGCCGCGCACGCGGCCCCCAGGTCCTCGGTCTCCACATGCACATGGCTGATGTCCCACGCCGTCCTGGCAACCGCCAGCACCAGCCCGATCAGCACGCCTTCGAACAGGTTGCCGACCGCGATCACGACCGCCGTCACGGTGAAGACGAGGAGCCACACGCGGTGCAGCACCCGTGAGGCCTTGGTCCGCGCCCCGGCCCGCACGTTCGCGGCGATGTGGACGATCACGGCGGTCATCGGGCAGCGCGCCGAGCAGCCCGCAGACCGAGTTCCCCACCCCTGCGCCATCAGCTCCCGGTCGTAGTCGGTCCGCTTCCCGCGGTGCAGCCGGTCCACCGCCGCCGCGCTGAACAGCGATTGCGCGGACGCGATGAGCGCGAAGGCGACCACCGTCCCAGCCGCTCTGCGCCGAGGGCCAGTTGCACCAGCCCGGAGCCGAGCACGAGTACTCCGAGCACATCGAGGCCGTACGACTGAACGGCCTCGTACGAGAGCACGGTCAGCCCGGTCGCGGCCCGTTGACCTGCAGGCTGCTGCCGGTCAACGCCCCGGCCACCAGCCCGCCGACCACTCCGGTCACCTGCCCCAGTTCGGCCGGCACGCCGGATGCCACGGCGACGCCGATGCGCAGCGGGAGCGCCACGAGGAACACGACGAGGGATGCGGGACAGATCGGTCTTGCGTACGCCACAGCGCATGACGACGGCACCTCCGGTCGACGGCGGGAGATGCGTGGGCTTGCGCCGTCGCACACACCGGGCTTGACGGCCACCGTCGCCGCACGCAATATTCATCGCATGATGAATATCAGTCCTCCACGCCCGCCCGGCGAACCGGAGCCCAAGTCCGGCCCGGCCGTCCGCGCCGAACAACTCACCGTCGTACGCGGCCCCCGTACGGTCCTGCGCGGCCTCGGCTTCACCGTCCCCCGCGGCCGGATCACCGGTCTGCTCGGCCCGTCCGGGTGCGGCAAGTCGACGCTCATGCGTGCGATCGTCGGAACCCAGGCCAAGGTGACCGGCACTCTGGAGGTCCTCGACCGCCCCGCCGGCGACGCCCTTCTGCGGTCACGCATCGGCTATGTCACCCAAGCCCCCTCGGTCTACAGCGACCTGACCGTCCGGCAGAACCTCGAGTACTTCGCCGCGATCCTCGACCCCGGGCGCGCCGCCGCAGCCCGCCGCCACGAGAAGGTCACCCGGGCCATCGCCGACGTGGACCTCACCTCGCACGCCGACGCCCTCGCCGGAAACCTCTCCGGAGGCCAGCGCAGCCGTGTCTCCCTCGCGGTCGCGCTCCTGGGCACCCCGGAGCTGCTGGTCCTGGACGAACCGACGGTGGGCCTCGACCCGGTGCTGCGCCGCGATCTCTGGGCCCTCTTCCACAGCATCGCGGCCGAACGCGGCGCCACGCTCCTCGTCTCGTCCCATGTCATGGACGAGGCCGAACGCTGCCACCGACTCCTGCTGATGCGCGAGGGCGGGATCCTCGCGCAGGGCACCCCGGACGCCCTGCGGACCCGGACCGGCACGGAGACGGTCGAAGAGGCGTTTCTGCACCTGGTCGACGAGGCGGCGGCGAAGACGGCGGCCGGAAAGGAAGCGGTCCGATGACCACCACGACACCGCAGCCGAACGTGAGTGCCCTGTCCTTCTCGCGTACGACGGCGACGGCCGTCCGCGTCCTGCGCCAGCTGCGCCACGATCCGCGCACCATCGCACTGATGATCGTCATCCCGTGCGTGATGCTGCTGCTGCTCCGCTACGTCTTCGACGGCAGCCCGCGCACGTTCGACGCGATCGGCGCCTCGCTCCTCGGCATCTTCCCGCTCATCACGATGTTCCTGGTGACCTCGATCGCGACCCTGCGTGAACGCACCTCCGGCACCCTGGAACGGCTCCTGGCGATGCCGCTCGGCAAGGCCGACCTGATCGCGGGTTACGCGCTCGCCTTCGGCACCGTGGCCGTCGTCCAGTCCGCCCTGGCCACGGGCCTCGCGGTCTGGTTCCTCGGCCTGGACGTCACCGGTTCCCCCTGGCTCCTGCTCCTGGTGGCACTCCTGGACGCCCTCCTGGGCACGGCGCTGGGCCTGTTCGTCTCCGCCTTCGCGGCCTCGGAGTTCCAGGCGGTCCAGTTCATGCCCGCGGTGATCTTCCCTCAGCTCCTGCTCTGCGGACTGTTCACACCCCGTTCCGCCATGCACCCGGTCCTGGAGGCCGTCTCCGACGTCCTGCCCATGTCGTACGCGGTGGACGGCATGAACGAGGTCCTCAGGCACACGGACACGACGGCGACGTTCGTCCGTGACGCACTGGTGGTGGCGGGGTGCGCGCTGCTGGTACTGGGACTGGGGGCGGCGACGCTGCGGCGAAGGTCGCAGTGATCGGGGGCCGCCACGGCGGCCCGGCACGGCAGTCCGCCCACCGGACGATCGAGCCGGGCCGCCGCACCCGGTGCGAGGATGAACCCGGACGACGCAACCCCCGGAGGGCACTCGCACCATGACCCAGAAAGTCGCAGTCCTCGGCACCGGAAAGATCGGCGAAGCGCTGCTCAGCGGCATGATCCGGGGCGGCTGGACGCCCGCCGACCTCCTGGTCACGGCCCGCCGCAAGGAGCGAGCCGAGGAACTCCGCAGTCGCCACGGCGTCACCCCGGTCACCAACGCCGAGGCCGCGAAGACCGCGGACACGCTCATCCTCACGGTCAAGCCGCAGGACATGGGCACGCTCCTCGACGAACTCGCCCCGCACGTCCCCACCGACCGGCTGATCATCAGCGGCGCCGCCGGCATCCCCACCTCCTTCTTCGAGGCGCGCCTGGCCGCCGGCACCCCGGTCGTGCGCGTCATGACGAACACGCCCGCCCTCGTCGACGAGGCCATGTCCGTCATCTCGGCCGGAAGCCACGCCACCGAGGCGCACCTCGCCCACACCGAGGAGATCTTCGGTGCCGTCGGCAAGACGCTCCGCGTCCCCGAGACACAGCAGGACGCCTGCACCGCGCTGTCCGGCTCGGGTCCGGCGTACTTCTTCTATCTGGTCGAGGCCATGACGGACGCCGGCATCCTGCTCGGGTTGCCCCGCGACAAGGCCCACGAACTGATCGTCCAGTCCGCGATCGGCGCGGCGGTGATGCTCCGCGACAGCGGCGAGCATCCCGTCAAGCTCCGTGAGAACGTCACCTCCCCCGCGGGCACGACGATCAACGCGATCCGCGAGCTGGAGAAACACGGGGTGCGAGCCGCACTCATTGCCGCACTCGAAGCCGCCCGTGACCGCAGCCGCGAACTGGCCTCCGGCAACAACTGACGGTGCCCACCGCCGGGTCCCCGGCGATGGGCATCCGACCTTCAGGCCCCCGGCAGCAGCCCGATCGCCCGGTAGGCGGTGTCCACCAGTGGCCGGGCCATCCCTCTGGCCCGTTCCGCCCCGGTGCGCAGCACCTGGTCCACGTGTGCCGGGTCCGCGCACAGAGCCCGGTGCCGTTCCTGAACCGGCCGCAACACCTCGACCACGGCCTCCGCGGTGTCCTTCTTCAAGGCGCCGTAGGACGTGTAGGCACCGCTCAGCTCCTCCGGGCTGCGGCCCTCGCACGCCGCCAGGATCTCCAGCAGATTCGCAGGACCCGGTCGGGCCTCCCGGTCGTAGACGACGTCCGAACCGCTGTCGGTGACGGCTCGCATGACCTTCTTGCGCACCACATCGGGTTCGTCGAGCAGATAGACGATCCCCGGTCCCGAGTCCTCGGACTTGCCCATCTTGGACGTCGGGTCCTGCAGGTTCATCACACGCGCAGCGACCTTCGGATGGGTGGCCCGGGGCACCACGAACGTGTGCCCGTAGCGCTGGTTGAACCGCACCGCCAGGTCCCGGGCCAGCTCCACATGCTGGGCCTGGTCGTCGCCCACGGGCACCTCGTCGGTCCCGTACGCCAGGATGTCCGCCGCCATCAGCACGGGATACGTGAGCAACGACAGCCGGACGCTTCCACCCCGCTCCCGCTCCCGCGCGGCCTTCTCCTTGTACTGGATCATCCGCCGCATCTCGCCGTCGGTGGCCACGCACTCGAGCAGATACGACAGCCGGGCGTGCTCGTCCACATGGCTCTGTACGAACACGGTGCACCGCTGCGGATCGAGCCCGGCGGCGAGCAGCAGCGTCGCCGCCTGCCGACTGAGCCTGCGCACCCGCGCCGGATCGTGGTCCACGGTCAGGGCGTGCAGATCCACGACGCAGAAGAGCGCGTCGGCCTGATGCTGGTCCACCTCGGCCCACCGGCGCATGGCCCCGAGGTAGTTCCCCAGCGTCAGGTGTCCGGTCGGCTTGATCCCGCTGAAGACCCGTGTCATCTCTTCACCTCCTGGTAGGGGCCGCCTCGACCGGCCGGCCGACCCTCCGGAGGGGGATACGAGAACGGCCGCCGAGGCGGCGGCCGTTGAACGCATACGTGAGTTCGGCCGCCGTCAGGCGGCCCACCACTGCTGGTTGCACGTACGCGAAGTCATGGGCGAGAGACTACGCCCTACAGGGCCGGGATGCAGGGGGTTGACACGCGCCGGGTCGATCCGTAGAGTTCTTCGGGTTGTCCGACGTGAGCGCCGATCAAGGTCGGTCCCCGGACAGCCACTCCGCAAGTACCTACCGATTATCGGCGATGCGTCGTCGTGTGTATTGGCATGTGTATTTTCGGAATGAGGAATCCGCGTTCGAACTCAGGTGAGGGCGCAGCCCCCGATTAGCTCGGACGGCAGGAATCCGCTAAAGTCTCACTCGTCGGAACGGCCGAGAGGCAGGGAAGACAATCCCGGTCGACCGGGAGTCGGGCCCCGAAGGGAACTGAGGGATCTGATAGAGTCGACAACGCAGGAAAGGGAAACGCGAGAGCGTAAACCTGGAAAGCGCCGAGGAAATCGGATCGTGAAATGGTCTGATAGAGTCGGAAACACCGAAGGGAAGCGCCCGGA
>NZ_LMWH01000269.1 GCF_001507435.1 Streptomyces sp. NRRL F-5122
CCCCTCCACAGACAACATCCTGGACGCCTTCGCCAGCGACGAAGACCCCACACTCGACGTCCGCACCTCCATAGCCCGCTCCTACCACCGACTCGACCCGGAGGCAGCCTGCCTCTTCCGGGCCTTGAGCGCCTGGCCCGGCGCCATGTTCGGCGCATCCGACGCAGCGAACGCGGCCGCGCAGCCCGAACAACGAGTCCGCCAGACGCTACCGCGGCTGATCCATGCAAATCTCATCTCAGAAGTCGGGCCTGGCAGATACAGCTGGAATCGACTTGTTGCCGCGTTCGCCGCGGAGCAGGCGAGACCGGGCAGAACTGAGAACACCAGACCGGACTCTCACGATCTGACACCTGCGAGCCAGGACGCAATTGCTCACAGCAAGGCCGGATCAGTCGATGACGCCGACTAGCTTCTGAGGGGCGGCAAGCCTGACTGCTTCGGGCCATCGTGTGGGGGGCGCCGATGTAAGAGAGGGCGAGCAGGCGCTGTAGGCATCTACATCGTCCTCCATAGAGCACCCGACGCGGGACGCCGCCCTCGTCGGCCGCTTGAACAGCTGGAGCCGGACGAGTACGTGCGGCTGTCCGTACACCGCCTGGTGATATACGGACAGCCGACAGCCGTGACTTCACGCCCCGGTTCGCTCCTTGTGTCAGCCCACTACGTCCCCATGCGCGCCACCGGATACGGGAGGCGGCGTCGTTGCCGACGCGTCCGCGAGCTGGCGCCGGGCGGTCTCCAGAGCCCGCCGCACGTCACGTGTACCGGTCGACACGCACAACGTGTAAGCCAGGTCCCGGGTCCGCGGGCCCGGTTCCCCCCTCGTGTCATTGGGCTCGTACATCGCGGCGGCCTCGTACTCCTCCAGGAGTCTGCGCAACACCGCCGGGTGTGGCGTCAACATCCGTCTCGTCCCTCCCTAGATCCGCGGTCCGCCCGACTCGCCTTGGCCCGGCTCATCAGGTCCGCGCGCCCGGTGACCGAGGCCGACCGTTCGCTGTCCCATCGCCTCAGCACGTGCAGCTGCGGCAGATGAGGCGTGAGACGCGCACCTACGAGATGCCCTTGGCGGTCGGCTATCTCTGCGTTGTGTCCTCGAAGAAGCGCATGTAGAGAATGATGTGTCCACGTTCGGGCAGCCCGTGCAGGTCTTCCTTGGCGGACCTGCGGTCGATCACGGCGTCGTACCAGGCGCCGACCGCACGGGAGGTGCCCGCGCAGCTGTAGCCGTCGCCGACAGCCAACAGATCGACGCCCAGCGGACGGTTGCTGAAACTCTCCGGCGCCGGCATACCCCGCCGAAACCTCGTCCTCCGTCAGTCCGGTGCGGGCCGCCACCCAGGGTTCGGGGCTGTGCGGGTTCTCGACCAGTTCACGTCGACGATGCGCACCTTTATGCACGGCTCCTGAACCTTGCGGTGCACCCGCAGGACCCGCATCCCGTCGGAGTATTGGCGCTTGACCTCACCAGTGATGGTGGGCACAGTGCGGCGTTCGAAGACCTCCTGCTCAGGGCGAAGTGGTCGATGGCCCTAGCCAAGCCGAGTGCTGCGACTTGACGGAAGTCCTCGATAGGTTCCCTGCGGTCCTGGAACCGTCCGGCGGCGTGGTGGACCATGCGCAGCCAGGCCGTGACGAGTTCATTGCGGACGACGTCACGTCCGAGTCTGTCCGCCGGTCCCACCAGACGGCCGAAAGGAGCCACGGTGTCAGGCATGTTGTGGCGCCGACCGTGAGCGGAGGCGTCGGTGGACGCTGGCTTGCCGGGATAGATGGTGGAGCGTTTCGGTGAGCATGCGGACCCGCTCCTGAACAGTGGTCCCAGGCGGCTTTTCGCGGGAACGCCGCTGTCCGGGGTTGCCGTGGAGAAGCCGGAGCACCGCAGCAGCTGTACGCCTCCCGCTGCTGGTCAGCCTCTACTGACGACCACGCCAGGGCTGAAGGCCACGTAGCCAGAAAAGTCCCGTCCCACGACATCTATCGCACTGGCGCGGAGGTCGGGGTAGCTCCAAGCCACGTCGCGCACCTGCTTGTCGTCAATCGTGGCGTCGAAATACTGGCTGCGCCCCTTCCAGGGGCACGTGTACTGAGTGTCGCTCTCGCTCAGGAGGTCGTGCAGGACTGTGGTCGGGGGGAAGTAGACGTTCCCCTCGATGACGATGGTCTCGTCGTCGGGTGCTTCTGCAAGCACGTGCCCGTGCATGGTGGCTTTCATAAGGGGTGCCTCTCATTACCGCGCCCCCGCCCCGTTGCTGGCGAGAGCGTGCCATTAGCCCCGGTCTGAGGGCCTTTTCTTTAGCGCTGCGGGCAGCCGTGCTCTTACCTGGTACGGCTTCGGGAGCCGAGTTCTCGTGTCAGCCTCGGCAAGCGTGGAAGGTCCTGCCTGCATGTGGGCTGCTCGGTCTGCTCACCGTCGCGTACCTGGCAGCCAGGGTGCCTCTCGGGCTCGGTACTCGGCGTGGACCGTTCCTCGGGCAGGACGCCGCGATTTCCGGTCCGGGCCCCTCGCAGTGTTCCAGTCACGATCTCGTCCGCAGAGGTTACGTCACGCTTGCCACAACGGTTGACGCCACAAGTCCGCACCAGAAGCGATCACGAGACCCTTCGTTATGTCGCCCCAACTGTCTTCACATTGGCTCTGCGCCATCAGGACCTGCGCAGAGCGCCATACGCCCACCGCTGAGGTTGGCCTCACGCCAACGCCACGACCTCCGGTGCGTCCAGGGAGCTAGCGACTGGGTGGCCCGTCACGATAGCGAGCCGACCAGCCGTCCCGCCGACAAGACGCCCTGTTCGCGGCAGCTTGCCACAAGGGCGACTCGGCTAGTGTGATGCGCCAGAAATTCTGAGGCTTAGTTCTGCTCTGTTTTCTGGCTGGTGGTTCCGACCTTGGTGAGGTAGTCGGCGAGGGAGTTGAGGATCTCGTCGGCTGTCTTGGTCCAGGTGAAGGGCCGCGGGTTCTCGTTCCAGGTGCCGATCCAGGCGGTGATGTCGTCTTCCAGTGCCTTCACGGAGGTGTGGACGCCGCGGCGGATCAGCTTGTCGGTCAGCAGGCCGAACCACCGTTCCACCTGGTTCATCCACGAGGAGCCGGTGGGAGTGAAATGGACGTGGAAGCGGGGGTGTCTGCCGAGCCACGTCCTGATCTCGGCGGTGTTGTGGGTGGCGTAGATGCCCCTATGTTTCGTCAAGTGGCGGGAGAGGGAGTCGAGGTAACCGTCTTCGGCTGGATGTGGCGGTAGATCTCGCGGGCGACATAGCGTTTGAGGCAGCGGATGATCTCGCGCTTCGACATGCCCTGTTTGGTGCGTCGTTCCAGGTAGGAGCGAGTGCGCTCGTCCCAGCGTATGCGGGTCATGACGATGCGGTAGAGCGCGGCGTTGGCCTGCCGGTTGCCCCCGCGGTTGAGCCGTCGACGCTGGGTCTTACCGGAAGACTGTTCAACCGGGCTGACGCCGCACGGAGCGGCGAATGACGCCTCGGTGGCGATCCTGTCGGGGTTGTCGCCGGCGGCGATGAGGAGGGCTGCGGCACTGTCCGGCCCGATGCCGACGATCTCCAGCAGCTGCGGGCGGTGCCCGCGGACGGCCTGGGTCACTCTGCGGGCAAGCTCCTTAACCTCGCCGGTCAGGTGCTGGATGCGGCGGGCCAGGAGCTGGAGGGTGAACAAGGCCGCGTCGTCGGTGTCGGCAAGGCCGTCCGCGCACCGCGCAATCAGCGCCGGGTTCCTGAGGCCGGACAAGGACTCACGGAGTGCGGGATCGACCCCCAGGAGTACGGCTTTGAGCTGGTTCATCGCCTGCGTGCGGGCCTTGACGGCCGATTCCTTGGCCAGCCTGAGGACCCGCAGGTCCGCGGCCGGGCCTTCACCCGTCTTCGGCGTGGTCGTGGCGCGGCCTGACAGGACCGCGCGGGCAGCTGCGTCCGCGTCGACGGCGTCGGTCTTGCCCCGCTTGCGCCGGGTGGCACGATCAGGCTGGTTAACCTCGATGACCTGGATGTTCTCCTGCCGCAGGAAGCGCGCCAGGGCCGATCCGTAGGATCCGGTGCACTCCACTCCGGCACGGTGCAGGATACCGAAGGAGCGTGCCCAGGTGAGGAGTTGGCGATATCCGGCAGCGGTGGCCGGGAACTCTTGATGAGCCAGCAGCGCGCCGAGCACGGTGATCACTGCAGCGACGTGCACGTCCTTGTGGGTGTCGACCCCGAGGATCACGTCCTCGGCGGGCTGTGCCGCCCGCTGTGCGGGCAGCGTTGGCTGAGGCATGCTGGTGACGGTCACGCGGCTCCTTCATCGGCTGGGGCTGATGGCCGACGCCGGGCCGGGTGGGCAGTCAGAACTGTGATGGTGCCTTGTAGGGCAAGGCCCCTATCGGGACACGCCCGCCGGTCCGGCGGCAGCAAGCACCCCCGGGGGCCGGAGCCGACAGATCTACTCCAAGGCAACTGAGGCCAGTTGTCACACGGGTCAGGCTCCGGTCCCCGGCGGCACCCCACGAGTCTCACAGTTGTCACAGACCAGGTGCACGTCGACCCCGGCGGGCACCGCCTTGTCGATGGTGATCAGGAACTTCTTGAACTCGATCGCCCGGTGGCGACGATGCAGTGCCGATATGACGCTGCCGTCAGCGATGTTGAAGGCGGCGAACAAGCTGGTAATGCCGTGCCTGAGATAGTCGTGGGTGCGGCGTTCGGGCATGCCCGGCATCATCGGCAGGACCGGCTGGGACCGGTCCAGCGCCTGGATCTGGCTCTTCTCGTCCACGCACAGCACCACCGCCTTCTCGGGCGGGTGGTGGTACAGGCCGACATCGACGACCTTGGCGACGAACTGCGGATCGGTGGACAGCTTGAAGGAGTCCTGCAGGTGGGGCTTGAGGTCGAACCGCTTCCAGATGCGCCCGATCGTCGACTTCGACAGGCCGGTGCGCTGGGCCATCGACGCCCGTGACCAGTGCGTGTCCTGGCCCGGGACCGACTCCAGGGTGGCCACGACGACCTCCTCGACCTGGTCGAGGAGGATCGAAGGCGGCCGACCCGAGCGCGGCTCGTCCTGCAGACCATCGAGGCGTTTCGCGATGAACCGGGCTCGCCAGCGGTCCACGGTCGACCGGTCGATACCGAGGTCTGCCGCGGCCTGCTGGTTCGTCCCGCCGTCCGCGCAGCGCAGCACGATCTTGGCTCGCAACGCGAGGAACTGGGCGGTCCTGGCTTGCCGCGCCCACTGCTGTAACTGCCGGCGCTCAGCAGCGTCGAGGATCAGGTCGGCCTTCGGCCGACCGATCCAGCCGGCGTCCTCAAGCCCAGCCATCCGCTCTGCGGCGAATGCCCGACGCCACTTGCCGACTGTCTTGGCCTGGACACCGACGAGCCGTGCGACACCCGGGTTTGACATGCCGTCAGCACACGCCAGAATGATGCGGGCCTTCTCGGCCGTGCGCCGGTGCGGCATCTCCGTCCGGCGCACCAACTCGGCACGCTCGGCCTTGGACAACGTGATCGCCACAGCAGAAGGCCCCGAATGCGACATGACAACAGGGTACTAACTAAGCCGCAGAATTTCTGGCGCATCACACTAGCGCCCGTGGGAGCGTCAACAACAAACTGTGGTGCAGTTCAGCGTGGGAGTGATCAAAGGTTCACATGAGCCGGCCGTGCGCCCTGAGGAGCGTCAATGATGCCGATCACGCATTCCGCCACCTTTCGGGCGTGGACCGAGGGATCTAGAGACTGCTGTGCTGGCAGCGTCAGCCCATACTCCATAACCGGGCGGTAGGCCTGAGCGGTGTCGGAATCCCCCGGCTGGAAAGGGGCCGAAGCCGCGTGTGTGTCCAGCAAGTATCCCGGGTCGTAGGCGAGGAAGGTGGCGTCGATCCCGAAGCCGGCAAGTTCCGCAGCATAACTCGTCGCGAGTTGACGCAGCGCCGCTCGTACGGCGTGACCCGGTCCCGCGAAGGGCGCTGGGCCTGGATCGACACTGGCGCCTATCCAAATGAGCAGTCCGTCGCGGCGCTCGCGCATAAGGGGCAGGACGGCACGGGTGATGCGTTGGACCGACAGAACTCCGATGTCGTAGACCTGGCTCAGTTGGTACGGAGTGAAAGACTCCGCAGGTCCAAACGTCACCGGTGAGCTTGTGTAGATCACCACATCGATGCCGTCGGCCTCGTCAACGATCTCACGCACGGCAGCGGCGATCGAATGCTGGTCGAGGGCCTCGAACGCAATGGTTCGCAGCCCCTTGCAGCCTGCCTCGGTGCCATCGTCACTACCAGTACCCATCGGTCTGGACTCGATGCCGGCCTGGCCCTTGCCCACGTACACGGTGTGACCCGCGTCAGCCAGTGCCCGGGCGATGTACTCGCCCCAACCGTCGGCTCCCTCGGTCACGAAGATTGTTTTGGTCATCTGCTTCCCATAACTGGAGTGCGAGGTACGAGCGGGCCGCACCATCGCCGGGCTTGGGCAGGCATCACTCGATACAACGCGCACCCGCACACCACCTATGGCAACAGACGAGGTCATCACTGACATCGGGGGAATGACTTAGGTCGTCCGTGATGGCCTGTCTAAGTCATGAGCCCGCAGGTTGCACGGCTTCTGCAAGTCTCTTCGGTCACCACTCGCGGGATCGCGTGAAGCTGCCATGAGTTGCAGGTGCTCTGCGCCATGTCGAGGTCAGCCATCGAAGCCGGACGCCTCCAGCGCCGTAAGTGCGTCCCTGAGAGCGGCGCGGGATGAGATACCCAGCTTGGGATAGACCTGGTAGAGGTGGGCGCCGACGGTGCGGTGCGAGATGAACAGCTGCTCGGCTATCTGCTTGTTCGTCAAGCCGGAGGCGGCGAGCTGCGCGATTTCCCTTTCCTGCGGGGTGAGTTCTTGCTTCGGGTGGTCGTCCGAACGCGGCCCGTTCCAGCCGGCCGCTCGTAGTTCCTTAGTCGCGCGTTGGGCCCAGGACCGTGCGCCGAGCTGCTCGAATATCCGAAGCGCGCTCAGGAGGCTACCTCTGGCCGCCATAGTTTCGCGGGAGCGGCGCAACCGCTCGCCGTGTGCCAGCTGGACGCGCGCTCTGTCGAAGGGCCATCGGTCTATGCCCCGAGCACTCAGCGACTTGTCGAACAGTCGCAGAGCCAGATCGTCTTCCACACAGGCCAGAGCGGCGCAACCGCCGAGCAGCAGTCCAAGGCGGGGTGAGAGCTCATCAACGTGGGCTTCGCGCAACGCTCGTACATGGTTGACTGCCTCCGCCCGGTGGTTTGAACGGATTGCGGACTCAACGAGATCGAAGATCACCCACAGGGCGTGCGGTGTGTAGCGTGCCAGCTGGCCTGGAGGACTCACCGCGCTGGCATGTCGGAAGGCACTTTCGAAGTCGCCGTCGGAAATGCTCGCGACAGCCTGTACATGACGTGCGTAATCAAGCGCAGCACGGACCCCGCGTGGGGTCGCCCAGTCGGCCATCTGATCGGCGAGTGCTTGAGCTGTGTCCGTGTCGCCGCGAGAGGCAGCGACTATCGCCTTGTTGTAGAGGAAGTACCAAGCGAAGAAGCTGTACCCAGACTCTTCGCACAGTTGGAGACCTTCGTCGGCCAACTGTGCCGTCTCGTCCCAGCGGCCTGAATGGTAACTGTCCAGGCACAGATGCATCAGGCCGCCGAGGTGTCGGCGGACAGGGCCGCCGTCACGCCCCTGATGTACTACTCGCCAGGAGGGCTCACGCAGTGCCGAGAGCCGGTCGGGATAGATTGACGCCGTGCCCATACGTACGATGCGGGCGGAATCAGTCTCGTCCATGGCGGTGTCGAGAATCCTGGTCAGCTGACTCACTGCTGCCGCCTCAGCACGAGCAGGGTCACCGAACGTCTGGACCGCGACAGCCAGTAGCGGCGGCGGCTCCGGACGCAGCTGGTCCACTGCGGTCTGGAAAGGTTCCCACATCTCTGGGCTGCCACCGTAAAAACACAAGAGGAGCAGGAGGTGCAGAGCATCGGTGAGGGCCACGTTCGTGGCATCGTAACCATGCTTGCCCTCCGCGATAGCGCCCGCCAGTAGACGGTGAGCTGTGCGGACATCCCCGTCACTGTTCAGAAGAAGTTGCACGGCCGCTGCGGCGAAGTGCAGCGACCTGCGTTGGTACGGGTCCACCCGTCTGGCGTCTTTGAGCAGTTCGGAGGCGCTTCGCAGCGATCCTGTCGCATCGGCCCCGATGTAGGCAGCCTCCGTCAACCGCCGGGCACGATCCGTGTCTACAGGGCTGAGATCGGCAGCTCTGGTGAGCGCCGCGATTGCTGCCACGGCATCGCCCCTGTTGAGGATGCGTCGCGCATGCTGTTCCAGCTGAACAGCGACCTGCTCGTCGGGTTCGAGGGTGGCTTCTCCAAGATGCCAGGCCCGGCGCTCTGGATCGGACTGAACTCTGGCCAGAGCCCGATGGGCTGCGCGTCGCTCATGGCCGGTGGAGATCTCCACGACGGCTGAGCTGATCAGGGGATGGCGGAAGACAAGCCGTCGTGAGCTGGTATCCAGGGATACCAGCTGATCGTGTTTCGCGGGAGCCAGGTCTTCAAGGTCGACCTCACCGCCCGATTCACGGGCTGCGGCGTGCAACGTACTGAGGTCACCTGTGCCGTCCAAGGTGGCGACCAGGAGGAGGTACCGGGTGCCGGTCGGCAGACTCCGGACACGCGAGACGAACAGGGACTGCAAACGTTGGCTGAGCGGCAGCACGTACGGAAGGATTTCCTGCGCCCCACGCTGTCCGGCCCGTAGCGCACTGGGGAGTTCGAGCAGGGCCAGCGGATTGCCCTGTGCGGTCTCTAGAACGCGCCGGCGCACCGCCGGTGCTAGGCCGGGAAAACGGGAGTCGACGAGGCGGGTCGAGGCGTCTTCATCCAGCGGCGGAAGCTCGAGTTGAGGCAGCCCGCTACGTTCGAAGAAGCTGCCCGTCTCCGTACGTGAGGCACCGAGGAAACTGATCGGGTTGCCGGTGAGGCGGCGAGCGATGAACCCAAACACTGCAGCACTGGCCCGGTCAACCCACTGTAGGTCGTCAACGACAAGCAGTACCGGGCCTTTGAGCACTCTTGCCTGCAGGAGTGCCAGCGCGGCGTTGGAGAGCAGCAGTCGTTCCGGTGGGGTACCAACACGAAGTCCCAGAGCGACTTTGATGGCGTCCTGATGCGTGCTGCTTAGGCTGTCGAAGAAGTCCGTCAGGGGCAGGAGCGCCTGATTCAGAGCGGAGTAGCTGACATCCGCCTCGAACTGAACACCAGCAGCACGCAGTACATACATCCCGGCTTCCGACGCGGTGCGCGCCACAGCGTCCAAGAGCTCCGTCTTGCCTACCCCTGCTTCTCCGGACAACAACAGTGCGCTGCCAGCGCTGCTGCTTACGAGGAGGCTGACGATGCGGTTGAGGTCTGCGTCACGCCCGACGAGATGGTCGACGCCACCAGTGCTCGCGGAGGCAGTGGCGTCATGCATGGGATATGGCTCCAATCAAGCCGGGCGTCCGACGATCGGGGATGTCACCCGAGTGGCGGCAGAAAAGGGGCGGCACCGGGATCGTGCGGCGGATTCCCCGCTTTCGCAGGGCAGCCTGGCTGGCACGGGACGAGTACACCTTGGCGTCCAGTGGATCCTCGAGATTCGGGACCCGGCCAGTTTGGAACTCTTCCGTTTGCCAGCAGGCGGCATCAGGGCTGCGCGCTGCCCGGTCAAGACTGACAGGACTCAGGAGACCAGAACAGTCGGTTCCGCATGACGGGTCTGCGCGGCGTTGTAGTACAGGCGAGGAGCATGAGGCTCCTTGCCTGGCGTAGGTTCAACTCGCGGGCTCCCCCGCCGCGGGCTCGTTCCAGATTCCCGGGTGATCCATGTCGATGACCCCTACGTACTGCCTGCTCTGCTTGATGAACCGGCCGATGGCAGGACAGTGAATCGTCACCCGTTCTTTCCTCTGCTGCAAGTCGTTCAGGACAGCACGGATGAGGACTCGAGAGAAGCCCCGGCCGCGGTAACTCTCGTCTATCTCCGTGTGACCGAGCACACGGCGGTGACCCACCATCCGATACGCCAGGACCCCTGCCTGCTGTGCGTCGACATAGAGCGCGTACCGAGGGCCTTCCGCCTCATCAACGACACGGACGTGTTGCGCGCGATCGTCGAGCAGAACTCCAGCCATGGGCACCTCTGATCCGTTGGGCATTCGCTGTCCTGCGTCCGCAGGCAAACAGCCGGGCCGCCGAGGACACTCGCGCCTCGAAGGGGACTCAAGAGTCCATTATTAGGCCTGAGCTAGTGCTCTTCGCAACCAGTCGCAAGTCTCCTTCTCTGTCGGCAGGGCGGACCCGAAGGCCGCTCTGCATGGCGCGGGCCCCGGAGTGCAATGCCCGGGCCAGAGGAAGGTCGTGATACGCAGCAGGCAACCACCCTGCAGTTCACA
This sequence comes from Streptomyces sp. NRRL F-5122, assembly GCF_001507435.1. Taxonomy (GTDB): domain Bacteria; phylum Actinomycetota; class Actinomycetes; order Streptomycetales; family Streptomycetaceae; genus Streptomyces; species Streptomyces lannensis. The sequence continues at coordinate 10,448 of NZ_LMWH01000269.1, forward strand.
GACGCCGAGGCCTGGTCGGGCACACCGCAGTAGACCACCGTGGCGGAACCTCCAGCTGAGGAGGACGGCTCCACCCGTCGAAACCGGCCAGTGATTCGCGCCACGGCCTGATCGAAGATCGCCCGCCACCGTGCAGGACCTACGCTATGGCCCGCGGCCACCGCATGATCTTCAAGAGTCCACGCGACCTCGATGATCACGCAGGGGCCGTTCCTGCTCGTCGACGCACCCGTCACAAGATCGCGGAGTATTGGACGAGAGAGGCTCATGACCGACTGGGCAGACGCCATCCGCCGCATGCTCGCGGCGCAACGCCAGCTTCGCGAGAACGATCGTGAGCATCTTTGGCGATACGAGCAGCCGCCTCCTCCGGCGAGCCGAGAGCTGCTCGGTCTGGTGCAAGCACAGCGAGGCGTCACCTTGGACTCGCAGTACGCAGAGCTCCTAGTTCGCGCCGGTGGCTGGCCTGCCTTCATGCAGGACGTGGACCTCTTCGGTACACCGGACCTCTTGGGGGAACCGTTTGACGAAGCGGTCCAGTTGCTGTCCACGCTGGAGCCAGAAACGGTCGATGCCAGTGCTCTCGACGTGGCTTCGTGCGTTCCCATGGCGGCATCGCGAACCGGCATTGACCTCTTCGTCATGCCTCGAGCCGACGGAAGTACCCAGACCCCGGTCATCTGGCTCGCCGGGCTCGAGGTGGAGCGGTACATCTCGTTCGAAGAGTTTTTCCAGGCGATGATCGAGGCGAACCTCGGCGAGGCAGCAGCCCTTCGTGAGCGGCAGCAAGACACAGAAGGCTGAGCCCTCTGCCAGTACGAGTCCAGAAGGAGCTCATCGCCACCCAGGATTGGCTCACCGTCTACCAGCTGCCCCTATACGCGCCCCACCTCAACCCGGTCGACGAAATCTGGTCGCTGCTGCGACCCGGCTTCCTGGCCAACGTCGCCTTCGCCGATCCCGACCACCTCGTACGGACAGTCAGACGCGGCTTACGGAAGATCCAGTACCGGCCCCAGCTCATCGACGGCTGCCTGGCCGCGACCGGGCTCACCATCGCTCCGCCCTGACTGCGTCCCGCCTCGACAAGTCCTGAACGTATCAACCGCGGTCACGTGGTCCGCGAGCGATGAGCGGCCGGCCACCGTCCTGCGGCAGGACAACGAGGAACCGCCAGAGGTCGTACTCGACGTTCGTCAGTCCGATTGTCGCTGCGGACACGAAAGCCTCGGCAGCGGGCCCGGCACCGTGCGTCAGCTCATCGAGCCTTGCGTAGAACTTCGCCAGATCTGTGGAACGGCCGTTGATCCACAAGCGGACGTTCGCCCCCTTGTGAAGCGCGGCGAGCAACTCGTCACGCATCGCGCCCTGAGCGGATTCCAGGACCCGACTATGAAGGCGCTCCTGGACGCATGGCTGCGTCGGAGACGCCTCAGCCTCCTGGCGACACTGCCGGCACGATTGCAGGGCGTCGGGAACGAACAGATGCAGATAGTGGGTGGTATGCCGTGCCGAGATGCCGCACAGCGTCCCGCGCCCGCCCGCCGCATGCTCGACACCGGGGACGCCGTTCACTTCGCAGGCTCCGAATTGGGCCGGTTCCCGCGCTGTTGAGAACGACCAGTCATCGTTCGGGGAATCGATCACACGCGCGAGCATCCCACAGCCGTCCCTCGCCTGACCTTGACCACCGACATCGCGAGTTCAACCTGGGTAAGTCGACCTGAGTCCCGTTGAACTGGTCAACGTCGGCTCAAGCACATCCTGCCAACACAGCATCGACTATGCGATCAGGCCGAAATTGTCAGTGAGACCTGCCAGCTCTTCCGCAGACGTCAGCTTCAGCCATACACCGTCCGCTGCTACGTCGGCGCCTGTCGTGTCAGTCACGTCATGGACGAGAACGATCTGAGTTCTTGCTCAGTAGCGGAAGCAGCCTCGAGGGTGCACTTGATTCAGAGCTCCGTCCCACGTACCGAGGCATCAAGCGGGGTGGCCGAAGGATGCGCGGCGTCGAGAATCGCGCATCTTTCGTTCTCGCTCATTCCACCCCAGACGCCGTGACGTTCGCCATAGCGTAGGGCGAAGTTGGCGCATTGAAAACGAACACTACAGGTGGCGCATATTTCTTGGGCCTGGCGGTCCCGATGCAGCTTGGCTCGGCCGCGCTCTCCAGGGGGCGAGTAGAACACCGCGCTGTCCAGGCCACGACATGCTGCGAGGCTCTGCCAGGACCAGACCTCAACCAGAGCGCTCAAGTGCTCTTCTATATCCATCTTTATCTCCGTGAATTGGCGTGAAGGATTGCAGTGCGGTTTCGCGACTGCGCTTCCCGTCTATCGGTGGCGGGAAGTTCTCTTAGCCCTCAAGGGAACTACGGTTTCAGCTCTAATAGAATTGTTGATCAAGTGACCGTCCGGCCCGTCTGCTCGTTCGCCGGTCGTGTAGAGGCGTGAGTCGCATCCGTGGGTCGTGTCGAACCAGCTCTGCGCGTTGATCAAGCGGTTACAGCGGAGGTCAGGATCGAAACTGCTGATGGGTCGGCCCAGGGGTTCCGGGCCAACAGGCTTTGTGCTACATCGTGTTGCACGCCGACATTTGGTTGGAGTACCTGCCTCAGAAGCTGTTCTCTGGCCGAAATATGGCCTGTCGGCAACATCCAGCTACCTGGAACGAGGCCGGTGTACGGGAGAGGTTGCATTTGGTGTCGCTCATGAAACTGCAGTGGGCGAGGTAGCTGGACTGGTTGCGGGCAGAGGCGGATTCTTCCCACGTGCGGGCGGTCCGGCGGTGCCCAAAGCTGGCCGAGTCGGGCCGGCTGCTCACGTCCAGGCTGCGAGGGCGACGTCCTCACGGATGACTAACGCATCCCGTTCGCAGGGTCGCTGACTGCCGCTCACGCATGTCCCTCGGTTGGTGGTCTTTATAGAGCGCCCCTACCGTGACCGGTCATTGCGCAGGCACGGACGACAGCCGGAAATGCTTTGCAGACCGCGGCCAGGACCACGACAAGCGCCAGCAGCTGTTCGGGCAGCGGAGTTTTCCCCAGTGATTGCGGAACGCCGTCAAATTCACGGGATCAAGCCGGTAACTTCGCTGAGTTGCAGACCTAAGAACCTACAAGTCAAATCTTCTGCGCACTCTTAGCTAGTCAGAATCTCTTCAAGGAAACGATCGATGTCTACTAGCCCCGCCTCGCTACCTGCCGGGACGACCTCGTGGGTCTTGGCTATCCACGCTTTGATCGGAGCGACGGGACCTTCGAGGCGAGCGAAGCCGTCTGGAGGTTCAAGTTCGATGCTGAAGCGCTGATCCAGGAGTGATTCGATGGGAGCGATCCTGATGTCACCGAGTCCGACCGCAGCCTTCATACCTTGGGCGAGTAGTTCTCTGGCGAACGTCCAGTGGACTTTCCGGTCGGCTGTGATGTTGAAAGAGATCTGAACCGCGTACGGGTCGGCGCATACGTAAGAGAACCGTACAGGCACACGTACGTGCAGGTCGGAGGAAACTGCGAGCGTCAAGCAGATGTTTAGTGCCAGGTCAGGACGGCTCATGATGATTCCTGTTCTGTAGTCGATGTGCAGGTGCGAGCAGATCGGCCGCGATGACATCGTCGAGGCGCAAGCCGATAGCCGGCACCACTTCCACCGAGAGCAGGATGCCTTTCACCCAAGTAGGTAAGTCGTAGCCGACATGCTGGCGAGGGCATCCACACACAAGACATTGTGCGCAAGGTCGCTCGGCGAGTGCGCCGGCCGACGTGGAAGTCACGCGATCCTTCCTGACAGTTGTGCCTCGGCTGCAACGTGAGTTGCAGCCGACCGTGCCTGAAAGGTTTGCAAGGCTGACGCGACTATGCATCGGGTTAATGACCTAGTGAGGTCAATTAAGTAGCCCCCGGCACGGCACCGCGTTACGCAGCCGTGGCGGGGGCGGTCCCTGTCGTGCGACTGACCGCACGGCGTACGACGACCCTGCGGCGGACTACCTTCATGAGCTGGTCTCCGGCGCCGAGCGCTCAAAACGCCAAGTGAGATCAACTGTGTTTCTGCAAGCGACCGCCGGTACACCATCGGACTCCGAGGACGCCCTGTTCATGGTGATCAACAAGCCCATCGACTCTGTCACCACCTTCATGTCAGTCCGGCACCACCAACCAGACCTTCTTCAAGGACGGCACGACCAACGGGATCACCGCTGTGCCTCCTCTGGTGCCCACGGGCCAGAAGCGCACCTCCACCTACGCTAAGGAGGAGGCTGCGGAGAAGGGCGCCCGTGACCTGGACCGTGCTTACGGCTTCGAGGCGCACCCTCAACCCGGGCCGCCTCGCGCCTGATACGGCCACGATGCACGTGACCTACTACAACGTGAACAATCCGATCGGCGAGTGTTCGTGTTCGAGCAGTTCACCCTGCACTGCAAGCACTCCGACGCAGGGCACTGACCCGTACGGCGACGACGACGGCCGCCCAAGAGACTCTCCCGGGCGGCCGCCGCCGTTCACGGTCAGCGGTCGAGGACGGAACGCAGCGCGTCGAGAAGTTCCTCGAGTGCGGCCTCGGAGGACGCCGCACCGGCCCGGGCTCGCCATGCGATGTGACTGTCCGGTCGCACGAGCAGAGCGCCGTCCTCGGGGACACCTGACACGCGGCTCCACTCGCCGTAAGCGTCGCGGGCTCCCTCATCGCCGATGCGGACGGCGTCGAGCCCGATGCCCAGGCTCTTGGCGCACGCGTCGGCCGCCTCGGCCCAAACCGACCCCGACAGACCGGTGATCAGGGTGAACACCCCCTTGCCGACGACGTCCAGGGTCGAGATACGCCGCCCGTCCCGGTCGACCAGCCACGCGTGAGGCAGTTTCGCTCCGGGCCGGGTGGTCGGCTGGTGGAAGAGCTCCGCGTCGTGCTCGAAGACCTCGTCAGGGCTGCCGTCGGGAATCACCGCATCGGAGGTGTAACGCTGGTTCATCTCGACGCCGTGCGCGTTGAACTCGTAGTTCTTGAGCTGCACCGCCTCCTTCAGCTCGCGGCGCAGGCCGGCTCCCTCGTGCGTGGTCGCCCGGATGGCCTCGACACCCTTCTTGAGCGTCTCCTCGGTGCACGTCTCGGCGACACCAAGCGCCTGGAAGATGGGTCCGAACTGGTCGCGGCTGAGGTTCGCCCGCTCCACGATCTGCCTGCCAACCGGGACGCGTTCCGCCGAGTAGGTGTCCAGGAGGCCGGGGCCCGCCTCGCCCCTGACGACCATGGCGAGCTTCCAGGCGAGGTTGTAGGCGTCCTGGACCGAGGTGTTGGAGCCGAGCCCGTTCGACGGCGGGTGCCGATGCACAGCGTCGCCCGCGCAGTACACGCGCCTCGACGAGTACGTCGTGGCATAGCTGTGGTTCACCGTCCACAGCGACGTGGAGGTGATCTCCACCGGCAGGTCGGGGACGCCGACGAGGTCGCGCACGATGGCGCGGGCGGTCGCATCGTCCACGTCCGGCGGCGGCTGCTCGATGTCGTACCCCCACACGAGCAGCCACTCGTTCCAGGGCCTGACCATCCGGACGAGCCCCATTCCGATGCCGCCGGTCTCGGCGCCTGGCTGCAGCACCCAGTAAAGGACGCTCGGCCGGTGGGCGACGTAGCGGGAGAGGTCGGCCTTGAAGACGACGTTCATACTGCCGGCCTTGCCCATCTGCCCGTCGAGTGGCAGGCCGAGCTGCTCGACGACAGCGCTGCGGCCGCCGTCCGCGCCAATCATGTAGCGGGCGCGCACGGTGAACTCATCCCCTCTGACTCGGTCCTTGAGTAGTGCGGTGACACCGTCGTCGTCCTGGGTCAGACTGAGGAACTCTGTGTCGAAGCGCACCTTCGCGCCGCGGGCAGCCGCGTTGCTCACCAAGATGGGCTCGAGGTAGTTCTGCGGCAGGTCGACGTGGCGACATGGGCTCGACGCACCGAACTCGGTAGCCGAGGCGGGCCCGCTGCCCCAGGCGCGGATGCGGCCTATCTCGTCCCCTACCAGCGAAGTACACAGGACCGTGTCGCCCATCAGTTCGTTGGGCGTGCCGACTGCGAGTGCCTCGGACTCGACGTCCAGGTCGCGCAGGACCTCCATGGTGCGCTGGTTGGTGATGTGGGAGCGCGGGGTATTGGCGAGCCAGCCATACTTCGTCACCAGCAGGGTGCGTACCCCGTAGGTGGCCAGAAGCAAGGCCGCAGAGCCGCCCGCAGGGCCGCTGCCGACGATGATGACGTCGGTGTCGTATGTGTCTCGAGCTTCGGGTGAGGACATGAGCGCTCCTGGATCGGTCCGCCGGGCGGTACGGAGAGGGAAGGGCGATCCTGACGGTGCGCGACCGGGTCAGGGCAGGGCCCCGGGCTCCGGTGAACGTTGTGCTCGGGGGCGCACGAGTGCCAGACGCCAATGACGGCCACCGTCGCGTGCAGGCGTCGCCGGCCATCCGAACGGATGTGGAACGGGCCGCAGGTGGCCAGTTGATTGAATCATGAAGCGTAGGAACGCCGTCGCGATGAGCCGTCGTATTCACGCCGTCCCGACATCGACGAAGGTGTCACTGGGAGCGAGGCAGGACCGTACGAAAACCGCTCCTACCCGTTTCCTTGGATCGAGGAGGTCGAGGACTTCTCGTCCGATCTCGAAGATCAAGGTGACATGGAAGTCTCCGATGGGGGAGAGGAGGACGGGGATGTCTACGTCGCCTTCCTCGCCGGAACTGGTGAGGGGGCTCTTCTTGCGGTGGCGTCCCGCGTGGCCACGTCGCCTGGGGGCCCGGCGGGGGCCAATGCGGTCGTCAGTGACGACGAGGCCAAGGAGTTCGGGCTGGGGCTGCGGGTGGTGCTTCCACTGCCTGCGAGCTGAAGATCGGTGTGGAGCCTCTGCACCCTGCCCGGGGCGGTTCAGGTCGCGCGGCAGCAGGGGTACCGCGCGCGGGGCGAAGTGAAGCTCCTGGTAGACGAGTTGTCGACCAAGATCAACTTGTCCGCCCGGAGCTTCGCATGCTTGCCCACCCATCGGGACTCGATCTGTCCAGTTCAGCCATGCGGTTCCTGGCCAGGAAGCCGTCGGTCCTGCGTCGTGAATGCGGAACGCGGTGGCATCGGCACGAAACGGATCGGTCGGCACTGCGGGTTCTGACACACCTGCGATGCGGACACACCTACAACCAACTGGTCACCGGGTTTGGCATCAGCTTCAGCACTGTCTACCGATATGTGAGTGAGGTGGTCGAACTACTGGCGGCCCTCGCTCCCGACCTCGCCGAAGCGGTACGCGCCGCCTCCCGCAAAGCCTTCGTAATCCTGGACGGAACCCTCCTGGCGATCGACTGCATCGCCGCTGACCAGCCCTTCTATTCCGGCAAACACAAGAAACTCGGTATGAACGTGCGAGCCCGGGCCGACCCGGGAGGGAGACTGCTGTAGGCCTCACCCGTGCTGCCTGGAGCCGTGCACGACCTTCGCGCGGCCCGCGAACACGGCATTCTCGACTCCCTGGCCGAGGTTGGCATCCGTTGCTGGGCCGACAAGGGGGTCCAAGGAGCTGGCGGAACCGTCCGCGTGCGCTACCGCTGGGAGAAGCTCTCCGTAGGCGAGCGGCCGGTCAACCGCGACCATGCCCAAAATCCGCGTGCTGCGCGAGCAGGCCGTCGCCATCCTCAGGACCTGGCGAGTGTTGGGCAAGCTCCGGTGCGGCACCACCCGAATCACCAACCTTGTTCAGGCCGTCCCCACCCTCTGTCTGACCTGCTCAAGCCATGATTAAGAACATCTCGGGATATAGCCCATACATGCCCGGCCGTGGTTACTTTGCGCGTTCACGCAGGTTGCGGACCAGCCCGATGACGTCATCCGGTACGAGACGTCCGATGGCGCCGCTGGAATAGACGCTGACGACTACCTTTCCAGACGGGTCGAGCAAGAACCCGGTCGACTGCAGGTAGACCGGCTCAGGATTTACAAATGCTCCGGTTGCGGCCGATATCGCATCGGCGTCGGCGGTGTGTCCGACAGGAAATGTGAGACCGAGTTTCTTGATCATCTCCGCAGTCGTCGTCTCGTCGTCGACGGAGAGGGCGACAACCTTGATGCCCGTCTCAGCGAGACGCTCACCGACTCGCTGGAAGGCGCGCAGCTGTCCGGTGCAGTAGGGGCACCAGGATCCTCGATAGAAGAGCACGACACCGAAGTTGTCGGCGAGCGCGTCCGGCACAGTGAGTGTCTGTCCACCTGCCTGAGTCAGAGGCAAGGCTGGGAAGGAGTCTCCGGGGTGGAGCAATGTCATCACTGTCTCCTCATGATCTGCCGAGCGCTTGTCAGTCAGAAGTGTTAGTGGCGCCGAACCACGACGGCTTACGACGCTGTTCGGATGGGGCTGTGGCACATGGCCGGCGAGGACAACTGTGGTAGAGGTTGTTGGTAAGACGACGCGAAAGATCGACGCTCATGAGGCGTAGATACAGGTGACACTTGCTGCGCCCTGTGACTCATCGGGCCGCGTGGAGCGTTGCGCAGCTTGGTTGAGGCTGGGCGACACATCGCGAGAAGGGATCCGTCAAGCATGGCGGTTGAGCTTGTTGGCAAGACCGGCCTGATCACTGGCGCTGGCCGCGGTGTCGGGCGACCGCGATCAAGCTTGTCCAGGCCGTGACCAACTAGACAGGACCGCCAACACCATCAGGGCGGTTCTGCTGGCTGCGGAGGACGCGTCGTGACCGTGGATTTGACCGACGACATACAACTGGCCACGGCCATGCTGAACCAGACCTTTTCAGCAGCTACGGCTCTTGTCCTGATCTTCCCGCGGGAATCCGGTTATTCCCTGCTCAGCGATGCCCCGGCACGAAAACGATCGCACCGAAGCCATCTGAGACTTCGATGGCATCACCACCGCATGAGGGACGCAACACCTCATCCGGCTGGCCGGATGCTCTCGACCCCCGATAAGACGAAAGATTAGGAGGCAGCATGGCAGGTAGCGCTGACGGCATGGTCACCCTGACCGGCGCCGGACAAGACGGTGCAGACGTGGATTCGTCGGCAACAACCACGCCCGATACGGAAGAATTCATCATCGTCGACAACAGCGAGGTTGGCATCTACGAGGCCGCATTGGGTGGTCGGACCGTCGCGGGACTCGTTTACAGCAAAGCGGGTGACCACGTTACGCTGATGGCAACATCTGTTTTCCCAGAATACCGAGGCAAGGGGATAGCAGCCAGACTCCTCAGCGGAGTCCTGGCCGAACTGCGCAGGCAAGGCAAGTCCGCCACTGTTACGTGTCCGTTCGCAGCAGCATTCGTCCGCACCCACCCCGAGTATGCGGATATCCCGACTCGGCCGTCACGGTCGACGCCACCGCGGTGAAGGTGGGCATGGACGATGACCCGTTGACAGCGGAGTTCGGCGGCTCTGGTGATGCTGTTATGCGGTTTTGTCCTTCTCCAAGTGGCACAGGGCCGAGGCCGCTTCGACGACTGCGCTGACGCGCCTCGGGTCGAGGCTGACGCGGCCCAACGTCTTGAAGAGACCTTCATGTCAGCGTTGGCTTCCTCGGCGGGGTGTAAATCGCTCTGATGCCCTTGTTGAACTGTTTTTGATCGAGGGTACCTTCGCGGCTTGGGGCTCCCTGTGCGGCATACGGGAAGCCTTTGGGCATGCCCTCGTAGCCAGTGCCGCGACGATGAGTGGACGGTTGTCGACTGCGGCTTTGCCGCAGGTGTCGAGCAGCCCGTGGGTTTGGGAGTCGGTGATCAACGGTGATCGCACTGGTTGGGGACCTGTCCCCAACCAGCAGGATCACGTACTGCGAGTCGTGTCCTGCCTGTGCAGGATTCCCGGGGCGGCGACGGCTTCGCGAAGGCGTGCAGCCATAGCGGCTGCCTCCTTCTGTGGCAAGGACAGTACGCCGTGCTCGGTCATCAGGGCGTGGAACTGCTGTTGCTGATAGGGGACACCGGACGGCAGGCCGGCGATGTGCCAATGCAGGTGCGCGTTGCCCTGCTGGCTGCCGAGGGAGTAGAGGTATGTCCGCTCGGATTCGCATACGGCCTCGACGGCGAGGGCGACCTCCCGCACGACCAGCATGAGCCTGGCGTAGGCTGCTTCGTCCAGGTCGCGGACGACGTGCTCGATGTGCGTTTTGGGCGCGACGAGGACCTTCCCCAGTACCGTCGGCCACCTGTCGAGGAACGCGACATGATGATCGTCCTCGAAGACCGTCTCGTGCGCGTAGTCCGGATGTCCGGCCAAGAACGCGCAGACAAAACACGGGCCGCGTCGCGTGCGTTCCACGTATGCCTCAAGATCCATAGCCTGCCGGTTCATCGACACCTGCACTCCTCGAGACGGGGCTCGTCAGTCTGCCGGAACAGATCGAACCTGCCTCGCAGAGGAACGAGCCGTCCAGCGACGGAAGCAACCTCCCCTGGACTCACCTCGGCCTGCTGTGCGGGCGCCAACTCCACCGTAAGGATCTTCGGCACCGCCACCACCCCAACAGTGCCCATACCCACACGGAAAGTTAGCGGCGTCGAAACCGCTCAGCGCGTAGTGTCCTCGCACCCCGCCGAGTCCTTCACGATGACACCGCTCGTATGCAACGGCGGGATCGGAACGCCGGTTTCCAATGAGGCGACCGGGTCCGTCAGGGGAGCCGAGCCGCCAATGAGCCGGCCAAGCTTGGGGCCCTGCCCAGGACGGATGGCTAAGAGACGGACGGGCGGGTCGGGACGGCGGGGCGGCGGCCAGTTCTGAATGCCGTCGCCCTCCGTCCGCTGGCCGACGTCCCAGGTGAGGCAGTGATGCCCTGAGGGAAGCTCGCAGGACGTTGGCCGATAGTGCCGGAACGGCTCACCGGTCTCCAGACTCGTGGCCAGCTGGTCGAACAGCTTGGCCAGGCTGGAAGCCCACTTGGTGCCTTCGATGTCCCCCGAGCCGATGCCCATCTCGAATACATGCCCATAGGTTGGACCGGGCCGATGGTCGATGAAGGCCGTACCACCGTCATTGGGGCGCGCGAACTCAACCCACTGGTGGGCATGACCACGGAGATCTTCCTCCGGCCACCCCGCGGTGATGATCTCCGCCAGTCCGTCCTTCATCGACTCGTACTGCTGAGCTATGAGGTCTGTTCCGCTGAGCCTGTGCCCGAGCGGAAGGAAGGCCCCGGCGTGGTAATTGTCTGGTTCCGGACGCTTCATGACACCGTTGTGCCGCTCCAGAAGGGCCCTCAGCTGGGGATGGAGCGGGAACCCGAGCTGCGCTTCGAGCGCCCTGATCTCCTTGGCCGAGGCAGGCGATCTCAGGGCCGCGTGGTCAACGGGACAGTGCACGGACAGCCAGGAAGCGAAGCGGCCCCACGCCACATCGAACGCTGCAGGATCGCCGTCACTCATACCGCAACCCTAGACCGCAGCACTGACACGCTCCTGGGCCCGTGACTGATCACCCATTTCTCGCCGCGTCCTGCTTGCTCCGAGGTCCCTTGGAGAAAGGATCAGCCGTTGACTTCGCCAAAGCCGCTTAGCCACGCTCGCTGGCGCAGACCCGCCTTATCCAACCAGGGAAACAAGGACCCCTGAGCCGGGAGACCGTCGGCGCCCCGAAACGGTGCGTCGCACCACCCACCTCGCTGCTAACCACACAGACCCCTGCCGGCAGGTCGGTCACTACTCGACGACAGATGGACCCGGCCCTCACACTCAAGAGGCCATATATGCAAAGCCTGCCTGACCGTCTCTTCGGACACTCCGTCCACCTGGTCTCTACTGAGCATCGACAACCAGGTCGCTGAACATGCCTTGTTCCTGGTCAGCGGACTACGATCAGGGTGAACAAGGGCGCAGCCTGCAACGCAGCCGGCGAGGCCCCAACAGAAGACAGCCGGGCACATTTGGCGTCAGCGCCAAGCGATTCGACATCAGAACGTCGCGCAGGCCTGTACTCACCCCCGCAGCTCCATTAAGCCCGGCTTCGCCCCCGGAAGGTGCGACCGACATGATCAGTGCTCTGAAGTGCCTGTCGGACACTGGTGTGTCCATATGGCTTGACACCCTTTCACGTGAGCGAATCGCGTCAGGCAGCCTGGCAGAGCTGGCCAGCAAGCGCTATGTGGTAGGGGTTACGACTAACCCGACGATTTTCAACGACGCTATATCGCACGGGCCGGAGTACGAGTCCCAGATGTCCGAGCTGGCAGCTCGAAAGGTGGCTGCGGGAGAGGCCGTCCGCACCATCACCGCGACGGACGTGCGCTCCGCCGCTGACGTCCTACGCCCTGCTTTTCTCTCCTCCGCCAGTGGCCAGGATGGTCGTGTCTCCATCGAAGTCGACCCGCGCCTTGCCCATGACACCGTCGCAACGGTCGCTGATGCACGCCACCTGGCCTGGCTGATTGACCGCCCTAACATTTACATCAAGATCCCGGCAACCGAGGCAGGACTCCCGGCTATCACCGAGATCACAGCTCAGGGTATTAGCGTCAACGTGACTCTGATCTTCTCGGTGGAGCGCTACCGTCTGGTCGCAGACGCCTACTTGTCAGGACTGGAGCGAGCAAGGGAAGCCGGGAAAGACCTGTCGCAGATCTCCTCCGTCGCTTCGTTCTTCGTGTCCCGCATGGACACAGAGGTGGACCGGCGCCTTGACGCTCTCGGTACGCCAGAGGCGAGGACCCTTCGAGGCAGGGCCGCTGTCGCGAACGCCCGACTGGCCTACGAGGCCTTCGAGGATATTTTCTCCGGGCAGCGTTGGGAGGAGCTTCGGCAGTCGGGGGCAAATAAGCAGCGTCCCCTATGGGCTTCCACGGGAGTAAAGGACAGCTCGTACGAACCCACCAAGTACGTTGCTGATCTGGTAGCGCCGGATACGGTCAGCACCATGCCCGAGGCGACACTGCTCGCCGTCGAAGACCGTGGGTTCACCGGAGGCGACAGTATCCGCAACACGTACGACCAAGCACGGGCCGACCTCGATGCGCTTGCGCGCCTCGGCGTTTCGTATGAGGAAGTCGTCCAACTGCTAGAGGACGAGGGCGTTGCGAAGTTCCAGGAGTCCTGGAACGCTCTTCTCGCCACCACTGAGGCGCAACTGACACCCCGAGTGCACGAACGGCTCGAGGCACGATGAGGCCCACTCCAGTGGGCCTGCCCGATGGTAAGAAGCAACGGCTTCTCGATCGGTGTCCGACCCGGTTCTGCCTGCAGAGCGGCGGCGAGTGCGTTGGAGAGCACGGCAGTCAGCATCTGAGGCGGTCTCTGATCTCTTCTGCGCTGCTGCGACAGCTGTCCATGGTGTGCAAGGTTGCGCTGTGCTGACCTGGCATGAGAAGGCGGCCTGCCGGGATTGCGATACTGACCTGTTCTTCCCCATCAGCATGCAGGGAGCAGGCCGCCGCCAGGCCGACGAGGCGAAGGCTGTCTGCAGCATGTGCTCCGTCCGCGAGCAGTGCGCCGACTGGGCGGTAGACACAGCTCAGCAGTACGGGATATGGGGCGGAATGGACGAGGCAGAGCTGGCGCAGGCAACGAGGACTGCTTCACGCTCCCGACTGCAGCGCCGCCCAGCTCAGTAACGTCTGGCGGCACTGGCATATGAGTTGACGTGCTCCGGGTTCGCAGTCCCAGACCAGAAGAGACAGAGTTCGCCAAGGTATGTAGTTCTTTCGACGCCCTCCCACAACGAGGTAAAGGTGGTGCACCTCCGTGTGTCGACAGTGCACTGGTATTCCAGGCCCCGCCGACGAAACGGTGAGTGAAGGCAGGCGGCGTCCGATGGCTGTGCTGGTCACACCGGGCTAGGCAAGCGGTGGCCCGGAGCGCGTCCGTGTGCCGCGCTCGGCCGGCGGGCGTCCTCGCACTCGGCCGGACCACCTGAGCAGCGACAAGTCGTACAGCTCCCGCCGCAACCGCCGCCTTCTGCGACGTCGGCAGATCAAGCACACATCCCCGATCGTCGCGACCAGCAGGCTTATCGGCAAGAGCGTGGCAGCAGAGGCGGTCGGCCCACCGGCTGCAACCGGGGCCGGTATGCCGGCAGGAACGAGGTCGAACGAGCGATCACACCCTCAAGGGCTTGCGCGCCGCGACCGCTCGATTCGACAAACGGGCCTACGCCTTCCACGGCACGGTGACCGTCACCGCTATCCAGCCACGGCTCTGCTCCTGAGCCCTCCGCGCCTACTCTCGATCTACCCCGGCCTACCGCAGGACGGGGCAGTTGGCGGATGAGTACTCGTCCGCGATGTTGAACACGGCGGCACAGACTGGGCATTCGGTCTTGCCGAAGAGGTAGGCAATTCCGTCGGCGAGGGCCTCGTGCCCGTCGCGGACGGCAGTCTCGTGCATCCACCGGCCAATGCCGGAGAGTTCCTCGGAGGACGCCGGCCAAAGGCCGCGACGATCAACGTCGCCCAGGTGCCAGTCCCGGATCGCCGAATAGCAACCGTAGTCACCAATGGCGATCGTCACTTCCACGGCGCAGTTGGGGCAGGCCAGGTGGTAGAAGTCGTCCGTGAAGTCCCCCAGGACGGCACTCCAGTGATACTCCTCCTTGGCCGCGAGCAAATCGAGGAGGGGCGCGAGGTAGCCGACCGGCCGTGACTGCAGATGCCGGTCCAACAACTCGCGGAACTCCACAATCACGTCGGCGCAGTCCGCCAGCAGTTCGTCGCAGCCGTGGTGTCCAGCCGCGCGTCGCAGGATCGCTCCGGCCAGACCACGCGCCCGCGCGCTCCTCGAGGCGATACCTATCAGGCGCGGCAGGGCAGCAAAGCTGGCCGGGAAGACGAGGTCGTGTTCGAGGACCAGCCGGTACCCCAGCTCGTCCCATGCTTCGGCGTTGTCCTCGAGCTCCACCAGTTCCAGAAGTGCGGGGACGCGATCGACATCCCCGTAGCAGTCGTGCATCTGCGTCCAGTTCACCACCTGGGCATTAAAGCGCCCCATCGCAGCCCAGGTGGAGGCATCTGTCCCTGACCCACAGGACAAACCCCGCTGTCTGACGAAGTGACCTGCGTCAGTCGGTCGTCTTCCGCCTCGTAGGGGTCTTGCCGCGCCCAGGGGGATCATCAACGAAGTGCTGCCGCTCATGTCGAGACACGCTGCGCTCCTCGTGTGCATCACGGGCAGCACGACTTGGTCGCACCGGCGACGGCTCGCGACAACCCCGGAGCGCGCCTGTACATGTACAGGCGGGCGAGCGGGCCGTGCAGCCTATGATGGCGTACCAACGAAGGGCTCGGGGGAGGCGCCCTGTCAGCGCGTAGCCGTCGATGTGCCCGTCGGAGGCGGCTGCTTTGACAACTCCTTGCACGGAGCACAGTTTCAGCGTGCAGCGCTGAGGAGGCCGTTAGCGACCAGTCTGGCCCGCAGCTTCTTGCGTGCGTCGAACATGGTCTTGTACAGGGCGTTCCGGTTCGTTTCCAGCTCGTCGGCCAGCGTCTCTAGGGGGACGCCCCCGACGAGCGCGGTGAAGACCTGTCGCTGTCGCGCGCTCAACGCTGTCTCGACAGCCTCCCGGACAGCCTCGATTAGTTCCTGGGCTTGCCAGTGGCTGACGGGGTCGATGCCAGAGTGGTCTGGCACCTGCGCCCATTCGTCCAGATCGAACCGGGCGGTTGAGGTGCGCCAGAAGTGGCGGCCGAGCTTGCTGGAAACTTCAAGCACCACGAACCGGAAGGCCCAAGTGGTAAACCTGGCGTCACCCCGAAAGTCGTGGATCTTATGCGTGATCCTCATCAGGGCGTCAGCAGCCGCTTGGTGGGCGAGGTCGTTCAGCTCCGGTCCTGTGATCCGATAACGAGGTCCTCGGCGGAACACATCATCCATCGCGATCCGAACCAGCAATGCATGCAGGCGCGCACAGGCTTGCTCGTACTCCGGCCCAGTCCCGTCTTCCAACGCGTTAACCCATGCGGCGGATTCCGGGTCCAACTGTCCCGGAGTTCTAGAAATCCTTTCTTTCGGAGCCCCGCCGCCGCTTCTGGCAGCGTTGCTCGGACCCGAGTGACACATTATTTTGGCGTCCGCAGAGTGCATAGCTCTCAATCCCCAGGTCATCTTGTACTAACAAGCTAACCACAGGGTTATCTACACGCCGTCTACGCTAAATCGTCGCTTGGATCTTCGAGGCACACGACCTTTTCGCATGCGCCAGGCTGCTACGCAGCCCCAGAGGAATATTCGGCAGTCCGCCGTGGCCTGTCGACACGTCCGCCTGGACGTGTGGCTTCGGAGCCTTACCTGCCGAGGTTCTCTATGGTGTGTACTTCTCGAGCGCGTACCAGGCAGCAGCCTACGTAGCTGCCAGCGTCCTCTGTGAATGCGCCGTATCAAGTTCCCGCGGAGGTTCTCATGGTCTCTGTCGCTTTGAGGTGAGAGACCTTGGAAATCTACCAGGTCGATGGCGAGGATGGCGGAATTTATGGAAGACGGCTTTGCGGTCAGGTTCGAGAGGTGCTCGAGCGTGTCGGACTCGACTGACCTCATCGCTGTAGGTGTACAGGTGCCGAGGTGCGGAACTTGCTACTCCTCCAATTCTGGTGTAAGGCACTGACGCTGACGGAACTGCTTCTTACCGCAGATGTCTAATGTTTTGACTGACCAGAACTGGTCGAATTAAGCGTGGGCTCGAATGTATGCGTACCTATAGCAGGTTTTCGGCGTCTGCTGGGTTGCATATAAGGCGCCTGCCAGCGGTGTGAAGGGCCCGACTGTGCTCACCATCGAACTTTCGTGACGATCCACCGATGTAGTCGATGGTCGTCACGTTCTCTCAGGCTGATGGTGGGGAGGCCCAGGGCCCAAGTCGTCCCGGATAGACGCCGGGTTCCACTGCTCCGGTCTGGACTCGTCCGTTGTACAGGTTGGAAGGTTGCTGGTCAGCCCAAGTTCGGCAGGAGTGCGAGTCGTCTGAGGGCGGTGATGACCCCACCGGCTCGACGCCAGTGGCGCATGAAGCGGAAGACGCGGCGCCGGCCGGTGGTGACAAACTGACCAGCCGCGGAGAACAAGCGGAACCGCCGACTGCGGGGTACGAAGAGATCGACATGGCCAGTCAGGGCTAGGATGAGCATCTAAGCCAGCAGGTCGAGCGCGATCCGGACTCGAGCCAGACCCCGTTCTGGACCATTTCGTGTAGAAACAGGTTGCGCGATCCGGCCTTCGGTCCGGGACCGCAGCCGGTGGCCGAACTCGAGCCGGGAGATCAGTCGGTCGCTGGTGCTGGTGGCGAAGCAGATGATCCACATGCCGTCGGCGTTGATGATCCTCAACTGGACGCCGGAATATGTTCGTTCCTTGCAGAGGATCGCCGGTATGCCTTTTGGCCAGCTTTCAAGGAAGTTGCCGCTGAGCTCGGCAACCCATGCTCCGTCGCAGACCTCGCCACCCGTTTTGGCTGCCGGGATCCAGATCGATGCTGAGATCTTCAGGATGTGCTGGCGGATGGCGTCTGTGATCACCATGCCTACGAAGTAGGACAGTGAGCTGCCAGGCAAGCCAGGCCACGAACTGGTGGGTGCCGCCGGCGGAGTCGCGGCGGATCAGTGTCTGCCGCCCGCACCGGAAATTCTTGGACGGTTAGGCGAGGGCCAGGCGAGCGGCCTCGATGCAGGCGGCGTCACTGTTCGAGCCTGCGTAACCTGGGCTGCGCAGAGCGGCGACGAATCGACGATCCCGCCCGGCCCATGGTCCACGAACCCTGTCAGGGTGAGGTTCCCCCGCTGTACGGGAGTGGTTGACTAGCTGGTCAGGGCGGGTTGACGCGGTTTCAGGTTCACTTGTTCGGTCGCTGCCTGGTCGGCGTAGTGCTTCTCTTCGTACTCGATCGGACTGAGGTAGCCGAGCCGCTTCTGGATGCGGCGGGGGTTGTAGAAGCCGTCGATGTACTCGAAGAGTGCGAGGTTCGCTTCGGCTCTGGTGGCGAAGACGCGGCCGCGGATGCACTCGGTCTTGATCACCATCCACATGTTCTCCGCCAGGGCGTTGTCGAAAGAGTCGCCGACCGAGCCCATGGACGCCTGAATACCGGCCCTGACCAGGCGTGTCGTGAGTTTCACGGACGTGTACTGACAGCCGTGATCCGCATGATGAATGAGCTCACCGGGGGCGACTTCGCGGCTGGCCAGGGCGTACTCCAGCGAGGTCAAGACCAGGTCCGCGTCCGCGCGAGCGGAAGTCTCCCAGGCCACGACCCGGCGGGAGAACGCGTCGCGGATCGCGGACAGCCACAGTGGTCCCTCCAGCGTCGTGACCATCGTCAGGTCGGTGACCCACAACCGGTTCGGCCCGTCCGCGGTGAAGTCGCGTTGCACCAGGTCAGGGGCAAGTTCGGCGTCCGGGTCACGTTGGGTGAAGCCCTTGGTGCGGCGGGGGCTGATCCCGGCGAGGCCAGCTTCACGCATGAGCCGCTCGACCCGTTTGCGGCCGACGCGAGTGCCTTCGCGTTTGAGGACGGCGTGCATGCGGGGTGATCCGTAGATCCCGCCGGACTCGGCGTGGACCTGGCGGATCTTCCCGGTGAGCGCGGCGTCCTGGCGGCGGCGCTCGCACGGCGCCTTCTCGGCTTGGCGCCAGCGGTAGTAGGTGGAGGAGGGGATGGAAACTTCCCGGAGTACGGGCTCGACCCCCAGGTGCGGGTGCTCGTCGAGGAGCGCGGTCACCTGGGCCGGGTCGGGTCGAGCTGGGCCGCGAAAAAAGCCGAGGCTGTCCGCAGGACGTCGTTTGCCCGCTTGAGCTGAGCGTTCTCCTTCCGCAGGGCGGCAAGCTCCTCGCGCTCGGCGGTGGTGAGCATGTCGCCTCTCTCGCCGGCGTCGGCCTCGGCCTGCCGGATCCAGTTGCGCAGAGCCTCGTGGTGCACGCCGAGCTCCTCAGCCATGCGTCGGATGACGGGCTTCGGCTCGGCAGCGCGGTACATCCGCACCGCACGATCACGCAACTCCAACGGGTACTTCCTCGGGGCAGGCATCGTCAGATCTCCTCTCGCGAGATCCATCTGACCCCCTGTCACCCCACCCCGCATCTCGGGGGAACCTCAGGGGGTGGTCAGCCTAGTTCTTCCTTCAGGTTGGGGCCTGCGTCCTGCCTGTCGGAGTGAGCGACGACCCGAACTCCATCCAGGTGGTCGCATCGATTCTTGGCCTGCTGGCCGGTCTACACGACACCTGGAGCAGCCTGCCTGACTGTCGGCTGCCGGTTGACACCGGTCGTCTCTTCCTTGCGGCTCAAGTCGAGGCGGTCGGGACGGCCCTCAGGAGCCGTCGCTGGTTTCAGGCACGATATGGACAGCTGCCTCCTCAGCTGAGGCAGCGCCGCCGTCGATCCCGACGTCCCGTGCCCAGTAGTCGTCACCGTCGTATCCGGTGGCGTCAATGCCTGTATCCCAGCTGAGGAGCCGTCCAGCGCGCTCATCGCCGACCTGGTCATCGATGAGTTCGCCATCCGTGTCGACCGTGTCACCCAGCCCGTCGCCGTCGTCTGACGTGCTCACCTCCGGCACCTCTCGCTTCAGGCGGTGTGCGAGGTCTTCGTGAGAGGCCCCCTCTCTCGCGGTCAGCCCCCACTCGTTGACGGCTATGGGCGCTTCGGCAGGCGAGTAGCCGCTGTCCAGGACATCTTCGCCGAGCTCGTCCTCGTCGAATTCCTCTTGCTCACGCAGCAGGTGGGAGGCACCAAGGTCCTCGAAGTCCGGACGGTCGTCAGGTGAAGTCATCTTGGTCTCCATGCCGTAGGGGTGTCTGGCAACACAGGCGTCGTGCCCTTGTTGGCAGTGTGGCGCCAGAGGTTGTCATTCAAGCGGCTTGATGTGCACGAGGCATCTATCCGAGATAGTCACTGAGCCCCCGCCGCCTGTACGGAGCCCGTGCGATCCGCCTCTCGCCTTCAGCTTCGTATGCCACCCCAGCTTCCGGGGTGGCTGGAGTCGACCAGCCCCGCGAAGCCAGCCTTCTCCTTGATGGAGCGGTCGACAATCCCAGAGTACTTAGTGATCGTGGCACCATCGGTCCTGAGGTCGTCAGGGCCGTACCGCATCAGCAGCTTGGATCAGTCACGTTCTCGGGAACCTTCCCGGATCGCTGTATGAATCAAGACGTATCGCCAGTCGTCCGTCCCGTAGACGAGCGTGCATAGCGCCTGCGCACCGTAGGGCAACTCGTAGAACCGGCCTTCAAGGTTCTCTGAAACCTCGACTGCCCGTCAGCTCCTGCTGATGGCCCGTCATGGTTAGCCTCACACCCAGCACGAGACATGACGCCGAGGCCGACGCTGCACGTGTTCCTTGCGTCCGTCCCCGAGGGAGCCCTCGTTCTCCTACGCGGCGCTGAAGAGACAACTCCAGCCGAGACAGCAAGCCTGGCTCTGACCGCGCGTATAGGCATACAGCATGCCCTCGCGCTGTCCGCCACACGGGCGTCGGCTCAGAGAAGAGCCGCGGCTCGTGCACCGGCTCGCCGGCGTCCAACACTCGGCTTGCACCCTGCCCGCCTACGGGTAGGGAGGTAAGAAATCTACTGCTGAAGCAGCTAACTATGTGAGGGCGAGTCGTCCGCGTTTGGCTGGCGTCTTGGGGCCCCTCCCCACCACCACATTCGCCTTGGCTTCGTGGCCAGGCGAGTGTGACTCTCGCCGTCGGCGGCTGTGTCACATCTGGGGACCGGGTCCTCAGGCTCCAGGTTGAAGCCTCGTAGACAGGGAGTGTGCTGTGGTAGCGGAAAGAGAAAAGGTAGTGCTGGCTGGTGGCTGCTTCTGGGGGATGCAGGAACTATTCCGCACGTTTCCGGGGGTTGTGGAGACGCGTGTCGGCTACACCGGGGGTGAGGTCGTCAACCCAACTTACCGCAGTCATGGAAGCCACGCCGAAGGGATCGAGATCACCTACGACCCCGCCAGAACAACCTACCGTGCCCTTCTGGAGTTCTTCTTCCAGATCCATGATCCCACCACGATGAACCGGCAAGGCAACGACATCGGAACGAGCTACAGATCTGCCATCTTCTACCTGAACGACGAGCAGCGCCGCGTAGCCGAGACAACGATTGCCGACATCGAGGCGTCTGGACTGTGGCCCGGCAAGGTGGTCACTGAGGTAGTACCTGCCGGAACCTTCTGGACGGCAGAGCCTCAGCACCAGGACTACCTCCAACGCTACCCGAACGGCTACACATGCCACTACATTCGTAAGGCCTGGCAACTACCCAAGACACCGGCCTGACCAGTAGCGAGGCTGCTCCCGTCGAAGTGTGACGGGAACAGCCTCAGCGAAGCGTTGATTAGGCCACGTGCCTAAAGGAACTCCCTCAGATCCCGTTCAAGGACGCCCTTCGGCTGGGCGCCGATCACCGTCTTGACCACCTTGCCGTCTCGGTAGACGTTGAGCGTGGGGATCGACCTAATGTCGTACCGCTCTGCAGTGCGCGGGCTCAGGTCGACGTTCAGCTGAACTATCTCGATCTTGTCCTTGTGCTCGGCAGCCAGCTGCTCCAGCACTGGCGCCACCAAGCGGCAGGGCCCGCACCACTCGGCCCAGAAGTCGACGAGAATCGGCTTGTCGCTAGCGAGCACCTCCTCGGCGAACGTTTCGTCAGTGACGTCTCTCAAGTTGCCTGCCATACGGTGCCCCTCTCTGCGCGGGTATTGCGATGGGTAAGGTTCACGGGCCCGCCCGCCCGGAGCAGGGGTGCTCCGGGCGGAACGCAACCAGCTGACCGGCGTCAGTTCCGGCCGGCCATGACTCCGCCATCGACGTTGAGGATGGCCCCCGTCGTCCAACTCGAAGCGGGAGAGAGCAGGAAGACGATCGCGGACGCGAGGTCCTGTGGCGTGCCAACTCGGCCGAGCGGGTGCAGATCGCTCAGATTTTCCATCGCGCCGTCCAGCTGGTCTGCCGGGAAGACCTTCTCGAAAAGGGGCGTCCGGGTAACCGCGGGGGCCACAGCGTTGACGCGAATGCCCTCGCCTGCCAACTCATAGGCCAGGTTGTGCGTGAGAGCATGCAGCCCCGCCTTGGCCATCGAGTAGGCGGACGAAGGCGTCAGGCCGATTGCCTGGTGCGCCCACATGCTGCCCACGTTCACAATCGCGCCGCCCTCCCCGCCTGCGATCATGCCCCGCACCACAGTCTGGGTCAGGAAGAACGTTGCCCTGTTGAGATCGTGGTAGGCGTCGTAGTCGGCGACTTCGTAGTCGAGGAAGGGCTTAGGGATGAAGAAGCCGGCAGCGTTGACCAGGAGGGTCGCGTCGGGGTGGTCCTCTGCCAACTGCTTCTGGGCTTCGACGACCTGGTCCTGGTCTGCCAGGTCTGCGGCGACCGACCATGCAGCACCGGACTGCGAGAGGCTTGACACGGCCTCGTCGAGCTTCTGGCCCGGGCGGCCGACAAGCACCGCGCTGCCGCCTGCCGCGACCACGTTCTCGGCAGTCTTGTAACCCATGCCGCTAGCGCCGCCGAGCACAACAATTTTCTTGCCTTCGAAATCCGTGGCCACGCGAATCACTCTCCAATTAAGCAGCGAACATTGCTTCTCTTTTGTGCAGATTCCACTCTGACACGATCAGGTCTACAACAGCTCTACAGCGTGTCTACGATGCGCACCACGACTGCAGACGCTGTTCATGAGACCGCTATTGCCCCGCCCATTACGCCTGGCCACCGGAGCATTTGGTCGCTTGCCAAGGCTTCTAAGGTAGTTGCGTGTCGTAAATGACCACGCGTGGGCGGCGCGGTACTCGTCATCGACGACAGTTATGGACCGATGCCGCAACCCTTGAGCAGAGCAGCACAGCCGCACCCCGCTAGCACGCAGCAACTTGTAACCCGGCCCCGATACTCCCACCTTGGCCGCCTTCTCCTCGTGCGTGCAGCCGAGTCCTTGGGACCGATCATTTAGACGTCATCTCATTTGGTGAGTCTGTGCGATGATTCATCGGCCAGCAGGAAGCCAGGAGCGGGGGCGCAGGCCGATGGAGTACGTCAATCTCGATG
>NZ_LMWH01000270.1 GCF_001507435.1 Streptomyces sp. NRRL F-5122
CCACCCGGACAGAATGACGCCCACGCGCCGTCCAACACAGCATCCGGACGGCGCGTCACATCACAACAGGGCAAACGTTGCCTGATGCGGCACTAGGTCGGCGACGGTCTGTGCGGCGGCGTCCTTGCTGGGCAGTGCAGCTCTGCTGGGCCTGGGCGGCTTCCACGGCCGCGGCGGCCATGCTGTCCGCGTCGCGGACGCCTCGATTGCCCAGCCAGGCCGTCAGTCGGGCCAAGCCGCGTCGGCGGAGGGCGGCTGGGGTCTGGTGGCCGGCCAGCGGTACCAGTGCGCCCTTGCGGGCCGAGTAGTCGAAGGCGCGTTCCAGGGCGGGGAACATGCCGGTGAGCACGTCGCGGAGCCGGTTGACGCGGCCAGTTGGGCGGGCACGTCGAGGGTGGCGAAGTCCCGTCGGTGGCGGGCGGTTTCGGCGATGACGTAGGCGTCGCGGGCATCCGTCTTGGCCTTGCCGCGGTAGGCGCCAGCCATGCGATTGACCGTCCGTCCGGGCACGTAGACGGCCCGCTGCCCGTGGGCTGTCAGCAGCCAGGTCCAGGTTGGCATGGTCCATGCCCACACCGTGGTCAGTGTCGAGGTCACCGACACCACCCTGCACCTCTTCGACCAGGGCGGACGCCGCCTGCGGACGGTACCCCCGACCACCAGCAAGGAGGTGACCCGCTTCAAGGCATACGGCACGAAGAACCGCACGAAAGGCTAGGAACCGGAAAGCATCAACCGACATTCAACCGGCAAGCATCTGAAGCTAGGCACGCGGTGATCGCACGGCTAGCACGCGGCTGGCGTACGCCGGGCCGCGCACACGGTGGGCCAGCAACCTGCTGCGGCCCTGAGGAGATGTCAGCCCTTCGTGGTGGCGTCCCCGAACTCATGCGTCGCGAAGTCAGCCACCGGCTGGTAGCCGAGCCGTTGGTAGAGGCCGTTGCTCGTAGGGTTGGCCAGGTCGGTGAAGAGCAGGACCTCCTTGGCCCCCGAGTCGAGCGCGGTCCGGCTGGCTCTGGCGATGGCGCTCCCTGCGTAGCCGCGGCTGCGCAGCGGGGCGGGGGTGTAGACGGTGGTGACGCGGACCTGCCCGGCGACCTCGGGGGAGGCGCTCGCCATGGAGACAGGTGTGCCGTCGGGGGTCTCCCACAGCACGACCCCGCCCTGAGCGAGTCGGCTCTCGGCCCAACTCTCCGGGTCGGGCCGGGTTTCCCCGCCTATGTCCGTGCAGAACTCGTTGTACCACTGTGCGATCAGTTGGCGGTCGTCCGTCACGGCGGCGCGGGCGCGCCCAGGGGACGCGGGCTCAGGCGGGGTGAGGGTGCCGAGCCGGTAGAGGCGCTGGCTCATCGCGAGCCGGGCGGTGGCCTTGGTGCGTCGCTCCCAGGCGGCCGCGAACTCGGCAGCCGCTTCCGACGGACCGAAGACCGACGGGATCGCCCTGCCGTCCTTGACGAGCCGTACCGCCAGTGCGTCAGCCGCCCCGTCGGGGAGAGTGGTGAGCTGGAGTTGGAACGGGGGAGTGCGCATGACGGTGGCGCGCACGGTACCGTCACTACCCACGAGCCGGCCGAAGTAGGGCACGTCCTCGCCGTACGCGGTGATCCCGTTCGTACGCACCATCTCGCCGACCGTCAGCTGGACGGTGTGCAACGCGGGCTCGGACCAGAGGAACCCCCCAGCCCGGTCGAGGAACTCCTCCACGTCCTGCGTGAAGTGCCAGCTGTATGCGTCTGTATCCATGCACCACGATCTCGCGAACACGGCGCTGCCGCACACGATTTACACAGCCCCCTTTGGTCACGGCACCGCCGGCTCCGGGTCGCTCGCCTTGGTGACCGCGAGTTCGGTGCCGAGGGGGAAGTTCGGGGGCCGGGCGGACGCACATCGCGCCAACCGCGAGGGTCCTGGACTGCCGAGCAGACGGGCTTGAAGACGACGAGCGCGTCGGGCCGGACGCCCTTGTGTCCGGCTGGAGATGACCCTCAAGCACATGTTGGGCACTTCAAGCTGTGCTCTCCCGACCGCTCCCGGCCTCGCGAGGCGTACCAGCGGACTTGACTGCCGTCTCACGGAAGGCGCTTGGAGGGTTGATTCCGGCCAGGCCCGCGCGTATAAATAAGCAACTTTCTTTCTTACAGAGGGCTGATGGCGAGATGAGGGCACCGTGACCCGCCGTTATCCAGCAGGTCCGCAGCGGCTGCTGCGGTCGTTGAACGGTCGCGCCGTCCTCGAGGCGATCGACGAGGCGGGCCCGGTCACGACCACCGACCTGGCCGGGCGGATCCCACTGTCCCGGCCCACCGTGGCCGCCGCGGTCGGGCTGCTGCTGGAGCGCGGGGTGATCACCGAGGTCGGCCCGGCGACCGGCCGCAAGGGACCGGCCCCCGCGCAGTACCGGGTGAACGCCGACTGCGCCTTCGGGATCGGCGTGGACGTCGGGCACCGGCGGATCCGCGCCGCGGTCGCCGACGTCACCGGCCGGATCCGGGCGCGGGCGGAGACCGGCCAGCACGGCGAGCGGGGCGCCGACGCCCTCGTCGGACAGGTCCTGGAGATGTGCGCGAACCTCGCCGGGCAAGTCGGCCGGGAGCTGCAGGAGATCACCCAGGTCGTTGCCGGACTGCCCGCCGCGGTCGGCCCCGACGGACGCCGGCTGTCATACGCGGCCGGGCTGCCGGACGCCGGGAAGGGGCTCGGCGAGGCGCTCGGCCGGGCCGTCCCGGTGCCGCTCGTCCTGGAGAACGACGTGAACCTCGCAGCGCTGGCCGAGCGCACCCACGGCCTGGGCACCGAGACCGACGACTTCGTGCTGGTGAGCCTCGGCGTCGGGCTCGGCCTCGGACTGGTCGTGGACGGGCGGGTCCGGCGCGGCGCCACCGGGGTCGCAGGTGAGGCCGGCTACCTGCCCAGCGACCGCATGATCGCACCGGCCGGACAGCGCCGGGACCTCGTGCAGGAACACCTGGGCGCCCGCTACATCAGCGCCGAGGCACGACGGCTGGGCCTGCCCGGTGACGGCAGCCCGCGCGCCGTCTTCGACCTGGCCCGCGCCGGTGATCCCGGCGCGCTGGCGATCGTCGACGACACCGCACGCAGCGTCGCCTACGTGGTGGCCTGCGTCGTCCCCCTCATCGACCCGGCGCTCATCGTGCTGGGCGGCGCCATCGGCGCCAACGGCGATCTGCTGCTCGAGCCGGTCGCCCGTCATCTGGCCGATTTCACCACCTTCCGGCCGCCCATCGTCGCCTCGGGGCTCGGCCAGGACGCTGTGCTCACCGGAGCCACGACCATGTCGGCAAAGCTGGCCCGCGAGGCTGCCTTCGCCGCGGCCACCACTCCCGTGCCGCAGGCTGAGCCATCGACTCTGTCCTGAGAAACATCGCGGCGACGCTGTCTTGCCGGACAGCATCGCCGCTACTGGTCACCGGGCGTTGCCGCGCCCGTCGACCGACGACCGATCCGTCACCCAGGAAATCCCGTCTCCGAGGAAGGACGATCAGTGTTCAAACCTATCACCGGGGCCGCGGCCGCCACGGCCGCCGCAGTCCTGCTGCTGGCAGGCTGCACCTCCACCGGGCCCTCCGACTCCCAGCCCCAATCCGCCATATCCCCAGGCGCCTCGCACACGGCCACCACGGTCACCGTCTGGACGTTCAACCACCTCCCCAACGAGGTCGCCGCGTTCAAGGCGACACTGAACCGCCTGCACACCAAGTACCCCTGGCTTACCGTGAAGTTCGTGCCCAACAAGGACGACGCCGCCTACGCCAAGGCCGTCGCCGCAGGTGACCCGCCCGACGTCTTCATCAGCTCCGTGCCCGACAACGTGGCGAAGTTCTGCTACAACGGCACAGTCGCCGACGTCGGCCCCTACCTGACTTCCGCCAAGATCGACGCAGCGAAAACCTTCCCGGCCGCGACCCTGGCCTACACCCGCTACCAGGGCAAGCAGTGCGCGCTGCCGCTGCTGACCGACGCCTTCGCGCTCTATTACAACAAGCGGATGTTCAAGGCGGCCGGCATCACCGAGCCGCCGAAGACACTCGCCGAACTGACCGCCGACGCCAAGGAACTGACGGTCAAGAACTCTGACGGCTCCATCAAGACCTACGGCTTCGTGCCGCGCTCCGACTACGACGTCAACCGGTACCTCTTCACCGGTGCGCACAGCGGAACCGATTTCTACGCCGGCAACGGGAAGACCACCTTCGCCTCCGACCCCAAGTGGCAGCAGCTGCTCACGTGGGACCAGGAGTTGATCGACTACTACGGCGAGGCGAACGTGCAGAAGTTCGTCGGCCGTTACCAGCCGCACGCCGACGACGCCGGCAACCCGCTGCTGACCAGCGCCGCCGCCATGGAACTCGACGGCGAGTGGCACGTCGGCGAGATCGCCTCGGAGAAGAAGGACTTCGACTACGGCGTGGTACCGATGCCGGTCCTGGACGGATCGTCGGGCACCTACGGCGCAGGCAGCACCCTCGGCACCGTCGCCTACCTGTCGGCCGGCTCGCAGCACAAACAGGAGGCGTTCTTCGCGCTCCAGCAGCTCACCACCGACACCACGTTCCTCAACACCCTCGCAGACACCGTCTACAACGTCCCGACCACGTTCGCCGCGCTCAAGGCCTGGGACAAGCGCGACGACCCGCACTGGAAGCCGTTCGTCGACATCTTCGAGAACAAGCACTCCTCCTACAAGACGCTCACCCCGGCCGGCATCGAGGACCTGGACGCCTGGCGGGCGTTCCTGCTCGACTACGAGCAGGGCAAGGTCAAGGACGTGGCGAGCGGTCTCGCCGAGGTCGGCAAGAAGATCGACGATCTCAACTCCCAGAGCGGGCAGTAGCGATGACGACCCTTCTCGCCCCCGTCGGCGACGCCCCGGGCACGGCGCACCAGCGCACCGCCCGGGGCGGGCGGCGCCGACCGAGCCGGGCCCGCTGGTGGGTCGTACTGGCCTTCCTGACCCCGTTCATCATCGGGTTCTGCGTCTTCGTGCTGTACCCGGTGATCGCCACGCTCTACTACTCGCTCACCGACTTCCAGGCCGGCTCCTACCGGCCGGTCCAGTTCGTCGGACTGCGCAACTACCACGCCCTGTTCACCCAGTCCGACACCTTCTGGGTGTCCGTGCGCAACACCCTGTGGATGGTCGTCGTCATGGTGCCGCTGCGCACCGCCTGGGCCATGTTCACCGCGTGGGTGATCATCCGGGTCAAGCGCGGCCGGGCCGTGTACCGCACACTGTTCTTCCTGCCGTCGATGGTGCCGGTCGTTGCCGCGGCCCTGTCGTTCATCGTTCTGCTCAACCCGGTCGGCCCCCTCAACCGGCTGCTGGACGTCTTCGGCGTCGACGGACCCGGATGGTTCTCCGACCCCGCCTGGTCCAAGCCCAGCCTCGTCCTCATGGCGCTGTGGGCGAGCGGCAACGTGATGGTCATCTTCTCCGCCGCCATGCTCGACGTGCCCCGCGAGCTGTACGAGGCGGCCGAACTCGACGGCGCGGGCACCTGGCAGAAGTTCCGCAGCGTCACCCTCCCGGCGATCTCCCCGGTCATCTTCTTCGCCCTGCTCACCGGGATGATCTACACGTTCCAGTACTTCACCGAGGCGTTCGTCGCCTCCAGCTCCGCGAACGCCACCTCATCCAGCAACGACCTGATCGGCTACCCCGCCAACTCGCTGCTCTTCTACTCGACCGAGCTGTATCGGCAGAGCTTCGGGTACTTCAAGACCGGCTACGCCTCGGCCATGGCCTGGCTGCTGTTCCTCGTCATCTTCGCGGCGACCGTGGTCTTCATCCGCGCATCGCGCCGCTTCGTGCACTACTCGGGTGGTGGCCGATGAGCACTGTTCAACTGACGAAGCAGCGTGCCGGGCGCCGTGCGCTGTACGTGGTTGCCGAGCACGCGCCCGCCATCGCCGTCGCTCTGTGCTTCCTACTGCCGCTGACCGTCTGCGTGCTGACCGCGTTCATGACCCAGCACCAGGCCGGCACCGGCTCCCTGTGGCCCTCACCCTGGGAGTTCGGCAACTTCGGGGAAGTCTTCAAGGCCATGCTGTTCGGCCGAGACCTGCTCAACACCATGCTCTACGCCGGACTCTCCACCGTCGGCGTCGTTGTCTCCTCGGTGCCCGTGGCCTACGCACTGGCCCGGCTGCGCTGGCGCGGCCGGGAGGCGGTCTTCCTGGTCGTCCTGGCCGCAATGATGATCCCAGCCCAGGTCACCAGCCTGCCGCTGTACGTCATGTACGCCCACGTCGGCTGGGTGGGCACGCTCAAGCCGCTCATCGTGCCGTCGTTCTTCGGTGACGCGTTCAGCATCTTCCTGCTGCGCCAGTTCTTCCTTACCATCCCGGACGAATTCACCGAGGCGGCGCGCGTGGACGGTGCGGGCGAACTGCGCATCCTGTGGCGGGTGCTCATCCCGATGGCCCGCCCGGCCATCGCGGCAGTCGGCCTGTTCGCCTTCCTCTACGCGTGGAACGACTTCTACAACCCGCTGCTCTACACGGGCAACAGCGACACCGGACAGACCCTCGCCGTCGCCCTCAGCCAGCTCGCCAAGAACGGACACCAGAACGCCTACCAGCTGCAGATGGCGGCCTCGCTGCTGTTCCTGCTGCCCGTCCTGGTGCTGTTCTTCCTGGCACAGAAGGTCTTCGTCGAGGGCATCGCGCTGACCGGCGTCAAGGGCTGACACCCCACATCTCACCTGGGAGCACGAGTGAAAATCACCGTTGTCGGCGGTGGCAGCACCTACACACCCGAACTTGTCGAAGGCTTCGCCCGGCGCGCCGACGTGCTGCCGGTCGACGAACTCGTCCTGCACGACATCAACGCCGAACGCCTGGACGTCATCGGCGGCCTGGCCCGCCGCATCCTCGCCCGGCACGGCTACCCCGGCCGGTTGACCACCACAACCGACCTGGCCCAAGCGGTGGACGGCGCCGCCGCAGTCCTCGTCCAACTGCGCGTGGGCGGCCAGGCGGCCCGCCTGGTCGACGAGACCCTGCCGAACGACTTCGGCCTGCTCGGCCAGGAGACCACCGGCCCCGGAGGCTTCGCCAAGGCCCTGCGCACCGTGCCGGTGGTACTCGACATCGCCGAGGAGGTACGGCGCCGGGCCCAGCCCGGAGCCTGGATCGTCGACTTCACCAACCCCGTCGGCATCGTCACCCGCGCCCTGCTGGACGCCGGCCACCGCGCCGTCGGCCTGTGCAACGTGGCGATCAAGTTCCAACGGCAGCTGGCCGCCCTGCTGGACACCGACCCCGGCCGGGTACGCCTCGGCCACGCCGGCCTCAACCACCTGTCCTGGATCCGCTCTGTCACCGTGGACGGCCTGGACCGGCTGCCGGACCTGCTGACCGGTAAGACACTCGACGAACTCGCCGCACAAGTCCGGCTCCCCGCAGGCGCACTACGCGACCTCGGCGCCATCCCCTCCTACTACCTCCACTACTTCTACTGCACACAGGAAGAGGTCCGGACCCAACAGGCCGGCGCGCACCGCGCCGAACAGGTCCTCGCCATCGAGAAGGAACTGCTCACGCTCTACGCGGACCCCGCCCTCGACAGCAAACCCGACCTGTTGGAGCAGCGAGGTGGGGCCTACTACAGCGAAGCCGCCGCCGCCCTGGTCACCAGCCTGCTCACCGGCGACGGCGCCCATCACTACGTCAACATCCGCAACGACGGGCTACTGGCCGGCCTGCCGGACGAAGCGGTGGTCGAAGTGGCCGCCGACGTCGACACAGCAGGGCCCCATCCAGTGCCCGTGCCACCACTGCCGCCCGAGATGCTGGGCCTCATCCAAGCAGTCACCGCCTACGAGACCCTCACCGTCAAAGCGGCCCTGACCGGCGACCGCACGGTGGCACGGCGAGCCCTCATGGCCAACCCGCTGGTACGCGAATGGGGTGTCGCCAACGCCCTGCTCGACGCCCTGCTGGAGGCCAACCGCCGCCATCTGCCCCGGTTCTTCGGCAGCGAGGCCGTCGATGCCTGACCTCGTGGTGGGCGTCGACGGCGGGAACTCCAAGACCGACCTCGTCCTCGCGGACACCGAGGGGCGGCTGCTGTCCTGGGTACGCGGCGCGGGCACCCGCCCGCACACAGAGGGCATGGAGGCCACCACCGAACGACTCTCCCGCCTCGGCCGGCAAGCGCTGGCCGAGGCCGGTCTGCCCGAGACCACGCCGGTGACGGCCGGCGCATACTTCCTCGCCAACGTCGACCGGCGGGCCCAGGAACGACTGGCCCAGCGACAGCTGACGCAGCTGGGCGTGGCCGAGCGGACCGTCGTGCACAACGACACCCTCGCCGTCCTACGGGCCGGCGCGCCGGACGGCTGGGGGGTCGCCGTGGTATCCGGCGCCGGCATCAACGCCGCCGCCCTCCATCCGGGCGGCCGCTCGGCCCGGTTCCTCTCCCTCGGGGACATCACCGGGGACTGGGGGGGCGGACTCGCGGTGGCCCGGGCCGGCCTGGGCGCCGCCGTCCGTGCGGGCGACGGGCGGGGACCGGCGACCCGACTGCGCCGGGAACTGCCCGCGCACTTCGGGCTCGACAGCGTAGAAGCCATCGCGCTGGCCGTCAGCGCCGGGGAGATCCAGATCACCGCCTTGCACGGCCTGGCACCGCTGGTCTTCGCAGCCGCCGAGAACGGGGACGCGGTGGCCCGCAGCATCGTGGAACGCCTCGGGGACGAGATCGTCACCATGGTGACCGCCCTGCTGCGCCGACTGCGTCTGCTGCGCACCACGACCCCGGTGATCCTGGGCGGCGGCACCCTCCAGAACGACCAACAACTGCTGCGCGACCACATCGGCGCCCGCCTGGCTGCCGAGGCACCTCTGGCCCTTCCCCGGGTCCTGGACGTGGCACCGGTCGCCGGCGCTACAGCAGAGGCACTGGTAACCGCGGGCGCCCCCGCGGAAGCGCAGGAAAGGCTCCGCGAAACCATCGCCACCCGGAAACCACCAGACGCGTCCGCCGACCGAGCACCTGGCATGGGAGAGTGCTAGGAGGCTGCTGGACGATCCCGGCTCTGGCCCGGTGCGTGGGTGCCGTCCACAGCGACGTGTGGAGGTCACAGCTGAGATCCATGGGCCACCTCGCGGGTGTGGGGGTTCCGGAAACGGCAAAGGCCCCGCGCTGCCGAGAGGCCCCCGGTGCGCGGCCACAGTGATCTGCGAGCAGCAACATGCGGGATGCACAGCGCGTCCAGCAGCAGGGCGCCGTCCGACGGCCGTGGTGCGCGGAGTCGCGTGGCTTCCTGCGCGGCAAGGTCTTGGACGCAGCGGCCGTAGTCGGCGTGTGTCAGAAGGGCCTGGCGGCATGTACGGGGCTCCCGCACTCGGTGCTCGCCGAGGCGGCGGACGTCGGTGGCGATCTCGGAGAGGCCTCCGACGATATGCTCGGTCAGGAGCCGCGCCGCCTGCCCGGGCCAGGTGTGCTGTTCGGACAGTTTGGTGACGCGCAGTGCACGGGCTCGCCCCAGCAGACGGGGATGTCATCCGTGGTCTTGTCGGTGCCGCGCAGGTGTTCGGCACGGCGCCATGCGGAATTGCAGGCGCCGAGGCAGGCCGCGGGCCTGGGCATCAAGGCATCCCTGAAGAGTGCGGGACAGCGGGGCTGACCAGGTGCACGAATCTCCTTTCGGCCGCTTCGGCACCGCCGAGGAAGCCGCCGCCTCGGCCCCTTACAACGGAGCGTCCGTCTGCTGGCGTGCCGGGGTCGAGAAGGCGGCGAACGCAGCGTCCAGCAGTTTGCCGAGGTCCTCTTGGCCGTCGCTCGCACTCCATTGCCCGAGGACGATCCACAAGATTTCGAGCGCCGCCGCTACGCGAACGTTGGCGATGACCGATGACCCGTCGGTCGTGGAGGTTGTCTTCTGCAGTCGGGCGACGATCTCTGGTCGCCACTCAGCCTGCTTCTCGCGGAGGCGTGCGCACAGGGCTGGGGTCTGCTCGATCAGGCCGAGGATCGTCACGAGTTCCTGGACGTCGCGCACGAGGAACCTCACGGCTGACTCCAGGGCGTTGCGCAGCCTGCTCCAGTCGTCCTGGTTGGCCCGCTCGGCATCGAGCGCGTCAGTGATGACGTCACCGACAGGGTCGAAGACGAACAGGACCACGTCTTCCTTGGTGCCGAAGTAGCGCAGGAAGGTGCTCCGCGACACTCCGGCGGCTTCGGAGAGGTCGGTGAAGGTGACCTGGTTGAAGCCGGTGAGGCAGAACCGGTTGAACGCGACGCGGGCCAGCTCTGCTCGCACCGCGTGGCGGCTGATCTCACGGGTACCGACTGGCGCTGTGCTCATGGGGACGAGTGTACTCCGACACACTCGTTTGCTTCTTCGGATACAGGTTTCTAATCTGATACTCAGTGTCAGTCGCGATGCTGAGATTCGCGACGCTGTCCCTAGCCGGCGGCCCGGTCACGGGCCGTCCCTTACCGCGATATGGAGCACCTCATGAGCTACGAAGACCTTCCCGCCCTGACGATCGACGTCTCGGACGGGGTCGCGACGGTGACAATCGATCACCCGCCGCTCAATCTGATGGACGCGGTGCTCCTGCCGTCACTCCGGGCGTTCCTCGCGCGTGTGCGGGACGACGCCGACGTCCGCGTCATTGTCTTCGAGAGCGCTGACCCGGAGTTCTTCGTTGCGCACGGTGACATGGCCTACCTCACC
This sequence comes from Streptomyces sp. NRRL F-5122, assembly GCF_001507435.1. Taxonomy (GTDB): domain Bacteria; phylum Actinomycetota; class Actinomycetes; order Streptomycetales; family Streptomycetaceae; genus Streptomyces; species Streptomyces lannensis. The sequence goes on from NZ_LMWH01000270.1 coordinate 10,707, forward strand.
GACCCTGACGCGCTGCCTGCAGCCACTCGCGCTGCGATCGCGGCCGCGCCGGGCTCGACCGTCCCGGAAGGCCTGAACATCCTCCAGGCGATGAGCGAGGAGGTCCGCTCGCTGCCGCAGGTCACCATCGGCAAGCTGGCGGGCTTCGCGCGCGGCGCGGGCAACGAGTTCTTCATGTACCTGGACATGCGATTCGCGGCGATCGGCAAGTCGGGGCAGGGGCAGCCGGAGTCCTTGATGGGGATCCTTCCCGGGGGCGGCGGGACGGTGAACATGACGCGCCTGGCAGGAAGGGCCCGCGCGCTGGAGCTCATCCTCGGTGCCGAACTCGTGGGCGCGGAGCTCGCGGAACGGTACGGCCTGATCAACCGTGCCCTGCCCGCCGCAGAACTCGATTCCTTCGTCGACACCCTGGCCCGGCGGATCGCCGGCCTCCGGCCGGAGGTGATCTCCATCACGAAGGCTGCGGTCGACGCGGTCGCGCAGCCGATTCCGCGTGCGGCGTACGCCGTTGAGAACGAGGGCCTGTTCGCGGCGTTCGGCGATGAGGTCACCGAGCTCGCCCACAAGCTGCTCGCCGCTGGTATCCAGACCCGCGAGGGCGAACGGGACCACGAGCGCATCGCCAACAGCATCTGAGTGCCCAAGCTCTCGCCATCCGTGCGCAGAGGCTCCGCGGGAAGAGTTCCTCAGCCATTGCCCGGCACGCGCGTTGTCGAGTGGCCAGGTCAACCACCCTGGTTCGCCGGGCCTGTCGGGAACACGACCGGCTGAAGCGCCGGAAACAGCGGGCAGGGGAGTGGGCGGCGCAAGTAGCCGTAAGCTCGATAACGCTGTTCGGCCGCGCGTAAAGGCGCGGTTGGGAAGGTAGGTAGCCGAGCGGGCACAGGTCCCGTTGATCATGAAGTTGCTGACGCTCTGTGATCATCGAGGAGGCCTGTGCCTGCGCTTCCATCATGGCTGACCGAGCCGCTCTGGGACCAATTCGCGGTCCTGCTGCCCGAGCGGCCGGAATACCACCCGGACCATCCACTTGGCTGCCACCGCCGACGCATCAGCGACCGGATCATCTTCGACAAGATGCTGCAACTGCTGTGCTTCGGCTGTTCTTACGAGGCGATCGCCGACACAACCTGCTCGGCCGCCACGATCCGCAGCCGCCGCGACGAATGGATACGACTGGGCGTCTTCGCCCGACTCAAGCAGATCGCGCTCGACGCCTACGACCGGATCGTCGGTCTCGTCCTCGACCAGATCGCCGTAGACGGCTCCATCACCAAAGCTCCAGGGGCGGTGAGGTGGCCGGGCGTTCCCCGGTCGACCGCGGCAAACAGGGCCTGAAACGCTCGGGCATGACGGACGGATACGGCATTCCACTGGGTCGCGGCGCAGCCCCGGCGTACGTCGCGGCCGGCATCCCGACATCAGCGGGCGAGACCCGGGCGCGGCGGCTGCGCAGGAACTCCCGCAACTCGATGCGGCGGCGGTCGCGTGACACAGAGGAATCGCCACTAGCCATGGAGCGCACGCTAGTAGGGCTTGATGGGGTCTGCATGCGTCGGCGCTGTACAACCTGGTGAGAGCCGCCTGGGCCAGCCCACTGTAAATCTTCCGTCGCTGGCTGTCCTGGTCTGGTGCTGGTCGCACCGAGGCACTGTCAGTGCCCAGAGCTGCGCTGCCACGCGTGAACGATCTTCTGGGTAAGGTCCTTGATTTACAGCCCACTTGGGTGGCGACGAACACGGATGACATGCAGGAACGAGGCCTCATCATCCGCCAGCAGTTGCCCGATCTGCTTCGAGCTCATGGAGCCCGCCTGGCAGCTGCGCTCGGTATTGCGCTGGACGACTTGGGAGTTGAGGGGCGTGACGGCACGGTCCTCAAGTCGGAGATTCCGTGGGTTCGGGTCTTCGGCGAGCGTAGTCGCCCAGCTCGACCACCGGTTGGTACGTGGTCTACCTGTTCAGTGCCTCTGGCCGGCGGGTCTACCTCTCGTTGAACCAGGGGACCACCAAGCCGTCGAACCGTCAGGTTTAATTTAAGTTTCATCAACCTCTCCTCGGGTGGTCAATCAGCCGATCAGCAGCACCCCGGCGGCCGTTTGCGCCCGATTCCCGCACGTTTCCGGCGGCGCCGATTTTCACGCCCGCGACACCCGCGCGAAATAAAGTGCCCAACTGTATTCACGGTGCATGAAACACCAGGTCAGACGGCTTCCGTGCCCCATATTCGCGACCTAAAGTCTCCTCGCGGGACGCGAGTACTTCGCACTGGTCCTTTCTTTCTCCACCGCAGAGGACAGGAAAGCTGTACATGACGGCAGAACGTTCCATGCCCACCCGTAACCCGCGCACCACCGATTCCTCCCTCGCTGAATCCGCTCCCGCAGGCGGTATGAGCCGGCGGGCCGTGCTCGGCGGCGCCGCCGCCGTGACGGGTGCCGTCGCGGTCTCCGCGGCCGTCGCCACCCCGGCCTCGGCGACCTCCGGCGGCACCGCCGGCGCCGCCTCCCCGAACGCCCGGCTCATCGCCGCCCTCCCGCCGGCCTCCGGCATCAAGAAGCGCTCCCGGCTCGTCGACTACGAAGTGGTCGAGCTCGCCTCGCTGCTGCGGGCCGGCAAGGTCACCGCCACCCAGGTGACCAAGGCGTACCTGGACCGTATCGACCGTTTCAACGGCCCCTTCGAGACCTACGGCGACAACGGCCTCTACAACGCCTTCGTCCGGATCGACCGGGCGGGCGCGCTCGCCGCGGCGGCCGCCGCCGACACGCGGTTCGCCCGCGCCCGGCACACCCACGAGGAACTGCCGCCGCTGCTGGGCATCCCGTTCGGCATCAAGGACTCCGTCGCCGTCAAGGGCCTCGACGCCAAGGACGGCAGCCACGCCTTCGACGGCAACACCGCGCTGCGGGACGCCACCGCGGTGCACCGGCTGCGCGAGGCGGGCGCGGTGATCCTCGGCCACACCGTCGCCTCGGCCTTCTCCGGCTCCATCACCGGCACGTTCGCCGGCAACGCCTGGAACAAGGACTACGTGCCCGGCGGTTCGAGCCAGGGCTCGGGCGTCGCGCCGGTCGCCCGGCTCGCGGCGGCGTGCATCGGCGAGGAGACCGGCGGCTCCATCATGATGCCGTCGGCTGCCAACGGCGCGAGCGGCATCAAGCCGTCGCTGGGCACCACGTCGGTCGCCGGCCTGATGCCACTCTCCCCCGGCTACGACGTGCTCGGCCCCATCTGCCGCTCGGTGCGCGACGCCTCGCTGGTGCTGTCGATCGTCCTCGGCCCCGACGCGGCGAACGACCCGCTGACGCTGTCAGCGCCCGACCCGTTCCCGGCGATGCCGCTGACCGCCCGCAAGGGCCGCCGCCCGCTGGCCGGTGTCACCATCGGTATCCCGCAGACCGACTGGATGCGCACCAGCCGCGGCATCCAGGCCGGCACCTCCCCGCAAGGCACCTACGACGCCGACCACCTGGCCGCCTTCAACCGGCTCAAGCAGCAGCTGACGTCGCTGGGCGCCACGGTCAAGGAGTTCCCGGGCCTGGACGTCACCGACCCGGCCAACGACCCGTACTTCTCCAGCAGCGACGTGCTGGCGACCATCGACGGCTCCAACATCTCCCCGTCGTCGGCGGTGCTCAGCCCCAACCGCTACGAGATCCGCTACTGGGACGCGGTCAAGGACTTCGCTGCCACCCGCCCCGCCGACCAGGCCGCCGCGCTGCTGGCGCAGTACGGCCGCAAGGCGCCCGGCGAGACGTCGGCGTCCTTCGAGTCGGCCACCCGCCTGGGCGGGATGATCCCGGCGTCGGTGCGCGTCGAGGGCGAGAAGCGGCGCCGACAGCTCCAGGCCAACTACCAGGCGGCGCTGGACAAGGCGGGCGTGGACTTCATGCTTGTCTTCTCGCTCGGCGCGCAAATCGGCCTGCGGACCGGCGGCGGCTTCCCGGTCTACCGGGCCTACTACCAGCTGCCCAACGCCCTCGCCTGGCCGATGGTCTCCTTCCCGGTCGGCTACGACAGCACCGTCGGGCTGCCGATCGCCGCGCAGTTCTGGGGCCCGCGGTTCAGCGAGCCGGAGATCGTGCAGGCCGCGATCGACTACCAGGAGCACTTCCCGCAGTACCACAACGCCGCGCCCCCGGACCCGGTCGCCGACACGCCCAAGGTAGCGCCGCGCGTGCTGCGTCCGGTCGAGCCGGCCACGCCGCCGGAGCTGTCCAACGACCCGCTGGTGGCCGAGGAGGCGCTGCGATGAGCTTCCTGACCGTGGGCTGGGAGCCGGTGATCAACGCCGGGCTCCCGCCGCAGCACCCGGGGGACGACGCGTCGCCGGTGGCGACGGTGGGCTGGCTGCCGAAGCTCGGTACCGCCTTCTACCCCTATCCCGACGACGATCCCGAAGCCGAGGAAGAGATGGTACGGCCGTGAGCGCACGAACACGCGTACGCACAGGTACGCGCATACCCAGACCCGTGGTCGCGCTGGCCGCGGCCGGCGCCCTGGTGACGGCGGTGCTCGGCGCCGCGGGACCGGCGTCCGCCGCGTCGCCGGGCACGGAGACGGCCTCCGCCCAGGTGGCGTCCGGCGACGGCTGGACGGTGACGCGCGGCGCCGCCGGCTACACCGTCTCGCTGCGGCTCGGCAGCCCGCTGCCGATACGCGACGACATGCCCGAACTCGTCGCGGACGGGCTCGACCTGGGCCCCGCCGCGGAGTCCGCCGACGGCCGCACGCTGACCGCGACCACCACCGATCCGGCCGTCGCCAAGGCGTCGTCGATCGCGTGGCAGTGGTCCACCGGCGGTTCGAGCACCGCCACCGGCCCCACCTCGCTGCCCTCCGCCGCCGACCAGCTCGCGGCCCAGCGCCGCACCCTGGCCAAGGGCGGCAAGGACGGCCACCCGTCGCCGTACCACCCCGGCGGCAACGGCAACACGCCCGCAGACCCGACGACGGTGGGCCACGGCTCCTACGCCGTCGCCGACTACGACTTCGGCGCGCAGTCCATCGCGCTGGCCGACATCGGCGGGATCCGCGGCGAGTTGGAGGGGCGCATCTACGTCCCCACCGACCACCGCCCGCACCCGCTGGTGATCTTCCTGCACGGCCGGCACAGCTCCTGCTACAACACCACCACGCTCAAGGGCGCCAGCGGCTGGCCCTGCCCGGCCGGCACCGCGCCCATCCTCAGCTACGCCGGTTACGACGGCGCCGGCGAGGCGCTCGCCGCGGCGGGCTACACGGTGGTGTCGATCTCGGCGAACGCGATCAACGCGAACGACAACCAGCGCTCCCCCGACGACGGAGCCGGCACCCGCGGCCAGCTCGTGCTGGACACGCTGACGATGCTCAAGGCGGTCAACGCCGGCCACTCCGTCAGCTACCACGACGACGTCACGGGCCAGGACGTCGACTTCGACCAGGCGCTGGCGGCGGGACGCTCGACGTACCCCGAAGGCACGATGACCGCACGGCAGTTCGCCGGCTCGTTGGACTTCAACAGCATCGGGCTGATGGGCCACTCGCGCGGCGGCGAGGGCGTGGTCACCGCGGCCACGCTCAACGAGGGCCTGCCGCACCCGTGGGCCATCAAGTCGGTCTTCGCGCTCGCGCCGATCGACTTCACCCGCGTCACGCTGCCGGACGTCATCACCACCACGCTGCTGCCGTACTGCGATGGCGACGTGTCCGACCAGCAGGGCCAGCACTTCTACGCCGACTCGCGCGACGGTACGTTCGCCGACGACGTGCAGCGGTCCGACATCTGGGTGATGGGCACCGACCACGACTTCTACAACACCTCGTGGACACCGCCGTATCCGGGCGCATCCGACGACTGGTCGCAGGCCGACGACCCGGTGTGCGGCACCAGCGCCACGGCGCTGGCCTCGGGCCAGAACATCCGGCTGACGGCCGCGCAGCAGTACCAGGTCGGATCCGCCTACATCGCCAGCTTCTTCGAGTCCTCGCTGGGCCACCAGGCCGCCTTCCAGGGCATGTTCGACGGTTCGGGCACCGAACCGCCGTCCGTGGCGGGCTACGCGGACGTCCGTACGGTCGCGCAGCAGCCGGCCTCCACCCGCAGCGACATCACGACCTTTCAGTCCGCCTCACCGCAGGTCACCGCCACCGGTGACGTCACGGCGACGGTGTGCGCGAACAAGTACGGGCGCACGGTGCCGGAGCCGCTGCCGGACTGCACCCTCCCGGGTAGCACGCTGACCAACCAGCAAGTGCCGTACTGGACCCCGGCGAACTACGCGCCCAACGTGCCGCTCAACCCGATGACGCACGTGACGTGGACCGGGGCCGGCGGCGGGGTCGCCGTCTCCGTGCCGGCCCGTCAGCGGGACGTGTCACGCTACGACGAGATGACCTTCGACATGTCACCGGACGAGAGCGTCGCCTCGGCCACCGACATGACGCTCACCGTCACCGACACGTCGGGCCGGCACTTGAGCCAGCCGGTCTCCGCCCTCAACCCGTGGGCGGTCACCCGGATGCCGGCCAGCACGTCCAACAGGCTGGGCAAGATCGTGCTCCAGCAGGTGCACGTCCCGACCTCCACGCTGCGCCGCGCGGGCCTCGACCTGCACCGGCTGGCGTCTGTCCGCTTCACGCCCGTCGGGGCGGCCGGCGGCACGTACCTGTCGGACCTGTCCTTCGACACCCCGTCGATGGGCACCCCGCACTCCCACTCCCGCCCCACGGTGAACGTCGACTCGATGTCGGCGGAGGAGGGTTCGGGTTCGTCCCCGGCAAAGGTCGCGGTCTACCTGTCCCGGCCGAGCACGGTCCCGGTCACGACCTACCTGACCGTGCTGGGCGCCACGACCGGCGCGCTGGGCCCGGTGATGTCCCAGGTCACCTTCCATCCGGGCAGCACCTGTGTGGCGGTGCCGTTCCCCATCACCGGCGACACCCTCCCCGGCGCCGCCCCGAGCACCGCCTTCAAGACGGCGGTCTCCGTCTCGACCAACGCGGTCCTCGGCGCGAACGACTTCGCGACGATCACCGTCCGCGAGGACGACGGCACGACCGGCACGACTCCGCCGATCCCTCCGGTGGGCCCGCAGGGTGACGTCTGCGCCCCCCACCGCATCCCGACCCATCACTGAGCCACTGACCCACTGACCTTCTGCCCCTACGACACCGACGCCGCCCCGCCCACCCGGCGGGGCGGCGTCCCGTCATTTTTTGGTCGCGCCGGCCAGCATGCCGGAGACCAGGGTGCGCTGGGAGAAGAGGAATGAGGACGAGCGCGGGGAGAATGGCGACGGCGTTCGCCAACGAGAGTTCGGGGATGGTGATGTTCAGGCCCGCGCTGGCGACCGGGTTGAAGGAGGGGGTGGAGGACAGCAGTTGGTTCATTCTCTCAAGACCTGGTTGCCGTGCACAGGTTGAATCCTTAGCCTGCTGGAACCGGCCGATCGGCTTCCCCTAGGTGGGCCCCGTGAGCCCCCTCCGGCGGCGAGGCTGCAGTTCAAAGGTGATCTGAGGAGCCCTCGGCTGCTCGACTGGGCCAAGACCGCGCGTAGGGGGGCGCCAGAGCGAGCCGTAGATTCTGTGTATTGGGCCACTGGGGCCGGTACGGGAAGCCCTCTGTTCTCCCAGGCGTCCCCCGACAACGTCCGGCGGGCGAAAACCCGCAGGTGATGGACGGTGGGGGCAGCCCGCTGTAAAACTGCCGGCCACCCTTGCGAGGCTGGGAGTGTCGACCTGTTGAAGAGATTGGGTCGACTGGCAGCGTGATCCCCGTACCGTTGCCACGCCAAGGCGTCGTAGTGGGGGAGGCCATGGCGGGCGGGCCTAGAGTGGCTGATCCTTGACGCGTCCAACCTCGGTTGGTGCTGTGGTGCCCGCAGGTACAACAGACAGCGAGCGCCGGTGTCCGGTGCACCGGCCGCCGAGTGCTTGTTCTCCTCTAGGGGGCGAGGCCCGGATCACCAACACGCGGTGCATGGACGACGTGGTGAACCAGCTGCCGGCGGTGGACTCCGACGTCCGCGACGAGGACGTGGCCCGCCTCTCCCCGTTCGTCCGGCACCACACCAACATGCTCGGCCGGTACCCCTTCCAGCTCCCCGACCGGCCCACGGCCTGCGTCCGCTTCACGACCAGGACGCGACCGACGAGAAGTGACAGGCCATGACCCGCACGGCCGGACAGGCCTCCCGGGGTATGACCAGGGGGAACGTTCGGCGGTGCAGCCGACGCGACCGCCTGCTGCCCGAGGTCAGCAGGTTGTCGCGCCGGTACTGCTCGGCGGCCTGCCGAGTCGGACGATGCTGCGAAGGCGGTGGTCGCCCGCGTTCTGATCGACGGAAGCCACTCAGCGCAGTACGGCCGACAGCAAGTCGGTGCCCAACGCCGCCAGATCGGGCAGATTGAGGGTGTAGCGGACGTAGCGACCGTGTCGCCGAGCCGTGAGTAGGCCCGCGCGGCGCAGGACGGCAAGGTGGCGGGACACCTCCGGGGGTGAGAGTTCCCAGAAGTGGGCCAGCTCGGCGGTGGTGTGCGGGCCGCGGGCCAAAGTGCGCAGCAGCCGTAGCCGTATCGGATGCGCGAGCGCCTCCAGCCGGAGGGTGACCGTCTCCAAAGAGACCGGCTCAGTTGGACCCGGCTCGGCGACGGGATACTGCACCACCGGATGCCACCTGGGCGCGTGGACCGCCACCAGGTGCGGGCGGCCGAAGACGCTGGGGATGAAAGTGACCCCGGCGCCACGGGCGGCGGTCGCCTTGTCCTGCACCTTGTCCACGATGATGCAGTCGCCGTCCGGTGCCAGGGTGACCGCGCCGGAGACCGAGGCGAGTGCCGCCCCGACGCCCTGGCGCCTGAGCAGTTCGTTCTTCAGCCGCAGATCGGTTGCGAGCTGCACCGCGACGCCCGCCCAGGCGCCGTCGAAGAAGGCTCCGGCGCATTCTTCGAGGGTGTCGCGCACTCGCGCCCGCACCGTGGCCGGGTCCGCGAGCAGCCGTTCCGCGAAGGCCTCCTGCAGCGCGCCGCGGGCCTGTGCCACGTCCAGGGCCCGCTCGCGCGCAGCCGTGTCGGTGAGCGGCGACGCCCCGGCGAAATGGACCCGGTTGCTGCCGCACGTGGTGACGAGCGCTGCGGTCACATACGTCTCGTCGTCGATCCGGTCCACGTCGTCCAACTCCTCGGCGAGGGTCGGCCGGGGTCGCGCGGGGATCAGGAAGTCGGCCTGTGAGGAACGCCAGAGGAACTCCGCCTCCCTGAGCCGCTCGGCCAGCTCGGGCCGCAGCCCGGCCCAGACGTCCTCGGCCCAGTCGGCGAACTGCGGATGGTGACCGGGTTCGGCCAGCACGTGCAGCATCGCGGTCAGCTCGGCCAGCGGGGAGGCGGCGAACCGCACTCGCTCGGACGGCAGACCGCTGATGTCGATCCTCAGCGTCATCCCCCCATCATCACCGCCCGGACAACCCGGCGACGGCGTCGATTGACGATGTGCGTCAACCGACGTGCCCTGCCCCAGCGGCCGAACGCACCGTCTGACGCCATGGCAACCATCACCAGAATCCAGCCCAGCGCCCTCGTCCGCGCCTCAGGAGGCCCCCGATATGTCGTCGCCCTGGCCGTGGACGCGCTAGGCACCGGCCTGCTGCGGCCCTTTCTCCTGCTCTACGGCGTGACGGTCCTGAGGCTGTCCGCTCCGGTCACCGGCACCGCCATGACGGTCGGCATCGTCGCGGGTCTGGTGTGCATGCCCGCAGTGGGTCGATGGCTGGACCGCGGGTCACGCAGCACGGTCGTGGCGGCGTCGATGCTGGTGCGCGTGCTGGGCGTGGCCCTGCTGCTGGCCGCCCCAGAGGGGCACGTCTGGCTTTTCGCGACGGCATCGCTCTTCCTGGGCATCGGCAACCAGGCATGGCCGGCCGCCCACGCCGCGCTCGTGGCTACGGTCGCCCACGGCCGAGAACGCGACACCGCCCTCGCAGGTGCTCGCGCCCTGCGCAACGCCGCCCTGGGCGTCGGAGCACTCCTTGCCACCGTATGCATGGCGGGCGGCACCACCGCCCTGCGGGCGCTGGCAGCTGTCACTGCGCTCTCCTACCTTGCCGCAGCCGCCTTGACATGGTCGGTCCACGTGCACGCACAGCTAGCGGAGCCCGCCCCGGCCAAGGACCGAGACGACGCGCCCGCACCCCGGATGCTCGCGCTCCTTGTTGCCAACGTGATCTATGTGTTCTGCCTCAACGTCCCCGAGATCGCGCTCCCTTTGGTCCTGGTGACGCAGCTCCACGCGTCCCCGGTGTGGCCGGCAACCGTCTTCGTGGCCAACACGGCGCTGGTTGTCACCTTGCAAGTGCCGGTCACCGTTCTCATGTCCCGCTTCTCCCGACGGACCGTGCTGGCCCTCTCCGGTGTGGTGCTGGCCGCGTCCTACCTCGGCTTCCTCGCGGCCACCTCACTGGGACACAGCTGGGCTACCCCGGCCGTCGCCGCGGTGTCCGTGCTCTGCACGATCGGCGAGATCATCTACGCCGGCAGCGCCACCGCGCTCGTCACCGCACTCGTCCCGGCCCCTGTCCTGGGACGCGCCCTCGCTCGCTTCCAGCTCTCCACGGGCTTCGGCCTCGCCGTCTCCCCGGCGGTCATCACCACCCTCGCACCTCACGGCCCGGCCGCCCTCTGGGGCAGCCTCGCCGCCGCGACACTCCTCTCCGCCTCTGCCGTTGCCACCGAGAAGGATCAAGCAACGCGGCTCAGCGGTTGCCGCCCCCGGGAGCGAGCAGGCCTGTGAGCTCGGCAATCGCATATGGTGACGGTTCGAAGTAGCGACGATGTTTTCCACTTCCTTGTGCCGTGACTTTGCCGTCAGCACCACTAGTGTCCTGCGCCAGTAGTTGATCGTTAGTAAGTGTGTGACTTCTGCTGCTGGTGCGTCAGTTCCCCGTCGGGGCCCGAAGCTGGAACCGTTGCTGCTGTCTGATGATGAGCGGGCGGTGTTGGAAAGATGGACGCGTCGGGCGACATCGGCCCAGGCTCTGGCCCTGCGGGCGCGGATTGTGCTGGCCTGCGCGGGGCCGGAGGTGCCGGCGATCGTGGCGGTCGCCCGGGATCTGCAGGTGACCGCGGACACGGTACGCAAGTGGCGGCGGCGTTTCCTCGCCGAGCGGCTGGACGGGCTCGCCGATGAGCCCCGGCCGGGCCGGCCTCCCACCATCAGCGTCGATCAAGTGGAGGCGGTGGTGGTCACCACGCTGGAACAGGTGCCGAAGAACGCCACCCACTGGTCGCGGAAGTCGATGGCCGAGCACAGTGGTCTGTCGAAGTCCACGGTCGGCCGGATCTGGCGGCAGTTCCAGCTCAAGCCGCACCTGGCGGACACCTTCAAACTTTCGACGGACCCGTTGTTCGTGGAGAAGGTCTACGACGTCGTCGGCCTGTACTTCAACCCTCCCGAGGGTGCGGTAGTGCTGTCGGTGGACGAGAAGTCGCAGATCCAGGCCCTGGACCGGTCCCAGCCAGTGCTTCCGATCATGCCGGGCATGCCGAGCGGCGCACCCACGACTACGTCCGCAACGGCCTCACCACCCTGTTTGCCGCGTTCGACGTCGCCACCGGACAGGTCATCTCTGCCTTGCACCGCCGGCACCGGGCCGCGGAGTTCAAGAAGTTCCTGATCCGGTTCGACAAGGAGGTACCCGCGCACCTGCAGATCCACCTGATCGTGGACAACTACGGCACCCACAAAACCCCTGCGATCAAGGCCTGGCTGGCCAAACACCCGCGATTCGAGCTCCACTTCACCCCGACCGGCTCCTCGTGGATCAATCAGGTCGAGCGGTGGTTCGGTTACCTGGCCCACCAGATGATCCGCCGCGGCGCACACAAGAACATCCAGACCCTGGAAGCCGACATCTGGGCATGGGTCAAAGACTGGAACAAAGACCCCAAGCCGTTCATCTGGACCAAGACAGCAGAAGAGATCCTCGACTCCCTCGCCCGCCTCTGCCGACGGATCTCTGGCGCAGGACACTAGGAGCTCGACTGGCGCTGTGTCCAACATCGCCGGTTCATGTGCTCAACGATCTCCTGCGCGCACGCGCGGCTTCCCTCCGATAGCTCCACAGTGCCCTGCAACGGTGTTGCAGGGCACTGCCGTAATCGCAGAATCTGTGCTTCTGGGCACACGTGCGTAGCAGGTCCACTGCACAGGGCTCCGGTCGTGCGCAGGTTCGGCTACTTACGCGGGGGCGTGGGCCAGGGCGTTCCGTTCGCAGCAGCGTCGAGGAGATCACCTAGGCGGAGCCATGCCGTGGGCCCCGCATAGCTGGCCGGGCTCGTTGCAAACCGTTGCCATGCCTCGGAGCTGTTGCCAAGAGCGGTGCGTACGACCGAGGTAACCGCTGGGTGCGCTGTTTGCCCGTGAGGCCCTCTGGCCTTGAGAGCCGTCCAGGCAGGCAGGACGCGGATCAGCTCGGTCTCGGTAGCGGGTAGGTTCAGCACGGCGTCGACCCACGCCTCCCGCAGGTTCGGTCCACCGCCCAGGAGTTGGCGCAGATTCTGCGTGAGGGCCAGCAGCGCGCGCTGCGGGTCCGAGTGGCGTGTCAGTATGTCCGCGAAGGACAGGTCGCGGTGGTACGCACGGGAGGCGAAGGCCAGCAGGGCCCTCTCCACGAGGCTGTCATCGCCCGGGTGCCGCCGCAGGTAGTCATCGAGGACAGTGTCCGGAGCTCCCGCGAGGTCGCGAACGGTGACCTGGTCCGGCCGGCCGAGGGAGGCGGTGCGCGCCGGCCCGGGATCCGTGAGCGTTTCTGCGGTCATCCGCTCGATGGTGTCGAGGAGTTCACGCGCCTGCTGGACGTCTGAGTCCAGCCCGTACTTGCCGTAGTCCCGGCGCCCCGCCAGCCCACGTCTCGCCTCACGGCAGATCATGCGCGCCTTCTCCTTCACCTCCGGGGTCACCACCGGCAGGTGCTGCAGCAGGTCGCGCACCCAGCGCAAGTCTTTCGCCGAGCGAATCGGTGCTTCCCGATCGGGTTCCCACAGCTCTAGAGCCACTGCCGCATGCTTGGCGAACTTCTGGGCCAGGAAGGCCAACTGGTCCTGAGAGGCTCGCCAAACGTGAGGGCGTCCGTACTTCTGCGCCTGATCGGGATTGAGGATGTACCGCCACCTGCCTTCCGCAGCAGACGCGATGCGGGATATGGCAATCCGACAGCCGAAACGCAGACCGTACTCGTCGTCCGACAGAATTCGGTCGATGCGCTTGCGCTGCTCAGGGATGAGTTCCGCCAGATCATTCGCGAAGTGCTCCTTCACCGATTCCTCTGTTGCCCCGTCCCGGCGCATGCGGCACATCTGGGTGGTGAGCACGGCGTGCGGGAAGGAGGCGAGGTCGTCCTTGGCGACCTCCGCGAGGAGTTCTGGCTCAACGTCCCAGGGGATGCTGCCGAGCAGGTGCTCTCGGATGACGTGGCTGGCGTCTTTGTCGTCGGACCACTCGACGAGGAGCCGGTGGTGTTCCGAATGCGTGGTCACGACCTGCTTCCACATGGTGTGCCAGGCCCGCTCGGCAGCATCCTGCCTCTCCAGCCACGTCGACGTCGCCTCACCCTCTTTCTCGTCGACGAGTGGATAGGACGGCAGTAGATCGACAGCCGCAGTGATGACGGTGCTGTGCAGTCGGTGCTGTCGCACTACCAGTTGGGCATCCGTCGGGGTTTCCAGCAAGTCGACAGTCATGCGCTGCGGAACCGGTGCCCGTTCGCGGAGCGCCTCCGCGACGGGGTCAGCTACCATGCCGCCAGCCTCTGCCGAGCCGAGGCGGCCGAGCTGGACGGCAGTACAGCGGCGCAGCGATTCGCGCCGCAACTGCGGTGTGCAGGAGGAGTGGGAGAGAGCCAGCAGGGCCAGATCCATGGACGGTCCGTAGAACGGATCTGACTGCGGCGGCTTCCTCGCCAGGTCGCTGTCGACCGCGGCTTCCAGCAGCCACGACGGAGCAGAGCTGCCGCAGGGGCCGCGCAACAGCGCTTCAAGCAGCTCCCGTCGCTCCTGCCCGTCTTTCATCGACTGGGCGTGCTCGGCGGCCATCCGCGAGGGTGGATCATCTGCTCCACTGTCGGCGACGAGCGCGCACAGGAAGTTCAGGGGAAGACTGGGGATGGCTCCACCGCTGTCCATGAGGCTCCGATTCGTGTCGAGGGCTCGCCTGAGTGCTCGTCCGAGTCCCTGCCCGGGTGGCTGATCGACTCCGGGTCGACACGAGGACCACCGCGCTTCGGTGCGGAGAGCGTCTTCCCATGGTGCCGTAGGGCACTGACACCCATGTCATTCACGGCCGTGGCCAGCCGGATCAAGAGAACCCCCGGAATGCTCCGTGCGAGTTCTCGGGCGCTCGCCCGCACCCCGGGCAACGGGGATCCACAACGAGAGACTGCCGACAGACATGGCCATTCATGCCGCCGACGTGAGGCCCGCGCGCTCCGCGAGCTGACATGAGAACGATGCCTCGTGCCGGGCCGGAGGGCCTCAAGCACAGGCTCCGAGGCACTGGCAAGGCCGCAGCGGAGAGGCGCACAGTCGTGCGTGCTCGACGGCTTCCCCATGATTGCCAGCAGCCGCCTCCGTCGGGATGGAAGGGGAGAGGCTGGGAGCCGGATAACGAGGTTGGCTCCCAAATGGCTTCCAAGAGCCCCGGCAAATGAGTCAGGGGCCCGACCCGCTCTCGCGGATCAGGCCCCTGACCTGGTACTTCACTGTCGGGGTGGCGGGATTTGAACCCACGACCTCTTCGTCCCGAATGAGGATCGGGCGTGATCGGCACTTGTCGGTTTGGCGCTTTCGCAGGTCAGGGCGTTGGGTTGGTGGGTCTCGGGTGTGGGGGAGGGCTGGGGGAGCGGGTCGGCTCCCGAACCGCTCCCAACGACTGGGCATCCACGGAGTACAGGGTGCCGTTCGTTATCGGAGGGGGCGGTGATCGGTGCGCTGGGACCAGCGGACGGCGATGAGGCCCAGCGCAGCTACAAAGATCACGATGCCGATGATAAGCAGGTAGCCCAGCCCCTCCCCCGCCACTCCGACGATTCCAAGCACGACGGCGACCAGAAGGAGAAACAGCAGGAGGGCCATGAGGCGTCCACCTCCCTTGGGTGGCTGAGCGTGGGCGACCAGCGGCGCGCGAGTTGCCGCTCGCCGCCTGCGCCCGTCTGGTAGGGCATGTCGTAGTGCTGGAAGATCGCTTCCTCCGACTCGGCGGGCAGGATGTCGCCCATACCGACCGAGGGCGCTTTCTTCACCAGCGACCTGGTATAGGAGACCTTGACGTAGTTCGGTCCGAGGGTCGCCTCGTCAAGGGGGACGAAGGCCAGGTGGTGGCGGGTGGCGAGTCCGGTGCGGACCGTGGCCATGGCCGGTTCGTCGGTGGTGGTGTCGACGTAGACCGCTTCGAGTACGCCGATCTTGTGACCCTTCGGGTCGACGACGCTGCGGTTGCGCCACTCTCGAATGTCGGCTGAGTGGATCATGGCCTGCCTCCTGAGCCGTTGATCCGGGCCGGTATGAGCCGCCCCCTCGGGCAGTCGCAGCCCGCTGAGCCCGATAGCCCCTTGTTCTTCCAGGTTATCCGGGTATCTCTGCGTTGCGACCTCGCGCGGCGGGGGTTCCGAACGTGGTAGTCGGGAGGCATGCCGATGAAGCCTTCCGGCGCCGCGGTCCTGCACTGCCAGCTCGCGGACCCAAAGGCCGAAAGTCGGTGCCAGCGGCCTGCGGACCGCAGATCGCGCCAGCCGAGCCCTTCACCGCGTGATCAGTCGTTCTCTGACCGGGCGCGGATGGCAGCACGGGTGGGGGTTCGCGCAGTGGCTGGGGGAGGGCTCGGCGTGTCGACGGCCTCCGGGCGGCAAGTCGAGCAGTTGTTCATCCGGCCCGGCAAGACACTACGGACCGTTACCACGTTCGGTATCGCCGCCCTTGCCGTGTTCGGTCTGAGCTTCGGGGCGGCGGTGCAGACAGGCTATGAGAAAGTCTGGGATCTGCCTCCGGCTCGCCGGTGGGCCAGGTGGCGGCATGTGGTGTGGCTCGGTGTCCTCACCGGATACCTCTACGTCTTCGCCACCACCACGCTGTGGCGTGAACCTCTGGAGGTGGGGCCGTCGCGTCGCTGAGTGGGGTGCTGTTGCTGTGGTGGTCCCAGCGCCTGCTCCTCGGGCGGGAGGATCCGCTGGCGTGCCCTGTTGCCTGGCGCCGTGGCCACTGTGATTGGGCTGATCGGCCTGAGGGTCTTCTCCAGGCTTGTCTTCTCGCCGTTGATCGCATCCAACGCAGTCACCTTCGGAACTGCCCTGGTCATCCAGTCCTGGCTGGTCCGCGTGGGTGTCGTCGTCTTCGGCGGGGCGCTGATGGGCCGACTGCTGTACGAGGAACTCCCGCGCTTGGCGCACGCACTGAAACGGCGCAGATGAGGTGCGGCCCCGCAACTGGTCATGTTGCTTGGGCCGCGAGTTCGTCATCGCTGCCGGGCCGGGTTCCTTTTCGGATCCGTGGGCCTCTACAAGGTGCGAGGCGGCTCTTGGGTCAACGGCACTGCCCTGCACCGCGCTCTGCCCTGACCACGGTGCTGGGCATGCACTTGGGCATCGCCATCCTTGTGGGGCTGCCGCTCGGAGCACCGGCAATCGTGCCGCCGCAGTGCTTCGAAGAGGCTTCGGGCTTCGGCCATAGCCTGCCGCATTTCCTCGGTCCCGCTCTGGTCGAGGGCTGCTGTGGGGATGCTGCGACAGCTGCCTGGGTGAAGGCTTGCTGTGGTGATCACGGCGAGGAACATGGCTGCCTTCTTTGGTTCCAGGCTCGCGCGTCGGTCTGCTTCCCTTTCCGTCATTTTCTGTCGGCTCATTGAACGTTGAGGCCGAGAGCCGGCCGGTCCCGCGTGTCCGCTGGACGGGCTCCTGCGTGTGATCGCCGTACGGGCGGTCGTTTCCGCGGGGAAGGGGCGTGGAGTGGATTACCTGCGGCTGCGGCTGTACCGGCGCCTGCCGCCGCTGCCTCCGCGCACGGCGAAGCAGACGATCCAGAGAACCACCAGGATCACCGGAAGGAGAAGAATCCAGAGCATTGCCGGGCCTCCAGATAGCGGGGATTTTTTGATTCCGCGGGGTCCGGGCGAAGTGGGAATGCGGAATGCTGCGCCCGAATGATCCGGAGCGGCACAGCACTACGCCGTGCTGCCAGTCAACGCCCGGCTTCCTCCTCTGTCAGCGCAGCGCCGACACTGAGGAGTTCTGGGAGCTGGGCAGGAGCCGCCAGGGCGAACGGTGCCTCGGCAAGGGCTTCGTCCGACTCGGTCGGCGGCGTCGGCAGGATGTTGTCCTCCCACCTGGACAGAGCGATCACGGTGGCGAGCAGGACGAAGGGCGTCGAAGCGGGAATGATCAGAGCGTACATGTGTACCGCCTGGTGTGGGATGCGTGCGACGCGGCGGGCGGCATACTGGTGCCCGCTCGGGGTGCGCTCCCTGAGGAGCGCGCTGGCGGTGTGACGCTGCCGGGGGCCGGGGCGGCATGGCGCACGCTAGTCCTCGCCGCAGTTTCCCGACAGGTATCAAGCAGCCATCCATGGCGGGCAGGACGCGCTTACATCGCACGCTATCCGCAATGCTTGGGCAGGACTACGCTGTGGGGTGAGGCCCCAGTCCCCGGTATCGATGCCCTGTCCCGCTCCCGGGGAGGCCCACCGTGTTCGTCCTGCTTCTCATCATCATTGCGGTCCTGTTCGGCTTCGGCTTCCTCGATCCCATCTGGTGGGTGGCCGCGGGGGTGCTGGTCTATGCCGCCACCCGACACGGCCGCGATCGTGGCGGCGGCCGGAGCCGCAGCGGCAGTTCCGATCTCGGGGACTACCGGGACTACCAGGAGCGCCGGAATCGCCAGGAGCGCTGGGACCGCCGCTACAGCCGTCAGAACCGGGCGCGCTGGCGGCGCGAGGACCGTCGGGACGGCGAACACGGCAGGTACGCGTGAAGTGGCCGGGTAGCCACGGGTTGTCTTCGGAGGCGGCCGGGGTCCTGGTCGCCGCCTTGGGGGACGGCCGAGGTTCGAGAATGGCGCAACCGCGATGTCGTCGACACCGAGTCGCACAAGATCGGTGTCCTGGAGGCGGTCCATGTGGACACCACCACCGACGAGCCGGCCATGGCCACGGTACGCACCGGGCCGCCCGCCCGGCACCGGTGATGTGGTGATGTGCTGCCCACCGAGCAGGAGGAAGCGCTACTGTGCCTTCTGAGGGGGACGCAGCGTTGCGGGCCGAGGTCGTCGAACTCGGTGTCAGGAACGAGCAGTTGGGTCGGGCGCTGGCAAGCCGTGCGGCTATCGACCAGGCACGAGGCATGGTGATGGCCCTGGTCCCGTGTTCCAGTGAGAGGGCCTGGGACCTGCTGGTGGACGTGTCGCAGCACTGCAACATCAAACTCCGGGACGTGGGCGCGGTCCTGGTCGCCACGACGAAGGACCGGACGCTCCCGGGACCGATACAGCGGGAGCTTCGCCGAGCACTGAGGCGCCTCCACGCGGCGGACCGGAGATGACGGCGTGCGCACCCAACGGACGGCGAGCAATCCACGCCAATGACCGGAACTCGAACCGCCGTCTGATCGAGGACGGCGCAGAGCAGTAGCGAGCTCCGTCGAGGCGTGGGTCAGACCCCCAGGTCGGTGAGGGGTTCGGAACCGTCGATGAGGGCGCGAGCCACATCGGCCAGGCGCCGGTTGTGGGAGCGGGCGTAGCCGCGCAGTGCGGTGAACGCCTGCTCCATGTCCATGCCCTGGCGTTCGGCGAGCTTCCCCTTGGCCTGTTCGATCAGGACCCGGCTGTTCAGCGCCGTCTGCAGTTGTTCGTTGAGCACCGTGCTGCGCTGAGTGGTGCGTTGTTGCAGCAGGCTGATGGTGGCGACGTCGGCCAGGGCCTGGGCGACGGGTGTGGCTGCCGGGTCGACGGGGCCGGAGGCGGTGCGGAAGAGGTTCAGGGCGCCGACGATCTCGTCCCGCAAACGCATCGGCAGGGCCTGGACCGCCCCGAACCCGCTGCGCTGGGCCGCCACCGCGAAGCGCGGCCAGCGGGCGATCGCAGCACCGAGGTCGGGGACGATCACCGGTACGCCGGTGCGGAAGCACTCAAGGCAGGGACCTTCGTCGTTCTGGAGCTGGAAGAGCTCCAGCAGGCGCACCTGTTCGTCAGAGGCGGCCATGACGCGGAGTTTGCCGTCCCGGTCGGCGAGCAGCACCCCGGCGGCGCTCACGCCGAGCATGCCAACGCAGCGGTCGGTCAGCAGGCGCAGGAAATCGATGAGGTCGAAGTCGGCGACCAGATTGTCGGCCAGCTCGACGAAGGTCTTGGCCAGAAGCTGTTGATCCATCATGGGCACCCTCGATTGAGACTAGTCCCTGCCCCAAGGGGCAGGAAGTACGGCACGTTCCTCGGCCGGGACCGATACGTCAGGTTTCCTCCTTAGCCCCGTCCGGCTCCGCGCCCGGGGAGAAACGAAGCCGCCGGGCCACCACGTCGGCGGCCACGTCCGCGAGCTGGCGTCCCTGCGCGTAGGCGTAGGCACGGAGCCGGACGAAGGCTTCTTCGACACCGACTCCGAGCTGAACCGTGAGCATCCCGCTGGCCTGGTCGATCTCCGCTCGGTATGCGCCCAGGTCCTCGAAGCTACCGTCCGGCGTCGGCCTGCTGGTCGGCGCGCCCGCTTCGTCGATCCTCGTGTCGAGCAGGAGCAGCGTCGCGAGATCGGCGAACGCCAGTGCGTCGGCCAGTTCCTCCGTGTCCAGTACGGTCGGAATGCTGGCGTACAGGTCGAGAACCCCCGTTCTGATCGCTCCCTTCTGCAGAGGAAGCGAGAACACTGCGCGGGCTCCGACTTCCAGGGCCGCATCGGCGAACACGGCCCAGTGATCCTGAAGTTCAGTGGTGAGCAGATCGGGTGTCAGGACGGCCGAGCCGCGTACAAAGGCGTCCACGCAGGGCCCCTCTCCCAGCGTGAGCTGGAGCTCCTCCAGCTGCTCGCTGATGTCGTCGGTGCTGCACAACGGATGGCTCGCCGCGGCCTTGGACATCGCCGACAGCCCGGCTCCGCCGACCGGCAGCGCGGCCACGGCCGCGGTGCATACGTCCACCACACCCACCCGGGCACCTCGTCGGGCCGCCTGCTCGGCCACCAACATCTGAATACGGGCCGACCGCTTGTCAGTTCCCACGGAGGCCACCGTCTGCAGGCATCGTGACAAGGCCCTCGAGGGGAAGTACCAGTGTGCAGAATGTGGTGGCGCCCAGTGGCCTGCGAAGCTCTCCAATGTCCAGCCATCCCCAGGAGCAGAGCGCGGCGAGGGCCTGGCAATCGGTCCGGTCCACCAAGGTGACCTCGAGTGATGCCTGATGGTCGGTCAGCAGCCGCTCCTGCACACAGCGGGCGAGTTCCCGGTCCCGAGGGTGCGGCCAGATCATGACGTCGGCGAACGCGAAGACGCTGTCGGATACTGTGAGATGCCCGACGCTGCGCGGCAGTATTCCGTCGAAGCCGAGCCACCAGGAGCCGTCGCCGCGTACCGAGAATCCGAAGGTGCAACCCATCAGGCTGTCCGTCTCGGCGGTCGCCATGGCGCATTCCGGTGCGCGCATGCCCGCGGTGAGACGGTTCAGGAGGTTCTGACGGCTGTGACGGCGGCGTGGATCACCCGGCGTCGTTGCGCGGGATTCCGCATACAGATCCGCCAGATCCTCACGCAGGCTCTGCACCAGCAGGCGGTTCAGCCGGCGCAACCGCACCGGAGCCATGGCCGAGAGTTCGCCGTCCCCCGGCTCGCATGACTGTCCCGACCCGGATTCGGCCGTCATCGCACATTACCCGAGAGAACAGGCGCAAGCGGGACAGAGCGGTGCGGCGGAGCTGGACGGGGCGCGGCCGGGGTGTCGCCGACAGGGGGCGGCACGTGGCCGAAGGGAAGACCGAGGAGCAGGAACTGGCAGCCGGTGAGGTCGAGGATCTGAGCCAGTGTCGTCGGCGGATGGTGCAGTCGCAGGGTCCCGCCGGCCATGGTGGTCTGCTGCGCAGCGTGAAGGAATGCGTTGAGTCCGCTGCAGTCGCAGAAGGTGACGCGGGTGAGGTCGACATCGATGGTACGGATGCCGTCCCGCAGGCACCGTTCCAGGGACCCGCGCACCAACGGCGCGGATTCGAGGTCGATCTCGCCGGCCAGGGTGATCAGCGCCCGATTCCTTCGGTCATGGCGGTGGACGGTGAGCTGTGAGAATGGCATGACGCCTCGGTTCGGAAGACCATCCGGCAGCGCCCACGGGGCCGGGGTTCCGGCCCCGTGGGCGCGCCCCGGGCAGGGGAGTACTTTCGGCGGAGGCAGAGCAACGGCCGGTCCGGCAGCCTGCGCGGCAGGACAGAGGACTCACCCAGCTCTCTCCAGGGATGCGCTGGGTGACAGACGAGGAGTCCGCACCCCGCAGCCATCTGTGTTCAGCAACAGCGTGCCGCCGGGGTCTGGGACGTCTACGCAACAGGGTAGTCCTCCTTCGTGTGCCGGAGGGTCCGAATCCGCACGATCCCAAGATATGGACGGTGTGACCGTCGCGGAGGGGGCCGAGGCCGGCCAGGCAGCGGGTCCCTGTTGGCATCGGCCCTTTCTCGGTGGTGCGGTGGTCGGCTCACTCCAGGAGCGTGCGGTGGTCGGCGACGCCCCTACGCCATTCGATCAGGAAGAGGGTCCCGTCGTCGGTGGTGCGGCCGCCCGGTTCCTGCTTCAGGGAGTGGGAGAGTGCGCGCACCACCGCGCGTACTCCCTTCTGTGTGTTCGATGCGGCTGACCCAGTGGATGAGTTGTTGTTCGCCGAATTGTTCTTCGCCGGCTGCGTGTTCCTCGATCAGGCCGTCGGTGTAGCACAGCACCCGATCGCCACGTTGGAGCATCTGCCCGCTGATCCGGGGCTCTTCACCGCCGAAGCCGACGGGCAGGATGGTCGGGCCTCCCAGTTGCCGGACGACCTTGTGGTCACGGATCAGCAGCGGTGCGGGGTGGCCCGCGTTAACCCGCTGCAGGTGGCCCGTCGTGACGTTCAGCCTGATCTTGCAAGGAACCCCGGGTCTTCAGGACTCCGTTGGGAAATCCGTGAACTGGGTGTGGGCGGGCCTCTATGCGGCTAGTGCCGCCTCAGGCAACGTTTGCCCTGTCGATGACGGCTTGTAGGTGCTGGTCGTCGGCATGGCGGTTTCGCCAGATGATGTAGCGGCGGATCAT
>NZ_LMWH01000271.1 GCF_001507435.1 Streptomyces sp. NRRL F-5122
CGCATCGAGATTGACGTACTCCATCGGCCTGCGCCCCCGCTCCTGGCTTCCTGCTGGCCGATGAATCATCGCACAGACTCACCAAATGAGATGACGTCTTAAGCGGGTGGGGCGGCCACCAACCGCCGTGGTGCCGTCCGCTATTGTGTCGCCTTCTCCCCGGTCGGTCCCACCGCGAACCACTTGCCGTCGATCCCCTGACCGTTCAGGTCTCCCGGCTTGCTGTCCCCCGAGAAGCGGTAGACGGGCCGTCCGCCGACGGTGATCTGGACCTGGCCGTCCTGGCGGCGGATGGCCCCGACCTCCTTCGGGTTCACGCCTGCCAGGTAGACGTTGCCGCCCTCCTGGACGGTCACGGGGGGCCACTTCGTGGCGCAGGCGGCGTTGCAGGCAGACTGCGACGGGGAGGCGCTGTCGTCGTCGAAACGGTACAGAGCCGCCTGATTGATGTTGATGAGGTGCGGTGAGGACAGCGGCGGCGAGGTGACCGCGGACAGCTGTACCCACTTGGGCGGCGCCTCCTGTACCGCAGCTCCGACCACGGTCCCGCCGTTGCCGTCGAGGCAGGCGTCCTGCGCCGTGGAGTCGACCACCTGCAGTGCCGAGTTGCCCGAGTTCTGGCCTGGCGGAGTTGTCGAAGGGGATGCCGAGGCCGCCGGCGAGCCCGAGGAGACAGCCGGTGCCGGATTGTCGCCGATGGTGATCGTCTTGCCGCAGGCCGACAGGCTCGCTGCGCCGCACAGTGCGAGTACGGATGCGACAACGGTGCGACGTACGGCGGCACCGTTGAACAGCGGACGGGTGAAGAGCGGATTCATGCCTGCAACACGAGACAGGCACCGGCAAGGGTTCAATGCCGCCTGGACCGATCGGACCGTCTACCGCGTTGAACGCTCCGCTCCCCCGGTCTCGTGTACCGCACAGAGATGAATCCTCACCGCACAGGAACGGGGGCCCGCAGTGGCGTCGGACGTCAACATCCCCGGGAGTGAGCTCAAAGAGGCCCAGGACATGTTGGGTTTCGTGCACGACTTCATCGACATCGGACACCACACGTTCGACTTCGATGCCGCGTTCGGGCCCGAGCTCTCCCACGGCTCCGCACAGAACTTCGAAAACAAGTGGGAGGACGGAAAGCACCAGCTGCAGAAGCAGGTGAAGGGCATCCAGGACGCCATCGGCGACATCCTGGACTCCTTCGAGAAGACCGATCAGGACGCGGTGTCGAACCTCGACGACGGAAGCGGCAAGTGAGCTCCGCCGTCATTTCCCTGACATATCCAACCGTTCCCCCGAAAGTGGCGGCTGACCTATGAGCACTGCACAGCGTTTTCTGCTGGACATCCCCGATCCCTGGCAGCAAGTGGACCTGAGCGGCGAGGAACTGGCGAAAACACGCGCACAGGCCCTGGCCTCGACCGGTGACCCTCGGGAGAAGGCGCGGATCAACGACATGTTCCGTCAGGGCCGGGAGGTGTCCCGGGCCGCCCGCCGTCACGGGGCGCTGCTGGCCGCGGGTACGGCAACCATGTACACCGAGGGTCTCTTCATGGCCTATGCGATGGTCTTCGCCGTCAGCACACCTGAGGGCGAGGAGCTCACGCTGCCCGTGCTGTCCGCGCGACTGGGTGTCTCCTCAGCGACTGGGGTCGCGCCCAGGGACCGGGTCATCACGACGGCGAAGGTACCCCACGTGGGCACGGTGGCCCGCGTCACCGGCACCGAGGTGACCCGGCTGACCGGGGACATCGACGTCAAGCTGCTGACGATGCACACGATGATGCCGGTGCCCGGCAGCAGCCGGGACTTCCTCGTGGTCACGCTCGCCAGTCCCAACCTGCCGCTGAGGAACGAGGTGTACGACCTGTTCGACGCCATCACCAGCACGTTCCGCTTCCTGACCGACGATGGGGTCCAGGTCCCCGTGAACGGCGACGAAGCAGGCGCGAGCGGCAGCCTCGCTGCCTGATCCACGTTGCGTTCCATGCCGAAGGACGGCCGGG
This sequence comes from Streptomyces sp. NRRL F-5122, assembly GCF_001507435.1. Taxonomy (GTDB): domain Bacteria; phylum Actinomycetota; class Actinomycetes; order Streptomycetales; family Streptomycetaceae; genus Streptomyces; species Streptomyces lannensis. The sequence goes on from NZ_LMWH01000271.1 coordinate 2,004, forward strand.
TTCCCCTGCGATCCGGCCGTCCTTCGGTGCTCCGCAGGGCCTACCGCTCATCTCGGCCCGCGGGCAAGGAGGGAGGTGCGTCCCCGGTGGGAATGTGGGGGCACACCTCCCGGCTTCAGAGTTCCGCTTCGAGGAGGGGCACCTGCACCGTCCGCAGGGTTCCGTCGCCCAGGTGCAGCAGGCCCCGGCCTGGCTGTGGAGCCTGTCCGACGACGCCTCGGGGCAGCTTCACGCCGATCACATCGCCGTCGCTCGGTCCCTGCGGAGACAGGAGCATGCCGGTGCGGTTGCGTTTGACCTGTCCCATCCAGCCGGCCAGGCTCAGCGACAGGGATTCGGCGTTGCCGGCCGCGAGGACGCCCCAGCCGGTCCCGGCCCCGCCCCGGGCGAGCAGGGCGAGGTCGGAGTCGATTTCGGCTCCCATGAACAGCTCTGCGTCGTCCACGACGATCACGCCGTGCTCCTGTGGCACATTACCCAGCGCGATGCGGAAGTCCCCCACCGACACCTCGGTGTCGGTGATGACGGCGGTCACGCCGGGCCGTCCCTCCAGCTGCCTCAGTGGCGAGCGGCGCGGCGCCAGCACGATGAGGCCGGTTCCGGCGGCGAGCAGCGACTGCGCCGCGGTGAGCAGGGCGGTGCTGCGGCCGGTGCGTGGCGGTCCGGCGATCACGAAGGTCGGTACGTCCGCGAGATCGGGACCCAGCGAGGTGAGGGTGTCGCCGCCGACGGCCATCAGGGGCTGCATCGGCCCTGCGTGGGTGTGCAGAGCGAGGGCGTCGGCATACGCGATCCGGTCGGGGAGCACGTCCAGCCGGATCGGGCGTTGTGCGTCGGGGACCGCGGCTTCGCGTTCGGTCAGCTCCCGGCCCAGGGTGGCCAGGACTTCGGCCTGTGCGGTGCCGGACAAGTCCTCGCCGAGTACCGCTATCTGCGTCTCGCTCAGGTCTTGGGTGCGGATGCCGCGCCCCGGCGCGGGGTCGGATGGTGCCGATTTGGAGGGGATGCCGACGCTGGAGTAGTCCTGGCGGTCGTTGAGCCTGAGGACGATCTTGTCTTCGGTGGTTCCGGAGAAGCGGCTGCTGGCGAGCACCCGGTCGCCGGCCAGCACGACATGGATGCCGGCGCCCGCTCCGTCGCGCAGCAGGCGCAGCATGCGTTCCATGTAGCTGCCGTTGTCGTACGAGGTGAATTCGCGCTCGAAGACCTCGAACCGGTCGACCATCAGCACGATGTGGGCGAGCCGCTGCTGGTGCGGCTGGTTCTTTCGCAGTTCGGTCAGGTCGGCTGTGCCCTGCGCGCCCAGGATGCTCTGGCGTGCGCTGAGTTCGGCTCCCAGCCGGTCCAGCAGTCGGCCCAGGCGCTCGATCTGGTTGCGGTCGACGACCGCTCCGCAGTGCGGCAGCGTGGTCAGGGCGTTGAGCGCACCGTTACCGCAGTCGATGCCGTACAAGTGGACGTCGTCGGCGCCATGGGCCTGCCCGAGTGCCGCGGCCAGGGTACGCAGTGTCTGAGAGCGTCCGCTGCGCGGCGAGCCGACGATGTGCAGATGACCGGCCCTGTCGAGGTCGAGGACCAGGGGGGTGCGGGTCTGCTGTGCAGGCAGGTCGACCATGCCGTACTCCACTGCGGGCAGGGCTGCCTCGCGTTCGGCGGACGGCTTGGGCGCGGGCGGTGCCGTCCATGGGAGCAGTGCGGGCAGGGGCGGCAGCCAGGGGCTTGGCTGGCGCGGTACGTCGGCGAGCCGGGACGCCTGTGCAACGGCTCCCGCCAGGACCGCGAGGTCGGTGACGGCCTCGGTCTGCGCCGCGCCCGAGCCTGCGCGGGAGCCGCGGGTGGGCAGCGGGCCGCCGAGGTTCTGCCAGGTCACTGGTTCTGCTCGGACGGTCGTCTCAGTTCCTTCGGCGGCCTGGCCGCCGGGGCGACGTCCGCCGACACGGCCCGACTGGAAGGGCAGCAGTGCCGACGGCCCGAGCCGGGCGTAGGCGCGGCCGGGGTTGGCTGGTGAAATGTCCCCGGAGTCGGGGGCGTCGATGATGTCGCGGCTCTCACTGGTGTCGGTTGTGCGCAGGGCGATGCGCAGATTGGTATTGGCGCGGATGTCCGGGGTGACCGCTCCTCCGGGCCGTTGGGTCGCCAGCACCAGGTGGATGCCGAGCGATCGGCCGCGTTGGGCGATGTTCACCAGTCCCGCGATGAATTCGGGCAGTTCGCGCACCATGGACGCGAACTCGTCGATGACCAGAAGCAGTCGGGGCAACGGCGGCAGGACGTTGCCGCCGCGTGCGCGCTTGTCGAGGTAGTCCTCGATGTCCTTGGCGCCTGCTTGGGCCAGCTGGGTCTCTCGGCGGCGCAGTTCTGCGCCCAGGGAGACCAGTGCCCGCTCCACGAGTCTGGTGTCGAGGTCGGTGACCAGGCCGACTGTGTGGGGCAGGTCAGCGCACTCGGCGAAGGCGCTGCCGCCCTTGTAGTCGACGAGTACGAAGGTCATCTCGTCGGGCCGGTTGACCACGGCGAGGGTGGCGACGAGGGTCTGCAGCAGTTCGGACTTGCCGGAGCCCGTGGTGCCGGCGATCAGGGCGTGGGGGCCGTCACGCACCAGGTCGACGGCGAACTCACCGTCGTATCCGACACCGAGCATGGCCCGGGTGCTGCGACCGCCCAGTGACCAGCCGGCCACCACGGCCTCCGCGGTAGGCGGTTCCATGTGCAGCAGGTCCAGCAGGCGTACGGAGCCGGGCAGTGCGCTCTCGTCGCTGTCGCCGACGCCGCGCAGCGGGGCCAGTGCACGGGCGAACTGCTCGTACCAGCCGGACTCCGGTGAGTCGCTGCGTACGTTCTCCAGTGCAGCGCCGGAGCCGGTGCGCACCGTGGATGTGCTCGCGCCTGCTTGCGTGACGACGACGGCGCCGCATTCCTCGGGCAGTAGTCGCTCTTCGCGGTCGATGCAAACGGTGTAGACGCCCACGGAGGGGCCGTCACGCAGCAGCGCGATCACGCCAGGCAGCGAGCGGGCCCGGCGTGCCTGTTCCAGGACGACGAGAATATCGGGGTAGCCGTTGGCTCCACCGCGGATGACGTCGGGGCCGGCAGCCATACGGGAGGCGACGAGCTGGCCGAGCTCGCCGATGCGCCGGGCCAGGGATTCGGCGGTGCTGCCGATGAGGGCGTAGGCGTCCTCGCCCTGTGCCTGGGTGTGGGGCAGCCAGCGGCTCCAGGACCAATCGCGTTCGCCGTCGGGTCCGGCGAGGACCACGATGCGCAGGTCGGTGGGGCTGTGCAGGGCGGCGGCCTGGGCGGCCAGCCAGCCGGTCAGTCGGGTCGCTCCCGGTCCGGCGACACCTGCGACTCCTGCTCTGCGCAGCGGAACGGCGACGGGTACCTGGTTCAGCCAGGGCACGGTGCTGCGCCGGTGCTCGTCCTGCTCGGGGTCGTCGACGCTGATGGAGGAGGGCAGGTCGGTGGTGCCGACGCGTACGGACAAGAAGTCGGGGTCCTGCCAGCGGCGCTCCCACAGCCGTTCGGAGGGCTGGGCGGCCATCTGGATGAGTGTGGCCGGATCGGGCAGAGAAAGGCGCAGGTTGTGCTGTTCCTCGAGTACGGAAGCTTCGATGTCGGCGCGCACGCGGGCCAGTGCCTGCTCGTACTCCTCCTTCTTCTCCAGGTATTTCAGCATCGCCTGCTTGCGTCCGCCGAACTGGGTGACCAGGGCGGCGATCGGCGAGAGCAGAGCGATGAAGACGAAGGACCATCGGTGGGTGACGAAGATGGCGATAGCGGCGCTGCCTGCCGGCAGGAGCAGGATCGGCAGCAGCGGGATGGGCCGCTTGTCGGGCTTGGTGGGCGGGGTGGGCAGCCGGAACTTCGCGCCCATGGCGGGCGGCAGAAACCTGGGCGGCCGGTTGAACTCCAGGCCCAGCCCGTCCTGGGCGGGTGTCAGTGGGGCACGGGCCGTCGGCCGTGAGGTCAGCTCCAGCAGGATGTCGCCCACGGCGAGCTGGCTGCCCTCCCTCCACGGGGCGGGGCCCTGTGTGGATTTGCCGTCGAGCAACGCCGTTTCGGTCATGAGGAGTTCGGCACTGCCGTCGAGGCAGACCCGGGCCCGGGCTGCGAGCGTCGGTGCCCCCTCGGCGAGGCGGATACGGCACGTCGGGCCGCTGCCGATGTCGTAGTCACCGGGGACGAGCCGGAAGACGGTTCCGGCTCCGGGGCCTGAGACCAGACGGACTTCGGTGCGGCCCTCGGGCTCGGGCTCCCGGGGAAGGGGGGCTCCGAGCCCGAGGTCCATGCCGTCCCGCACACCGGCGACCTGGAGGGTGGTGTGCGGGTCAAGGGGGCTGGAGCCGATATAGAGGGACGGCTCTCCCTCGGTCGCCCCCGCATATCCGACGGCACGTGCCAGCTCGGCCGCGAAACTGCCCGCCTGCGCGGACGGTTCGGTTTCCACGGCGACGGTGGTGGACACCCCCTCGACCTGCGGGTCACGCACGCTGACGGTCAATCGCACTGCTCATCGTCCTTCTCGTGTGGGGGTGGGTGCGGCGCCGCCCGCCGTGACGGCGAGCTGGTCCGGTGGGTCAGGAAAGGTTGGAGCCGAGCTGGCTGTCGGTCTGGTCGAAGGCCTCGCCGACGGACTTCACGTACTGGCCGATCCCCTGCAGCCCCTGGTTGACCTGCTCGAAGCCCTTGGCGAACTCGTCGAAGAAGGGCGAGAACTTCTGCTGGGCGGCCGGCGTGCTGTAGCCGTCGGCGAGCAGGTTGGAGATCTTGCCCTTGACCTCGTTGAGCTTGTCCTGGAGCTGGGAGAAGTCGTTGAGGAGGGCCTGCGAAGTCGAGGAAGTGGTGTCGGAGTTGACGCTGTAGTTGGGCATGGGAGTACTCCTTGCTGGTGTGTGGTGCGGTCCATCCCTTTCTGGGATGGAGGACTGGTGGATAGGTGGACCTCTAGCGACCTGCGCTGGTGTCCGGGCTTTCCGAGGGGCTCGTCGGTGCTGTGACGAACCCGTCGCTGGACGGGGAAGGTGAGCCGGTGCCGCCGTTCGACTGCGCGTCGGACGTGCTGATCGGTGGGACTGTGGGTCGTCCCGGGGAGGTGGCCCCGTCCGGGGTGGTGGGCGAGGGCGGAAGCGGTACGTCCGCCGGGTCCACCGGAGCCGGGCTGGAGGGACGCGAACCGGTCGGTGACGGCGGAAGCGGTACGTCCGCCGGGTCCACCGGA
>NZ_LMWH01000272.1 GCF_001507435.1 Streptomyces sp. NRRL F-5122
GGTCGGTGACGGCGGAAGCGGTACGTCCGCCGGGTCCACCGGAGCCGGGCTGGAGGGACGCGAACCGGTCGGTGACGGCGGAAGCGGTACGTCCGCCGGATCCGGCGTCGTGGGTTGAGCCGCGGTGGGTGTGTGCACCGGACCGGCCGGCGGCCTGGGACTTCCCTTGATGGGGATCTTGTCGGCGAGGCCGTCGACGGCGCGGCCGAGGCCTGCCTTGCCCACCGGCCCCACGCCCAGCTTGGGAGCGGAGTTGGCGATCTCACCGGCCGCCACCTCGTTGGGGTCGCCGCCCTGGGCCACACCCACGCCGATCTTGGTGCCGAGGGTGGCACCTTCCTCCACGAAGCCACCGACCTGGTCGGAGGCCCGCTTGCCTATGGTGTCGGCGGCGGCGGGTGCTGTGGTGTCACCGAACCGGCCGCCCTTGCCCTCCTCCACCGTGGGGTTCCCGCGGCTCTTTCCTACCTTGCCGACGCCTCCCTTGAAGGCGACTCCGGCCACGGCTCCGGCAGCAGCCCCGGCGAACACACCCGCAGCCGTGATCTGGTCGTGGTTGGCCGCCTTGGCAGCAGCTTCCAGCCCCGAGTTGGCCAGGAACTTGCCGGTGACTTCCGTAGCCGCCTTTCCTACGGGGTTGGCGAGGACACCACCGATGACCTTGCTGTTGGCGAGGGACTCGCCGATCTTGGTGATCGAGCCGGTGCTCTTGGTGATGAAGCCGGAGTTCTTCACAGCGGCCACGGCGGCCGGCGCGATCGCCTCGGCGGCCTTGCCGCCGAGCTTCAGCAGGGAGCCGCCCGGGATGATCCCGAGCAGGCCGACGACGAAGTCACCGGCTTTGAGACCGCCGGTCTGACTGGCGACGACTTGGTTGAAGACGAATAGCGCCCCGCCCAAGAGTGCGCCCACCACCGGGAAGAACACCGCCACGACGGCGACGAGGGCGGCCAGCAGAATCTGGACGAACGGGAAGTCCTTGAAGAAGTCGGCGATCTTCTGGAAGATGTTGCGCTCCGGAATCGCCTCCTTGGCCGCCCGGTCCAGCACGTCGGCGCACTGCCGCTGCGCACTCTCCCGCATCGATCTGGCCTGTTCCGCCAGGCTCTTGGCCGCGCTCAGCTCGGCCTTGCCTGCGTCGATGGAGTCCTGCGTCGTGCGGACTTGCGACTTCTCCTCGTCCGTCGGGTTCGCACTCAGTTCCTTGGGCGCCTGGTTCGCCTGTGGTGCGGCCGCCCTTGCCTGGTCCACCGCCCGGTCGAAGGTGTCCTGGGCCTCACGCAGCCGCGGCATGTAGTCGCTGTATGCCTGAGCCGCGTCGTGGTAGGAAGTCATGGTCTTGGTCAGCTTGTCCGGGAGATCGTCGCCGATCTTCTCCTTCAGCTGGTCCATCGCCGCACCACGGCCCTGCGAGATCGTGCCGTCCTTCTTCAGAACGTTCAGCGCCTTCTCCGCGGCATCACCGATGTCTCGGTACCGCTGCATCACGCCCTGGATGAGGTCAGGGTCGCCAGGTGTCGGGTCCGAGTCCATGCCGACGAGCTGGAAGTCCTCGGGACTGGCGTGCCGACGTGGCATTGGTATCCCCCGGTGCGGTGTCGTGAGACGTGATCGCCAGGTACACGGGGTCGGCCCTCCGGAGGGTTCAAACCGTTTTCGCTTCGAACGTTTTCAGCGGTCGGTTCCGTGTAGTCGGTGCAACGGAATCCCGGAGGGCATGGGTGGACACGATGAGCAACGGCGCGGACCTCGGGTTCGAGCACAGACGGGCTAACACCACGGCACGCACGCTTCTGCACGCCCTGGCCGCGTTGCTGGCGGCGTGCCTCGTTGCGCTCGGGGCAGCCACGTCCGCGCACGCGGCGTCCGGCGACGGTCTGATCAAGGTGTTCGTGGTCCCGGACCTCGCACAGACGGGCGGACAGCCGGCCACCCTGCAATCGATCGCCGCCTCGACATTGGGCGACGCATCGCGCTCGGAAGAGATCTTCGACCTCAACCGCGGTCTGGCACAGAAGGACGGCGCGGCGCTCAACGGCCCGGAGGACCAGCTGCATCCGGGCTGGATCCTGCGTCTTCCGCAGGACGCCTCGGGACCCGAGGTCCAACTGGCCCGTGACACCGGAACCCAGATCGCCTCTCCCCCGGGCCCCGGACAGCAGACGTCGCCGCCGGACACCGCTTCGACCACGAAGTTCACCATTCCGCTGGCCGCGGCTGTGGCCGTGCTCGCAGCTATCCTGCTCGCTCTGATCACCGCCGGCATCGTGGCAAGACGCAGGGTGCGCAGGGCGTACGCCACCTCACTGCGCGCCGTCCGCAAGGTGGGCGAGCCGATGCGGCGCAAGCGCCGGCTCATGCAGCGGCGGGCGGCGGGCCGACGGTTCGCCACCGACGCCGAATCGGTGCGGCGCGCCTACGCCACCCTGGACGACTTCGCTCCCACCCGGCAGCAGCCCGAACGGCCGGTGCACGCGCTGCGCGTCGACGACACGGGCGTGACCGTATGGCTTACGGCCTCCGACGCAGCCGACGCCCCGTGGACGAACATCGACAGCACGCGCTGGCGCCGCCCTGCCGCAGCCGGCGGTTGGCTGACCCGCGGCGAGACCACCGGCATGACGTCGCAGTCCTCGGTCACGACGGCCTGCCTCGTCCGGGCAGGAACGGACAGCGACGGTGAGCCCGTGTTCGTGGATCTCAGCCGACTGGACGGCGTCCTCAGCGTGAGCGGTGATCAAACCGTGGCCCGGGACGTCGTGCACAACCTGCTGGCGGAAATCGCACGCACCCGGCCGGATACCCCGGTGACCGTGCTGCGCGGAGCCGACGGTGCCCCGGCGCTCACCGTACCCACGGGCCTGCGGGAGCTGCCCCGGGTGGAGACCCTTGCTGTCTCGGCGCCTGCCACAGGGCAGGGGACGGTACGCGCCGGAGCGTCGCGCCGGCCGGTGCAGGGCTTGGTCGTGGTCACCGGTGCACCCGGCGAGCGGGAGGCCGCGGAGCTGGCCGCCCTGTGCGGGCCGGGCGGCGCGGGCTGGACGGGGCTGGTCTGCGGCGAAGCGAGCGGCGCGCACTGGCGCTGGTACACCGACGCCAACGGCCATGTCGACATCCCGGTGCTGGATGTGCAGCTCACCGTTCCCGCCTGAGGCCGCGGCCGGCCTTGGCGCGCAGGGTGTTGAGGGCGTAGTGCTGGCGGGACTTGACGGTGCCGGCAGGTATGCCGAGGATACGTGCCGTCTCCTGCGCCGTCCGGCCGCACAGGTAGGTGTGCAGTAGGACCTCACGGTGCTCGTGGGACAGCTGTCGCAGCAGGTCGGTCGTCTCGACCGAGGCCAGCACGGCGCCGGCATGGTCAGGCAGAGGCAGGTCGCGGTCGTGGGCGCCGAGGGTCTCGTGGCGGGCGACGGCGCTGCGCATCCGGTCGACGACGAGATTACGGGTCACCTTGAGGAGCCAGCCCCGTACTGATCCCTCGGTACTGTAAAGGCGCTCCGCGTGCGACCAGGCACGGATGAGGGTTTCCTGAACGATGTCCTCCGCCATGTGGTGGTCGTTCAGCAGCTTGTCGGCGTAGGCGACCAATGCCTTCGCGTGGTCGGACATCAGGGTGTGCAGCAGTTGATTGCGGTGCGCGTCCGACGCGACGCCCGCGTCAGTGGTCGTGGTCATGTTCCAGTTCCTGAAGGGGAAGGCTCTACGCGGCTTCAGCTCCTGGTGGAGCGGAGCGGGGAGCGTAGGCAGGGTCCGCTTCCGGAACGCTGACGGTTTACTGACGTGGGGATGGATCAGGTAGGGCGATGTCCTTCAGCCGGTCGTGGACCTGCGGGGCGTCCGGGTGGCCGATGTCCTCGAGGATGCCGAGCGCTTCGCGCCACGCGTGCGCGGCCTGTGTGTGGTGTTGGGCTGCTCGGTGGGTGTCGCCGATGTGCACCAAGGTGTCGGCCTCCAGGTAGCGGTCGCGGATCGCCCGGTACAGCTCCAGCGCGTGCTCGTAGCAGTCGAGGGCCCGTTCGTGGTTGTGGAGGTGGTGGTGGGCATAGCCGAGGCTGTCCCATGCAGCGGCCTCACCGTTGCGGTCGCCGCTCGCCTGGTGGTCCGACAGTGCCCGCGCACACTCATTCAGGGCGTCCTCGTACTTGCCCATCAGGATGTATGTCCATCCGACCTCGTTGGCAATGTTCGCCTCGCCGCTGCGTCGTCCGGCCGCGCGGTACAGCGCGCTCGCATGCTCGTAGTGTTCGAGAGCTTGCTCATGCTGCTTGCGCCGGTTGGCCAGGAAGGCGAAATAGCGGCGGGTCCGGCCCTGCCCGGCTCGGTCGCCGATCTCACTGAACAGCTCCAAGGCGCGCGCGAGGTGCGCGTCGGCTTCCCCCCACAGCTCGAGGCGGCCATTGACGAAGCCGAGCGCACGGTGCACATGTGCCTGACCACGAATGTCGCCCAGGCGTTGAGCCGCTCCCACGGCCGCTGTCTGGGCGCCGATTTGTTCCTGCCAGCGGCCGTTGCGGTCCAGGTACAGCTCCAGTGTCGCGGCCAGCTGCCAGCCGTGCTCGCCGGTTCCACGCCGGGCGTCCTGCTCGATCGCGGCGAGCAGGACGGAGCGGTTGGTCTCCAGCCATTCGGCGGCGGCCGTTTGGTCGGCCAGGCGCGGCACGGTCACCCCGGGCATGTGAGGCCGCAGGTCGATTCGCTCCCGGCGGGGCGCGAGGACGCTGTCCGCAGCGTGCGCGCCATGCAGGTAGTGGTCCAGCATGCGGCGCCGTGCTGTGGCCAGCTCGTGTGCCGTCTCCTGCGCCCGGGCCAATTCGGCGCCGTAGGCGCGGAGCAGTTCGTGACACCCGTAACGCCCGGGAAGGGGTTCGGTGATCAGGTGGGCCCGAACCAGTTCCGCCAGTAGTGCCTTGGTTTGACCGGCGCGCTGTCCGGCCAGGCTGGCGACGGCCGCGAGGGAGCAGTCGGGGCCCGGGTGCAGTGCGAGCAGGCGGAACACCCGGGCGGACGCGGGGGTGAGAAGTTGATATGACCATGAGAAGGCGCTGCGTGCGTCCGCGGCAGGGGCCTCACCGGAAAACGCGTCGAGGCTGTCCTCGTTCTCGTGCAGTTCGGCCGCGATGGACGCGAGCGGAAAGGTCGGGTTCACCACAGCGCGAGCGCTGACGACGGCCAGTGCGAGAGGCAGGTGTCCGCACGCGGCGATGATCTTCGCGACCGCGTCGGGTTCGGCCGCGATCCGTTCGGCGCCGAGCCTGCTGGATAGGAACTCGCGGGCGTCCGCGTCGCTGAGCACGCCCAGCGTAAGCGGGTACGCGCCCTCGCCGGCGACCAGCCCGTACAGCTGGTTACGGCTGGTGACGACCACCAGGCAACCGGGGGCACCGGGCAGCAAGGGGCGGACATGCTCGGTGTCGCGAGCGTTGTCGAGGACGATCAGCACTCGCCGGCCGGCGACCAGGCTGCGATACAGCGCCGCCTGTGCATCCAGCCCCGCCGGAATGCGCTGCGCGGGAACGCCGAATGCATCGAGGAAGGACCGTATCGCCTCGGCCGGGCTCATGACCGAGCCAGTGGGATGGAAACCGCGCAGATTGACGTAGAGCTGCCCATCGGGGAAACGGTCGGCAACCATGTGCGCCCAGTGGACCGCCAGCGTCGTCTTACCCACGCCCGCCATGCCGCCGAGCACCACGGTGGACACTGGCCCTTCATGTGCGGGCAGCAGCCTGTCGACGTGGGCGAGTTCATGGCGCCGACCGGTGAAGGCAGGCAGGGCCACGGGCAGTTGGGCAGGCTTGACCACGACGACAGGATTCAGTTCCACCTCCGCCGCGTCGGCCACCCCTCCCCCACTCTCGTCCGGACCGGTGGACTTCGCGCTCGCGACCTGCTTCGCAGTGGTCATGTCGTAGGCGCGGCCAAGGACACGTTGGTGAGCGGCCTGCAGTTCAGGGCCCGGCTGCACCCCCAGTTCGTCAGCGAGTCGAGTACGCACAGAACGATGAACGTCCAGGGCTTCGGCCTGATGCCCGGTGGCTGCGAGCATCAGAATCAGCCTGGCCTGCAGCGCCTCGTCCAACGGATGCTGCGCGGCGGCCTGCCGGAGCGTCACCAGCACTCGCGCACCCAGGCCCGGCCCGGCTTCCAGGGCCAGTTCGGCTGCTCCCTTGACGGCAGCGAGATGTTCGCCATCCAGGGCGGTGAAGGCCGGGTGGGATCTCACCTCGGGCGCGATCCCGGAGGCCGCGGGCCCGCGCCACAGGGCCAGAGCCTGGATCAAGTACTCGGTGGCAGCAGCCGGATCCCGGTTCTGTGCCGCATGCTCCGCCTGCTGCCGCAGGGCCCGGAAGCGAAGCAGGTCAAGCCCGGCAGGCTCTACTTCCAGCCGGTAGCCGCCCGAGCCGCGCACCAGCCACCGTGACTCGCCCCTCGCCGGGAGATCGGGTTCGAGCAGTCGGCGCAGTGCGCCGATGTGCCGCTGAACCACGTTGACAGCCGTGTCCGGCGGGTTCTGTCCCCACAGGGCGTCGACGATCTCGTGCACGGCAACCGGGTGCCCCGCCTCGGTCAGCAGCAACGCGAGGAGGGCACGTTGCTTGGGCGGTCCCAGCACCAGTTCCGTGTCGCCGCGCCAGGCTCTGACCGGGCCGAGCACGGCGAAACGTATACACACAGGACTTACCGTACCAACTGTGACAACACATAGATCCGAAGCGCCCGCCTTGAAGGGGTTCGGCTACGGGCCAGCATAGAGTCCACGCGAACCTCGCAACGCAGGACCGCTCCACCACAGAGTACCGGCACGTGCCCGAGCTGACACGCACACGACCCCATCCTACGATAAGCCCTTTATTTGCAGTTTAAGCAGTATGCCTCTGCTGGTCTCGCCCGCCGGTATCTGACGGGCAGGTCTTCGGGATCAGTCACCGATAGCCGTAAAGTGAAGGCCGAACCCCGATCGAGGACAGATGCCGCGGCGACTCGGCCGGCATGGGCTTGCGCGAGGCCCCGGACGATAGCGAGGGCGCAGCCCGTTCAATGCAGCCATGCGGTTGCGGAACGCCTCCGCGCGCCAGAAGTGGACGAAGATCCGCGACAGATACTGGGGGCGGACCCCGAGCCGAGGCCAGCGACGAGGACGGCGTCGAGCCCTGAAGAGCGTTCCCTGACGCCGAGCGAATGCGTTGTTAGTGCTCTGACCGGGAAGGTTCGCCGGGTCGGCAGTTCCAGCGGTTGGATGTCCGGAGACGTCCGATCCGACCGTTGAGAGTGTGGTGGCTGAGCCTGTCCGTGTGCGCAGCTGACCGACCAGGAGGGGCAGAAGCTGCAGCGGATCGTGCGCCGGGGCAGCACCAGTTCGGTGCGGTACCGGCGCGCGATGATGCTGCTGGCCTCGGTCGGCGGAAACCGGGTCCCGGTGATCGCGAAGGTGGTGCAGGCCGATGAGGACACCGGCCGCGACACGATCCATCGGTTCGACGAGATCGGTCTGGCCTGCCTGGACCCTAATTCGTTGGTAGCGGCACCGGCGCGGCTTCTTGGAGCACTGCCGGACTGTTCGAGTACGGGACTGTGACGCCTTCCTGGACCCAGGTTGATTGAGGCCTTCACTGAGAGCGGCGCACGGTCCCAGTGCTCGAGGTGAATGGCGGTCGCGTGGACGAGGTGGACAACCTATACAAGTCTCGGCCTGCAAGGCCTCTAGGTAGAGCGGTGACGTCCGGCGTCTTCACGGCCGCCATCACCCGCGGCGCATTCACTCGTTGGAGTTGGTGGTGCGAGCCCGTTTCACGGTGACCTCTTACCAGTCCCGAGCCCTCGAGCTCTGGACAAGACCGAGGCCCGTGGGACGCGCTGGTGCCGCGAACGGCTTGTGAGATGTCGGACCGAAGAGTCCTGGAATTAGGGAGCCGCGTGGCCCGCTTGCGCTCGTGACCAGCGCAGATGCCGGCGCCGAAGGGGAGAGGCAACTTGATCTACTGCGGGATTGACTGGGCTGAGAAGCATCACGACGTCGCCCTGATCGACGACACCGGGCAGCTGCTGGCCAAGCGCCGCATCACCGACGATATGGCTGGCTACCGGCTGCTGCTGGACCTGCTCGCCGAGCACGGCGACGCGAAGGACGCCCCGATCCCGATCGCCATCGAAACCAGTCGTGGCCTCTGCGGCAGGGCAATCGGAAGGTCTTCGCAATCAATCCGATGGCCGCTGCCCGCTACCGCGACCGGCATGGCGTCTCCCGCAAGAAGTCCGACCCTGGCGACGCTCTGGTGCTGGCCAACATCCTGCGCACCGACATGCCTATGCACCGGCCGCTGCCGGCCGACACCGACCTTGCACGCGCCATTGCCGTCCTCGCACGCGCCCAGCAGGACGCGACCTGGAACCGGCAGCAGATCGCCAACCAGCTACGCTCGCTGCTGCGCGAGTACTGCCCCGCCGCCCTGGACGCCTTCGCCGGATGGACCAACGGGCTGTGCCGTTCCGAAGCACGCGAACTGCTCAAGCTCGCCCCCACCCCGAGCCAGGCCGCCCGGCTCACCCGCGCCCAGCTCCGGTCCACCCTCAAACGCGCTGGGCGCAGCCGCGGCATCGAAGCCGAGGCCGACCGGCTCCGCGAGGTCTTCCGGGGTGACTACGCGAGCCAGCCGCAGCTGGTCGAAGACGCGCTCGGCAAGCAGACCTTCGCCCTCCTCCGGCAGTTGGAAGCCGCCTGCCTTGCTGCTGACGAGCTCGCCGAGGCGGTCGAGGAGGCTTTTGTCCAACACCCGGACGCCAAAGTCATCTTGAGTTTCCCCGGTCTCGGGGTCCAGCTCGGCGCCCGGGTGCTAGCCGAGATCGGCGATGACCGCCAGCGGTTCGTCGACGCCCGTGGCATGAAGGCCTATGCAGGCTCTGCCTCCGTCACCCGCGCGTCCGGCAAGAAACACCACGTCGGACGTCGAACGACCCGATCGAAGCCCACTTCGGACCGCTGCGGCAGTTCACCTTCGCCAATTCTCACCACCCCAACCACAACGTCCAGGCCCGGGCCCTGCATGCCTACCTGCACTGGCGTAACGCCAACGCCCGCCACCCCGACGTCCTCGCGGCGCAGCGTCGCGAACGTGTCCGTATCCGAAGCGAGCAGGGCATCCGCTGGGGCGGACGTCCCTTGCCGTCGCAAGCTGAACGGTCTGACGAATGCATGCGGTCGCAGCCCGAAGGTGCAGCAGAGCACCGGACAGACGCATCACTCGCGCGTACGGCCTGACGCGGGCGAGGCGAGCATCGCTTTGAGGATGCGTTGCAGCTCGACGCGGTCCTGGGGGGTAACCATCGCCAGCCTGCGGTCGTACTCCGCGGCGAGGGCTGCAAGTGCTAGATCGCGTGCTTGCGTGCCCTCAGCGGTCAGTACGAGCCGATGACGCCGCAAGTCCGCCTCGTCGATCTCGCGGCGGACAAAGCGCTTGGCGACGAGGTTGCGAACGTAGACCGTCACGCTCGCCTTGGGCAGCAGCAGCGCAGTCGCGATCTCGGCCGGGTACGGCGATGCCTCCACCTCGGCCAGGACGAAAAACTCCTTCGTCTCCAACCCGAGCTCGGCCAGCTCCCGCGTGCAGGCATCCATCACGACGCCCAGCAGCCGCTGGTTCAGCGTCCACAGCTGCGCCCCGTCGACTGACATGCGAACCTCCATCCATGCGGTACAGTTTCGTATTAGTTCTAGATCGTACAAGATATCGTTTTGTACTGGACTCCTATGGAACAACGATCTCACGAAGGAAGCCACGCATGCTTCAGCACCTCACGATCCCGCGCGGTCCCATCAACCTCGCCACAGACCTCCACCTGCCCGACAACGCCGACAGCAGCGCACCACTGCGCGCCGTGGTGCTCTCCACCCCGGGCAGCAGCGTCAAGGAGCAGATCGGCGCCAACTACGCCTCCCGTCTCGCCGCCCGCGGCATCGCGGCGCTCGTCCTCGACCCCGCCCATCAGGGCCAGAGCGAGGGCGAGCCCCGCGACCTCGAAGACCCCTACCGCCGAGGTGAGGACATCTCCTACGCCCTCGACGTGCTCACCACGACCCCCGGCATCGACCCGCAGCGCATCGGCGTCCTCGGCATCTGCGCCGGCGGGGGCTACGCCGTGCACACCGCCCGCACGGACCACCGCATCAAAGCGGTCGGCGCGGTCGTCCCCGTCAACATCGGCGCCGCGTTCCGCAGCTTCTCCCCCGACGGTCCGGCCGCAGCACTCGACGCCCTCGCGGACGCACGTACCGAAGAGGCCCGCTCCGGCGAGACGATCCGCGTAAACTGGCTGCCCGATACCGTTGAGGACGCCACGGCAGCGGGCCTGACCGACATCGACACCACTCAGGCCATCACCTACTACCGCACCGAGCGCGGCGGCAACGAACACTCCACGAACCGGCGCCTCCTGCGCAGCGACTCCCTCCTGCTGGGCTACGACGCGTTCCACTTGGCCGATCGGCTGATGACCCAACCACTCCAGGTCATCCTCGCCGGGCGCATCGGCAACACCGGCTCATACGACACCGGCATGCAGCTGTGGAAGCTGGCCCCCAACCCCGTCGACCTCATGGTGATCGACGGCGCCGGCCACTACGAGATGTACGACGAACCCGAATACGTCGACGCTGCCGTCGAACGACTCACCAGCTTCTATGCGAACAACCTGTAACGCATCCGAACCGGCGAACCTATGCGGTCACAGCACTAGCGGCACGCTGGAGGCAGGTGGCTGAGGAAATGTCGGCAGCAAGGACGAGCTATTCAAGGTCGGGCACCGACCAGGTCTCGCGACTACTGGCGAGTAGGTGTCGAACAGGGCCACAATTCGCCTGATGGCGGCAACCTTGGCTACTACATGGACTGCGCCGGCCCGGGTGAGGGCCCATGCAGGGCTCGCACCCAATGCCGCGGCAACGCACCGTTCCCCTGGCCGTACGCCGAGCCTCACGCGACGGTGCCCTCGTCCCCGCCCGACCTTCGGCGCTCACAACTGTCATCGCGCCGACTGGCCCGCAGCTCCCGCACCCGACGAGCGCGCAACCGCACGCATGGCCTCACTCCCTGACACCCGCCCGCAGCTTCCGCGGCGTGAAGGCGTCGACTGCGCACCGCAGTCCTTCGTGGCCGAGGGGGCACCGACGGACGGAGGCCATGTGCCGACGGGCCACAGCACTACAAACTGGATGCGTCGCCAGGCCTCGCCAGGCCTCCGAGGGCGGCAGCAGGATCCCTCGGCGACTCAATCGCTGCAGGTCAGGGGCGAAAAAGTCCGCGGGATCCGCTGGAAGATCCGCGACCACATCCACGAAGTTCCTCAGCCTGGCCTGCAGCACCATCTGTCAGCGCCGACTGGTGAGTAAGTGTCAGCCGCAGTGAATGTAGCCCCGGGTTGTAGGTGTTGGACGGTCAGTGGTCGGCCTTGCCCAGCACGCTGCGGCAGTGTGCCCAGGCCGGCTCGGACAACAGCGGCCGCCATCGAGTAAGGAGTTCGAGTAGGTTCGCCCCGTGGCGGATGCGGACATCGGGACTGATTGCGACGATGTCCAGTTCGTTAGCGGCGGTGAGCTCGGCGAAGTCCCGACGCGAATTGAGGCTTGGGTGCATCCACGTGCCGGTGAACCGGTCCACGAACGTGCCTCGGATATCGGTCAGCCCCCGGTAAGAGGACTTGCGGTCGCAGGAGGCGTAGAAGTACACGAGTGCTTCGGCCTCGACGCCGATCGCCTCGACCAGTTTCGCCCGATGCCCCAAATCCAGTAGCGCAACCGGGAAGCCGTCGGTCCCGTAGAACGCGTGACACAGCCCGGCTGACACCAGCTCCGAGCGAGCGCCCCACGAGGCGAGAAGGGCGCTGACTCGCTGCAAGTGCGCCAGCAATGTTCCGCCGGGGTGCTCGATCCCTTCAGCTCCGGCCGCCCGCAAGATCGCTAATGCTTCAGCAGTCATCTCAACCTCACTCATCCATACGGTCGCCGTCTGAGCTGAAACACCCATGATCGTAGGACGGAAAACCGCCGATCACGCCAAACCCGCAGCTACAACGCCTGGTACAGGCACATCCCCCTGTGCTCCGCCTGTAGGGCATCCCGTACGTGCGCTACAACGACGAGTCATTGTCAATTCCTGTGGATCAGATTTTCTGCTGCTGAGGCTGGATGCGGCTCGTGTCGTTTGCCGTAGCAGTAGATCCGGCGCAACAGGCGTGTACTCAGAGGGTTTTCTCGAACCAGTGTCGGATGTAGGGGTTGGTGGTGTATGGCGCAATCTTGACGTAGCCGGAGGCGGCGTAGAGGCCCCGAGCCTCGATGAGTTCCTCCATGGTGTCCAGCCGTAGCCGCGTGTGGCCAAGCTTGCGGGCCTCGGTTTCGACGGCAGTCAGCAGGCTCCGGCCGATCCCTTGGCCGCGGAACGCAGGGCGCACGAACATGCGCTTGATCTCGCCGACGCCTGGGGACAGCGCCCGGATGCCAATGCAGCCCACCGGGCTACCGTTGACCCTCGCCAGAAGAAACAGCCCGCCGGGTGGGACCAGTCCCGTGTTGGCCGCCGGCGCCTCGGTCTGATCGTGCAGCAGCGGACCACTCCAGCGTTGGAAGAGCTCCTGCTGATATTCCTCCAGCAGTTCCTGGCCGTCAGCCGCGTCGACCGGCTCGGCGTTGATAACGGTGTTGCTCACCGGTTCCCTCTTTCGCATGAGTCGTTCTTCGTACTGTGGGCCCGCGTTCCGCACTGCATCCAGGAGGCTCCAGTCCTTGTGGCCGTCCGGTTGCTCAGTTGTGGAGGCCGCGAGAGCTGGTCAGGCGTTCGTGGGCGATAGGTGGTTGGGGAGGTCGGTGAGCTGTTCGATGCGGGGGACCGTCCCGTCTGCTGTCGGCGATGGTCTACCGGTGACGAAGTCGATGCCTCGGTCCAGCCAGATGCCGGTGAGTCCGGCGAGGGCGGCTGCGTTCACGTCGCTTTCCAGCATGTCGCCCACGTTGATCGCCTGCGCGGGGTCCGTCCGCATCCGCTGGCAAGCCGAGGCATAGGCGGCGGGCTTGGCAGCACCGAGGTCGGTCGGGGTCAGGACGGCATCGAAGTATTCGAGGAGGCCGAAGCGGGCGAGCTTGGCGCGCTGCTGTTCAGGGTCCCCGTTGGTGAGAACGGCGAGACGCGGTCCGTGGGGAAGCTGTTTCAGGGTCTCCATGCAGGGCTGGACATCGGGATAGCACCGCCACGACTCCTCGAAGACGGTGAGGTAGTGCTCGGTGATCCAGGCGTCCAGAAGGCCGGGGCTTTCAGGAATCGGCTCGCCGAGCATCGGCAGGAAGGAACGGAGTCTGCGTCGGTGGTGCTCAGCGAAGGAGCATTGACCGGCCAGGTATTCCCGCATGTGGCGCGCCTCCAGCGTCCACCACAACGTCGCCAGCTCCTCCGGTGGAGCCGTCGCGTTCGGCGCGGCCTGAATGATCTGGCCGATCGTTTCCCAGACTGCGCTTCGGTGATCGACCAGGGTGCCGTCCAGATCGAAGAAGATCACATCTGTCATGGGCTGATCATCCCGTGGCACTTGGAGTAATTGTCAAGATCTGTCAATTAGTTGAGGTGGGTCACGCCGCGGAGGTGTCCTCCGGACGTTCGACGAGGTGACCGTTCTCGAAGCGGGCGCCGTTGCGGACCAGGGCGACGAGGTGGGGTGCGGTGATCGCGCGCCAGCTTTCCTGGGCGGACTCGACGAGCTTGAAAACCATCGCCAAGGCGGCGGCTGGGCTGCCCGCGCCGCGGGTGACCTTGGTGCGGAGTTTCACCGTGGAGAAGGTCGACTCGATGGGGGATTCGTAGTGCGCAGATGGACCCAGTGCTGGGCGGGAAAATCGTAGAACGCCAGCAGCTCCTCGGCGTCATCGGTGATCTTCTTCACCGCCTTGCGCCATTTCGCCTCGTAGGTCCTCGCGAATTCCGCGATCGCCTTCTCGGCGTGCGCGCGGTCCTCGGCGTTGTAGATCTCCTGCATCGCCTTCTTCGCGCCGGGCTGCGCGGATTTCGGCAACGCGTTCGAGACGTTGCGGGCCTTGTGGACCCAACACCTCTGATGCCGGGCGGCGGGAAGCACCTCAGCCAGGGCCTTCCAGAGTCCCATCGCGCCGTCGCTGACGACCAGCTCGGGGTCTGTCATGCCGCGTCGGCGGCAGTCCCGCAGCAGGTCGGCCCACGACTCGGTCGACTCGCGTAGGCCCTCTGCGATCGCGATCAGCTCCTTGGTGCCGTCCACGCGCACGCCCATGAGGACCAGGACGCAGGAGTGGGCTTGTCCGAGGCGGACCTTGGGGTGCACGCCGTCGGCCCACACGTAGACGTAGTCGCTGCCGGTCAGAGTCCGGTCCTGGAGCACGGCGTGATCGGCCTGCCACTGCTTCGTCAGCCGCATGACCGTCGCCGACGACAGCCCCGCAGTCGAGCCCAGGCACACAGCGCGGGCATGAAGTCCCCGCTGGACAGGCCGCGGAGGTAGAGCAGGGGCAGCACTTCGCTGACCTTCGGGGACTTGCGACACCACGGAGCCAGAATCCTGGAGGAGAACCTCTTGCGCTCCCCGGTGACCTCGTCGACCCGCTTGTCGTTCACGCGCGGCGCGTGGACCTCGACGGGACCTACGGCCGTGGTCACCGTCCGTTCGCGGTGGTGGCCGTTGCGGACCACCAGGCGCCGGCCTCGTTCGTCACGCTGGTCGGCGAGCTCGGCTATGTACTGGTTGACCTCGGCCTCCAGCGCGGCGGCCAGCATCCGGCGGGCGCCCTCCCGGACGATGTCGTCGATCAGGGAGCCGGTCTCGGTCGTTCCATCCGCATTAACTACCCTGAGCACGGGCGTGCCTTCCTGACCCGCGTTCGCAGCACGGGCCTACTCGGAGATCAGAAGTCGATCACTCGGGAAGGTACGCCCGTTCGCGTCCAACCCGAGGCCGATCCACAGATCTTGAGCATTGCTCTACAACAACGCCGGCTGGCAACTGCTGTCGCTGGAGCGGGCTTTGACGCCGGGCAGACGTGCCGACGCAGACTGGGCAGGTGGCACGAGGCAGGCGTGCTCGAGAACTGCATCGCGTGTTGCTCGACGAGCTACACGTAGCAGCCACTTTCGATTGGCCTTGCGCCTGCGTGAATGCCTCTCACATCCGCGCGAAAGGAGGGGCGAGATCACTGAGTCGTCGCCGGTCGACTACGTGAAGAAGGGAAGTAAGCATCACCTGATCTGCGGCAAGAAGGGCACCTCGTCCAAGCTCACTGCTACTGCAGCCTACGTCAACGACGTCGTGCGGACCCTGGCCCTGGTCGACGGCACCTCCTCGTCTCATTGCGAGGTCAAGGTGCGGTAGAAGTCGCAGTGGTTGCGGGCCGCCGTTTCCCAGGTGTGGCGGGCTGCGAGGTCGCGTCCGGCAGTCCGTCGAGCCGGGTCGTCGTCTGTGAGGGCGCGGCCGAGTTCGACGGCCAGGTCCTGGGGTGTGGTGGCGAAGCGCGCGGTGGCGCCGAAGACCTCGCGCAGGACGGGCAGGTCTCGCACGACCAGGGGCACACCTGCGGCGAGGGCTTCCATCGCCGCCAGGCCGAAGCCTTCCTTTAGGGACGGGAAGGCGAAGGCATCGGCAGCCGCCACAAGCGACGGCAGGTCGCTCTCGGCCACCTCACCCAGGACGACCGGCTCGACACCGAGTTCAGCCGCCCGTGTCTCCCAGCGGACGCGGTAGTCGCGGTAGTCGAAAAGGGTCTCTCCGCCCGCGATCACCAGCCGTACGTCCGGGTGGGCGGAGCGCAGGTACACGTACGCCTCCAGCAGGTCCAATGAGCCCTTGCGCGGCTCGATGCCGCCGACCGTGAGGACGTAACGGCCCAGGCGGGAGCGCCAGTTCGCCCGGTCGGCCGAATCCGTGCTGGCGAAACGGTCGAAGGAAACTCCGTTGGGTATGACTGCCGCGTCGATGCCCCAGCCGTCTGCCAGCTCCGTAGCAACGGCCGCCGACACGCAGATGTGCGCGTACGGTTCGACAATGGCCAGCTCGTGGCAGGCGGCCAGTTCAGGGGTGGTGAAGTGGTCGAGGTGGTGGACCGTGCGGATGCAGCGGCCACCGACCGCATTGGCGCTGATGCAGTCCTGGGCGTGAACAATGTCGTACCTCGCCGTGAAGGGCTCGAAGGCTTCGCCGAGGACGGCGATGGAGCGCCGGATGCGTTCGCCGACCGTCTCGCCGTCGGGGCCGTCTGGGAAGGGGACGATCCGCAGTCGTACTGCGGGATCGACCGGGCGGAAGAAGCCGGAGTCGCCCCCTCGTCCCAGCGTCCACACCGTGACGTCCTGCCCGGTCGCGGCGAGCGCCTCGGCGAGGGCGAGCGTGTGGACGACGCCGCCACGCGGCTTGGTGGAGTAGCTGAGCAGGGCGATCTTCACGTGCGGGCATCCCGGTAGGTGTCGGGGCGGCGTTCGTCGAGGTGGCGCAGGAGTCGTCGGGCCCGCTCGATCTCCTCGACGACGTCCACCTCTGCAACCGCGAGGCCGGCCTTGGACCAGGTGCGGGCGAGGATGTCACCGCCCGGGCCGACGACCTTGGACTGGCCGAGGAAGCGCATGCCGCCGAGGGCGCCGGTCTGGTTGGAGGAGGCGAGGACCACCTGGTTCTCCGCGGCACGGGCCTGGTCGTAGAGGTCGAAGAGCCTGGACTGGCGATCTTGAGCCATGCGCGGGGCGCGGTTGGTGATGGACGTGGGCCAGGCAGAGAGGCATGCGAGGATCTCGGCGCCGTCCAGTGCCAAAGAACGGGCCGACTCGGGAAAGGTCTTGTCGTAGTCAATGAGCATGCCGATCCGGCCGACCGGGGTGTCGAAGGCGGCAAAGCGGTCGCCCGGGGAGTAGGCGGCGACTTCTCCGGCCGGGAGGTGGACCTTGCGGTGGCGGCCGAGGACGCCGTCGCCGCTGACGCACACGGCGGCGTTGTAGCGCTCGTCGCCGGCGTCCTCGCAGTAGCCGAAGCAGACCACTATCTCAGCAGCCAGACGGGCGACTTGCAGGATCAGCGGGTCGTCGGGTTTGAGGGCCGGGGGCAGAGCCGCGGGGTCGGGGTGACGCAGGTCGGCCACGTAGCCGCCGAGCGCGGCGTCGGGCAGGACCAGCAGTGCGGCGCCCGAGGTGCGTGCGTCCTTGATGAGTTTGGCGATACGGGCCAGGTCGAACTCCAGGTCGCGGCCGAAGTGGGCCGCCGCGGCCGCGATCCGGACGGTGGTCATGCGCTGACTGCTCCTGGTGACAGGTCGTAGGTATCGGGTCGCCGGTCGCGCAGGTGGCCCATCGACCGGCGGGCGGTCTCCAGCGCCTGCACGACGTCGATCTCGGCGACGGCGATACCGGCCGCGATACCGGTGTCGGCGAGGATCTCGCCGCCGGGGTCGACGACCTTGGCGCTGCCGACAAAGCGTAGCGAGCCAAAGGTGCCGGCCTGGTTGGCGGACAGCCACACGATCTGGTTCTCCAGGGCGCGGGCCCGGTCGAACAGGTCGAAGCGTCGTTTCCAGCGGTCCTGTGCGAGATCGGCGACCGCGTTGGTGCGGGAGCCGGGCCAGGCAGAGACACAGACGCCGATCTGAGCGCCGTCCAGGGCCAGGGCGCGAGCGGACTCCGGGAACGCCTTGTCGTAGCAGATCATCATGCCGATCCGGCCGACGGGCGTGTCGAAGGCGTGGAAGCGATCGCCGGAGGAGTAGGACGCGTCTTCGCTCAGCGGCTGGTGGACCTTGCGGTGGTTGCCGAGGACGCCGTCGCCGGTGACGCAGACGACGCTGTTGTAGCGGCGGCCCTCGCCGTCGGCTTCGCAGTATCCGGCCACGACCGTCATCTCCCCGGCGAGGGCGGCCAGTCGGCCGATCTCCGGGCCGTCCACGGCGAGCGCGGGCGGGCCGTCGTCGAGTTCGGTGTCGTTGTCGAGGCTGAGGAGGTAGCCGCCCAGGCATGCCTCCGGCAGGGCGAGCAGCGTTGCGCCCGCCTCTCGGGCTTCCTTGATCAGCTGTTCGGCGATCAGGAAGTCCTCCTCCAGGTCGCGGCTGAACTCGGCGGCCACGGCGGCCACGCGCAGGGTGGTCATGCTGTTCCCATCCCGGTCACCGTCGAGGTGACCGCTTCGGTGATCTCTCCGTCGGGCCAGCGCAGGCCCACGCCTGCTCCGGTGGTCAGTTCGCCGCAGACCGCACTGGTGGCGGGCCCGGCGGGCAGCGGCAGGGCGGATGGACTGTCGGCGGTGAGCATCGCGAAACCGGGAAAGCAAGTGAGCCAGTCGCCCACGCTCGCGTTGCTCGGACGGGGTGTGGTGGCCACGTCGAGGATCGCCTGGCAGTTGCTCGCCTCAGCGAGCATGCCGAGCGTCCCGGCGATCCCGGCCATCGACACGTCCTTCGCGGCGGCGGGCCGGGCGGCCGCCACCGCGGCGGTCATGGTGCGCAGTTCGTCCGAACGGCGATGGCTGGTCGAGTCCCATTGGCGCCCCCGGTAGCCCGAGCGCCATCCCCCGCCGAGGTCGGCGGTCAGCCGTATGGCATGGCCGGGGCGTCCGCCACCGCCTGGCACCGGCCGGTCGGTGCGGCCGAGTGCTGTCGCCGAGAGGGCGGCGGGGACGCCGAGCTGGGTGTGCCCGCCGAGCACTGGCAAGCCGTACGCCGTCGCTGCCCGTGCGAGTCCGGCCAGGACCCGGGCGGCGTGTGCCGCGTCGCGGGCGCCAACGGCGTTCAGCAGACCGAGCGGTGCGGCTCCCATCGCCGCGAGGTCGTTGACGTTGACGAGGACCGCGCACCATCCCGCCCAGTCGGGGTCCCGCTCGACCATGGAGGGCACGATCGCGTCGCACGCCGCGATCATGTCGGTGCCGGGGACGGGAGCCCCGTCGTCACCGACAAAGCCCGGAGGAGGGTTCAGTGCGGTCAGGAGCGGCCCCAGAGGGGACTTCGTGGCTGCCACGAGTGCGGCAATACGGCCGATCGGCCAGCGCATCAGGACGTGCGGCGCGCCCGCGACCGTTGTGTTGCGCACCCGCTGCCAGCCCAGGCGCTGGAACAGAACCTCGCTGCGGGTCTGGACGGTCGCGTCGAACCGCAGCACGCCCTGCGTCTCTGCCCAGGCGCAGGCGGCCCGCACCAGCGCCGCGCCGATGCCGCGCGCGCCGCGGGCCTGGCGGGCGACGACGAGCCGCCCGCCCTGCCACCAGCCGAGGTCGGGGCCGTCATCGACCGGGCCAAGGCGCACTCCGCCCACCACGACTCCGTGCGGGTCCTTCGCGACCATGACCACGGTCCGCGGATCGCTGTCGCGACCATCCAGGTCGTGGTGCGCGAAGAGCCGCTGTTCGCGGACGAACGCGTCGCGGCGCAGCCTCCGGTAGGCGGTCACGTCCGCCGAGCTGCCCGCCTCCTCGATCCGGTAAGCGGTCTGCTGCCGGGCGAGCGTGCTGCGGTCGCCGAGCAGGGCCAGAATGTCCGGTGTACTGCCCACGGCCGGCCCGACGACAAAGCCGTCGAGGTTCACGGCGTCACCCGCCCGCTGCCGGGAGCACGCTGCACGCCCCGCAGGCGGCGCAACCGGCCTTCTGATCGGCGCCGCTCATGCCGGCCGCCCGGAGCTTGGCGGCAACACCCTCGGTGACGTACCGCAGCAGATCCGCGCTGGGCGCCGTGATCCCATCGCGGGCGGCGAGCGTACCGCTCATCGGTCGGAAGGGGACCACGAAGGGGTAGATCCCGCGGTCTATCAACTTCCCCGCGCCCTCAACGAGTTCGTCAGGGTCCTCGCCCAGGCCCACGAGGAGGTAGGTGGAGACCCGGTTGGGGCCGAACACGCGTACCGCCTCGTCCCACGCGGCGTCGTACTCGGTGAGCGCAACGGTCGACTTGCCGGGCATCCATCGCCTTCGCACCGCGTCGTCGAGGGATTCGACATGAATGCCGATGGCGGTGGCGCCGGCGTCGTGCAGGGCGCGGATCCAGGACAGGTCGCCGGGCGGTTCGCACTGCACCTGGATGGGCAGGTTCGGCACCGCCCTGAGGACCGCGCGGACCGACCTTACGAGGTTACGGGCGCCTCGGTCGGGGCCGGTGGTGGTGCCCGTGGTCATGACCATCTGCTTGACGCCGTCGAGTCGCACGGCGGCCTCGGCGACCTCGGCGAGCTGCGCGGGGGTCTTGGCCGCGACCGTGGCGCCGACGCGCAGGGACTCCTCGATGGTGCAGAAGCGGCAGCGGTCGGACTCGCCGTAGCGGATACAGGTCTGTACGACGGTGGTGGCGAGGACGTCCGAGCCGTGCAGGCGGGCGATCTGCTCGTAGCGGATGCCGTCGGCGGTGGTCAGATCGTAGAACGCAGGCCGCTGGACGGTCGTCAGGGTGATCCCGGTGTCCTCGTCACCGAGCCAGACTTTGCCGTCGCGTACGGAGTAGGGACTGCCGTGGTTGCGAGGGAGCGCCGCGTTGGCACCGTCGACGAGGACATGGCCGTCGTCGCTGGGCCCCGCGCCGTCGGGCCTGCGCACAGGTGCGTCCAACGCGACGCCGTGCAGGGCCAGTTCGGTGCGGGTCGTGATCCGCACATCCACCGCCGTAGTGCTGTTGCCGGTGCCAACGCTCACGTAGTGCTCCTACAGCTGGTAGGTGGAGTTGATGATGGCGCCCTTGCGCGCGTAGTGGATCAGTGCGTCCTGGACATCCAGGGGGTGGGTGGGGATGACTCCCTCGATGAGGTCCTCCTCACGTGCACCGTGCAGGGACAGGCCGAAGCGGCAGCAGTAGACCTTGCCGCCCTCGGCGATGAACGTCTTGAGCTGGTTGTTGATGTTGTGCTCGCCGGGGAACGCGGAGTTGCCGACGGTCGGGAAGCCGCGCGTGGCCAGGCAGTTGAGGGAGCCGGGACCGTAGAAGTAGATGGCGGTCTCGAAGCCCTTACGCAGAGCGCGGGTCGCCTGGAGGACGGCGACGAAGGACACGGAGGACTCGTGGGCGATGCCGTGGACGAGGGTGAAGTAGGTCTCGCCGTTCTCCGCCTCATAGTCGGGGAAGACCTTGGTGGAGCCGTAGATGCTGCTGCCCTCGGGGAGCGAGGGGTGAGGGATCTCGCTGAGGGACTTCTGCTCGACATCACTGAGTTGAGCGGTTTCGGACACGAAAATCTCCTTATGCAGGGCAGTGGCTGGGGAGTCGGATCAGTCGTAGAGCGCAGCGAAGGTGTCCCGGAAGACCAGGTGGCCGAGTTCACCGCCGCCGGTGGCTTCGGCGAGGCGGGCGTATTCGCCGGTGAAGTCTCCCCATGGCTGGTCGCTGGCGAAGAGCACCCGGTCGTGGCCGATGCCGCGGCGCTCGATCTCCTGGGCTAGCCAGCGGGACGTGAACCCGATGGCCCAGGAGAGGTCGGTGTAGACGCGCTTGCCTAGGCTTATCCAGTCGAAGAACCGGGAGCCGGCGAGCTTGATGTGTCCGCTCATCCCGCCGCCGAAGTGCACGAGATGAACCGGTACCTGGTCGGCGTACCAGTCGACGAGGTGGCCCACCTCGTCGATGTCGGAAGCGGCGCCGGGAGAGGTGTGAACGTGCACGACGAGGTTGTGGCGGGCGGCCGTGGCGAAGATGCGGTCCAGCTGTGGGCGGCAGGCGGGGTCTGTGGGGCGACCGCCCAGCAGGAAGCTCAGCTTGAGGGCCTTGACTCCGCTTTCCCCGGCCAGTGCGAGAGCCTGCGCAGTGCGCGGGGCGTCCTCCGGACGGGGAGACACCCACAGACCGGCACGGATCCGGTCGTCGCTCTGCGCGGCCTGGATCACCAACTCGTTGAAGGAGAAGGCGATCGCGGGATCAGGGACGCCGTAGTTGGGGATGACCAGGGCGCGTTCGGTGCCCTCCGCGTCCAGGTCGGCGATCAGTTGCTTGACCGTGGCTCGGGCGGTGGTGTCGGGGTTGACGGGCGGCCCACCGTAAAAGGGATACGCGGGTAGGGCGCCGATGTGGCGGTGTGCGTCATAGACCATGCTTGTGTCTCCTCAGCCGATCGGGAAAGCGGAGACGAGCCCGGTCGGCGCACCCGTGAGGGCGCCGCACACATCTGCCAGCCGGCGAGAGGCGTCGATGTGGTCGGCGAGGAACTCGGCGTCCCGGCCCACTGCCTCGAATCGCCCCGAGCCCCACGAGTACTGCCAGGGCAGGCCCAGGAAGTGCAGACCCGGCGTGCTGGTAGCTCCGCGCCAGTGCATCGGGTAGCCACGGCCGTCGAAGACGGGTGCCTCGATCCATCGGTGGTCGCGGCGAAAGCCGGTTGCCCAGACGACAGAGGTGATGCCTGCGCTCCCCAGGTCCAGTTCGCGCTGCTGCTCGGCCGGCTCCCACACAGGGACGTAGCGGGGCTCGACGGGGGCATCGATCCCGTGCGCGGCGATATGCATGTCGATGGCGTCCTTGATGCCCTCGGCGACGGCATCGGCATGCTCGAGGTTCGCCCCGAGGTCGTCAGCGAACTCCAGTCCCCCTGCGCCGCTGATCCCGGCCAGCCGCCCGTACAGGCGCATGCCCTCGCGGGCGAAGGCACGCAGGTCGATGTCACGGCCACCGTCACGTCCGGTGACGTAGTGGTTGACCCGCATGCGCACGGCCTCGGCGTCGTCGAAGTCGTCGATGGACTTGGCGTAGTGGCCCATGTCGTGAAGCCACGCCACGCAGTCACGGCCGCGGTAGAAGCGGGCCACGCGGGGGGCGCTTCCGACGGCCAGGTGCACTCGGCGCCCGGCGAGATGAAGGTCCTCGGCGATCTGACAGCCGGACTGACCGGTGCCGACCACGAGGACGGCGCCGTCGGGAAGTTGGTCCGCGCTGCGGTAACGGGAGGAGTGGACCTGGGTGATGCCGTCGGGCAGTCGCTGGGCCATCAGGGGAATGGACGGCGTGTGGTACGGCCCGGTGGCGACGACCACTTGCTCTGCGGTGAAGTCTCCGGCAGTGGTGGAAAGGTCGAACACGCCGCTTGGAGAGCGCCGCAGCCGGGTGACCGTCACATCCTCCACCAGCGGCGGCCGGAAGAGAGTGGCATAGTCCTCCAGGTACCGGACGATCTCGTCGCGGACCATGAACCCGTCCGGGTCGTCGCCCTGATAGGGGTACCCGGGCAGTCTGCACTGCCAGTTGGGTGTCACCAGGCAGAAGGAGTCCCAGCGCCGCTCGCGCCACTCGTGCCCGACCCGGTTCGCCTCGACGACTACGTGCTCGACACCGCGCTCACGCAGGCAGTAGCTCATCGAGAGCCCCGCCTGACCGCCGCCGACCACCGCCACGGGATAGTGGGCGCCGGTCAGCCGTATCGCCTGAGTCGGGCTCACCGCGTGCTCCCGTCAGCGCCGGTCAGGGCCTCAACCGTGACCTTGGCATCGCCTTCGGCCGCGTAGGCGGCAGCGGTCTGCTCGATCTGTTCGATCTGCTCAGATGCACCGGTGCAGTAGAAGCCGAACTTCTCCCTCACCCGTTCACCGGCGATACCGAGTGCCGTACGGCTGCGCTCGACGAAATCCGCGAGAGGGTACTGACCGCCGGGAACGAAATAGTCCTCGACTACAGTAGAGGGGGAATAACAGCGCTGCGTCGCACCGTCGGGCCAGCGCACATGAAAATACATCTCGGGCATGACATCCTCCATGCCGGGCGGTGAGGTCTCGACACTTCGCCGCTGTCCGTTGAGTCCAACTCCAACGCCCTGAGATTTCCGAGCGAAGTCGTCCGGATAAAAGAGGAGTTGCTGAATCCTCACGCCTGGACCGGCGCAGATTGACACGTTCTCGTTCTGGTTGGCCTCGAGCGGAAACAACCCCCTCCCCGCAAGGGGATGACTCAGTGAGGCGGATCAGCCTGGTCGGCGTGTCCGGTTCGGGAACTGAGCTGTCGGTCCGATACGGGGACGTCGCCGTGCGCCGTGGCGGAGGAATAACGGAACCTAGGTCAACCGCCGCTGTCGCCGGAGGAACGGCGCCTCCGTTGTCCGGGCCACAGGCCGTTGACGGACCGGACGGTGCGCGATCCTTTATGTACGGCGCACCGGCGTCCAGCGGGAAGGCAGACAGGACCCGGGCTTCAGTCCGGGCGGGACCCACCGCCGCAGGTTCCGGGGCAGGAACAAGCCGGCACCCCGCCTCCGCAGCGTGCACGACGACACGGCCCTCCCCAGGAGGTGCTGGGGCGCCCAACGATGAGCCCGAGCCGCACGCCGGCTGGGCAATTTCGTTTGGATCGGGCGGTCGTTGGTCCGGGCGCGCCGTTGGCTGACGCGCAGCGGGCGCGGATCGAGCCGTTACTCCCCGACCGGATACCGAAGCGGGGTGGTCGCCGGGGTTCTGAGGAAGGGGTTGCGGTTGGCTGGCGCCCAGCGGCGCTATTCCGGTACCGCCGGACGGAGAATTGCCAGGACGGTGTCTTCCCCTGGGTATGCCACCGACTGTGGCCGCACTCTGATTGACCGCACGCTGTATCTGCCGGCGGCGCGGACCGATGACCGCGAGGGGTGCCGTCGGGCCGGCATCACCGACGGCGTGGGCCTCAAAACCAAAGTGGCGACCGCCAGGGCTATGGTCCGCCGGGCGATCGATAACAAGGCCCCGTATCCGGTTTGGGGTGACCGCGCAGGTAGAGCACGGTGGCCAGGACTCTGTCGGCGGTGGTCAGTTTGTCCTTGGCGCCTGCGCCGCGAGCACGGATGCGTTTGCCTCCTCGCTGGTGCAGTCGTTCTGCGGGAGTCCTCCCGGCCGCAGCGGCCACGCGACCCGACGCGGGTCAGCTTCACCCTCAGGGCAGCAGGACGACCTTGCCGAGGTTGGCACGGGCTTCGATGATCTCGTGCGCTCGTGCCGCTTCAGCCAGCGGAATTTGGGCGTGAACGACCGGTTGCAACTGCCCGGAAAGGGTTAGCTTCCACAGCTCCTTGCCGTGCTGGTCATAGAGCTCGCGCTGAGTGTTGGCAAACCTCGCCATGGTGAGACCGGTGATGGTTTTCGATCCTGCCAGGAGGTCGAAGGCGGGAACGGTGCCGCCTCCCGAGTTGAAGAAGACAAGTCGCCCGCCGGGTGCAAGGGCGGAGACGGCGCGTGGGAGTAGATCTCCGCCTACTCCATCCAGGACGACATCGACTGGCTCCCCCCAGTGCTCGCTGTCGTAGGTCACGATCTCGTCGGCGCCCAGACCGCGGAGGAATTCCGCCTTGGTGTGCGAGCTCACGGCCGCGACGACCCGTTCAATGCCCTGAAGCTTGGCCAGTTGAACCGCGAGATGCCCCACTCCACTCGCGGCGCCCGTGATGAGGACCGACTCGCTCACGAGGGGGCGGGCCGTGGCAAGGGCGGCGAGGGCGACGTGTCCGCTGCGCACGAGCGCGACGGCTTGGATGGCGCTCGCTCCGTCCGGTATGCGGCTCGCCATGAAGCCAGGGGCGATTGCCAGTTCACAATACGAGCCGCCACTGAAAGTGAGCGACGTAATGCGGTCGCCGACCTCGAAATCCGTCACGTCCGAGCCGAGTGCGATCACCGTTCCGGCGACCTCCCCTCCAAGGACTCCCGGTAGCGGCGTCCTGCCGTCTTCTCCGCGCACCTTGCGTACAGAGGGAAGGGTCACGCCGATGGCTTCCGTGCGGACCAGCAGTTCCCCCGAACCGGGCTTGGGGGCCTCGGCGTCTTCGACGCGGAGCACTTCCGGACCGCCGTACTCATAGAAACGAACCCGCTGCATGCACGCCTCCAGGTCATTGGGAGCCCCAACGATAGCGAGAGATCGTAGGGAGCCCCAATGATTTCCTGGTTAGTCTGGCCCCATGTCCGAGACCACCCGCGCTCCCGCCCGTATTCGCTCCCTCCCCAGCTGGCTCCTGGGCCGTGCCGCAGCCCGGGGACACCGGCTCGTCGCCGAAGCCCTCGCTCAGGTGGGCATGCGGATGATGCACCATGCCGTCCTGTCAGCCGTCGCCGAACTGGGACCCGTGTCGCAGGCCGACCTGGGCCGCAGTCTGAGCATCGATCCCAAGGACATGGTCGCGATCCTCAACGATCTCCAGAACGATGGCCTCGTGACCCGAGCGCCGGACGCCAAGGACCGTCGCAAGAACGCCATCGCCCTTTCGCCGAGCGGGAAACGTCGCCTGATTCAGACCGAGAGCCTGGGCCGTGAGGCGAACGATGAGCTGACCGCTGCTTTGACGCCTGCCGAGCGGACCCAGCTCATGGATCTCCTCGTGCGTATAGTCCAGCAGGAAGAGCCGTGCACTGAAACCGGCCCGGGTGGCTAATAGCAACTCGTCGCGCATGCCGGGAAGAGGAATAGGCGCAGGTCAAGGGGATGATGGAGATCAACTCGCAAGCGCCTTCTATGCGCTCGGTCGCTCGGAGCATGCCACAGTCGTGCCACAACGGGGAACAGCGGTACCGATCGGGCTTCGACCCAGGTCAGCGAGTTGCCAGGTCAGCCGCTATCCGCATACGGCGTCTTCCAAACTGGTGCTCTACAACACCGCCAGGCCCGCCACTCAAAGCCGTTCCACCCGTGCCGTAGTCTTCCCGCGGAGGGGTGCTATGTCAGCGTGGATCATGTTGGGTGCCGGCTGCTTTTTCGTAGTCATGGGCGTGTTCACCTTGAGCGGCCGAGGGACTGCCGCGGCGTATGCGCGGTCGCCTTGGGCTGGTTGGGGTTGGATCGCGATGGGTGGCGGCTTCGTCTTGGACGGAGGACCCAAACTCCTCGGCTTCTCTTCCGGAGCGGCGGCGGCTCTTTCCGCCGTGGCTATGGGGCTGATCGTGCTTGGTGCGGTGCTTCAGGTCTGGCGCGGAGCGTTCGCTGGGGCTCGTAGTGCCGGCAACGGCAACTGACGTGGCATATCCGAGGCGCCGGGCCGTCTGTGGGCCCTGCACGGGTGCCCGAAGTCGACCAACAATGACAGAAGGCCACGCAATCTGAGCTGGTCAGAGCCGTGGGCTTCTTCCGTTCCGCTCGTCAGCGGAAGGGCCGATCAATGCCAGGGAAATCGGGTTCGCGAAACGGACGCCTCCTGCGACGCTGTGCGCATGACCGAGACGACCCCCTACGACGTCGACCGCGCCCGATTTTCCCGCCAAGCGCTGGCACGCTTGGTGCTCTGCGACCATGCCGTGGACGTCGCTGACAGCGCGAGTGGCCTGGTCGCGACCCGCCACGACCCTGACACCGGCTCCGGGGGCCGGGTGAGTCAAGCGCTCCAGCTCGTTGAACTCGCTGAACGCGGTGCTGCTCTCGGCTGTGATCTATGAGCGCGCACGGGGCACCTCTTAGGCGGATATCGCCCGTTACTTGGGAATCGATCCTTCGGAAGCTGAGGCGCGTTTCGTCGCCGACCTAACCCTCTGGGATACGGGGTTCGAGGTCCCTTACCGACTCGATGACACAGGGCGCAAACGCGTACCCCAGCTGCCCACGGCGGCCTATGACCCGGCCTGGGCCTGCACTCAGCTGGACCGCTGGGCCTATCTCCAGCGGCTGGGTATCGACGACAAGCATGCTGTGAGCTCCGGCCTCGTCATGGCCCCGCCGGAGGAAGAAGGATGTCCGGGAGCGGAAGAGGGCTGAACGTGTCACCTCAGCCCTTGTCAAGACAGCGTGGGGCGGCTGACACCAGCGGCTGACACCAACAAGCATGAACAGCAGCGGACGGCGCCGGACCTCAGTGGACGACCGATCGAGGCGCAGGGGCCGTTGGCCGACGGTGACAGACCCTCGTGATCGACCTGATAAGGATGAGGCCGGTCCTCAAAGCCGACGTGGATCGTCACCAGTTGACGGACGACACTACGCCGACCACGCTAGGGTCCAGTCATGTCCAACGATGCTCCCGATCCCTACAAGGAAGTCATGACGCGAGAGTCCCTCGCTGCCATGATCTACAGCCTTTGCGACGACTTCCACCGACGAGGCGATGAGTGGGAGAACCGCACTGTAGAGGACTACCTGAGTGCGCTTGCCAGGTGCATCACGGACTTGCCTGGTTCGTACCGGCACCGCGGCGAAGAGATGCCGCCAGACGGCGACTGGACCTACTTCGCACGGGCACTCAGCGCGGCCGTCGTCTACGAGTAGCCGAGAGACCGTGCCCCTAACGTGCCCAATCGACCGGTAACTGAAGGGGAACCGCGGTGGTTGACGGACAGCACGCATGAGAACGGCCCCAGACCGATTTCTCTGGTTTGGGGCCGTTCATCTGCGGAGGCGGTGGGATTTGAACCCACGGTGACATCGCTGCCACGACGGTTTCAAGATCGCGGACCTGTTTGACTCAGCCCACGCCGTCCTCGTGGTCGCCGACAGGCAGCGGCGATCAGTCGAGCCACATGAGCATGGCGTCATCCGCCGCCGCGGCAGCCTCGAAGAACTGCGTCAGGCCGTCGTACCAGTGACGCCCCCACTCAAGCGCTCCAGGCTCATCCCATCCGAGGGGATACGCCCCAGCCAGGGGATACACATCAGCCTTGGTCAGGTCGGCCGGATTCACGCCGCTAACGAGCTGGTCATACGTGGTGGCACGCAGCGCCCGCGCTGCAAGACACACCCGCTCCGAGCGCAGGTACCTCGGCGGCCCGTAACCCCAGTCCTCACCCTCGGCAAACGGCTCCTCACCATGGATGACGTCCACCGAGAAGTCGGCACGCGTCAAGAGGAAGCCCAGCATGTCCCAGGTCTTGGACGTGCTGAAATGACGCGCTTCGGTCGGCGCCAGTTCTGACTCTTCCTCGGCGTCCTGGACCTCTTCGGCAAAATCCAGCGCCCAGGCAGGGTCCTGAATCGCCCGGTCGAGCTCAGCAGCCGTAACGCGTAGGTACTCACCGATCATGCTCATGGCCGGAGACTAGACGAGCCTCTGACAGCGGTGGGCGGGCAGACCGTCTCAGTTTCCGTCTCATTCAGCCCCGTCCAGCAATGTTCATCTGAGCCGCCGTGCCGGTTCCAACCTGGTCGCGAGCCGCCTACGGACCCAGGTGAACGCCCCTGCACACACCCCACCACCCAACCACCACAGTTGGAAAACGTGCACCCCGGTCCGGGGAGCCGCGCGGGTCGTGCCGGC
Source organism: Streptomyces sp. NRRL F-5122 (assembly GCF_001507435.1). Taxonomy (GTDB): domain Bacteria; phylum Actinomycetota; class Actinomycetes; order Streptomycetales; family Streptomycetaceae; genus Streptomyces; species Streptomyces lannensis. Next base: position 29,127 of record NZ_LMWH01000272.1, read on the forward strand.
CGAACCAGCCGACGTCAGACTGAGCCACGATTGAGGCATACGGTCCAAGCCCTCGCGACGGACGTGAGTGTCTAACTGCGTGACAACGCCGACGCACAGCGGCGAACAACCGCGGACGTCTGCGGACCATCGCAGCAGGTAAGAGAGGTAGCAGCACGAGGTCAAGCGCCCAGCAAGGTTCGTTCGGGACGAAGAAGTCGTGAGCTAAAGGCCGTCGCGCTCGATCAGTGAGCCGTCACGGCTCAGTGAGTAGAAGCGCGGCGGATTCATGGCTTGCACGGCTCTGCGCAGCTCCGCTTCCTGCTCTGCGGGATCAGGCCCTTGTGAGTCGCGCACGTGGAATCCGTGCAGCATGATGGCGTCTGCATCGACGTCGTCGGGTTCGGGACGGCCTTCCTGGATGAACCCGCAGAGGGCCCGCAGTGCGTCTTCGCCCAGGTCCAGGGGGTGAAAGGGCAGGGCGTAAGGCTCGTCCTCCTCTCCGGGCCAGGAGACGATGTCAGCCGGGCGGTCTCCGGCCCAGTAGGGCAGTTCGAAGGGCAGCGGTTCACCGATGTTCTCGATGACGCCGCTGTCCGGCGACAAGCTCAAGGAACGGACGAGACGTCCGTCCTCCCACACAGCGAACGCGAGCCAGTCGACGACGCTGTGCATGGCGTGCAGGACAAGCCGTCGGCCAGCGCTTGCCGCCACGAGGTGTTCGGGGAGCTGGGAAGGGGCGTCGATCATCACCCTCTGATCACCGACGACCTCCACGCCCGGCCAGCTGGCCGCGTACGCCGTCCCTTTCGGGGGGTACACGCCGTCCCAGAGAGTCGAGCAATCGCACTCCCCGATCTCCCGGCCCGGGTAGAGCCGACGCATCATGGCGGCCGTCCGATCAAGGTCCGCCGCCCCTACTCGTCGCAACAATCCCGGCACATCGTCGTCGGCGTACACCAGCAGTCCCGTCTTGGCTCCCAAAGCCCCTCCCCAGAGTGTTGCCCTTGATGGCCGACGCACCATAACCGCACACACTGACACGCGCCCAAATCCGCGAGCGGGCAAGAGCACTGCCCGTCAGCGCGTAGACCGTTGGACGGGCCGAAGAGCTGTTGTCTGGGCCGTCCAAGGTTGCTCGACAGCGGCTAACAACGACCAATGACGCCCACTCAGGCGTAGGGGGCACCGCGCGGACCAGCGAGAACGCAGGTCGCCGAGTTCTCGGGCAAGACCCAGGGTAAGAAGACATCGAGGCCTCTGGTCTGACTGCAGTCTTTGACGGCAACACCAGTGCACCCTGCCGTACCAGGAAAGTCGATGCCGGGCACTGAGCAGGACGCTAGCGAGCCGCATGCCCGGCCCTTGAACCGCAGGAATGAGCTCCTAATGCGGTGGTCACGCACGAGCGCCCTCCCGGGCCGTCCTCGGGCCGTGGAAGGGCGCTCAACGATGACCAATGCCGACAACTGCCGACAGCTCAGCAGCAGTTCAGAGCATTGATCGATAAGGTGGCCGCAGGTCACGGCCGCCGATGATCAGTTGTGGCTGAACTGACTCCCAGTAGCCAGACTCCGGTTCAGCTCTCCTCGCCCTCGACCATGCCGAAGGCGACGGGAAACGACTCCAGAAACTCGCGTCGTGCAGGATCTTGCTCCGCTTCGGCCGAGTCCGCGAGCACCTGCAAGAGTCGTTCGCGTTGGTCTGAGGGGAGTCGCTGCAGCACCCAGCCCACGCTCTCCATCATCTTCACCGCGGAGTCCGGATCCACTTCCTCGTCCCCGCAGCTGTCCAGCCACCAAACGATGTCAACGAGCAGGCCGGTGAGTGCCGGCACGAGCGGATCCATGTCAGTCATCCGAGCAACGTAGCCGATCCCTACGACACGGCTTCCTTGCGGGCTCCCGGCCAGCCATCAGCGCCCCCGGCGGTCCCTGAGCCGTGCGAGGACGGCGATGCCGACCAACCAACGACAGGAGCCCACGGCATCCGAGCTGGTCAGAGTCGTGCGCTTCCTGTGTTCCGCTGGACAGCGGATGGAGCGATCAGCAGACCGGCATGTCAGGCCCACGGCGTGCCAGACGGCGGTGACGGCAACGACGGCGGACGGCAGCAGCGCTCGGCGGTCCGGCACCGGAGCGGCACGGGACGATCCGACCGCCCCACCACGGCGTGCCCGCATCTTCTAAGCGCTTGTCCCGTCCCCACGCCAGTGGCTAGTTCGTGGCACCGCCGCCCGCTGCACGGACATGCACTCACCAACACCTGTCTGGTCCAGGCTATGAATGGAGCCCGGATGCTGATGGCATCCGGGCTCCATGTCGTCAGCTCAGACAGGAAGCAGCAACCCGGCTGCGGACCCTTCTGCGACCGCCGCGGCCACCATCAAGACGACCTCAAATGACTTTCGCATTCTGCTCATGGTGCTCTCCCTTCGTGAAGCGCGGACAGTTCCGTTACCTGACGTGATGGTGCCTAGTAGTGCTTGGTCAGGTCCGTATCGGTGTGGGTATGTCGCGGTGGCAGGTGGGGCAGGCGCCGGTCCAGAGGGCGAGGTGTGTTTGTAGCTCGCGG
>NZ_LMWH01000273.1 GCF_001507435.1 Streptomyces sp. NRRL F-5122
CGCTGGCGGCGATGTTGTCCGTGAGCTGTTCCAGCTTGCGGGCGCCGACGATGACGCTGGTGACGGCGCGCTGGGCGAGCAGCCAGGCGATGGCGACCCTGGCGGGGCTCACCTCGTGCCGCGCGGCGACCGTCCGTAGCGCGGCGAGCACAGTGAAGCCCTTCTCCTCGTCGAAGGGTACGAAGTCGAAGGCGTTCCCGGCCCGGCGGGAGTCTTGTTCTGTGCTGACCCCGCCGCGGTCGAACTTGCCGGTGAGGGATCCGCCGACGAGTGGTTGCCAGACCGTCAGGCTCAGCCCGGCTTCCTCGGCCATGGGCACCAGGTCACGTTCGGCGTCGCGCGACAGCAGTGAGTAGTGCGTCTGATTGGCGACGAACTTCGCCTGGTTGTGCAGCGCGGAGACGCCTAACCTGCAGGTAGAAGGGGCCACGCAACCCGGTGGGGTGCGGGCCCCTTCGGTTACTGCACCTTCCCACCATCCCGCGCCCTGGGCGTCGCCGAGAAGCCCCGCAGGGGTGAATCCGACTGGCCGTCAACTGCGATTGCGGGAGGGCTGCTGCTCACCCGATGACGTCGGTGGGTCAGTTCAGGGAGCGGTGGACGGCGGGTAGAGGTGGGTTCGTGAGCTTGGCGGCAGGGCCAGGCGGCTTTGGAGACGGGCCGTCAAGGGCGAGCTCAGGCCAGCCCGGGTTGTGGTTCCGGTTGCCGTGCCGGTGCGGCTTTTGGTTCCCACAGTCTGGTGGTCCGCAGATAGCCGTGCACCACGGAGGCCATCGCCAGAATGAGAAGCGGTCCGAACAGCCATGGATGGTAGGCCATCTGCACCGGCAGATAGCGATATGACAGCAGCAGTGCGGCGAAGACCGCTGTGCCGTGAGCGACCAGTTGGATCCCGGACCGGTCCCAGCCGCGTGCGAGCGAGCGCAGACCCGCCTCGATCGTGTACGCAAAAACCACGCCGGCAACGATGTCCGCGCCGTAGTGGAAGCCGAATCCCAGCGTTGCGCCGAGCGTGGCGACCAGCCAGAACGTGCCGGCGATGCGCAGAACCCGTGGGCCCCGGCGGGAATGAATGAAGATCGTGGTAGCCCACGCGGTGTGCAGACTGGGCATGCAGTTGCGCGGAGTGATTCCGTCGAAGGGCATCAGGTGCGGTGCATTGACCAGCGCTGGGGTGTCCGGCCACAGGTGGGCGATCGCCCAGCTCCCGCCGTCGGCACCGAAGGCGAAGACCGGTCCGACCACCGGGAACAGCATGTAGATGCTGGGCCCGAGGAGGCCGATGACCAGGAATGTGCGTACCAGATGGTGGTCCGGGAAGCGGCGTTCGGTCGCCACGTTGCGCAGCTGGTAAAAGGCCACGACGACCGCGGCCACCGCAAGCTGACCGTAGACGATGTTGAGAGCGCCGGCGCCGATCGGGCCGGTGGACCTGACGATCCGGCCTACCAGCCACGAGGGATTGCCCAGCGCGTGATCGGCGGTTGCCACGTACTGGTCGAGCACCATCGATCGGGTCTTTGACGTGATGAGCAGCCAGGTGTCACCGGTCTTGCGGCCGGCCACCAGCAACAGGGCCAGCCCGACACCCTTCAAGAGCAACACGCGGTCCTGGCCGGTACGGCGGGTCACAGCAAGGACGGCACAGCCCAGGATCACCCACAATGCGCCGTTACCGAAGGGGTGTCCCTGGGTCACCCTGATGTGGGCTGCCCATCGCACCAGCATGAAGACGACGTCGATGCCGATCGCAATACCTGCCGCGAGGAACCGTTGCCGCCGGGGGAGCACCACCATCATCAAGGCCAGACTGGCGTACAGCAGGAAGCCTGACTTGGGCGGGACTATCACCTCTTGCATCTGCTGGGTGATCGGACCGGGCAAGCCGTAGTGACGTGCGGCAATTTCCAGTGCAACGAGGAATCCGAGAGCCGTCACACCCGCTGCGGTCCACAGTATCGCCCGTGGTCGACGCCACGCGGAGAAGACGGTTCTGGGTCTTATTCGCGAAAACGTCCGCGATGCTATTGATATCAATTAGAGTCGATTTGTTAGATGTTGGTGGATTAATTCAATTGGTGCCGAATAGTACCGTTTTGTCGCTGAAGGTGATCGGGTGATCACCGCGAGTTCGAACATGTTAGCGGAATATTCATGCGAAAGCCGTGCAACGGCAGCCCGGATAGGACGGGTTCGTGCGCTGCCGCCACGGCGAACACGGTGTAGTCGATGCTGAGAAGCGGGCCGAGCCAGAGGGGTTCAGACGGCGGCTGAGGTGATGGACGAAGGGTCCTCCTGCGGCCCAGCCGGCCGGGACCTCTCTGTTGTGGGCGGCTCGCACCGTCCGAAAGGGGATCGGGACAGGTCAATGCCGCCACGAGAGTTCGGGCAGTATGACGGCGCGGCGCATGGCCACCGCTCGAGCGACTTCAGGGCGCGGGGGCCAAACCACGGGTACGATGCTGCGTCCGCTCGGGCCAGGCCCGCTCGGTTTCCCACGTGGGGGCTGTCACTATTACAACGCGACTGTGCGGGGCAGGGCGCATTCCTGCTGCAGATCGTGTATGCGGCCAGCGGCTCGCCGGGACAGCAACTCCTGCACCACCACCTCCACCACAGCAGAACTGCCCCCAGCGCTGCCCTGGACGGCGGTTGTGCCACTGCTACCCGCCCAGCAGCGTCTCGGTCTCCATCTGATCACCGTGAAGTCCTCGGATGCGGGGCTCGATGGGTCATGGAGCCCCGCGCCGCGGCAGGTGTGTCAGAGACCGTCGGTGGTGACGTTGCCCTGCGATACCCGGTAGCCGGTGAGTCCACCGGCGCTGATGCGTAGCATCGGGCGGCCGTTGATGGTGGCGCGCTGGTCGAAGGGGGCGTTGGAAGGGTGGTCTCATTGGACGGTTTTGGTGGTGCGGGTTGAGCCGTCGGTGCCGTACTTGAAGACGTCGACGGGGGTGTTGGCGGGGAAGGTGAGGGTGCGGGCGGGGAGGTAGGTTTTGATCCACCACTGTCCGCGCAGGAAGGCGTTGGGGTAGTACTCGCCGACCCACCAGCCGGTGTAGGCGCCTGCGCTGATGCGGTAGTAGGCGCCGCGGCCGTGGATACGGCGGCGCATGCTGGCGGGGGCGGCGGTGTGCCGGCTGAAGGTGACCTGCTTGGTGGCGGTCTGGGCGTCGTCCTTGGCGGGGTCGTAGGCACCGGTGGCGGTGGTGGCGTATTGGTCGAGAGGGTGCGTGCCCGCGGCGAAGGCGATGGTTCCTGTGTTGGGGACGTCGTCGGAGACCAGGCCAGGGACGCACTTCCCAATCGGCGGCCGAGTCGTTCGTGGGGATCCGGGCGGCCAAGCGTCTCAAGCCACGGTCGGCAGCACGACGACAGCCACACCCGGCTTCCCTGGGCGCCGCAACCCAACGAACGACTGAGGCAACCCAGGAAGGAAGGTAGAGCGCGACGAGTCGCCTCCCCAGCAGCTACCTCCCAAAGGGCGACATGGACTCGATCGATCCCACGACCGAAGATCTCCCCGACGCGATTACGCCACCGACACGGGACACGACCAGATCCTGCCGCCTGGCTGGTCGACGAGCGGCTGACCCACCACCGGTGCGCAGCCTGCGCCGGTCGTATCCCGGCCTTCTTGACCACCACGTTCCGACCGAGTGGACACCGCGCCGGGCCTGGGCGACGAAGGGGCGCAGCCAGTACCGGCGGAGCCCGGTGCCCGTCAACCTGGGCCCGCACCTGGCTGGCAGTCGGTGACTTCGGCGACCGCCGTGATCCAAGCCCTGACTCGACAATGCCGCTGCCAGACGACTTCGGGGTTCAGGAACCTCTTCGACCGCAGATTGATTGAGCGATAAGGTCATACGTATGCCAGCCGAGTCGCAGCCCTCAACCCGTCTGATCCCGCGACGCCTGCCCGCGGGCCGCTTGGGCGTTGCAGTCGTTTCCGAGCTCGTCGACCTCATCGTGACGGGCCAGCTGAAGGAAGGCGAGCTGCTGCCCCCGGAGGGTCCGCTGAGCGAACACTTCGGCGTGAGTCGCACGGTGCTGCGTGAATCGGTGAAGCGGCTGGAGGAGAAGGGCCTGGTGATCGTTTCCCAGGGGCGCGGCACCCAGGTGCGTGCGCCGGGCTACTGGAACATGCTCGATCCGGTGGTGCTGTCCGCGTTGATCGACAACGACGAGACGCTCGGCGTCCTCGACGAGCTGACGATCGTGCGGGCGAGCCTCGAGTCGGCGATGGCGGGCGCGGTTGCCGGTTCTCGCAGCGCAGATGGGTTGCGGAGGCTGGAGAACGCCTTGACCACGATGCGTGAAAGCCAGTCCGAGGCGGACTCCTTCCGGCAGGCGGATGTGGTGTTCCACTACGCGCTCATGGAGATCTCCGGCAACCGGCTTGCGGAGAACATCGCCAAGCATCTGTACAAGCGAGCCACGGAGTCCAGCCGCTACCAGGGCATCGACCCGCCTGACGCGTTCGCACTGACGCTGAAGGAACACGCGGCGATCGTCGATGCCATCTCGAGGCAGGACGTCGCCGCGGCCCAGAAGGCGATGCACGATCACATCCACATCTCGTGGGAGCGTCGTCGGCTGCCCGACCACGCGCCACGGGCGCGTGGTCGAGCGCTCGATCAGGAGAGCGAGTAGACGTCGGCAGCGTTGCCGCCGAATACACGTGCGCGTTCCGAGGCGGAGAGCCCGTCGAGCAGGGCTTCCAGGGCGGACTTCCAGGGCGCCGCACCCCCGCCGAGCTCAGCCAGCGGCCAGTCGGAGCCGTAGAGCAGACGCTCAGGGCCGAAGGATTCCAGGGCGATCGTCACCGGGGCGGCGAGATCGGCTGCACGCCATGATCCGGGGGCGAGGCCCGACGTGAGTCCCGAGACCTTCGCGACGACGTTCGGTTGCCGCGCGAGATCCCGCAGCCGCGATGCCCACGCACTCCTGTCCTGCCCGGGCTCGGGCGGACCGCCCAGGTGATCGAGCACGAAGCGGAGTCCGCCGTGGCGCGCGGCCAGGCGGGTTGCCTGAGGGAGCTGCCACTCACGCACGACGAGGTCGAAGCAGAGGCCTTCACGCTCGAGTACGGCGAGGCCCGCGCCGACCTCCTCGCGCATCATCCACTCCGGGTCTGGGTCGATGTGGGCCAGATGCCGCACCCCGACGACGGGGACGGCGGCGTTCTTGCGGATCTGGTCGAGCTGAGGTCCGACCTCGGCCGCGAGGTCGACCCACGCGACGAGGCCGGCGATGGCTGATGAGTCCAGCTTGGCGAGCCGGATGCTCTCGTCGTGGCTGTTGCTCGACTGCACGACCACGGCACCATCGAGTCCGGTCGAGGCCAGCATCTCGCTCAGATCTGAGGCGCCGAAGTCGCGGGCGATCGGCGCCATGGTCTCCGCGTCGATCCAGTCCTGCGGGTCCACCGCCCGGTCCCACAGGTGCACATGGGCGTCGATGCCGGCAGTCATGCGAGATGCCACACTTCCTCGACAGGCTGCCACAGCGCCCCGGGATCACGCTCCTCGGCGATCCTCACCTGGCACGGGTCGGTATGCGTCCACCATTCCTGCGAAGCCGGGTCCTCGGCGATCCTCCGCATGTCCGCCTCGTGGTCCTCGCCGACGTACTCGTAGTAGGCGAACAGGATGTCGCCGAAGATGAAGATGCTGTAGTTGCGCACGTTGCATTCGGTGAGCTTTCGCTCGACGCTCGGCCACACGGCACGGTGCAGCGTCAGGTACTCCTCGCGCTTCTCGGGCCGCACACCCACGACGAAGGCCCTGCGCTCAGGTTGACGGGTCACGAGGATCGGCCTCCGTGGTGCGTCGGGTCATCCATCACGTCCGGCTCGGCCACCAGTCGCAGGGCAGCGCGTTCGGGCCGAATGTGCGGTCCGGTCGCTGCGGGCCGGGGCGTCGCAGCGCCGGCCGGTGACATCTGGGACTCGTCGACCATGATCCCGATACCTGGGCGATCGCCCAGGACGATGCCTCCGTCGTCGAACTGCTGGTCGACGTCGAGACCGACGGGAAAGAGAAGATCCTGGACTTCGAAGGCCAGATGGTTCGGCACGGCGGCGGCGGCGTGCGCCACCGGGTTCGCGTTGTACGCGACGGGACTCACCGGCAGATCGTGGGCGTGTGCGAGCGTCGCGACGCGGAGGAAGTGGGTGATCCCCCATACGTTGCCTACCTGCACGATGTCGACCGCGTTGGCGTCCAGCAGGGGGCGGTACTGCTCCAGTCCGGTCAGGTTCTCGCCGCTTGCGATCGCCGCGCGCACCTTCCCGCGCAGCGCGGCCATGCCGGCCGCATCCCAGCGGCGCAGCGGTTCCTCCACCCAGGTGAGGTCCATGCGCTGCTCGATGGCCGCGACGTACCGGGCCGCCTGGGCGTGGTTCCAGGACTCGTTGGCGTCGAACATGAGCGCTGGCCGGCGGGAGTTGCGGCTGAGAATGTCGCGCATGATCTCCAGCCGGGGCAGGTCGCGGTCGAGGTCGCGGCCGCCTTTGAGCTTGCCGGCCTTGAACCCGCGGTCCGCGAACCGACCATAGAGGTCGGCGAGTTCATCCTCGGTCAGGCCGTACTCGAGGCCGGACGCGTACCCGGGGACGAAGCGCTCGCGGGCCCCGAGGGTCCGCCAGAGCGGCTCGTCGGCGGCCTTGGCCTTGATGTCCCAGAGGGCCATGTCGACGGCTCCGATGGTGCCGAAGGTGGATCCTGAGTGACCGGCCTTGAACACCCAGTCGAGCATTCGGTCGTAGAGTGCCACGACCGACCGCGGGTCATCGCCCTCGATCGCGGGGAAGACACGGGCGATGTCGGCGTGGGAGCCGAGGCCTACTCCCTCGACGCCGGTGTCGGTCTCGATTATGAGGACGGGGACCGGCGTGGCGTGGCCGGGCTGGACGCCGTTGACGTCCCCGGTGATTCTGCCCCAGTCGTGAACGGTGTTCAGGCTGCGGTACCCGGTGATCTTCATCGGCGGTGGTTCTCCTTGCATGTGCGAGCGGTCATTCCTTGGTTCCTCCAGCTGTCATGCCCGCGACCAGGAATCGCTGGGAGAACAGGAAGACGACCAGGACGGGCAGGATCGACACGATCGTCCCCAGCGCCAAGGTGGGCAGCTGAACGGAGTCGGATCCGGCTGAGCTGGGATTGAAAGCCGGGGTTGACGCCAGAAGCGAGGTGAGCCCGACCTGGATCGGGTAGCCGTCGCTCGAGGGCAGCATCACGAACGGGAGGAAGAAGTTGTTCCAGTTCTGAACAAAGCTGAAGAACGCCACCAGGGCGACGATCGGGGCGGCCAGCGGAAGGGCGACTCGGGTGAAGACCTGGAACCCGTTGCAGCCGTCGATGCGCGCGGCGGCGAGGATGTCACGAGGGATGCTGGTCGAGAAGTAGATGTAAGTGAGATAGACGCCGAACGGGAAGAACGACATGGGCAGGATCACCGACAGCGGGCTCCCGATCAGACCGACACTGTTCAGCTCGAGGAAGATGGGCAGTACCAGTGCGGTGCTGGGGATCAGCATGACGACGAGTGTCAGCACGAGCAGCGCCTGCCGAAGCCTGAACTCCGTGAGCGCGAGCGCGTAGCCGGCGGGGATGCTCACGAGGAGCGTGATCACCAGGGCGCCGATCGCATACAGTGCAGAGTTCCCGATCCAGGTCGTCACCGCACCGTCCTGGAAGTCGAACAGCTGATGCCAGTTGGCGACGAAGTCCGATCGCGACCCGAGCGAGAACGGGTTGGCGACGACGAGCGCCTTTGAGGATTTCGTGACCGCGAGGAGCAGCCAGACAATCGGGACGGCGAAGAACAGGACGAAGACGACGAGCAGGACGCCGGCGATGGACCGCCCGCTCCACCCGCTGAGGCTCGGCCGGCGGCGTTCGGCGGAGAGTGCTCTCATGGTCATTCCTTCTCGAAGAGGCCACCGCGGGTCACGAACGCCCAGGACAGCAGGAGTGCGACGACCAGCAGGATCAGCGAGATCGCGGCCGCGCCGTTGAAGTCGTTCTGCTGGAACGCGTACTGGTAGGCCAGCTGGTTGAGCGAGTAGTCGTTGGGCACTACCGCATTGCTGGCCTGGCTGAGCAGCTGTGGCTCGACGAACAGCTGGGTGCCGGCCGCGAGCGACATGACGCCCATGTACGCAACCCACTTGCGCAGCATCGGAAGCTGGATCCGCAATGCGATCTGGACAGCGTTCGCACCGTCGATGCGGGCGGCCTCGATCACGTCGGTGCTGATGTTGTTGAGGGCGCCGTACATGATGATGATCCACCCGCCGGCTCCGGTCCAGAACGCGATGATTGCGAAGATCGCTGGGAGGTGGCCGGGTTGGATCACCTGCACGAAGCTGTCGAACCCCATCGCGCTGAGCAGGCCGCTGACCGGGCTCGCCGTCGGATCGAGGACGAAGAGCCACAACAGGACGCTGGACGCGCCCGCGAGCGCGCCGGGTAGGTAGTAGACGAAGCGCAGGGTTGTGCTCACCCACCGCACACTGACGGCGTGGACCACCAACGCCAGGCCGACGACGAAGACGACCAGGGCGAGGAGCCAGATGAGGAGATAGGTGGTCACGTGGAACACGGCTGGCCAGAACCGGAAATCGCCGACGACCTTGGTGAAGTTGTCGAAGCCTGCGAATCCACCGTCGGCGTTCGTGAAGGCCAGGAGTACTGCGTAGAGCGAAGGGATGATCCCGAAGGCGATGGTGAGCAACGCGTAGGGCGAGACGAAGAGATAGCCGATCGGATTGCGAGCGAAGGCGCGGCCGGCCGGTCGGCCGCTACCCCGGCGTGACCGCCGACGCCCCGAGGCGTCAACGGTCAGCTGGTCACTCGGAGGAGCGAGGGTCATGTCACTTCACCGCGTATCCGTTGACCTTGGCCTGGTTCTCGATTGCCTTCTGCCAGGTCGGCAGTAGGTCCGCGATCGACTTGCCGCCCGTGATCCCCGGGGTCATCGTCTTCGCCCATATCGCCTCCTGGCTGAACGTGGGGTAACCCCAGCCGTCCCAGACCTGCGACGCGGCGGTCACCACCGGCTGCAGCGGGGTGGCGTAGTACTTGCTCGCCTCCTGCTTGGCGATCCACTTCTGTGCGGCGGGCGCGTATGCCGGGTAGCCCGGTGCGACATTGACCTGATAGTCGTCGGCCGTGGTGACGAACTGGACGAATTTCTCGGCGGCCTTGAGGTTCTTCGAATGGCTGGAGATGAACCAGGTTCCGCCACCCACGTTGCCCGTCACAGCCTTGTCCTCGCCCTTCCACGGCAGCGGCGCGGCGACGCCGAGCCGCCCGGCCGGCACGTTGAGCGACTGAGGGTTGTTGAAGATCGCGCCGGCGTACCAGGCCGGACCTGGCATCATCAGCACCTTCCCCGAGTACTTCTTCAAGAACTCGGGAGTGAACACGCTGACCACCGGCACGGTCCCGTTCTGGCGGAGGGCGTCGAGCATCGAGGCCGCCCGCTTGCACTCGGTCGAGTCGGTCTTCACGGTGAGGGACTTGGGACCGGGCGCGTCATTGGCCTGGCACTTGCTCGCCCACATGAACACCTCGGGCGTCCAGGCATCTCCGGCCGTCCCGATGATGTAACCGGGGTGCTCCTTGGCGACCTTCTCCCCGAGCGCCTGGTACTCCTCCCACGTGGTCGGGACGGCGTAGCCGAACTGCTCCAGCAGGGACTTGTCGTACCAGAGCACCGCTTGGGCGAGGTCGTTGCGCAGGCAGTACACGCGGCCGTCCACCGTGCAGGGGTTGAGTGAGCCTTGGGTGAAGTTGCTGAGCGTGTCCTTCGGGACCAGACCCTTGTCCAACACGGCCGCGAACGCCTGCTTGCCGCCGCTCTTCTGGCTGGCCCATGCCGCGTCATTGTTCTGGCTGGAGAAGACGACGTCGGGCCAGCCACTGCCGGCGCGGTCGAAGAGCTGCACCTTCGTCCGGAAGGAGTTGGACCCGTTGGCCGACCCGTCATAGGTGACGACCTTGATCTTGGTGTCCGGGTTCGCCTTCTGGAACGCTTTCGCGGCAGCCTGTCGGTCCGCGTCCACCCAGACGGTGATCGTCGAGGAGGCCTCCTGCTTGGCTTCGGGAAAGCCATGCGGCCCGTTCGCCGAGCTGCCTTGGCCGCCGCAACCAGCGAGGGTCAGGAGCGCCGTTGCGGCGCACATCACGGCGACGGTCGATGCCTTACGGCGCGAACGCACCAGAGTGTGGATTCCGACCATGAGATGTCCTTGTCCTGTCGACTTCGTTGACGACTTCGCCAGGACTATAGGGCATACGTATGATGTTTGTCATGCATATTACCTTGATACCGGATCGTCGTTCTCCAGCAGCGTGAGGTCGTCCAGAGTCGGCGCGCCCTCCCAGTCGCCGGGGCCCATGCATGCGAACGCGCCGGCGATCGTCGCAAGGTCGAGGCAGGCCGCCATGTCGGCTGCCCGGGTGTAGCCGGCAAGGAAGCCGGCGACGAAGGCGTCGCCGGCGCCCACCGAGTCCACGACCGGGACCGCGAGGGCGGCACGCTCGAGCACAGCTCCGTCGTGGTAGCCGATGCTGCCGGCCGCACCCCGCTTGACCACCGCCGTCGACGGACCGAGATGCGCGAGCGAGGCGACGAGTTCTGCAGGGTCGCTCGTCCGGGTGCCGGTGAGCAGGGTGGCCTCGTCCTCGCCTGCGAACACGAGGTCCGCGGCGGCCGCCACCTCTCGGTACACCGGCGCGGGGTCCCCTGTCCTCCACAGTGAGCGCCGATGGTTGACGTCAAAGGAGACGCGCACTCCGGACCGCCGCGCCAGCCGCACCACCTCGTGAACGGTCTCGCGGGCCGAGTCGGAAATCGAAGCGGTGATCCCGGTGACGTGAATGAGGGCGGCGCTCTGCACCAGGTGGGGGTCGATGTCGTCCACGGTCAGGCGGCTGCCGGCGCTTCCAGAGCGGTAGAACCACACTCTCGTGGTGTGAGGGGTGCGCCTCTCCTTGATCATCAGGCCGGTCGGCGCGTCGGGATCGACGATGACTCTTGCGTCGACACCTTGGCCTCGGATGTCGCGAACGACCCGCCGACCGAGGGGGTCGGCTCCGACTCGTCCTACCCAGACCGCCTCAATGCCGAGCCGGCTGAGGCCTATGGCAACGTTGCTGTCCGCACCTCCGGTCGCGATGCGGGCGTCGGCCACCTCGGCGAGGTCGCCGACGTCGGCTGCGCGGAACAGCCCCATCGTCTCCCCGAAGGTCAGCACGTGACCGCCCATCAGGCTGTCCTCACCGCTTCTGGCCGGAGCGTTGTCACCACCTGGGCGTTCGAAGAGCCTCATCGGCCAAGCCAGCCACCGTCGACCGGCAGGATCGTCCCGGAGACGTACCGCGCAGCGTCCGACGCCAAGAACACAGCAGCGCCTGCGATGTCCTCCGCCGTTCCCCACCTCCCCGCCGGTATCCGCTCGATGATCGCGCGGGACCGGGCAGGGTCGTCCTGGAGCGCTTGGGTGTTGTCGGTCGCAATGTAGCCCGGGGCGATGCCGTTGACGGTCACACCGTGTCCAGCCCACTCGTTCGAGAGCGCCCGAATCAGTCCCGCGACGCCGGACTTGGCGGCCGCATAGCCCGGCACGTTGATCCCGCCCTGGAACGAGAGCAGGGAGGCGGTGAAGATGATGCGCCCGCGTTGCGCATCCAGCATCCGCCGCCCGAGAACCTGGCTGAGCGCGAACGTGCTCGTGAGATCGACTTCGAGCACCTCGTCGAACCAGTCCAGGGGGTGCTCGGCGGCGGGAGCGCGGCGGATGGTCCCGGCGTTGTTGACCAGGATATCCACCGGGCGCTCGTCTGCGGCGAGTTCCTCGGCGAACCGGGTCACCTGCCGTCGGTCTGCGAAGTCGACGCGGTGTCCCGAGAATTCACGACCGAGCCGGCGCACTCGGTCGCCGATTGCCGATGACGCCGGATCGAGGGTGGCGGAGAGTCCGACGATGTCGGCACCGGCAGCGGCCAGAGCCTCGGCGATGGCGAACCCGATTCCACGCTTGGCCCCCGTCACGACAGCGAGGCGGCCGGTCAGGTCGAACGGGTTCATGACACGCTCACCTCGACGAGCAGCTTCATCGCCTGCCCGGCCTCAAGGACACCGAAGGCCGATTCGAGCTCACTCAGGGGCACGATGCCCGTAATGAGCTTCTCGGCCGGGATGGCGCCCTCGGCCAAGAGCTCGACGGCGCGCTCGAAGTCGTGGCGCTGGTAGACCCGTGCACCGAGCAACCTCAGCTCCCGCCAGAACACGCGGTGCAGGTCGATGGGCCGCGGTTGCGAGTGGATGGCCACCACCACGAGCGTGCCACGGACCTTCGCCAAGCTGGTGGCGCCGAGCACGGCGGCGGCCGAGCCGGAGACCTCGAACACGACGTCCGCTCCGGCACCGTCCGTCCACTCCTCCACCCAGGCGACCTGATCGACCGACGAGGGGTCCAGCGTCGTCAGCCCCATCTCCTCGGCGGCGGCCCGCCGGGTCGGGTCGATCTCGGCGATCACGACCTCGGCACCGAACGCGGCAGCAACGATCGCGATCAGAACGCCGATCGGGCCCGCACCGATAACGACCGCCTTGTCGCCTACGACAAGTTCGGAGCGCCGTACGTCGTGAACTGCCACCGCGACGGGCTCCACAAGCGCGGCGTCTCGCAGCGAGATCTCCGAGGGCAGCCGCACGAGTGTCGACGCCGGTACATTCCAGTACTGCTGAAGGGCTCCGGGGCTGTCGATGCCGATGAAGTCCAGGTTCTGGCAGATGTGCTCGTTCCCCGCACGGCAGGCCGGACAAGTTCCGTCCCAGGCCAGCGGCATGACAGTCACCGCATCACCCACCGACCAGCCTTCCACGTCAGCGCCGAGGGCGACGATCGTGCCTGACATCTCGTGCCCGATCGTCGCCGGCTTGCTGACCCGGCCGTCCATGTCCCCGTGGAACACGTGGAGGTCCGTACCGCAGATTCCGACGTAAGCCACGGCAACTCGGACCTCCCCCGCACGCGGCTCGGCCGGTTCCCGCTCCTCGACCGTTATCGTGCGCTCGCCTACGTAACTTGCCGCCAACATGCCGATCGGCCCTCCTCGTTATGTCGCAGGCCGCACCGGCCCAGAGCACTGCGCACCCTAACAGGAAACATAATACGTATGCTGTCACTGCTACCCTCGGCCTCGTGACCAGCGAGCCACCGCCGCGCGACGACGCATCCATGGAACAGACGCTGCCGACCCGAGGATTGCGAACCGGGCACCAGCTCACGGAGTTGGGCCTGGGTGCAGCCCAGTTCGGCAACCTGTTCACCGAGACGACCGACGACGAGTCCCATCGCGCCGTCAGAGCCGCAGCCGAGGAAGGGATCCGCTACTTCGACACCGCGCCGCATTACGGCCTCGGGCTGTCCGAACGCCGCCTGGGGGACGCCCTGCATGCGACCGCTCGGCGAGGTGTGGTCATCTCCTCGAAGGTCGGGCGCCTGCTCGTGGACAGCCCGGACACGACTCACCGGCTCGACGACGACGGCTTCATCGTGCCGGCGACGAAGAGGCGGGTCTGGGACTTCAGCCGCGACGGGATCCTTCGTTCCGTGGAGGAGTCACTGGCGCGGCTCGGGACGGACCGGCTTGATATTGCCTATCTGCACGATCCGGACGACCACTGGGGGCCGGCATCGTCGAGCGGGATCGCTGCTCTGGCCGAGCTTCGGGACCAGGGCGTCGTCGGTGCCATCGGCGCCGGCATGAACCAGGCGGCGATGCTGGCCGAGTTCGTGAGGCAGACCGACGTCGATGTGGTCATGGTCGCCGGGCGGTTCACCCTTCTCGACCAATCGGCACTGGAGGACCTGTTGCCCGTCGCCAGCGCCCGCGGCGTCGGCGTCGTCGCCGCGGCGGTTTACAACTCCGGACTGCTGAGCAGTTCGGCCGTGGACGGCTCGGCGAACTACGACTACGGGGCAGCGCCGCGGGCCGTCGTCGAACGTGCCGCCCGCATTGCCGCCGCCTGTGAGCGACACGGCGTGGAGCTTCCCGTGGCCGCCATCCAATACCCGTTGCGCCATCCCGCGGTTGCCTCGGTGGTGACAGGGATGCGCACTCAGGAACACGTGCGAAGCAATGTCGCGCGGTATCGGGCGGTGATCCCGGAGGCGCTGTGGGAGGAGCTGCACTTCACAGGGCTCGTCCCGGACCCGGTCCGGACGAGCTGATCCTCCGGGGTCAAAGTCAAACATCATATGAGTCTTGTCGCAAACATCATACGTATGCTAACTCTGTGGCGGGCATCAATGCCCCAGTCACAGGAAGCGATCGAACATGACATCGACGTCAGACTCGACACGCTCGGTGAGCAGACGATGGAGGCGCAGGGCAGGCATCCTTGCGGCGCTCGGCGCCTGCGCCGTCATCGCATCAGCGCTCATTCCTCTCCAGGCGCAAGCCGCGCCTCGGACGGTGTACTTCGCAGCGCCGGACGGTAAGGACTCCGGACACTGCAGCCAGTCGCAGCCGTGCTCGCTCGAGCGGGCTCAGCATGTTATCGGCCCGGCCGCCAAGCATGGTGACGTGAGCGTTCAGCTTGCCGACGGCACCTACCGACTTTCCAAGCCCCTCCGGTTCGGACCCGGCAACGACGGCGGTGACCACACCATCCACTGGACCGCCGCCCCGGACGCCCACCCCGTCATCACAGGCGCCTCGAAGCTCACCGGCTGGTCCAAGTCCGAGGCAGGGTCAGGCATCTGGGAGGCGGATACCCCCAGCGGCCTCGACACCCGCCAGCTCTACGTGAACGGCGTGATCGCCCCTCGCGCCGCCATCCGCCTGGCCAACGCAGACGTCACTCCCACTGCAACTGGTCTCACCATCAAGAACCCGGCCCTGAGTTACCTCGCCACGCTCCCCGACCAGGGGCGCATCGAGTTCGAGTCCCTCGGCGACTTCACGAACCGCTACTCGCCGGTTCAGAGCATCAGTGCCACCGAGATCACGATGGCGCAGCCCGCGTGGGACAACAACACGTGGGGCTGGGACACCGTCCAGAACTCATTCCTGGCCGGTCCGAGCTGGTACCTCGACAACTCACTGAGCTTCCTCACCCAGGTCGGCCAGTGGTACATAGATCCGGGCGCCGGGAAGCTCTACTACAAGCCGGCGAACGGGGTCGACCCCAACAAGCTCGACATCGAGCTGCCCCGCCTGGAGACACTTGTCAGCATCGGCGGGACGTACGACAAGCCGGTGACCGGTCTCGCCTTCGAGGGCATCCAATTCTCCGGAACCTCCTGGCTCGGCCCCTCGACCGACGGCTATGCGGACCAGCAGAACGGCCTCTTCATCAAGGGCGCCTACAACTACCGCCCCACCGACGCCTTCACCAGCTGCTCGCGCGGCTGCGAGATGTTCGAACGAGCGCGCACCAGCTGGTACCAGGAGCCCGCCGCCGTGCAGGTCTCCGCCGCCAGCCGCATCTCGTTCACCGCCAACACGTTCACCAACCTCGGCCAGTCGGCGTTGGGCGTCGGAAACGACGCCAACGCCACGACGACCGGCGTCGGACTGGGCGCCAGCGACATCGACGTGGTCGGCAACCGGTTCACGGAGAACAGTGGGCACGGCGTCGCGGTCGGCGGCGTGCTCCCTGACGCGCACCACCCCAGCGACCCGAGGATGACCAACAAGAACATCCTGATCGCCAACAACACGATCAATCGCGTGGCCGTGGACTACAAGGACAACAGCGGCATCCTCAGCACCTACGTCACAGGCGCCCGCATCCTGCACAACGAGGTCTCCAACGTCCCCTACGACGGCATCGACACCGGCTACGGCTGGGGCATCAACGACGCCGGGGGGTCGAACGACTACGTCGACCGCGGCTACTACAAGTGGAACACGCTCTACACGACGCCGACCACGCTCAAGGACAACCGCGTCGAGGGCAACCTCGTGCACAACACGAAGGCACGCTTCGCCGACGGCGGATCGGTCTACAACCTCTCCGCCAGCCCGGGAACCGTGGTCGCCAAGAACTACCTGTTCAACATCTCAGGAGTCGGCCTCTACCTCGACGAGGGCTCGCGCTCGATGACCTATGAGAACAACGTGGTCCAGGGCGGTTCCTTCCTCTTCACCAACGCGTACAGCCTCCGCAACAACACCAGCGACAACGTCATCCAGAACAACTGGTACAACTCGGGTGGAGCCTCGACGCCGAACGCCGGGGCACACAACAACCAGCTGATCAACAACGTGAAGGTCACCGGCGCCAACTGGCCCGCAGGCGCACGGGACGTGATCTGCCAGGCGGGTGTCGCGCCGCAGTACCGGACGTCGCTCAACGCGAACCAGTTCGGCTTCAGCGGGTGCGCGGTCAATGCACCGGTCGCACCCGGCCTCCGCACTTCCGGAGGTTCGGCCGTCAGCTCGTACTTCGGCCAGAGCGGCGATGGATTCGGGATCGCGGCGGCCGGCGCCGACGTGTGGGGCGCCGGCGGTCAACACGACGACCAGTTCGGCTCGATCTACCGGGCCGGCTCGTTCCAGGCCGACTCGAGCGTGTCCACCCGGGTCGTGTCGGTCAACGACGCCAATGCCTGGGCCAAGTCCGGGGTCATGGTCCGCAACGACATGACCAAGGCGGGAAGTTCGGCCGGGTATGCCGTCGTCGCGGTCACCGCCCGCAACGGCGTCGTGTTCGAGTGGGACACCAACGGCGACGGGTACCTGGACACAGACGCCCGCGCCAGCGTCGACATCTACCGCCCCATCTGGGTGAAGCTCACCCGATCGGGAACCTCGTTCAACGCTTCGTACTCCTACGACGGTGCCAACTATGTCCCGATCGGTGAGCCCGTGACGTTGGCCTCGGCCGCAGCGAAGCAGGACGCGGGCATCTTCTCCACCTCCCACGACGCCGCCCAGTCAGCGATCAACCAGTTTGACTCCGGCGCCGTTACGGCCGCAACGATGCCGTAGGTGCCGCTCACGGTGGGTCAACGATAGGCGCGGCGAGGTGATCCTGAGCGCGCCGGCAGACTGACCGTTCAGGTTCACGGACTCTGGCGGCGGGCGCATGAGAGGACCAGAGCACCAAGCGTGACCTGCCGTCGAACCATCCGGCCGTGCGGGGCGGACGTACGCTCGCCCCGCACGGCATTCTGAACCGCTCGCTCCGGACTCTGTGGAGGCTGATGTGCCCCGGCTTCGTTGCGTCATAGGTGCCGGTCGAGGCCCGGGGAATCGGGGGCGGGCGGCGGGCTATTGCGGGGGGCGATGATGAGGGGCCGGGCGCCAGCGAGGCGGCCGGACCAGTGTCGCTCGTCGGGGTGTTGAGGGGCGCGGACTGTGACGGCGAGGACCTGGGCGAGGTTGTGGCGGTCACGCAAAGGCAGAGGCTCGTCAAGGACGACGGTGCGCGTACCACTGAGGGTGTAAGGCGTGCTGGGATGGCCGAGCCTGGTGAGGTGCTGGTCGATGTCCGCCTCAGTCGCCGGGCTTTGCCGGGGCGCGGCTTGATGGCACCGTTCACGCTGGAGGGCGGGGCACCGGTTTGCGGTCAGGCAGGTGGGGGTGCTCAGGACGCCAGCGCGGTCGGAGCGGCCCAGGACGTAGGCCAAGGCGCAGCTGTTGGTCTGGAAGACAGGGTGGCTGGCGTAGCGGTCCTGGATGTGGTGCAGCCACTCCCAGGCCGGCCGGGCCAGACGGAGTCGGCGGCCTGCGCTTCCAGATGCGGGTCAGCGAGCTGGGGCCACAGGCCGGCGATCTGATTCAGGGCGGTGGGCTTGACCTTGGTGCCCACCGCGACGGTGCAGTCGGCGTAGCGGGTGACCCAGTACATGATGCGCTCGAGGGCATCCGGGGTGCTGTTCTGTGGCAGGAATGGCCGCCAGTAGTGGATCACCGGGATGCCGGCTGCGTGCAGGCGGGGGAAGTTCACTCGCAGGGAGTCGTGGTCGATGCCGCGCTCGATGTCGGGGACAAGTCCGGAGTAACTGAGGTGGACCAGGACCGGCAGTCCCCGCCGCGCGGCTGCGGGTGATGCACTCTAGAACGTCGTCCGGGATGGCGCACTTGGTGATCAGGCACACGGGGTTGTGGACCGTGGAGGCGCTGAGGACGTCGAGCAGCGCGATCAAGTGGGCGCGGGTGACGGGCGTGGCCAGGGCGTCGGTACAGGTGTAGAGCGCGAGGACCAGCTCGGGGTGGTAGTAACGGTGGGCAAGGAGCTGGTCGAGTGTCTCCTCCGGTGTGGCGAGAACCTCGGGTTTAGCACGGGTGAGTCCGAGGTTGCAGGTAGGGGTAGTCGCAGCCTTTGGGGCAGTCTTGAACTGGGTTGATGGCCAGCCAAGTGTCATGCTGGTCGATGACGGGTTCGAAGAGGCGATGGCGTGCCATGGGTGCTCTCCTTGTGTGCCGCCTGCCGTGGCCAGGCGGCACACAAGGAGAGCGGCAGCTCAGGGCATGGATGTGGCGTCCACGCTGGAGTCGGCGCGGTCGTCGTCGAGTTCCCGGACGAGGCCGCGCAGGACGGGCCCGTACTCAGGGTGGGCGAGGGCGAAGGCCATCTGGGCGACGAGGTAGTCGGCCGGGTTGCCGGTGTCGTACCAGCGGCCTTGGATGACTTGCCCGTACACCGCCCGGGTAGAAGCGTAGGCGTTGATGGCGTCGGTCAGGTACACCTCGCCGGTCTTGTGCTCGTACCAGCGGCGAGTCTGTTCGCGCAGCTCGTCAACGATGCCGGGAGTGATCACATAGCCGCCGATGGCCGCGTACGGGGATGGCGCATCAGCCGGTTTCGGCTTCTCGATCAGGCCGGTGATGCGCAACTGGCCGTCACCGAGGTCTTCCTTGACAACGGGCACGCCGTAACGCCGGGACTCGGCGGGGTCCACCGGCATCAGAGCCAGGACTGGGCAGCCTGTCTGTTCGTAGGCGCGGACCAGCTGCTGGGCTCGGGGGACCTCGGCCACGAACACGTCGTCCGGCCACAGCACCAGTACCGGTTCGTCGCCGAAGGAGCGGGCGCGTTCAGCACAGGCGTGCCGTTGCCGTACGGGCCGTGCTGGTCGAGGTAGGTGATATGGCCCTTGCGGGCTAGCTCGGCGACCTCCTCCACCGCGGCCGCGTACGCCGTCTTCCCATCGCGGCGCAGCTGTTCTACGAGGGCGGGGTTGGGCCGGAAGTGATCCTGGATCAAGCTCTTGCCGCCGGAGACGACGATGGTGATGTCGGTGATGCCGGAGTCCACCAGCTCGCGCACGGTGTGCTCGATCACCGGTTTGTCGCCGACCGGGAGCATTTCCTTCGGCGTGGCTTTGGTCAGCGGCAGCAGGCGGGAGCCGAGTCCGGCGGCGGGGATCACGGCCCTGCGGATCGTCGGGGACATCAGGTCTCTCTCGGTCGGACGGCCCGCCGTACCGGTCGGCACGGCACACTCCGAACCTACCAATGGATCCTGCACTTCCTGACCTGGTGCTCGGACGCTGAAATCCCCGAAGTCCGTCAGCTCGCGGTCACCGTCGACCGCTGGTGGGCCGAGATCTCCGCATTCATCGATACCGGCCACAGCAACGCCAAGAGCGAAGGGATCAACCGTGTGATCAAGCTCGTCGCCCGCAACGCCTTCGGGTTCCTTAATGCCGACAACCAGCGACTACGGACACGCTGCGTCACTACTCGACGAGCCCACGGACACGTCCGAACCGCCCAACTTTGAAGACCCCGTAGAGTCCAGCCCCCTCGACTGGGCGTCGGCGCGAGTATTGATCTCAGAGGGCATAGAGAGCAATCCGCCTGCTTCAAACGAGCTCCCGCCCCTCGCCTATGCGGAGTGCGTCAGCCATCGGCGGCAATGGGACTGTAAATCGTTCGGTGTAACTCCCGATCATGGAAGATGCATCGATGACCAGTGAGAACGTGACCGAGCACGAAGCCGTCGACCCGGTGGCGGCTGTGTCGGCGAAGGCCGTGGACACTTCCCCAACGAGCAAGCTGCGATGAAGTGCGCCTACATGGCGATCATGTCGCTTGATCCCACCGGCAAGGGCCAGACCCGCTGGACCATGCGTTGGAAGACCGCAATCAGCGCTTTCGACATCACCTCCGACGGCCGCCTCTCAGCAGCCCGTCAGTAACCAAAACCTCAGTTGCACCGCTCGTTTGACAGACCCCGTCGTGGAACGGGCGTGGTTCATGGCGTCCAGGTGGAGCGCGCCACTGTACGAACGACTGTGAGGATTGATCACGGCCCCGCTCGGCAGGCCTGACTCGCCGAACGATTGACGCTTCGAGCTGCCCTCTCCAGGAGTCGTCGGCCGGTTGGGCGGCGCTTTGCACACGCCCGACCGGCCGCGCGCCAGAGCGGCTCCGCCCGAAGCTGCCGACAAATCATCAACAGGACAGCATGCGTCGGTCAGACGGAGGGTCAGACCCCTCGGACGGCCCCATCGCCAGCCTCACAGTCAGGTGTAGATGTCAGCTCCCTCGTCCGGCATCCTTGACCCCGGATCATGGGGCACGGTGTTTACGGAGGTCACAGGACGTATTGCCCCTGACCGTGCGAGGGCGAAACGCCCTACCGCGCCGTTGGCTAACCCATGGTCTTGGCGCCGTCGAGGGACTCGCGGATGATGTCGGCGTGGCCGGCGTGCTGGGCGGTCTCGGCGATGACGTGCATCAGCACCCGGCGGGCCGACCATCGCGCGCCCGACTCGAACCACGGGGCCTTCGGCAGCGGTTGTGTGGCGTCCAGGTCGGGCAGGGTGACGACCAGCTCGTCGGTCCGACGGGCTACCTCGGCGTAGTCGGCGAGCACGCCGGCCAGCGTCTCGCCGGGCAGCATCCGGAACTCGTCGGCCCGTCGGGTCCAGTCGGCCTCGGTCATGGTGGTGAAGTCGCCCATCGCCGACGGCCCGTCCAAGATGAACTGCACCCAGCTCCTCTCGACCGCAGCGACATGCTTGATCAGGCCGCCCAAGCAGAGCTGGCTGGCGGTGGTCCGGCGCCCGGCCTGCTCGTCGGTGAGGTCGCGGGTGGTGAAACGCAGGAATTGCCGATGCTTGGCCAGTACCTCCAGCAAGTCGGCGCGCTCGCCGGTGACGGTTGGCGCATCGGCCGGGTCGTGGGTGGCCAGTTCGTTGACAGTCACGGTCTCGCTCATGGTCGCTGCCTTCCGTGGTTCGTGTTCCGCCGGGCAAGGAGGACGCTAGAGGTCATAGAGGTCAGTTCTTGACCTAAAGGAGGGAAGGGGCGAGATTTCCGTGATCGACTCCCCGCTCACTTCACGGAACGCATCAGGCCGGGTCTCCTGAGAAAGAGACCGGGCCAGACCTGGTGTTTCACTGTGGGGTGGCGGGATTTGAACCCACGACCTCTTCGTCCCGAACGAACTTCGCTGGGCAGTTGACCTCGCGCTGGTATGTCTCTCACCTGTTGACGACGGCCCGCAGACGTCCGCGGTTGTTCGCCGCTGTTCGTCGGTGTTGTCACGCAGTTAGACACTCATCCGGGATGCGATCCGGCGCTTAGCTGATGCGGGCATAGCCCGTTGGCTTGGCCGGACCGAGGGAGAATCCGTCCTCGTTGCCCTCAGCAATCTTGCTCGTCTGAGCGGGCCTGGCTGGCATGCTGTGCGGACTCATCTGGGCCGAGGCGGACGGTCATTCATGAGCTATGACCTACAGTGGGCAAATTTGCCGGTCGCTGTGGCGGAAGCGCGGAGCCGTTGGGAGTCCTGCACCGAGCGCGGTCTGCCCTGTGATCACGTCCCGAGCTGCGAGGAGTCCTACCTCTCGCTCGCGGAACCGTTTCAGTTCCATCTCAACATCGCGGGGATGGCGGTGTGCCGGGACGGGATGCGCCGCGCGGCCACGACCTATCAGGCGGAGCATCAGCCCTTCCCCGCCTGGCCGTTCAAGGACATCGAGGACTGGCAGTCTGCGGACCAGGCCGGAGGGAGGTTACGTCCAGGGAAGTGGTGTACGGGTTCGACCTGATCCGGGGGTTTGCTCCGGCATCGGGATGGTGCCCGCAATAGATGAACGGCCACCGGCTGATCTTCGAGATGTCGAGTCACGAAGGAGATCAGCACGATGACCGCACCTGACAGTCTGCCCCTGCACGCCCTGGCGGAGGACAACCTCGCCGCGGCGAGTCCCGATCTGCTGCGCGCGATGGTCAAGACGTTCGCCGACACGCTCATGTCCGCGGAGGCCGATGCCCTCTGCAACGCCGAATACGGGCAGGTCAGCGACGAGCGAGTCAACCACCGTAACGGCTATCGCCCGCGCGAGTGGGACACGAGGGCAGGCACGATCGAACTCGCCGTTCCCAAGCTCCGCACGGGCAGCTACTTCCCGCACTGGCTCCTCGAACGGCGCCGCCGGGCCGAGCAGGCCCTCATCAGTGTGGTCGCCACTGCCTACCTGCTGGGCGTGTCCACCCGCCGGGTCGAAAAGCTCGCCGAGTCCCTCGGTGTGACGCAGTTGTCGAAGTCCCAGGTGAGCGCGATGGCCAAGCACCTCGACGAGCAGGTGACCGCGTTCCGCGACCGGCCGCTGGACGCGGGTCCGTACGCGTTCGTCTGGGTCGATGCGCTGACCCAGAAGGTCCGCGAGGGCGGGCGCATCACAGGCGTCCACGCGCTGATTGCGGTAGGTGTCAACGCCGACGGCCACCGCGAGATCCTCGGTCTGGACGTGGCCACGGCCGAGGACGGCGCCGGCTGGCTCGCGTTCCTGCGCTCGCTGATCGCCCGCGGCCTGTCCGGCGTCCAGCTCGTCGTCTCCGACGCCCACGCCGGCCTGGTCGATGCGATCGGCGCGGTGTTGCCCGGCGCCTGCTGGCAGCGTTGCCGAACCCATTACGCGAGGAACCTGCTCAGCCAGGTCCCCAAGTCGGCCCAGCCCTGGGTGGCCACACTGCTGCGAACCGTCTTCGAACAGCCCGACACCGACGCAGTGCAGGCCCAGATGCGGCACGTCCTGGACGCGCTGGAAGGCAAGTTCCCCAAAGCCGCGGCCCACTTGGACGCCGCTCAGCACGACCTGCTCGCCTTCACCGCCTTCCCCCGGGAGATCTGGCGGCAGATCTGGTCGAACTGTGAGGATGCTCGAGTGTCGTTCCTGCGTCGTGGTCTGGCCCGTGGTCTAACTGGCTTGCGATGCCTATGGATTGATCTGCCGACTGCGAGGCGGGAGCGACACCCGCGCTTCCGCCCAGACGGTCGTGTCTCGATAGGGGCTTCGCTTTCATGGTGCCATCACAGTTCTGACCGGCTGTTCGGGCGGAAGATTTCAGATCTCCGAACCGATCAAGGACCTCCGTGGCTGTCACCAGTACATTGCCAAGCACCAACTACCCGCTGCCCGTCGCGCCTGAGCTCATCCTGGGCGTGGATACCCACAAGGACATCCACGTGGCAGCCCTGATCACTAGCACCGGGATCCCGCTCGGTCATGAGGTCTTCCCCGCGGACTCGGTGGGCTACCGCCGCCTGACCGCCTGGGTTCGCTCACACGGGCCGGTGAACCACGCCGGTGTGGAGTGCACAGGCTCCTACGGCGCAGGCCTGACGCGTCATCTGCGAGACGAAGGCATCACCGTTACGGAGGTCAATCAACCCGACAAAGCCGCGCGCCGTCGCCACGGCAAGAGCGATCCAGTCGACGCGGAAGCCGCCGCTCGTGCTGTTCTCAGCGGTCGGGCGACGGCGATCCCCAAGTCTGCAGACGGCCCCGCGGAGGACCTGCGCGCCTACAAGATCGCCAAGGATTCCGCAGTCAAGGCACGCACCCAGACGATCAACCAGCTCAAGGCCGTCCTCGTCACCGCCCCCAGCGAACTGCGCGAGCGGTTATCGCCGCTCAGCAACCCCAGGCTCATCGCCGCCTGCGCCGACCTGAAGGATTCGCCATCCTCGGGAGCCATCGTCTACACCCTGCGGCTCCTGGCCCGCCGAATCCAGAACCTCACCGCTGAGGTCCGCGATCTCACTGGACGCATGACCGCCACGCTCCGGTCGCACACGCCAAAGCTGCTGGAGATCCAGGGGGTCGGACCGGACAGTGCGGCTGCCCTGCTGGTGGCCGCAGGCGACAACCCGGAACGCTTCTCCAGCGAGGCATCATTCGCAGCTCTCTGCGGCGTCAGCCCGGTCGAGAGGTCCTCGGGGAAGACCCACCGCCGGCGACTCAATCGCGGAGGCGACCGACAGGCCAACGCAGCGCTCTATCGGATCACGCAAAGCCGCCTTCGATGGGACCCACGCACCCAGGCCTACCTCGAACGTCGCACTCGTGACGGCAGGAGCCGCCGCGAGACAATCCGCTGCCTCAAGCGATACATCGCTCGCGAGATCTACCGCCACCTTCAATCAACCGTCGCACTCAACACAGCTGGACTGGCAGCGATTTGACATACCATAGGGGGCATCAACCCGCAGGAGAGGCTGAACAAGGAGATCCGCCGCCGCACCGACGTGGTCGGCATCTTCCCCGACCGCACCGCCCTGATCCGCCTGGTCGGCGCGGTCCTGGCCGAGCAGAACGACGAGTGGACCGAGGCCCGCCGCTACATGGGCCGCGAGCTCCTCGCCAAGACCCGCCTCCACCCGATCGAGTCAGAAACCGACGACACTGCCCTGCCCACCGAACTCACCGCATAGCCTCAAAACCGAGATCACCAGTGGCCGTCGATACACCACTCCCGCGGACGTGACCGCGATGAGGGCGCCCACGACTGACCCCCACTGCTCTCCCATGCAAGACATCCTGCACGGTTGCGCGGGTACCTCGTATGGCGGGTGCTCAACCGCGCCCTGACGCCCCGACGAACCTATGCGTCCGAGCACCTAGAGTTGCGAAGCCCCTCCGTCGACAGGCAACTCCGTTCCCGTCGAGAAGGTCGCATCGAATGCCAAGTACGCCACCGCGGCGGCCACTTCCTCGGATGTCCCCAGCCGCTGCATCGGGTTGGTGCTCCGGTAGGTGTCCTTCGTCGCCTCGACGACGTCGGCGGGCAGCATGGAGCGGTCCAGGATGCCCGAGTCGACCGGGCCGGGGCTCACGGCATTGACGCGCACCTTGCGCGGAAGCAGCTCGCGGGCCAGGGTGCGCGTCATCGACCGCAGGGCTGCTTTGCTCGCCGAGTAGACACTGAGCGCGTCGAGGCCCAGGACGTTCACCACCGACGTGGTGAGGACCACGCCGCTTCCCTCGCGCAACAGCGGCGCCAATGCCTGCACTGTGAAGTACGGGCCCTTGGCGTTGATGTCGAACAGCTCGTCGTACATCTCCTCCGTCGTCGAGTCGAACGGCGCGGATGCGGTGACGCCGGCGTTGACGAACAGAGCGTCCACCGCGCCGAACCGCTCCTGGACCGTGCCGGCCAGCGCCTTGATGTCTTTGAGGGACGCGGCGTCGCTACGGATGGCGATCGCTTTGTTCCCCAACTGCTCCAACGCGGCGTCCAGGGTGGATCTGGTGCGTCCGGTGATCAGTACGTGCGCCCCGCCGTCCGCGAACAACCGGGCCGTAGTCAGGCCAATACCGCTGCTTCCGCCCGTGATCACGATCTTCTTGCCGTCATAAGTGGTCATGCCCTCCAGTCAAATATCCACCCGCACACCATGTCCAAGACCTGTTCCGTATGCCGTCATGTCCCAGGCGTATGGCGGCGCGCGACGTACCCTGGGCGGATGGACGTTGATCTGCGGCTGGTGCGCTATTTCACGGTCGTGGCGGAGTACGGCAACTTCGGCCGGGCCGCCACCAGTCTGCACCTGGCGCAGCCGTCGTTGAGCCGCCAGATCCAGCGACTGGAGGCTCAGCTCGGTGTCCGGCTTTTTGACCGCTCGCGGCAGGGCAGCAGCCTCACCGACGCCGGCCAGGCCTTCCTTCCCAGGGCCCGGATGCTGCTCCAGGAGGCCGAGCAAGCCGCTCACACGGCCAGAGCCGCCGTCCAGCCCCGTACCATCACCGTCGGCTACGCCGAAGGACTGATCATCACCGCCTGTGTGCAGGAACTGCGCCGCCGGCACCCCGACGGCCAGGTCCGCACCCGGCACCTCGACTGGCGGGACACGCGCGCTCTCGCCGAGGGGCGGGTCGACGCCCTCGTCGCGTACAGGCCCCTGCCCTTGCCCACGGACGGCTTCCGGGTGACCAAGCTCCATGAGGAGTCGCGGGTGCTCGTCACGTCGGTGAGTCATCCTCTGGCGAACGAGGCAGCAGTCAGCCTGCGGGCTCTGTCGGACGAGGAACTGGTGGCCTGCGTCAGCACTCCGGTTGTCTGGAGCACGCCCAAGCCGGTCGGCGACCGCCCGGCACCACCTCAGCCCGCGATCGACGACAGCTACGAGGACAAGCTGGAGCTCGTCGCCACCGGCCACTGTGTCGCGATCTTCCCTGCCGGCGATCGACGCGCTGCTGTGCGCGAGGACATCGCCCTGGTGCCCGTCATCGACATCGATCCCTGCGAGGTCGTGCTCGTCACGCGCGCTGACGACCCCAACCCGCTGCTCGGATCACTGGAAGACGTCGCACGTATATTGCTCGGCACAGCCTCCCGACGGGAGAACTACGAACTGCCGGTCAACTGACCCCCTTGCCTCTGCGAGGTGTTCCATAGGGCTGTCGCCGCGCTGCCCTTGTCGGCCTGGACCAACTGGACGATCAACGGTTCCCGGTTCCCGCCAGCGGAGGCCAGCAGCATCATCGCGCGCCGATAGCGAACCGAACTGGTAGTGCCCCGACGCACGCTAACCCCTCGAAAAGGTCAGTAGCTGGGCGCAGTAGCTTCAGGGCCAGCTCTGCGGGGCACAACGCAGGTGCCTCCCTCATGGCGGGGAGACCCCCACGTGCGTGGGGAGGACATCATGCAACAGGCGCTCGTATGCGTCGGCGCGGAGCGACCCCCGCGTGTGCGGGGAGGACACTCGGTGTCGTCCTGCGACGCCGGATCCATGGGAGCGACCCCCGCGTGTGCGGGGAGGACCCTCGGTGACCTCCGGAGCAGGTGCCCGTACACAGCGGATTCTACATACGTTCGGAGACCGGTAGGGGAGCGCATCCTCATACTGATCCTAAGAGCGCTGCGACCTCGGGCAGAGACCTTTGTCGCGAGCCTGGGTGTTGGACCACCCGCCGGAGTGGTCTGCGCCGCGTGCACGGCGAGGACGCTGCCGGACGGCTGACGCGGGAATCGACGAACCGGCACAAAGCCTGGGGCGAATCGGTAATGTCGTTCAAGGGAACTGCAGGAAAGCGGAGTTCGGGCGAACGAATGCCGGCGGAGATCGTGACAGCCGCTGCAGGTGTCATCGGCAAGGCGATGTCCAAGCCCGCGACGGACGCAGCGCTGCGCAAGGAAGCGGTCATTCGGGCACATTGAAGGCGGTGCGTCTGGAACCCAAGGTGCCCCCGCAGGACTTGACGCGTTGGCAACGTGAGGTGTCTGCTATCGCCGACTCACCGACCGACGTGAGATGCCAGGTAGCGGGACACAAAATCGCGCCAGAAGGCTATGGCAACGGGCTTTGTTTCGGCGTGGGGACCGGCGTAGCTGACAAGATGCTTGTCCTGCGACCCTAGTGCGTCGAAGAGGGCCAACTGGCCGTCCCTGGGGAAGATCTCGTCGTGCCATTGAACGTGAAACAGGGCTGGAGCGGTGATCCGTCGGGCGTCCATCACGGTGCGTTTCGGCGCTTCCAGGCCCTTGTGCAGGGCTGGTCCTTGCCGGAGGCCGAACTTGCCGAGGACTACGCAGCGGAGTTGGTCGCCCAGGCCGGCCGCCAGGGGGATGCCGAACCGTGTTCCCATGGACATTCCCAGGTAGGCGACGCTGTCAGTGTCCGCGATGCCCAAGGCCCCGAGGGCGCTCACAGTGGCCTTCCAGTCGTCCGCCATTCGATCGAGGACGACGTCGATCCCCTCTTCGGCGATGCGGGCCTGATACTCCGCGGCCGGGATGGGGCCTGGGACTCGATCGCCGTGGTAGGGCCCGTCGATCGCCAGTGCGGCAAGGCCAGCATGGGACGCGAACCAGCAAGCCAGACTACCGATGCGCTCGCTTCTCTTGTGCCCGCTGCCCCCGTGCCCCAGCAGGACCAGTGGAGGAGGTGACGAGATAGGCGATGGCGATAACCAGAGCACCCCAGGAACGACGCCAGCATCTCGGGCCAAACTAAATCCCTGTTCAACGACACCACCGTTCACGATGCCGCGGTCGGTCCACTCGATTACCTCGTCCACGTTGCCATCCAACCAGGAGCACGTCATAACCGGCGGGCGACTGGGGTGCCGGTACGGCCCGCTGTTGCCCAGCGTCGCTCGCCTTCATTCGCTACCGCTCACTGACCAAATGAGATGATTTCTTACGAGTTAGTGCGTGATAGCGGATGAGGTGTATCTGGCCTGGTCGTGGCCTGTTTTCAGGCGGTGACGGTGTGGTCGGAGACGAGGCCGGCGATGGCGCGGTGGGTGTCAGGCAGGCGGTCGCGTCGGTGTGGGTCCAGCGGGCTAGTTGCTTCCAGCGTTTGTGGTCAGCCAGGGCGTGCGGCTCGCAAGCGATCACGCCGGACCGAGGCGAGGGCAGAAGCGTAGCTCTCCCCGGTCTCCGCCTGACGGCGTCTGGCCTCATTGGCACGTGCCTGGTTGGAAGGGCGCATTACGTGTCTCCCGCGCCGGCCTCGTGACCCGACGCCGGCTGAAGCGGAAGCAGGTGGCCACAGGCGATTACACAGAGCGTATCTCGGCCGTCCCAGCAAAGCCGGTCACGGGCCGCCCGTCGCACAGCGACCCGCTCCCTTCAACGAACAGCGTGGATGAAAGGTACGGTTGCGCAGCGGTCCCGGCCGGGGTCCGAGGCCTGTAGTTCTGCGTGGCCCACTGGGCGTGCAGGCGCTGTCCCTTCACGTGCATCTGCGCGAACTGCTTGCCTACTCCGTAGGCGGACGGCTGCGACGTGCTAGCCGTCCCATCCGTCGTACGCCGTGCTGAACCGCCGACAAGCCCCCTGGGGAGCGACGCCGGGAGAGAAGCGGCGAGTGCCCGTCCGGGTGGAGTCAGATGAGCCGGTCGTGGTCGCGGGCAGGGGCTTCACGGACGAGCTGGGCGAAGCGCTCGCGGCTGCGTGTCTGGTGTTGTTCCTCCTGCTTATCGCCCCATTCCTCGGCGTCCTCGGAGGCGGGAGCCTCGCCGAAACCGGCGTACTCGCTGTGGAGGAGCCAGCAGCCGTAGATGCCCGTGAGGAGGTCTTCGAGGAGGTCGCGCGCGGGGCGCGACGGGTCGAGCGGTGTGAGGCGCAGGGCGACGTCGGTTAGGTCGGGCTCATCGTCGCCGGTGTACTCGGCGACTGTTTCCTCCAGGTCGTCGAGTTGCTCGCGCAGGGCGGCCGGGTCAGGGAGCACGCCGTCGGCGATGTGCATGGCGTGGCGGACGAGACCGGTGACAGCGTCGCGCGGGCTGGCGCCGTCATCGATGAGCTCGAGGACGAGAGTGGGGGTCGCGTGGGGGAGGGCCTCGATGTCGTCGGCTTCGAGGACCACGCGGGTGCGGTCTTGTCCGGAAGATGCGGCGGCGACTTCGGCTGCTGCGGCGAGCCAGTGGGCCGCCGCGACGGCGGCCGCGGTCGGGTCGATGACGGAGAAGAGTTCGGTGGGGCCGAAGGGGTCGACCTGGAGGAAGTGGTCGGCGGCGGCGACCTGGGCGGGTGAGGCATCCTCGCGGCTGAGGAGAACAGCCTGCTGGGCGCGGCCGCTCATGTCGCCGAGTTCGGCGCTCTCTACGGCAGCGAGTTCGGCAGCGGCTTCGGCAAGAACTGCCTTCACGAGCTGTGGGACATCCAGGCGGTGCAGGGCGCGTCCGACACGGTGGGCAGATTCGAGGATATGGCTGTAGGAGACGATCACCGTGCCACCGCTGGGCAGATGCGGTTGGGTGATCGCGTCGACGACCTCGCTGAAACGCTTCCGTTCATGTTCGCGGCGCCAGCCCTCGCTATTGGGCTCCAGCGAGCCGGCGGCACTGGCGGGGTGCGTATAGGTGCGCCATGCGGCATCGGAGAGCTGAGTGAGGGCACGGGCCAAGCCAAGGAGCAGGGAGGTACCGGAGCCAGCTGGAAGAGCGGCGATGCGGGTGGAGAGCTCGCCCTCGCCGGTTCCCCAAGCCGCTATCAGCTCGTGCCGGTCGAGATCGACGCAGTAGCGGGTCATGATGCTGCGCCTCCGCAGACATGCGATGAACGGTCCTGTGACGAGCCCATCCTGACAGGTTGCCGGGTTTGCGGTGGACGACTGGCCGTCTAGCGCATCGCGCGGTTCGCAGGGTGCCTGTTGGAACATCTCCGACAGCGCAGGGGAACATCTGAGGCCTGACCAGCCTGTCCCTGTTGCGGGGGAGCCAACGCAGCTGACAGGGGCTCTGCTCCTTCGCCCAGCGCCTGGGGCTGTCCTGCCTTCAGGCGCGCGCCGGGCCTGGTCCGGGCACTCGTGCCAGGGCGCCCCCTGGAGGGCGCAGCTGCCGGGGGGGTGGCGGGACTGGACGGAGGCCACCTCGGCGCCCTGGTCCGCGCGGGCGCCGCGTTCGAGAACGGCGTCCTCGTCGAGCGAGAACAGGCCACGTCAGCCTGACAGCGCCTGCTACTTGTCACGTCGCCAAAGGGAGAGAAGGACCGGTCAATGCCTGAACCCACTCCACCGCGCACCGAGTTCATCCGCGCCTACGAGAAGGCGACCAACAGTCACGACATCGCCCAGCTCATCCCGCTGATCGCTCCCGAGGCCGTCTACTGGTTCTCCGACGGATCGCACCGCGGCCGCGAAGCCGTCCTCTCCGCCATCACCGAGACCTTCGCCACCATCCGCGACGAGATCTACCAGATCGACGATCTGGAGTGGATCGCCCACAGCGATCACCACGCGGTATGCCGCTACCGGTTCACCTGGACCGGAACCATCGACGGCCAGCCGCGATCAGGAAGCGGCCGCGGCACCAACGTGCTCGTCAACAACGCCGGAGCCTGGCAGATGCTTCACGAACACCTCAGCGCATAACCAGGCGGCAGCACCAATTCACGGGAATGACAATTGCTCCTCCCGTTTCTGTGGCCTGACTCAGTCCCGTAAGTCTGCTCTCCCAGGTGTTGGAGTGCGGAAAGGGGATCTCTTGGAGGAGAACGAAGCACGGAGACGCGCGGAGGAGTTCGGCCGGACCCTGACCGACCACTGGGAGGAGTGGACCTTCGATATTGGCCTGTGGGCGACTCCAGCTGTCACGGGCATCTATGGTTTCACCTGGTATCCCACCGTGAAGGACGAAGAGGGGCGCCAGATCCGGGTCGGGGGAAACTGGCCCATCCTCGTCGACCAGGACACCGGGGCATGCCGGCTCGTGCGCGGGCCGAAGGAGATGGCTGCGCTCAGAGGCTCGTCAGCCGTCCGCACCGGGGGTCTGTGTAACGCCACTGCTCGTCGGGTGCCCCGCCCCGAGCGCTAGTGCCGCCTCAGGCAACGTTTGCCCTGTCGATGACGGCTTGTAGGTGCTGGTCGTCGGCATGGCGGTTTCGCCAGATGATGTAGCGGCGGATCA
>NZ_LMWH01000274.1 GCF_001507435.1 Streptomyces sp. NRRL F-5122
CCTGCCGTGGCCGCCGCGGCCGGCCCCGACCGCCTGGACGGCCTCCCCACCCGGCCCCGGCCAGTCATCGCAGACACCAACAGTGACGGCCAAGCGCTGATCTGAACAAACAGCGTGTCAAGCCCTGGGTTTCGTGGAGACTGCGTTAGCTGGTTTTCTGGAGTGACGTAGGGGGTTCGGCCGCGAGGTAGTGGGAGGCCTCGTGTTCGGCGGGGGTGATGTGGCCGAGTTCGCCGTGGAGGCGGCGCTGGTTGAACCAGTCGATGTACTCGGCGACCGCGATCTCGATGTCGTTGATGCCGGTCCACGGCCCCTTGTTGCGGATCAGCTCGGCCTTGAACAGGCTGTTGAACGCCTCGGCCAGGGCGTTGTCGTACGAGTCGCCCTTGGAACCGACCGAGGCCACGGCGGCCTCGTGTTCGAGACGTTCGGTGTAGCGCAGAGCTCGGTATTGGACTCCGCGGTCGGAGTGGTGCGTGAGGCCGGTGAGGTCGGCGCCGGTGTGCCGGCGGCGCCAGATCGCCATCTCCAGCGCGTCGAGGGCGAGGTCGGTGTAGAGGGAGGTGGCGACCTGCCAGCCGACGACCATGCGGGAGAAGACGTCAATGACGAAGGCGGCGTAGACCCAGCCGGAGAAGGTTCTGATGTAGGTGATGTCCGCGACCCATAGCTGGTTCGGCGCACTCGCGGTGAACTGCCGCTCGACCAGGTCGGCGGGCCGGGTGGTCTCGGGTGCGGGGCGGGTGGTGCGTGGGCTCTTGGCCCGGATCACCCCGCGCAGACCGGCCGCGTGCATGAGGCGGTCGACCGTGCAGCGGGCCACCTCGAACCCCTCGCGCTGGAGGGCGGCGTGGACCTTGCGGGCCCCGTAGACGCTGTAGTTGGCCTCGTGGATCCGGCGTATCTCCCTGGTGATCTCCTCGTCTCGCAGGCTGCGGGCCGAGGGCGGGCGGGTGCGGGCGGCGTAGTAGGTGCTCGGCGCGATCGGCGCGTCCGTCTCGGCAAGGACGTCGCAGATCGGCTGGACGCCGAACGTCTCCTTGTACTGGTCGATGTAGGCGACCTTCATCGCAGTGGACGGTCCAGCTCCGCGGCGAAGAAAGCCGAGGCAGACCTCAAATATCGCGTTTGCCCGCCACAGTTCCTTCACCTCCCGCTCCAGCTCCGCGATCCGAGCGGCGTCACCGCTGGTGGTCCCGGTCACGATGCCCTCATCGGTCTCGGCCCGCTTGACCCAGCCGCGCAGAGCCTCGGGGTGCACGTCCAGCGGGTCGGCGATCCGCTTGATCGCATCGGCCCGACCGGCCGGATCCTTGCAGGCCTCGACCGCCAGACGCGTCGCACGCTCGCCCAGTTCGTCGGGGTACTTACGGGGAGCAGCCATGATCGGCATCCTTCCGGGTCTTCGATGTCTCCATCAAACCCGGGGCGATTCAGCATTCCAGAAGTTCCTGGACCAGTGAGTGCGTGTTTCTGATCTCATGGTTCGTAACGGGCCCGGTGAAGGGATCGCTGGGCTCGGTGTGGGGAAGAGAGTTCGAGA
The DNA here is from genome assembly GCF_001507435.1 of Streptomyces sp. NRRL F-5122. Taxonomy (GTDB): domain Bacteria; phylum Actinomycetota; class Actinomycetes; order Streptomycetales; family Streptomycetaceae; genus Streptomyces; species Streptomyces lannensis. The sequence goes on from NZ_LMWH01000274.1 coordinate 1,544, forward strand.
GCGAGTGCGGGTGGAGCTAAAGAAACCTGCGAACGGTGCTGGGATCGCGTGAGAAGCCTGATCCCGAGCGCGGTGTGGGGCACTGTCCGCCGCGGGCGTGTCACGTGAATCGGGGTTGTGCCTGTATGCGCAGTTGCTGAAATTCGGTCGTGCCGGCGAGCGCGGGTCCCCTACCGTCTGGCCATGCAGATTGTCGTGACGCTGGACTGTGTCGACACCGAAGCGCAATCGGAGTTTTGGCTTGCTGCGCTCGCGCCGCTGGAGTATCGGCGTGCCTTCGACGCACCTCCCTACCTCAGCATCACTGGGCCCGCTTCGGCGCCGACCCTGCTCTTGCAGAAGGTTCCGGAGCGGAAGGGCGGCAAGAACCGGATGCATCTCGACCTTGACTTCGGCACGGCTGATTTGGCCGCGGAGGTCGACCGACTCGAACGGCTCGGGGCCCGGCAGCTCTCCGGAGAACAGGCTGAACACGGTTTCCGTTGGGTTGTACTCGCTGATCCGGAAGATAATGAGTTCTGCCTTTTTGTCCCTCCGTTGGCCGAGTAATCGGCCGACGAACGGTTGGGCCGACGGGATCGCCGTCCTCCCGTCTCAGAACGTCACAGATCAGCGGTCCTGATGCAGCTTCTGGAAGCGAGAGTTTTTGAGCCGGTGGCGGGGGTTGGTTTCCTCGGCCAACTGGGGGTGGCGCCCTTCCGGGCGAGACGCCTGGTCATAAGGGTGATGGCAGCCCAGGTGATCAAGGTTTCGGAATGTTGGACGAGCCGTTCGTAGTCTCGGGCATGCCGGCGGGCATGCATCATCCACGCAAGGCTGCGTTCGACTACCCAACGGCGGGTCGACGCCGGCCACCCACCGAGCCCCACACTCCGGGCACTCGATCTCTCCGGCGCCGTGCTGGGCCGCTGCCAGAAGCCTGCGCAGCCGACGTTCCTTCCGCCACTGCCTGGCACGACACGCCGACGAGCAGAACTCCGCCCCGGGACGGGCGTCTGGCCTCAACCGTTCACCGCAGCCCCGACAGATCCTCTCCCCAGCCCGCCCGACGTCCTCGGACATCACGCCAGCGTAGGATTCCAGGCTACTCAGAATCGAGATGCTCCTATGTCAAGCCGCGAGCGGAACCACCAGGTCAGTGGGCGCGACGTCCGGCGGAGCAGCAGTCTCGTCGGCGAGTAGGGCCCGGAACACCCGGTCGGAGATGCGCCGCCGCAGCAGACGCATCGCCTCCTTGGGTGTTTTCCGTCGGGCTTGCTGCTTGGCGAAGTACTCGGCGCCTTGGCCACCGCGCCGGACCTGCGTGGCTGCGATCATGTGCAACGCATGGTTGATGGGCCGATTTCCGTCCCGGTTGAGGCGGACACGGACCTTGTTTGAGGACCAGACCGGGATGGGCGCGGTGCCGTTGAAGTGCGCGAATGCGTCCTTGGACTTGAACCGGGCGGCTCCGGCCGTCTCGCCGATGATGACGGCGGCGCTGATCACGCCGCACCCGGGGATGGCCAGTAGTGAGGGTGCCAAAGTCTCCACCAGCTTGCGCAGCCGTGCTGGGCGTTGATGTGCTCGGTCAGGCGGCGACACTCACTGACCAGGTCGCGCGCGATCTCGACGACCACACCCTGATGACCGGCGAGCACCGCGGCGAGCGCATCGAAGACACACAACCGCCGTAAGCCCCTTGAGGGAACGGGGAGTTCAGGGTCGATTTCGTGCAGGAACCAGCGCAGCTTGTTCGCCGCGGCGGTCCGGTTGCGCACCAGACAGCGACGGTGGTCGACGAGCAGCTTCACGTCTCTCGCCGGGCCGGCGAGGCTGGCGCGGGGAAGTCCGGGCTCGCGCAGCGCAACCCGTGCTACCGCCTCAGCGTCGATCGGATCGGATTTGCCGCACTCCCGTCCCGAGCGGCGGGCTCCGGCCATGAGCCGCGTATGCACCCGCACCACGGCGTGGCCGGCGAGTAGCAGATCGGCCTCTAACCGGCGGGTCAGGTGGCGGCAGTCCTCGATAGCGAGCAGGACCTGGCCGAACTGGGCGATCCACTTGATCGCCTGTGCATGACCTGCTGCGGTGGTGGGGAGCGTAGCCTCTCCGGCTCTGCGCCCTAGCGGGTCGACCGCGACCAGCGTGTGCGTCTTCTTGTGACTATCGATGCCGACAATGTGCACGGGAACCTCCGCAACTGGTGGAGAGTGATGGGAGATCTCCACCGCGGGGGGCACGCCTCAATCGGGCTCGCGCGGCACGCTCCTATCAGGCCACTCCGTGGCGGAGACCTGGGCCGGCGGGGCGGCACATCGCCGACAAGCCACCATGGCTGGGGCAGCAAAGAAACGAGCCAGCCCCGCCGGTATCTGTCACTGTGTCAGCACCCGTAGGCCCGTGTCCCAGACTCTGCCATTGACGCGAAGAAACTCGCCGCGGCCTTCAGGATCTCGTTCGCCCGCTTCAGCTCGGCGTTCTCCTTCTTCAACGCCTTGAGCTGGACAGACTCCTCCGTCGTCGTACCCGGCCGCTGCCCGGTGTCGACCTCGTTCTGCTTCACCCAGTTCCGTAGCGTCTCGCGGGAACCGATGCCGAGCTTGTCGGTGACGGCCTGCAGGGCCGCCGTCTCGTTCGGGTGGTCGTCGCGGACCTCAGCGACCATGTGGGCCGCCAGCGCGGAGAACAAGAAGGTCTTCATCGCCACCATCGGGCGAGCACAGCGGACGGAGAAGGCTCGGCTGACCTCGGAACTCGCCCGTGATGAACGGGTGCTGTCCGAGATCGACACCGCCGTCGCGACGGGGGCATGACGTGGCACGCATCAGCGACGAGACCCGCCGCGACAACGAGTCGGCGATTCGACAGGTCATGGACCGACTCCTGGCCGGCGAGATTCCCGCACGCAGCAAGTGCGACATCAAGACGCTCGCAGCCCAGGCCGGGGTCGCCCGCACGGGCTTCTACCCCAAGAAGAACCGCGACGGCTCGCCACGGCCGGGGCCCTTCCAGCACCTGGCGGAGGAGTTCGAACGCCGACTGGCCGAGCTCCGAGAGCAGGGAGTCGTCCCGGACCCGCGGGCCGCCCAAGTCGAACGCCTCAAAGAACAGGTCGCCGGGCTCAAGGAGCGCCTCGCCGCACGCGAAGCGCAGATCGACGGCCTCGCCGACTTCAGGCAGCGAGTCCTTTCCCAGCTCGCCGCCCAGCGGATGGAGATCGAGCGGCTGCGCGAGGTCTTGGCCACGCCGTCGAATGTCCGGGCCTTGCCGAACAGTCCACGAGCGGATGCTCCGTATGGATCGTGTGGCTGACCGCGGTCAGCCGCGGTCCCCGCCGTGCTTGGTCAGTTCGTTGCAGCGTTCGTCGGGGTCAGCAGTCGTCGCCGCTGGCCAGGAGTTTGACTATGCCGGATTTCCGGGCAAGAGCGGCCCACGATGCGGGGATCTCCTAGCGACATCGGATACAGGACGTTAACGTCTGCGACTCAGCCGTGAGACCGGCCCGCCCCACCATCGTATTACCTGTCGACCGACAGGTAACTCTCGATCGGAGGTGCGGTGATGAACCGATCCGAGCTCGCCCCTGGGTCAAGCCCCGCCAGCAGCGTCACGGGCAGTCCCGCTCCCGTCGGCTACCAGCAGGAGCTGCGCCGCGGAGTGGGCAGTTTCGCCTCGTTCGCCGCGGGCTTCTCCTTCGTTTCGATCCTCACTACCGTCTTCCAGCTCTTCGGCCTCGGCTTCGGCCTCGGCGGGGCGGCGTTCTTCTGGACCTGGCCGCTGGTCTTCGTGGGCCAGATGCTGGTCGCGCTCTGCTTCGCCGAACTGGCGGCGCACTGGCCCATCTCCGGGGCGGTCTACCAGTGGTCGAGCCGTCTGGCCGGCACCACGGTGGGCTGGTTCACAGGCTGGATCATGATCATCGGGCAGATCCTCACCGTCGCGGCGGCCGCGATCGCCGCGCAGGCGGTGCTGCCGGGCATCTGGTCCGGCTTCCAGATTGTCGGCGGACCGCACGCCGACCCGTCGGTCGTCTCCCCGACCGGCGCACACAACGCGGTCCTCCTGGGCTGCCTCCTGCTGGTGATCACCACAGTGGTGAACATCCTCGGCGTTCGCCAGATGGCCGCCGCCACCAGCATCGGCGTCACGATCGAGATCGTCGGCGTGATCGCACTGGTGCTGGTGCTCTTCTTCCTGCCCGAGCGGAGCCCCCAGGTGGTGACCCACCACACCGGCTGGGCCGGCCACGGCGGCTACACCGGGGCCTTCCTCGCCTCCTCGCTGATGGCGGCATACGTCATGGTGGGCTTCGACTCGGCGGGCGAGCTGGCGGAGGAGACCCACAACCCGCGCCGAACCACTCCCCGGACCATCCTGCGCGCGCTCATCACCTCGGGCATCGGCGGGGCGCTGCTGATCCTCTCAGGGCTGATGGCCGCCAGGAGCCTGACCGATGGAAACCTGGCCGCCGGCGGACTTTCCTGGGTGCTCACCGACCGGCTCGGAGGCGTCCTGGGCCGCCTGCTGCTGTGCTGCGTCGCGGTCGCGGTGTTCGCGTGCACCCTCGCCGTGCAGACCTCCGGGGCACGGATGATCTACTCAATGGCGCGCGAGGGCGCCCTGCCCTTCCACCGGCACCTCAGCAAGGTCTCGGCCCGCACCGGTACGCCGATCACCACGTCGATCGTGGTGGGCGTGGGCGCCGCGGTCGCGCTCCTGGTCAACATCCGCCAGTCGGCGATCTTCACCGCCCTCTCCAGCCTCTGCATCGCCATGCTCTACCTGGCCTATCTGGGCGTGACGCTGCCGCTGCTGGTCACCCGGCTCCGGCGCGGGGGCACCGGCCGGCTCCCGGACGGCGTCGACGAGACCGGCCGGCCGCTGTTCTCACTGGGCCGCTGGGGGACCGCGGTCACCACGCTCGCCGTGCTCTACCAGGCGGGCATGACGATCAACCTGCTATGGCCACGCGCGGAGATCTACGACGTCACCGGCGGAACCTGGTGGCTGCGGTGGAGCGCTCTGCTCTTCATCGGGCTCAGCCTCGCCATCGGTGCCGCCTACTTCCTGGCCTCCCGGCTGCACCGCCGGATCGAGCTGACGCACGTACCCCACACGCACATCGAGCCGCCTGCCGAGGCCGTCGCCGAGCCCGCCTGACGGCTCGGCGGTCTGGGCGACGCACCGCCAGACGCACCGACGACGCACCGACGAAGGGACGACGGGGCACCCCATGACCACCGCCGAAGGGCCGACGGCGACCGCGCCGCACGGCCCGCACCCCACCGACCAGCCCACCGCAGTCCACGAGCAGCAGCCCACCGGGCAGGCCCCCGCCAGCGCCCGTGAGCTGCACCTGACCGACAGCGTCCGCAGTGCCCGGGACGACGCCCGTGCCCAAGGCGGACAGGCCAGCGACTGGATGCCATACCTTCCGGCGTCGGGCAGCCCGCACCGCCCGCCGGGGGTGGACCCGGCCGCCCTGGTGTGGGCGGAGACCGTGGCACCCGGCGGCTACACCCACAAGGTCCTCGCCCGCGGCACCCGGCTGCGCTTCGACGACCCGACCGGTGACGCCTGCGCCCATCTGCTGCTCTTCAACGCCCTGGAACCGGTCGAGCGGCTCAACGTCGCCGACACCCAGAAGATCCCGTGGCAGGCCTACCTGGGCGAGAACCACCCGCTGCTGTCCGGTGACGGCCGGGTCATGGCCGTGATCACCGGCGACTCCTCCGGTCGGCACGACGCCTTCTGCGGCACCACCACCGACGCCTGGAACGAACGCAAGTACGGTGACGCCCGCCCCGAGGGACCGTCCCCGTCAGGTCGCGGACTCCTCGTCAAGGCGGCCGCCAAGCACGGCCTGAGCCGGCGCGACCTGCCGCCCGGCGTCTCCTTCTTCCAGGGCGTACGCGTCGCGGCGGACGGCACCCTCGCCTGGCAGGGCGGCGCGGGCCCGGGCACGCATGTCGAACTCGTCGCGGAACTACCCCTTTTGGTGCTGGTCGCCAACGTCGCCCACCCGCTGGACCCGCGCCCCGACTACGTCGTCGGGCCGCTGCGGGTGCACGCCTGGCGAGGCACCCCGACCGGCCCCGGCGCGCCGCGGTTCACCGCCACGCCCGAGTTGCACCGGGCGTACCTCAACACCGTCGACTACTGCGAAGCCCGGGGGCTGTGACATGGCGACCACTCAGGCCGAGAACACCGTGACCACCTACCCCACCGCCTCGGGCGGCACCGTCTCCTCCACCGTCCCGGTCGGCGCCGTGTACGCCGAGAGCTCCGCCCTCAACTGGGGAGCGAGCCTGGTGGAGGGCGCCGTCGTCCTGGACGACACAGTGGCCTCCAACGCGCCCTGGTCGGCGGTGGTGAAGAAGGGACACGTCCTGACGATCGTCGATGTCGGCGGCAACCAGTCCGCCGACTGCCTGATCTACAACGCCGACGACCCCGAGGAGCGCTACAGCGTCCCCGACACCCTGGCCTGGCAGGGCAACGCCTATGTGCGCACCGGCACCGTGCTGCACAGCAGTGAGGGCCGCCCGCTGATGACCGTCGTCGCCAACGAGATCGACCGACAGGACACCATCGGCGGCGCCTGCGGCAAGGAGTCCAACAGCCTGCGCTACGGCCATCACGTGATGTTCCATCACGGCTGCCGCGAGAACTTTCTCGCCGAGGCCGCCCGGCATGGCCTGGGGGTTCGGGACCTCGTGTCCAACCTCAACTGGTTCATGAACGTGCCCGTCGAGGCGGACGGCGCGCTGGGCATCGTGGACGGCATGTCGGCGCCCGGCCGCCGGGTCGCGGTGCGCGCCGAGACGGACGTACTGGTGCTGGTGTCCAACTGCCCGCAGATGAACAACCCGTGCAACGACTTCAACCCGACCCCGCTGCGGATGATCGTCGTGGACCCGCAGAGCCCCGCGAGCCCGGGGAGCCCCGACTCCGGCAGCCCGCAGTCCGCGCAGCACCCGAGCACCCCGGAGGGCGCCGCGTGACCCGTCCCACCACTGTTCTCGTCGCCAACCGCGGTGAGATAGCCCGCCGTGTCATCCGCACCGCAAAAAGGATGGGACTGGACACCGTCGCCGTCTTCTCCGACGCCGACCGGGCCGCCCCGCATGTCCGCGAGGCCGACCACGCGGTCCGCCTCGGTCCGGCCCCCGCCCGCGACTCGTATCTGCGCGGCGACGCGATCATCGAGGCCGCGCTCGACCATGGCGCCGGAATCATCCACCCGGGCTACGGTTTCCTCTCCGAGAACACCGCCTTCGCCCGTGCCGTCGAGGAGGCCGGCCTGCGTTTCGCGGGCCCGACCGCCGACCAGATCACCGCCTTCGGCGAGAAACACACCGCCCGCGCCCTGGCCAAGGCGGCCGGAGTTCCCCTGCTGACCGGGACGGAGCTGCTCGCGAGCGCCGAGGAGGCCGTCACCGCGGCCGAGTCGATCGGGCTGCCCGTGATGGTCAAGGCGACCGGCGGTGGCGGCGGCATCGGCATGCAGGCCTGCGCCACCGCCGACGAGGTGCGCGAGGCCTTCGCCCGCGTCGCGGCGCTCGCCGAGTCGAACTTCGGATCGGCCGGAGTTTTCCTGGAGCGCCTGGTGCGCCCGGCCCGCCACGTCGAGGTGCAGATCTTCGGCGACGGCACCAGCCGAATCGCCGTCATCGGCGACCGCGACTGCTCGCTGCAGCGCCGCAACCAGAAGGTGATCGAGGAGGCCCCGGCCCCGGCCCTGCCCGGCCGTGTCCGCGCACTGCTGCACGACTCCTCGCGCCGGCTGCTCGCCTCGGTCGGCTACCGCGGCGCGGGGACCGTGGAGTTCGTCTACGACCCGGTGCGCGAGGAGGCCGCCTTCCTCGAGGTCAACACCCGGCTCCAGGTCGAGCACCCGGTGACCGAGGAGGCGTACGGCGTCGACCTCGTCGAACTCATGCTCACCCTGGCCCGCGACGGCCGGGTCGACAACGCGGTCTTCGACCGGGAATGGACGCCCACCGGACATGCCGTGGAGGCCCGGGTCTACGCCGAGGACCCCGGCAAGGACTCGCTGCCCTCCTCGGGCCTGGTCACCCGGGCGGTCCTCCCAGGCCAGGGCACCGACGAGATGCCCGGCGTCCGCGTCGACGGCTTCGCCGAGACCGGTTCGGAGATCTCGCCGTACTACGACCCCATGCTCGCCAAAGTGATCGCGCACGGCGCCACCCGCGACACCGCGTTCGACCTGCTCGGCAAGGCCCTGGCCGCGAGCCGGGTCGACGGCATCGTCACCAACCTGGGTCTGCTGCGCTCGCTGACCGTGCGGGACGAGGTGCGCAAGGCCGTACACAGCACCAGCACGCTCGCCACCACCGCCGACCCCGAGCCGCGCATCGACATCCTGGTGCCGGGAGCGATGACCACCGTCCAGGACCTTCCCGGCCGGCTCGGCTACTGGCACGTGGGCGTGCCGCCGAGCGGCCCCTTCGACCCCGTCTCCTTCGCCGAGGCCAACCTGGCCGTCGGCAATCCGGCCGAGGCACCCGCGCTCGAGGTCACCGCGGGCGGCCTGACCCTGCGCTTTTCGGCCGCCACCGTGGTCGCCGTCACCGGCGCCCCCGTCCCGATCACTGTGGACGGCACCGGGGCGGCCCTGTGGGAGCCGGTGCCGGTCCCGGCCGGCGCCACCCTGGTCCTCGGCGCGTCCCTCGGGCCCGGCCTGCGCAGCTACGTGTCCGTCCGGGGCGGCATCGACGTACCCGCATACCTGGGCAGCGCCTCGACCTTCACCCTCGGCGGCTTCGGCGGCCACGGCGGCCGGGCACTGCTCGCCGGAGACGTACTTCGGCCCGGAACTGCCAAAACCGCTACCGGCGGCCCGACCCCGCCCGAGCGCCGTCCCGCGATCACACCGCACTGGCGGATCGGTGTCACCGAAGGACCGCACGCGGCACCCGAGTTCTTCACCCGCGAGGACATCGACACCCTCTACGCCACCGACTACAAGGTGCACCACAACTCGGCCCGCACCGGCATCCGCCTGATCGGACCCAAACCGCGATGGGCCCGCCAGGACGGCGGCGAGGCCGGTCTGCACCCCTCCAACATCCACGACACGCCGTACGCCGTGGGCGCCCTCGACTTCACCGGCGACACACCGATCGTCCTGGGCCCCGACGGACCGTCCCTCGGCGGATTCGTCTGCCCCGCGGTGGTCGCCAGCGGCGAACTGTGGAAGCTCGGCCAGCTCCGCCCCGGCGACACCGTCCGGTTCGTACCGGTCAAGGAGGCCGTGGCGGCCGCCCTCGGCACCCACCGAGCCTCCCCCACGCTGATCAGCAGTGGCGGAGACGGCGACGACGGTGTGCTGGGCCGCCTGGAGGCCACCGATGTCCGCCCCAGCGTCACCTACCGCCGGGACGGCGACGACAACATCCTCGTCGAGTACGGCCCCATGGCGCTCGACCTCGGCCTGCGGATGCGGGTGCACGCCCTCCAGGAGACCCTCGCCGCGCACGCACCCGACGGCATCGTCGACGTCACCCCGGGCATCCGCTCACTGCAGATCCACACGGACGCCCACCGGCTGAGGGCCCGTGACCTCACCGCCCTGCTGCGCGAACTGGAGGACGAGGTCCCGCCCACCAGCGAACTCGTGGTGCCCTCCCGCACGGTGCGGCTGCCGCTCAGCTGGGACGACCCGGCGACCCGGCTCGCCATCGAGCGGTACATGGCCGGGGTGCGCGACGACGCCCCCTGGTGCCCGTGGAACATCGAGTTCATCCGCCGCGTCAACGGCCTGCAGACCGCCGACGACGTCTACCGCACGGTCTTCGACGCGTCCTACCTGGTGCTCGGTCTCGGCGACGTCTATCTCGGCGCCCCCGTCGCCACCCCGCTCGACCCACGGCACCGCCTGGTGACCACCAAGTACAACCCGGCCCGCACCTGGACCGCGGAGAACTCCGTCGGCATCGGCGGCGCCTACCTGTGCATCTACGGCATGGAGGGTCCCGGCGGGTACCAGCTCGTCGGCCGCACCGTGCAGATCTGGAACCGGTTCCGCAAGGGCGGCCTGTTCCAGGACTCGCCGTGGGCGCTGCGCTTCTTCGACCGCATCGAGTGGTACCCCGTCACCGCGGAGGAACTGCTCGAACTGCGCGCCGAGACCGACGTCGGCCGCGGTGCCTTCGACACCGAGGAGGGCACCTTCTCGATCGCCGAGTACAACGCCTTTCTGACCGCCAACGCCGACTCCATCGCCGCCTTCCGGGAGCGGCAGAGCGCCGCGTTCCAGGCCGAGAAGGAACGCTGGCGCGCCGCCGGCGAGTTCGACCGGGGCGATGATCCCGACCCGCCGGCCGCCGACGCCGTCGCCGTCCCGGACGGCGCGGTCCCGGTCACCGCGCCGTTCACCGCAACCGTCTGGCAGACCGTCGCGCAGCCGGGCACCGCCGTCGCCGAGGGCGACCCGATCCTCTCGCTGGAGGCGATGAAAATGGAGTCCAAGGTGAACGCCCCCGTCACCGGAACACTTCTGGAGATCTACGTCAAGCCCGGTGAACAGGTCGCTCCCGGCCAGATCCTCGCGGCGGTGAAGGCATGAACGCCATGACACCGGCCGAACGCGTCGAGGCCGCCTACGACCGCATCAAGTCGGCCGACCGCCCCGAGATCTGGATCCACCTCAGGCCCCGCGACGAAGTACGCGCCGAAGCGGCCCGGATCCACCCGGCGCTGCCACTGGCCGGCCTGACCGCGGCCGTCAAGGACAACATCGATGTGGCCGGCCTGCCCACGACCGCGGGCGCGCCCTCGTACGCCTACCGGCCGGACGCCGACGCGCCCGCGGTGGCACGGCTGCGCGCGGCCGGCGCGGTAGTGCTCGGGAAGACGAACCTGGACCAGTTCGCCACCGGCCTGGTCGGCACCCGCAGCCCCTACGGCGCGGTACGCAACGCCTGGGACCCGGCACGCATCTCCGGCGGGTCGTCCTCCGGCTCCGCCGTCGCGGTCGCGCTGGGCATCGCCGACATCGCGCTCGGCACCGACACGGCCGGCTCCGGGCGGGTGCCCGCCGCCCTCAACGGCATCGTCGGGGTGAAGCCCACCAAGGGTCTGGTGCCCGTGACCGGGGCGGTCCCCGCCTGCTACACCCTCGACTGCGTGACCGTCTTCGCCCGCGACCTGCGGCTCGCCCGCATCGCCGCGGAGATCGTCGAGGGCCCCGACCCGGCCGACCCGCTCTCCCGCACCGGCACCCAGCTTCCGCCGCCACCCGCGCGCCCCAGGGTTGCCGTCCCGGCTCCGCAGCACCTGGAGAGCATGGCCGACGGCTGGCGCGAGGCCTTCGACGCCGCGGTCACCCGCCTGGCGAGCACCGGGGTGGAGATCGTCGAGATCGACGTCACCCCGCTGCTCCAGGCCGCGCAGCTGCTGTACGGCGGCGCGTTCGTCGCCGAGCGGTACGCCGCCGTGGGCGAGCACCTGGACAAGCACCGCCACCTGATCGGTACGGACCTCGACCCGAGCGTCGCCTCCATCGTGCTGGCCGGCCGGGAGAAGACCGCTGCCGACTGGGCCGCCGACACCGCCCGGCTCGCCGCCCTCGGCGCCGCAGGACACGCGGCCCTCGACGGCTGCCAGGCGCTCCTCACCCCGACCACCACCTGGCACCCAACCCTCGAGGAAGTGGCGGCCGACCCGATCGACGCCAACGCCCGGATGGGACGCTTCACCAACTTCGCCAACCTGCTGGACTACGCCTCGCTCGCCGTTCCCGCCGGGTTCGTGGACGGCCTGCCGTTCGGCGTGATGTTCACGGGCCCGGCCTTCTCCGACCGCGCCCTGGCCGCCTTGGCCGAGCGGTTCGCCAGTCCGGGGCTCGACCTGTTCGTGGTCGGCGCCCACCTCACCGGGCAGCCGCTCAACGCGCAGTTGGTGCAGGCGGGCGGCACGCTGGTGGGCCCGGCCCGCACCGCCGGCGGCTACCGGCTACACGCCCTGGCCACCGAGCCGCCCAAACCGGGCCTGGTCAGAGTCGCCGAGGGCGGGCCGGACGCCCACGCCGGGACGGGCGGCGACACGCACGCAGGCGGCGGTACGAGAACAGCCATCGAGGGCGAGATCTGGCGGCTGCCGGCCGCAGGGTTCGGGGCGTTGACCGCCGCCGTTCCCGCACCCATGACCATCGGCACCGTCGAACTGGCCGGCGGGCGCCATGTCAGCGGTTTCCTGGTGGAGCCGTACGCCGTCGAGAACGCGCCCGACATCACCCACTTCGGCGGCTGGCGTGCCTATCTGGCGTCCACTTGACCAAAGGCACCAAGGCGGGCACCCACGTGCCGGGAACGGCCGGGTGCCCACCACCAGGAGTGGCAGGATGGGCCCATGACGACGACGCGTCCCCGCCAAGGAAGACCCCGGCACACGCCGCCGTCCGACCCTCGCACCTCTGCCCGGGAACAGATCCTCGACGCCGCCGGAGCGCTCTTCGTCGAACGCGGCATCGCCGCCACCAGCACCCGCATGATCGCCGAGCGGGTGGGCATCAGGCAGGCCTCGCTCTACTACCACTTCACCACCAAGGACGAGATCCTCGCCGAGCTGCTGGCCACCTCCGTGCGGCCAAGCCTGGAGATGGTGGAGCGGATCCAGGCACCGGTGCCCGAGCGGGCGAGAGCGGCCGCAGCGCTCTACGCGGTGGCCGCGACGGACGTACGCACCCTGTCCCGCACCCCGTACAACATCGGCACGCTCTACCTACTGCCGGAAGTACGGGCCGAACGATTCGACGCCTTCCGCGCCGAACGGGGCCGGCTGCAGAAAAGCTACGGCACTCTCGGCGCCCTGGCGGCAACCGAGAGCGTCGCCGGCAGCCTGCCCGCCGAGCGGCTCGGTCAACTGCTGATCCAGCTGGTGGAGGTCGTCATTCAGATACGGCGTTTCCGTGAACCGGAAGCAGCCGACACCGACGCCATCGCGTCGTCATGCCTGCGGCTGTGCGGACTCAGCGAGTCAGCGGTGACCACCGCCAGGAACGAAGCACACACCCTGCTGAACCACTTGGCATGACCGACGGCTCACCGAACCCATCGCACACAACGCGGACCCAACAGACAGGGCCGGCTCCCCTGCCGTCGACGCCACCACCCAAGCCATCACGTCGACGTCGCCCTGGCCGTTGGCGTGACGGCCGTTGCAGTGTGGGGTTGCTACAGCGAATCCAACCCTTCCAGTCAGGCCCTGCGGGGCATAGACGGGCATGCCGTCACTCCTGCCCCTGTCTGGGCCTACCTGCTGGTGGCCGGGGCGGGGCTGGGGCTGGTCTGGAGGCGCCGCCATCCGCGGGCCGTGCTGGTAGCCACGCTTGCCGGTGTGCTCGCCTTCAACGCTCTCGGCTATGTCGGTAACGCGGCACTGGTCATACCGCCCATCGCGCTCTACGCCGTGGCCCTGACGGTACCGGTGCGCCAGTCGATCGCCCTGGGGGCCGTCACGCTCCTCACGCTGGGCACGATCATCATCGTCAGCCCTTTCAACAGCTTCGGAGGCAGCGACACAGCGCTGTGCGCGCTCGTCGTCGTGGCCGTGCTCGGCGGGATAGCGAGCGCAAACCGCCGTGACTACCTCGCCGCGCTCCGGGCCCGCTCGGAGCTGGTCGCGCGCACCCAGGAAGAGGAGATCCGCCGCACCGTCGACGCCGAACGACTGCGAATCGCCCGCGAGCTCCACGACGTGGTCGCCCACACGATGTCGACCATCAACGTGCAGGCCGGCGTCGCCTCCTACGTCACCAGTGACCTGCCCCCTACCGCGGCCGAGGCGCTGCGGGCCTTCAAGACCGCCAGCAAGGACGGCCTGCGCGAGCTGAGAGCGATACTGGCCGTCCTCCGTCAGGCCGACGACCCCGAATCGAATCAGCCCCAGCCGGGACTGGCCCGCCTCGACCCCCTGGTCGCCGGGGTCAGCGCGGCTGGGCTGCCGACCAGAATCGTCTCCACCGGTCACCCCCGCCCCCTGGCGCCCGCCGTCGATCTGGCTGCCTACCGCATCGTCCAGGAATCACTGACCAACGCGATTCGTCACGCCGGACCGGCCACCGCCGTCGTCCGCATCTCCTACAACCACAGCGATGTGCGTCTGTGCATCACGGACACCGGACGAGGGCCCTCGGCCACCTACCCGTCCACCGGACACGGCCTGATCGGCATGCGCGAGCGGGCGGCAGCTGCTGGAGGGTCGCTCACAGCCGGTCCGGCCGGTAACGGTGGGTTCGAAGTCAATGTCCTCCTCCCCATGGAGCCCCAGTAGTGATCCGCGTTCTGCTGGCAGACGACCAGGCACTCATCCGCGCCGGCTTTCGCGCGCTGCTCGAACATACCGACGACATTGCCGTCGTTGGAGAAGCGACCAACGGTGAGCAGGCTGTCAGCTTGGCCGTGACCACACGCGCAGACGTTGTCCTCATGGACATCCGCATGCCGGAAGTCGACGGACTGGAAGCCACCCGGCGCATCGCCGACAACGAGGATCTGGCCGGAGTGCGCGTACTGATCCTGACTACCTTCGAGTCCGACCACTACGTCTACGAGGCAATCCGCTCAGGCGCCTCCGGTTTCGTCGTCAAGGACACCGAGCCCGAAGAGCTGATCCAGGCCGTACGGATCGTCGCCCGCGGCGACGCCCTGTTGTCCCCCGGCATCACCCGTCGGCTCATCGCCGACATCGCCGCCAAAGGCCACCCCGAGTCCCACGCGGCGGACTACCGGACCGACCGGCTCACGGAACGTGAGCGTGAAGTCCTGGCCCTGGTCGGCCGCGGCCGGTCCAACGACGAGATCGCCGGCGTCCTGTTCCTCAGTCCGCTCACCGTCAAAACCCACGTCAGCCGTGTCATGACCAAACTCGCCGCACGAGACCGGGCCCAACTCGTGGTCATCGCCTACGAGACCGGACTGGTGACCGTCGGGGGACCGGAGGCTCACGGTCTGGGACCGACTGGCTCGGCATGAGGGCAACTGGCGGCAAATGAGGGAAAGTCGGTGTGGATCTCGCGCACAGAGGTGACGTCGGCGGGTAGACGCATGAGAAGGACGGCCCAGCTCATAGTGACCTTCCGAGTAGCACGGGTGCGGGTCGGGGTGGGTCAGATCAGGCTGAGCTGTTCTCCCGACGGCTGTGGCAGGAGCACGTTCTGCAGGCGGCGGATGTTCGCTCGCCAGGGCCCGCCATCCGACTCGGCCCATAGGTCCATCAGTTCGGACGGTTCGGTCATGATGCGGTCGAGGGCCTGAAGGGCGAGATCGCGCAGCCCAGTGAGATCCGCACGGGCGGGCGAATCCGCGGGATCCCGTGCCCCGACGGCCGCCCCCGCAGCGCTCAGAGCGCCTGCGGTAGTCCAGCCCGCTGCCCCGTTCTCCCAGCGGTGCAGCGGGCGATGTCCGTGCGCCGCGCGCCGATGGAGGTGCGGCGCGGCCGTAAAGGCCGCTTTCGGCGGATCGACGACAGCGCTGCGCCGGGCGGCGGGTGTGTGAGGGGAAGGGCACCTGGATCGCGCGCCTTACAGCGGCATCGCCGGCCTGCGGCTACTGCTGGGGGAGGGCGAGTTCGCGGCCGCGGTAGAAGCTCTCCCGCTCCTCGACGACATACGGGGCCATGGCGGTACGCCGCTGCGCCTCCGGCCCGGAGGGCCAGGCCGCGGCTGAGGTGCTGCAACCGCTCGGGCCTGGCCCGTAGCCGCTGGTGTGGAAGTCGAACGGCAGCGTGGTGAGCGCGTCATCCGCGGTCGTCCGCGGGTTGACGGTCTTACCGGTATAGGGGATCCGTCTGGTCGAAGGTGTGATCTTGCCGCTGGTGAACTGGTCGGGGGCGGGTCCCAGGGTGGTGGTCGGCTTCTAGACGTGCGGCAGGCTCAGCACCTGGGACATGGGGATCGTCCCTGGGCGAGGGCTGGGGGTGTGGTCGGCAAGGACGTCGGCTGAGGCGGGGAATGCGCCGCCTCCCACTGCGAGTGCGCCGAGCGCGGTACCGCCGGTGAGGCGTATGAACTTGCGCCGGTCGACGTGGTTGCGTTGCTGGCCCGTCACGTGCAACTCCTTTGAAAAGAATGCGTCTGTAGTGGGTTTGTCAAGCCGCGGCGGAGGCCATCGGGGCCCCGCAGGGGCGCGGGACCCGATGGCCTCCGGAGGGACAGAATCCGGACTGTCTACCAGCCGGTTCCGATCTGTTGGCGGGTGCTGAAGGCGGTGGCGGTTCTGGGGTAGAACCACAGGATTCCGGTGGCGTCCTCGCGGGCGATGACGTCGCGGTTGCCGTCCCCGTTGAAGTCACCGATGCCGGCGAAGGTGTACGGGTTCCAGCCGGTGCCGATTTGACTGCGGGCGCCGAAGCCGTTGCTGCCGTTGCCGGGGTACAGCCACAGGTCGCCGTTGGTGTCGCGGACGATGACGTCGGGGTTGGCGTCACCGTTGAGGTCGGCGACGCCGGCGAAGGTGAAGCTGGTCCAGCCGGTGCCGATCTGCACGGATGCGTCCAGGCCGGCACCGGTGCCGGTTCCGGGGAACAGACGTAGGGTGCCATCGGGGTGGCGGCCGATGACGTCGGGTTTGCCGTCCCGATTGAAGTCGGCGACCCCGGCGAATGTGTAGCCGTTCCACCCGCTGACGAAGTTGGTGACCGGGGTGAGTAGGTCGTGACCGGCGTCACCGGGGAACAGGCGCAGGGTGCCGCCGGGTGCCATGGCGACGATGTCGGCGTAGCCGTCGGTGTTGAAATCGCCGATCCCGGCGAAGGTGTAGCCGGAGAGGCCGGAGCCGATGTACACGGCGGAGGTGGACCAGCCGCCGCTGCCGTTGCCGGGGTAGAGCCACAAGCTGCCGGTGGCGTCGGCCGCGACGACGTCGGCCTTGCCGTCGCCGTTGTAGTCGGCGACGTCGGTGAAGGCGAACGGGGCCTTGGGCAGGACGACGTTGGCCATGGTGGCGACGTGGGAGCTGGTGAGCGCGGACCCGTTCCAGACCCGTACGTCCGCGAGGTTGCCGCGCAAGAAGGAGGCGCGCACGTCGTTGGACAGGTCGTTGCCGAGAGTGAACTTGCCGGTGAAGCCGGAGACCGCGGTGTGGGAGCCGCGGGCCACCGGCCGGTCGTCCACGTACAGCGTCATCGCTTTGCTGGTGGGGTCGTAGGTGATGGTCAGGTGGGTCCACTGGCCGATGATGGCGCTGCCGCCGGCGATGCAGTCATACCCGCGGGTGGCATCCGAGGTGGCGAGGCAGAACGACCATTCCTTGTTGGACTGGGAGTAGAGCAGGAAACCGGAGTTGTGCACGCCGTCCTGGGATGCGACGACGCCGCCGACAGCGGCGGGTTTGACCCAGGCCGACAGGCTGAAGGGGCTCGACAGCGACAGTGCCGCGCTTGAGGTCATGACGCTGGTGGCGGTGCCGTCCAGGGCGAGGTTGGAGGAAAAGGAGTCGTTGTCGTCGGTGTCCCAGGTGGCGCCGGTGCCGCCGGTTAGGTTCAGGCCGGCGGAGGTGTCGGTGGCGGTGGTTGCACTGCCGTCGGTGTTGTCGTTGAGCGGCCAGGTGTGGCTGGGTGCGATCAGCGTCTGGGCGGTCTGCGCGGTCAGGGTGTTGCTGGTCCGGTTGAAGATCTGCGTGGTGCTCGTGCCGTTGGCAGAGACGGTGCGCAGGTCCGGGATGCCGTCGTTGTTGAGGTCGGCGGCCTGCAGGACCGGCAGGGCTGCGGAGCTGTAGCCGCTGCTTGCGACCTTAAGGGGGGTGACCGTACTGCCGTAGGCAAGGTCCTGGAGCTGCTGCGGGGTGTAGTAGTACAGCCCGCCGGTGGTGGTGTCGCGGGCGAACAGCGCCGGCAGTCCGTCGGTGAGGCCGGTGGTGAGGCTCCAGCCGGTCCAGTCACCGGAGCCGGTGGGGTTGGTGTCGGACAGCCACACCGCATTGTCGGCGCCGACGAAGCCTCCAGGGAAGGCAATGCTGGGCTCGTCCCACAGATGGCCGCCCACGATCATGAGCAGGTCGGGATAGCCGGTGGGAGGCTCTCCGTTGAGGGTGTGGTAAAGGTCGCCGCCGCTGGCGACGCTGGTGGCTTTGGTTCCGGCGCTGCTAATGAACGTGGTGGAGACGACGTTGGCCTCGTAGCCGCTGTAGGGCAGAAGGGGCGAGCCGTCGCCGCTGCCGTAGAGCACCGTGCCGCGGCCGGTGGAGGGGTTGTAGTCCAGGACGTCATTGAAGCCGGCCCCGGTGTGGAAGTGACCGGTGATGGCTTGGGTGCTGTTCCAGTCTGCGGGCGAGCCGGTCAAGCTGCTTCCGGTGCCCTGCGCGCCCAGGTTGACGGCGCTGGGCGTGAGCTGCCCGTCGGAGGTCCCGTGGGCCAGCCACAGACCGCTCGATAGACCCGCCTGAGCACCCACGGTGCTCAGGTCGGGAATGTGGTCACCGGTCAGGTCGCCGTCGTCAGCGGTCGCTGCAGGGGCGGCGCTGAGAAAGCAGTTCGCGGTGTCGCCGATGTTGCCGCCGGATGAGACCGCAGTGACGGTGAGCACGTTCGAACCCCGGGTGGGGGTGACGCTGATGAAGGTGCTGGAGCCGGCGCTGGCCACGGAAACAGGGCTGGCGCCATTGAGCTGGTAGAGGTAGCCGGCAGTGCTTCCGCCGGAGGCATTGGGTGCGAGGGTGAAGCTGGCTGCTTCGCCGACCTGATAGGTGACGGTGCTGGCCTCGTCGCCGCAGCCGTTCGAAGAGGCGTCGGTGATGACCGGAGCGCCGGGTCGGCTCGGATCGAACTGGAACTTGCAGGTGGCCGAGACGGCCGAGGAGTAGGTGCCGTCGGAGGAGGTCACGTTCCACGACACGCCGAGCACGGAGGCGCCGGCTGCGGCCTCCAGCACAGACTTCTTCAGTGTGTAGGCGGCGTTCTTCCCGGACGCGGCGGAGACCGTGGCCTTGGCGATCTGAGCGCCGCCGGAGGACTTGGTGACGCTGAAGGTGTTGGACAGGGTGCCGCCGTCGGGGTCGGAGACCTTGGCGTAGAGCGTGACGTCACCGTCACCGGTGGCCTTGACGGTGCTGGTGCAGGTGGTGGCCGGGGAAGTGACCAGCGTCGACGGCTTGTTCGGCCGGTGGTCGTAGGTGGTGGACATCGAGATGGTGGCGTGGTCGAACTTCTTCCACCCGTACTTGTCCAGCTCGTCGTCGGCCCGCAGCCCCAGGGTGACGTTGCTCAAGTTCCCGGCGTCGGCGATGTCCTGCATGTGCGAGGTGACGTCGAAGCCGAGCGACTTCGCCGGGCAGTCAGGGGAGTAGCCGTACGCCACGGACTTCGTGCCCCACTGGCTCTTCCAGGCGGGCTGGTCGTTCCAAGTCGTGGCGGAGTCGATCGAGTCGGTCTGCCACAGCTCTACTGGGGTCGCGGTGCATGAGGGTGCGTAGGTCTCGGTTGCGTAGAAGTCCGATTCGATGATCGTGGCCCCGAAGATCCGGCTGTCCACCGAGAGCTTCGCGTACGCCCGTGACTTGTGGTAAGGGGTTTCCCAGCCTTGGTAGCCCACGTGAAGCCCAGTGGGGCTGGTGTCCTTCCAGTAACTGGTGTCGGGGTAGGCGGAGTTGACCCAGGTCCAGCTGGTCAGAGTGCCGCCCGCGGCGTTGTACGTCGGGTCGATGTAGACCGGGTACACGGTGGAGGAAGCGGACAGCAGGTCCGCGTCAGGGGTCAGGCTAATGTGGCCCGACGCGTAGGACGCGGCCACGGGCGCGATGTGCGCGCCTGCACCAGGCTCGTCAGCGTCGGAGGCCGAAGCTTCGTTAGTGGCGGACACCGCCTGCTTGCTGCGCGACAGGCTGCTGGCACTAGCTGTTCCTGCGGAGGCGGAGTCCCACATCAGCGGGGCCGGAGCGGAGAAGACAGTACGGTCTGCGGCATCCTTCGCCGTGATGTTGCCCGCGGCGTCGGTGGCCAGTGCCACGTTCTGCGTTTCGGCAGGGAACGCCAGCATGTCCAGGGCCGGGCTGGCGGCTGCCTTAGCGTCCTTGACGATGAGAACCTCGGAGAAGCCGCCCTGGGTATCGGCGGTGACCTTCAAATCCACCCCGTCAAGGACATCGGGGTAGGTGGCGCTGGATCCGTCCAGGCTGGGGGATGGCAGCCGGCCGATCGAGGCCGGCACCGCCAGGGACAGCGACCGGCCGTGGTCCTTCATCACCGCCAGAGGGCCACCCCCGCCCCCCGACAGGATCAGATTCGTCGTGGCCAGGGCAGGGGCAACGGAGCCGTCCGACCGGCGGACCAGCGTGGCATCCAGTTCCTTCCAGTCGCCGGAGGTGTACTTGCGTACCGGTGAGACCGACTGGGTCAAAGTAAATGTACCGTCCGGATTAGCCACTTCCGCGTCGGTCGGCGTCGTCGCCGCGTCCACCGCCACCGTCTTGCCGGTGGCTTGCGCCTGGGCTGACGCTCGCGCCTCGTCCAGTGGCAATTGCGGTGACGAGGCCTCAGATGTGGTGTCGGCGCGGGCCGTCACCACCGCGGCGGAGAGGGACAGCGCGCTGAGCGCGGCAGCCAGTGCCGCGCTCAACATCCTGCTGCGCAAGGCAGGTCTCACCGTCAGGTACCCCCAGGTCTGGTCGGACAGGACCGGTCCGTCTCGACCGGCGCTCCAGTGGACCCGCTTTTTGTTGCCTGTGGGAGGCCTGGTTGATGCCTGAATGACCTGACACGTCTGAGTGGTCAGTGAAACTTTGTGAATTTTTGGTGTCCGGTTGTTGAAGGTTGTCGGAATTGATCTCTGTCCTGTGGCTCGCCAGTTCTGCGATAGTCGCCGCGCACCTGCGACTTGATCACGTCGTGGAGCCGCATTGCCTGCATGCGGGATGAATGGGGGGATCGACCATGACCAGAACAGCGTGGCGGAGACGGACCACGCGTCAGAACGTCGCGCGGCGAGGGATCGTCGGCGTCGTGATGGCGATGGCGCTGGCCGCACCGACTGCGGTTCCTACCGCCACCGCAACCACGGCCGCGCTGGGCGTCCCGCCGGTGCAGCAGACCCGCTCGGTCAAGGGTGTCACCACACTCACCCCGCGCAAGCTTTCCGTCAGGGACCAGACCAAGAAGCCCTTTCAAGCGGCGAAGGCCCACTGGCCGGATGCCGCGTCGGTAACCACCACACTGGCCGCCCCGAAGCTCGGCGCGAAGCAAGGAGCAAAAGCGTCAGTCGTCGGCACCCCGGTGTGGACCCGCGCAGTGGGCCCGGCCAAGGGCTCATATCAGGGACCTAAGAAGGTCTCGGTGCGCGTGCTACCGCACCATGACGCCGCTAAGCTCGGCGTGGCCGGCGTGGTCCTCACCATTCAGCCCACGACCGGCGGTCGAGGGAAGGTGCAACTCGGCCTGGACTACAGCGCCTTCGCGCAAGGTTATGGCGGCAACTACGCCGAGCGCCTGCACCTGGTCAAGCTTCCCGCCTGTGCGCTGACCACCCCTGAGCGTGCTGCCTGCCGCACCCAAACCCCCCTGGCAACCGATCAGGACCCGACGTCGCGTGAGCTGACGACCACCCTGGCTCTTCAAAGCACCCCCTCCCAGGTAGTCTCACCGCAGGCTTCAGCCTCCGCCGGTCGTACAGCTGCTGAGCCCACCTCCGCGGCATCCAGCGCCACCACCGGCGCCCAGATGATGGTGCTGGCGGCAACCGCCTCCGGCACCACGCAAGGTGGAGCAGCCGGCAGCTACGAAGCCACCACTCTGGCACCGTCCAACTCATGGACGGGCGGCAGCTCATCGGGGGACTTCACCTACAGCTATCCCATCGCGCCCGCCACTTCGTCAGGATCACTGCAGCCCTCCGTAGGCCTGGCGTACGACTCGGGCTCGGTAGACGGGCAGACCTCCTCCACCCAAGCCCAGTCCTCCTGGGCGGGCGACGGCTGGAGCACGCCTGACTCCTACATCGAGCAGAACTACACCGCCTGTTCGGACAACCCCGAGGGTAGCCCCTCACCGGTATCCAGTGGAGACAGGTGCTACGACGGTCCGGTCCTGACCCTGTCCCTCAACGGCTCGTCCACCTCCCTCGTCAAGAACGACGGCGACGGCACATGGAAGCCCGCGGACGACAACGGCTCCACCGTGAAACACGTCACGAACTCCAACAACGACTCGGGCACCTACAACACCGACTACTGGATCATCACCGACCGAGGCGGCACCCAGTACTACTTCGGCCGCAACCAGTTGCCCGGCTGGACGTCCGGCAAGACAACCACCAAGTCTGTGGACAGCGTCCCGGTGTACTCCGCGCACTCCGGCGACCCCTGCTACAAGTCATCCGGGTTCAGCGACTCGGTGTGCACCATGGCGTACAAGTGGCACCTCGACTACGTCGTGGACGCCCACGCCAACGCCATGGCTTACTACTACGCCCAGGACACCAACTACTACGGCGAACAGAACGGCGCCCACAACGTCTCCTATGTGCGGGACTCGTACCTGTCCCGGATCGATTACGGCTTCCGCGACGGCGACGTGTACGGCACCGTGCCCGACAAGGTCGTCTTCAACCCCACCTCGCGCTGCACCCTGGCCTCCTGCGACCCGCTGTCGGCGAGCACCGCCGCCAGTCAGTACCCGGACGTCCCCTACGACCTGGTCTGTGCACAGGGAGCCACCTGCACTGCGCAGTCACCGTCGTTCTTCTCCACTGTCCGTCTCGCCTCGATCACGGTGCAGCAGTACAGCGCGACGGCCGCCAAGTACCAGACAGTCGACACCTACACCTTGCACCAGACCGAGCCGGCCACCGGAGACGGCACCTCTCCCACCCTCTGGCTGGCAGCCATCACACACGAAGGCGACGACACCACCGCCGGTGGCTCCACCTCTCCGATCACACTGCCGGACGTGAAGTTCACCGGCGTTGACCTAAAGAACCGGGTCGACACCTCCAACTTCCCCGGCCTGTACCGCTACCGCATCTCCGGCATCACCAACGAGATGGGCGGGCTGACCTCCATCACCTACGACACGCCGGAGACCTGCACCGCAACCTACGTGGGTACGGCGGACCCCAAAACCAACACCAAGTCCTGCTACCCCGTGTCCTGGACGCCCAAGGACTACCTCAACCCGATTACCGACTGGTTCCAGAAATACGCAGTGACCCGGGTGCTGGAGACCGACAGCACCGGCGGCGCAGTGGCCAAGCGGACGGATTACACCTACAACGGCGGCGCCGCCTGGCACCACGACGACAACGAGGTCGTCAAGGCCAAATACCGCACCTGGGGCCAGTTCCGCGGCTACGCCAGCGTGGAGACCCGTACCGGCGACGGAGCGAACGACCCCCAGACCAAAAGCGTCACCTCCTACTACCGCGGCATGGACGACGACTGGCTGTCCTCCTCAAGCCGCCGCTCGGTGAACGTCACCGACTCCCAGCAAGGCGAACACCCCGACAGCGACCAGCTGGCGGGCAACCCGCTGGAAACCACCGCCTACACCGGAGTCGGCGGCACAGTGGACAACTCCACCATCACCTCGTACTGGATCTCCGCCACCACGGCCACCCGCGCCCGCACTGGCATGCCGGCTCTGACCGCCCACGCCACCAACGTCGCCGAGACCTGGACCCGCCAGGCTGTCACCGACGGCACCAACCCCTGGCGCATCACGCAGACCGACAACACCTATGACGCCACTCCCGCAGACGACAACTTCGCCCTGCTGACCTACAGCTACACCCACACGGTGCCGGCCGACGCCGCCTACGACCAGTGCACCGCGATCACCTACGCCAAGGCCAACACCAGCACCAACCTGGTCGGCCTCGAGGCATCCAAGGAAACCGACTCGGTCGCCTGTGCCGGCTTCAGCCCCAACACCCCGGCCACCGTACCGAAAACCCTCAACAGCCTTACCGCCCCCACCAGCGTCTCCCGCCCGGACCAGGTGGCCTCCGCGACACGGACCTACTACGACGACACCAGCTTCACGACCGCCTTCCCACAGACCGCCGCGCCCACCAAGGGCGAAATCACCATGAGCCGGCAAGCCTCCGACTACAGCAGCGGCGCATTCACCTGGCAGACCCAGGCCCGCACCACCTACGACGCCTACGGCCGTCTCAAGGACGTCTACGACGCAAACGGCAACAAGACCACCACGGCCTACACCGTGGACAGTGTCGGCCTGACCACCGCCACGACGATCACCAACGCCAAGAACCAGACCACCAGCACCACCACGGACCCGACCCGCGGCCTCACCCTGACCGCCACCGACGCCAACGGCATCGCCACCACCGTCCACTACGACGCACTCGGACGCACCACCGAGGTGTGGCAGCACAATCGTCCCACCAGCGCCCCCGCCGACACCAAGTACAACTACACGGTCCTGCAGAACAGCCAATCCGGCACCACCACCCAGACCCTGAATGACACCCTGGACTACGTCCCCTCCTACAACCTTGTCGATTCACTCGGCCGACCGCGTCAGACCCAGACCGTGACCCCGCAGGGTGGCCGACTGATCACCGAGTCGTTCTACGACTCACACGGCTGGGTGTGGAAGAAGAACAACGCCTACTGGGACAAGAACAACCTCCCCACCCTGGCGACAGCCTCGGTACAGGACTCCCAGATCCCCAACCAGGACCGCTACACCCTGGATGGCCTGGGTCGCGTGGTCATCGACGACTCCGAGCAGTACTCAGTCCTCAAGCAGCACACCACCACCGTGTACAGCGGAGACGCCACCACCGTTATCCCCCCAACCGGCGGCACGGTAAAGACCACCCGAACCGACCCCCTGGGGCGCACATCCGAGGTCGACGCATACAGCGCCCGCCCCACGCTGACCACTCCCCTCAACACCTTCACCGGCCTGTTCTCCGTCACAGGCGGCACCTCCAACCCGATCACATACGGATACGACGGGCACGGCAAGCAGAACACCGTCACCTCGAAGGGCAGCACCTGGACGACCGTCTACGACCTGCTGGGCCGAGTGGCGTCCAAGACCGACCCGGACGCCGGTAAGAGCACCATGCTCTACGACGCGGCCGGGAACCTCACCCAGACCACCGACTCCCGCGGCAAGACCGTCTCCTACACCTACGACGCGCTGAGCCGCAAAACCGGTCAGTTCGCCTCCACCCTTGCCGCCCAGGCGCCCGGCGTGAGCGGCAACCAGACGGCCGCCTGGACCTACGACAACGACAACGCCGTCTCCGGCGTGACCAACCCGATCGGTAAGAGCACCACCGCCACCTCCTACAACGCCGGCAACGCCTACACCACCCAGCAGATCGGCTTCAACGCCTTCGGCGAATCACTCGGCCAGTCCATCACCATCCCGGCCGTACACGGCGCACTGGGCGGCAAGACCTACACCTTCCGCCACACCTACAGCGCCGACACCGGCCTGCTCATCACCGACAACTACCCCCTCGGCGGCGGCCTTCCCAACGAGATCGCCACACACTCGTACAACACCGCCCTGGACCTGCCCAACGCACTGGGGACCCCCTCTTACACCTACGCGCAGGAAACCATTTACAGCGCCTACGGCCAGGTGCTCAAGGAGACCCTGGGCACGGGCGCCAACCTGGCCTACCTCGACAACACCTACGACCCGCACACGGGTGCGCTGACCGATCAGCTCGTATCGCGCTCCACCACCCCGGTCAAGATCGACGAACAGAACTACACCTACGACCCCGCGGGCAACACCACCAAGCAGGTCACCACCCGCCTGGGCACCACAGCCACCCCCGAGACCCAGTGCTACCAATACGACGAGCTCGACCGACTCACCCAAGCCTGGACCGCCACCGACAACTGCGGCGCCACCCCCACCGCAAGCTCCCACGCACAGGTCGGCGATCCGCTCGTTGGCGGCACCGCCTACTGGACCAGCTGGGACTTCGACGCCCTCGGCCAGCGCCAGCACCAGATCCAGCACTCCACCACCGGCGGCGCCGACACCACCACCAGCTACACCTACAACTACAACGGCAACGGTACCGTCCAGCCCCACGCCCTGGCCTCCACCCAGGACAACGGCGCAAGCAACGCAACCACCAGCTACTCCTATGACAAGGCCGGCAACACCACCGGCCGCAACACCATCGCGTCAGGCAACCAAACCCTGGCCTGGAACGAGGCCGGACAGCTCACCCAAGTCAGCGGCGGCAAGAGCGGCACCACCAGCTACATCTACGACGCCGACGGCAACGTCCTGCTCCAGACAGACCCCTCTAGCACCACCCTGTACCTGCCCGGGGAGCAACTCACCCTGACCGGCGGCACCACCACCGGCGTGCGCTACCTGCCCCTGCCCGGCGGCGGCGCCGTCGTACGCACCGGCACCACCACCAACTACAAGTTCGAGATCAGCGACCCCCACGGCACCAACGGCCTCAACCTGGACAACACCGCCCAAACCCCCACCTGGCGCCAGTTCACCCCCTACGGCGACACCCGCGGCACCACCGTCAGCTGGATCGACAGCCGAGGCTTCCTCAACGCCCCAAACAACACCAACACCGGCCTCACCCAAATCGGCGCCCGCCAATACGACCCCACCCTCGGGCGCTTCACCAGCCTCGACCCCGTCTTCGCAGCCACCGACGACCAACAACTCGCCGGCTACGCCTACAGCGCAAACAACCCCGTCACCTATAGCGACCCCACGGGGCTGTACTGCGACGGTTGCAGCGCCGGTAACCCGGACAGCGCATGGGCGCCGGACAAGCACAACGGCCCCGGCTGCACCACGGAGGGCTGCTACGCCAAGAACAGCAGCGGCAGCTATGTCGCCGTCACCGGCCCGGCAGCCAGCTACCACCCCAGCAAGTCCGGTACTCACCGCAGTGAGGGCGGCTGCGCCAATTACGGATATATGGCGAAAGACGCATGTACCGCAGCACCCATCGGAAGAGGCGATAGTTTCGGAAGCACCACCAGTTCCTCTAGTTGGCATTTCCCCGACACTGGCTGGTATGGTCCACAGCCAGAGTTCAGTTGGCGAGAACTGCTCAGGCAAATAATCGATGGCCCAATCTGCAATCCAGGTTATCCCTGCGAAAATGGGCAGATTGCGATAGTTCCAATAGGTCCTGAAGGCCCTCTAGGTCGCGGCCGAGCCGGCGCACCGCCGGGCGGTTTGGTTATAACGGACGAGCAAGGCATTGCCGCGGGTAGCAGTGGTCTGCCGCGCCCCTACATAAACCCGAAGGGGAATTGGACCAACGACCTCTATACGGTCCGGCGGAAAGCTATGGAACCGCACATGAATGGGAGGACGGACACGGGTAAGAGCCAGTTCCTGTTCAACGTCGAAGCGGAGAAGGTTACGCTTGATGCTGCGGCATATGCAGATGCTAATGGCCTGTGGCAGGGAAACAAGGCTCGCGTTTACGTTGAGAACGGTCCCGTTGGCGTCGTCGGTAGGTCTGGTGAACTGACCAACTGGATCAGGGTCACCCGAGAGGGAAGAATGATTCATGGTTGGCCGGTTGGCCCGCCGAGCGGAGGATAGGCAGGTGAACCAAGTGGAACAGCTCGAAGGATGGCTGAAGCGGGATAACCTGAAAGGGTTCCTGCTTATGGTCTCGGAAGTGATCGAATATCGCTTCGACGATTCGGATTGGGATGCTTTTCAAGCAGGCCTGGATTCATCGAATCAAGGCAGCAGTTGGTTTGATTACCCCTTGGTTGGGCGGGTCTCGGTTCGAGTCGAAATTTCGCGCTTCGATGAGGAGGGGGACGTTGACATCAAAGTCTCTCTCCCTGCAGACGAACCTTGCCTCCTGGGTCAGATTCGAGCGGTATGGATGGTTTTTAATCGCTTGGATGTGTCCCCTGATGTTCAGTTGATCGACTGAGAATAACGCCCAGATGTTTCCCGGAGGGAATTCTGCGCGGCTCCGCAAGGGGCTTCCGCACGGTGTGTGACGGCAACGCAGCTGGCCGCCAGCGGCCCCACGAGGCATCTCGTGGGGCCGCTGGCGGCCTGAAGGGAGCGGAGCATTCCCGGCTTGGCGGCAGCCCCGCGGCCTGGGGCCGTATCCGGGCTGAGGGCGTCGATGAGGATCACGGTAGGCAATCTCGACTATCGGCAAGGAGCGCAGGCGGCCAGTCTGGGCCGGGGGGCCTCTATGTCTTTGGTCAAGCGAGGCGTGGGGTTCGGGGTTCTGGGTTCGTAGAAGGTGCCGTCGCGGAGCATGGCGAACAGCACGTTGATGCGTTGTCGGGCCAGGCGCCCGGCACGCTCACGGGCTTGTGCGTGGCGCGGTCGGTTATCTGGGTGACGGCCTGGTCGACGAGGTCGAACAGCTCGATGCGGCGCAGGGGGTCGGGCAGGGCGCGTTTCAGCTGCACGACGGCGACGTCCCGGGTGATGGGCGCGGTGGTCAGCCGGTCCAGGGCTTCGACACGGCTCACGAGGCCGGTGAACAGCTCGTCGGCGTTCTTGCCGTCGATCACCACAGCGCCGTACTGCGCGGTGAGGGCCGGGGCGGCGTCGCTGAACCGGCCGTACTGCGACCAGAACAGCGGGTACCGGCGCGATCGGGTCCCCAGCACTTGCAGAACGCCCTGAAGCCAGTCAGGGCTATCGGCTACTGAACTTGATCGAGTGATGTCGGGAGGGTTCGCCTGACAGCGGCCGCTGGCGCCGGTAGCTCCTGGGGGATGAGATATGTGCAGGGTGGTGGGCTAACCGACACCGAGAGGGCCGCTCGGGAGCGGATCCGGTTGCAGGCTGTCGTCCGCTTCGAGGCCGGGGAGAAGAATCGGAAGGTCGCCGCCGCGCTGCGGGTGAGCGAGCGGTCGGTGGAGCGGTGGCGCCAGGCCTGGCGCGAGCGCGGCCAGGTCGGGGTCCTGTCGCAGGGCTCTCCGGGACGGTCCGGCTCAGCGAAACGCAGGTCGCTAGGCTGGAGGGGGAGTTGGAGCGTGGCCCGTTGATCCACGGCTGGGCTGACCAGCGATGGACGCTGGCGCGGGTCAAGACGTTGATTGGCCGGCTGTTCCACGTCTCCTACACCGTCGAGGGCACGTGGCGGTTGCTGAAGCGGCATGGCTGGAGCTGGCAGCAGCCGGCTCGGCGCGCCATCGAGCGGGACGATGATGCGGTCGAGGTGTGGAAGAAGGAGATCTGGCCGCGGGTAAGAGGACTGCGGCGGAGCGTGGAGCCTGGATCGTCTTTGAGTTGCGCCGTGAGGCGCTGTGTTTCGTGTGGAGGTGAGAGACCTTCGCCGCCTCTCTGTCGTAGCTGAGAGGTGGAGCTGAGGGCAGCCTGATCTGGGTGATGCCGGGGAGGGCGGGAGCGGCCCTGACAAAGCCGGGACGTGCCAGTACTGCCAGATGGCGCGGGTCCGGCGAGCGGGATGGAGAGGAGTACGCGAGGAACCGGCGTCTTTACGTCTCTTAACGATGTCATCGGCTCGAACCTGGCGGATCTGGGCCGGAAGGGGTGCGCACTCGTCGAGGGTCGGCGGGGAACTCCTTGGTCGGTCTTTCGAAGCCGGCCGGGAGGCCACGAGGAAGGACTACGGCGTACTCGTGGCGATGCCGCAGGGACACAGTCGGGCTCCTACTTCGTCGAGCGAAACGAAGTGAACACGGGAACCATCCGGTCGCACCTCCCCGGTGACGGGCAGCCAGTCCGCTGGTGGGGATAGGCGCATCGACCGCTGAACGGGCCGGGTGAGGCGGAGCCTCCGTAGTACTCCGAGCCGGGGAGAGATCGGTGCATGGGGAAGGGCGGCAGCGGTATCGAGAGGGGAGGAGACTGCAATGCCGAAAGAGGCGCCGCTGAACAGTGGCGCTCTGCTGGAGACGGTCCCGGTGGGGCCGCGCCAGCGGGTATCGGAGATGCAGGCCAAGCTTCACCGTTGGGCGGTGGCCGATCCCGGCCGCCGGTTCGACGATCTGTTCAACCTCGTGCACGACCCGGCTGTTGGACGGGAGGGTAGTTGGAGCGTGGGGTGGTGGCTGAGCTGGTGTGTTGTTGATTCGTTGAGGGGGGTGGGGGAGGGAGTGGGTGCTGGGTTGGG
>NZ_LMWH01000275.1 GCF_001507435.1 Streptomyces sp. NRRL F-5122
CGGATGAAACTGTGGGAGCTCCGCTCCTACGACCAGGTCATCAAGCTGGAACAGGAACGTCTCGTCTACCAGGCCCGCCTGCGCTCCCGCTTCGGCCGCGCCTGGCGCCGCAAGGCGCCGGTGGAGTCGCTCATGCCGCTGCGGCTGGCCAAGTACGGCGTCCCGCTGATGGACACCGCCCCTGCGGGCCTGGCGGCGGCCGGGATAGAACCGGCCCTCATACCCCCGTCGCCGGAGCCGGCCGCAGCTCCGGCGAGTCGCGCCGCGGGGACCGGGCCCGTCGCCCAGCAGGCGGCGCCTGCCGGCGAGCCGCGGCCCGAGCTCGAGGGCCGGCAGCACCCCGAGCAGTCCGTCCAGGCCGAGAACCCCGAGCAGAGCCCCTGGTTCAACACCCAGCAGCAGCCGCCGGACTACCACGGCGGATACGACCCGGGCTACGAGCCGGAACCTTCCTACGTCGGCGAGGAAGAGCCCTGGCACTTCTACGAGGCGCAGCAGCAGGCGGAGCAGTACCAGAACCCCGTCCAGGAGATCCCGGAGCAGTACCGGAACCAGATCCCCGAGCAGTACCCGAACCCGGTTCCGGATCAGTACCGGAACCCCGTCCCGGTGCAGCCCCTGGAACCCTCTCCCGAGGACACCGGGAGCTTCCCCATCCCCGTCTCCGGCAACCGCATGCGCGAGCTCGGCGAGGGCGGCGGCGCACCGGAACCGGACGAGGAGTCGTACTACCAGGTCTTCAAGCAGTCGATCAACGGCAGCTATCCGACACCGCGCGAGTTCATCGACAACGTCGAGGCGGAGTTCCGCATCAGCCTCGCCTCGGACGACGCCAAGCGCATGGTCAGCCGCTTCACGAACCGCCACACCGCGGAACTGGAAGAGGACCACATCGCATAACTCCCGGCACGTACGACGACGGGGGCGCCCGGTGTCATCACCGAGCGCCCTCGTCGGCGTACGACAGGTCCTACTCCCCGAGCAGCGTGCGCACCCGGTCCTGTCCCACCGCGAGCAGCAGGGTGGGCAGCCGCGGACCGGTGTCACGGCTCACGAGCAGGTGGTAGAGCAGCGCGAAGAACGACCGCTGCGCGGTCTTGATCTCCGGCGGCAGCTCCTTGGGCGTGGCGTCGGCGGAGAACCCGGCCTGCACCTTGGGCACGCCGTACACGAGGTGGGTGAGCCCGTCCAGGGACCAGTGCTCCGCGAGGCCCTCGAGCAGCAGCCGCAGCGACTGCTGCCCCTGCTCGTCGAGGGACTTCAGCAGTTCGACGTCGGGCTCGGTACGGACGACGGTGCGCTGGTCCGCCGGCACCTGGGTGTTGATCCAGGCCTCGGCCCTGTCGTACCGCGGCCGGACCTCGTCGACCGAGGTGAGCGGGTTGGCCGGGTCGAGGTCGGACAGGATGCGCAGCACCTGGTCCTGCTGACCGGCGGTGATGTCTGCGACGGACGCCAGCGTGCGGTAGGGCAGCGGACGCGGGGTGGAGGGCAGCGGGCCTGCGGCCGTGCCGGTCGCCCGGGTGTACCCGGCCACGTCGCCCGGCAGCGCGGAGTCGTCGGCGACCTTGAGCGCCAGCTTGTCCCACTCGTCGTAGAGCCGCTGGATCTCCTGGTCGAAGGCGATCTTGAAGGACTGGTTGGGCCTGCGCCGGGCGTAGAGCCAGCGCAGCAGCTGGGGCTCCATGATCCGCAGCGCGTCGGCCGGGGTCGGCACCCCGCCCTTGCTGCTGGACATCTTGGCCATGCCGCTGATCCCCACGAAGGCGTACATGGGGCCGATGGGCCGTTCGCCGCCGAAGATCCCGACGATCTGGCCGCCGACCTGGAAGCTGGAACCCGGGGAGGAGTGGTCGACGCCGGAGGGCTCGAAGACGACACCCTCGTAGGCCCACCGCATGGGCCAGTCGACCTTCCAGACCAGCTTGCCGCGGTTGAACTCGCTCAGCCGCACCGTCTCGGTGAACCCGCAGTCCGAGCACGTGTAGGTCAGCTCGGTGGTGTCGTCGTCGTACGCCGTCACGGTGGTGAAGTCCTTGCCGCACCGGCCGCAGTAGGGCTTGTACGGGAAGTACCCGGCGGAGCCGGAGCTGCCGTCGTCCTCTCCGGCCGCGCCGGAGCCCTCGGCGGCCTCGAGCTCGGCCTCGTCGACGGGCTTCTGCTGCTGCTTGGCGGCGGCCTTGGGCTTGGTGCGGTACTGCGCGAGGACGGCGTCGATCTCGCCGCGGTGCTTCATCGCGAAGAGGACCTGCTCGCGATATGCACCGGAGGTGTACTGCGCCGTCTGGCTGATGCCTTCGTACTCCACGCCCAGTTCGGCCAGCGACTCGATCATCGCGGCCTTGAAGTGCTCGGCCCAGCTCGGGTGAGCCGATCCCTTGGGAGCGGGCACGGACGTCAGCGGCTTGCCGATGTGCTCGGCCCAGGACTCGTCGACGCCCGGCACCCCGAAGGGCACCTTGCGGTAGCGGTCGTAGTCGTCCCAGGACAGGACGTGGCGCACCGTGTATCCGCGCCGCCGGATCTCGTCGGCGACGAGATGGGGCGTCATGACCTCCCGCAGGTTCCCCAGGTGGATGGGGCCCGACGGGGAGAGTCCGGACGCGACGACGACCGGTTTGCCCGGGGCCCGACGCTCCGACTCCTCGATGACCTCATCCGCGAAACGGGAGACCCAGTCGGTGGTCTCGGTGCTCTGAGCCACGATCGGCACGTCCTTCTTTCTCCATGGGCAGCCGGTACGGTCGCACGGCTGACCACTCCATTGTCCCAGGCGGGGCCGCCACGACGAAAACGCCTTTTCACGGCCCCGCCACATCCTCGATGAAGCCCGGGCACAGGCCGACGTCCGGCCCGCGAAGGGAAAAATCGCTTTACCCCGCATGGGATACTGGGCGTGTCCATCTGTTCGCACGAGGAGAACGGCACCCACTCCTATGGCCTCGGTCACGTCCCTCACCGATTCCGTCCAGCAGCGCCTCGCGAACGCCCTCTCGGCCGCCCTGCCCGAGGCCGCCGACGCGGACCCGCTGCTGCGACGAAGCGATCGGGCGGACTACCAGGCCAACGGGATCCTGGCACTCGCGAAGAAGGCGAAGGCGAACCCGCGCGAGCTGGCGACCCAGGTCGTGGACAAGGTCGTCACGGGTGATCTGATCAAGGACGTCGAGGTCTCCGGGCCCGGCTTCCTCAACATCACGGTCACCGACAAGGCGATCACCGAGAACCTCGCCGCCCGGGCCGCCGACCCCGACGGCCGCCTCGGCGTGCCGCCCTCCGAGACCGCGGGCACCACGGTCATCGACTACGCCCAGCCGAACGTGGCCAAGGAGATGCACGTCGGCCACCTGCGCTCCGCGGTGATCGGCGACTCCGTGGTCAAGCTCCTGGAGTTCACCGGCGAGACGGTCGTCCGGCGCCACCACATCGGCGACTGGGGCACCCAGTTCGGCATGCTCATCCAGTACTTGGACGAGCACCCGCACGAGCTGGACCACAAGGCCGCCGAGGTCACCGGCGAAGAGGCGATGTCGAACCTCGACCGGCTCTACAAGGCGGCCCGCAGGCTCTTCGACTCGGACGAGGAGTTCAAGACGCGGGCCCGGCGCCGGGTGGTCGACCTCCAGGCAGGCGACGCGCGCACGCTCGCCATGTGGCAGAAGTTCGTCGACGAGTCGAAGATCTACTTCTTCTCCGTCTTCGACAAGCTGGACATGGATATCCGTGACCCCGACATCGTCGGCGAGTCCGGCTACAACGACATGCTCGAGGAGACGTGCCGCCTGCTGGAGGAGTCCGGTGTGGCGGTCCGCTCCGAGGGTGCCCTGTGCGTCTTCTTCGACGACGTCAAGGGACCGGACGGCAAGCCGGTGCCGCTGATCGTGCGGAAGTCGGACGGCGGCTACGGCTACGCGGCCACGGACCTCTCCGCGATCCGCGACCGCGTCTTCAACCTCAA
Source organism: Streptomyces sp. NRRL F-5122 (assembly GCF_001507435.1). Classification (GTDB taxonomy): domain Bacteria; phylum Actinomycetota; class Actinomycetes; order Streptomycetales; family Streptomycetaceae; genus Streptomyces; species Streptomyces lannensis. Next base: position 3,959 of record NZ_LMWH01000275.1, read on the forward strand.
GGCGAACTCGATCATCTACGTCGTGGACGCCCGCCAGTCGCTGCACTTCAAGATGGTCTTCGAGACCGCGCGGCGGGCCGGCTGGCTGAACGACGACGTGAAGGCGTACCAGCTCGCCTTCGGCACGGTCCTCGGCAAGGACGGCAAGCCGTTCAAGACCCGTGAGGGCGAGACGGTCCGCCTGGTCGACCTTCTCGACGAGGCGATCGAGCGCGCCTCAGCCGTCGTACGGGAGAAGGCGCAGGACCTGTCCGAGGAGGAGATCACCGAGCGCGGGTCCCAGGTGGGCATCGGCGCGGTGAAGTACGCGGACCTGTCGACGTCGGCGAGCCGGGACTACAAGTTCGACCTCGACCAGATGGTGTCGCTGAACGGCGACACGTCCGTCTACCTCCAGTACGCCTACGCCCGTATCCAGTCGATCCTGCGGAAGGCCGGCGAGGTACGCCCGGCCGCGCACCCCGAGCTGGAACTGGCCGACGCCGAGCGCGAACTGGGCCTGCACGTGGACCAGTTCGCGGAGACGGTGGCGGAGGCCGCCCGGGAGTACGCACCGCACAAGCTGGCCGGGTATCTGTACCAGTTGGCTTCTCTTTACACGTCCTTCTACGACAAGTGCCCGGTCCTCAAGGCCGAGACGCCCGATCAGGTCGAGAACCGCCTGTTCCTGTGCGACGTCACGGCCCGCACCCTGCACGAGGGCATGGCGCTGCTCGGCATCAGGACGCCCGAGCGGCTCTGACACCGCGCCGCCGTCGCGAAGAGCCCCGCATCCCGGGCCGGTTCCCGGGATGCGGGGCTCTCGTGCGTCAGCCGCCCTGCCGCGTGATCCACTCCGCGCCACCGAGCGGGAAGTCGTAGCCCGGCCGTCCCGTGTCCCCGCTCGTCCGGAACGGCTTGCCGTGGTCGTCGATCCGGACGGTGCCGTGCCGTGCACCGCTGGACCACTCCAGTTCCAGGTACCAGCGCACATCGTGCGCGGTACTGCGGGCCAGGACGTGAAAGACCTCGGGATCGGACTCGCTGACCTTGAACGGGAAGTCGCGCTGCCCCTGCGCGGGCACCGCGGACGGACGGCCCGCGTCCAGGTCCACGCCGAACGCCTGCGTCCCCACACCACCGCCGCAGCCGACGGCCATGGAGTAGTCGTTCCAGGCCAGGGGCGCGTCCGACGACACCACCCGGACCCTCAGGTCCTCCAGCACCACGGTCCGGCTGCCGGTGCCCTGCACCGTGAGGGAGACGTACTGCTCCCCCGACGACACCGCGCCGAGGGCCGACACCCAGCCCGGGGCGTCCTGTTCGGTGGGCGGTGGTGGCACCTGCTGCGCCGAACGGTCGATCAGATAGTGCTGGCTGCACTGGTCCTCCCAGGCGTACGGGCGGGTGTTGACCGTCAGCGGTACGCCCGAGCCCGTGTCCGCGCCGTCGGCCGCCGTGGGGCTCGAGCCCAGCGAGCCGACACCCGGTTCGGGGCTCCGGCCCGCGTCGGCCGCCGTGTCCGCGCCGTCGCCGGGCCGCGACGGCGAGGGAGCCGTCGGGCCCGCGGTGCCGAGGCCGACCGCCGGCCCGCGTCCGCCCACGGTGGACGACGCGCCCGGCGGACTCTGGACACCGCTCCCCCCGGTGCCGGAGAAGGGGTTCCACGCGAGTGTGGCGGCGCCCAGGACCGCGAGGGCACCGACCGGGACGAGCACCGCGGAGCGTATGCGTCGGCGGGTGCCGGAACGTGCGCCCGTGCCCGGCTCCTCGTGGACGGCCCCTCGATCGTCCTGCGGCGCCGGCTCCGTGGCGGCGCCGGACCCGTCTGCTCCCGTACCACCGGCCCCCGGTTCCGCGGTACTTCCCGCCGAGTCCCCGTCCGCCCGCTCCTGCCCCGGCCCGGCATCCGCGTCCGGCTCGGCGGGGCGCGCCGCTTGTCCGGCGGCCGTCCTGCCCTTCCTCTCCCGCACGGCGTCGGCCAGCACCCATCGGCGGTGCAACTCGACCAGTTCGTCGGGTGACGCCTTGCACAACCGGGCCAGCCGCTCCACGGGCGCGTAGTCGGTCGGCACGACATCCCCGTTGCAGTAGCGGTGCAGCGTCGACGTGCTCATGTGGAGCCGCTTGGCCAGCAGCCCGTAACTCAGCCCGGACCGCTCCTTCAAATCCCGCAGCGACTGCCCGAACGCGTCTGCCGCATCCACCCCCGACACCATTCCTCCGCTTCCCGCATCCCGTCCCGGCATCCCAGAGACACCTCGTTCCCCCAGCTCAGCGCTACTGCGGACGTTCCAGTGTCCCTGATGGTCCGCCGGTCGTAGCGGCTGGGACAGATCGCCCCGCAGGCTTCAGGCCATCCAAGCACGCCGCTCCCGCCGACCGGCCGGGCGGCGTGCGCCATCCCGGAACCGCGAACGAGGTATCCAGCCATGCGCACCTTCCGCAACGCCCGCCCGCACACCGCACTGCTCGCCACCACCACGGCCGCGCTCGCCGTTCTGGCCCTGACGGCGTGCCAGAGCGGCATGGGCACGCAGGACGAGGGCAAGGCGTCGTCGACGCCGACCGTGTCGTCCGCCGCGCACAGCCCCGCCGCACAGAACACCGGTTCCTCTCAGGCGGGTTCGGGCTCCGGGTCGTCGACCGCGCAGGGGTCGGACGCGGCGTCCCACACGGGCAAGGGGACCGGCACGGGTTCCGCGGGCGGCGGCTCCGCCTCCGGCAAGGGCAGCGGGACGACGACCGCCTCCCCTGTCCTGTGCAACGGCGCCAACACCCGCGTCACCGCCCAGGAGGTGTCCCGTCCCGTCGACCACATGCTGATCACCGCCACGAACACCGGCTCGCGGCCGTGCGCCCTGACGTACTACCCCTTCCTGCGGTTCGACGAGATGCAGTGGGCGCCCGGGGCGTTCGAGGAGAGCCGGCCGCAGGCCGTCACCACGCTCGCCCCCGGTGAGTCCGGCTACGCGGGTGTACGTCTCTCCGCCGCCGACGGCAGCGGAGAGAACGGCACGACGGGCCACAAGCTGACCGTCCTCTTCCAGGGGCGGACCCCGCGCAGTGACGCGGGCCCGACGGCCGAGGTGAAGCTGCCCGCCAAGGGCGTCCACTACGACAGCGAGCTGACCGCGACGTACTGGCAGGCGACCGCGTCCGACGCCCTCACCTGGTGAGGTCCCCGGGTGGTGGGGAAGCGAACTCGCACCACACCACCTTGCCGAGTTCCCGCTCGCCGACACCCCACTTGTCGGCGAGCGCGGCGACGAGCAGCAGCCCGCGGCCGCCCTCTCCCGCCTCGTCGAGGACACGGGGGACGCCGGGCCCGCTGTCGTGCACCTCCACCCGCAGCACCACACGGTCGTACCGCAGGAACACCCGGAACTGGCGGCCCGGCGGCACACCGTGCATCAGCGCGTTGGTCGCCAGCTCGCTGACGCACAGCAGCACGTCGTCCCGGCGCTCGCCTTCGGTGAGCCCCCAGCCGGTCAGGGTCTCGTGGGCGAACCGCCTGGCGGCCGGGACGGAACGCCGCTCGCGCCGGAAGAACCTCTCGCGCAGGGGCGGGAGTTGGATCGTCTCGTTCACGGGACGAGTGTTGCGGAGAGTGACTACCTTGGATCACCGGGTGAGCCCGTACGGATTTTTTGTACGGGTTCGTTCGGGGTCGCGTACGGGCAGGCGTGGGGAGGTGGTCCAGCATGAACTCCAGGAAGCTTCCGCGGAAGAAGAACCTCTCGGCCACGAGGATGCTGGGCGTGCAGCTCGGCACGGCCCGCCGCGCGGCCGGCTTCACCCAACGGTCCCTCAGCGAGCGGTTGATGATCGACGAGGAGACCATCGCGTCGATCGAGCAGGGCCGACGTCCGCTGAAGCCGGACCTGGCCGCGTCGCTGGACGAACTTTTGGGAACCAAAGGGATGTTGTCGGCCGGGGTGGCGAACCTTCCGGAGATCGACCAGTTCCCGTTGTGGGCAGAGCTGTATGTGCAGCACGAGCGTGGGGCCGTCTCATTGTCCTGGTACGACGCCCTGGTCGTCCCGGGGCTGCTCCAGACCGAGACTTACGCCCGGGCGCTGCTGAGCGGGCGCGTTCCGCCTTACGAGGACGACGAGTTGGAGACAAAGCTCGCCGCACGTATCGGCCGCCAGGAGCTCCTGCATCGCAAGGTGCCGCCGACGCTCAGCTTTGTCGTCTGGGAGCCCGCGCTGCGCATGCCCACGGGAGGGCGCGAGACGCATTGTGAGCAACTGCGGCACCTGCACGAGCAATCCCGGCTACCCGGCCTGTCGCTCCAGGTCCTGCCGCTCGACCGTACGTCGCACGCCGGCGATGCGGGCTCGTTCACCCTGCTCGAGACAGCGGATCACCAGCATCTCGCCTACGCCGAATCCCAACGCGGCAGCCAGTGGGTCTCCGATCCGAACGAGGTGTCCATCCTGGCGCGCAAATATGCGATGCTGCGAACTCAGGCCCTCACCGTCGAGGACTCCAGAAGCCTGCTGGACCGACTGCTAGGAGAGCAATGAGCACCGCGCTTCCGTGGTTCAAGTCGACCGACAGCAGTGACGAAAGCGGCCAGTGCCTCGAAGTCGCCTACACGTGGCGCAAGTCCAGCTACAGCAGCAGCGAGGGCGGTCAGTGCCTCGAGGTCGCCTTCGCAAGCGATGACTTCGGGACCGATCGCGCGGTCCACATCCGCGACTCCAAGAACCCCACCGGGCCCATCTTCACCGTCTCTCCGGAGGCCTGGGCCGCGTTCACGGACTACGCGACCCGCTAGAGCCGTTGTCAGTGGCTGCCCCTACAGTCACCGGCATGGCGACACTTCCCAATCCGCTGCCCCGGTTGGCGGCCGATCCGAGCGGGCGCGCGCTCGGGCTTGAACTCCCGCCCGGGAGTCTGATCGACGCGACGGACGACGGGCCTTGGCACGAGCCGCTGCTGTGGCATGCCGGGCGCCCCGCGTCCTCCGGCAACTGGGCGCGGCTGGGTGCGCCCGGGGCGCGGGCGGGCCTCCTCCCGGTGCTCGTGGACGTCGGCGGCACCCAGGGCGGGCCCGAGGAATGGGAGTTGATGCCGGGCGAGATGTCGTACCCCGGCGATCACGACGCCGAGGAGGTACTGGCCGGGTTCTGGGGCGACGAGGACGCCGACGACGAACTCGACGAGATGCTCGCCCCCTTCGGCCCGCAGTGGCCAGGACTCGCCGCCGCTCCCCGGCTGACGGCCGACCCCGACGCGCGCGCCGCCGAGGTCGCCGACTCCCTGCTGGAGGAGGGCTCCTGGTTCAAGGAGCCGCGCCTCGCCCTGGTTCCGGCCCGTCGTTCCGCCGACATACCCGCGGCCATCGGCTGGGGCGGGCCCCTGAACCACGAGGACGACACGGCCCGTCTGTGTGCCGTGCTCCGCTCCTGGGAGGACCGCTTCGGCATACGGGTCGTCGCGCTCACCTTCGACCAGCTCGTGCTGTCGGTTGCGGCGCCGCCGACCACCGCCGCCGAGGCGGAGGAGGTCGCCGCCGAGCACTTCGCCTTCTGCCCGGACAACATCACCCAGGGGCACCCCAACACGCTGCGGGAGTACGCCGAACACGACGTCCTGGGCCGGAGGATCTGGTCCTTCTGGTGGGACTGACCCGCTCGCCCTAGTCCAGTGCCCTCCCCAGGCGCCGCAGTCCCTCGGCGATCTCCTCCGGCGGGTGTGTGACGAAGCACAGCCGCATCGTCGACCGATCCGGCGCGCCCGCATAGAAGGGCGCGCCGGGAACGTACGCCACATCCTGTTCGACCGCGCGCGGCAGCAGGGCCGTCGTGTCGTACGCCTCGGGAAGGCGGGCCCACAGGAACATGCCGCCCTCGGGCCGGTTCCAGTCCGATCCCTCCGGCAGCGCGTCCGGAAGTCCGGCGAGCATGGCGTCCCGTCGCTCGCGGTAGGCGGCGGCCACCCGGGCCACATGGCCGTCCAGATCACGGTCGGCCAGGTAGCGGGCCGCGGCAAGCTGGTTGACGGTCGGTGTATGCAGGTCGGCGGCCTGTTTGGCGACCGCGCACGCCCGCCGCAGGGCCGCCGGTGCCCGCAGCCAGCCGAGCCGTAGCCCCGGCGCCATGACCTTGGAGAAGGAACCGAGCAGCACACTGCGGTCGCCTGCGTCCTCGTAGGAGGAGATCCAGGGCACACGCTCGCCCTCGAAGCGGAGTTCGCCGTACGGGTCGTCCTCGACGATCCACAGCCCGTGCCGGGCGGCGACCCGCGCGACCGCGGCACGGCGGTCGGCCGGCAGAGTGCGGCCGGTGGGGTTCTGGAAGGTGGGGACCGTGTAGAGCAGCTTGGGACGCTCCCCGACCACCAGTTCCTCCAGCGCGTCCGGATCGATCCCGTCCGCGTCGCCGGGCACGGGCACGATCCGGGCGCCGGCGAAGCCGAACACCTGAAGGGCCGCGAGATAGCAGGGGCTTTCGACGAGAACCGTGTCGCCGGGGTCGAGCAGGGCCGTCGCGAGCAGGGACAGCGCCTGCTGCGAGCCGGTGGTGACGAGCAGGTCGTCGGCGGCCGTGGCCAGACCGCGCACGGAGGTGCGGTCCGCGAGCGCGGCCCTGAGCCCGGGCTCGTCCTCAGTCGTGGAGTACTGCAGCGCCTGCAGCGCGGCCCCGGTCAGCACGGCGTGGAAGGCGGCGGTCACGCCTTCCGAGTCGAAGAGACCGGGAGCGGGCAGTCCACCCGCGAAGTTGACGACTTCGGGACGAGCGGTGACGGCCAGGATGTCCCGTACGGGAGAGCCGCCGACGGAGGCGACCCGGGCGGCGAACGCGGGTTGCGGCGAACCGGTGATCGCACTGTTGATGAAGGTCACGGCGGCGGCTCCTTGTGTGGCACCGGCGCCCGCACGGCGAGGAACCCCCGTCGGCACACCGCTCGAAACCGTCTCGTTCGCGCGCCCGGGGGCATGGCTGCCCCATGCAACAACCTCGTATCGTCATGCGGACGACCGTTCTTGGGCTCTAGCATGCGGCCCATGCTGCCCAGCGTGGACACGATCGACGAGTTGGAAGCGATGGTCTCGGACGAGGCGGTGCTGCGCCCGGCCGCACTCGACCTCTGCGACCGTCTCGGTCTCGTCGGACTGCCGGTGCGGCGCTTCGACGACGGTTCGCGCCCCGTGTACGCGGTCGGCGGCGATCTGGTGCTGAAGCTGTATCCACGGTTCGAGACGACGGAAGCGATCAGGGAGGCGCGGGTCCTGGCCCACCTGTGGGGTCAACTTCCGCTGCCCACACCGCGGCTGCACGCCACGGACGAGTACTCCAACGGCTGGCGGTTCGTGCTGATGTCCCGGCTGCCCGGCCTGAGCGTCGCCGAGGCATGGCCACGTCTCACGGCGACCGAACGGGACCGGATCGTCACGGAGTCGGCCGAGACGCTCGCCGCCCTGCACGCGATGAACCACGCGCCACTGACGGACGTCCTCGGCCCCACGGACTGGGGCGCGTTCCTGGACCGGCAGCGCGCCCGGGCCACGGGGCACCACACCGCCAACGGCGTGAGAGAGCCCTGGCTGAGCCGGATCCCCGAGTTCCTGGACTCGGTTCCGCTGCCCGCGTCGACCGACCTGGCCCTGCTCCACACCGAGTTCATGCCGGAGCACCTGACCATCGACATGCGCGACGGCCGTCGGCTGACCGGGCTCTTCGACTTCGAGCCCGCGATGATCGGCGACCCCGCGTACGACTTCGTGAACGCGGGCCTGTTCGTCACGCGCGGCGACCCACGCCAGCTCCGCCGCTTCTACGAGGCCTACGGGCGCTCACCGCACGACCCGTACCAACTGCTCGCGTACACGCTGCTGCACGTGTACAGCGACCTGCCCTTCTGTCTGGACGAGCTTCCGTCCCCTTCCGAACCACGCATCGACGCACTCGCCGAGTTGTGGTTCGGCACGAAGGGCTGACCGGCGCCGGGTGATCCGGGCCCGGTGCGGACTCCTCGCCCGGCCGGCGAAGGACACCGCACCGCGTGCCTCACCGACGGCCCCGACGTACCAGAACAAGGGCAGGGGGCTAGCGCAGCTGCCGTGCGACCTCGGTGGCCCAGTACGTGAGGATGGAGCGCGCACCGGCCCGCTTGATGCCGGTCAGGGTCTCGAGGATCGCGCGGTCGCGGTCGACCCAGCCCTTCTCCGCGGCGGCCTCGATCATCGCGTACTCACCGGAGATCTGATACGCGGCGACGGGCACGTCGACCGCGTCCGCCACCTTCGCCAGGACGTCGAGGTAGGGACCGGCCGGCTTGACCATCACCATGTCGGCGCCCTCCTCCAGGTCGAGGGCGAGTTCCCGCAGGGATTCCCGCCAGTTCGCGGGGTCCTGCTGGTAGGTCTTGCGGTCGCCCTTCAGGGACGAGGCGACGGCCTCGCGGAACGGGCCGTAGAAGGCAGAGGAGTACTTGGCGGTGTAGGCGAGGATCGCGACGTCCTCGCGCCCGATCTGGTCCAGCGCGTCCCTGACGACCCCGATCTGGCCGTCCATCATCCCGCTGGGCCCCACGACATGGGCACCGGCGTCGGCCTGTACCTGTGCCATCTCGGCGTACCGCTCGAGAGTGGCGTCGTTGTCGACCCGCCCCTGGGCGTCGAGCACACCGCAGTGGCCGTGGTCGATGACCTCGTCCAGACACAGGTCGGACATGACGAGGAGGTCGTCCCCGACCTCGGCACGCACATCGCCGATGGCGACCTGGAGGATCCCTTCCGGGTCGGTCCCCGGCGTGCCCACGGCGTCCTTCTTCGACTCCTCCGGCACACCGAAGAGCATGATCCCGGAGATCCCCGCCTCCGCCGCCTCCACGGCCGCCTTCTTGAGGCTGTCCCGGGTGTGCTGCACGACGCCCGGCATCGACGAGATCGGCACGGGCTCGGCGATGCCCTCCCGCACGAACGCCGGGAGGATGAAGTCGGCCGGGTGCAGCCGGGTTTCGGCGACCATACGGCGCATGACGGGGGTGGTACGCAGACGACGGGGACGCGTACCGGGGAAGGATCCGTACTTCGTCATGGCGTCTACGCTACGCCCGGCCGGGGCGAGCCTTTGCCGACGCTATGTCGGAGTATGGGCCCCTGCCGAACGCGGATGTGCCTCGGGGGTGCTCCGCGAACCGGAGCACCCCCGAGGCACAAAAACCGACCGGCCGGATCAGGTGGTCGACCTGCGCCGCCGCGCCCCCGGGCGCCGCTCGCTGGGACGCGTCACCGGGTCCCCGGCCTCCAGGGCGGCAGCACGCCGCTTCAGGCCGAAGTCCGCCAGCGCCTGGGCCAGCTTGTGGACGGACGGCTCCGGAGCCATGACGTCCACCCGCAGCCCGTGCTCCTCCGCCGTCTTCGCCGTGGCGGGACCGATACAGGCGATAACCGTCACATTGTGCGGTTTGCCCGCGATACCGACCAGGTTCCGGACCGTCGAGGACGACGTGAACAGGACCGCGTCGAAGCCGCCGCCCTTGATCGCCTCCCGGGTCTCGGCCGGCGGGGGCGAGGCGCGGACCGTCCGGTAGGCGGTGACGTCGTCCACCTCCCAGCCGAGCTCGATCAGGCCGGCCACCAGGGTCTCCGTGGCGATGTCGGCACGCGGCAGGAACACACGGTCGATCGGGTCGAACACCGGGTCGTACGGCGGCCAGTCCTCCAGCAGGCCGGCGGCGGACTGCTCCCCGCTCGGCACCAGGTCCGGCTTCACGCCGAAGGCGACCAGCGCCTTCGCCGTCTGCTCGCCCACCGCGGCCACCTTGATGCCCGCGAAGGCGCGCGCGTCGAGCCCGTACTCCTCGAACTTCTCCCGGACCGCCTTCACCGCGTTGACCGACGTGAACGCGATCCACTCGTACCGGCCCGTCACCAGGCCCTTGACCGCGCGCTCCATCTGCTGGGGCGTGCGCGGGGGCTCGACCGCGATCGTCGGCACCTCGTGCGGCACGGCGCCGTACGACCGCAGTTGGTCGGAGAGCGACACCGCCTGCTCCTTCGTGCGCGGGACGAGGACCTTCCAGCCGAACAGCGGCTTGGACTCGAACCACGACAACTGGTCGCGCTGGGCGGCGGCGGAACGCTCACCGACCACGGCTATCACCGGGCGCCCGCCCTCGGGGGACGGCAGTACCTTCGCCTGCTTCAGCGTCTGCGCGATGGAGCCGAGCGTCGCGGTCCAGGTGCGCTGCCGGGTGGTCGTTCCGGCGACGGTCACCGTCAGCGGCGTGTCCGGCTTGCGGCCCGCCGCCACCAGCTCGCCGGCGGCGGCCGCGACCGAGTCCAGTGTCGTGGAGACCACGACGGTGCCGTCGGAGGCGCCGACCTCGGTCCAGCAGCGGTCCGAGGCGGTCCGCGCGTCCACGAACCGTACGTCAGTGCCCTGTGCGTCCCGCAGCGGCACACCCGCGTACGCGGGCACACCCACGGCGGTGGCGATACCGGGCACGACCTCGAACGGAACACCGCCCGCGGCGCACGCCAGCATCTCGCCGGTCGCGTACACGTCCAGGCCGGGGTCCCCCGTCACCGCACGGACGACCCGCCTGCCGCCCCTCGCGGCCTCCATGACAAGATGTGCGGCATCCCTCGACGCAGGGACACCAGCGGTTGTCGACTCACCGTCGACTACCGCTAGTTGAGGCGTGCCCGTGCCCGGAAGCGCACCCCTGGCGGGGTCCGGGCCCGTGGTGACGACGGCGACGCCCGTTCTGGCATGCGCGCGCACAACGGCGAGCACGTCCTGCTCGCCGACGATGACGTCCGCGTTCGCCAGCGCCTCGACGGCGCGCAGGGTGAGAAGTCCCGGATCTCCGGGTCCGGCACCGAGGAAGGTGACGTATCCGGGTTCATTGCCGGCGGGAAGGGTGGTGGGGCTCAATGTGCTCGCTCCCCCATCAGACCGGCCGCGCCCTGGGCAAGCATCTCGGCAGCGAGTTCGCGACCGAGCGTCATCGCCTGGTCGTGCGTCTCGGGCACGGGACCGGTGGTGGACAGCTGCACCAGCGACCGGCCGTCGGGGGTCCCGACGACGCCGCGCAGGCGCATTTCCTTGACAATCTGCCCGTCGGCCAACAGGTCGGCCAGTGCGCCCACAGGGGCGCTGCAGCCGGCCTCCAGGGCGGCGAGCAGGGACCGCTCGGCGGTCACGGCGACCCGGGTGAAGGGGTCGTCGAGCCGGGCGAGCGCGGCGATCAGGTCCGCGTTGTCCGCGGCACATTCGATCGCCAGTGCCCCCTGGCCGGGGGCGGGCAGAACCGTGTCGACCGACAGGAAGTCGGTCGCCTCGTCTATCCGGCCGATGCGGGTCAGTCCGGCGGCGGCGAGGACCACGGCGTCCAGCCTGCCGTCACGGACGTATCCGATCCGGGTGTCGACGTTGCCGCGGATCGGGACGGTCTCGATGTCGAGGCCGTGGCCGCGCGCATAGGCGTTCAGCTGCGCCATGCGGCGCGGCGAACCGGTGCCGATGCGCGCACCGCGGGGCAGGTCGGTGAACTTCAGGGCGTCACGCGCGACGACCACGTCGCGCGGGTCCTCCCGCACGGGCACGGCCGCCAGCGCCAGCCCCTCGGGCTGCGCGGTCGGCAGGTCCTTGAGCGAGTGCACCGCGAAGTCCACCTCGCCCCTGTGCAGCGCGTCGCGCAGCGCCGTCACGAACACACCCGTGCCGCCGATCTGGGCGAGGTGCTCGCGGGAGGTGTCGCCGTACGTCGTGATCTCCACGAGCTCCACGGGCCGTCCGGTCATGCGGCTCACGGCGTCCGCTACCTGCCCGGACTGGGCCATGGCCAGCTTGCTGCGCCTGGTCCCGAGCCTCAATGGCTCGCGTGGCTCACTCATGCTCGCCCTCGGTTCTTGGCGTTCTCGGTGTTCTCGGTGTCCGCGGCCCGGGAGACGGAGGCGACCGTCTCGGGGTCGAGGTCGAAGAGGGTGCGCAGCGCGTCCGCGTACCCGGCGCCGCCGGGCTCGGCGGCAAGCTGCTTGACCCGTACGGTCGGCGCGTGCAGGAGCTTGTCCACCACGCGCCGCACGGTCTGGGTGATCTCGGCCCGGTGCTTGTCGTCGAGCTCCGGGAGCCGCCCTTCCAGGCGCGAGATCTCGTTCGCCACCACGTCGGCGGCCATCGTCCGGAGCGCGACGACGGTCGGCGTGATGTGCGCCGCGCGCTGGGCGGCATCGAACGCGGTGACCTCGTCGGAGACGATCCGCCGCACCTGATCGACGTCGGCGGCCATGGGCGCGTCGGCGGAGGCCTCGGCGAGCGACTCGATGTCGACGAGGCGCGCCCCCGGCAGGCGGTGCACGGCCGCGTCGACGTCCCGCGGCATCGCGAGGTCGAGGATCGACAGCACGGGTGCCGGCCGGGGGGCCGGCAGGACGGGTTCGGGACGCCGGCGCTCGGGGATCCGGCCGGCCGTCGCCGCGGTGGCGGCGAGTGCGGTGATGAGTTCGGCCTCGGCCTCGGGGTCGGCTCCGCCGGCCGGACGGCCGCTGCGCTCCTTGTCGCCCTTGTCGACCCAGGCCGCGTGCTGCTCGAGCTCGGCGGCGCCCATCCCGGCGACGGCCGCCTCGCCCAGAACGGAGAATCCGGCGGTGCCCTGCACGGCCGACAGGTCGAGCGGGCAGCCGTCCTCGGCGCCGAGGCTCTTGGGCGGAAGTTCGTCCCCCGCCTCCGCGGCGTCCGCCGGCGCCTCGGCGGCGCGGACGGACCCGGCGCCCGCGAGGGGAGCCGGGACCACGGGTGCGAGGGGGGCGGGAGAGCCGTCCACGCGCCCCTCGAGCGCCTCCGCGACCGCCTGGGCCGTGAGGACCAGCCCGGTCGCGCCCGTGCAGGAGACCACGACGTCGGCACGTGTCAGCTCGTCCGGCACCGTCTCCATCGGTACCGCACGTGCCGACACGTCCGTGCCGTCGTCCTCCGTCAGGATCTGCGCGAGACGCCGGGCACGCTCCAGCGTGCGGTTGGCGACGACGACCTCGCTCACCCCGGCGCGTGCGAGGGTCGCGGCCGCCAGGGAGGACATCGAGCCGGCGCCGATCACGAGGGCACGCTTGCCCGACGCCCAGGACTCCACCGGCGTACCGTCCGCCAGTTGCTCGAGGCCGAAGGTCACCAGCGACTGGCCCGCCCGGTCGATGCCCGTCTCGGAGTGGGCGCGCTTGCCGACCCGCAGCGACTGCTGGAACAGGTCGTTCAACAGCCGTCCGGCCGTGTGCTGCTCCTGCGAGACGGCCAGGGAGTCCTTGATCTGGCCGAGGATCTGGCCCTCGCCGACGACCATCGAGTCCAGACCGCAAGCCACCGAGAACAGATGGTGGACGGCCCGGTCCTCGTAGTGCACGTAGAGGTGGGGGGTGAGCTCCTCGAGGCCGACCCCGCTGTGCTGGGCGAGCAGGGTGGACAGTTCCGCGACGCCCGCGTGGAACTTGTCCACGTCGGCGTACAGCTCGATGCGGTTGCAGGTGGCGAGCACCGCGGCCTCGGCCGCCGGCTCGGCGGCGACCGTGTCCTGGAGCAGCTTGGACTGGGCGTCCGCGCTCAGCGCGGCCCGCTCCAGGACGCTGACGGGAGCGCTCCGGTGGCTCAGCCCTACGACGAGGAGACTCATGCCGGCATCACGGCGGGGACGTCCCCGTCGGGCCCCTGGTCGGCGGAGTCGGTGGCCGCCGCGGCGGTCGGCAGGCCGTCGGGCAGGGCCTCCTCGCCGGCCTTGCGCTGCTCGTGGAAGGCGAGGATCTGCAGCTCGATGGAGAGGTCCACCTTGCGCACGTCGACGCCGTCCGGGACGGACAGCACGGTCGGCGCGAAGTTCAGGATGGAGGTCACACCCGCCGCCACGAGCCGGTCGCAGACCTGCTGGGCGGCGCCCGCGGGGGTGGCGATGACGCCGATGGACACGCCGTTGTCCTCGATGATCTTTTCCAGGTCGTCCGTGTGCTGCACGGGAATACCGGCGACCGGCTTTCCGGCCATCGACGGGTCGGCGTCGATGAGCGCCGCGACCCGGAAACCGCGCGAGGCGAATCCACCGTAGTTGGCCAGCGCCGCGCCGAGGTTACCGATACCGACGATCACAACCGGCCAGTCCTGGGTCAGGCCCAGTTCGCGGGAGATCTGGTACACGAGATACTCGACGTCGTAGCCCACGCCCCGGGTCCCGTAGGAGCCGAGGTAGGAGAAGTCCTTGCGCAGCTTCGCGGAGTTGACGCCCGCGGCGGCGGCCAGTTCCTCGGAGGAGACCGTGGGTACCGAGCGCTCCGACAGTGCTGTCAGGGCTCGGAGGTACAGCGGAAGCCTGGCGACGGTGGCCTCGGGAATCCCTCGGCTGCGGGTCGCCGGTCGGTGAGTTCGGCCAGTTGCCACGGTGCTCCTGCGGGTAGCGCGGGGCTGCAGGCGGTCATGCGTCCCCAGACCGCCCCGTCGAATGCAGGCTATGTCTTTGTGAACGCGTGCACAAAGATGGTGTCCGATTTGCCCGGCCAACGTGACCGGGGTCACGCACACCCGGCGCATGGGTACGGAACCGGCACGCAGACCCCGCCGTTCCTTGCGATCTGGGGGCAAAACCGCACACTCTCCTCAACGATCCACGCCCCCGAGACCATTCGCCATCGATCCTAAGCGACTTTCCGGATCAGTTGGACTACTCAGTCAGGTCACGCGGGCGCCGGGGTCTAGGCCAGGGCCTTGCGCAGGCGCTCCTCGTTCACACGCCAGAACGTGTGCTGCTCGCCGTCGACCAGCACGACGGGGATCTGCTCCCAGTACCGGCGATTGAGCTCCTCGTCCTCGGTGATGTCCTTCCGCTCCCAGGACACGCCGAGTTCACCGCAGACCTTCTCGACGACGATCTGTGCGTCGTCGCACAGATGGCAGCCGGGCTTGCGGATGAGGGTCACGATCCGGTCGCGGGGGTCCTGGTCGGTCTTGCGTCGAAAGATGGGACTCATGTCGGCCATTCTCGCCCCGCCGGGCGGGAGGGGGAGCCTGAGCGCGATAACCCGGCACCCCGGGCCGCCGGCCCGCCGCCACGCCGACGACATCACTTCTTTAACGACACGGTCGCGGAGAGTTCACAGCCTCCAAACCTCTCGACTCCGGAACCACCGAACAGACTGGCTATGCTCACGACATGGCCGCTCTCGGATGGCTCACTCCCCGTAGGCGCTCCGCCACGGCGCGGAGCGTTTTGGCAGGCGAGGCCTCGGCGGAGGCCGCGCGCAAGTCCTCGCAGGACACCGTGACGCAGGACGTCTCCGACCAGGAGCCGGACTTTCCGGTGCTCGGGGACGACAAGGCCGCGGCGTTCTTCGACCTGGACAACACCGTGATGCAGGGCGCCGCGCTGTTCCACTTCGGCCGGGGCCTGTACAAGCGGAAGTTCTTCGAGACGCGCGACCTGGCCAAGTTCGCCTGGCAGCAGGCGTGGTTCCGGCTGGCCGGGGTGGAGGACCCCGAGCACATGCAGGACGCCCGCGACTCGGCGCTCTCGATCGTCAAGGGCCACCGCGTCTCCGAGCTGATGTCGATCGGCGAGGAGATCTACGACGAGTACATGGCGGAGCGGATCTGGCCGGGCACCCGGGCGCTGGCCCAGGCACACCTGGACGCGGGCCAGAAGGTGTGGCTGGTCACCGCCGCACCCGTGGAGATCGCCACGGTCATCGCGCGCCGCCTGGGCCTGACCGGGGCGCTCGGCACGGTGGCGGAGTCGGTCGACGGCGTGTACACGGGCAAGCTGGTGGGCGAGCCGCTGCACGGACCGGCGAAGGCGGAGGCGGTACGCGCGCTGGCGACGGCGGAGGGCCTGGACCTCTCACGCTGCGCGGCGTACAGCGACTCCCACAACGACATCCCGATGCTCTCGCTGGTGGGCCACCCCTACGCGATCAACCCGGACACGAAGCTGCGTAAACACGCCCGCGCCCAGGACTGGCGCCTGCGCGACTACCGCACGGCCCGCAAGGCGGCGAAGGTCGGCCTTCCCGCGGCGGCCGGCGTGGGCGCGGTGGCCGGCGGCACGGCGGCGGCCATCGCACTGCACCGCCGCCGCCGCTGAACGACGCACCCCGCGAAGCAGCACCGCACCGCCGCGGCGGGCACCGGACGGCTGTGCGCCGGGCGACCGCGGGCACGGGACAGGTGTGCGCCGGGCGACCGCCCCTCCGCCTGTACCGAACGTGTGCGCCCCGGTCGACCACTGCGCCTCCGGCACCGGGCCCGGCAGGCGCCCGGACCAGCGGCCCGTACGCCTTTCCCCGCCGGCCCGGGGTGGGGAAGGGTGCCGTCGCTTCCGGGCACCCCGGCCCTCTATGTGACTGTGTGTGACGACGGACCGGTGGGCCGGACCGGCGCGGGGCCGTCCGCACGTGGCGGCAACTGTTCACGCGCGCGCCTCGCCCGGGTCGCAGGCACAGTTCCGGGGTCATACCCCCGCACCCTCCCCACCACACGCCCTTCGCTCACCCGGCCACAACACGCCCCGCACTGAGACGGAAGACGGACTCTTCCGATCAACAAGCGGTCACTCTAGGGCACTTGAGTGGGCGTCAATCGGCTACAGAAGCGACGTAATCGATTGTTTGAGCAACTGGGTGTAGTGCTGCCTGTACTAAGCGTTATTCTCCTCAGACGCAATCCGGTACCCCTCCGTCGCTACGACGGGTGAACGGTTCCGTACTGCACGTGATGGAAGCTCTGCCTCTGGGAGTCCCGTGTACCCACACGTCGGGGTTGACGCCTCGGGCCTGGCTACGCTGCGCGCAACGGTCCTCGACCTGTTGCGCGGCTTCGTCCCCACCGCGTACGCCGTGCCTGCTTTCGCCACCGCCGCACCGATCGGCCCGTGCTACGCGCTGGCCGACGGCAGCGCCGCGGTCGGTGGCCGACGGGGCCGCTCCGGCTCGGCCGCCACCACCGCACGCCGCCCGGCTGCGGACAGTGACAGCGCCCGCATGATGGACCTCGTGGAGCGCGCCCAGGCCGGCGAGGCCGACGCATTCGGGCGCCTGTACGACCAGTACAGCGACACCGTGTACCGGTACATCTACTACCGGGTGGGCGGCAAGGCGACCGCCGAGGACCTCACCAGCGAGACATTTCTCCGCGCCCTGCGCCGGATCGGCACCTTCACCTGGCAGGGCCGCGACTTCGGCGCCTGGCTCGTCACCATCGCGCGCAACCTCGTCGCCGACCACTTCAAGTCGAGCCGCTTCCGGCTCGAGGTCACCACCGGGGAGATGCTCGACGCCAACGAGGTCGAGCGGTCCCCGGAGGACTCCGTCCTCGAGTCCCTCTCCAACGCCGCACTGCTCGACGCCGTGCGCCGGCTCAACCCCCAGCAGCAGGAGTGCGTGACGCTGCGCTTCCTCCAGGGCCTCTCCGTCGCCGAGACCGCCCGTGTGATGGGGAAGAACGAGGGCGCGATCAAGACCCTCCAGTACCGGGCCGTCCGCACCCTGGCCCGGCTGCTGCCCGAAGACGCCCGCTGAACCCGCACGCTCCGCACACGCTCGGCAACATTCAACTCACCCTGCGTACACGGCCTTTGAGTTCGCGGTCCGATCATCCGTCGTCCGTAACCCAAGTGCCGAGCCGCTCGTTGTGCGGGATACAGGCTCCCTGTAGTCACCCCTGACCGTCCCCGGCCACCCGATCGTGTGGACGTGGTCAGTGCGTGCAACCCTCAGGATCCCCTGGGGAGTCGACCGTCATGATGAGAGGAGGTGCCGCCAGTGATCGCGAACGTATCGGCGCACCGGCGGGCGAACGCCTTCGCCCAGGCCTTGGAGGACCAGTCCGACGACCGGGGCACGGTGGCCGAGCCGCACGGAGGTTCGGCTCCGGCCCCGGATTCCGCGGAACGGACCGAGCAGGCCTGCCTGTTGGCCCTCGCGACCCGACTCGACGAGCTGCCGAGACCGGAGCTCGACCCCGAGGTGAAGGTCGTCCAGCGCGCGCGGTTGGTCGCAGCGATGGAGGCCATGCTTCAGGAGGGCACAGCCCTGGGGGGCGAAACGGCGAACCCTTCGGTACCCAGCCAGAAGGGAAGCGCCGCGACGGGGCCGCGGTCCCACCGGGCCCGCGGCGCCCACCGGGCAAGCCCGTTGGGGAAGTTCCGCCCGCGCACACGGCTCACCAAGGGGCTCGCCGCCGGGGGGCTCGGTGTCGGAGTGGCCGCCGCGTCCTTCGGCGGAGTGGCCGCTGCCAGTTCCGACGCGCTGCCGGGTGACTCGCTCTACGGCCTCAAACGCGGCATCGAGGACGTCAAACTCGGTATGGCCGAAGGGGACAACGACCGCGGTCGGCTCTATCTCGACCAGGCCTCCACCCGGCTGAACGAGGCCCGTCGGCTGATGGAGCGCGGCCGTGCCGGCCAGCTCGACCACGAGTCCGTGGGCGAGATCCGGCGCACCCTGTCCGGCATGCAGCACGACGCCTCCGAGGGCCACCGTCTGCTGCACGAGGCATACGAGCGGGACGGTTCCCTCGCCCCGATCCAGACCCTCTCCACCTTCTCCCAGTCGCACCGCGAGGCGTGGGGCGCTCTGCGCGACCGGCTTCCGGTCCAACTCGGCGACGTCAGTCAGCAGGTGACGTCGGTCTTCGACGCCATAGACCAGGAAGTCGCCCCGCTGCAGTCACTGCTGCCGCAGGCGCCGTCCCAGGGTGGCTCGGGCCGACCCCGGAGCTCCGCCCCGGGTGCCACCGACTCCGCCGGCACGGACGCACCCGCGCCCAGCGCCACCGCCTCCGGCAGCCGCAGTGGCGAGACGCCCGAGCCGTCCGCCTCCCAGAGCGGCGGTGACGGCCTGCTCGGCGGCAACACGGGCGGTCTGCTGGACCCGCCGAAGGACACCGGCAGCAGCTCCCCGTCGTCGAGCAAGAGCCCCTCGTCGGGGACGAACGTGACGCTCCCGCCGCTGCTCCCCGGCCTTCTGCCCGGCCTGGGGATCGACAGCGAGGAGAGCAGGTAGGGCCCGTAGGACGCACACGAGGACGGGGCGCCCCTGCCATCAGGGGCGCCCCGTCCTCGTGTGCGTCCTACGGGCCCAGCGGCAGGATCAGAAGAACACCGAGCGCCGCTGCACGAGCAGCTTGTACAGCGTGTGCTGGATCTGCTCCCTGACCTGGTCCGTCAGGTTGAACATGAGCATCGGGTCCTCGGCGGCCTCCGGCGGATAGCCGTCCGTGAGGATCGGCTCGCCGAACTGGATCGTCCACTTCGCCGGCAGCGGAATCGCGCCCAGCGGACCCAGCCACGGGAACGTCGGGGTGATCGGGAAGTACGGGAAGCCCAGCAGCCGGGCGAGGGTCTTCGCGTTCCCGATCATCGGGTAGATCTCCTCGGCCCCGACGATCGAGCACGGGATGATCGGGGTGCCTGCGCGCAGGGCCGTGGAGACGAAACCACCGCGGCCGAAGCGCTGCAGCTTGTAGCGCTCGCTGAACGGCTTGCCGATGCCCTTGAAGCCCTCGGGCATCACACCGACCAGTTCGCCGCGCTCGAGCAGGCGCTCGGCGTCCTCCGCGCATGCAAGGGTGTGCCCCGCCTTGCGGGCCAGCTCGTTGATCACCGGCAGGACAAAGACCAAGTCGGCCGCGAGAAGCCTGAGATGGCGGCCGGCCGGGTGGTTGTCGTGCACGGCGACCTGCATCATCAGGCCGTCCAGCGGGAGCGTGCCGGAGTGATTGGCGACGATCAGCGCCCCGCCCTCGGACGGGATGTTCTCGATGCCCTTCACCTCGACGCGGAAGTACTTCTCGTACACCGGCCGCAGCAGCGACATCAGGACCTGGTCGGTGAGCTCCTCGTCGTAGCCGAAGTCGTCGACCTCGTACTCGCCCGTGAGACGGCGGCGCAGGAAGGCCAGCCCCCCGGCGATACGGCGCTCCAGCCCGCCGCCCTCCCCGGGAGCGGCCTGCGGCTTTTCCTCAGGCGTCACAGGAACATCATCCTGCGGGATCTCCCTGCTGGGCAGAGGCTGCACCTCGCGGACCGCCGCGGGGTCGCCCTTGCGCCGGTTCCCCGCGCTCCGGCGGCGCTGCGGCCGCTGGGCGGCAGCCCCGCGGGACCGGTCGTCGTCGAACGGAATGACCTTGGCGTCCGCCATCGTTGATGCGCTCCTCAGTTGGCGCTCTGCGTCGGGAGGTGGCCACCGCCCAGGACGGGCAGTGCGGCGATCCGGTCCATGGCCCCCGCGAGGGCCTCCGGTGGCAGCAGTCCGGGCCCACGGCTGTGGACGAAGTCCGCGAACGTCTCCGCCGTCGTGTACTTGGGCTCGTACCCCAGTGTCTCGCGCATCTGTTCCGTCTCCACCACCCGCCCGTGGGTGAGCAGCCGGATCTGTTCGGGGGAGAAGTCCGTCATGCCCAGGGTGCGCATCGCCGAGCCGACCCAGGTGACCGCCGGCAACAGCAGGGGGACCGTCGGCCGTCCGAGGCGCCGGGCGCACTGCGACAGCAGCAACACGCCCTCGCCGGCCACGTTGAACGTGCCGCTGTTGAGCGTGCCGCGCTGCGGCTCGTGCGAACCGATACGCAGCACCTCGATCACGTCGTCCTCGTGCACGAACTGCAGCCGCGGGTCGTAACCGAGGACGGTGGGCAGCACGGGCAGCGAGAAGTACGAGGCGAGGGGCGAGTCGGCCATCGGGCCGAGGATGTTGGCGAAGCGCAGGACGCAGACCGCGACATCGGGCCGGCGCCGCGCGAAGCCGCGCACATACCCCTCGACCTCGACGGTGTCCTTGGCGAAGCCCCCGCTGGGCAGGGACTTGGGCGGGGTCGTCTCGGTGAAGACGGCCGGATCGCGGGGCGCGGACCCGTACACGTTCGTGCTGGACTTCACGACCAGCCGTTTGACCGTCGGGGACTTCTGGCAGGCGCCGAGCAGCTGCATCGTGCCGATGACGTTGGTCTCCTTGACCGTGGCCCGGCTGCCGCTGCCCAGTGGCGTGCCGGTCACGTCCATGTGGACGACCGTGTCGACGGAGTGCTCGGCGAGCACCCGGGCGATGGTGGGCTGGCGGATGTCGGCCCGGATGAATTCGGCGGCGCCCAGATGGTGATCGGGCGGGACCGCGTCCACCGCGACGACGCGGTCGACCTCCGGGTCACGCTGGATCCGTCGTACGAACCGGCCGCCGAGTCGGCGGGCCACCCCGGTCACGAGCACGACCTTGCCCAAGATCAGCGCCTCTCTTCCCTCGCGTCCAGTCGTGGACGCCACTCTGCCCGTCAGCCTGCCGCGTTCCCCGTATGCGGCCAACTTAGCGGTTCGATGTTGCGCTGTGATGGCCACCCGATGCACGAAGTGACGACACCTGCGAACGTACGACCGGACCAAGCCGCGTCTCCACAGACATACGCACGGCCGGACGCGGCCACCGGACGGCATGACGGGCCTCCGGCGGCGCGTCGCCCGGAGACGACAAGAGCCCCCCACCGATGGTGGGGGGCCACGGCGCAGACGTATGCGCGGAGCAAGGGCGCCCCTTTCGGGGCCGCGCCTTACTTCTTGTTGCGACGCTGAACGCGCGTCCGCTTGAGCAGCTTGCGGTGCTTCTTCTTGGCCATCCGCTTGCGCCGCTTCTTGATAACAGAGCCCACGACTACCCTCGCTCACTTCTCATCACTCGGTGCTGGGCGCCATGGGCCCATACGACCTACGAGGGGCTAGCCTACCCGCCCGAGCGCTGAGGTCGTAATCGAGGTGACCCGGGAGGCCCCGAGGGACCTCGCCGGGCCGCCGTCAGACCGTCTCCACCCCCACGTAGCTCTCGCGGAGGTACTCGTGAACCGCTTGCTCCGGCACCCGGAAGGACCTCCCCACCCGGATCGCCGGCAGATGACCGCTGTGCACCAGCCGGTACACGGTCATCTTCGACACTCGCATCACCGAGGCGACTTCCGCCACGGTCAGGAACTGAACCTCGTTCAGAGGCCTCTCGCCAGCTGCAGCCATGACACACCTGAACCTTCCGCACTCGACGGCCACCGGCTTCCCCTTCCGGTGACTCTTCGTCGCTGCGTGCTCACTCCCCAATGTAGGGGCGTGTGGTGCGAGTGGGGAAGAGGGGATGGCATCGGCGGCCTACTGTGACAGACACGCTCGATTGAGTACATAGCGAGTAAGCGGTCGGTAGTAATCAGACCGCACAGCGTCATCAAGTGGAACGACGACGGACACCCGCCCCTCTGCCTCCCCGACGAAGAGCGCAGGATCGTCCGTATCTGCCAGACCGATGGCCTCGAACCCCAGCTGACCTGCTCCGCAGACCCAGCCGTGGTCTCCGATCACCAGCTCCGGCAACGGCCCGCCGGACTCCGCGGCCGCGGCGAGCGCGGTGCGAACCGGCAGCGGCGAGTGCGAGTGCGCGCCGGGCTCACAACCGGCGCCTTCGGGCCCCGGTTTCCGTACCAGGGCGACTCCTCGTACGTAATCAAGGTTGTACGTGCGTAGACCGAACCGGGTCATTATGTCGACACAGCGACCCTGCGCCGGGGTGAGGACATCACATCCCGCCGCCGACAGCGCGTCCGCGATCGCGGCGTAGAAGTCGAGCAGTCGGTGCGGATGACCGGTGCCGAGAAGGACCGTGCCCCTGTGACGCGCCACCTCTTTGATCCGCTGGGCGAAGGCGTCCAGACCCTCCAGCGTGCGTTCCGGGTCGATCACATCATGCCCGGAGGTGCATCGGGGATCGGCCGAGACACCGCACTTGTCCGCCATCAGTTCGACCACATCCCGATGCCCCCACGACCATTCGGGATCGAGTCCGATCAGCAATCGGGGATCGCGGGCCGCGAAGAGCCGGTAACTGCGCAGGCTCTCCTCTCGCGACGTGGCCACGGGGCCGGCGAGCCGGGCGGCCAGCAGATGTGCACGCAGTGCTCCGGTGCTCAACACGTCAGCGATGCTGGCCCATCGCCGCCCATCACACGTACAGAACGGGGGAAACACCCCACAGTCGGCGTAATCGTGCGACCCTTCACACCACCCGCGCCCGCCCGCGGGAGCGGCGAACCGCTAGGCGAGCAGTCCCCGCAACGGGAACGCCGCCTTGCGTGCCGCGATCACCGCCTGGTCGAGACGGTCGGCGGGGTCGTATCCCGACTCCCAGTCCGCGTAGGCCACCGGCCACCGGCCGTCCGTCATCCGCCCCGGCGCCAACTGGCGGGTACGGGCGAAGACTTCCTGCCGCCAACTGTCGGGAATCACGGTCTCCGGCTCGATCGGCCGACCCGCCGCGATGGCCACCAGGTGCGTCCACGAGCGCGGCACGACGTCCACCACCGCGTATCCGCCGCCGCCCAGCGCGATCCAGCGTCCACCTGCGTACTCGTGCGCCAGGTCGTGGCACGCGACCTGCACGGCCCGCTGCGCGTCCAGCGACACGGCGAGGTGGGCGAGTGGGTCCTCGAAGTGGGTGTCCGCGCCGTGCTGGGTCACCAGCACCTGCGGCCGGAAGTCCGCGACCAGTTCGGGCACGACGGCGTGGAAGGCCCGCACCCACCCGGCGTCCCCCGTCCCGGCGGGCAGCGCCAGATTCACCGCACTGCCCTCCGCGGTCGGGGAACCGGTCTCCTCGGGCCATCCGGTCTGCGGGAAAAGGGTCCGCGGATGCTCGTGCAACGAGATGGTCAGAACCCGCGGATCGTCCCAGAACGCCGCCTGCACCCCGTCCCCGTGGTGCACGTCCACGTCCACATAGGCGATCCGCTCGGCACCCAGTTCGAGCAGCCGGGCGATGGCGAGCGAGGCGTCGTTGTAGATGCAGAACCCGGAGGCACCGCCCGGCATCGCGTGGTGCAGGCCGCCCGCGAAGTTCACGGCGTGCAGCGCGTCCCCCCGCCACACGGACTCGGCGGCGCCGACCGACTGACCCGCGATCAGTGCGGACACCTCGTGCATCCCGGCGAAAGCGGGATCGTCCAGGGTGCCGAGACCGTAGGCACCGTCGGCCGACGCCGGGTCCGCCGACGCGGCCTTGACTGCGTCCACGTAGTCCTCGCGGTGCACGAGTCGCAGCGTCGAGTCGCCGGCCGGCTTCGCCGCGACCACCTCGATGTCCCTGTCCAGCCCGAAGGCGTCGACGAGTTTCCTGGTCAGCGCGAGTCTGACCGGATCCATCGGATGCTCAGGTCCGAAGTCATAGCCCGTTACCGCCTCGTCCCACATCAGCTGTGCTCGGCCGCTCATGTCCGTCACCGTATCGGTCCGGACCCGTCCCGAACGAACGGGCGTACACCAGCGTCACCAGGACCAACACCATCGGCACGAGCATGGCGCCCCGATAGCTCCAGGCGTCCCCGAGCGCGCCCACGAGGGGCGAACCGACAAGGAAGCCCACGTAGTTGAAGATGTTCAGACGTGCGATCGCCGTGTCAGAGGCGCCGGGGAACAACCGGCCGGCGGCCGCGAACGTCTGCGGCACGAGCACGCACAGCCCCAGACCCAGCAGGGTGAACCCCAGCATGCCGACCCACGCCCCGGGTGCCCCCGCCACCACGGCGAACCCGGCCGTCGCCACCAGCGCACCCAGCCGGACCACCGCCACGGCGCCGAACCGGCGCACCCCGAAGTCCCCGATGGACCGCCCCAGCAGCGTTGTCACCATGTAGACGTTGTACGGAACCGTCGCCAGCTGCTCCGAGCTGCCCAGCGTGTCCTGCAGGTACTTGGCGCTCCAGTTGGAGACGGTCGAGTCGCCGATGTACGCGAAGGTCATCACCAGGCACAGCGGAAGCAGCAGCCGGAAGACCACCGGGCCTGCCTCGGCCTTCGGGACGTCCGCATCGGGACCGTCCCCGTCGACGTACCACCGGCTGACCAGGAACGTCGCGGGCAGCAGCACAGCCACCACCGGCAGATACGACACCCACAACGCCAGATGCCAGTGCGCGCCCGCCCAGGCCAGCGAGGCGCCGACGATCCCGCCCAGGCTGTAGGCGGCGTGGAAGCCGAGCATGATGCTGCGCCCGTACGTCCGTTGAAGACTCACCCCGAGCATGTTCATCGAGGCGTCCAGCGCACCCACGGCCAGACCGAAGGCGGCCAGCGAGACGGCCAGTTCGGCCACATGGCTCCCGGACCCCACTCCCAGCAGAGCGAGCAGCACCACGGGCTGCGACCAGCGCAGCAGCCGACTCGGCCGTATGCGCTTGACGAGCTGCTCGGTCGTGACACTGCCGACACCCGCGAGGATCGGCACCGCGGCGAGGAAGACGGGAAGCAGGGCGTCGGAGACCCCGTACCGGTCCTGGATGGCCGGGATCCGCGTCACCAGCAGGGCGAAGGTCGCGCCCTGCGCGAGGAAACTGAACGCCAACGAGGCCCTACCGCGCCGCAGCACATCGGTCATGGCGGCGAGCGTAGGGCCCCGGTTTACCGGTGGGTAGATCCAGTGAAAGATGATTTCTGTTCAGCTTCATCCGGCGGCAACGAGTGCCATCGGACGCTCCTCCGCGCCCTGGGCCCTCACCTCGGCGATGAGCATGTGCGCCATCGGCCCGGCGGCGAGGGCACCACTGACCACGAACCCGGTGACCATCGCGACGGCCAGGACGACCGAGCCCAGCCACACCATCGTGTCCACAGGCAGCGTGTAGGCGCCCACCACCCGCACCACGCACTCGACGAGCAGCACCACACCCCAGACGACCGAGAACACCCGCTCGGCCCGGCGGAACGCCGGGGACCCGCTCTGCAGCCGGCTCCAGGCCGCCTCCCTGTCGGCGGCGCCCTTCACCAGCCAGGGCTTCATGCCCGCCGTCATCATCGGCTTGCCCATGGCCACGGAGACCAGAATCCCGATTCCGATGGCGCTGCTCACCCCGCTGTCCTTGGCGAGCATCAGCCGCGGGTCGCCCGCGACGAAGCTCAGCAGCAGACCGACGACGTTCACGAAGAGGATGAGCGCGGCGAACGCGTTGATCGTGCGCTCCTCGACCA
The DNA here is from genome assembly GCF_001507435.1 of Streptomyces sp. NRRL F-5122. Lineage (GTDB taxonomy): Bacteria > Actinomycetota > Actinomycetes > Streptomycetales > Streptomycetaceae > Streptomyces > Streptomyces lannensis. Next base: position 29,915 of record NZ_LMWH01000275.1, read on the forward strand.
CGCCCCACACCGTGCGTACGGCCGGGACGACGCTGCTGAGGCCGAGGGCCATCAACGTGCTCATCCCGAACGCGTCCTTGAACAGGTAGTACGAACCGATCGGCACCGCCACGTCCATGATCAGCGGCATGAAGTTCTGCTTCTTGCTCCGGCCCTGGGAAACCGAGTTCGTCGTCATGCCCTCAGCTTCGCGGCCGGGGCGGGTCCGCCGGTAGAAACGATCGTCCGGAGCCCGGCGTGACAAATGTCAGTGCCGACCCGGTGGCCGGAATCACGGCGCGTCTCATCCAAGCACGTCAGCCAACTCCCCCATGGTGGAGAACAGTTGTGTGGCACCCACGAGCCTGTCGGCAGGCGTCATCGCGGTGAACCCGTACACGTCCATCCCGGCGGCGACGGCGGCCCGGACACCGAGTGGGCTGTCCTCCACGACGAGGCAGTCGCCCGGGGCCACCCCCATCCGTTCGGCGGCGTGGAGGAACAGATCGGGTGCCGGCTTCCCTCGCCCGACGTCCTGGGAACTGAAGATTCGCCCGTCGACGAACCACCGGTCCAGCCCCGTGGTCCGGTGCCCCACCCGGATCCGCTCATGGCTCCCGGAGGAGGCCACACAGTAGGGAACCCCGTCGGCGGACAGCTTCTCCAGCACCTCCACCACACCGGGCACGGGCTTCAACTCCCGCTCGAACGCGGCGAAGACACGTGCGTGGAAGACATCGTCGAAGTCGGACGGCAGCCGCTCGCCCGTCCGCTCCTCTATCAGGTCGTGAACCCGGTGCATCGCGGATCCCATGAAGTCCCGGATGGAGTCCTCGTACGACGTCGGGTGCCCGATCTCGGTCAGATAGCCGGCCAGGAGCCGATTGGAGATGGGCTCACTGTCGACGAGAACACCGTCGTTGTCGAAGATGACGAGGTCATAGCGCATGGGTACGAGCCTAAACGAGCCGGAAATGCGGAAAACCCCGTACCAACGGTACGGGGTTTCCCTCACAATTTGTTCGGCGGTGTCCTACTCTCCCACAGGGTCCCCCCTGCAGTACCAT
>NZ_LMWH01000276.1 GCF_001507435.1 Streptomyces sp. NRRL F-5122
CGAGGAGATCGTCGACACCGTGTTGAGGGCGGTGAAGCCGTCGGCCGCGAGGTAGTCGGCGTAACGGCGCGGCATGCCCTCGGCGCCCAGCCAGTGCTGAACCAGGAAGGTGCCGTGGAAGCCGATGAACAGCGTCCAGAAGGTGATCTTTCCGAGGCGTTCGTCGAGCATCTTGCCCGTCATCTTCGGCCACCAGAAGTGGAAACCGGAGAACATCGCGAAGACGACCGTGCCGAACACCACGTAGTGGAAGTGCGCGACGACGAAGTACGAGTCGGAGATGTGGAAGTCCATCGGCGGCGAGGCCAGGATGACACCGGTCAGACCACCGAAGGTGAAGGTGATCAGGAAGCCGGTCGCCCAGAGCATCGGTGTCTCGAAGGACAACGATCCCTTCCACATCGTTCCGATCCAGTTGAAGAACTTCACGCCTGTCGGTACGGCGATGAGGAACGTCATGAAGGAGAAGAACGGAAGCAGTACGCCACCGGTGACGTACATGTGGTGCGCCCACACGGTCACGGAGAGGCCGGCGATGGCGATGGTGGCGCCGATCAGGCCCATGTAACCGAACATCGGCTTGCGACTGAAGACCGGGATGACTTCGGAGATGATGCCGAAGAACGGTAGCGCGATGATGTACACCTCTGGATGGCCGAAGAACCAGAAGAGGTGTTGCCATAGCAAGGCGCCGCCGTTGGCCGCGTCGAAGACGTGCGCACCGAACTTGCGGTCCGCCTCCAGGGCGAACAGCGCGGCCGCGAGGACCGGGAAGGCCAGCAGGACGAGCACACCGGTCAGCAGCACGTTCCACACGAAGATCGGCATGCGGAACATGGTCATGCCCGGGGCGCGCATGCAGATGATCGTGGTGATGAAGTTGACCGAGCCGAGGATCGTGCCGAAGCCGGAGAAGGCCAGACCCATGATCCACATGTCGGCGCCGATGCCCGGCGAGCGGACCGCGTCCGAGAGCGGGCTGTAGGCGAACCAGCCGAAGTCGGCCGCACCCTGCGGGGTGAGGAAGCCGCCGACCGCGATGGTCGAGCCGAACAGGTAGAGCCAGTAGGCGAACATGTTCAGCCGCGGGAACGCCACGTCGGGCGCGCCGATCTGCAGCGGCATGATCCAGTTCGCGAAACCGGCGAACAGCGGCGTCGCGAACATCAGCAGCATGATCGTGCCGTGCATCGTGAACGCCTGGTTGAACTGCTCGTTCGACATGATCTGCAGGCCCGGACGGGCCAGCTCGGCGCGCATGAGCAGGGCCATGACGCCGCCGATGAGGAAGAACGCGAACGACGTGACCAGATACAGCGTGCCGATCGTCTTGTGGTCGGTGGTGGTCAGCCACTTGACGACGACGTTGCCGGGTCGCCTGCGCCGGACCGGCAGCTCGTTCTCGTACGAGTCTTCAGCTGCCGCGGCACCCTGGGGTTCGTTGAGGATGCTCACAGGTTGTTCGTCTCCCGGTTCTTCTCGTGGCTCGTCTGCGCGATGCCGGCGGGAATGTAACCGGTCTGCCCCTTCTTGGCGAGGTCCTTGAGGTGCTGCTCATAGCGCTCGGGCGAGACGACCTTGACGTTGAACAGCATCCGGGAGTGGTCGACGCCGCACAGCTCGGCGCACTTGCCCCTGAAGGTGCCCTCCTGGTTCGGAGTCACCTGGAAGGCGTTGGTGTGGCCCGGAATGACGTCCTGCTTCATCAGGAACGGCAGCACCCAGAAGGAGTGGATGACGTCGCGCGAGGTGAGGACGAAGCGGACCGTCTTGCCCTTGGGAAGCCAGAGGGTCGGACCCGGGTTGCCCGTCTGCGGGTTCCGCGTGGCGGGCGTGCCGAAGTCGTAGACACCGCCGGCGTTCGCCGGGAAGTCGTCCTTGTACCGGGTGGGAATCGCGTCCAGGTTCGGATCTGTCTTCGCATCCCCCGTCACCCCGGCGACCGGAGTGACGTAGTTGAAGCCCCAGCTCCACTGGTAGCCGACGACGTTGACCGTGACGTCGGGCTTCTTGGAGAGGTCGAGCAGCTTCGACTCGTCGCGGGCCGTGAAGTAGAACAGCACCGAGACGATGATGAGCGGCACAACCGTGTACAGGGCCTCGATCGGCATGTTGTACCGGGTCTGCGGAGGAACCTCGACCTTGGTGCGGCTGCGCCGGTGGAACATGGCGCTCCACAGGATCAGGCCCCACACGAGCACGCCGACGGCGAGCGCGGCAGCCCAGGAGCCCTGCCACAGGGAGAGGATCCGCGGAGCCTCTTCCGTGGTCGGGGTGGGCATACCAAGGCGGGGGAAGTCCTTGTATGTGCAACCGGTAGCGGTCGCCAGGACCAGGCCCGCGGTCAGTGCCTGCAGCAGCTTCCGCCGCATCGGGCGCCGCGGCGAGCGGTCGGAGCCGTTGGGACTCACGTAGCGCCTTCCCGAGAGTCTCGCCCGCGCGGTCGGCTGCGGCCTTCTCGCTGGTCGGTCGCCGCCCTGCGTCGGGCAGGGGTTTGGATGTTTATGCGGACCAAACCCTACTGGACGCTATTTGGGGGCGCGCGGGGAGGGTGCCCAACGCGCCGCCGGTCACCCCGAAGGGGTGGAATGACCGCTTCTGGCCAGCATCTGACGGTGGTTCGAGGGTGGCACGGGGGTGGTTCGCGGGGCGCCCCGGACCTGCGCCGGGCCACGTGGTTCGCACGAGTTAGCGTTGCGGTGTGTCCTACTTCGACGCCGCCTCCGCCGCTCCCCTCCACCCCGTCGCCCGCCAGGCGCTGCAGGCCTCGCTCGACGAGGGGTGGGCCGATCCTGCTCGTCTGTACCGCGAGGGACGGCGGGCCCGGATGCTGCTGGACGCGGCACGGGAGGCGGCCGCCGAAGCGGTCGGCTGCCGTCCGGACGAGCTGGTCTTCACCGCGTCCGGCACACGGGCGGTGCACTCGGGGATCGAGGGGGTGCTGTCGGGCCGTCGCCGCGTCGGACGCCACCTGATCGTGTCAGCCGTCGAACATTCCTCGGTCCTCCATACGGCGGAGGTGTTCGAAGCCGGCGGCGGCACCGTGACCCACGTCCCGGTCTCCCGCACAGGTTCGGTCGCGCCCGAGGCGTACGGGGCGGCGCTGCGTCCGGACACCGCACTGGCCTGCCTCCAGTCGGCCAACCACGAGGTGGGGACCGTCCAGCCGGTCGCCGAGGTGGCCGCCCTGTGCCGCGCGGCCGGGGTGCCGCTGCTGGTGGACGCGGCGCAGTCGCTCGTCTGGGGTCCGGTGGAGGGCGACTGGTCGGTGCTGACGGCGAGTGCCCACAAATGGGGCGGCCCCTCAGGGGTGGGGCTTCTCGCGGTGCGCAAAGGGGTGCGGTTCGCGCCCCAAGGCCCGGTGGACGAGAGGGAGTCGGGGCGGGCGGCCGGGTTCGAGAACATCCCTGCGGTCGTCGCGGCCGCCGCGTCGCTGCGGGCCGTACGGGCGGAGGCGGCCGGTGAGGCGGTACGGCTGCGGGAGCTGACGGAGCGGATCCGGGCGCGGGTGCCCGTGCTGGTTCCCGATGTGGAGGTGGTGGGCGACCCGGTACGCCGCCTGCCCGGCATCGTCACCTTCTCCTGTCTCTATGTCGACGGGGAGACATTGCTGCACGAGCTCGACCGGGCGGGTTTCTCGGTGTCATCGGGCTCGTCGTGCACGAGCAGCACGCTGACGCCGAGCCATGTGCTGAAGGCGATGGGGGTGCTCAGCGAGGGCAACGTCCGCGTCTCGCTGCCCCTCGGCACCCCGGCCGCGGAGGTCGACCGGTTCCTCGCGGTGCTGCCGGACGCGGTCGCCGGCGTGCGCGAGAAACTCGGCGCGCCGTCCCCGTGGACGGCCGGGCCGCAGGACGCCTTGGTCGTCGACGCCCTGGGCAAGCGCTGCCCGATCCCCGTGATCGAGCTGGCGAAGGTCTTCGGGGACGTGCCCGTCGGCGGCACGGTGCGGGTCCTGTCCGACGACGAGGCGGCGCGCCTGGACATCCCGGCCTGGTGCGAGATGCGGGGGCAGGAGTACGTCGGTGAAGAGCCGGCGGAGCGGGGCTCCGCCTACGTGGTCCGCCGGCTCTCCTAGGGACGGCGCGCCGCCCGGTGGTCAGACCAGGTGCTTCTGGACCTCGAGGGCGGCGTCGTCGCCGTACGCCTTGGTGAAGCGCTCCATGAAGTGGGCGCGGCGCAGCTGGTACTCCTGGGTGCCCAGTGTCTCGATGACCAGGGTGGCCACCATGCAGCCGAGCTGGGCCGCGCGCTCCAGCGGGACGCCCCAGGCCAGGCCGGACAGGAAGCCCGCGCGGAAGGCGTCGCCGACGCCCGTCGGGTCCACCTTCGCCGTCTCCTCGGGCACACCGACCTCGATCGGGTCCGCGCCGGACCGCTCGATGCGCACACCCCGCGAGCCCAGCGTGGTCACCCGGTGGCCGACCCTGCCGAGGATCTCGGCGTCGGTCCAGCCCGTCTTGGTCTCGATGAGCCCCTTCTCGTACTCGTTGGAGAAGAGGTAGGTCGCCCCGTCGACCAGTATCCGGATCTCGTCGCCGTTCATACGCGCGATCTGCTGCGAGAAGTCGGCGGCGAACGGGATGGAGCGCGTGCGGCACTCCTCCGTGTGGCGCAGCATCGCCTCCGGGTCGTCGGCGCCGATGAGCACCAGATCCAGACCGCCCACCCGGTCGGCGACCGTCTTCAGCTCGATGAGCCGGGCCTCGCTCATGGCACCGGTGTAGAAGGAGCCGATCTGGTTGTGGTCGGTGTCCGTGGTGCATACGAAGCGGGCCGTGTGCTGGGTCTCGGAGATCCGCACGGAGGCCGTGTCCACCCCGTGCCGGTCGAGCCAGGCCCGGTACTCGTCGAAGTCCGAGCCCGCCGCGCCGACCAGGACCGGCCGGGTGCCGAGCTGCCCCATGCCGAAGGCGATGTTCGCGCCCACACCGCCGCGGCGTACGTCGAGACGGTCCACCAGGAAGGAGAGGGAGACCGTGTGCAGCTGGTCCGCGACGAGCTGGTCGGCGAAGCGGCCGGGGAAGGTCATCAGGTGGTCGGTGGCGATGGAGCCGGTGACTGCGATACGCACGGCGAGGACACGCTCCTGTGGCGGAGGGGGATTGACAGTTCACGCTACCCGGTCGACCCGGCCGTCTGAAGCAGGCAAAACTACCCGATAGTAGATCTTTCTTCGCGGGCCCGACCGAGCCTACCGTTCCCTCATGACGAAGATCGAGGTCCACGGCAGCGTTCCGCTCGACCTGGAGGGCGACCTGGCGTCGCTGCCGGGAGACAGCGCCCGGATGGCTCCGCACTGGGCCGCCCCCGCGAAAGCCGCTCCGCTGCCGGTCTCCCCTTCCCTGATCCACGGCGTCAGCGTGCCGTCCGCCTCGGCCCGCCTGCTGGACGCCATGTCGGACTACGGGGACTGACCGGCCGCTGGGACCGACCGGGCGCCCGGGCTCACGTGCGCGCCCGGAAGGGAACCGCGCGCTCCCCCGCCGCGTCCCATCGCCGTCCCCCGTACAGGGGATGCGGTGTACGACCTTGCTGTGGCGTCGTGCCGCACGGCGGGGTCCGCTGGGACTGCAGTGGAGCCGAAGGAGCGATGCGGTGAACACCGAGCAACCCGACGACGCGCGTGACGCCACCGAGGTCACCGAGGGTGCGGAGGCGGCCGTGCCGCGCCGGCGGCGTTCCCGCGCCGCCGTCGCCTCGGTGGTGACCGCGGTGCTGCTCGTCGGGGGCGGTACCGCGTACCTCGCGGCGACCGCGTCCGGCGGATCGGGCGACTCCGCGGCGCCGGGCGGGGACGCCACTCCGCCGGCGCTGGCCCTCGACGGCTACAGCGACGGACGTACCTCCGGCATTGCGGTCGGCGAGCCCGACCCGTACGGCACGACCTACACCGTGGCGACCCGGCTCCCGGACGGCCCGAAGTCGGCACATGTGTACTGGGCGAAGGACCCGGTGGCCGAGGAGGACGTGGCCCGGCTCGCCGAGGCCCTGCGGGTGAGCGGCACGCCGCGACTCGGGGGCGACACCTGGCAGGTGGGACCCGTCAAGGACGGTGCCGAGCCGAATCTGCGCGTGGGCAGGAACGCGCCGGGGACGTGGACGTTCAGCACCTCCCTGCCGGGCACCGACAACTGCCCGAGGGGCAAGGCGTGCAAGCCGTCCGGGTCCGGGACGGCGGATCCGGCGGATACGGAGCCGGTGAGCGAGGAGGCGGCGAAGAAGGCGGCCGCTCCCGTACTGAAGGCGGTCGGCCAGGACGACGCGAAACTGGACGCGTCCCAGCTCATGGGCCGGGTACGGGTGGTGAACGCCGAGCCGCGGGTGGGCGGTCTGCCGACGCACGGCTGGACGACCGGCCTGCGGATCGACTCCGACGGCGAGGTGATCGGCGGCAGCGGGAATCTCGGCACACCGGCCGAGGGTGCCTCCTATCCCGTCATCGGCGCGCAGAAGACCCTGGACCTGATGAACGGCGCGACCCCGTCGTACGGGCGCAAGGGCATCGGCGGCTGCGCCAGCCCGGTGCCGCTCAAGGACCGGGACGAGGTGCCCTGCCGGGCGTCGACCGTGCCGCCGGGGCGGACCTCGGCGGCCGTGACGGGCGCGGTGTTCGGGCTGGCCGTGCATTCCGTGGACGCGAAGCCGGTGCTGGTGCCGTCGTGGCTCTTCCAGGTGCGTCCGGCGGGCGCCGGGGACACCTTCACGGTGGCGCATCCGGCGGTCGACCCGCGGTATCTGGCGACGCCGCAACCACCCGGACAGCCGAGTCCGCGGACCGGCGGTCCGAGCGACCGGCCCTCGTCGGCGCCGACCACGCGCGATGTGAAGGTCATGGGGTACACGGCGGACGACCGGGCCATGACCATCGCCTACATGGGCGGCGTCTGCGCCGACTACACGCCATCCGTGAGCGAGACCCCCGACAGGGTCACGGTGACCGTGACCGAGACACCCTGGAAGGGCAAGGTCTGCATCATGATCGCCAAGACCTACCACGAGACGCTGCGTCTGAAGGCGCCGCTCGGCGACCGCGCGGTGGTGGGCGCGGACGGCGCCGCGATCCCGAAGGAGACGGCGGGCGCGCTGCCGAAGACCCCCTCGGGCGGGGCGGCTCGTTAGACACGGCAGGCGCGGCGGCCCGTCGGAAAAGCCGGAGGCGGCGTCCCCCCGTCGGGGGGACGCCGCCTCCGCGTCCGTGCCGGTCACCGGTCGCGGTGACCGGTGCCGGCTCAGCTGAAGGAGTCGCCGCAGGCGCAGGAACCCGTGGCGTTCGGGTTGTCGATGGTGAAGCCCTGCTTCTCGATGGTGTCGACGAAGTCGATCGTCGCACCGCCCAGGTACGGGGCGCTCATGCGGTCGGTGACGACCTTCACGCCGCCGAAGTCCTTCGCGACGTCGCCGTCGAGGGCGCGCTCGTCGAAGAAGAGCTGGTAGCGCAGGCCGGAGCAGCCACCGGGCTGAACGGCGACACGCAGCGCAAGGTCTTCACGACCTTCCTGGTCGAGCAGGGCCTTGACCTTGGCCGCAGCGGCGTCGGTCAGGATGATGCCGTCGGTGACGGTGGTGGTCTCGTCCTGTACGGACATCTACATCTCTCCCGGGTTGTACGGAGACTGCTTGCCGACGATTGCAACCGGCGTGGCCGCGGATTCATTCCGGGCCGAGCGCGTTTCTTTTCGCTACCCCATTCATGCTCGCACACGCGCCGGAACACGCACACCGGCCCGTGGCCGCCGCGGGGGACACCGACGTGTCGCCTGCGGTATTCCTCCTGGACCACCGGACGACCCCCCTCGGACGGGCGGCCGGGGCGCCCCGGGATTCACGTCACATGGACGCAATGCCCGTCGTCAAACTGACGTGAAGCGGTTATGATAGATAGCGTCAATTCGACGAAAAGGCATGTCCCGCCGACCCCTTCGGGTCGGCGAGCCGCAGAACAGAAAGGGTGCGTGTCGTGACCACCGCCCAGACCCAGGAGCTCGACGTACAGCCGACGCCCCTCGCCCTGCTGCTGCTCGGTCGTGAGGCCGATCCCAGGAGCGAGCGCGGCGTCGAGTGTCCCGGCGACCTGCCCTCCCCCTCCGACCCGGACCTGGTGGAGCGTGCCCGCGCGGCCAAGGAGAAGCTCGGGGACAAGGTCTTCGTGCTCGGTCATCACTACCAGCGCGACGAGGTCATCCAGTTCGCCGACGTCACGGGCGACTCCTTCAAGCTGGCGCGCGACGCCGCCGCGCGGCCGGAGGCCGAGTACATCGTCTTCTGCGGTGTGCACTTCATGGCGGAGTCGGCGGACATCCTGACCTCCGACGACCAGAAGGTGGTCCTGCCGGACCTGGCGGCCGGGTGCTCCATGGCGGACATGGCCACGGCCGAACAGGTCGCCGAATGCTGGGACGTGCTGACCGAGGCGGGCATCGCCGAGCAGGTCGTGCCGGTCTCGTACATGAACTCCTCCGCCGACATCAAGGCGTTCACGGGCAAGCACGGCGGCACCATCTGCACGTCGTCGAACGCCGAGCGGGCCCTGGAGTGGGCGTTCCAGCAGGGTGAGAAGGTCCTGTTCCTTCCGGACCAGCACCTCGGCCGCAACACCGCGGTGCGGGACATGGGGATGTCGCTGGAGGACTGCGTCGTCTACAACCCGCACAGGCCGAACGGCGGGCTCACCGCCGAGGAACTGCGCGCCGCGAAGATGATCCTGTGGCGCGGCCACTGCTCGGTCCACGGCCGCTTCAGCCTCGACTCGGTCAACGACGTGCGGGAGCGGATCCCCGGCGTGAACGTGCTGGTCCACCCCGAGTGCAAGCACGAAGTCGTCTCCGCCGCGGACTACGTCGGTTCGACGGAGTACATCATCAAGGCGCTCGAGGCGGCACCGACCGGCTCCAAGTGGGCCGTCGGTACGGAGCTGAACCTCGTACGCCGGCTGGCGAACCGTTTCGCGCCGGAAGGCAAGGAGATCGTCTTCCTCGACAAGACGGTGTGCTTCTGCTCGACGATGAACCGCATCGACCTGCCGCACCTGGTGTGGGCGCTGGAGTCGCTGGCCGACGGGAACCTGGTCAACAGCATCGAGGTCGACAAGGAGACGGAAGCCTTCGCGAAGCTGGCGCTGGAGCGGATGCTGGCACTGCCGTAGCGCAGCGCAGTTCCCCGCGCCCCATCGGGCCGAGCGGCGCACATCGTCGACTGCCGGTCCGTCGTGGGGGTTTCCCGTGCGTCTGTCGCAGCGTTGGCCGCCGGCGGCTTCGCGTAGGGACATGAATACAGAGGCCCGGCCCGCACCTTTGTGCGGACCGGGCCTCTGTCACACCCGGAGGACTACACCCCCGCCGGCTCCGGCTCGCCGGACTCGGACTGGGCCGGCTCGACGGCGCCCGTCTTCTTCGCCCGCTTCGCCGCCTTCTTCTTCGCGCGGCGCTCCTTGCGGAGCTCCAGCATCGCGTACAGGGTCGGCACCAGCAGGAGCGTGAGCACCGTCGACGAGATCAGACCGCCGATCACCACCACCGCCAGCGGCTGGGCGATGAAACCGCCCTCGCCCGTGACGCCCAGAGCCATCGGCAGGAGCGCGAAGATGGTGGCCAGGGCCGTCATGAGGATCGGGCGCAGACGGTGGCGGCCACCCTCGATCACGGCTTCCACAACGCCGTAACCCTGCTTGCGGTACTGGTTGATCAGGTCGATCAGCACGATCGCGTTGGTCACCACGATGCCGATCAGCATCAGCATGCCGATCATCGCCGGGACGCCCATCGGGGTGCCCGTCGCGATGAGCAGGCCGATGGCACCCGTCGCCGCGAACGGAATGGAGACCAGCAGGATGAGCGGCTGCGCCAGGCTGCGGAACGTCGCGACCAGCAGCATGAACACGATCGCCACCGCGGCGAGCATGGCCAGGCCGAGGTTCTTGAACGCGTCGTCCTGGTCCTGCGAGACACCGCCGATCTGCGCCGTCGCGCCCGCAGGCAGCTTCAGTGCGTTGATCTTCGACTGGAGGTCGGCACTCACCGCGCCGGTGTTGTCACCCGTGGGGCGCGCCGTGATCGTGGCCGCCCGCTGACCGTCGATACGGGTCATCGAGACGGGGCCGTCCACGAGCTGCACCGTCGCGATGTCGCCCAGCTTCACCGCTCCGAGCCGGAGGTCCTTCAGCTGCCCCAGCGTCTGCGCCGGCTTCGCCGCCCGGACGACGACGTCCCGCTCGGTGTCGTCGAGGACCGCCGTGCCCGCCTTGGTGCCCTGCACGGCCTCGGCGACGGCCGCGCCCAGCGTCTGGTCGGTGAAACCGGCCGCGGCCGCACGGGAGTCGGCCTTGACCGAGATACGCGGCACGCTCTGCGCCAGGTCGCTGCTCACGTCGGTGACGTCCTTGAGCTTCGCCACCTCGGCGCGGACCTGCTCGGAGGCCTTGCTCAGCGCGTCCCCGTCGGCCGCCTTCACGACCACCTTCAGGTCCTGGCTGCCGAAGCCGTCACCGGCCGCCACCGTGGTCGCGCCGATCCCGGAGAGCCCGGCGAGGCCGTCCTCGATGCGCTTCTGCACGTCCTCGTACTTGGCGGACCCGTCCAGCATCACCGTGTACGACGCCTGGTTGGTGTCGGTGCCGCCGCCGAACGCCGCAAGGAACCCGGACGAGCCGATCGTGACCTGGTAGTCCTTGACGCCCTTCGTCCCGGCGAGCATGTCCTCGACCTTCTTGGCCTGCTCGTCCGTCGCCGACAGGCTCGTGCCCGGCTTCAGCTTCTGCTTGATGTTGAGGACTTCCTGGTCGCCCTGGTCGAAGAAGTTCGTCTTCAGCAGCGGCGCCATGCCGAAGGTGCCGATCAGGACGACCACCGCGATCGCCACGCTGGTCAGCCGGCGGCGGGTCGCGAAGCGCAGCACGGGCACGTAGAAGCGCTGCAGACGGCTCCGCGCCTCCTTGGCCTCGGCCGCGCGGCGCGCCTCCTCCGCGTCCTGCGACATGCCCTTCGGGGTGCGCAGGAACCAGTACGACAGGACCGGGACGACGGTCAGCGACACCACGAGGGAGGCGAGCAGGGCCGCCGTGACCGTGAGGGAGAACGAGCCGAACAGCTCGCCCACCACACCGCCGACCAGGCCGATCGGCAGGAAGACCGCAACCGTCGTCAGCGTCGAGGAGGTCACCGCGCCGGCCACCTCGCGCACCGCGGTGAGGATCGCAGTCTCCCGCTCCTCGCCGTAGCCGAGATGCCGCTTGATGTTCTCCAGGACCACGATCGAGTCGTCGACGACACGGCCGATGGCGATGGTCAGCGCGCCGAGCGTGAGCACGTTCAGCGACACGTCGCGCGTCCACAGGACGATCAGGGCGAGGACCACCGACAGCGGGATCGAGACGGCCGTGACGAGGGTGGAGCGCACCGACGCCAGGAAGACCAGGATCACCAGGACCGCGAAGAGCAGACCCAGCGCACCCTCGCTGGTCAGACCGCGGATGGACTTGGAGACCGCCGGGCCCTGGTCGCTGACCACGGTGATGGTCGCGCCCGAACCGAGGTCCTTGCGCAGGTCCGGCAGCTTGTCCTTGACCGCGTTGGAGATGGCGACCGCGCTGCCGTCGTGGTCCATCGTCACGTTCACGGCGAGGCTGGGCTTGCCGTCCGTGCGGGTGATGGAGTCGGCCTTGGCCTCCTCCTGCCGGACCGTGGCGACGTCGCCGAGGCGCACCGGCTTCTTGCCCGGCTGGCCCGCGACCATCAGGTCCTGGATCTGCTGCAGCGAGGTGAAGCCGCCGCCGACCTGGACCGTGCGGTTGCTGCCGTTCTCGTCGAAGGAGCCCGCGGGGACCGTCGCGCCGCCGGCCTGCAGGGCCTGGCCGAGCGCGACCGTGGTCAGCCCGGCCCGGGCGAGCGCGGTGTTGTCGGGCGTGACGGCGACCTGGACGTCACGCACGCCGGCGACGGTGACCTGGCCGACCCCGCTGATGTCCTTCAGCGAGGGCACCACGGTCTTGTCGAGCTGGTCGGACAGGGCCTGCTGGTCCTTGTCGGAGGTGACGGCGAGGACCACGGCCGGGATGTCGTCGGTCGAACCGGCGATGACCTGCGGGTCGACCGAGTCCGGGAGCTGGGCGCGGGCCCGGTTCACGGCCTGCTGCACGTCCGCGACGAGCTGCTTGCTGTCGTTGTCGTAGTCGAAGGACGCCATGATGACGGCGTTGCCCTCGCTCGCCGTGGAGGTGACGCCCTGGATGCCGGAGACGGCCTTCAGGGTGTTCTCGAGGGGCTCGACGACCTGCTTCTCGACCACGTCCGGGGACGCGCCCTGGTACGGAGCCAGGACGGACACGACGGGCAGGTTGATGGTGGGCAGGAGCTGCTGCTTGAGCTGTGGGATCGCGATCGCCCCGAAGACGAGCGCGACGATCGACATCAGCGCTATCAGGGCCCGTTGCGCGAGGCTGAATCGTGACAGCCAGGACATGGGTCGGCGTCTCTCTCTGTGGCTGAGCGGAAGGACGGGGACGCAGATGAGTCCCCCACCCCTACACCCTGGTGCATCGGAGGGTGCCGATCCGTCGCCCCACGGTCGATTTCCCCGGGCGGCGCCTACTGCGGACGCAGTACGGCCCGATGCGACTCGCTCCACCCGTGGACGTACCGGGCCGGAGCGCGCTCACTCCGACCTGGGACGCACCAGCCCCGACTCGTAGGCGATGACGACCAGTTGCGCCCTGTCCCGCGCTCCCAGCTTGGCCATGGCGCGGTTGACGTGCGTCTTCACCGTCAGCGGGCTGACCTCGAGGCGTTCGGCGATCTCGTCGTTGGAGTGGCCGCCCGCGACCTGCACGAGCACCTCCCGTTCGCGTCCGGTCAGCGTGCCCAGGCGGTCGGAGCGGGCCGGGTCGCGCCCGTCGTCGGCCGGGCCCTGGGCGAGGAACCGGGCGATGAGCCCCTTGGTGGCGGCGGGCGACAGCAGGGCCTCGCCGCCGTTCGCGATCCGGATGGCGTTCAGCAGTTCCTCGGGCTCGGATCCCTTGCCGAGGAAGCCCGAGGCCCCGGCGCGCAGCGACTGCACGACGTAGTCGTCGACCTCGAAGGTCGTCAGGATGACCACCCGGACGTGGGCGAGGGCGGGGTCGGCGCTGATCAGACGGGTGGCGGCGAGACCGTCGGTCCCGGGCATCCGGATGTCCATGAGGACGACGTCGGCGCGCCGTTCCCCGGCCAGCCGGACCGCCTCCGCGCCGTCGGACGCCTCGCCCACCACCTCCATGTCCGACTCGGAGTCGACGAGGACGCGAAAGGCGCTGCGCAGCAGTGCCTGGTCGTCGGCCAGCAGGACGCGGATGGTCATACGGGCCCTCCCGGGGCGGCGGTCATACGGTCTCCCCTGCCGTCGTCGTCGCACGGTTCCTGACCGGAAGGATCGCATGGACGCGGAAGCCGCCTCCGTAGCGGGGACCGGCGGCGAGGGTCCCGCCCAGGGCGGTGACGCGCTCACGCATCCCGAGCAGACCGTGCCCGCCGTGGCCGTCGTCCTCGGGCCCCGGGTCCTCGCCCGTCCCGTCGTCGAGGATCGTGATCTCCACCGCCGACCCCACCCGCACGACGCTGACCTCGGCCTTCGCACGCTGTCCCGCGTGCTTCTGCACATTGGTCAGGGCCTCCTGTATGACCCGGTAGGCGGCCAGGTCGACGGCGGCAGGCAGGGCGGTGCCGTGGTCGGCGCGGGCGACCTCGACGGGGAGGCCGGCGTTGCGGAAGGTGTCGGCGAGCTCGTCGAGGCGGGCGAGGCCGGGGGCGGGCTCGGTCGGTGCCTCGGGGTCACCGGACTGCCGGAGCAGTCCGACGGTGGCGCGCAGTTCGTTGAGTGCCGAACGGCTGGCCTCGCGGACGTGGGCGAGTGCCTCCTTCGCCTGGTCGGGCCGTCTGTCCATGACGTGTGCCGCGACCCCGGCCTGCACGTTCACCAGGGCGATGTGGTGGGCGACGACGTCGTGCAGGTCCCGGGCGATGCGCAGCCGCTCCTCGGCGACACGTCGGCGGGCCTCCTCCTCGCGGGTGCGTTCCGCCCGCTCCGCGCGCTCCCTGATGGCGTGCACGAAGGCGCGCCGGCTGCGCACGGCGTCGCCGGCGGCCGCGGCCATGCCCGTCCAGGCGAAGATGCCGAGGTTCTCCTGGGCGTACCAGGGAACGGTGCCCGCGAGCATGGCGGCGCCGGTCAGAGCGGTCATGGTGAGCAGCCCGACGCGCCAGGTGGTGGGGCGGTCGGTGGTGGCGGCGACGGTGTAGAGGGCGACGACCGCGGACATGGCGACGGGGACACGGGGGTCGGCGGTGACCAGTTCCACGAGGGAGAGCGCGGCCGTGACGGCGAGTACGGTCACGGGCCTTCTGCGGCGGAACACCAGGGCCGCCGCGCTGAGCACCAGCAGGGTGAGGCTGGGGGCGGCCGGGGTGCGTGCACCCCAGGTGGGTCCGTCCTGCCCATGGGGGTCGACGAAGGAGCCGACCACCATGCAGACGAGGACACCGAAGGCGAGGGCGGCGTCCAGGGCGAGCGGGTGGGCGCGCAGGCCGTCCCTGGTGCGTTCTAGGGTGCTCACCTCAGCAAAGGTACGGCGCGCCCGCTGCGGGCGGAACGGATGCCGTACGGCGTCCACCGGCGTGGGCGCTCCTGGCCCGTGCCCGGACCGGGCCGCGCACGGCGGGCCCGGCCGGGAACGACCGTATCGGCGCTCAGCCCGGGATCAGCCCGTCGTCGTTCAGCATCTCGCGGACGTCGTCGAGGCTCGCGTCCGGTGACGGCAGGATCAGTTCCGACGGTTCGAGGGAGTCGTCCGGGAGCGGGGTGCCCAGGCGGCGCACCGCGTCCAGGAGGGCGCCAAGAGTACGGCGGAAGCCTTCCTTGTCGCCGCCCTCCACCTCCCGGAGCAGCTCGTCGTCCAGCTTGTTGAGCTCGGTGAAGTGGGCGTCGTCCAGCTTCACCTGCCCCTCCCCCATGATCCGTACGATCATCTCGCCCTCCTCAGGGGGACGCGGTGGATGACAGGGTCACTG
The DNA here is from genome assembly GCF_001507435.1 of Streptomyces sp. NRRL F-5122. Classification (GTDB taxonomy): domain Bacteria; phylum Actinomycetota; class Actinomycetes; order Streptomycetales; family Streptomycetaceae; genus Streptomyces; species Streptomyces lannensis. Next base: position 15,036 of record NZ_LMWH01000276.1, read on the forward strand.
CTTGTCGAAGCGGGGGGTGTCCTGCGGCTGGGACTGCTTCTGCCCCTGGTCCGTGCCGCCCTCGATGGCCTGCGGCTGCGAGGACCCGCCGGCCAGCTCCGCCTTCATGCGCTGCAGTTCCAGCTCCACGTCCGTGCCGCCGGAGAGCCTGTCCAGCTCCGCCTGGATGTCGTCCTTGGCCATGCCCGAGGGGTCGTCGAGGGCGCCGGAGGCCAGAAGCTCGTCGATGGCGCCGGCGCGGGCCTGGAGCTGCGCGGTCTTGTCCTCGGCGCGCTGGATGGCCAGGCCGACGTCGCCCATCTCCTCGGAGATCCCGGAGAAGGCCTCGCCGATACGGGTCTGCGCCTGGGCCGCCGTGTACGTCGCCTTGATGGTCTCCTTCTTCGTGCGGAAGGCGTCCACCTTCGCCTGGAGGCGCTGGGCCGCCAGCGTGAGCTTCTCCTCCTCGCCCTGCAGGGTCTGGTGCTGGGTCTCCAGATCCGTCACCTGCTGCTGGAGCGCGGCGCGCCGCGACAGCGCCTCGCGGGCCAGGTCCTCCCGGCCGAGGGCGAGCGCCTTGCGACCCTGGTCCTCGAGCTTGGTGGACTGGCTCTGGAGCTGGTTGAGCTGCAGCTCCAGGCGCTTGCGGCTGGTCGCCACGTCCGCGACACCGCGGCGCACCTTCTGCAGCAGCTCCAGCTGCTTCTGGTACGAGTAATCGAGGGTCTCGCGCGGGTCCTCGGCCCGGTCAAGGGCCTTGTTCGCCTTCGCGCGGAAGATCATCCCCATACGCTTCATCACACCGCTCATGGGCTTCGCGCGCCCCCTTCTGACGGACTCCAGCTCACAGGTCTGCGACAGGACCCACAGTACGGTCCCTGCATCCATTACCGCACTGTTCGCGGACGGATGCGGTCATCCCCAAGGACGACTGCCCGCGGTTCCGCTCCGGCGTAGGGAGTAGGAGTGCCCCGGGGTTACGTGCGGGGTGATTCCCGGATTCCCTCAGCCGACCGACGGAAGAACGCCGGCGGTCTTCCTTTTAGGACCCCTCTGTCCCAGTACAGACGACGGGTGTTGCCGGATCGTTCCCCATCCGGCTGGGGTCCATGCGCGGGTACCCCGTACCCTTGGGTTTTGTGTTCCGTAGCCGTGCCAAGGACGAGAAGGCCCCCGCCGACAAGGCGCAGGTGACCCTCTCCAAGCAGACCCGCGACCCGCAGGCCCCGAAGGGCAGGCCCACGCCCAAGCGCAGTGAGGCCCAGTCCCAGCGGCGCAGCGTCGCCAACACGCCGACGACGCGCAAGGACGCCGCCCGGCGCCAGCGCGACGATCGCCGCGCCGCCATGGAGCGGCAGCGCCAGGCACTGGCCGGCGGTGACGAGCGGTACCTGCCGGCGCGGGACAAGGGCCCGGTGCGCAAGTTCGCCCGCGACTACGTGGACTCCCGCTTCAACGTCGCGGAGTTCTTCCTGCCGCTCGCCGTGATCATCCTCGTGCTGAGCGTGGTGCGGGTGGCCCAGCTGCAGAACATCGCGTTGCTGCTGTGGCTCGTCGTGATCATCCTGATCGTGCTGGACTCGATCTTCTCCGCCTTCCGGCTGCGGAAGCGGCTCGCCGAACGCTTCCCGGACCAGAACAAGCGGGGCGCCGTCCCCTACGCGCTCATGCGCTCCCTGCAGATGCGTCGGCTGCGCCTGCCGAAGCCTCAGGTCAAGCGCGGAGAGCGGCCCTGAGCACGGATTCTTTCTCCGAGGGGGCCGCGGATGCCTGGCTGAGCAAGCTGGGCGGTCTGCGTGACGTGGTACGGCAGGAGCTGGTGGCGCGGCAGCTCGACGAGCAGATAGCCGCGCGGTTCGCGGTCGGTCGGCGGCTTCGGGTGCTCGACGTGGGCATGGGCCAGGGCACCCAGGCACTGCGTCTGGCCCGCGCCGGACACCGGATAACCGGGCTCGAGCAGGACCCGAAGATGGTGTCGGTCGCGCGCGAGGCCGTCTCCGCGGAGCCCGAGGGCATTCGGGAACGCGTGCAGATCGTCGAGGGTGACGGCCGGGACACCGGAGTGCACTTCTTGCCGGGCAGCTTCGACGTGGTGATGTGCCACGGGGTGCTGATGTACGTCGAGGAGCCCGACCCGCTGCTGGCGGGGCTGGCCCGGATGCTCGCCCCCGGCGGTCTGCTCTCGCTGCTCGTCCGCAACGCGGACGCGCTGGCCATGCGGCCGGGTCTGGCCGGCGACTGGGCGACCGCGCTCAGCGCCTTCGACACGGCGACCTACACGAACCGGCTCGGTCTCGAGGTGCGCGCGGACCGGCTGGAGCGGCTGACCGCCACGCTCGCGGGCATCGGGGCACCGCTGCACACGTGGTACGGGGTGCGGGTCTTCACCGACATCGCTCGGGACGGGACCGAGCCGCCCCTCGACGCCGAGACCCTGCTGGCGGCCGAGGAGCGGGCCGGCCGGACGGATCCGTACCGGGGGGTCGCAGCTCTGCTGCACCTGTGCGGAGTACGGGGCTGACGGCGGGCGGCACCGGTGGGCGCCGCCCCGGGCGAATACATCCGTTCGGACGCATCGGGAAAGCGGTCGGGGCGTCATGAACCGACACTCGGGACATGGCCCCTTCCCGTATACGCGCCCTGCGCGCGCTGTGCGCACCGCTTCTTCTCTGCTCTCTCATACCGCTCGCCGGCTGCACCGGGTCCGGTACCTCCGCCGGGGCGCAGACATCGGCAAGCCCACGGGCCACCGTCACCTCTGCGGGTGACACGCTTGAGAGCGAGTACCAGCGGGTCATCAAGAACGTGCTGCCGTCCGTCGTGCAGATCCAGTCCGGGGACGCTCTGGGCTCCGGTGTGGTCTACGACGCGAGAGGCCATATCGTCACCAACGCGCACGTGGTCGGGGACGCGAAGAAGTTCCAGGTGACCACGGCGAACAGCGAGGCCGTGCTCTCCGCGAGCCTCGTTTCCTCGTATCCCGAGCAGGATCTCGCCGTCATCAAGCTGGACAAGGTGCCGCCCGGACTGAAGCCGGCGGTGTTCGGGGATTCGGCACAGGTGGCGGTGGGGCAGATCGTCCTCGCCATGGGCTCGCCGCTCGGGCTGTCCTCGAGCGTGACGCAGGGAATCGTGTCGGCGACCGGACGGACCGTCAGCGAGGGGTCCACGAACGGCACGGGCGCCACCATCGCGAACATGGTGCAGACCTCGGCGGCCATCAACCCGGGCAACAGCGGCGGCGCACTCGTCAACCTCGACAGCCAGGTCATCGGCATCCCCACGCTCGCCGCCGTCGACCCCGACCTGGGGGGCGGCGCGGCGCCCGGCATCGGCTTCGCGATCCCGGCGTCCACTGTGCGGACGATCGCCGACCAGATCATCAAGAGCGGCAAGGTGACCGCCTCGGGGCGGGCCGCGCTCGGCATCACCGGACGCACGGTGGTGAACGGCAGCTACCAGCCGGTCGGCGTGGCCGTGGTCGAGGTGCGCGGCGGCGGCGCGGCCGACAGGGCGGGGCTGCGTGCCGGGGACATCATCACCAAACTGGGTGACACCGGCATCACCACGATGACTTCCCTCGCCGAGGCGCTGGCCGACGCCAAGCCGGGGCAGAAGACGACGATCACCTACCGGCGCGGCGGAAGCACAAAAACCGTCGGGATCGTCCTGGGCGAGCAGTGAGCCGGCGGGCGAGGGCCTCGGCCCCCGCCCACGCGAGGCGGTCCTACGCGTCCTCGGCGTGCAGGCTCATCGGCCCGTAGATCTCCGTCGTGTCCTCGAACAGCCGCACCTGGTCGGCGCCTCCGTCGCGCAGCTCCTTCCAGTGCTCCCCGATCCAGGACTCGGCGTCCCCCTGCGTGGTGAACTCCTCGGGCGCGACCGCGGGTTGAACCTCCGCCCCGTCGGCCTTCTCGAACCGCCACGTCCATGCCGCCATGTACGCCTCCAAGATGTGAGCACATGCAGAGCAGAAGCCGGATCTTGGTCCGGCTGCTGCCATGAGCCTAGCCGGACGCGCAACACCCGCGGCGACCCGGGAAAATCAGGTGCGTGGAAGCGACTGTGCTCGGTACCGGTGCCCCGGCGGGGCTGCCCCGCCCCGACTGCCCCTGTGCGGCCTGCGCGCGAGCGCTGGGCCCGCAGGCACGCGCGGCGACCGCTGTGCTCGTGGATGAAACGCTGCTGCTGGATCTGACGCCGGGTGCGGTCTTCGCGGCCGCCCGAGCCGGCCGGTCCCTGGCCGCGGTGCGCCAGGTGCTGCTGACGCACCCGCACGACGGTCCCCCGGTCGAGGTACCCGCGGGGCTGCCGCAGCCCGGACGGGTGCCGGACGGGCGGGAGCTGGCGCTGATGACCGGGCACCGGGTGCGGGCCGTCGCGATGGACTCGCCGGGCACGGGTTATGCGGTGACGGGTCCGGACGGGCTGCGGCTGCTGTATCTGCCGCCGGGTGCGGCGCCCGCGGGTCTGGAAGCGCCGGTGGAGCCGTACGACCTGGTGTTCGCCGATGTCGTGGGACGGCCGGACGCGGCGGCGAAGCTGCGCGCGGTGGGGGCGATCGGGCCGGCCACCGACATCGTGGCCGTCCATCTCGACCACGACGTGCCACCGGGCGCGGAGCTGCGGCGGCGGCTCGTGGCGGCGGGGGCACGGGCCGTGCCGGACGGGGCGACGCTGACCGTCGGGGTCAGCGAGGACGCGCCGGAGGTGCCGCGGCGCACCCTCGTGCTGGGTGGGGCCCGCTCGGGCAAGTCGGTGGAGGCGGAGCGGCGGCTCGAGGCGTTCCCCGACGTGCTGTACGTGGCGACGGGCGGGTCGCGGAACGGGGACACCGAGTGGGCGGCCCGGGTGGCCGCGCACCGGGAGCGGCGGCCCGGCTCCTGGCGCACCACCGAGACATGCGATCTGGTGCCGCTGCTCGGGGAGGAGGGGTCCCCGCTGCTGATCGACTGTCTGTCGCTCTGGCTGACCGACGCGATGGACGGGGTCGGCGCGTGGGACGACGCGGAGTGGGCGGGTGGCGGCGAGCGGGCGCTGCGGGCCCGGGTGGAGGAGTTGGCGGCGGCGGTGCGCGGGACGCGCCGCACGGTTGTCGCCGTCTCGAACGAGGTCGGCTCGGGAATCGTCCCGGCGACGGCCTCCGGACGCCGCTACCGCGACGAACTCGGGCGCCTGAACGCCGCGTTCGCGGCGGAGTGCGAGCATGTGCTGCTGGTGGTGGCCGGGCAGGCGCTCACGCTACGCGGGTGACCTGGTCGTGCGCGCGATGATCCGGTAGGCGTTCGAGAAGCGGGTACGCCGCAGCAGTGGTGCCAGCGTGTGGTCCAGGGCGGTCGCCGTCGCCACCAGTGGTGTGGCGGCCCCCACCAGAACCGAGCGGAGCCCGCGCCCGAACACGGTCGGCAGGACGGCCCGCCACGGAGCCTCGGCCGCCGGCAGGACCCGGGTCAGGGCGAGGGCCACGGCGCCCGCGATGTCGTACGGAGTGTGCGGCTCACGGCGGTCCGTGGCGACGACGACACAGCCCAGGGACTCCAGTTCGGCCAGCAGGTTGCGCAGTGGCATGAGGTGGAGGTCGCGTGGCCGGCCGTACGGGACCCACCACTTGCCGAGCAGCGCGCCGAACGTGCAGTCGGGGTCCGGGACTTCGATGAGCAGATGGCCGCCGGGGCGCAGCACGGTCATGGCGGCGCGCAACTCCGCGCGTGGGTCGGGAGTGTGCTCCAGATGGTGGAGCATGCTGACGACGTCGTAGCGGGAGCGCAGCCGCGCGAGGATCCCGGGGTCGGTGAGGAGTCCCTGGTGGGCCTCTTCCACGCGGCCCGCGGCCCGTGCCCGCTCCACACGCCCGGTGGCGTCGAGCCCGTCGAAGGACGTGTACGGGTGGATCTCCCTGGCCGCTTCCGGGAAGTGGCCGTGCCCCGTGCCGACGTCGAGCCAGCTCTCGGGCTCGGGGAAGGGCAGCATCGCGCGGGCCGCGGCCCGATGGCGCCGGGCGCTGTCCCGCGCGGTGAGGAGGCGTTCGGCGAAACCGTCGACCCCCACCCGGTCCTCGTGCGGGTCGTGAGCGTAGAAGGCGAGTCCCTCGGCGGTGAGCCGGGGGTTCTGGAAGGCATGGGCACAGTCCCGGCACTCGTCGACGACGAAGGTGCCCGGCTTGTGCTGCACGAGGTCGGACATGCGCAGCCGGGTGCGCAGCTGCCCGGAGCCGCACCAGGGGCAGTCGTCACGGCGCGGCTCCTGCAGCCGACTGGTACCCGCGGCGAGTTCACCGGGGCTCCCGGCGCGGCGCTCGTCGTCCGGCTGCGGGGTGGCGGGCATGGGCGGCTCCTGTGGCGGCAGGGACGACGTACGCCTGGGACAAGGGGTGCGACGACACACGACAACAAGTGTCTAAACGGTACGTAGGGGACCTTGCTCACGGACGCAATGACGTGCCGTCGATGTGGCGCGTCGGCGTTCGATCGCTGCCGGTACTGTTCGGCCAATGAGCTCGCTTAATCTCGACGACTTCACCGATCTGATCGAGCGTCCCGACGGCGGGGTGCGCCGCGACGCGGAGGCGCGCAGGGAGCGTCAGATCGTGCCGCCCGGTGCGCTGGGCCGCCTCGACGAACTGGGTGAGTGGCTGGCGGCCGCGCAGTCCGCCGTGCCGGTGCGGCCGGTCGAGCGCCCGCGCATGGTGCTGTTCGCGGGCGATCACGGGATCGCCGCGCTCGGTGTGTCCGCACGGCCCGCGGGCAGCGCGGACCGGTTGGTGCGGGCGGTACTTGAGGGCGCGAGCCCCGCGTCGATCCTGGCACGGCAGCTGAACGTGCCGGTGCGCGTGGTCGACATGGCGCTCGACTGCGACCCGGGCGAACTGCCGGAGGACGTCGTACGGCATCGGGTGCGGCGCGGCAGCGGGCGCATCGATGTCGAGGACGCCCTGACGCCCGAGGAGGCGGAGGCCGCGTTCCGGGCGGGCCTCGCGGTCGCGGACGAGGAGGCGGACTCCGGCACGGACCTCGTGGTCCTCGGCGATGTGAGCGTCGGCGGTACGACGGCCGCGGCCGTGCTGGTGGCCGCGCTGTGCGGGACGGACGCGTCCGTGGTCACCGGGCGCGGCGGTCTGCCGATCGACGACCTGGCGTGGATGCGCAAGTGCGCGGCCGTGCGTGACGCACTGCGGCGGGCCCGGCCGGTGCTGGGTGATCAGCTGCAGTTGCTGGCGGCGGTGGGCGGCGCCGACCTGGCCGCGATGACGGGCTTCCTGCTGCAGTGCGCCGCGCGCAAGACCCCGGTGATCCTGGACGGGGTCGTCTCGGCGGCGTGCGCGCTGGTCGCCCAGCGGGTCGCGTTCCGGGCGCCGGACTGGTGGCTGGCCGGGCAGAAGAGCGGGGAGCCGGCGCAGGCGAAGGCGCTGGACCGGATGGCGCTGGAACCGCTGCTCGACCACGGTGTGACGGTCGGCGAGGGTGCCGGCGCCCTGCTGGCGCTGCCGCTCGTCCAGGCCGCGGCAGCGCTGTCGGCCGAGCTTCCCGACAAGCCCGTGGAGGCAGGCGGGAGCGGGGACGCGGAGCAGCCGGAGTAGACACGGGACAGGCCGGGCCCCGCGCCCTGCCGGATTCCGCCTGCGACCGCTCCGCCACACACCCCACGGCGCCCCATATCATCACCCTTTATGGGAGATGTCCGTTTTCATACGGAACAGGAACACACCGCCCGGCCAGGGAACGGGGCGCGGCGGTCCGGCCGGGCTTCCCGGCGGGCCGCCGCGTTCGCCGTCTGGTACCTGCGGGCCGTCGCGTTCATCAACTTCCTCTCCGCCGTGTGGGTCTCGCTCGGGCAGGACGTGCGACGGCACAACCAGGAGAACCTCTTCACTCCGTACCTGCTGACCGCGGGTTTCGCCTCCGGCGCGTTCACGTTGTTCCTCGCCGTCACCATGCGGCGCCGCAAGCGGGCCGCATGGATCCTCAACCTCGTGCTCAGCGGACCGTTCCTGGTGCTGTTCGCCTTCGCCATGGTCTTCCCGGAGATCAGGCAGTACGCACAGAACTGGGTCTCCCTGGTGCTCACCGCCGCCTTCGTGGGCTCGCTGCTGACGGGGCGCCGGGAGTTCTACGCCAAGGGCGACCGCGCCAACCCGCGGCTCGCCGCCGTCGTGGCCGTCGGCGGCCTGCTCGCCTCCTCCCTGCTGGCCGCCCTCCTCGTGACCGTCACCAACACCGCGCAGGACGCCGGGCGTTCGACCTTCGCGGAACGCTGGCGCTACGGCACCCTCCGGCTCGTCTCGGTCGCCGGGGACAGGGCGCACCACCCGGGCATCGCCACGCCCAACTGGGTCGACATCGCCATCAACGTCTTCAGCACGCTGCTGGTCCTCGCCGTCCTGTACGCCGCCTTCCGCTCCCGGCGCGCCGTCGACCCGATCAGCGAGGACGACGAGAAGAGGCTGTGGGCGCTGCTCGAACGGCACGGCGACCGGGACTCGCTCGGGTACTTCGCACTGCGCCGGGACAAGAGCGTGATCTGGTCGCCCACCGGCAAGGCGGCGGTCGCCTACCGCGTCGTCGGCGGGGTGTCGCTCGCCTCAGGCGACCCGCTCGGCGACCCGGAGGCCTGGCCCGGCGCCATCGAACCCTGGCTCGCCGAGGCGCGCGCGCACGGCTGGATCCCCGCAGTGATGGGCGCGAGCGAGGAGGCCGGGACCGTGTACACACGGCACGGGCTGGACGCACTCGAACTCGGTGACGAAGCCGTCGTGGATGTGGCCGAGTTCACCCTCGAAGGACGCGCCATGCGGACCGTCCGCCAGGCCTACAACCGGGTGAAGCGCGCCGGGTACACGGTGCGCGTCCGGCGCCACGCGGACATTCCCTCCGACGAGATGGAGTTCCTCGTCCGGAAGGCCGACGACTGGCGTGACGGGGCCACCGAGCGCGGGTTCAGCATGGCGCTGGGACGGCTCGGCGACCCCCGGGACGGGCAGTGCGTGATGCTCGAGTGCAGGGACGGCCGCGCCGGCGAAGGGGACGGGGAGCTGCGGGCGCTGCTGTCCTTCGTGCCGTGGGGGCCGCACGGCCTCTCGCTCGACCTCATGCGGCGCGACCGGGACTCCGAGAACGGGCTCATGGAGTTCTTGGTCCTCGAACTGCTGCGGCGCGCATCGGAGATCGGGGTCACCCAGGTGTCGCTCAACTTCGCCATGTTCCGCTCCGTCTTCGAACGTGGTGCCCGCCTCGGCGCCGGACCGGTGCTGCGGCTGTGGCGCTCCCTGCTCAGCTTCTTCTCGCGCTGGTGGCAGATCGAGTCGCTGTACCGGGCCAACGCCAAGTACCGGCCCATCTGGGAGCCGCGGTTCCTGCTCTTCGAGAAGAGCGCGGACCTGCTGCGCATCGGCGTCGCCTCGGCGCGCGCCGAAGGATTCCTGGAGGCTCCGGGACTGCCGAAGTGGCTCCACCGCAAGCACCTGCAGTCGTACAGATGAGGAGCGCCGGACCGATGAGGACCACGGGATGAGCACCCTCGCCCGTCTGGCGCATGCCGAATGGGGGCTGCCGTACGCCGTCACGCGCCGGGCACTCGCCGGGCGCGCCTGGCGTGCGGTCCCGATGACGCTGGCAGCGGTGTGTCTGACGTCCCTCCTGCAGTTCGTGCAGAACCAGTCGTGGGGCTTCGGATTCGTCGCGACCGTCGGCGCGGTGCGGGCCGAGGAGCCGCTGTGGCTGTCACTGCTGCGCACCCCCTCCTCCCTCTTCGTCCCGGCCCTGGACCTGCCGGTGTGGGGGGCGCTCCTGCAGATCCTCTGTGTGTTCGGTGTCGCCGAGATCTGCCTGGGCTGGTGGCGCACGCTCGTCATCGCGTACATCGCCACCCTGGCCGGGACGCTGTACGCCCGGGTGGGCATCGCCCTCGGCCCGCATCACCCGCTCGGGCTCCCTGCGTCGGACGCGCGGGTCGTCGACACGGGGCCGTCGGCCGCGGTGATCGGACTCGCCCTGTTCCTGTGCTGGAGGTACCGCGCACACCTCACGGGAGGCCTGGTGATCGGGGCGATGACCGCGGAGCTCGCGCTGAAGCAGAACCTCGCGGGCAAGGAGCACATCGCCGCGATCGCCGGGGTGCTGATGGTCTGCGGGATGTCGGCACTGCGTCAGGAACGGCGGTCGGCAGCCCGGCTCGGCTGCGGGTCGGGCCTGCCCCCGATCCAGTCCTGAAATCTGCGGCCGAGCCCGGCCCAGCGGCGATCGTGCCGGTAGGCCCGCAGACCGGCCCGGGCGCGGGTGCGCGGGCGGCGGCGGTAGAAGCGGCGCGCCCAGGGCGAGGCGGGGCGGGCCAGACGGACCGCGCCGACCAGGGCGACCACGGGCACGATCACACCGAAGAGCGCTGTGCGGGCCTTGCCCTTGCTCAGGGCCAGCAGCGAGAACACGAAGTTCAACACGACGCTCGCGATCACGGTGCCCCGGTCCTGCAGTTCGTCCGCGGAGAGGTCGTCGACGCCGAACGGCGAGAACCCGGCGAGGACCAGGCCCACCATGGCCGCCGTGACCACGACGACCTCGACGCTCTTGCGGCCCTGCTCGCTCCAGTACACGTCCGCCAGGTGGAGGATGAGGGCGAACTCGTCCAGGACGAGGCCGGCCCCCACGCCGAAGACGACCGCGAAGACGCCGGAGCCGAGGCCCTGACGGCTGGCGAGCGCGCCGAAACCGCCCACGACGGTCAGCACGACTCCGGGCACGACGTGGTGGATGTGCACCCCGCCCGATTCGACGTTGCGGAAGGGACCCTTGCCGGCCCGGATGAGGCGGGTGACGGAACGGGTGACCACAAAGGTCAGCACGAAGGCGCCGAGCGCGAGCAGCAGGGGGAGTTTGCCCGGCTCCACGATGTTGCGCTCCAGCCAGTGACCCATGTGTGCAGTCTGCCGGGGGTGGGGTGCCCGTGCCCGCTCGCGGGGCACCAGCGGGTGACGCGGGAGGCCCCGGCTAGTCTGCCGCCGTGATCAGGATCCCGCCGCTTCACGGTCTGCGCTTCGCCTTCGGCACCCTCACGGTGCTCCCGGTCCCGGTGACGCGCTGGGACCGGGGCGCGGGGCGCGCCGGGATGCTGTGCGCGCCGCTGGCCGGAGTCGTGGTCGGAGGGATCGCCGGGCTGCTCGGCGCCGCGGCTCTTGTGGCGGGGGCCGGTCCCCTGCTCGCCGCCGTCTGCGCCGCCGCCGTCCCGGCCGTGCTCACCCGGGGACTGCACCTCGACGGGCTCGCCGACACGGCCGACGGGCTCGGCAGCGGCAAGCCCGCGGCGGAGGCGCTGCGGATCATGAAGCAGTCGGACATCGGGCCGTTCGGTGTGATCACGCTGGTCCTCGTGCTGCTCGCTCAGGTGGCCGCGCTCGCCGAGGCGTACGGCGGCTCCTGGGAGCGGGGCGCGCTGGCCGCCGCCGTCTCCGCGACTGCTGCCCGACTGGCCCTCACGCTGGCCGCGCGCCGCGGGATACCGGCCGCCCGGCCGGAGGGACTGGGGGCCGCGGTGGCCGGCGTGGTCCCGGTCCGCGGGGCGCTGGCGGTGGCCGTGGCCGTCACCGGGGCCGCGGCCGCGGGGGGCGCGCTGTCCGCGACGTACGGCGCCGTCCGTGCTGCGGCCGCGGTGGTGGTCGCCGCCGCCGCCGCGGAGTTGCTGCTGCGGCACTGCATCCGCCGCTTCGGCGGGGTCACGGGCGATGTGTTCGGCGGTCTCGCGGAGACCGCGGGGACGGCCGCGCTGGTGGTGCTGTCGCTCGGTTGACGCCTGTCGTCCGGATCGGATCGGCTGGGAGAGACTGCGCCTTCGGTCGACGCTGCCATGATCCAAACGGCGGGCCCGGAGGCTGCGCCCGGACGCCGGCAGTGACCGCCGCACGGGCTCAGCAGGGTCGGCGCCAGGCGTCCAGATCGTACTTCTTGAGCATCGAACTCAGCTTCAGACGGCGGGCCTTGGCGCAGAAGCGGCTGGTCGGCAGTTCGTACTCCACGTGGAAGACGGCCTTCCCTGCGGCGATGAACGGCTTCAGCCGTTCGCACTCGTCGTACTGGGCGCACTGCTCGTCGACCGCGAAGTCGAAGTCCCCCACCAGCAGTGGGATCTGGCCGAGGTCGTTCTTGAGGCCGACGGCCATCCCCCGCTCATGGGCCAGCCTCGCCACGAGACGGTTGTAGCGGAGCTGGTCCGCGGCCTTCAGCGGGAAGCCGGTGTTGTTGCGGTAGCCGTCCATGTTGTCGGGCTCCACGGCGTCGAAGCCCTTCCGACGGCACATGTCGAGGCGGTCCGCCATGAGGGGTTCGAGGACATCGGTGCGGCGGATGTCCAGCCAGCGCTCCCCCTGCCAGCCGTTGCCACGGCCCAGCACGGACTTCGGGAACCTCTTCGCGTCCGGGCGGAACTCCTCCCAGGCGCCGGTGGACAGATAGCAGATCACCTTGCGGCCCTCGCGGTGCAGCGCGGTGACGGCCGCCTTCCCGTGGTCGAAGCCGTCGATGTCGTAGACCGGGACGTCGACGGAGGTGTCCAGGCGCCCGCTGAGCTGCCACTGCCAGGCGACTCCGGGGCGCGGCTGCCAGCGGGCGCGGGCGGGCTCCTTGTGCTCCTCGGCGGCGGTGGAGCATCCGGCGAGCAGCAGGAGCAGGGCGGCGAGGAGGACCGGGCGCTTCACGGGGGCGGGCTCCAGGCGGTGCGGCGACGTGTCCCAAGGATGATCCCGGAACCGGGGACCGCGCGGTCGACCGGGTGTCCGCGCTGCGCGCCCGCCGGAGCGGCGCCGGCGGGACCCGTACGTCGGAAGTGACCGGGGCACCGTGCAGCCCTTCGCCACGGTGCGACGAACAACCGCGGGCGCGAGCGAAACCGGCCACCGAGCGTAGGCTCGTGCCGGGTGTTTCCCAGCCCAGGTGAAGACCGCACGTACTGAGCAATCTAGGGTCGTCCCGGGCCGGTCGACCCCAATCCGTTCGGCCACCGAAACTCAATCGGAAGCGAGATTTCACCACCGTGACTGCTCTCACACTCAGCACCGCCGCGGTAGCCGGCCAGCGGGCCGACGCGATCGTGGTCGGTGTCGCGAAGGGCGCCGAGGGCCCGGTCGTCGCACCGGGCGCCGAAACCGTGGACCAGGCGTACGACGGCAGACTCGCCGCCACCCTGCAGACCCTGGGCGCCTCGGGCGTCGAGGGCGAGGTGACGAAGCTGCCCGCGCCCTCCGGCTTCAAGGCGCCCGTCGTGGTGGCGGTGGGCCTCGGTGCCGAGCCCGAGAAGGACGGGGCGTACTCCGCCGAGTCGCTGCGCCGCGCCGCGGGCTCCGCGGCCCGCGCCCTCGCCGGTTCCAAGAAGGCCGTCTTCGCGCTGCCCGTCGCGGACGCCGCGGACCTCGGCGCCGTCGCCGAGGGCGCCCTGCTCGGCGCGTATTCGTTCGACACCTACAAGGAGAACGGCAAGAACGCCAAGGGCGGGAAGAACGGCAAGGCTCCGCTCGGCGAGGTCGCCCTGCTCGGCGGCAAGCCGCGCGACAAGGCGCACAAGGCGGCCGTCGACCGTGCCGTCGCCGTCGCCGAGGAGCTCAACCGGGCCCGCGACCTGATCAACACCCCGCCGAACGACCTGAACCCGGCCGCCTTCGCGGACATCGCCCAGAGCGCCGCCAAGGAGCACGGCCTCAAGGTGCAGGTGCTCGACGAGAAGGCGCTGACCAAGGGCGGCTACGGCGGCATCCTCGGAGTCGGCGCGGGCTCGGCCTCCGCTCCCCGCCTGGTGAAGCTGTCGTACACGAACTCCAAGGCGGACAAGCACCTGGCCTTCGTCGGCAAGGGCATCACCTACGACTCGGGCGGCATCTCCCTCAAGCCGGCCGGCCACAACGAGACCATGAAGTGCGACATGAGCGGCGCGGCGGCGGTCTTCGCCGCGGTCGTGGCGGCCGCCCGGCTCGGTCTCGAGGTCAACGTCACCGGCTGGCTCGCCCTCGCCGAGAACATGCCGTCCGGTTCCGCCACCCGCCCGGGCGACGTGCTGCGCATGTACAGCGGCAAGACCGTCGAGGTCCTCAACACGGACGCGGAGGGCCGGCTCGTCCTCGCCGACGCGCTGTGGGCGGCCTCGCAGGAGAACCCGGACGCGATCGTGGACGTCGCGACCCTGACCGGCGCGATGATGCTCGCGCTCGGCAGCCGCACCTTCGGGATCATGTCGAACGACGACGACTTCCGCACCGCGGTGCACGAGACCGCCCAGGAGGTCGGCGAGGAGGCCTGGCCCATGCCGCTCCCCGAGCACCTGCGCAAGGGCATGGACTCCCCCACGGCCGACATCGCCAACATGGGTGAGCGGATGGGCGGCGGCCTGGTGGCCGGCCTGTTCCTGAAGGAGTTCGTCGGCGAGGGCATCACCTGGGCCCACCTCGACATCGCCGGCCCCGCCTTCAACGAGCAGGGTCCCTTCGGCTACACCCCCAAGGGCGGCACGGGCTCGGCCGTGCGCACCCTGGTCCGGCTCGCGGAGCAGACGGCTGCGGGCGACCTCGGCTGACGTCGCACGTACCCGTGAGGGCGGCCCCGGAGCTCGAGTCGAGTCCGGGGCCGCCCTCATGGGCGCCGCCCCGTTACGCCCTCGACGAAATCCGCCCGGGGCTGCGCCGCCACGACCTCCGGACGTGACGGATCAGACGTCGCACACCCGGGCCCGGCGCCACCACGGCCGCCGACAAGTGCGAAGATGGGCCACGGCAGGACAGGGCCCCCACCGAAGGGCCGAAGCTTCAGCGGCCGGACACCAGCCGCCTGCCGGTCACCGACGACCGGCGCACGGCGCACATGCATGGAGGACGTGACGTGGCGAACGACGCCAGCACCGTTTTCGACCTAGTGATCCTCGGCGGTGGTAGCGGTGGTTACGCCGCGGCCCTGCGCGGGGCGCAGCTGGGCCTGGACGTCGCCCTGATCGAGAAGGACAAGGTCGGCGGCACCTGCCTGCACCGGGGTTGCATCCCCACCAAGGCTCTGCTTCACGCGGGCGAGATCGCCGACCAGGCCCGCGAGAGCGAGCAGTTCGGCGTCAAGGCCACCTTCGAGGGCATCGACGTGCCGGCCGTCCACAAGTACAAGGACGAGGTCGTCTCGGGCCTGTACAAGGGTCTGCAGGGCCTCATCGCCTCGCGCAAGGTGACCTACATCGAGGGTGAGGGCCGTCTGTCCTCCGCGACCTCCGTCGACGTGAACGGTCAGCGGATCCAGGGCCGCCACGTCCTCCTGGCGACCGGTTCCGTGCCGAAGTCGCTGCCGGGTCTGGAGATCGACGGCAACCGCATCATCTCCTCCGACCACGCCCTCTTCCTGGACCGCGTGCCGCAGTCCGCG
>NZ_LMWH01000277.1 GCF_001507435.1 Streptomyces sp. NRRL F-5122
CGTCCCACAACCACCTCCAAGATCAGGTCTTGGAGACAGTCTGCTGGCTCACGGGCAGCGAGTCGATTACCCGGCCAAGGCTGCGTGACGAGCCACTAGACCCCCGTGCGCGCGGTGATCCGGACCGAATACCGGAACTCGCCGACTGAACCTCGGTCATGCCTGGGCTGCTTGCCACCGGTAAGGGTCGGCCCGCGATCGGGCCTGGCGACGACGCCGCCAGTGGGACCAGCTGAGCCGGTGATCCGCCTCGTGGCCGGGCTGGACAACGAGTGTGATGAACAGGCGCTGGATCTCGTTGCCGGTGAATGGGATCAGCTCACTTGGCCCGGGTGATGCCTAGGCTTCATCGGCCCCCGGCGCCGCCCATTAGGCGTGGGCGAGCATGGCGAGGGTGACCCAGCGGCTCCAGGAGGGGTAGCGGCGGACCTGGTGCTCATCGAGCCCGGCCAGGCCCTTCTCGACCTGCCACCTGGAACCAGCCGTCTTGACCAGGGTGCTCAGCGGGACCGGCAAGGTGGAATGGCAGCGGTAGTAGGCGAGTTCACCGGTGGTGCCGTTGCGCCGGATCAGCAGCAGGCGGTAGCCCGGCGCCGGGTCGGCGAGGTCGAACAGTTTCTGCCAGGCCCGCTTGGGCAGCTTCGCCGCCAGCGCGTCGGCGCAGAACTTTCCTGCTTGGTGGCCACTTCGGCCGAGAAGGCCACGGCGAGCACATAGTTCTTGCGGGGCAGGTCCGACAGCAGCCCAAGCACCAACCGCCCGGCCCACAACCGGGGTTCGACCCGGGCGAACCGGCCCGCGATACGGCCTATGGCCACCTCGAACGCCTCCCGCCAACGGCCGGGAGATCTCGTGCGGCGACGGCGCGAAGGGACCGCGCGTCTATCACTGGGCAGCGGTGCGGCTGCCAGCCGTCGCCGAGTTCGACTATCAGGGCGAGGTCCCTCACCGGATGCGGTGGGCGCTGGCTCGGCGCAGCATCAGCAAGCCCGACGAGATCGCCTACTACCTCGCCTACGCACCCCTGCAGGCCACGGTCCAGGAGCTGGTGCAGGTTGCCGGGGCGCGCTGGGCGATCGAGGAGTGCTTCCAAGCCGCGAAGAACGAGTGCGGCCTCGACCAGTACGAGGTCCGCCGCTACGTGGGCTGGTACCGGCACATTACTCTGGCCATGCTCGCCCACGCCTTCCTGGCCGCCACGGCACACCAGGCCGGGGAAAAGGGGGCAGAACCAATGGGACGGCCGGGGCAATCGTGCTCACAGTGGCGGAAGTTCGGCGACTCCTGGCAGCTTGTTGTCCCCAGCCCCGCACTTACGCGGACACCGAGGACTACGCCTCGCGCTGAGCTGGTCGAACTGGCGCCGCCGACGTCAAGGAGTTGCCCGCCGCTGCCGCTATCTGCGGCGTTGTCGCACGATCGAGGGGCGGTCTCCGTAGGCCGACCCTGCACCATCGAAGTCCCGCTACACTCCCGCCACCCGGCGAAAGACAAGGTCAGACAGCGAAGTCCTGCTGGAGTACTAACCTTGCAACAACCCTGAGGGCACGGCGCGGAGCTTGCGTCAGACAAGGAGCTCGGCGAGCGGGAAGGAGCGATGGCGACGTGGCGGAACCAAATAGTTCTGCCGGTGAGTCGTGCTCAGGACCGAGTTGATGCCGGCGTGGGGGCTACGCGGTGCGATAGGAAGTGTCGTATCGGGATAGTAGCCGTCCATCGATAGCCGAACGCGATTGAAGATTGCAATCGTCGGCTGGAACGAAATGAAGTGCAACCCGGCCGCTTTTTTCTTGCTGTAATGGTCTGCCGTCGGATCGGAGGTGTAGTGGAACGGATTGTCCAGCGTGTCGAAATCGCCGCGCACGGGGATGGTCGTCCCCGCGGGGTAGGCCTTCCCGTAGTTGCTGGTCGTCGGCGATGTGGTGCTGTCCACCTGCGACATGCTCCCGGTGTGGCCGTAGGCGTGGTACCGCTGGACCCCTTGCGCCACTTCGGCCTCACTTTGACCTGGCGGTTGGAGGGCAAGCGTACCCGGCGCAGGCGGGGGCGAGAGGCCGGGCTGGAGCATCGCCTGGACGCGATCCGCGTACTGAGGGAAATTCCGTTCGTACCAGGCCACCAGATCTTGAAACAGGTGCGAGAGATGCATGGTCGTCCCCTGTCTGAAGTAACCGTTGGGCCACTGATCGGTGAGGCCAGGCAGGGTCTCTAGATTGGCGATGTTGCCGGGTCCCATATTCGAGTCCAGGGTGGTGGCGAAGCCGAGGAAGCCCTGCGCCTGTCGAGGAATCGACTGTGCACCGGGGATATTAGCTGCCAGCGCCAGCTTGCTCGGCAGGCCCTGCTGCCCGTAGAAACCGCCCCCGGAGAAGCCATAGCGGATACTCGTCACCTTGAACAGGCTGCCCGCCTGGTTGCTCCCAGTCCCGAAGAGGACCTTTTGGGCTGCCTTGACATTGGCGAGCGAGTCACTGCGGAGCAGCACGGCCACGTCATTCTGTTCCAAGCGGACCGGCCCGAAGCCAGGCGGAGGCTGGTCGCTGGGGAACGTCCGGGCCTCCTGCAGCGCATATACGGTATGACCCTCCGCCTTGGAGGCCATCAAATCGACCGGCAGATACGCCGGGTAACGTGTTCCCGCCTTGAAGAAGCCCGACGCCTTGCCCAGGGTGGGAATGTAGTGGTGGAAGTATGGAAGTCCCCAGGCTACCGTGGTAGCCACACCTGTCGGAGTGGGCGGAAATTGACGTTCCAGATCCAGGAGGACGGACTCAAGGTGGTGCTGCGCCTCCTGCAACGCCTTGGCTTCCGCCGGCACATTCAACCTTGCGGTAATGACATGATCGTGTAGGGCCGGCACCCGGACAGCAATCGTGCCATTGCTACTCTTCACGCCCGAACCATCGACCATGACGACCGGCTCGTTCTGCAGGATGTATTGTTCCTGGATGGGCGGGCTGTCGGCGACAGCGGCCCGATCCGGTGGTTTTGCAATGCCGTCGATCAACTCATAGATGCCGGCGGATGCCAGAGCGGTACCGAGGGTGCCCGCTGTCCCTTGAAGAAGACGTCGCCTACTCAAGTTCCCGCGTGGTCGTCCCGCACGCGCATTTTCGTTGCTATCTGTCATGAACGTATTCCGCCACTGTGGAGTAGATTCCGCCATCACCCGGCATCGAAGGTCTGGCCTGCTCTAATGACCGTGATTGGCCTTCTTGCCGCTAATACGTATCGGAGGGGGCAGGAGTGTTGCAATAGAAGGTGAGGACTTGGCGAGTGCGTCGTCACTGAGGACCGTCGCCCGATTAGCCGTCTACCACGTCTGCCTTATCATCACCTTCACTGTCACGATATAACCACACGCGGCCTGGGTCGTTGAATACGACACGCGGCCTGGGTCATTGAAGCCAGCGCCAATCCGCGGTTTTTCCACTCGGTGAATACGTGCAGCCTGGCACCCTCACCACCGTCACCGGCCCAGATGCCGAGGATGTCCCGAGTGCCGTCCACGGTCACCGCCATCACGACGTATACCGGACGGTGTGCGACCTGGGGAGGACCAGAGGCAGGCTCCCGGCCATAAAGCCCTGGTCCGTAAGGGGGCGGAATAGTCCAAGCTCTGGGCCGGCTATGGCTGGTGGATTCAGTCCAAGGCGACGCCGGCGAAGGCCGCGGGGGTGCGGTCGAAGGCGAGACCCTTGGCCGAGCGCGGGTGGCTCCGCCTGGAGGCAACGGGGCATTCAGTGCCCGCCCGCGCCCTGCCGCGCGAGGCAGGCATCGGCGCTGTGTTGAGGCTGATGGGCGCGGCGGTCCCGTCGGGCGGTGATGCCGGGCACAGCCTGTGGTGCGCCGGCTCGCTGACCGGCGGTGCCTGAGCGCCGCGCCGTTACGCTGAGGTCATGCGGACAGAGGCGATAGGCGACGGGGAACCAGGCGGCGATGCCGTGCGGGTGCTCGTGGTCGAGGACGACCCTGGTATCGCCCGCTCTTTGATGCGCGGGCTGACGCGGGCTGGATACGCCGCGGCGAAAGTGGACACCGGCAGCGGGGCGCTCGCCGCCGAGCCGGTGCCGGATGTCGTCCTGCTGGACCTCGGACTGCCGGACACGGACGGTGTCGAGGTCTGCCGGGCCCTGCGCCGGCGTTCCGACGTGGCCATCATCGTCATCACGGCCCGCGGTGAGGAAGGCGACCGGGTCTCGGCGCTGGACGAGGGCGCCGACGACTATCTGGTCAAGCCGTTCGGACTCGCGGAGCTGATGGCACGCATGCGGGCGGTGCTGCGCCGCACCCGGCCGGCCGCGCCCGAGGTGCTGCAGCACGGCCCGCTGGCCGTCGATCTGCGGACCCGCAAGGTCACGGTCGACGGCGTAGACGTCGCGCTCACACCCAAAGAGTTCGACATCCTGGAGTGCCTGGCCACTGACCCAGGCCGGGTGGTCACCCGCCAGCAGATCCTGGAACGGGTGTGGGACGCGCATTGGTACGGCCCGACGAAGGTGCTGGACGTGCACATCGCCGCGATGCGCCGCAAGCTCGGCGTGTCGGGTTTGGTGGAGACGGTCTACGGGCGCGGGTTCCGGCTCGGTGAGCCGGCCGGTGGGGTCGACCGGGCGTGACCCGCCGTATCGCGCTGACTGTCCTCGCGCTGATCACCGTACTGCTGGTGATCGCCGTGGTGCCGCTGGGCGTGCTGCTGACGGACCGGGAGGAGGACTCGTTCCAGAGCGCACTGGAGGCCAGTGCGCGCTCCGTGTCCGCCGCTGCTGAGGAGCACATGTCCGACGGAAAGCCGGCGGGTTCGATGGACCGTCAGCTCCACGAGGCCGATCAGGACAGGGAGTGCGCGGCGGTCTACGACTCCGCGGGCCGGGTGATCGCCACGACCTCGTGCCCTGTCGCGGTCCCCGCCCACGAGGTGGCTTCCCTGATCCGGGAATCGCTCGCCGATCCCGGCACCCACGTGGCCAAGGCGGCGGACCAGCTGGTGGTGGCCACGTCCGTCGGCGACACTGACGACCCCGCGGGCGCGGCGGTGCTGAGCCGCTCCCTCGACCCGCTCCACGACCGCATCTTCGCCGTGTGGGGCTGGCTGGCCGGAACCGCCGCCGTGGTACTCGCGGCCGGGGCTTTCGTCTCGGTCCGGCTGGCCCGCTGGGTGGGGAGCCCGTTGAAGGCGGTGGACGAGGCCGCTCAGCGACTGGGTGAGGGCTCGTTGGAGGTGCGAGCGCCGGTGGGACGCGGGCCGCAGGAAGTACGCCGGCTGGCGGCGTCCTTCAACACGATGGCGGGCCGGATGGAGGGACTCGTCCACGGCCACCGCACGGTGATCGCCGATGTCTCGCATCAGCTGCGCACCCCGCTGGCCGCGCTGCGGCTGCGCCTGGACGTGCTGGCCGACGAGACCGAGGACGGCGAGACGACCGCGGAGCTGGCCGGTGCGCAGGAGGAGATCGCGCGGCTGTCCCGGCTGGTGGACGGGCTGCTCGCGATGGCCCGTGCGGAGAGCACGGTACCCCGGCCCGTGCGGGTCCGGGTGGACGAGGTGGTGGCCGAGCGGCGCGGGGCGTGGGAGCCGGTGGCCCGCGAGCGCCGGGTGGCACTGACAACCCGGTGCGGCGCGGACCTGAGTGCCTTCGTCGGGGCCGGGGACCTGGAGCAGGTGCTGGACAACCTCATCGCCAATGCCGTGGACGCCGTCCCCGTCGGCGGCCAGGTACGCATCGAGGGCACCACCGCGCCTGGCTCGGCCGGACAGCGCACCATTGTGCGGATCAGCGTGATCGACGACGGGCCCGGCATGAGTACGGCGGCACGCTCGGCGGCGTTCCGCCGTTTCGGCAATCCGGAGGCTAAGGGGAGCGGTCTCGGGCTGGCCATCGTTCACCGCCTGGTCACTGCGAACGGCGGATCCGTCCAGCTGGCGGAGACGTCGGGAGGCGGTCTGACCGTCGTCGTGGAACTGCCCCCGTTCCGCCGCGCCCATACCCGCGGCAACCGCGGCAACGGGCAGGCTCAGTAGCCACATCCGGATTGCCCTTTTTGTTCGCCCAGGATGCGTGGGCCCGGTGGGTCCGTGGGCTCCTCGTTCGTACCCGGATATGGCCCCCACCTGGGGCGATGCATGCCTTTACCGGTTTTGAAGACTTTCTGAACGGGTCCTCGACGGGCTATGCCGGACGCTGGTGTGCAGACAGGTCCCCCTCGATGCCCTTCCGAAGGAGCACCACGAATGTCGCAGGACGAGCGAGTAACCGGGATCCGCGCCGCGCACAAGCGCAGCCAAGGCCTGCGGCGCGTCGGTCTGACCACCATCGGCGTCTCGGTCGCGGCCGCCGCCGGCTCCCTCGCCCTGGGCACCGGCTACGCCCAGTCGGTGCCGACCGCGGCGAGCATCCCGGCCCAGCGTCCCGCCGCCACCTCGCCAACGACCGGGGACGACGGCGCGCAGCAGCCGTCGGCACCCTCGGCCGACCCGAACTCCGACGACACCCGGCAGGGCACGTCGCCTCACACGCTGCGGCGGCCCGCGCAGCCCCCCACCGCCGTGCCGGCCCAGCCCGCGCCAGCCGCACCGCCCGTCACCTCCGGCAACTCATGACCATCACCGCCGCCGCTCCGGCGACGGTCAGCTTCCCGGCCCTGGGCACGACCGCGGTGCTGCTGGTCACTGATCCCGTCGCGCTGGACAACGCGCGGCGGGTGCTGGAGACCGAGCTGGCCGCGATCGATCTGGCCTGTAGCCGCTTCCGCGACGACTCCGAACTGTCGCGGGCCAACGCCGCTGCGGGCCGCGAGGTGACCGTGAGCTTGTTGTTCGCCGAGGCGCTTCAGACGGCCTTCCGTGCCGCCCAACTCTCCGATGGCACAGTCGATCCCACCGTGGGACCCGCAGTGTCGGCCCTCGGCTACGACCGCACGTTCGCCCACGTGCGCCCCGAGGACGTCCGGCCCGCGGCCGTGGTCCGGCCGGCCGGATGGCGCAGCGTGCGCTGGGACCCGGCCCGGCGGCGACTTCGGCTTCCCGTCGGGGCCGGCCTCGACCTGGGCGCGACGGCCAAGGCGCTGTGCGCGGACCGCGCCGCGGCGCGCGCCGCCCGCGCCGCCGGGTGCGGTGTGCTGATCAGCCTGGGCGGAGACCTGTCGGTGGCGGGTGAACCCCCGGAGCACGGCTGGCAGGTGGGGATCGCCGACGACCACGCCGCGCCCTGGCATCCGGACGCGCCGGTCGTCGCCGTACGCGACGGCGGCCTGGCCACCTCCGGTGTCACCACCCGTACCTGGCGGCGCGGCGGCCGTACCCTGCACCACCTCGTCGATCCGGCCACCGGCGACGTCACACCGCCCGTCTGGCGCACCGTCAGCGTCGCCGCGGCCAGTTGCGTGGACGCCAACACCGCGGCCACCGCCGCGATCGTCCGCGCGGAGGGGGCGCCCGACTGGCTGCGCCACCACCGGCTGCCCGCCCGGCTGGTACGGCCCGACGGCAGCGTGCTTACCCTCGGCGGCTGGCCGCCCGATCCCGCACCCGGAGACTGAGCATGCACCCAACCGCCACCTTTCTCGCCGCGGGCCCCAGCCCCCTGTGGTTTGCCACGCGGGCGGGCGGCACCATCGCCCTCATCCTGCTCACCGCGACCGTGGTGCTGGGCATCACCGTCGGCGGGCAGTACGCGCCGAAACGGATCGCCAGGTTCGAGATCAGCGCGCTGCACCGCAACCTCTCGCTGCTCACGCTGGCCTTCCTGGTCCTGCACGTCCTGACCACCGTCGCGGACACCTATGTGAACGTCACGCTGCTGGACGTGGTGCTGCCCTTCGCGTCCGCGTACCGGACGCTGTGGCTGGGGCTCGGCGCGGTCGCCTTCGATCTGCTGCTCGCTGTGCTTCTGACCACCGCCGTCCGGCTGCGGCTGGGTGTGCGGCGGTGGAAGGCCGTGCACTGGCTGGCGTACGGGAGCTGGCCGCTGGCGCTCTTCCATGCCGCTGGCACCGGCACCGACACCAAGGTGTCACTGCAACTGCTGCTGTACGCGGCCTGCCTGCTGGCCGTGTTGGCGGCGGTGTGGTGGCGGCTGTACCGGGCTGGCCCCGGACGCCTCAGCATGCGCCTTGCCGCGGGCGCCGCCACCGCTCTCGTCCCGGTGGTGCTGATCGCCTTCCTGACCACCGGTCCGCTACGGCCCGGCTGGGCACAGCGCGCGGCCGGTGGTGCGGCACCCGGTGCCGCACCGGCCGCCCATCAGCCCGCATCCGCTGACGCCACGACGAGGGGAGTGACCGAATGAACCGTGAACGGGAAGCCGACCCGGCGCTGCGGCTCGGCGAGCAGGCGACCGGCCCGCATGGCAGCCGCCTTCTCAGCGGCTGGTTTACCACCGGTGCCCGGGCCGGCCTGACCGAACACCTCGCCAGATACGGTCCCCCTCCGCTGCCGCAGACCGGCCGCCCGGCCACGGCCCTGATCCGCGCGGTGGACGAGGCCGGGCTCACCGGCCGGGGCGGCGCCGCCTTCCCCACCGGCCGCAAGCTGCGCACCGTCGCCGAAGCCCGGGGCACCGCCGTCGTCATCGCCAACGGCATGGAGAGCGAGGCCGCCAGCCGCAAGGACTCCACACTCCTCGACCTCGCGCCGCATCTCGTGCTGGACGGCGCCTCGCTGGCCGCCGCGGCTGTCGGCGCCGACGAGATCCACCTGTGCCTGGCCCGCACCCGCACGACCCAGTTCCGTGACCTCGACGTCGCGGTCGCCGAGCGGTACCGGGCCGGGCTCGACCCGGTACCGATCAGGTTGCACGGCCTGCCCCACCACTACGTCTCCAGCGAGGAGACCTCCCTGGTGAACTGGCTCAACGGCGGCCAGGCACGTCCCCTGCCCACTCCACCCCGGCCGTTCGAGAAGGGCGTGGACGGCCGCCCCACACTGATCGACAACGTGGAGACACTCGCCCACCTCGCACTGATCGTCCGCTACGGGCCCCACTGGTTCCGCAGCGCCGGCCGTCCCGACGCGCCGGGCACCACCCTGGTCACCCTCTCCGGAGCGGTGCGCACACCGGGCGTCTACGAGATCCCGCTGGGCACGACGCTCGCCGCCATGGTGCAGACCGCTGGCGGCGCCACCCGGCCACTGCGGGCCCTGCTGGTCGGCGGCTACTTCGGCAGCTGGCTCCTGGCCGACCAGGTCCAGAACCTGCCGTACACCAAACCCGACCTGGCCACCGCAGGCGCCGGACCGGGCGCCGGCGTGCTGTTCGCCCTGCCAGACAACGGCTGCGGCCTGTCCGAGACGGCACGGGTACTCGACTACCTTGCCAGGCAGAGCGCCCAGCAGTGCGGCCCCTGCCGGTTCGGCCTGCCCGCCGTGGCAGGCGACTTCGCCACGCTGGCCTGGGGCAGGCCGGACGCCGCACTGCTCGCGCGACTGCGGCAGCGCGCTGGCCTCCTCGCTGGCCGCGGCGCCTGCCGCCACCCCGACGGGGCCTCACGCCTGGCCGCGACCGCGCTGGAGGTCTTCGTCGACGAGGTCCACCGCCACCTGACCCACCGCCGCTGCCCCGGCGCCCGGACGGCCCCGCTGCTCCACGTACCCGACGCCCCGGGACCCGAGCAGGAGGGCTGGCAATGAGCCATCAGCACATCCTGGGCATCGACCGCATCGCCTGCGAAGGCCGCGGTCTGTGCGGCGAACTCCTCCACGAACTCGTCGACCTGGACGAATGGGGCTACCCGATCATCCCGGACCCGACCGTCCCCGACCAACTGCTCGCCCACGCCAAGCGGGCCGTGGCCGCCTGCCCGGTGCTCGCACTGCGTCTCGACCGTGTGGAACGCCCGCCCAACCGATGAACACCGCCGAGACCGCCACGGCCCGGCCCGGCTGGTCTCTGAACGAGATCTTAGGAACGCGCCGGGCAAACTGCGACCTGTCCCCAAGCGCGAATGGAAGGACTCTCCATGGTCGCGTTGACCAGCCGTCGCCTAACGGACCCCACCGACCCGCAACCTAGCGCCGCCCCTACGGCCAACGGCCCAGAGGGCAACGAGCGACTGACCGCACTGACCGGTGCCGTCCTGCTGCTGCTCTTCGCCGCCCAGGGTGTCACCCTCCTCTCCCTGGGCACGCTGCTGACCTGGCATTTCTTCATCGGCCTGCTACTGATAGGCCCGGTCGGCCTCAAGGTCGGCTCCACCGGCTACCGCTTCATCCGCTACTACACCGGCCACCCGGCCTACCGCCGCAAAGGTCCGCCCACCCCGCTGCTGCGGCTGCTCGGGCCCCTGGTAGTTGCCACCAGCGTGGCCGTCCTGACAACCGGAGTCGTGCTGGCCCTCGTCGGCCGGGCCGTGGGTCCCTTCTCCATCCTGCTGCTGCACAAGGCAAGCTTCCTCTGCTGGGCAGCGGTGATGACCATTCACGTACTGGCACACGTCTGGCGGCTGCCCCAGCTCATCACGACTGGTCTGCGGCCCAAATCCGCCCAGCACGGTACGGGGCGTCTCCCTGGCGCCCCAGCCCGCTGGGCACTGCTGGCCGCGGCCCTCGTCGGCGGGCTCGTCCTGGCCTTCCTCGGCGCCCCACTGGCCGCCCGGTGGTAGCGGCCACCGGAAGAAGACCTGCACCATTTCCGTAGCCCGCCCGAATGGGTCACCCTGCGCTTAGGCCAGGCCTAGTACCCCAGCTGTAGATCGCGATTTTGCTGGTCGGGTTGGGTCCCGGGTCGAACTGATCTCCGTCTCGATCGGTCCGGTCCGATGTGCTTGCTGTCTCAGCTGGACTGGTCAGCGGAGGCGCTGTTGGCGCTGTCGGTGGCGTAGAAGCGGCCCTGGTCGCACAGCGCGTCGATCTCGGCGTTGTCTTCCTCGCTCAGTTGGGCGTCCAGTGCGACACTGATAATGCGTCGGGCGCGAGCTAATCGCCGAGCGACATCCCAGTCGGCGATGAATGTGCCGACGGTGGACTCGTCGGCGGTTCCGGCTGCGTGGCGGGAGCCGAGGCGGTCGAGGGAGACGACGAACTCGTCCAGGTCCTGCAGCACTGCGATGACCTCGCTGAGGGGCATGCGGGTCTCTCGGGAGGACGTGTCCATCAGCTGATTCGACTCCAGGGCTGGTGCACGGGTCCAGATCCCGATCCCGCTGGTCGGGGCTGGTCCGGAACGGGTGCGGCCACCGGTGATCATCGGTGTGTGAAGACGGAAGATCAGGTAGTGGCCGCAGGCCACAGCATCGATCCTGCCCTCTGGCAGAAGGCGTTCGAGGCCTTGATGGGCCGTATCGCGGAACGGTTCGTCCGGGTGGAACCCCGGCGCAAGGCACGGGCGTTCGTGCTGAGGTTGTTGTCGGACCTGCCGCGCAAGAACTGCTGGACACTCGCAGAGCAGGCCGGGGACGCGAACCTGTACGGTCTGCAACACCTGCTGCCGAGGGCCAAGTGGGCTGCCGACGCGATACGCGATGACATTCGCGGCTTCGTCGTCGAGCACCTGCACCACGGGGATGCGGTGCTGGTCGTGGATGAGGCGACCTAAAGAAGGGCAGGGACACGGTGGGGGTACAGCGCCAGTACACCGGCACCGCCGGGCGGATCGAGAACTCTCAGGTCGCCGTCTACGTTGCCTACTCGATTCCGCTCGGGCATGCGGCGATAGACCGGGAGCTGTATGTCCCACGCTCGTGGACCGAGGACATAGCCCGCTGCCGGGCCGCCGGAATACCCGACAATCTCGCCTTCGCTACGAAGCCCGCCCTCGCAGTCCGGATGATCACCGCGCGCTGGACGTCGGCGTCTCCGCATCCTGGGTAGCCGGCGACGAGGTCTACGGAGCCAGCGCGCACCTGCGCATCGCCCTTGAGAAACGGCAGGTCAGCTACGTACTCGCCGTCGCCCGTGACCACCAGATCACCACCCGCGCGGGCACGTTCCGCGCTGACGCCCTGATCAAGAAGCTGCTGCGGCGAGCCTGGCGGAAACTCTCTGCCGGCGCGGGAGCCATGGGCCACCGCTTCTACGACTGGGCCCTGGCCGACAACCGGCCAGGCCACCACCAGCTGCTCGTCCGTTGCAACCGGCGCACCGGTGAACTCGCCTTCTACCGCTGCTGCTCAGCCGCCCGGGCGCCGCTGTCCGTCCTGGTGCGGGTCGCCGGACGCAGATGGACCGTCGAGGAGACCTTCCAGTCTGGCAAGACTGGCCGGACTGGACGAACACCAGGTCAGACGCTGGGCGTCCTGGTACCGCTGGGTCACCCTAGTGATGCTCGCCCACGCCTTCCTTACCGTCGTCCTCGCCGACGAACATGCCCGTAACCCGAAGCCGGACGAACTGATACCCCTCACCTGCAACGAGATCCAGCGCCTGTTCATCGCGCTCGTCGTCCGGCCCATCCACGGCACGGCCCACCGACTCGCCTGGTCCCACTGGCGACGCCGCCACCAGGCCCGATCCCAGGCCAGCCGCTACCAGCGACAAGCCGCCCAGACATGAAGATCGCGATCTACAGCTGGAGTACCAGACGCGTGCCGTCCTCACCGTTGGCCGACGCACGTCACCAGCTCAGTCGATGACACTCCACTGACCTCCGCTGCTGCCGTCAGGGGCGGACCAAGACGGTGCCGACCTTGCCGGGCCGTACCGCGTGCTCCACAGCACTGGCCAGATCACCGAGGCCGTATGTGCCGGCCACGTCGAATTGCTCCGTGAGCGCCAGGGCAATCTGCTTCGCAGTGGCGATATCGGACGACCGCCGCTCAGGGGACGCCTCAGACGGCCACCCGCTGATGATGTTCTTCCCTCGCAGCGTCAGGGACTTGCTAACCAGCGTCGATGCATGCGCCGACATTGGCTCCTCGGCGATCATTCCGTAACTGACCAGCATCCCGCCCGACGCCAGCAGCTCCACAAGGCTCCCCGACATCTTCCCCCCGATCGGGTCCAGGGCCACGCTCACTGGCCGGCCACAAGCGGCCTTGCGGACCTCATCAGCCCAGCCCCGATGTTCTGTCGCCACGACCGGCACGTCCGGGAACCGCTTGCGCAGCTCGGCCGCACCGCGCTCACTGCGGACGACGTTGATGAGCCCGAAGTTGTGGAACCGGGACACACCCGTCATCAGCCGCCCGACCGACGAACCCGCGGCGGTCTGCACCAAAACACCGTCGTAGCCGAAGGCCAGGTGCTCCTGAGCCTCACGGCGCAGCATGACCACGGTGAGGGGGTTCGCCAGCATCTGTGCAGCGACCGCGTCCGGCAACTCCTCTGGAACGGCGACTACCGCCTCGGTATCCGCCACGAACCACTGGGACCACGCCCCGGGCTGGGGGAAGACCGTCACGCGGCCCCCGACCTCGACCCCGAGCGCCACACGCGTGCCTGGACCGATCGCCTCCACCACCCCCGTGGCCTCGATGCCCGGCGTTGCCGGATCCACAGCCTTCCCCGGGTGGGCCTCGATGGCGTGGAGGTCACCAGGGTGTACCGGGAAGGCCGTGGTGCGGATGAGGACCTGGCCACGCTCGGGTGCCTCTGGCTCAGGCTCCTCGATGACGGTCAGAACGTCGGCGGGCGACCCGCCACGGGTGTAGACGACTCGCCGGTTCATGGCTCTCCTCCTGCACGGTGGTACGTGCGGGGTGTGCGGGGCATCGATAGGCGTCCGGCAGGAGCAGGTGCTGTCCGATGGGCCAACCGTCCAGGCGCACGGCCGCCCGCCCTCACGCAGCCCTCATCTCACGCTCGCACGGTGGGCAACCAGCGGCACGGCCGAGTAGGCCGATCGATTCCCTGCAGAGCCGGCGCTGGCGTCGCGCTCCGGGCTCGTCGTGGACGCCGCCGCTCTGAACGGTGGTGGCCGTCGTACTGCCGCCGCCAGAGGACAGGCGCCGACCACGGCTTTCAGGGATCGTCCGGTGCGTTCCGGCGCGCGGCGGGGAGTGGCGGGCGGCCGGGGGTGCCGGCTATCCGACGTGTGCGGCGATGGTCCGTGCGCACTCCATCGACTCGGTGTGCGTGGTGTCCACCTCCAGGTCGTAGACCACGCCGTGGTGGACGAGGTCCGCCTGGGAGAAGGCCATCCCGGTGACCCGGTCGCCGCGTGCCATCTCACGGCCCGCGGCCACCGCGCCGTCGCACCGGACGCCGACCCATAGCACCTGCCGGTCGCCCAGGGCCTTCTGCCAGCGCTGCTGTGAGCCCGCTTGGCCGAGGAAGACCTCGTCGACGATGATCCGGGCACCGGCACGGGCCATCGCAGCGACGCCCTCGATCCACGCCGCCTCCAGCGCCCGGAACCGGGGCCCGACGCTCACCTCGCCGTCCGCGGCGAACTCGATCCCTGCATCCGACGCGCGCAGCGACGCGGGCATCGCCTCCACCAGGGTGTCGGTTCCCAGCGCCAGCCACGGATGGGGCAGCAGTGCCTGCAGACACCGCACGATCCCGGACTTCCCCGAGCTGGAACCCCCGTTGAGCACGATCACGTCAGTCACTGCGCCACCCTAGAGGACACCGCACCCCTGCTCGAAACGGATTTCCAGGGACGGCGCGCGGGTCCTCACACCGTGTCAGGCAGCCGAGAGGGCCGAGGGACCGGGGTCGGGTGCCGTAGGACACCACCCGTGCGCCGCACGGGCGGCCGGTGGTGGTCCCGGCGGCGCCTTGCGGGTCAGGTGGAGCGGATGCAGAAGGGGTGTCCGGCCGGACTGGCATACACCCGAGAGCCTGTGTCGCGGGCAAGAGCGCCGGTGTCGTCCGCGGGCCGCAGGCGTCGTCCGCCGGCGTCGAGCACGCGCTGCTCCGCGGCGGTCGTATCGTCCGTGGTGAGGTCGACGTGCATTTGCTGGGAGGCGCCGTGGGGCCACTGCGGTGGCACGTGGCCGGCGGCGTGCTGGATCACGATGACGGGGAAGCCGTCGATGTGCAGGAAGTGGTGTGTGGCCGTTTTCGTGATCGAGCCACCGAGCAGCCGGTGCCAGAACGAGCTTTCGCTGTCCAGATCGGCGGCGTCCACGACGAGTGCGCTGAGGTGGGTGTGCACGGGGTGTGCCTTTCGTTGCGGAGGGTCTTTTGCGCGGGTGTGGCTCACACCACGGGGATGATGCCGCCGTCGACCCGGAACTCGGCCCCGGTCAGCCACTTGGCGCGCTCGGAGGCGAGGAACGCGATCATCTCTGCGACGTCCTCGGGCTTACCGGGACGCCCCATCGGTACCTTCAGGTGGTCCACGATTTGCTGCTTCACTTCGTCGAGGGCGACTCCCTTGCGGTCGGCCATGTGCTGGAGGTGGGTGAGCGCTTGAGCGCTCCCTGCGTAGCGACGAAGCCGGGCAGCACGCACACCACGCGGACGCCGTGCCCCGCCACCTCCGTCGCCAACTCGCGGCTGTAGGCGTTGAGTGCCGCCTTCGCCGCGGCCTACGAGGCTTCGGCAGGCTGCGGGAGCGTCTCTGAGCAGCTGGGCGATCTTGAATCGGATGGGGTTTCCGGGATCGTTTCCCACCGTGGTGGGGAGGCGTGGGCGTGGAGATGGAAGCCTGCGCCCAGTGCTGCTCCGCGTGGCCGGTGTCGGCCGGTGGTGGGTGTGCTGGTCGTTGTCACGTCCTGGTGCCGGTGGGCTGCGCGGGGCAGCCGGTTCCGGCCCGTTGGTGCGTGTCCCTCCGGACGCTTGCCCGCCGGTCCTGTGGGGCCGGCGGGGGAGGGTGCCCTGCGTCGCCTGGGCGCGGGGCGTGTGGATGGTGCCGGGTGGGGCCGGTTTTGGACCGGTCGTTCCGGCTGGTCTTCGGCGCCGCAGTGATGACTGCCTTCGACTCCGTCTCTTTGACCACGGAGCGGATGACCATGGCGCCGCTGGCGCGGTCCGTGATGGCCGTGGCCTGGTGGGTGAGGCCGCGTGCGGCGATTCGCCGCCATGCCCCTTGGTCGCGGTCGCCCTGCCACCCGCAACCAGAGCGGTCCGGGCAGATGGCCCACGTCCAGCCGGTGGTGGTGGGCCGGTCGGGGGCTTTGCGGTGCCGCAGCGGGGTGAGGCACTTCGGGCAGCGCTTGGAGGTGTTGTGCGCCGGGACGATGACGACGGCGATGCCGACCTCGGCCGCCAGGTGCTGCAAGCGGTCCACGATCTGCCCGCGTACCTGCTGGGACAGGCGCGTGTTCATCGTGCGGCCCATGCCCTTGGCCTCCATGGACCGCAGATCTTCCAGATAGATCACGCTCGCCCCGGCAGCAAACGCCTGGTCAACGGCCCAGCGGGCGGCAGCCCGGGCCAGAGCGTCGTTGAGGTCTGAGCGCCGGTCGCAGACGTGCCGGATCTCGTCGGTGAGAACGCGGTGTTTGGCGATCAGCGGATGCTGCTCGTTCTCGTCGATGAGCCGCCGGTAGCGGTCCGCCTTGGCGTGCAGGTACTCGGACAGCCGCCTGAGCCGGTGCTGCTTGGCCACCACCCCGGCGGCACGGAACTGGGCACCCGACCCCAGGCCGGTGATACGGCCGTCGTCGTCAAGGCGTGCCGCGCCCGCGCTGAGGAGGGTGTTCAGGCGCCAGTCCACGCCGAGCGCGACCGTGTGGCCGCTCCTGCGAGTTTGGGGGACGGCGTGGGTGTAGGCGAGGTCGGCGCGCACCCTGCCCTGGTGAATGCGCAGGGTAGGCAGGTGCAGCACCGCACCGGCCGGGACGGTGGGCGCAAGCGTGATCGGGCAGGCCACCGACGTCCAGTCCTTGTAGGAGGCAGGGTCGGGGCGGGTGGGGAGCTGCAACCGCAGCAGGGCGCGCCCGGGATCATCGGCGCGTTCGATCGACGCTTGCTGCCCGCCACACGCCGACAGCAGCAGCATGCGCGCGATGCGGGGCGAGGGCTCCAGCTTGAACACATCAGCCGGAAGCCGCCTGTGCTTGCGGACGAAAGCAGCCACCTGCCGGGTGCGGGACTTGATCACGCTGGACGGCAGGAACCGGCCTCCAGGCACAGCCTCGCGGACAGCGTCCCACTCCTGCGGCGTGCGCCTGGCCGGATCGGCGGGCCATGTCTTGAGCACGCCGACAGTCAGGTCAGCACGCCACTTCGACGACCGCAGAGTGCGCCCTGCCGTCTCTTGGGCCATGCGCACGATCGGTGACCTTGACACCCTCGGGCGAACGCGACGACCCAGCCGAGGCGGCGCAGCGCCATCCAGGCGTTCGACGGCAGCTTGCGGCCCCCCGCGTCCTGGCCGGAGGCCAGCACGTCCACATCAGCGGTCCTCCCGTGCTCGGCCAGCACCACCTCGGCCATGCCGGACACGAGATCCACGCACCAGCCCACACGCTGCGCAAGCAGCGCACCGGTGAGGACTTCGCCGGTCTTCTCATCGACGCCCGTGTGCAGCAGCCCAGGGGCACAGGCGGTGCGGGAGGTCTCGCCGTCGGCGAGCGGCACCTTCCGGCTCACCGGGCACCGTCCTGGCACTGTCTGGACTTAGAACTCCTAACAAAGTGAGAGGTTGACCAGTCGGCGCCAGCAGATGATGCCGCAGGCCAGGCTGAGGAACGCTTCGTGGATGTCGTCGCGGATCTCCCAGCGGATGCGTAACCGACGGAACCAGTGCAGCAGCGCGAAGCTCTGTTCGACCACCCACCGGTGGACGCCCAGTCCTGAGCCGTGGTCGGTGCCGCGACGGGCGATGACCGGGGTGATGCCCAGGGCCTGGACCTGCTTGCGGTACTTGTCGTGGTCGTATCCGCGGTCGGCGTAGAGCGCGACCGGTCGCCGTCGGGGCCGCCCCCGCCGGCCGCGTACGGGCGGGACGGCCTGGACCAGGGGGACGAGCTGGGTGACGTCGTTGCGGTTTCCGCCGGTCAGCGATACCGCCAGCGGGATTCCGTGCCCTTCGGTGATCACATGGTGCTTGGAGCCTGTTCGGGCACGGTCGACCGGGCTCGGTCCGGTTTTGGGCCGCCTTTCATGGCCCGCACGTGGGAGCCGTCGATCACCGCCCTCGACCAGTCCAGCGCGCCGGCGGCGTTCAGTTCAGCCAGGAGCGATTCGTGCAGACGCTGCCAGACTCCCGCGTCGTTCCAGTCGCGCAGGCGTCGCCAGCAGGTCATACCGGAACCGAAGCCCAGCTCCTGCGGCAGAAACTCCCACGGAATTCCCGTGTACAGCACGAACAGGATGCCCGACAGCACCTTCCGGTCGTCCAGATGCTTGCGCCCCGGGTGATCCGTGCGGCGCTGCACGACCGGCAGCAACGGCTCGATCCGCGCCCACAGCTCATCGGGGACGATCCACGGCGGCTGCTCACCCCTTCTCATGTGCAGGTTAACAAGCCATCAGACGCCAGCATTCCAAGGCGAGTTGCAGCATTCTGTTAGGAGTTCTTAAGCCAGCAGTCGGTGCCGGTTCTCAGTCGACCGCATCCCATACAGCCGTCCGGCGAACGTGGTGACCAGCGAGACGAAGTCTTTCAGGAGTTCATCCCGCCCGCCGAGCTTGTTCGGGTGCAGCACATCCACAGCGGCGCCATGAACGGCGAGCAGGTGCCCCAGCCGGCCGACGCCGAACCGTGCGAGCCGGTCCTCATGCGTGACACGCACCACCGCCACCGAACCGTCCACGACGGGCCGCAGCAGCCGGTTGAGGCCAGGACGGTCCTCCCACAGGCCCGAGGCCCGGTCACGGAAGACCTTGACGATCTCGCCGGTGGACGTGGCGCGCAGCTCCTTCCTGCGCCTTGAGGGAAGATTCCTGCCCGGGAGAGCCGAAGACGCGCACGTACAGGGCCTCCAAGTGGACACCCTCACCACCGGTGGGGGCCTTCATCGGCTCCACGTCGATCGAGGAGAATCGGCGCTCACGACCGACCCAAGTCACCGCAATCTTCCCCGAGTCAGCCCAAAGACGAAGCGTCACGGGGTGAACACCCAAACGCTTCACGACCTTTGAGAGACGAAGAAGCTTCACACAATCACCCTACGATCACTGAGAATCCTCAATCAAACCAGTAAGCCTGCTGGCGATCGAGGAGACGTACACCACGACGCCGAAGCCGCGCTCGATCATCCCGGGCACCAGTACCCGGTCGACGCGGACGGCGCTGAGCAGGTTCACCTCCAGGTCTGCGTGCCAGGACGCGTCGGACCGCTCGGCCGGTACGGGATCACTCGAGGCTCCCGCGTTGTTGACTAGGACGTCGATGCCTCCGACGCACCCGCCGGCCGAGGCCCGCTGCCCCCTTCTTCGACCGCAGGTCCTCGGGGATGAATGTGGCCAGCAGATCGCCCGGGGGCGCGGTGCGTGAGGCCGTCAGTACGGTCACGCCGGCCGCGGCGAAGCGGCGGGCCGTCGCCTCTCCCAGTCCACGGTCGCCTCCGGTCACCAGCACCCGCAGTCCGCTGAGCCCCTCGTCCACGCCTGTCACGCGCGTGCCCCTTTCAGTAAGGTGAACCCGGTTCCGGAAACTGTCCACATAAACGGAACCCGACTCACCTTTGGAGGACTGGCCCTCGTCACGCCCCCTGCGCGCCGATGCCTGCCGAAACCGAGAAGCGCTGCTGGCCGCTGCGCGCGAGGCGTTCCTGACCGGCGACGCACGTGGAGGAGCTCGCCCGGCGGGCCAAAGTGGCGGTCGGCACGCTCTACCGCCACTTCGCCACCCGAGAGGCACTGGTCGAGGAGGTGTACCGGCAGGAGGTCACCGAGCTCTGCGCCACCCCCGCGCAACTGCTCGCACAACACGCCCCGGACGAGGCGCTGCGCCGCTTCCTGCTGCTGCTCGTGGAGCACTCGGCGGTCGGCAAGGGCATGGCGGAAGCACTGGAGAGCATCATGGCGACGGATTCCGCGGTCTTCGACGACGCCCGCACCGAGATGGCTCATGCCCTCGACGACCTGCTCGCCGCGGGAGTGGAGGCAGGTGTCGTCCGCGACGGCATCAGCGCACGGGTCCTGCTCCGCGCACTCGGCGGCATCTGCCACATGCGCACCCAGGGGTGGCAGGACGACGCGGTACGCATCACCGCGATCTTCTACGACGGGCTGCGCTACGGCGCGGCGAGCTACGACTGAACCGCCCCGGCGGTGCCGGGGTGCACCCGCGGCCTGTTTCGGTGCGACGGCCTGTACCGGCCTTCCGTGGCCGGGGCGTTCAGCCCCCGGACGATGCCTGCCTGTCTCCGTTGCCGCCCGCGCCGGCGCCGGCAGGCAGTGGATGGGAATCCTGTGGCTAGTGATCGGCCGCGGGGTGGCCGGCGGTTTGTGCGGCCCATGACGCGAGGATGTCGGTCGTGGCTGGGCGTGCCGGGCGGGTCAGCGTGATGAGTTGCTGGTCGGGGTCGTCGCTGCAGGTGAGGAAGGATCAGTCGAGGGTGAGCCGGCCGACGAGGGGATGGTGCAGGACTTTCGTGCCCGTGCCCTGGACGGCGACACGATGGGCGCCCCACCAGCGCCGGAAGTCGGGGTCCTGAAGTGACAGCTCGCCTGCGAGCTCTGCCAGGCGTGGATCCTTCGGGTCCCGGGCGGCCTCCATGCGCAGCTGCGCCAGGCTGATTTGTGCCACCCACTCCCAGTCCGGATACAGCGCCCGGATGGCTGGTTCGCAGAAGACCAGCCTGACGAAGTTGCGTTTGCTTGCCGGGATCTGCGCGAAGTCGGTGAACAGGGCGGCGGCCACGGGGTTCCAGGCAAGGATGTCCGTGCGCCGTCCCAGGACGACGGCCGGTGTGGTGGCCGGGTCGCTCAACAGGCGCTGCAGCTGCGGATGGACTTTCTGCGCGGTGCGCCGACGGGGCCGGGCGGCGTCCCGGCCCGACAGTTCGAACAGGTAGGCACGCTCGCCGTCGTCGAGCTGCAGAACGCGTGCCAGGGTGTCCAGCACCGGTTCGGAGGCCTGGCGGCGGCCCTGCTCCAGGCGCGTGTAGTAGTCGGGACTGATCGACGCCAGCAGGGCCACCTCCTCGCGGCGCAGCCCCTTGACCCTGCGCCGGCGCCGACCGCGTCGGGCAGCCCGACCTGGGCCGGGCTCAGCTCCGTGCGCCGCGCCTTGAGGAAGGCGCCCAGCTCGCTGTGGTGCGCATGGGCCGCTGCTCATGGGCGCCAGTCTGACAGGCGGCCGTGACTTGGACAGGGGGCCTGGCGTGTCCCAGGACAGCGCGGTCCGGGGACACAAGACGCCCCTCACCCCTGTGCGCACGACGTGGGAGCGTCGGTGACGTGACCGGCGGACGGGCCGCGAGGCGGCCCGTCCGCGCCGGAGGACTCCTCCGGCCCGCGGCCACAGCACTGCCCCATCTGCACCTAGGAGACCCACGATCGTGAAGGCCGAAGTCACCTTTCCCAGCAGCCATCTCGCCGTCGCCGGGATGGTTGTTCACCCCCCATGGTCACGTCGGCCACCGGTTGCCGGCCGTTGTCATCTCCCACCCCGGAGGCGGCGTGAAGGAGCAGAGCCCGAGCATCTACGCCGAGCGCCTGGCAGACGCAGGGTTCGCCGCGCTCGTCTTCGACGCCGCCTACCAGGGCGAGAGCGAAGGCGAGCCGCGGGGCCTGGAGAACCCCTTCCAGCGGGCCGAGGACATCAGGTCCGCCGTCACCTACCTGACCACCCGCGATGACATCGACCCGGACCACATCGGGGCTCTGGGCATCTGCGCGTCCGGCGGCTACGTCCCCTACGGCGCCCAGACCGACCATCGCATCAAGGCCGTTGCCACGGTCAGCGCCGTGGACATGGGCTCGGTGATCCGCGAGGGACTGGGCCGCACACAGGACCCGGAGATTCTCAAGGCCCTGCTCGACCAGGCCGGTGCACTGCGCACCGCTGAAGCCCGCGGCGCGGCCCCGAACGGCTGCAGGCATGGATTCCCGACAACGCTGAGGAACTGCTGGAGAAAGCCACCCGGCAGTTCCGGGAGACGTTCGACTTCTACTGCACCCCGCGCGGCCACCACCCTCGTGCGAACCGCGGATGGGTACTGCGCAGCGTCGACCAGCTCGCCCAGTACGACTCGTACGCGATGATCCGGCTGATCTCGCCCCGTCCCCTGCTAATGATCGCCGGTTCACAGGCGGAGAGCGCCTACTTCAGCAAGGAAGCGATCGAGAAGGCGGCCGAGCCCAAGGAACTGGTCGTCATCGACGGTGCCACCCACATCGACCTGTACAAGGATGAATACGTCACCCCGGCCGTCGCCGAACTCGCCGAGCTCTTCGGCAAGCACCTGGCGGGCTGACCGCCCACCGCCCCCACCTGCGCGATCACGGGTCCCCTGCCTGGCCTGCACGGTGTGGACGGCGGTGGCCGACAGGGCCAGGACGCCGATCGTCCGCGGCGCCGCGGACGGGCCGGTGCCCCTGGGTCTCGAGGTGGGTACCCGCCGGGGCCCGACCGGACCATCTGAGTTGCAAGAGAAAACTCAAGGGGTAGACTTGAGACCTGACGCGTGCGGCCGACGGGCGCGTGAGGGATGCGGACGTGCGTGGAGGTGGGCGGTGTCGACCGGACGGCAGTGGTCGGGTCCCGGGGACGAGGAGCCGGCCTGCTCCATCGAGCGCAGCCTGCAGATCCTCGGTGAACGGTGGTCGTTTCTGGTGCTGCGGGAGATCTTCGCCGGCCGCCACAAGTTCGCCGAGATCCGCGCCTCCCTGGGTATCGCCTCCAACCTCCTCAGTGCCCGGCTCAAGCTGCTGGTCGAGACCGGCGTGCTGGACACGCAGACCTATCGGGAGCCGGGCAGCAGGCCGCGGCAGAGCTACCACCTGACCGAGGCCGGGCGCGAGTTGTGGGTGGTTTTGGCCGCGCTCCAGCAGTGGGGCGACCGGCACCGCCCGCGCCCCTCGGGCCCCTCCGCGCTGCGCCGGGTACGCTCCACCGCCCGCCCTGTCCATGTGGGATTCCTCGACGACGACGGCCGCGAAGTGCCCGCCGCCGACGTGGTCATGCTCGCCAACGCGCCGGCCGTGCCTGGGCCGGCCGCCAGCGGCAGCCCGGCCACCGGGTAGACGCCGCCTTCCCTCGCGCCCGGCGGGGGGGGGCGGGCAGTGCGGGGCCGGTGGTCCGGCGGTCGGCGAGCTGTCGCGGGAGGTGTGCTTCGGCCGCCCGGAGAGGGCCAGGGGATCCGCATGCGTGTCTGGGCCGGCGTGATGGATGTGGAGACAGAGGCGCTGATGGTCGATCGGCCGCGGGCGGAGGCTGTGCCGGACGGCGACCGGGGCAAGTTGCTGGTCGATGCGGCGTTGGGAGAGCCGTATGTCGACGACCTGTTCGAGCATGGCTGGTCGTGGCCCACGCGGCCGGGTGAGCATCGGTACGGCAACGGTCGAGCCCGCGCTGCGGGAGGCACCGCATCGGTTCAACGACGGGCTGTTCTATGGCAGTTCAAGGAGACTACGGGACCGGTTCGGACCTTTGGGGCAGTCGTGTCCGTGGGATGCGGACGTATGGCTGGGGTGTCCACCCGGCCATGCGCAGGGGATCGCTGGCTGGGCGTGGGTCGGCATGGACCCGCGCCGGGGGAGCCGACCTCCCCGGCCCGCTCGCCGGGCGTGTCGACGCGAACGAGCTGGGGCTCCACGGTTGGGACCTCGCCCGTGCCGCGGGCCTGCCCTACGACCCCGACCGTGCAGGCGCCGGGGCCGCGCCCCGATCGGGTGCGGTGCGACGTGCTCCCCGTCTCGATCGGAACAAAGGGGAGTTGGCCTTCAAAATCCCCCTGCCCATAACCGTGCCGAGTGAACGGGACCAACAGGGACCCTGGACTGTCAGCGAACAATTTGTCTCGATCGAATAACAAGCGATGCGACACCGGATGTGATGCGCGTAGACAAGGTGATGGCCTGATTTCTTGCGTATCACATCCGGAGATTCCATGCTGAAGTCCCACAAAGCGGTAGCAGTTGGTGCTGCCTGCGTCCTCGCCGGTGCGGCGCTGTACGGCGCCGGCGCGGCCGGCGCCGGTCAGTCGACGGCGAACTCGACCCGGGAGCCCTACAACATCGGGCTCCTGGTGAAGGACATCGACACGTACTACGGCACCACCACCGACGCTTCCGGCGTGTACCAGGCATCTCCGGACAGCCCGTACGCCAAGGACTTGGCGAAGATCGACGCCGCCGCCAAGAGCTACATCGACAGGGCGGCCCGCCAAGACCACCGTCGCGGCAAGAAGCCGGCTGTCGTCTTCGACATCGACGACACGCTCCTTCTCAGCCTCGACTACGAGAAGCGCTACAACTACACCTACAACGCGACCACGTGGAACGACTACGTGGACCGCGCCGACCGCCCGGCCGTGTTCGGCAGCCCCGAGTTGGTCCGTTACGCCGCCTCCAAGGGCGTCGAGGTGTTCTACAACTCCGGTCTCAGCGAGACCCAGCGCGCGGGCGCGGTGGAGAACCTGAAGAAGGTCGGCGCCGACGTCAACCTCGACACCGCCCACATGTTCCTCAAGGACAAGGCCAACCCACCCGCCTACCTGAGCGACTGCGCCACGCCGACCACCTGGACCTGCACGACCGTGCAGTACAAGTCCGGCACCCGCGGGCACATCGAGCACGACCTCGGGTACGACATCATCGCCAACTTCGGCGACCAGTACTCGGACCTGGACGGCGGCAACGCCGACCGCACGTACAAGTTGCCCAACCCGACGTACTTCGTCTCCTGACGTCCCCGTTCCGGGCGGGTGATTCTCTCCCGGAACGGCCGTTCGTCTCCCGGCCTCGGTTCTGGTGATGTCCCCGCCGCGGACGTGGTCATGCTCACCGCACCGGGCGCGCCCCGACCGGCCGCCGACGACAGCCCGGTCACCCGATAGCCCCCGCCTCTGCTTGCGGGTGTCCGGGCGCGTCGTGTGCCTTCAGTCGGGGGAGCGGGTGACCGCGGCGCCCTGGCGCAGGGCGCGGGGGATCTCGGCGACCTCGTCGACGGTTGCGATCAGTGCCGCGATGAGCGTCTGCGGGGCTTCGCTGTCGACCTCGACGGCGTAGGAGATGCCGGTCGACTCCCAGCGGGAGGTGTCGAAGCCGCCCTCCGCCCGCACCCGGACACCGCGCAGTTCCACCCCGCCGGCCTCGGCCTCCCGGTAGAGGTCGTTGAGCACGCACGCCGCCACCGCCAGGTTCAGCACGTGGCCACCGGTGAACGCCGACCGCACCCCGACCCCGCCGGGTGTCCACCGATGCGGCAGCCGGACGGTCTCGCCGTCCTCCTCCTGCAGATACGACCCCGCGCTCGCCACCACCGCGAACCGCTCCTCCATTTTCTTGCCCCCTCATGGCTGTTCGTGCAGGCGCCGTCCCACCTGGACCCCCTGCTCGCATCATGACGCAAACCCGCAAGCCAGGTGGCGACTTCCGATTCCCGGTGCCCGTACCGGGGCGACGACTCCTCAGCTCACAGCGCTGACGGAACTGCGGGCGGGCCCACAGTGGGACGACTGCACGAGTTTGGTGTCTCGCGGCAGCGTCGTGGACCTCTACCTCAATTTTGCCGCCGCGCTCGTCACGCTCCGCACGCTGCTCCGCCGGGCAACGAGCTGCTTTCGCTGGGACGGCCGCCCCACGACACGACGCCTCAACTGATCCATTTCCGGGCGGTCATACCTGGCCTCCGACAAGGAGACACGTCCTACCCGATGGCGGGAACCGTTGATCCCCGGGCTATCAGGACATCGGCTTTGTGGTGCCAGCCGAGGGAGGAGCAGGGGCGCTGGCCTTCCTCGCTGGCAATGAGAAGACCGGTACGGGCACCCTGGGACACGGCGGCCTCCGCCAGAGCGCTCATCATGGCGCGGCCCAGGCCGCGTCGGCGGTGCGCGGCGTCCGTCGATGGCCGCGAAGAGGACGTTGCCTCGCAGCGGGATCGCGAGCCTGCGCGGATGGCCAGTTCCCAAGGGCACGGTCAGGACTGGTCTGCCACGGCGGCGGTGAAACGCGCCACGAGCGCCGCAACCGCGGCACGCAGTTCCTCCCCGCCCTCGACTCGGAAGGCGAACGGCACCCTCGCCAGCCATTCCTGCGCGTACATGTCCGGGTTGCGGGTGCTGCCGACCAGCACGCATCCGTCACCCAACGGCTCAAGGCGCCCCATGGGCGGCCGGATCCACTGGGCCACCTCGGTCAGGGGGGCGTCGAACACAACACGGGTGGAGAACTCCCATCCGAGGCCCAGGTTCTCCTCGAGCACCGCTACCGGGTCGAGGCCCTTGGGCGGCTCGAACCCGTGCTCGGTCGGCCGGACCGCGCGGACCCGGTCGACCCGGTAGGTGCGGATTGCGTCCGCGCGATGGGAGCGGCACAGCAAGTACCAGCGCCCGTAGCGGACGACGATGGACCAGGGATCCACCTCC
Organism: Streptomyces sp. NRRL F-5122; assembly: GCF_001507435.1. Taxonomy (GTDB): domain Bacteria; phylum Actinomycetota; class Actinomycetes; order Streptomycetales; family Streptomycetaceae; genus Streptomyces; species Streptomyces lannensis. The sequence goes on from NZ_LMWH01000277.1 coordinate 26,314, forward strand.
GCCTCCCACTCGTTGCCGGCCTCGCTGTGGTACGTGACCAACACGCGGCGCCGGGCCGCGATGGCGTCGACGAGTTCGCTGGTGATGGCCGGATCGGGGCGGGCCGAGTACGGGTCCGCTGCGGCCGACGCGTACTCCCGCAGCATTGCCGCCTGTTGGCCGACGCTCTCCGGAAGCGCCTTGACGACCTTGCCCAGGGCGGTGCCGATCAGGTCATCGGTGTTGGCCGCGGTGGGCTGGCCGCTGAGTACCGCCATCACCAGGCCGAGGGCCTCGGACTGCGTGAAGTGCACAGGGGGCAGCCTCGTCCCGCGCCCCAGCCGGTACCCGCCATGCGGTCCCCGGGCCGACTCCACGGGGATGCCGGCCTCTCGAAGGATCCCGACGTACCGGCGCGCGGCTCGCTCCGTGACGCCCAGCCGCACGGCGAGTTCGCCGGCTGTCGTACCGGGGCGGGCCTGGAGGATCTCCAGGGCGCGCAGCGCACGCGCGGTGGGGCTTAGATCGTTCGGCACGGGAGCAGGCTAATCCGCTCCGCCGAGCTCCGCGGTCAAAGGAGTCCGGCGCTTCGCTCCAGCCCCGTAGGGCGAGGGCAACCGGGTCTGGTTTCCATACGTGGACCGCCGGCGGACTTCGCCCAGGGCGCTTGGGCGGTCGCCGGATAAACCGGCAGTGGATTGTCCGGATCTCGTCCTACGGTGACATCCATGAAGCCTGAGAAGGGGAACTGACCATGGACATTCTGCTCATCGGTGGCCTGTGGCTGAACGGATCCGTGTGGGGCCGTGTCGCGTCCGCGCTGGAGCCGCTCGGCCATCGCCCCGTGCCGCTCACCCTCCCGGGCCAGGGGGACGGCTCCGTGTCCGCCACGCTCAACGACCAGTTGGCGACGGTGCTCGCCGCGGTGGACGCGGCGCCCGGCAAGCCCATGGTGGTGGGGCATTCCGCCGCCTGCACATTGGCCTGGCTGGCCGCCGACCGGCGGCCGGAGCGGCTGGCCAAGGTCGCCCTCATCGGCGGTTTTCCGACCACCGACGGTCAGCCGTACGCCGACTTTTTCGAGGTGCGTGACGACGTCATGCCCTTCCCTGGCTGGGAGCCGTTCGAGGGGCCGGACGCCGCCGACCTCGACGACGGGGCCAGGCGAGAGTTGGCGGCTGCCGCGATTCCCGTGCCCGCAGGCGTGGCCAAGGGAGTGGTGCGGCTGGCAGACGAACGGCGGTTCGACGTTCCGGTCGTGGTCGTATGTCCGGAGTTCACGCCCGCGCAAGCGCAGGAATGGATCAACGTCGGCGACGTCCCGGAGCTCGCTCGGGCCAAGCACGTCGACTTTGCCGACATCGACTCAGGCCACTGGCCCATGGTCACCCAGCCTGGCAAGCTGGCCCGGATCCTGGCTGCGGCAGCCAACGCGGCCTGACGGGCAATTTCCGGGCACGAGCAAGACCCTGGGGGTGCTGGTCACAGCCACTCGTTGATGGCCGCCACAAGAACCGTCGCCTCGCAGCGCACCGCGAGCTTGTCGTATCTGGTGGCCACGGCGCGGTGGCGCTTGAGGCGACTGCTACCGCATTCGACGGCGCGGCGCTAGCGGTCGTCAGCCTTGTCGAACGTCGGTGGCCGACCACCGAGCGAGCCGAGTTTGCGGCGGTTGGCCAGCTAGTCGACCTTGTTCGGGAGGGTGCAGCGGATCCCGCGTCTGCGCAGGTAGGCGCGGTTCTTCCGGGACAGGTACGCCCTGTCGGCGCGGACGCGGCGGGGCCCGGTTCGGGGCCGGCCCGTGGTCAATCGGGGCACCCGAATGCGGCCGAGCACGGCCTCGAACTGCGGGGAGCCCCGCTGACCGACCGTGATCACGATGGACATGGGCTTCTTTCCCTGCTCCACCGCAAGGTGCAGCTTGGTGCTCAGCCCGCCGCGCGAGCGGCCGAGCCCGTGATCGGCCCGCTCCGCGGCGACGCCGCCGGGCGGCTCTTTTTTGGAGGTCCCCCTTCCGCGCCCCGGCGGCGTGCTGGTGGGCCCGGCACACCGTGGAATCGACGCTGATGTCCCAGGTGATCAGGTCCTTGGCGTCCGCTCGGGCCTGCAGCGCGGCAAAGATCCGCTGGCAGGAGCCGTCCTGCTGCCACCGGCCGAACAGGTCGTACGCCCGGCCTCAGGGGCCGTATTCGTCGGGCCTGTCCCGCCAGGGGATACCGGTGCGGATCCGGAACCGTATGCCGTTGATCAGCTGCCGCCGGGTCCATATCGGCGGTCGTGCTGGCTTTCTAGTGCTGTGACCGCTCAGGTTCGCCGGGTTGGCGGTCGTGGCGGTTGATGTGCGGTGACGCCCGTTCCGACCGCTGGAGGTGTGGTGGCTGAGCCTGTCCGTGTGCGCAGACTGACCGGCCAGGAGGGGCAGCGGCTGCAGCAGATCGTCCGGCGGGGCAGCACGAGTTCGGTGCGCTACCGGCGCGCGATGATGCTGCTGGCTTCGGCGGGCGCGAACCGGGTGCCGGCGATCGCCCAGCTGGTACAGGCCGACGAGGACACCGGCCGCGACGTCATCCACCGGTTCAACGAGATCGGCCTAGCCTGCCTGGACCCTCAGTGGGCGGGAGGCCGTCCCCGCCTGCTCAGCTCTGACGACGAGGACTTCGTCCTCCAGACGGCCAGCACCAGCCCCGGCAAGCTCGGCCAGGCCTTCACCCGCTGGTCACTGCGCAAGCTCGCCGCATATCTGAGCAAGGTCCACGGCCGGGTGATCCGTGTCGGCCGCGAGGCATTACGCGGCCTGCTCGCCCGCCGCGGCACCACCTTCCAGCGGACCAAGACCTGGAAAGAATCCCCCGACCCCGAGCGCGACACCAAGCTCGACCGCATCGGGCATGTCCTCGACCGCTTCCCGGACCGCGTCTTCGCGTTCGACGAGTTCGGCCCACTGGGAATCCGGCCCACCGGTGGCAGCTGCTGGGCCGAACAGACCCGGCCCGACCGGGTGCCGGCGACCTACCACCGTACCCACGGCGTGCGGACTTCCACGGCTGCTACTCGGTCAGCGACGACACCCTGTGGGGCGTCAACCGGCGCAAGAGGGCGCCGGGAACACGCTGGCCGCGCTGAAATCGATCCGCGCCACCCGGCCCGACGGCGCCCCGATCTACGCGATCCTGGACAACCTGTCCGCCCACAAGGGTGCCGACATCCGGCGCTGGGCGAAGAAGAACAAGGTCGATTCGTGCTTCACGCCGACCTACGCCTCGTGGGCCAACCCCATCGAAGCCCACTTCGGACCGCTGAGGCAGTTCACCATCGCCAACTCGAACCACCCCAACCACACCGTGCAGACCCGAGCGTTGCACGCCTACCTGCGGTGGCGCAACGCCAACGCCCGCCACCGCGCCGTCTTGGCCGCCGGACGCAAGGAACGCGCCCGCATCCGCTGCGAGAAAGGCATCCGCTGGGGCGGTCGGCCCCTCGCCACGGCGGTGTGACCGCCAGCGACATGTGACCAGGGGCGGTCGCAGGACCTCTGGTGACTAAGAGTCATCACGTAATGCCGTGATGCCCACCCGATGTCTGTACGGAGCTGACGCGTCTGGGTGGCGCGTTGTCCGTACAGCCGACTGTTCCGACGT
>NZ_LMWH01000278.1 GCF_001507435.1 Streptomyces sp. NRRL F-5122
GCCGCCGGCACCAAACAACCCAGCCTCACCACCCTCTGGACCCTCCACCACGCCTACAACATCCAACTCGACACCCTCGTCTACAACGACCCACACACCACTTCGGCCACACACCGGCCCGCCACATCCAACTGACGCGGAAACACCTCAGCACTCGTCAGTCAGGCCACATCCCCAGCCCTGCACCACCGCACGCCCAGCCACATACGGCCGACACCGGCACCACCCATGCCGACTCGGCCCCCGGGGCACCACTCAATCCCCGTCACGCATCCACGCCGACCCGTCACAACTGCGGTCCAGGTAGAGCGAGTCCCGGCACCATCACTCAGGCCCATGCCTCACCGGCACCGCCGAGGCCCGCCCCGGCATCACATCGCCCTGATATCCGACCCGCGCCGCCGCAGCCCCCGGCCTGGGGACCCCAGCGTCCACCACGCCGCGCTACGGCCTGACACGCCGCAGGCCGGCCATCCCGCCTCCGGCCGGCAGCCACCAACCCGGCCACCCATCATCCACACAAGAGAGCAACCCTTGATCACCAAGACACGCACCACGCCGCGTCACAAAGAGGCCGAATCCACCCTCATCGCCCGTGCCCAACAAGGCGACCCGGACGCATTCGGCGAGCTCTACCGTAGGCATCACGACATGATCGCCACGTTCATCAACCACCGCGTCAGGTCCAACCCCACCCTCACCGAGGACCTGACCGCCGACGTCTTCGTCAAAGCCCTCACCAAGATCACCACCTTCACCTGGACTGGTACCTCCATTCGCGCCTGGCTCTGCACCATCGCTCGCAACACCATCGCCGACCACTACAAGATCGCCGCCACCCGTCGACTCACCTACGTCGACCAGATCACCCACGTCCACGACACCTGGACCGCCCCCGCCAACACCGCCGAAGAGACCGCCCTCGCCACCCTCGCCGTACACGACCTCCACCACGCCCTCGGCAGCATCACCCCGCGGCAACAAGCCGTCATCCGCCTCAGGTTCCTCAACGAACTCACCGTCACCGAGACCGCACAGACCCTCGGCACCACCAACGCCGCCGTCAAGACCCTCCAATGGCGCGCCCTCGACACCCTCCGCAAGACCTACGCGATCCCGGACCCCTCACATCCACAGAAACCACAACGAGAACGGGCAACGGAAAACCACCGCGCCCGGAGCCCGCACACCCCCGGCCACTGTGCGGCACTCAGACCTAAGTGACCAGCAGGACAGGCATCTGTACAACGCAGCGCCGACCACCGAACACCCGTATCACGGCAGAAGGAAGAGTCAGATGACCACCGCCCCCGACCACCACACCGACATCGAACAAGACCTCACCCAGCGCCTCGCCGAACTCGCCCGCGCCTTCATCGCCGACCTCTCCGCACGAGGCCACCTCACCCACACCCCCCACCGACACCAAGCCACACCCCCTCCAACACCTCACGAACCCAGTCCCGTTGAGACGGACGTCAACACCGCCGAAGCGCTCACCCCGCTACCGGAACAACCCGGACCACAACTCACACCCCACGCCCAGACCCGACCGCCCCAAACTCTTGCCGATCTCCACGCCCTGCACCCCGACCCTCCGCAGACTCTCTCCGACCTCCTCGCCGCCCACCTCACCGCGAACGGCGCACAACACACGCCCAACGACCCACCCGACAGAATCCCAACCCCCACCGACCCACCGGACAACCGTCAGGGCGTCACCGCCCTTCTCGCGCCACAGCACGTCCTGGTCGGAACAGACCGCACACCCGTCAGCATCCCCACCCCCAGTCCCATGCTCCGCGGTGCCATCACCCTCCCCCGCACCACTCACCGCACACCTCGCTGGGCCCGCACCACCACACCCAGCGAAGCCCATTCACCCGATGAAGCCGGCTCACCCGACGGTGCGCCGTCAGACACTCACACACCGGACGGAGCCCTCGCCGCCCACACCACCGGCCCCGACCCGGACCGCGTCCAACACACGGCCGCCACCGCCACACAGCTTCAGACCAACCACGCTCACCGGCTCGAACTCGCCCACATCACCCCCCACCACGACCACGTCACGATCCATATCAATGCCGCCACCCTCAACGACTGGGAGTACTGGCTCACTGCCATCAACGCACTCGACACACCCACCCACCGCATCGGCACCACCCAAACCACCACCGGCCACATCAACGACACCCCCATCCACCTCACCGCCCACCACGTCCCCCAACTCCTCGACCAAGCCACCCAGAACGCCAAAGATCCCTACTACCACCACGGCCGCATCTACGACCTCACCCACCCCCACACCGACCGCCACGGGCAAACCTGGCACTACACCGGCCAACGTCAATCCGACAACACCCCCCTCCTCGCCCTCCCCGGCACCAACCACCCCCCGTATCCCCTCACCACGATCACCACCACCAACGGCCCCCTCACTCCGACCCACAGGCCACCGGACGACGCCAACGCCTGATAGCCGACCACCCGACGTCAGCGATCCAGCACGACGCGACCGATGGCGCGCTTGCCCCGCGACCCGGATGCCCCTCACAGGTCGCTCCTTCTTGGTTTGCGTAATGATGCGGAACCGCGGGCTGCCCGATGCCGCATGGGAGCGTCCGGGCATGAGGGACTGTTCAGCCGTCCAGAGATGCAACCAGCCGAGCGACGGTGGGACCACGACCCGAGTCAGCTATGGCAAATCCGACACTCCTACGGCCTCCGACACGATCACGGCCAACGCCCACCGTGGTGCCGAGGGCTGAGCCCCCGTGCGCGTTGCAGCGGGGATCAGCGCCGTCGAACCCGGAGACCGCAACTCCCCCATAGGTCCGTGCTGCGACAGGCCGCGGATCCGACCGAAATTCAGTTGACCTGGCCACGGGTCAACGCTGCACTGTGGCGGGCACTACGAGCCGTGGTGCCGGAATCCCGGGGGGCAGCGGCAGCTATGGAGATCCGTCCCACGACCGACCAGGACCTCGACGTTTTCGTCGACACACTCCATGCCGCGTTCGGGCGCTTCCCGGAAACCCCGACCGAGAACGGTGGGGTCTGGTGGTCGGCGCTCGAAATGGACCGCAACCTCCTTGCCCTGGCGGCGGACGGGCGGCCCATCGGTACCGCCGGTGCGTACTCCTTCGAACTCACCCTGCCCGGTGAGGTTCTCGTTCCGGCCGCAGGGGTGACCGCCGTCGGCGTCCTGCCCTCGCACCGACGCCAAGGCGTGCTCAGCGCAATGATGCGCAATCAGCTCGCCGAGCTGCGGACCCGAGGTGAGTTCCTCTCCGTGCTACTGGCTTCGGAGGCCCGGATCTACCGCAGGTTCGGCTACGGACCGGCGACCTACACGCAGCGGCTCACGGTCCCGCGCCACCAGGCCGCCCTCGACCTCCCCCGGGCTCACGCCACCGCCGACAGCCCTGCAACCGGACTGGACACCGGCTCGGTCGAGCTGCGGCGGCGTGCCGAGTGCGTCGAGATCCTGGAAGACGTCTACGACCGCTACCGTCGCGCGCAGCCCGGTGCGCTGTCCCGTCCGCATCGATGGTGGGCCTTGAGTGCGGGACAGCCTCCGGTGGCTCCGGCTCCGCGCTACGTAGCCGTCCACCGGGACGCCGACGGCGTCCCGGACGGGTACGCCAGCTACTCGGTCACCGATCCCAACACCCTGATGGTCGACGAGACCATCGCGACCGACGACGCCGCCTTCACATCCCTGGCGCGGTTCGTGCTCGGACACGACCTGGTCAAACAGGTCGTGTTCAAGCACTTCCCACCGGATCACCCGCTGCGCTGGCAGCTCGCAGACTTCCGCGCCGGTCAGGTGAGTGACGACACCGACTGGCTCTGGGTACGGCTGCTGGATGTCCCGCGGGCGCTCACCGCGCGCGGCTGGCTCGTGGACGGGGAGCTCGTCCTCGATGTCAACGACCCGTTCCTCGGCGAGCACGGCCGCTACCTACTGACTGTCCGGAACGGCAAGGCCGAGTGCGTCCCGACGGACCGAGATCCCGATCTGTCCCTGGACCTGAGCGACCTGGGCTCGGTCTATCTCGGCGGCACCGCCCCGAGCACGCTCATACGTGCCGGACACATACGAGCCCACCGCCCCGGCGCGGCCATCCTCGCTGACACTCTCTTCCGTGCCGAGCGTTCGCCGCATTGTCTCCACTGGTTCTGACCGCACGCTCGGTGGGACTCCCACGGGAGTGCCCGCCGTCATCCACCGAGACCGAAGGTCAGTCCTTTTTGATCGTCCCTCGGGATCTGCGTGCGGCGTTCACCAGTTTCACCTGCGCCCCCGCAAGTGCCTGTCTTGCGTGCTCGAACTCCTCCGGACTCATCGGATCCCGCGCCGTGTCACGACTGCGCGCCACTCCGTTCAGGAAGGAATTGATCGCGCGGGCGAAATTGTCGATCTCGGTCGCAACTTCCGGAGGCGCAATCAGGCTTAGGGCGTGCAGATCTTTAACTCGTCTTTTTGACCTTGGTCTGGGTGGGGTCGGGAGCGAGGAACGTCGCGACGTCGGCTGGTGTGCGGAGGCGGGCGGTAGAAGTGTTGATGTGGTGGCCGTGTGCTTCCAGGAGTGGGCGGACCTCCTGTTTCGCGCGGCTGATGGTCATAGCGGTGACGCCGAAGAGTTGGCCGAGAAGGTCCATGGTCGCGAGTTTGCGCAGATGGAGCACGGTGACCAGGATCCGGTCGGCCGGGGTGAGTTTGGCTTTGGCACCTGTGCCGGGGGCCACCAGGCGCTCGTGACCGCGACGTGTGCGGAGCACTTGCTCGCGTTGAACCTCCAGCGCTGGAGTCAGCGCGTCGATGAGCTCGCTGAACTGCTGACGGGTCATCCCGGTCAGTTCCGGGTCCTGCAGCGAACGCCGCGTGAGGCGAGGCGGTCTGCCCGCCGGGGCCTCCGACGTGCTGTTGGTCGTGGCCGCGTCTATCGGATGCTGGGGGTGGAGGGTGTAGTTCCAGTCGCCGTGGAAGCGGTGGCGGGTGATCGGCAGGGAGGCGATCTCGTCGTCGCTGACCTGGATGCCGGTGGGGTACGGGTTGGTGTCGAGTTCCGCGTGCACGGTTAGGCCGGTCTTGGTGGTGGTCGCCGCGATGCTCTCGACGATGACTTCGTGGCTGGTCAGGGGCCTGCCGCGCCAGTTCATGGTGATGTGGGAGAACAGCCGGTGCTCGATTCGGTTCCACTTCGAGGTCCCGGGAGGCAGGTGACAGACGGTGATCGTGAGGCCGGTCTCAGCGGCGAACCGGGCGAGTTCGGTCTTCCACGTGCGGGTGCGATACCCGTTGGAGCCGCCGGCATCGGCGGTGATCAGCAGTCGGCCGGCCGCCGGGTACGTGGCCCGCCCGGCTCCGTTCCACCAACGGCGGATCGACTCGACGGCGAACGCGGCGGTGTCATGGTCGGTGCCGACGTTGACCCAGCCTGTGTTCGCGGCGACGTCGTAGATGCCGTAGGGCACCGCCCTGCCCAGCACGCGGTCGGGGAAGTCGTGGGTGTCGACCCGCACCGGCTCGCCTCTCGGCTCCCACTCACGGCCGTTGTTCTTGAACGGGCCGACCAGCTCCTTCTTCTTCGTGTCCACACTGATCACCGGAGCACCGTCATCCTGGTGGTCGCGGGCCTGCTCGTTGAGGTAGTGGAACTGCGCGTCCCGGTCGGGGTGCTGCTTGCCTTCCAGCGTCTTGGCATTGCTCTGCAGGCTGAAGCCCTCCTCGCGCAGCAGGTCGCCCACCGTGTCCGCGGAGATCCTGTGGCCCTGCCGGGTCAGCTGCTCGGCGAGCTTGCGGGTGGATTTGGTGGTCCAGCGCAGCGGCGACACGGGATCTCCACGGACGTCGGGCTCGACCAGAGTGAGGAGTGCCTCCCGAACGGCTGGGTTGCGGTCGACGACGCGTTTGCGGCCGGCACCGGGCCGACGGACACGGCCCAACGGAGCCTCCCCGGAGCCGAGTTCCCGCACTCCGGCAGACACAGTGGCCTCACGGACACCGGCGGCACGAGCGACCGCTCTGATCCCGCCGTGGCCAAGGGACTGGGCCTCCGCCCCTATCAGCAGGCGACGCTGCCGCTCGTCGAGGTGCGGCAAAATCGCCTTGAACTTGGCTGCCAGCGCGGCCCGTTGCCCATCCAACCCGCTCATGCCAGACCAACGAATCACCAAGCAGAAAGCCACGAGTTAAAGATCTGCACGCCCTTACAGCGGCTAACAGAATGAGGTGGATCGAAGCTGAAGCCGTGTCCGGGCGGCGAGTCGAGCGTTGTCCGACTTGTCGGGGCAGGTGCGTGCCCGCGCTGGCCCTCTGATGTGCTGAGCCTGGCGCCCCGCACCGGAGTCGGCGGTCGGTGCGGGGCGCGGCATCAGAGGTTGTGTCAGCCGACGCAGCCGGTGACGATGGCGGAGCTGCCCGCGCAGTTGGTGGGGATGTTGCGCCGGATCTCCGACCGGTTCACCGTGAACTGCGTGTCGGTCCACACGCCGCCCGGTGCGACGGTCGAGGCGTTGTTGTTCACCTCACTGTGATCGAGCGTCACCGCAGCGCTGAGGTTGTATATGCCGCCGGCCTGTGACGTGCCGGAGCCGTTCGCGCTGTTGCGGTCGACCGAGCTGTCCCGCAGCACCAGAGTGTCGGCGGGATTGTCGTAGATGCCGCCGCCCTGGCCGTTGGACCCTCCTGCGACGTTGCCTGAGACCTCGGTCTTGATGAGCGTCAGCGAGACCGCGTTCCAGATCCCGCCGCCCTGCGCACCTGTGGTGGTGTTGCCGATGATCTTGCTGTTGATGAACTGGACGGGGCCGCTTTCTGTGTCGATGCCACCGCCGTCAAGGCTGCTGGTGTTGTTCTTCAGGGTGGTATTGCGGAAGACCGCGTTACCGTCCTCGTGACCGATGGCCCAGCCAACCCCGGCGTTGTTGTGTGTGAATTCGACGCTGTCGGTGGTGACGGTGCCGTCCGATTGCAGGCCTCCGCCCTCTCCCGCGTTGTTGAAGGTGAACTCGCTGCAGGTGATGTACGCCGTGGCGCCACCCACGACAAACACGCCGCCTCCCTCGATGTCCGCCTGGTTGTTGTCGAGGGTGACCTTGTCGAGCTTCAGATTGCCGAGCTGTCGACGAGGATGCCTCCCCCCGCATCGGGCGCGTTGTCGCCGCGGATCGTGACGTCGTCGAGCCGAAGGTCACCCGTCGAGGTGACGTGGAAGATGCGGAAGGCACCGGCCGTCAGCCCATCGCGGACGATCGTGGAGTCGCGGCCCTCGATGGTGAGCTGCCTGTCGATGGGGGCAGTCCGTCGGCGCCGGCGTAGGCGGTGGCCAGGTGGTAGGTGCAGTGACGGGCGAGGACGAGCGTGGATCCCGCCGGCGCCGTGGCGAGCACCGTGGTCAGGGCCGTGGTGCTGCACGTCACCGAAATACCGGGGGCCGCCACGGCCGGTACCGCACTCACACCGTTGACCACGAACGTGGCCAGGGCGGCGATGCCGGACAGTGTGGTGTATCGCATGGCTCTCCTTGAAGCGCAGTGACCGCCGGAGCACAGACGAATCCCTCGCCCATGTCGCGGACACTGGGAGCAAAACCGCCTCCCGCGCCCCTTCCCGTGCGCCGCAAGGCCTCCTCACCCACACACAGCAGCAGATTCGGTCGAGATGCCGCATCATCGTCCAACCCGCCTGTAGGACCATGACACTTCCCATCACCTCCAACAGCGGTCCTGCGCAGGCGGGAACGCAATCCGCGACCTGGTCGTAACTCCCTGCACGGCGTGATGCGGCCGTTGCCCAGGAACCGGACGTCCCGCAACACCTCGCACGGTGTACGCCCCTCAGCAACCATCGTCAGGGGCGCCCCGAGCCGGCGGCTCGTGTCGTAGGCGAACCGCCACAGGACCGGGTCCGTCACCTTCGTGTCCGCTGTCAGCAGCGTCATACCGCTCCTGCCGCGCTCCTCCGCGACGCGTCAGACGGCCCCGAACGAGCCGAGGCCGCTGCTGAACTGCACAACATGCCGAGTCACGAGTTACCAGGGCTGCGAGGAACTGACTGACTGGAGCAGACTGCAGGCCAAGCCCGTCGGCATCGGTCGCCTGCGCGTTGTCACTCACGGCATCCCGACCGGCGCATACAGTGATCTCGCATGCCGTCTTTTCCTGGTGTGAGAGACACGGCCGGGCCCTTTGGACAGTGGGGCCCGGCCGTGCCCACACGTTGAAGGACCTGCAACGGCTAACACAATGAGGTGAGTTGGCGATGGGTGATCAAGCAGCATGCGAGTTTGAGGAACGCCTCGTGCATGTCCGCGCGTCGTTCCCAGCGCACCCGCAGTCGGCGGAAACCGTGCAGCCAGGCAAAGGTCCGCTCGACCACCCACCTGTAAACGCCGAGACCACTGCCGTGCCCGGTGCTGCGCCGTGCGATGACGGGCAGGATGCCGCGAGCACGGACTCGCTTGCGGTAGCTGTCGTGGTCGTAGCCACGGTCCGCAAAGAGCCTGACCGCTCGCCGCAGTGGCCGGCCGACCTGGCCACGGACGGGCGGGGCAGCATCCAGCAGGGGCAGGAGCTGGGTGACATCGTTGCGGTTGCCGTCGGTCAAGATCACAGCCAGCGGGGTGTCATGTCCGTCGGTGATCAAGTGATGCTTGGAGCCCACTCGGGCCCGGTCGACCGGCGACGGACCCGTCGCGAGCCCCCCTTTAACGCCCTGCCGTGGGAAGAGCCGACCACGCAGCGGGACCAGTCCAACTTCCCTGCCGCGTGCAGCTCGGCGAGCAGGACTTCGTGCAGCCGCTGCCAGACCCCGGCCTCGTTCCAGTCCCGCAGCCGGCGCCAGCACATCATGCCCGAACCGCACCCGAGCTCCCGAGGTAAGTACTCCCACGGGATGTCCGTGTGCAGCACGTACAGGAACCCGCACAGCACCTGCCGGTCCGGCAGCGGCTTACGGCCCGGGTAGCGCAACCTACACTCCCGCTTCGGCAGCAGCGGCTCGATCCGCAGCTTCTTGTAGCAGGTCAGGGCGGCGGCCATGGTCAGGCCTCGGCTCTGCCAGTCGCTGCGGACCACGTACGGGATCTTGAGACCACGAGCAGCCCATGGCAGGCTCATGCCGCATGATCGATGAATTCGCGAAAGACAACCTGCACGGGAGACTGCGGCGGGACCGCAAGGCGCTGCTCTGGAAACTCGACGGCTTGTCCGAATACGACGCCCGCCGACCTTTGACAGCGACCGGGACCAACCTCCTCGGCCTGGTCAAACACGTGGCCACCCTCGAGGCCAGATACTTCGGCGAGGTCTTCGACCGCCCTTCCCCGGAACCGCTGCCCCGGTGGCAGGACTCCAACGGCAGCGATCTGTGGGCGACCGAGGACGAGACCCGCGATCAGATCATCGGGTTCTACCGGCGCACGTGGGAACACTCGGACGCGACGATCAACGAGCTCCCCCTCGACGCCCCCGGCCACGTGCCGTGGTGGCCGGAGCCTTATGCCGACGCGAACCTGTTCGCCATCATGGTCCATGTCCTCGGCGAGTCCGTCCGGCATGCCGGGCACGCCGATATCCTCCGCGAGGGCCTCGACGGCCGGACCGGGTTGCGCGCCGAACACGAGAAGCAGATCGACGAGGAAGCCCGTGCAGCCTACTGCGCGAAGATCGAGCAGGCCGCCAGGTCGGCCGCACCAGTCAAGGCCTAGAGGACGGCCTAGAGGGGTCTAGTACTGCATCGGTCTTCGGTGTGACTGGTTGCCGGGCTGTTCACTGGCCTGGGCATGGAGGGGGATCTTGGTGATGTCAGGGCGTAACGGGGAGGGCTAGCGAGGTGCCGCGAGTACGTCCCGGAGTACGTTCTCGAGCGTGACGCGGGCCAGCTCATGTCTCAGGGTCTCCTCGATGCCCTCGTAGATGCCCTGCATCGCCGGCTGGATACCGTAACCCACCACGCATCCCTGGTCCGGGGTGGTGCGGTGCATCGCGAACAGCGGGCCGGGTTCCACTGCCTCGTACACGTCGAGCAGGGTCATCGACCCCAGCTCGCGCGCCAGCGACCAGCCCGCGCCCACGCCCCGCCGGGACTCCACGAGCCCGGCCCTGCGCAGCTCGCCGAGCAGCCGCCTGATCACCACGGGGTTGGTGTTCGCACTGGTCGCGATCTGCTCGGAGGTGGCGACCTCATGACCCTGGCGCTGGTAGAGACCGATCCAGGCCAGCGCATGGGCGGCAATGGTCAACCTGCTGTTGGCACTCATGAACCCCTCCTCTCGGCCGCAACGCTCCATGTTACGACAGCACAGTCGTAACAGAGAAGGTTGCAATAGCCTGTCGTAACAATTAACGTTCCGACTGTCGGGAAGATTCAATCAACGAGGTGAAAAAGAATGAGCAAGCCACTCACAGGCAAGGTCGCCCTGGTCACCGGGGGGTCGCGCGGACTGGGAGCCGCGACCGTACGACTGCTGGCCGAGCAGGGCGCCGACGTCGCCTTCACCTATGTCAGCTCCGAGAAGCAGGCGCAGGCTGTCGTCGACGAGGTGCACAGCAAGGGAGCGAAGGCCGTCGCCTTCAAGTCCGACCAGGCGGACATGAGTGGGGCGCCGGCGCTGATCGACGACGTGGTCGCGCACTTCGGCGGCCTGGACATCCTCGTCAACAACGCGGCGATCTCCGCGGCCGGCACGGTGGACGACCCGGACACCGACACCGCCGCACTGGACCGGATGCACGCCACCAACTACCTCGGCGTGATCGCCGTCATCCGGGCCGCCTCCCGAGTGCTGCGCGCGGGCGGCCGCATCATCACGGTGAGTTCCGGACTGGGCTCCCGGGTCGGTGTCCCGGGAGCTGCCGACTACTCGGCGACCAAGTCAGGGATCGAGAGGTACACCATGGGGGTCGCACGGGACCTCGGGCCCCGGAACATCACGGCCAACGTCGTGGAGGCCGGACTGATGGAGGGCGGCATGGAAGCGCCGGACCCCGAGACCCTCAAGGCCCTGGTCAGCTCGCTGTCTCTGCAACGCATGGGTCACCCCGAAGAAATCGCCGCGGCGATCGCCTTTCTGGCGAGCCCCGCCGCGTCGTACGTCACGGGCGCCGTGCTGGACGCCCACGGTGGCTACAACGCCTGAACCGCAAACCCCTGCCCCGCGCCCCGAAGGACATCGCGCCTTCGGGGCGCGCACCGCCAACGACCCGCGCCTGCGCGGACGGCTCCCACGCGCGCGAAAGAGGGGGAGCCGCGACCGGTACGTCGCCGGTGGACCGGCGGAAGACAGGCAGCAAGCACCAGCTGATCTGCGACGGCAAGGGCACCACGCTGCACATCATCACGACCGCCGCCAACGTCAACGACATCGCCCGCGTCAGGGCCGCGCTCCACTCACCCCAGTCGTGGTCCCAGCCGCGTTCATCGGTGTGCGCTCGCCTGAGTTCCATCGTGAACCTGGCACAGTGGCCGAACAGCTCCCGATAAGCGATCAGTTGCCGGTCACGTAGCCACTGGCGGTCCTGTGCGCGATGTGTGACGGTACCGCCGCCCAGAACGCGCATCGTGGCGAAGAGAGCCACCGCAGCCGTCGTCACCAGCGTGTCCAGCACCAGCCCCCCAGACGCCTCAACCGTTGGCGAGACGAACGTACTGGCCACCGGGCTCCGTCGACAACGGACTGCGGGCGGGCAGACGTATGATTGCCGCCGCCCGCCCGCCATGACCGAGCAGGTCAGCGGTTCGTCGTCAGTACGGGGGCGGGTGGTGTGGAAGACGGCGTAGCCGAGCGGCGCCCCGGGATCCCGAGTGCCGCAAGCGCCCCCGCAAGCGACAGCGCGCCGCTGGCCGTCATCGCTGCGGTGAACCCGTCGGTGAAGGCGGCCCGGCCCGAGTAGTCGCCCGTCCTGCTGAACGCGAGGGCCAGTACTGCGACTCCGAAGACGCCGCCCAGTTGCCGGCCTGTGTTGAACACGCCGGATGCCTTGCCGAGTTGTTCGGGGGTGACGGCGTTGAGGACGGCCGTCTGGGTGGCGGGCATGGCCATACTGACGCCGGCTCCCGCGATGAGCATCGGGGCGATCAGTTCCCAGTACGGCAGGGCGGGTGTGGCGACGAGGGCGAGCCATCCCATGCCGGTCGCCTGCAGGGCGAGCCCGAGTGAGGCGAGCGGTCGTGCGCCGATCCGGGTCGTCAGACGTCCGGCCAGGGGTGCCACTATCGTCACGGATGCGGTCCAAGCCAGTAGATGCAGCCCGGAGGCCAGCGGACGGTCACCGCGCCCCATCTGGAAGAACTGCGCGGCGAAGAACAAGGACCCGTAGAGGGAGGCATAGAGGAACAACCCCGCGGCGTTTCCCGCCGCGAACCCGGGGAGCCGGAACAGGCGCAGCGGCACCATCGGCCGGTCTGCGACCCGCTGCCAGGCCACGAAAGCGGCCGCACAGGCCGCACCCGCGATCAGCGTCCCGACCACCTCGGCACTGCCCCACCCGGCGGCGGACGAGCGGACCAGACCCCACACCAGCCCGAGCGCGGCGCTCGTGACCAGCACCAGCCCGCCGGCGTCCACACGACCCGCGATGCCCCGGCTCTCCGGGACCCGGCGCAGGACCAGCGGGATGACGGTCAGACCGATCGGGAGGTTGAGCCAGAAGATCCACTGCCAGGCGAGCCCCTGCGTCACCGCGCCGCCGACCACCGGACCTGCCACCACCGCGAGCCCGGTAAGCCCGGCGAAAAGCCCCAGCGCTCGCGGCCGTTCCTGCGGCGGATAGGCGGCGCTGAGCAATGCCATCGCCAACGGCATCACCAGGGCCGCACCGATACCCTGCACCGCCCGTGCCGCGATCAGCCAGCCCACTCCCGGCGCGAGCGCGCACGCCGCCGAAGCCGCCGTGAACAGCGCCAGCCCGGTGGTGAACACCTTCCGACGCCCGAACCGGTCGCCCAGCACGGCCCCGGTCATCAGCAGGACGGCGAAGCTCAGGCTGTAGGCGTTCACCGTCCACTCGAGTTGTTCCATCGACGCGCCGAGATCCAGCCTGATCCGGCTCAGTGCCGTCGTCACGACCGTGGCGTCGAGCGCCACCATCACCGAGGCCGCGGACGCGAGCCCCAGCACCCATTTTCTGTTCATGCCAGTACCGACCGGCGGCCCATCCCGATTGGTCGGGCCCGGTCCGACGAATTCCGGCGGCCCGGCGGGTCTGTACAAGAAAGGGAGGGACATCGCGTGACCGTGATCGAAGAACAGCGTGACGAATTCATCCGCCTGACCACGCCACTCAGGCGTGAGCTCCTCACCCACTGCTACCGGATGCTGGGGTCGTTGCAGGACGCCGAGGACCTGGTGCAGGAGACCTACCTCCGGGCCTGGCGATCGTACGGCGAATTCGAAGGCCGTGCCTCACTGCGCACCTGGTTGTACCGGATCGCCACCAACGCCTGCCTCAACGCACTACGGCACGGCAGCCGCCGGGTGCTCCCCGCCGGACTGGGCGCCCCCGCCACCGACCCGATCGCGCCGACCGCCCGGCATCCGGAGATCGCCTGGCTGGAGCCGATCCCCGACGAGCGCGCCGATCCCGCGGCGATCGTCTCCGGACGGGCCGGTCTACGGCTGGCTCTCATCGCCGCCCTGCAACATCTGCCCGCACAGCAGCGAACGGTGCTGATCCTTCGCGACGCACTGGCCTGGTCGGCCGAGGAGGCTGCCGACGTCCTCGGCGTAACCCCCGCCGCCGTCCACAGCACGCTGAAGCGCGCCCGCGCCCGTCTGGAGCGGCTGGCCCCGGCGATCGACGAGATAACCGAGCCACCCGAACAGGAGCAGCGCGACCTGCTCGACCGTTACGCCGACGCCTTCGAACGCGCCGACATCCCCGCCCTCACCCGCCTCCTCACCGAGGACGCGGTCTGGCAGATGCCGCCGAATCCTGCCTGGTTCGCCGGCCGCGACCACGTCATCGCACTGCTCACCGCCCGCCTGCGCGGCAAGCCGGTCCGGCTGCTCCCCCTGCGCGCCAACGGACAGCCCGGCTTCGCCTCGTACGCGGCCGGCAGGGCCTACGGCGTCCAGGTCCTCACCCTGCGCGGCCCGGCGATCGCCGAGGTCACGGCTTTCCATGACGCAAGTCTGGTCGCACGGTTCGGACTGCCGTCCCGGATTGAACACCCATCGACCCTGATATGACCCACATCACATACCGCGTGTTTGCCAGGGCGACTACTTCTTCTCCGGTGGCTGGTCTGCATATCCAACCGAAACCGACCACCACCTCAGGAGTGCCCGATGCCCGATCCCCTCCGCGCCATGTCAGATCCCCGCCAGACCGCCGTCGTCACCGGTGCCGGCCGCGGCTTCGGGCGCGCCATCAGCGCTGCGCTCGTCGCCGCGGGCACCCACGTCATCGGCATCGCCCGCACCGAACGGGACCTGCTGGCCGTACGTGACGAACTCGGCGAGGGCTTCACACCCCTCACCGCGGACGCCACCGACGAGACCGTCGCGGAACAGACGATCCGCGAACACGGCCCGCGCCTCCTCGTCCTCAACGCCGGGGCAGCCCCGCACATGGCCCCCGTTCACGAACAAACGTGGGAGACATTCAGCCGTAACTGGCACACCGACACCCGGCACGTCTTCGCCTGGACCCGTGCCGCGCTGCTGGCGCCGTTGGCGCCGGGCAGCGTGGTCGTCAGCATCTCCAGCGGCGCCGTACTGGTCGGATCGCCGCTCAGCGGCGGCTACGCCAGCGCCAAAGCGGCCATCCAGTACCTACGTGGCTACGCGGCCGAGGAATCCCGCCGTGCCGAGCTCGACATCCGCTTCATCACCCTGCTTCCCCAACTGACCCCGGCTACCGCCCTCGGCTCGGTCGGCGTCGCAGGCTACGCCGCACAGCAGGGCGTCGACCCGGACACCTTCGCCGCCGGTCTGCAGCCGATCCTGACTCCGGAGCAGGTCGCCAAGGCCGTCACCGACCTGGCCGACGACCCCGGCAGCGTCCCGGAATACCGGATCGGCGGTGACGGCCTGCGCCCGCTCGGCTGAACACAGAGCCACACCAGAGGTGAGCTCTTTTCCAGTTCAGCAAGGCAGCAGCGTCCTGCGGGGCAGGCGGCCGTCGGCGTCCTCTCGATTCACGTGTGAGGGGACGGCAAAACCGGCCGCGGACAGCCCGGCCGGTGACCGTCGTCCAGCAGCACTCGGCGTACCGCAACTACTGGAAGTGGGTGCCGATACCCTCTGGAAGGGCGATGGTCCCGCCTTGTGTGCTGGTGGACAGTTCACACACAAGGCGGGACCGGTTGTCGCACGCAGTGCTCAGGCGCAGCTGCCCGCCGGGTGGTTCCGGGTCACCAGGTCGGTGTCGGTCGTCGTGGTGTCCATCCACAGCACACGACTGCCGGTGCCGGCCACCGCGTTGGACTGCTGGCCGACGCTGCAGGAGACACGACCGAGCGGGGCACCGTCCGGGGTGTACTGGTACAGCTTGGCCAGGGAGTCGTTGGGGTCGTCGAAGACCTGGCCCCATGAGGGGTAGACGGTCAACGTGACCGCGGAATCCGTGGCGGTGAGGCCGTAGGCCGGTGTGGCACGGTCGCTCTTCTCCGGGATGACATCCGTGACCACCGCACCGTCAGGGCCGCCGAGGTGGGCCCGGCGCAATGTGGTCTGGTCCTGGTCGGTGTAGTCGGTGTCGATGAGCCAGTACACATCCGACGAGGTCATGACCGGGGTACTGATCCACTCCGGCTGCGAGGGCGCCCCCAGGGCCGTGGTTGTGCCGTTGGCGATGTTGTACATCTGGATCCGGACCCCGTACGTCCCGTCGAACAAGCCGTCCTCGATGTACGCGATCCGCCCGTTCTTCAGGGCCGGTTGGGAAGCCTGGTTGTGGTCACGGGCCATTGGCACCTGCTGCGGGACGGTGGCACCGTCCTTGAGGTAGGAGACCCGCTGCAGCCCGCTCGCCGGGTCCCGGAAGGACCACGCCACGGTGCCGCCGTCGATGCTCACACCCGTGACCTCGGAAGGGGCGCTGAACAGCGTCTTCGGCTTACCACCCTGCACCGGCGCCGACATGATGTCGTACGTGTGGGACCACGGGTCGTCGGGGACGTTGCCGACCGCCACCCAGACGACGTGCTTGCCGTCGGTGACCGCGCTCATGTGGCTGCGGCCGTCGTCCGGGGAGACCTGGTGCGGCCGGCCCTTGCCGTCGATGCGTCCCACCCACACCGAGTACGGGTCGACCCCGTCGGGGCTGGACTTCGGCGCCGCCCACCAACCGCCCCCGGCGCCGGGCGCGTTGCCGGTGCCCACGTACTGCGGCAGCGTGCCGAGCCTGCCGAGCAGCACATTGCTGTCCAGGCCGAGACCCTTCTCCCAGCCCGGGACGATGCCGTGCGCGTCGAAGGCGCCCTTCACGGCAGTCAGCTTGGCGCCCTTCACACCGAGCGACCTGGCCGCGGCGACGACCGCGTCCCGGCCCTCCTCGAAGCCGTCGAGCGGGGTGATGTAGGAGGTCAACGCCCGGTAGACGATCTTGTCGGCCAGCGCGCCGCCGAGGCTCTCCCGGATGTCCCACAACGCGCCGCTGAAGATGGTGGAGTTGAGGTGCACGCCGCCGTTGTCACCGGCCGCGCCAAGAGGCAGGCCGAGGAAGTGGGCCGTCGTGGCGCCGTCGTTGAGGTCGCGGAAGGCGCACTCCTCGGGCGTCCGGGTGCGGCACAGGTCGCCGCCGATCAGTCCGGCCTCCGGATCGCTCATGGCGGTGTGGTTGACGGTGACGTCGATGACGTTGCCGAAGTAGTCGGCCAGCGCCTCGTTCATCGCGCCGGACTGACCCGAGTAGACGAGGTTCGCGGTGTGCTCGACCACGCCGTGGGTCATCTCGTGGCCCACCACGTCGAGATCGGAGGCCAGTGAGCGGTATTCGTCGTCCCCCGTGCCGTACACCATCTTTGTGTGGTCCCAGAAGGCGTTGACGAACGGGCTGCCGTAGTCGGTCACGCCGACCAGGGAGTTGATCGCCATGCCGTGGCCGTCGAGGCTGTCTCGGTGGAAGGTGTCGCGGTAGAACTCGTACACCTTCCCGGCCGCCCAGTGCGCGTCGACCGCGCCGACGGAGGTCAGCTCCGGTCCGACCTTCGAGGTGGGCGAGGCGAAGGGCACGACGCCGTCCGGCCATACGCCGGAGACATCCTGGTACCAGAGGCTGGAGGCGTCCCAGGTCTGGATGACGTTGTGGCCCTTGGTGTCGGCCATGTGCGCGGTGTCACGCAGCAGATAGGCACCGGTGGCGGCGTCCTTCGTGAGGTACAGCGGCACAGTGGAGCCGTTGAGCAGGGTGCCGCTACCGGTGATGCTCGCCGCCTCGGAGCCGGATGCGGATCGGTCGGGCCTGCTCTGCTTCGCCGGCGTGCCGCTCGGGTGGACGCCCGCCACTTGTCCTGGCGCGGTAAAGGTGGGCAACCCGCCGGACTCGAACAGCGCCGTACCGGTGACCGCGTCGACGTACACCTCCTGCACCAGCGGTGTGCCGGTGGCGGGGTCGGAGCCGCTCACGGTGACATGGCGGGCCAGGACGCCCTTGCCTGTGGGCAGGATCGTCAGCCCTTGGTCGTCGCCCGACAGGACGGCCGTGCCGTTCTTGGCGTGACTGGGCCGGTAGCCGCCCCTGTCCAGCTCGCTCCGCACGTGCCGTACCGCGTCGTCCACGGCGGTCTTGGCGGGAAGGGTCCCCTGGTCGGTGTCGACATCGAGGCCGGTGAAGTAGGAACCGGACGTGCCGGTGACCGTCCGCTTCCCGCTCTTGTGGGTCATGCGCACCACGTACTGGGCGCCCAGGACCGGGACACCGTGGTACTTCTGGTCCAGACGCACCGTTTCTGCGCCGTCGGCGTCCGCCGTCACGGTGTTCGCGACCAGATCCCGGTCGGGAGAGGAAATGTGGTACCGGTCCTTGTGACCCGCCAGATGCGTACGGGCCGCGGTCGCGGCAGACACGGACGCGTCCACCGAGTCGGCCAACCCGTCCACCAGCGCGGGAGTGTCCGTCGTCGGTTCCGCGGCCTCACCACCCACGATCGGTGGCTGGCCCGCATGTGCCGGCGAAGTCATGCCGAGGGACAGCAGGACCGTCGCAGCGAGCAACGCGATCGGACCGGTGTGGCCGGGTCTACGGCGAAGGCGATGACGTATGTGTGATGGCATGGACAAGTGCCTCCGACGGCCCGGCGCAGCCCGG
The DNA here is from genome assembly GCF_001507435.1 of Streptomyces sp. NRRL F-5122. GTDB lineage: Bacteria > Actinomycetota > Actinomycetes > Streptomycetales > Streptomycetaceae > Streptomyces > Streptomyces lannensis. Next base: position 18,265 of record NZ_LMWH01000278.1, read on the forward strand.
GCCCGGTAGTGGGGCGTCAGTTGAGCGGCGCACCAGCGCGCCCGCGGCTCGCCCTGCATCTTCACTGCCACATGCGCAACATGACAAGGAAAAGCCGGGGGGTAAAACGCGCAGTTGCGCAGGTGTGAAACCGGCCCCCGCGGTCAGGCACTACCAGGCGGACACGAGGCGGCTGCTTCCGCTTCCCGGTTACCCACGCGTACTGGACGATCCGAACACCGGGCCTACGCGGGGGGTGTTCAGAGGACGGCTCGACACACTGACGGCTCCGGTCACGACACGAACTTCTTGCCCCTGACCAGCAGTTACGCGTCACGCCTCGAGTCATGTCGTGAGCAGCTCGGCGGATCGGCTGCTCGAGTCGACCCCGCAGGCGCGGGACCCCAGGCAAGACTGACATGACATCTGAAACTGATCGAAAATGATCAACATCTGCCAGGTAAAGATCTGTTCATGATCCATACGAATCTCTTGCAGAGGCAGTTCCTGCTGTCACGATCACTCCCGCTGCAATCCGCAGTCGGAGGCACTGTGGCCTCCAGCCTCCTTGTATCGGCGGCCGTCGACATCGACAGACGGCCGAACGGAAGGATCCGGGATTGATTTCCTCCAGCAACAGGGCTGCGCCCCCACAGGGTTCGCACCGACCCCGACGGCGTCTGGCCGCGACCGTGGTGATCACGGCCGCAGCACTCTCGTTCTCGGCACTGCCCGCCTCGGCCGGCGCCGCCGCCACTTCCAATGCACCGGGGAACACTCGGACGGTGGGAGCGCTCCCTCAGATCAAGGCGACAACCAGGCCTGACGCCGGGACTGTTCACCTTTCGCCCGCTCAGCGTCGACGGCTGCTCGACCAGGCGGCCAACGCGGCACCGGACACCGCCCGTTCACTGAATCTCGGCCCTCACGAGAAACTGATCCCGAAGGACGTCATCCAGGACGCCGACGGGACGGTTCACACCCGTTACGAGCGAACCTACGCCGGACTGCCCGTGATCGGCGGTGACCTGGTGGTCCATCAGCAGCACGGGACCCACACCGTCACCTACGCCACCGCGGCGAAGCTGACCCTGCCGACGACCACGGCCAAGGTGCCGGCCGCCACGGCGAAGAAGTCGGCCCTGAGCAAGGCAACGGAGAAGGGCACCCGCAGAGCGGGCTCACACGCGGCCCCGAGACAGGTCGTCTGGATGATGGGCGGCAGGCCGAAGCTGGCCTGGGAGACGGTCGTCACCGGCGTACAGCAGGACGGTTCCCCCAGCGAACGTCACGTCGTGACCGACGCCGCGAGCGGTTCCACCCTGGAGAACGCCGAACACGTGGAGTCCGCGCAGGGCAACAGCCTTTACAGCGGACAGGTCACGATCGGCTCCACTCGCCAGGATGACGGCACCTACGCCCTGATCGACCCGCAGCACGGCGGTCACCGGACCCTCGACTCGAGCGTCAACTCCAATGGGGTTCTGTTCACTGCTGACAACGATGTCTGGGGCGACGGAACAGTGGCGAATCCCCAGACCGCGGCGGTGGACGCGGCATACGGCGCGCAAACGACGTGGGACTTCTACAACGACCGCTTCGGCCGCAACGGCATAGCCGACGACGGGCGCGGCAGCTCCTCCCGAGTCCACTACGAATCGCAGCAAGGGGTCCCCCTCGCCAACGCCAACTGGCAGGACGGCTGCTTCTGCATGAGCTACGGCGACGGCGCGGACGGACAGCATCCGGTGACGTCCCTGGACATCGCCGCCCACGAGATGACGCACGGCGTAACCTCCTCCACCGCCGGGCTGGGCGACTTCGGTGAATCACCGGGCCTCAACGAGGCGATCAGCGACATGATGGCCGCCGCGGTCGAGTTCTACGCCGACAACCCGAACGACGTGCCGGACTACACGATGGCCGAGCTCGACAACCTGCACGGCGACGGCAAGCCCATCCGCTACATGGACCGCCCCTCGAAGGCCGGCATCAGCTCCGTCGGCTACGCACCGCTCGACTACTGGACGCCGCAGGCGAAGTCGCAAGAACCACACATGGTGGCCGGAGTGGGCGACCACTTCTTCTACCTGCTTGCCGAGGGCAGCGGGCAGAAGACCATCAACGGCGTGAACTACGACAGCCCCACATACGACAAGCTGCCGGTGGCGGGCATCGGACGGACCGGCGCCGCCGACGTGGTGTACCGCGCCCTCACCGTCTACATGACCAGCACCACCGACTACGCGGGCGCCCGGACCGCGACGCTCCAGGCCGCCGCCGACCTCTACGGCTCGCAAAGCAGCGCCTACGAGGCCGTTGCCAACGCATGGGCGGCCGTCAACGTCGGAAACCGTTTCGTCAATCACATCGCCGTGGAGCCGCCGCCGACCGAGCCGGTGGCTGTCGGCCAGCCGGTCAGTCGCCAGTTCAGCGCCTCCAGCACCCGGCCGGGGCCGCTGACCTACTCCGCCAAGAAGCTGCCCAAGGGCCTGTCGATCAACCACACCACCGGCCTGATCACCGGTACGCCCAAGAAGGCCGGGGACTACAAAACCGTCATCGTCATCCGAGATGCGGCCGGAGACACTCGGAAGCTCGCGTTCACCTGGACCTCTCTCAAGTCCGGTGGACACTTCTTCGTCAACCCCAGCACATATCTGATCCCCTTTGAGAGCAAGGCCGAGTCCCCACTCATCGTCCAGGGGAAGCCGGGCAATGCCCCGAGTGACCTCAAGGTCGCGGTCGACCTCGACCACCAGTTCAGCAACTTCATGATCATCGACCTGATCGGCCCAGACGGCACCGTCATTCCCGTCAAGCCCTGGGGACCGGGCTGGCAGCCCGTGCCCGAGCTGCACGAGACCTACACGGTCGACGCCTCGGCGGTCACGAAGGTCGGAACCTGGAAGCTGCGCGTCACCGACGGCACCCCGGGCATCTACAGCTCCTGGGACCCGGGCCATCTCCAGCGCTGGAGCCTGACCTTCTGAGGCTCCGACCCAGCAGGTCGTAGCCGGAGTCCAGCCGGCAGGGAACGCAACGGCCACCGCTTGGTCGCCGGGGGCTGTGCCCCCGGGGATCATGCGGTGGCCGTGAGCCGCCACGTCCTGGCATCGCGCCTTCGGCCTTCGGGGGGGGCGCTTACCGAAAGCTACGTCAACTAATCGGCATCGCCGGAAAGCGCGTCCTGGCGTTCGCCGTGTGAGCGTGCATCACCAGCTGCGCGCGTGCGTCGTCGCGGTCGGCGATGGCCGCGATCAGTTCACGGTGTTCCACCCACGCCTGGCGTGCGATGGGCGTGTAGTACCGGCGGACCCTTCGCTCGACATGAGCCGCCAGTTCCGCGAGCACCGCGTTCCCGGCGAGTTCCATGACGCAGGCATGGAAGGTGGCGTTCGCGATCACCACCGCGTCCACATCCCGGGCGGCGACCGCCGCCTCACCCGTCGCGCACAACTCGTCCAGTCGTTCCAGCCCTTCGTCACAAGGGCCCACCGCGGCCAGTCGCGCCGCCTCGGTCTCCAGCAGGGCACGGACGACGAAGAGTTGGTCGGTCTCATCACCGGTCGGCTCGTGGACGAAGGCGCCCTGGGCGGGGCGAAGGTCCACCCACCCCTCGGTGTTCAGCCGCTGCAGCGCCTCGCGGACGGGCTGCCGGGACACCCCGAGGAGACCCGCGAGCTCGCCCTCCACCAAGTGCCGGCCAGGCTGCAGTGAACCTGAGCTGATCAGCTCCAACAGCGCCTCGTACACGCGCTCACGCAGCGGTTCCGGGCGTTCCAGCCTGGGCACTGATCCTCGCGGCAACCCGTCGAACACCATCTTGGCCCTCCCGGAGCTCACCCATTTCATTGATCAATGGAAGTCGCTGGCATCACGGAGAATATCGAACCCGTGGACGGGCCGCGGCCCAGGGGCACACGAGGCCCTTCGAGCTTTTCACGTTCCGGGTCCTCGGCCTGGGCGGGTTGAAAGGACCACTTGCGACAGAGGATGCCGTAACGTCGTACAAAGCGCACTGCGGGAGAGAATGACTGCCGCGGCCCTTCGGAGGTGCGTGCACGGGCGGATGGTTGCGCGACACGTAGACCTGCCCGGTGGCCCGAATACCCTTATGCCGGGCCACCGTCAGGCACGGGGAGCGCGGACAACGCCCTCCCTGCGGGTGGCATGGTCCGGCCGACGCGGGTGGTTCGGCCGACCCAGACACACGACCGCCTTACACCGTCGCCATGCCCGTGATACCCGGTCCCTCGAACGAGAAGCTCAGTCGGCGGCCTTCCGCTCCCCGGCCGGGCGCCTGCGCCAAGTGCGTTCCGTCAGCGACGGCGGCTTCCACGCGCCGTCGGCCTGATAGAGATCCGTGCCGGGCGCCACGATCTCGTCGATGCGGTCGAGCACCTCGTCGTCAAGCAGCAGATCGGCTCCCTTGAGAAGAGAGGTGAGCTGCTCCATCGTGCGCGGACCGGTGATCACCGATGTGACGGCCGGGTGCACCAACGGGAAGGCAACAGCCAGTTCCGGCAGCGTGCAGCCCACCTCCTCGGCAAGAGCGACAAGCCGCTCGACGGCCGCGAGCTTCGCGGCGTTGCCAGGGATGGCGGGGTCGAATCGGTGCGGAGTGAGCTTGGCCCGGCCGGTGCTGAGGTCGACGGGCCAGCCCTCACGGTAGGCGCCGGACAGAAATCCCGAGGCGAGTGGTGACCAGGTCAGCACTCCCATGCCCAGGCGCTGCGCGGTGGGCAGCACCGACCGTTCGATCCCGCGCGCAAGAATCGAGTACGGCGGCTGCTCCGTGCGCAGCCGCATCAGTCCGCGCCGCTCCGCGACGTGGTGAGCCTCGACGAGGTCCTCGGCTGGGAACGTGGAGCAGCCGAACGTCCGGATCTTGCCTGCCCGCACCAGGTCGCTGAGGACGGACAGCGTTTCCTCGATGTCGGTGGTGTGGTCAGGACGATGCACCTGGTAGAGGTCGATCCAGTCCGTGTCCAGCCGCCGCAGGCTGTCCTCGACGGCCTTGAGGATCCAGCTGCGTGAATTGCCGCTGCGATTGCGCCCCTCCCCCAGCGGAAAGTGCACCTTCGTGGCGAGCACGACGTCGTCACGTCTGCCCTTGAGCGCCTTGCCGACGATCTCCTCGCATTCGCCGGCCGAGTACATGTCGGCGGTGTCCACGAAGTTGATACCGGCGTCGAGCGCTGTGTGGATGATGCGTGCGCTGTCCTCGTGGTCGGGGTTGCCGACGGCACCGAACATCATCGTGCCAAGGCAGTGGGTGCTGACCTCGATACCGGTCTTGCCGAGGACTCGATAGCGCATATCGGTGCTCCGTCTCAGATGAGGGCGGGTTGTAAGCCTCAGCCTAGGAGTTGGAGTGCACTTGACGGCAAGGCCACGCTCATCGTGCCGCATTGGCAGTGACTCCCGAGGCGATCGCCGCCATCTCGCAGCGGCGGCTTGAACTTCCTTACTCAGCGGCTCGGTTGGCTGCCCATCGACGCTCGACAGAACGGAAGCCGGATCACCGAACCGGACCTTGCCCATGCCGTCAGCCCCAATTGCCGGTCGGCATGGATCCGGGCACGGCCCTCGCACCCAGGCTGCCACCTCGAGATCACCGGACCCGACGCACACCCTCAGTCCACCGTCCGGGAGATCGATCCGGGTGGCCCCGAAGCAGTCGACACGACGATGATCGCCTCGGGTCGTCCGACCCGTCTCCGGGCCTTTCACTCCCCCACCGCAGGCCGCACGGGGCGCGAGTGCTTCGGCCCGACGTCCTGGCAGTGCCTCGTGATCACCCCCGTCACACCCCTTGACGCGTCGACAAATACGGACGAAGAATTGCCGCCGTCCCCTGACAACGTTGTCTTACCCGGGCAGAAAGGCGTCGAGAGTGCCACACGGACCCCTGCAGATCGACCGCCGTCGTTTCATCCAACTCGTCGGCGCCTCCGCCGCCCTCGCGACCGTCCCCGTCACCCTCGGCACCGGCAACGCCCTCGCCGAGGAGCAGTCGAGCGCGGTGCCCGACGAGGTGGCGGAGACCTACTACCGCGTTCTGCTGAACCACACGCACTGGTCCGAAACGCAATGGGACCAAGCCCGCGGCTACTACACGGACAAGGACTTCGGTTTCGCGGTCGTACTCGGGAACGCCGTCCTGCTCACCCACGGTTCCTACGACGGTGATCGCGCCGGAGTGGACGAGCAGACGCTGAGGACCCGAACCATAGCCACGATCCAGCACTTCGCCGCGTCCAACCGGCTTACCGGTGGCACGCAGTGGGGCCGCACGCTGTTCTTCGACACCACCTTCCAGTTGTACTTCGTACTGGCTGCCCGCCTGTTGTGGACCGACCTCGACGAGGCGACCCGTGCCAACGTCGACACCATTGCTCGTGAACAGGCCGCTTACACGACGAAGTTGGGGACGGGCAATGACCCGAACTCCGGCAGTTGGACTCCCAACGGTCTGACCGGCGGCTATCAGGGCGACACCAAGCTCGAGGAGATGGGTGTCTACGCCCAGTCCCTTGCACCCGGTTTGGCCTGGGCGGCCGACGATCCGCGGCACGCGGACTGGGAAGCCGCGTTCGGCACCTGGTCGCGCAACGAGGCCGGCCTGCCTCAGGCGGACCTCGCGAACCCGGCCCGCGTCGACGGCAGATCCGTGTCCGCCAACACGGCCCGAAACCTGTACGACACCTTCATCGTCGAGAACCACGGCTCCTTCGGGCCGCACTACCAGGAAGAACTGTGGCGTACATCGGGCCGTAACGCCGCGCATTTCATCACCGCGGGGCGCCCCTTGCCGCAGGTGCTCACCAACCAGCCGAACGCCGACCCGCTGTGGCGCACACTCCTGGGAGTGATGAGTGACGCGGGCGAGCCGCTGATGCCCATGGTCAACGACCGCGAGCACCTCTACGGCCGAGACGTCATCCCGCTGGCGTTCCTCGCTCAGGTGGGTGGCGACCGAGCGGCAGCGCGGGCCGAGGTGGCCCTGGCGGAACGGTTGGAGGCCTATCAGAAGTACCCGCCGGAGTACCGGCTGGCCAAATTCTCGGGCGAGCCGAAGTACGAGCCGGAAGCACGCGCCGAGCTGGCCATCAGCTATCTGCTGCACCTGTGGGCGGCGGGACAGCACCGCACGGTCCGGCCTCTGTCTCAGGACGAACTGTTCCGGCAGGCCTCGGGAGTCACCGACTTCGGTACCGGACCGGGTCTGGTGTCACACCAATCGACCGCCGCTTGGGCCGGGGCCGTCACCAAACCGGGATTCGTGAAGTTCGCGTGGCAACCGGCCCACGACGACTGGCTGTTCCGGCTCAGCGGATCGACCCCGATGTTCCTGCCGACGGTCACCGCGCAGGTGACGAGCCGCCAGGTGCGGACCTATACGAGGCTCCGCGACGGGTTCCACGGCAGCGCCACCGTGCTGCGGCTCGGTTCGGGGTACGCAGGTCTCACCACCCTGCCCTCGGGCGCTGTCGTCTACGCAACCACTGGTATCGGCGCAGGCGAGGGGCATCTCGAGGTGCACAACCTCACCATGCCGGGCATAGCGGGCCTGACCGGCTCGCGCACCTACCGCTTCGCCGAGGGCACCGCCACCGTCACCGCACAGGACGCCCGTCCGTCGGCCACCACGCCACGTGTGGACGAGCTGACGTTCGCGCGCACCGAGGTGCGGCATCTGCGCATGCTCGGCGTCAGGCCCGACCCGACCTACGGCTATTCGCTGTACGCCTTCGAGGCGCGCGGCGGGGCGGGCGGCGCCGACCTCGCCCAGGGTGGGACGGCCACCGCCTCCTCCTTCGACTCGGGCAAAGAGCCGGCGCTGGCCGTGGACGGGAACGCCACGACCCGATGGGCGGTCTCACGTGGCGACCGGCCCCGCGCGGACAGCTGGCTCGCCGTCGACCTCGGCGCCACGCAGGGCGTGGACCGTGTCACCCTGCGTTGGGAGGCTGCGGCCGGACGCGCCTACACGGTGCAGGGATCGGCCGACGGGCAGCAGTGGTCGGATCTCGTCTCCTGGCCCGTACCCGATGTCGCCAGCCGGGGCGGGTGGCTCGACATCGACGGCCGCGCCGGCGTCATCGTGCGCGGCGCAACGCAGCAACTCGCCGTCTACGACGACACCGTCGTCCTGTCCGATGGACCGGCCGCTCCCCTCCTGGTCGAGGGACTCCCGAACGCTTCCGCCGACACCCTGCGGAGACTTGCCCAAGGCGCCGTCCCGCAGTCCCAGGACGACGCCGTCCGTGTGGCTCTCACGGAAGACCATCTCAGCCTGTTCAACCTGTCGGACCGCAAGATCACCACGCGCGTCGACCTTCCGCAGGACCGATCCCACGTCGTGCTCTTCGAGGGTCGCCAAACAGTGACTGCGCAAGGCAGTGCCTACGAGGCGGCCCTGGATACGGCTACGGCCGTCCTGTTGCCGCCGCGGCTGACGCTTCGACCGCTCTCCGGCGGCTCATTGCCCGTGGGCCTGGTGGCGGAGGTCGTCGACGGCGCCACGCTCAGGCTCACCGGCCCGTCGTGTCGTATCCAGGTGGCCGGGCAGGGCGACAACGAAGTGGCGGTGGTCCGCGCGGGTCGTACCACCACCGTCTCCCTGCGCCGCGCCGACGCCTACCCCCTGAGCGACCTCGCTCTCGGCCGTACGGTCTTCCCGACCAACCCCTTGCCGCCGGGAATGTCGGACCCCTCAGCCGCCGTCGACGGTGATACGGAGACGGCATGGGTTCCCGGATCCGATGGCCGCATGGTCGTCGACCTCGGGGCCCAACTCCCGATCCGCAGTATCCGCACGGAGTGGACGGGGGGTCGGCTCCCCGCACTGACAGCGGAGCTCAGCAGCGACGGCATCAGCTACACACCGGCCGGACGGCTCACCGGTCACGGCCGGACGCGACAACTCGCCACGGACGCCACCGCGCGCTACGTGGCACTGGCAACCGACGCGAGCGGGAAGAACGACGCCCGGCTGATCAGCCTCTCGGTGATCTGACGGCATCCCGGCATCGGAACTCCGGCCGACCGACCGGAGTTCCGATCCGGCGCGGGTCCCGTCCCGGGTCTCTGACCCGTGATCGATGTCCCTGACGGCGAGAATGCCGGGGACCTGCGTCCGGCGTCCTGGTGGATTAGTGTTCCTGGCCATGACCGTGCTGCATGGCGCCTTCGTCGTCCTCCGCCCCACCGTCACAGGGGACATTCCCGCTTTGGCCGCCATTCGGGCCACGCCCGAGGTGCGCGCACGGTGGAGGGTCGAAGACGACCTCGAAGCGGACATCGCAGCCGATCTCGCCGACCCCGGCGTCGACATTCTGACCATCCTCTACCAGCAGCAGACGGTCGGCTTGATCCAGTGGTACTCCGAGGAGGATCCCGACTACCGCCACGCAGGTATCGACATCATTCTCGATCCCGCGGTGCATGGGCGCGGTCTGGGCACCGACGCGGTTCGCACACTCGCCTGCCACCTCGTCGACGACCACGGGTTCCACCGTCTGGTCATCGACCCTGCGGCCGACAACACCCCTGCGATTCGCTGCTATACGAAGGTCGGTTTCCAGCCGGTCGGCATCATGCGACAGTACGAGCGCGGCCCGGACGGCACCTGGCACGACGGTCTCCTGATGGATGTCTTGGCCGCCGAACTGGTGCGCTGACCGACCTCATCCCGCAAAGCGCAATCCGGATCTGCCCGTGCGTGCGGGCGCCTGCGGAGAGGGTGCGGGCACGGGCGCTGGCTGCTCGAGGTGGAGCAGACCAGGCCAAAGGCATCCGAGATCTTGCGCCACATAGACCCTACGTTCGATTTTGGCAGCGAGCGGATGCTGCGCCGAGCCGTGATCGGCACCCCACTACCCTGGCTCGCCCCTGCCTCTCGTAGAACCCGATCGCCCATCACCCCACGTAGAGCACCGAAGCGCCCCCCGTCACGGCCGCCCCGCTCCGATCACGCTTGACGTGAGAGAGGTGGGTTTCGGTGTGAGACTGGGCGCGGAAGAGGTGATCCTCGTGTCGGACCCACCGCATGCGTCCGCCGGCCCCGACGCCGCCGTCGACGAGAGTCGACTGGAAGAGCTGATCATCGAGGCGCAGACGGCTCTGCCGTTCGAACTGCCCGCCCTGGCGAACCGGTGCGCTACAGCTCTCGGCCTGGACTCCGCCCTGATCTACCTCGTCGACCTGCAACAACAGCTGCTGATATCCCTCGACGAGGCATTGGAACCACTGCCGGTGGACTGCTCCTCGGCGGGCTGGGCGTACCGCACTGTTTCCCCGCGAGTGGTCGAGTCCGACGGCGGCGTGATCGTCTGGATGCCTCTGGTCGACGGTGCGGAGCGGCTCGGTGTACTGGCGCTGCGGACGGCCGCCCTCGATGGGGTGCGGATGCGCCGCAGCCGGATGCTGGCCCATCTGTTCGCCATGCTGGTCACCTCCAAGCGCACCTACAGCGACTGGCTCGCCGCCCGCACCCGCACCACGACCATGCGACTTCCGGCAGAGATGCTGCGGGCCTTCCTGCCACCGCACACCGTCGGCAGTCGCAGATGTGTCTCAACAGCGGTCCTGGAACCGGCGTACAAGATCGCCGGCGACGCCTTCGATCACTCGGTCGTCAAGAACATCCTCCACACCATGATCCTCGACTCCATGGGGCACGATCTGGCCGCCGGACTGGCCACATCGGTGGTCATGGCGGCGGCGCGCACCTCTCGGCGCGGTGGTGGTGACCTGACGGACATCGTCAGGTGCGTCGACCAGTCGCTCGCCCGATGGCGACCGGACCATTTCTGCACCGGCGTGCTGTGCCGGCTCGACGCGGAGACCGGGGTGCTGCACTGGGTCAACTGCGGGCACCCGCCGCCGCTCCTGATCCGGGCCGAGCAGGTGGTCCACGGCGTGCTCGACAGTCCTCCGCAGCCCCCGTTCGGCCTGGCCGGACCGTTCGCTCCGGGCGCACGGGAAGTTCACGAGACGACGCTGAGGCGGGGTGATCAGGTCCTGCTCTACACGGACGGTGTCGTGGAGGCGCGTGACGCGAACGGAGTGGAGTTCGGCCTCGACCGGTTCACGGACTTCATCATCCGCTCCTCCGCGGCCGGCCAGCGCCCGGCCGAGGTGCTGCGACTGCTCATCGACGCCATCCTCGACCGCCGGCGCAACCAGCTGCGGGACGACGCGACCATCCTCCTCTTCGAATGGCGCCCGCAAGTCCGCTGAAGTGGCGGTACGCCTGTACAGCGAGGGCAGAACCGTGACGCACCGCTGAGTCGAGAGCCCCGGCGGTCCGCCGGCAGCCGGCCGAGTCCGCTTCCGGAGTCGTGAAGGAAGATCAGCAGACCTCGTAGGGCCCGGACCGGGGGAAGTAGGGTCGAGCGGTCGGCATCAGGCCCCTTCGGTGAGGGCGGCCGCCAAGTGGGTCAGTCCGTACTCGTAGGCGCGGTCGACATCGCCGCCGAGGTTGAAGGCGTCGGCCAGCTCCATGCTGATGAAGCCGTACGCCCAGGCGGTGATCGTGCGGGCCGCTTCCAGGGCTTGGGCGGGGCCGGCCAGTTCTGCGGCGATCTGCAGGACGGGGGCCGCCGCGCGCGCCAGGCGGGCGGGATCGGGCCTGGTCGGCCCCGGGGCGCCGGCGAAGATGAGGTGGTAGGCGGCCGGGCGGGCGTGGGCGAACGCGCGGAAGGCCCGAAGCAGGTCGGCCAGAGTCTTGCGGGGGTCGGCGGCCGGCGGTACAGCGTCGAGGTGTTTCTCCAGGTCGAGGAGGGTCTCCTCGGTGACGAGCAGGACAAGCGCGTCGCGGTTGCGGACGCGTTTGTAGAGCGAGGGGGCGCGAACGCCGACCCGGTCGGCGACGGCCTGCATCGTCAGCTGCGCGAGCCCTTGCGACTCCAGGATGTCGCGGGCTGCTCCGACGATGGCTTCGAGCGAGGTGCGTTCGGGCGTCGGCATGCCTTCTCCTTCCGGCGGGTGCGGTGTCGTCTTCATCATAGCTATTGGCCATAGCCATGATGGCTATGTATCGTAGCCATCGTTCCCGGTTCGGCGAGGAGAAGGTTCATGAAGCTCGATCAGCAGCTGTATCGCATAGGCAACGACATCGTGGCGGTCTACCTGGTCGTCACCGACGACGGCGTGACGGTCGTGGACGCCGGAATGGCCGGCCACTGGGGCGAGCTGACCGCCGAGCTCGCCGCCCTGGGCCGGACCCCGGCCGACATCCGCGGCCTCGTGCTCACCCATGGCGACACCGACCACCTCGGCTTCGCGGAACGGCTCCGTCGCGAGTACGGGGTACCGGTCTTCGTCCACAGCGCCGATGCCGCGCGCGCACGGGGTGAGGTGAAGGTCAAGAACACCTGGGGCCAGGCGAAAATCGGCGCCACGGCCGGTTTTCTCTGGTACGCCAGCCGCAAGGGCGGCCTGCGCACGACGTATCTGACCGAGGTGTCGGAGGTGGCCGACGGCGACGTGCTCGACCTGCCGGGCGCGCCCCGCATCCTGGGGATGCCCGGACACTCACCCGGCAGCATCGCCGTCCATGTGCCCGCGGTCGACGCGGTGTTCGTCGGCGACGGCCTCACGACCCGGCACGTGCTGACCGGACAGCACGGTCCCCAGCCGGCACCGTTCACCGATGATCGGGACCAGGCACTCGAGTCGCTCGACCGGCTCGGCGAGCTGCAGGCGAAATGGGTCCTCCCGGGACACGGCACCCCTTGGAACGGGGGCGTGCAGGAAGTCGTCCGCCAGGTCCGGGCCGCGGCGCGACCGCAGTAACGTCCGAGTGCGAAGCTGCACCGGTGCCAAGACGTTCGGGGCTGTCCATGGTGGGCGGCCCCGGTTGTCGTCGGAGCCAGCGGGGCACGCGCCAAGGCGCCGGACGTCGGGTCCATCGACGGGGTCGGTCGGAGCATCGTCGATGCCCGTGGACCGCCACATCCTCGATCATCGGATCCTGTTTGCGATCAGGGTGATCCGCGAGACATTGAGCTGCACAATTCATGAAGCCATCGACGTGTTCGTGGTGCGGTATGAGGAGCTGCGCCGTGATTGTCCGGACGACTTCACCGTCGGGCCCGAGGAGTACAGCCTTCAGCCAGGGCTGCTACTCCTGATCGGCGGTGCACCAGCCCGGAAGACGCGGTATGCAAGATGGAGGGCTGACTTGCCAAGGCGCTGGCCTGGGCCGGAGTGCGCTCGGCGCTGCCGTTTCCCGTGAATCCCCGCCGTCTCCCCTCGGATCGGGAGCGCAAGAGGCACGGCTGGATTGCGGTCCTGCCTGGGATTGAAGGACCGCGGGCCACCCGCGCGACTCAGCTGAAGCGAGCTGCTGATGTCCGCCCGCCGGCGCGCGAGCTGTGACACTCCGCTCGTATCGTGGGAAGACAGACAGCGGCAGCGGCAAGGCAAGGCAAGAAAGTCATGTCGGAACCGGAGGTCGACTACGCGGCGGTGTTCCGCGCCCTGGTCCGCAAGGACGACGCACGGGCACGGAACTGCGCGAGGCGGGTGCCGAGGTCGTCTTCGGTGACCTTCTCAACCTCCGCGACGTGCGAGCGGCCCTGGACGGGGTCCAGCGTGCCTACTTCAACTGCCCGGTAGCGGACGGCCTGGTGGAGGCGGCCGTCATGTTCGCGCAGGCAGCGAAGGAGCAGAAGCTCGAGCTCATCGTGAACATGTCGCATTTTCAGTCGCGTCCCGTCGCGCGCAGCAAGACCACCCAGAACCACTGGCTGGCCGAGCAGGTCTTCGACTGGTCCGGCGTCCCGACCACTCACCTGAGGCCCACGGTTTTCGCGCAGCGGCTCCTCTACATCTCCGGGTTCATCCGCAATGGCCGCTACGCGATGCCCTTCAACAGGGACAGCCGCGTCGCTCCGATCGCCGGCCGTGACGTCGCACTGACCGCCGCCAAGATCTTCGCCTCGCCCGAGAAGCACGCCGGCCAGACCTACAGGCTCACCGGCCCGGTGGAGTACAGCCACCAGGAGCTCGCGGCCGAGGTGTGCCGGGTGCTGGGCAAGGACCTTCCCTTTGAGCAGATCACCGTAAGCACGTTCCTTGAGTCGATCGGTCTTCTGAACGACACCGCCAAGCTCAAGCACTTCGAGGCGATGATCATCGACCAGCAGGAGGGGCTGCTGGCAGGCGTCAGCGACGCGGCCCCGAACATCACCGGCCAGCCGCTGGTTACGGTCGAGGAGTTCATCAACGAGAACCGCTCCGCGTTCGGGCTCGGCCCCGCCAAGTCGGCAAGCTGACCTTCCCCGACGAGCCCGGCCGCAGCATGCAACTGCCCCTGAGTTGCCGGCATCTGCCAACGTCGGTTCGCCTCGGACTGCGCACGGACGACCCTGCCAAGCCTGAAGGTGCCGCCGGCAGAGGTTCACGGAGAGCTGTGGGTGCGGGTCACGGTCCCGCAGGGCACTGACGTCCTTGACAAGCCCAATGACGTGCTAGGGCGCGTATCGAGTCGTGATCAATCTGTGGGATTCGCCCCTCTCGGTGGGGCTGGACTGGGTCCTGTGACAGTGACCTTGACCGATTGCCACTGAAGGTGGTCCGCCTGGAGGTGTTTACCAGCGGACCGCCGAGATCAGTCCGCCGGGCCGCTCCTCGCGCTGCGGCGGGGTGCTGATCGGGCGGCCGTAGGCGGCAGCGCGCTCGCGCAGGGTGTGGCTGTCGGCCTCCCAGCCGTGCCCGGCCAGCCAGCCCACCGGGTCGTCGGGCATCTCCGAGACCCACATGGACGCCGCCGATCCCGGCACGGCGTCCGCGCCGAAGCGCTCAATCACGCCGCGCGAGCCCAATGTCAGCCCCATCCGGCTGCCTGCCGCCGACTGCGCGCTGATCCGGGCCAGCAGCAGTTCCACCGCGTCCTCGGGCAGATAGATCAGCAGTCCTTCGGCGATCCACGCGGTCGGCACGGTCGGGTCGTGCCCTGCGGCGGCCAGCGCGCCTGGCCAGTCCTCACGCAGATCCACCGCGACGGTGATCCGCTCGCAGCGTGCGACGGCCCGCTCCTGGCGCAGCACCGAAGCCTTGAAGTCCAGTGGCGCGGCGGTGTCGACCTCGAACAGCCGGGTGCCCTCGGGCCAGTCCATCCGGAAGGCCCGGCTGTCCATGCCGGCTCCGAGCAGCACGACCTGCCGGACCCCGGACGCGGAGGCCTGCTGCAACAGGTCGTCGAGGAACTTCGTCCTGATGACGATGGAGAACGACACGGCCAGTCGACGGCGGCGCGCGGCCTCGTCATCGGGCAGCGGCGGCGAGGAGGGCCATAGGCCACCGGCGGTGGCGAAGGCCTGTGCCAGTGGGTCGCGGAACAGCGCGTTCTCCCGCTCGGTCTCCAGCGCCCGCACCCTGGCCACCCCGACCGCCGTGGCCCACACTCCCGACGGCTGCACCCGCTCCTGCTCATCAGTCACCGCGTCAGCCTAGATGATCGATTCCAAGGGGGCTGATGAGTACCGGTGGTCAAAGTTCAGTGGCAACCGAACGAGATTCGCTATCACAGGACAGACTGGTAGACCGACTTGTATGACGAGGCGCAACTGAGTGACAACGAATGGGAGTTCGTTGAGCCGTACTTGCCGATCGGTCAGTACGGGCCGTACCCCGAGGGCTGCGGCAGCAGTTCGAGGGTGTGGTCTGGAGGTTCAGGGTCGGCGGGCAGTTGCGTGAGATACCGCGGGAGTTCGGTGCCTGGTCGACCGTTTCGAACCGCTTCCGGCAGTGGCGTGACGCGGGTGTCTTCGAGGCTCTACTGGAGGGCCTGGTCGCGGAAGCCGCGAAGCGGGGCGAGGTGGACTTGTCCTTGGTCAGCGTCGACTCCACCACCGCGCGCGCTCACCACGACGCTGCCGGGATGCACCTGGGCCAGGACGTGCTCGCCGCTCTGGAGGAGGCAGCCGCTGAGGAGAAAAAGAACAGGTCAAAGGGGACGACCCTGAAGGACAGAACGGACTGGATGCCGAAGTGGATCCCGAGCGGGAAGAGCGGCGGCGCATCCGGTGCCAGCAAAAACTCCGGCTGAAGGCCGCCCTCCTCGGACGCTCGCGGGGCGGGCAGACCGGCAAGGTCCACCTCGCCGCCGACCGCAAGTGCCGCCCGCCGGCGTTCGTCCTGACCGCTGGGCAGGCAGCCGACAGCCCGCAGTTCGTCCCGGTGCTGAAGAAGATCCGGGTCCGGGGCCCTCGCCGTGGGCGCATTGGGGCGTGTGCGCAGGCCCTCGACGCCCTCGATACCAGGCGTAGTAGGCCTGCCGGCTGATCCCGAAGCACCTGCAGGACACGGTGCCGTTCCCGGTGACCTCTTCCGGCGGGCGTATAACGGCCAGACGCCGCTTGGCCTCACGGTCAAGCGGCGGGGTGAGAGGCGTCGACTTCGACGTGTAGATCTCCGTGGTGATGGGAGACCCAGGTGCCAACGATGATCGTCAGTTTTGGAAGCTGCTCCGGGTCATGACGTGTCGAGGCTCATGCAACGGGTGCGGGGCTGTGAGCTCCTGTAGCGCCTCGGGTGAGCGCCTGTTCTGCCTGTGCGAGTCTGCGGATTGCTTGAGTCAGCTGATCCTGAGGAAGTGTGTACGGAAGTCGGATGTTGCGTTCGAACGCGCCTCCGATCCCGAATCGCGGTCCGGCTGCGATTGTCACTCCGTAGTCCGGCGCGATCGCGGCCAACCGTGAGCTGATGGGCTGGGGGAATGTTGCCCATAGCGTCAGGCCGCCGGCTGGTTGAGGGACGTGGAGGTCGGGCAGGTCCTCGGTAAGTGCCTGGCGCAGTACGTCGCGTTGCGATCTCAGTTGCTCGAGCGTGCCGGGCCGCTGGGTCTGGTCCTCGTCCAGGAGGATGGCTGTGGCGAGTTGCTCGACGACAGGGGTGCCGAGGTCTGTGGCGTGACGGGTCTGTTGGACGCGTTCCAGGAGAGAGGGCGTCGCGCGGATCCAGCCGATGCGCAGGCCGCCCCAGATGCTTTTGGAAACCGAGCCGATGCTGATGGCGGTCGGCATGTGGATCGCGAAGGGGTCCGGGCTTGCGCGGTCCAGGGCCAGGTCGGTCATGGTTTCGTCGATGACTGTGGGACAGGCGAGCTTGAGGCTTTGGCGGGCGCTCGTAGGCATGCACAGCCCTGTCGGATTGTGAAAGTCAGGTATCAGGTAGGCCAGAGTCGCGATTCGGCCCGCTGCGTGGAGTTGCGCCGTATCCCAGCCTGAAGATGCCACGGCGACGGGTAGAAGACGAGCCCGCACCTCGGTGAACGTGCTGATCGCGTGCGGGTAGGTCGGATGGTCGATCAGGACCTGGTCGCGTGGCGACAGGAGTGTTCGCGCCAGGAGGGCAAGCGCGTGCTGCGCGCCGTTGGTGATCAGGATGTGATCGGGCGGCGTGGGCAGTCCGCGCCGTTGATACCAGTGGGCCACCGCTTCGCGCAGCTCTGCGGTGCCGTTTCGGTCGTAGCCGTGCCGCTCGAAGTGTCGTGGCAGCTGTTCGAGAGCGGCTGCGAACGCAGCGTGGAGGATTTCGACAGGCGCGGGGGGAGCCGCGAAGGACAGGTCGATGGTCGCCGAATTCGTGCCGGACCGGCGCTCGGGGGGCGGGTCATCGGGGAGCCGCACGGTCGCCTTGGCGCGCGCCCGTGTGGCCAGGTATCCGTGCTCGACCAGAGTGCGGTATGCGGCGCCGACGGTGGTTCTGCTGGTGGAGAGGGCGGTGGCCAGGTCTCGCTCGCTGGGCAGGGTAGAGCCGAGGGGGAGGCGGCCGTCCAGGACCAGCAGCCGCAGCCTGTCGGAGAGGCGTTGATGCGCCGGCCCGGGCCCTTCCTGCCAGGTCCCCAGCATGCGTGCCACCACGTGCGAAGTTACTTTCACCCAGCCAGCCTAACCAATCTGGCTATGGAATCCAGGTCCAGATGCCTCTCAGGCTTGCCTTATGGCACCTCCTGCGTCCGTTGCACGCACCCCCATCCCGGCTGGCCACGACCAGCCCGCCCTGAACCGTATGAACACCTTCGCCCAAATTCAGGCGGGGCGAAAGGTGCGTCGCATCCCCCAGCTCTTGCTCGGCTTGGTGGGGTACGGGGCCGCCGTGATGACACTCGTACAGTCCGGTCTGGGAGCAGCCAGCTGGAACGTGCTCACGGAGGGCACCGCCGAGGCCCTTGGCATCTCCTTCGGCTGGACGACAAACCTGATCTCGCTTCTTGTGCTTCTCCTGTGGATTCCTCTGCGGGAACTGCCCGGCCTGGGCACACTCCTCAACGTGGCCATCGTCGGCTTCGCCGCGGATGCCACCGCCACCGTGCTCCCTCACCCCCAAGGGACACTCGCTGAGATCGGATACCTCGCACTCGGCCTCATCGCACTGGCCTTCTTCGACGCGCTCTACCTCGGTGCACAGTTCGGAGCGGGCCCCCGCGACGGCATCATGACCGGGCTTGTCCGGCTCACCCGCCTACCCATCGCGGCGGTGCGCACCGGCATCGAAATCACCGTCGCCACCGCCGGCTGGCTTCTCGGGGGAACTGTCGGAGTCGGAACCGTGCTTATCGCACTATTCATGGGGCCCCTCGTCGGCTACTTCCTGCCGCGGGTAGCGGTTCGCCTCCCTCCCGGTGCTGCAGACGAACGGGCCGAGTCGTCGTGGGCCGCCGAGCAGCCAATCGCTTCTGGCTACGAGCAGCAGATCAGTTAAAGCCACACTCGACACCCGTGGGCGGGTGAACCATACGAAGAGCTCACCACCTCCCGCAGAACAACGTAGGGGTCAGTTGGCTACCCGCGAGGCCTGCGCCGATGCCGGGGCCGGCTGTCGTCGCTTGTCGACGTCGGTTCGCCTCGGACGGCCCAGGCAGGGCCCGGCAACCAGGACACTCGGCACTGATGGGCGTCGCCTCGGCGAACCGATATCAGGCCAGCCGGTGCAGAAGGGAGTCGCGCTGATCCTGCTCGACCTCGGCGAGGGTCAAGTCGGGGTCGCGCTGATGAGCAAGAGCGACCTCGGCCGGCGTCGGCTGCTCCTCCTTGAGCGGCCATGCCTCGGGGCGCCAAACCTTCGACCGCACGAACGCCTTGGCGCAGTGGACGTAGACTTCGTCGGCCCGCACGACCAGCGCAGTCTTCGGCGGCTTGCCGACCGGGGTCAGCCGCGCAAGCAGGTCCCCATCGGCCGTGATCCAGGCTGCGCCGTTGACACGAAGCGTCGTGTCCCGGCCGGGGATGACGAAGTTGAGCCCGGCGTGCCCGTTGGCCAGGATGTTGCGATAGCTGTCGAGCCGGTTGTTCCCCGTCGCGTCCGGAATCACGACGTGACGCTCGTCGAGGACCGTGACGAAACCGGGGGTGCCGCCCCGAGGGGCCACGTCACAGCGGCCCTCGGCATCACTGGTGGCGACGAACACCACGGGCGAGACCGCAATGAGACGGCGCGACATCTCGTCGATGTGGTCGAGTTCTTTGCGTACCGCCCGCTCTCCGGGGTCGGCGTACAGCTCTCGGAGCTGCGCTTCACTGGTCAGAGCTCGGGGTACCAAGGAGTCATCCACTCTGGCGATCATAGCTCTGCGGGTCGAAGCCAAGAAGGGCGAGCCCGCGGCCAGCGGAGCAATCCAGTGTCAGGTCGAACCTCTGGTATGACGCCACTACGTCCGCGAATAGCCCCCGCGGCGGGACACCTGGCCGTGTAGAGGCTCAGCCAGCGACGAGTACGGCGACTGTCGAGTCGAACAAATCGTTCAGTGCCTCGTACGCAGCCGCGTCGGCGAGCCCCTTTGGCTCCCAAGCCTCCTCAGCCAGCGAGTCCATCACGACGAAGCCGGTCGCGAAGGCGATGCCTCGGTACTGGGCCACTGCTGCCAGGGATGCGGCTTCCATCTCGACGGTGAGCACACCTTCGGCCCGATAGGCCAGCACTTCCTGGCGAGTCTCCCGATAGACCGCATCGGTCGTCCAAGTGCCGCCCACCTGCACTCGGCGTCCGCGCCTCTTGAGCATGTCGATCAACTCGGCTGTCAGCTCCTCGTGCGGCCGCACGTAGCGATCGGACTCCAGGTAGTGGTGCGAGACGCCCTCATCCCGTACAGCCCGGTCACAGACCACCACGTCGCCAGGAACCTGGTCGACGCAGAGCCCACCAGCGCCACCAATGCTCACCACGCGCCGGGCACCCGCGGCGATGGCCTCCTCCAGTACGGACGCGGCGGCCGGGCCGCCGATACCGAATCCGCTCAACAAACCGACTTGCTTGCTCGCCACCTCCACGACGTGGAACTCGCCGAAGAAAGCTTCGAAGCGTCGTGATTCGTATCGTTCCAGGACCTCACGTCGAAGTCTGGCGCTGTACATCATCACGACGGCGTCCGGTACCACTTGCTGCCGAAGGGCGTGGCGCAGAGTGTCGCGGGGCTGGAAGAGCGCCGGCAAGGCGTGCTTGCCCGGATGATTGGGGAAGGCCATGCGCCATGGTCGGCATCAACTCGTGCACAGGGCAAGCGGATTGCCGTGGCCACGGGCGTACCGGCCTTCGACACCCGCTGCAGGAGTTCGAACCCGCGGTGGCACGACCGCGCGAAACGAGCCCTCGTGGCTGATGGGGCCTTCCCTCCGAATCGCTGTTGTCACCCTCGTTCGGCATCGTTGATGTCGACCGGTGATATCGGCCGAACGGGTTGTGCATTGATGGGCAGTGCTTTTACCGGCCGTTGCCGCAGGTCTCGCCCGCCGCGGCGCACCAACGGGCCGTTGCCGTACGCAAGGCGCCTCCCCCAGCCAGGATCCGTCCGCGCCGGTCGCCCCGGCCAACCAGGCGATCGCGGATCACATGACGATGCCGTACATGGTCCAGCCGCAGCAGGTCGTGGGTGTCGACGCGGTCGCGCAGGCAGTCGTTCCACACCACCCGGGCACACCCGAACGCCTGCGCCGACGCACGGCGCTGCAGCGCGTCCGGATGGGCCCGGTAGGTGTAACGGAGCTGCACACACGAGACCTTATGACGATTGGCCTCATGGATTGTGCAGGATGACTACAGGCGTGGCAGGCGCGTCGATTCGACGATGCACGTGCACTTGGTCTTCGTGACGAAGTACAGCGTGAGGTGTTCAACGACGAGATGCTGACACGCTGCGAAGAGGAGTTCACCGGCCGGATCAACCGCGATCTCATCCACGGGCACCTGAGGTCGCCCTCATACTTCTCCGCGTCGTGCGGCCGAGCACCATTGTCGATCGTGCGCCAGTACTTCGAGCAGCAAAAACGTCCGCTCTAAGGTGCACGTCAGAGCAGCCTTGAGATGCATTCATCCCCGGCGTGAACGCCGGGGCTTTCTGCAAGGAACTCGGTAACTCCTCGAGCCCCAAGGGCAGGTCAATCAACGGCTCGGCATCTATCAGACCGCGTTTGAGATCTGCAGCAGTGCTGGCCAGGTGGTGTACCACACGCGGAAGTCTGTTCCTGGGGGCCAAGCCGTGTCTTCCCGGCAGCGTTGCCCATGATGATCAGGCGTGAGAAGGTGCCGCAGCGGGAGTCGCCGAGGGCCACCCCCGTCCCACGGCACTCACAGGTGACCTCCACCCTCGCACGGCGGAAGGACAAGCCCGCTCACCATGGCCGAAACCCCCGACGACATCCCCGGGATAGCCAGCGAGGGCCACTTCGCGGCATTCGTCCACCGATACCAACCCCTCGACCTGTTCGCCCGATTCCTCGGCAACCCGTTCGAGCTTCTGTGCGGCCAGGCCCAGTGCGCCCTCGAAGCGCACGATCGCGGGACCGTGCTGGAACGACTGGTGATCACCGGCCCGCCGTATCCCCTCGCGGACACCCACCTCGACTGGGACGACCCGGTGCCGGAGAGCCGGTACATCATCACCCGGGTCGCCCTGTTCGCCCCCGTCACTCTCGGGGTGTGGACCCCCGCCGTCGGCGCTCACGTCCTGCAGGGCGCACTGACCTGCGTCATCGCCAACCTCAACCAGCCCGAAGACGACCGCATGGTGCGATCCTGGCTCGACCTGGACGAGCACACCCCGAGCCGCCTCCTGAAACCCGACAGTGACCTGCTCCGCAGCCGCCTGTTCAGCGTCGGCGAATGGCTCCCCACCGACTACCCGCACGGATCCCCCGAGCGGGAGGGCCGGAGCACGACCTGACGTGACCCTCCAGAGTCAGGCTCGCGGCTCGGTCCAAAGCGGCCGACTCGCCCTCTCCTCCAACCACCGGGTGAGCCACTGCGACCACGCCTATCCCCGCCCCCCGCTGGGCCGGCAGTAACACTGGTCACGTCCGAACAGCACCCTCAAGCGGCCTCAGCTGAATTACTGATCGTTTCAATATGAGCTGGTGGGGAGCTTGGCGTGGGGATGTGCCGTAGGTGAGCCGCCACGAGTGGTCACTGACCGCAGGATGACCGTCCCACCGCGGTCTGCGCGTCGGCTGCTGCGAGCACGATGTCAGCCAGTTCTGTGGCGGACTGTCCGCCTCCCGCGTCGATGCGATCCAGGCCCAGCCTGTCGATGGCATCGATCATGAGTGTCTGGTAGCGCTCAGTGCGGGCCAGGAACTTGTCCATCAGGACCTGTTCCTCGTCTGTGGCTGCTTCATAGCAGCCCGCCGCGTGCACGCGGGCGCGTACTACGGAGTCGTCGGTGGTGAGCCACACGGCGGCCGTGCGCGGGATCTGCAGCCTCGCGACGCGGACGGGCCAGAGTGCCGACCCCTCCAGAATCAGGCCCGTTCTGCCGCGGTCCTCGGTCGCCCGGGCCGTGATCAGCTCTTCGATGCGGGGCCACAGTCCATCGTAGTGGCCGAGAACAGACGTGATCAGTTCGTCCACCGTGAGTGATCCGTAGTGCTCGGCGACGTGCGCCGGCACCTCCCACTCCGGGGTTCTCCAGGGTCGCCCAGGGTGCCGGGCCAGCCGGTCAGTGCTCAGGCACTCGAACCCGAGCTTCTCCGCCACCACTTGGGCAACGGTCGACTTGCCAACATTCGACGTCCCGCCGATCAGAACCACCCGTACATCACGCACGCCAACGACCCTACTGATCCATCCGGGACGATGCCGGCAGTCGGCGGAGACAAATGATGCAGCATGCCAGTTGCAGGAGCCCGTGGTGGAGGCCGGCGCTGCGTTCATAGCGGATGCGCAGGCGCTTGAACTGGTGGAGCCAGGCAAAGGTACGCTCGACCACCCACCGGGTCTTCCCCAGGCCGGAGCCATGGGCGACACCTCGCCTGGCGATGAGTGGCTTGATGCCGCGCTTCCACAGCAGGCGGCGGTACTTGTCGAAGTCGTAGCCCCGATCGGCGAATATCCGCTTGGGCCGGTTCCGCGGGCGGCTCCGCAGTCCGCTATGCGAGGGATCGCGTCGAGCAGTGGAATGACCTGTGTGACGTCGTGACGGTTTGCGCCGGCCAGCGAGACCGCGAGCGGTGTCCCCTGGCGATCCACGATCACGTGATGCTTGGATCCCGGTCGCCCGCGGGTGACGGGCGAAGGCCCGACGTGGTCCCCCCGTTGAGCGCCCGGACGTGGGAGCCGTCGACTGCGCAGTCGTCCATGTCCAGCGCGTCTGCAGGCCGCAGTTCGGTCAGCAGGGCATGATGCAGGGTCGGCCAGACTCCGGCCTCGGTCCAGTCCCGCAGTCGGCGTCGGCCGGTGATGCCGGAACAGCCCACCACCCGGACAGGAACGTCACGCCAGGCCACTCCCTTGCGCAGCACGTAGATGATGCCTGCCAACGCCACCCGATCAGGCACGGGAAGGGAGCCTCACGAACCTTCCTCCACAGGGCGTCGTGGATTCGTCCGACCGTGCCCGTCGTCATGCCACCAGGTGAAGTACCTGTACACGGTCTGCCAGGGAGCGAAGTCCCTGGCAACTGCCTCCAAGCGCACCCCGTACGGACGACAACGCATCCAGGAACCCAGCGACTCGAAGCAACACATTGATATCAGCGGCGGCACAAAGGCGCACAACTGTCTTGGTGTTTACGAGTCGTCAGACTTCTCGGCTCTGACGTTCCCCCTCGAACCACTGGTCGTAGGGGTCAACTACGCCCGCAAGGTGCTGCACCCTCAATCCATCGCGATAATCGGTCTGTCCGTGGTGGGGACCACGACCGGATAGGCCGCCATCGACATCCGTGGCACCCGGAGCTACCCCACGGCCGGGACGTTTCCGTTCCATCCGCGTCCCGGGCCGCCGACCGACCCCACCGGCGACTGGGAACAGGGCGGCGCGGTCCCGGCCGCTCAGCCGACAGCGGGCTCGGGGACGTCGCGCAGCCCCAGCCGTAGGTGCTCGACGTGATACAGGGCCTGTTCCAGGAGCTCGGCGACGTGGTTGTCGTAGAGCGCGTAAACGACCGACCTGCCCTGACGCTCACCGGTGACCAGGCCGAGATTGCGCAGTAGGCGCAGCTGGTGGGAGCAGGCGGACTGCTCCATTCCGACGGCATCGGCCAGTTCCGTGGCCGCGCACGGCCCCTCCTGCAGGCGGGCCAGGATCCTCAGCCGCGAAGGCGTGGCCAGGGCCTGGAGGGTGGTGGCCACATCGGCGGCACCAACGGATTCCAGGCGCTCGCGTGCGGTGGCGGTGGTGTTGGCGTCAGCTCCGTGGCCCATGCTCACCATCCTACGGACAGGCACGCATGAATGTTTGTTCATGTGTTCCTGTACGGTAGAGAGGTGGCACCGGCTTGCCCCGGTTGCCGTCGTCTTGTCATGCCGTCGTGAAGGACTGCTCTCTCCCATGCCCTCCACCCTGACCGCACCTTCCACAGAGCGGGCCGTGGCCCCGCGCGATGGCGGTGCACCCCAGCGCCGTACCCGGGTCTTCGCCCTGCCCGAGGCACGCTGGGCCGCCGCGGCCACCGTCCTTTTCCTGCTCGCGCTCCCGCTGCAGCTGACCGGTGACCCTGCGTGGGCGTGGGGACCCCTGTACGCACTGGCGTACGCGACCGGAGGCTGGGAGCCGGGATGGGCGGGCCTGCAGGCGCTCAAGAAGAAGACCCTTGACGTCGACCTGCTGATGATCGTGGCCGCGCTGGGGGCGGCGGCGATCGGTCAGGTGATGGATGGCGCGTTGCTGATCGTCATCTTCGCCACGTCGGGCGCGCTGGAGGCGCTTGCCACCGCCCGGACGGCTGATTCCGTGCGCGGCCTGCTGGACCTGGCACCGGCCAAGGCCACCCGCTTCGACACCGATGGAAGCGAAGTGATCGTCCCCGTCGAAGAACTCGAGGTCGGGGACATCATCGTTGTAAGGCCCGGTGAGCGGGTCGGCGCCGACGGCCGTGTCCTGGACGGGGCAAGCGACGTCGACCAGGCGACCATCACCGGTGAGCCGCTGCCCGTCACCAAGGAAGCGGGCGACGAGGTATTCGCCGGCACCCTCAACGGCACCGGCGCCCTGCGCGTACGAGTCGAGCGGGACGCCTCCGACACCGTGATCGCCCGAATCGTCCGGATGGTGCAGGAGGCGTCCGAGACCAAGGCGCCCACTCAACTGTTCATCGAGAAAGTCGAACAGCGCTACTCGCTGGGCATGGTCGCGGCAACTCTCGCCGTCTTCCTCATCCCGCTCGCCATCGGCACGGACCTCACCCACTCGCTGCTGCGCGCCATGACGTTCATGATCGTGGCCTCGCCGTGTGCGGTGGTCCTGGCCACCATGCCGCCCCTGCTGTCGGCGATCGCCAACGCCGGGCGCCACGGCGTGCTGGTGAAGTCAGCGGTGGTCATGGAACGGCTCGGACAGGTCGACGCGGTCGCGCTCGACAAGACCGGAACGCTGACCGAAGGCACGCCACGGGTGACCGACATCCGACCGCTCGCCGGGTCCGGGCTGAACGAGGATGAACTGCTCACCCTCGCCGCAGCGGCCGAGCACCCTAGCGAGCACCCACTGGCCCGCGCTGTCGTGGACGCAGCCCGCGAGCGAGGACTCGACCTCCCTGTGACGGGCGACTTCGACTCCACACCCGGCGTCGGGGTGAGCGCGTCCCTCGACGGGCGAGCGATCGTGGTCGGCGCGCCGGCACGGCTACTGGAGCGGTCTTCGGACGCACGCTCCGTCCGGGCGGCCATCGCCGCGCGCGAACTGGAGGACAGCGGCAGGACCGCTGTCCTGGTCATCGTGGACGGCACCCCCATGGGACTGCTCGCCATCGCCGACCGGCTGCGCCCCGACGCCACCGCGACCGTGGCCTCCCTGGCCTCCCTGACCGGCACGGCGCCCATGCTGCTGACCGGCGACAACGCGCGCGCAGCCACCCGTCTGGCCGACGAGGTCGGTATCGACGACGTACGGGCAGGACTGCTGCCACAGCACAAGGTCGACGCGGTCAAGCAACTGGAGCATGCGGGCCGTAGGGTGATGGTGCTCGGCGACGGCGTCAACGACGCCCCTGCCCTGGCGGCCGCCCACACCGGCGTCGCCATGGGCCGGGCGGGATCCGACCTCGCGCTGGAGACCGCCGATGCGGTGATCGTCCGCGATGAGTTGCTTACGGTCCCCGCCGTGATCGCACTGTCCCGGCGAGCCCGCAGGCTGGTCGTGCAGAACCTGATCATCGCGGGTGTCTTCATCGCCGGTCTGGTCGCCTGGGATCTGATCGGCACCCTGCCGCTGCCTCTCGGTGTGGCCGGCCACGAAGGATCCACCGTCATCGTCGGCCTCAACGGACTGCGGCTGCTGCGCGAGACAGCGTGGAAACGGGCGGTGCAGTGAGCCGCCGCAAGGTCTCCACGCAGGCGGAGCCCCGGTGCACGGTCACTGTGCGCCGCGGGGAGTTCGACGCGGCGCCCTGCGCTCCACAGTTCGACCAGGTTTTGGACAACGTATGGCGATATCGCCACCCGATACCGACGGATGACCCACACTGAGGTCTTGGAGGGGGGACGGATGCCTCGGCCGCTGCGCCGACGCGCCATCCCTGGGTTCGCGCTGCCTTGGGGAAGGTGGTGTGGTGCTGGTGGGGGGATTCATGACGCAGTCGCTTCCGGGGCAACGCCCTGCCCATGACGAGCAGTTCACCGGGCACGCGGGACTTCCGGTCGTTGTGATCGGCGCCGGTCCGTACGGGCTGTCAGTGGCCGCTCATCTTCGGGGGGCAGGGGTGCCGGTCCGCATTTTCGGTGAGGTGATGGGCAGTTGGCGGCACGCGATGGCGACTGGGATGTTCTTGAAGTCGACGCCGGCCGCAACCGATCTGTCCGCGCCGAGGCCGGGCGGCCGGCTGGCGGACTTCCGCCGAGTACATGGTGAGGAGGAGTTGACCGAGCTGACACCGATCCCGTGCGACGTCTTCGTCCGGTACGGAATGTGGTTTCAGGAGCGCTACGTCGGCGAGGTCGACCCGGCCAGGGTCGTGGCCGTCGACCGCGCTCCGCGGCCGAGCCACGGCTTCCTCGTCCGGCTTGACAACGGTCGGGAGCTGCCCGCCGCTGCCGTGGTGGTGGCCACTGGGCTGAACGGCCTCGCATCCATTCCGGAGGAACTGCGGCGAGTTGCTCACGACAAGCCGGGCGTGGGCCCCCTGGTGTCGCATACCAGTCACCACACAGATCTGTCGCCGTACAGCGGCCGCAGCGTCGCCGTCGTAGGTGGCGGCCAGTCGGCGCTGGAAAGCGCCGCACTGCTGCACGAGGCCGGCGCCGAGGTGCGGGTGCTGGTCCGGGAACCGCGGGTGCTGTGGGGGATGAAGCCGGATCCGGCACGGCCCTGGACGCGGCGCTTGGCCAGGCCCGCCTCGCCCCTGGGCACGGGCTGGATGCTGGCCGCGGTCTGCAAGGCCCCGGAAGGGGTGCGACACCTTCCGGCGGCTGCTCGCATGCTGCTGTTCCGCCGCGCTTTGGGACCGTCCGGGGGGTGGTGGCTGCGCGACCGCGTCGAGGGCGTCGTCGCCGTACGCACTTCGAGCCGCGTCACCCACGCCGAGGCGTCCGGGTCCCGGGTGCGCCTGGACATCGACGGACCCGGCGGTTCCGACACACTCACCGTCGACCATGTACTCGCGGCCACCGGATACCGGCTCGATCTGAACGCTCTGCTCTTCTTGTCACCTGGAATGCGCGGTGCCATCGCCCGTGTGCCGGGATCGAAGGCACCCCGCCTGTCCGCTTCGTTCGAGTCGTCGGTCCCGGGCCTCTACTTCACCGGTTCACTCGCCGCCCCCGTGTTCGGGCCGATGATGAGGTTCGTGGCAGGAACGGAGTTTGCTGCGAAGCGCATTGCCCGACACAGGGCACAAGCCTCGTCCATCCGCTGAACCGACCCGAATTCTCGTCGTCGCCATATGACCGCGATCCCAGGTCGGACCACCGATGCCGGTCGTGGCTTCCGGTGGGTGAAGCCGCGTAGGCACTAGCCGAAAGGCAAGTGGTGGTGGACGGTCCTGCCCGCCTCTCGGCAGCCGATGCGCCGAGTAGGTCCTGTCAGGGCCCAACGACGGTCCATATCGCTACCCGATATCGGCCACCGAAGGATGACACGGAGTTCCGATCATCCATGGTGAGCGCATGACGAGCAGACCATCGGAGGCGGCCTCCGTCCCGGGCGAACTGGAGGGGCGGCTGGGCGTGCCGGATGCCGTGCTGATCGGGCTGGGAGCGATGATCGGGGCGGGGATCTTCGCCGTGCCTGCTCCCGCCGCGCACGCGGCCGGCTCCGGGCTTCTGCTCGGTCTCGCGGTGGCGTACTGCAATGCGACATCGTCGGCACGGCTCGCGGCCCGCTACCCGGCCTCGGGCGGTACCTAGGTCCACGGGCGTGAACGACTCGACGAGTTTGCCACCGGCGGACATCGGTCGATGCGGCTGTCAGTCCGTCCTGGGGGACGTGTCGTTGCCCAGCACCTCGCGTGCCAGTTCGGCCAGTGCCCTGCGGTCCTCGGCCAGTGCCTGGCGGCCGGCTTCGGTGGCGGTGTAGACGCGTCGGGTGCGGCCGTCGACAATGCGCTGTTCGGAGATGAGCAGCCCGTCGGCCTCCAACCGATGCAGCGTCGGATACAGGGTGCCCGGACTGATCTGGTAGCCATGGTGCGCCAGCTCCTCCGTCATCCACGCGCCATGGATCTCTCCTTCGGCAGCATGGTGCAGGATGTGCAAACGCACTGCTCCTCGCTGGAATTCACGCACCGTCCACCTCCACGCCACCGCTCCTGCAGTGACGAAGCCGATATCGGCCTTCGAGTTTACGTGGCGTCAGCCAGGGCGCGTCCCCACGGCATCCCGACCGTTGCACGGCTACCTTCTTCTGCTGTACCGAATTGGGAGCACATGGCCCGATCTGCACACATATTGCAGACCCGATCCGTAGGAACGGGGGAAGGAGCAGAGCTGTGTCCATCACTCGTCGTGACGCCTTCAAGCTGGGTGGCGCTTCCCTCCTCGCCGGGGCAGGTGCCCCAGCACTTGCCGCTTGCGACTCCTTGGATCCCACCGGCGCGGCCGCTCCCGAAGGAGAAGCTGACTACACGGTGCGCATCGCAAAAAGTCGCGTCGAACTCGCGCCGGACACGATCATCTCCACCACGACGTACAACGGGCAGTTCCCCGGCCCGCTTCTGCGGTTCAAAGAAGGCCACCCGGTCATCGTCGATGTCCACAACGACACGGGCGTCCCCGAGCTGTTGCACTGGCACGGCCAATTCGTTCCCGCGGACGTGGACGGCGCTTCCGAGGACGGCACCCCCTTCATCCCCGCACACGGGATGCGCCGTCTGTCCTTCACCCCCGCACCGGCCGGCTTCCGCTTCTATCACACCCATGTGGCCGCACACGGTGACCTGACCCGGAGCACGTACACAGGGCAGGTCGGCCCGGTGTACATCGAGCCGAAGGACGAGCCCGGCGACTACGACCAGGAAGTGTTCCTGACGCTCAAGGAGTTCGAACCCTCTCTCAGCCACGGCGGGGACATGGCCCAGAACTTCCTGGCCGGCTCCCCCGTCGAGGACTTGAAGACCCAGGGCGAGAAGGCGATGGCCGACTCGCTGGCCGGGGGGATGCCGCACGGCTACGAAGTCGGCTACCGGGCCTTCAGCATCAACGGCCGCAAACTGGGCCACGGCGAGCCGATCAAAGTCAAGGCCGGGCAACGCGTGGTGTTTCATGTCCTCAATGCCAGCGCCACAGAAATCCGCAGCCTTGCCCTACCGGGCCACAGCTTCAAAGTGATTGCACTCGACGGCAACCCGGTACCACGCCAGGTCAAGGTACCGGTGCTGTGGATCGGCACCGCCGAACGTGTCTCAGCCGTAGTGGAGATGAACCATCCCGGCGTGTGGGTGCTGGGAGACCTGTCCGACGACGACCGCAACGCCGGCATGGGCACCGTGGTGGAGTACGCCGGACACAGCGGAATGCCGAAATGGATCGCACCACCGAAATTCACCTGGGACTACCGCACCTTCGCCCACCCCGGCGCTCCCGCACAACAGCCCGACCACCCGATCGACCTGCTGGTGGAGAAGAAGAACGCAGCCGACAAGGGATTCAACATCTGGTCTCTCAACGGCGCTCCCTTCGACATGAGCGTCAACGAGCCGGTGATGGATGTCGTCCACGGCAAGCGGTACCGGCTGCGATTCCGCAATGCCACCGACGACATCCACCCCCTCCATCTGCACCGCCACACCTTCGAGGTCAGCCACATCGCCGGCACTCCCACCCACGGCCTGCGCAAGGACGTCGTCATGCTCGGCGGATACCAGACCCTCGACTTCGACTTCACTGCCGACCAACCAGGCCTGTCGCTGTTCCACTGCCACCAGCAGCTCCACATGGACTACGGGTTCATGATCCTGCTGCGCTGCACCTGACCTTCCGTGCAGCGCCGACCGCGTCACCGGGCAACCGTGGTGGCCCGGCTGGGCGAGGACACCATGCCTTCCGGTCGGGTGAGAAACTCCGCGAGTGGGAAGGGCGGCTTCGCGATGGAATCAGAAAGTTCTGACGGTGCGTGGTGTGAACCACTGAGTTCAGGCCGGCTTTGGGCGAGCGCGGAGAGAAGTCGACCCTTCTGCCGACGGGGTAGTAGCCATCCATCGCAAGGCGAATGCGGACCTCGGCCAGACGATCCCGGCCATTGACGATCGGGCGGACCTCCACGCTGCCCTCGTCGGGTGGAGGGGACGCGATGCTCAGACTGAGAAGGTCCGGTCTCGTGGTCATCGGCCCGTGATCGCGGAGCTGGCTCGCAACTGTCATGTGAATTCGCGTGGCCTCCGCTCAGGGCGGTAAGGCATGCTGGCCCCGGACACCCCTCCGGAACGACGGGATGGCAGCCTGGAGGAACTACGTGACCGCAGCCCTGGGGAATTACGTGATCGTCCACAGTCCGTTTCGCTGCCGCGGGGTGAGTAACTGCGCTGTTATCTGAGCGTTCTCCGCAGGCGCGTTTGTGCGGTTCATGAGTGCGCAGCGGGTCTCGGCATCCACAGCATCGGCCGACATCGCCATCGGCCCGGTCACCAGCTCCAGCCGGGCGGCTGCGACACAGCCGGGCGAGAGCGCCGGCCGCCGGCGCCAACCACATGCCTCGGGGGCACACATGGGCACATTCTCGCGCGTCAACCTCTTCTACGGCGTCGACCACGAGCAGGTGTACGCCGCGTTGGAGGAGTTCTGGCACCACGAGGAGCACACGCTCAAACTGGAGGACGCCCACGACGTCAACCTCGATTCCTACGCCCTGCACGAGCGGCGCGGCGACTGGACCGTGCTGAAATGGACCCGGGGTTGGGAGTGGGATCTGCGCCGACGCGCCCAGCTTCACGTTTCACGCGCCTACGACTGCCCAGGGCTGCTGGTCTTCATCTACGACGACGACTTCTGGGGCTGCGAGCTGTTCCACCACGGCACGGCGATCGACCAGTTCCAGCAGGAGACCGGCATCATTGGCTCGTTCTTCGGCGATCTTCCGTGCCAGGGGCGCCCCGACCTCCTACTGGCCCAGTTCCCCGCTCTGGACCTGAACATCGAGCATGCCCGGGGCTATCTGAGCCAGTACAGCATCGACGACCCCGGGTACGAGGACATCGACTGGGAGAACGAGCACGACCCTCTCAACAGCCCCGTCCGTCCGAGCGATGGGTATGGCCGCCTTGAAGGAGGCGTCTACTGGGACTTCCAGAACTTCCTCGGCGTCGACCACCATGCGCCGGTCTGGCGGAGGTTCACCGCCTCGCCCCAGGCGCCCAGGAGAACGGAGAAATGATCGGTTCTGCCCGAGATCGAAGGTGGCTACGCGCACCCCCTGACCCGCGCCTGCCGCGATAGCATGCCTCAAATGCTGATCATGCCCTGAACTGTGGAAAGTAGCGAGTGGCCCAAGCGTCACAGTGGACGGTCATGGCCATGGCAGGGCGAACAGGCCCGCATCGGGCTCGGTCAGGATGTCGCGCCCGGCCAGGCGCTGCAGCTGCCCGCGACGCGTACAACGCCATGGGCCAGGACGGCAACGTCCGCGCGCACCAGCATGCCGCAGCGACCCGGCCGAAGATGACGGAACGCGCAGGACGGAACCGGACGATGACGCCGTCGGCCGGTTCCGAGGTGGACTCACCACGACATTCCACCTTGCCCGCGACAATTGGGGACCCGCCCGGCTCCCGGTAACGCCAGGACAGCTTCCGCCCGGCTTCTGGAACGAATCCGCGTCGCCGTCACGGCCCGGGCCGGAAACACCGCCGCGCCCACGGGGCAGAGAGGGGCTACGACTCCCCCGGCTTTCCGCGCCCACCGGCGCTCACGCGGCACCCCGAGATGGAACGACCAGCAGCGACACCGGCTGAACCGCGGCTGCGAAGGGTCCAACTGTCGTCACCGGCAGAAGATGGAACCCGTAGGCGTCGGGACCGCTGCGCGACAGCGAGGGGGCATGCGATCCGTCGGTCGCTCTGCTGCGTCGCGTACCTCGGGTGATGTCGTCCACTCGGCGCGTTGATGGAGGCTCGAGCACTCAATTGCGCGGCGCAGCGCATCCGATCGAATACGGTGCGCATGTGATCACGCATTGGATCAAGGTTGCTGGGCGCTCCGGCCGGATCGGCTTGGTGCTCGGCCTCCTCGTGCTGATCACCGCTCACCTCTCAGGTGCCGTGCACGGCGGCTCTTTCGCCGGCCCCCATATGAGTGCCGTTGCGGTCATCTCCGAGCATGGCGCCGTCGAGGACAGGTCCCCCGCGCCTCCCGGGCACGACCACAAGTACGAAGCGCACATCGATCACGCCGCCGATCGGCCCAGAACAGCCTCTCGGGACACGGCTGCCGAACCCGATCACGAAAGCGGATCAACGGCCACGTCCCCGGCGACGAGAGTGACCGACGTACGCGGCGCATGGCGCGACCTGACGCATGCTTCCGCGCCTGTACAAGGCGGTTGCACACTCGCGCTCCATTGCATCCGGCGGCAGTAGGCGCTGCCCGCGCACCCCTTACCCGGTCCAGGGCCGGGGTGTGCCCACGCGCCCACGATCCGCCATTTGCACGCACCCCGCTCACCGATACGGGGTGCGAAGGAGCCGTGCACACATGAACCTCCCCCTGCTTGAATCCGACGCCCGACACACCTCGCTCCCTCTGGTTGCCCACAGACCTTCACAGCTGGTGGGCAGCACACCGGTCCTGTGGATCGACGAACCATTCGCCCCGCCCGGCCGCGGCTTCTACGCCAAGCTCGAAGGCGCCAACCCCGGCGGCATCAAGGACCGACCGGGTCTGCACATGATCAGTGAGGCCCGGCGTCGCGGGGACCTCGAACCAGGCACACCGATCGTAGAGTCCTCCAGCGGCACCCTCGGCTTGGGGCTCGCGTTGGCCGGGCTTACGTTCGGACATCCGGTCACCGTAGTGACCGACCCTGGCATGGAGCCGTCGATGATCCGGCTGCTGACCACCCTCGGCGCGCACGTCGACCAGGTCGGCGCCCCGCACGCGGACGGCGGCTGGCAGCAAGCCCGCCGCGAGCGCGTCGCCGAACTGCTGGCCGGCACACCGGGCGCCTACTGCACAGACCAGTACCACAACCCTGACAACGTCACCGCCTACCGGCCGCTGGCCACCGAGTTGATCGCTCAGCTCGGCAGCGTCGACGTCCTGGTGGCGTCGGTGGGCACCGGGGGCCACTCCGCCGGAACCGCCGCCGCACTTCGCGAGGCCTGCCCAGGCCTGACCTTGATCGGCGTGGACTCGGTGGGTTCCACCGTCTTCGGACAGCCCGCAGGACCGAGGTTGATGCGCGGCCTGGGCTCCAGCATCTACCCGTCCAATGTGGACTACGCGGCCTTCGCCGAGGTCCACTGGGTGGCGCCCGCCGAAGCAGTGTGGGCCTGCCGACAGTTGGCCCGCCGCCACCACGCATCAGGCGGCTGGAGCGTCGGGGCCGTCGCGCTCGTAGCGGGATGGGCCGCGCGTACCTATCCATCTGGCACTCGGATCGCCGCGGTCTTCCCCGACGGACCACACCGCTACCTCGAGACCGTCTATAACGACGCATGGTGCCTCGAACATCAGCTTCTCGGTCAGGAACAGCCGTCGGAGCCCGACGAGATCGCGGAGCCGTTCGAATGCGTGGTGACCGGCTGGACCCGCTGCAGCAAGGTCCGGGACCCCCTCGGCCGAACACCCGCACAGCGCACTGAGGTGGTCGTCCGGTGAGCGGCCTGCGAGCCCGGTGGGCCTCCTTCGACCGACCGGCACGGCTGCTGATGGTCAACCAGTTCGCCATCAATCTCGGTTTCTACATGCTCATGCCCTACTTGGCCGACCATCTCGCCCACGGTCTCGGTCTCGCGGCCTGGACGGTCGGCTTGGTGCTCGGCGTGCGCAACCTCTCCCAGCAGGGAATGTTCCTCATCGGGGGAACCCTCGCCGACCGGTACGGCTGCAAGCCGATGATCCTGACCGGCTGCACTCTGCGGACAGTCGCCTTCGGGCTGCTTGCGGTGGCGGAGACGCTTCCTGCGCTGATCGTGGCTTCTGCCCTGACCGGGTTGGCGGGAGCTCTTTTCAATCCGGCCGTGCGCGCATACCTGGCGGCCGATGCGGGCGAGGAGCGCCGGGTCGAGGCTTTCGCCGCCTTCAACGTGTTCTATCAGGCCGGCATTCTGATCGGACCTCTTGCCGGACTTGCCCTGCTCGCTTGGGATTTCGGCGTGGTGTGCACGGCCTCGGCGCTCATCTTCGGCGCGCTGGCCCTGCTCCAGGCCCGCGCCCTGCCCACACGCACGCCGTCCGGCCGGAGCGCCGAGCCGGCGTGGCGGGCGGTCGCCACGGACTGGCGTACCGTCGCAGCCAACCGGCCCTTCCTTCTCTTCGCCGCCGCCATGACCGGTTCCTATGTACTGGGCTTCCAGGTGTACCTCGCTCTCCCTCTGCGTGCCCGTGCTCTCTTCGGCGAGCGGACGGGGCTCGTGACGGGGGCATTGTTCGCCGTCTCCGCACTGGCCGCGCTGTCGGGACAGTTGAGGTTGACCGCGTGGGCGAAGCGGAGTCTGACCGCACCACAGGCCATCGCGTACGGACTGGTCCTGATGGGGACGGCGTTCCTGCCGCTCCTACCCGGCCTGCCTGAAGGAGTCGTCGGCGCGGCGGCGGGCATGGTCGCGCTCTTGATCAGCGCGACGCTGCTGGCGTGGGGCGGGGCACTGCTCTACCCGTTCGAGATGGACACCCTGGTCCGCCTCTCCGGCGACCGGCTCATCGCGACCTACTACGGGGCCTACAGCACCGCCTCCGGCATCGCGATCTCGCTGGGCAACCTCGCGGTCGGAGCGCTCTTCGACACCGGCGTGCGCTGGCTGCCCTGGGCCGCGCTCACTGTCACCGGGCTCTCGTCTGCGGGACTGGTGGTGCGGCTCCACCGGGCGGGGTATCTCGCGCACCGGCCAGTGGCGCTACCCGGGTGACGCCAAACGCTCAACCCGCGGATCTACCGCGTCGCTCCACGTGGCTGTGCCCGTCGGGATCAGTTGCTGACCGCGACGGGCACAGCCCAAGGAGTTGGCGATCGACAGGCAGGGTGGTCTACCTGTCCGCTCGATTTCAGGCCTGGTACGCCATCAGCGCCGTCATCCCTGCCTCCCCGTGATACGCGTTGTGGCAGTGCAGCATCCACTGGCCGGGATTGTCTGCGTCGAAGTAGACGGACACCGTCTTCTTCGGGAGCACGATCGTGGTGTCCTTGCGCGGGCCGTCCGTGCCGAGTTGGTAGGTGTGGCCGTGCAGGTGCATCGGGTGCCACATGGTGGTGTCGTTGACGAAGTCCAGTCGGACACGCTGGCCTTCCTCGACGAGGGCCGGGTTTGCTGTCGGGTCGTTCATGTCGAACCGCTCACCGTTGACGGCCCAGTCGTACGCGGCCATGTCGCCTGAGAGCTCGATACGGTGGACCCGGTCGGCCTTCTTCGCGGAGAGCCGGACATCGTCAGCGGCCTTGAGTTGCGAGGCGCTCATGATGATGCCGTTCAGTTCCGCCGGTCGGACGGTGGGCTTCGGTGCGCTGCCGGATCCGGTGCGGACCAGCGCCATGCCGGAGACGTTCTTCCCTTCGGCCAGCGCGACCAAGGGGAAGACACCGTCGGCAAGAGTGACCAGGACGTCGTAGCGTTCCCCCATGCCGACCAGCACGGCGTCGACTTGCTGGTGCCGGACCGGGTACCCGTCGGTGTGGGTGATGGTCATCTTGTGGCCGCCGAGCGCGACCCGATACGCCGTATCGCCGCCGGCGTTGACGATGCGAAGCCGGATCTGTGCGCCGGGCTTTGCTGTGTAGACGTCCGGGTCTGCCGGCACACGGCCGTTGATCAGGTGGTACGGGTACTTGACGTCCCCGGCGTCCCCGCCCAGCAGCGCACTGTCGGAGTGCATGAGCATGAACTTCATCGGCATCCCGCCGCCGGAGGCGGACGGCGAGGCACTCATCCCGTCCATGCTTCCTCCGCTCATGTCCATCCCGCCCATGTCGCCCATGTCGTGAGAGGACGAGTGGGAGCTCTCCATGCCCATTCCGCTCATGCCGCCCATGCCCTGCTTGAGCTCGGCGAAGACCTCGTCGGGCGTCCCCGTGACGCCGTCGACCCAGTCGTCGAGGACGACGACCCACTCGTCGTCGTAGCTGAGCGGCTCCCTGGGGTCTTCCACGATCAGGGGTGCGTACAGACCGCGGTCGAGCTGGACGCCGACGTGGGGGTGGAAGAAGTAGGTCCCGGGGGTGTCGGCTACGAACCGGTAGGTGAAGTTGGTGCCGGCTCGTACAGCGGCCTGGGTGACCGGAGGCACGCCGTCCATGTCGGCGCGCAGGGCGACGCCGTGCCAGTGGATGGACGTGGCGGTCCTGTTCGGCAGTTGGTTGGAGAATTCGGCGACTAGCGTGTCGCCGGCGGACAGTCGCAGCTCCCTGCCCGGGGCTCGGCCGCTGAAAGCCCAGCTCTTGGCCATGACGCCGCCGCCGAGGTCGAGCATCGCGAGCGCGGCGGTCAAAGTTGTCTCATGCACCTTGCCGGTGCTCCTGCGCTGCTTGTCCGCGGTGGCGACCTGCGGGCCGCGAGGGTTGATCAGGCCAGGCTCGGCGCTGGAGTTGCCGGAGCCGCTGCTGCACGCGGCGAGCGCGCCCGCGCCTGCGGCGCCGAGTCCGGCCAGCAGGACGGAGCGGCGATTGATGCTGTTCATGTGGTGGTCCTCTGTTCGATGTGCCGTCGGTCAGGCCGTATGCGGGCACACCTCACTCCCGAATGGGGCGCGAGGGCGCCTCGGGATCGCGGCCTAGATCAGCAGGCGAGAGAGGACAGAGAGATCGGGCGGGGCGCGAAGTGCCGTCCCCGGAGGCACGTGCCCGACGAAGACGCCGTACAGGGCGTCCGTAGGGGCGGTGAAGGGTGCGGCAGTAGGGGGCTCGAGCTGCAACGTGTTGATGCTCGCGGCGGAGCAGTGCCCCGTGAGCAGGACCGAGCAGGCGCTGTGGTCGCCGTCCATGGGTGGTGCGGCGAACCGAAGGGTTTCGCCGTCCATGGGTAGTGCGGCGGCCCCAAGGGCTTCGCCGTCCATGGCCGTGCTCACCGACGTCATACCTGTCGACGTGTGATCCATCCCCCGCATCCCGCTCATCGCGGGTGGGGGGCTCCCGGTTGTGGGAGAGGCCGCGTCGTGGTGAACGAGGACGGCGAACGCAGCGACCAGCGCAATGATCACAGCCCGAGTCCAGCGCGTGGCGCTGCCCGGGGATTCGCTCCGCCGGTGTAGGGCTGTCGTCATGGCTTGTGCACCTGGTTCGTTCGAGTAGGGCCGAGCCTCAATATACCGGGGCGGGGTATTGCTGCCACTCGACGCACATCGTCGGGGTGCAGTGCACACCAAGGTGCCGACGGCCGCGCCGATGTCATGGTGCTGGTGGCGCGGTCTTCCACGTCGCGGCGGACAGCGCGGTCGCAGGGCACGAACATCCCGGCCTGACGTGGAACAACCGCCCTTCTACCCCCTACGTGACCAAACCTGGTCGGACCGCCATCCACTGGGGCGCTCCACTCCTCAAGATACCCCCGGGGGTACCCCTGCTAAGGTGAAGGACAGATACCCCGGGGGGTACATCGCTCGCTCAATAGGAGTCGTAGTCGTGTTCTTCGTCGACACCATGGAATTCGAGGGTCTGGGCAACCGCAGCTACCTGTCCGGCGGAATGCGGACCGCACTGGTGGTGGACCCGCCCCGCGACATCGAGCAGGTCATCGCCGCGGCCGCGCGACGCGGGGTGCAGATCGCGCTCGTGGCCGAGACCCACCTGCACAACGACTACGTCACGGGTGGTCTGGAACTGGCCCGCGTGACCGGGGCCCGGTACCTGGTGCCGGCGGGGGCGTCGGTCGCCTTCGCCCGCACCCCGGTCGCCGACGGAGACACGTTCACGGTGGACGAGCGCCTGGTGCTGCGCGCGATCACCACCCCCGGGCACACCCCGCACCACACCTCCTACGTGTTGGAGGAGGACGGCCGAGCGGTGGCGGCGTTCACCGGCGGATCCTTGCTGATCGGCACCGTGGGCCGACCGGACCTGGTCGAGCCGCGACTGACAGAGCAGCTGGCCCGCGCCCAGCACGCTTCCGCCCACCGTCTGGCTGACGAACTGGACGACGAGGTACCGGTGCTGCCCACCCACGGGTTCGGAAGTTTCTGCTCCTCCGCCCAGGCGGAGGGAGGCGCGACCACCATCGGCCGGGAGCGCCGGGCCAACAACGCCCTGACCCGGAACGTGGACACCTTCGTCGCCGAGTTGCTCGCCTCACTGGACGACGTGCCCGCCTACTACGCGCACATGGGACCCACCAACGCCGGCGGCCCCGCGCCGGTCGACCTCACCCCGCCTGCGCCTGCGGACGGCGAGGAGATCGCTGCCCGGCTAGCCGCGGGAGAGTGGGTGGTGGACCTGCGCAGCCGGGTCGCCTTCGCCCGGGGACATGTGGCCGGAGCTTTCAACTTCGAGGGCGACGGCAAGCTCGCCACCTACCTGGCCTGGCTGATGCCGTGGGGCAAGCCGGTCACCTTGCTGGCCGACACGTCCGAGCAGGTCGCCGACGCACAACGGGAGCTGGCCCGGGTCGGCATCGACCGCCCCGCCTCCGCCGCCACCGGCGATCCCACCGACTGGATCCGCCCAGGCGAGGTGCTCGCCTCCTTCCCACGTGCGCGCTTCGCCGACCTCAGGGCGGTGCGCGAGCGCGGCGAGCAGGTGGTGGTGCTGGACGTACGGCGCGATGCCGAGCGTGCGGGCGGGTTCGTCGCCGGCTCGATCCACATTCCCGTCCACGAGCTGCCCGGCCGCGTCGGCGAGGTGCCGGACGGAATGGTGTGGGTGCACTGCGCCGGAGGGATGCGCGCCGCGATCGCCGCGTCCCTGCTGGATGCCGCCGACCGCGATGTGGTCGCAGTCGACGACGGCTTCGACGCCGCCATCACGGCGGGCCTCACCCTCACCAGCCGCAACGACACCGACTGAACGACTTGCACGGAGTGATCAAACGATGTTCTCGCTACTTCGCCATGGCCCCGCCCGCCTCACCCCGCAACAGGCCCACCGGCAGACCATCGAAGGGCAGGCGGTCCTGCTCGATGTCCGCGAGTTGCCGAAGTGGCAGGCCGGGCACGCGCCCGGTGCGCTGCACCTGCCGCTGAGCAGCTTGAGAGCAGGGACGGCTCTTCCCGAGGCTGCACAAGGCAAGCCGGTCATCATCTGTCGCTCCGGAAACCGCTCCCGCACAGTCACCCGCATCCTCGCCGCTCGCGGTGTGGAGGCCAGTGACGTCGCCGGAGGCCTGACCGCCTGGGCCCGCGCGGGCCTGCCGGTCACTCTGGATCGCGGCACCAACGGTCCCATAGCGTGAGCGCGGTGATTCTGGCGTTGGCCGCGGGTGCCGTCGTCGGGCTTGCGCTCGGCGCGCTCGGAGGTGGAGGCAGCGTCCTCGCGGTGCCCGCGCTGATCTACCTGCTCGGCTTCACTCCCGCCGCTGCCACCACTGCGAGCCTGATCATCGTCACCGCCACCTCGCTCACCGCCCTGTATGCCCATGCCCGCACCGGCACCGTGCACTGGCGGGCCGGCGTCCTGTTCGCCGCGGCCGGGCTCCTGCCCGCCGCTGCGGCCGGCGCTGCCGCCGGTCGCCTGCCGCAGCCGGTCCTGACCGCCGCGTTCGCCGCCATCGCCGCTCTCGCTGCTGTGCGCATGCTGCGCCCCGGCCGGACGAGCACCGGCCAGACGGCGGTGCGACCGGTGAAGGCTGCGGGGGTGGGCGCGGGGCTGGGGGCGCTGACCGGACTGCTCGGGGTCGGCGGAGGCTTCCTCGCCGTGCCTGCCCTGGTCGCGGTGCTGACATTCGAGATACAGGCCGCCGTCGGCACCAGCCTGCTGGTCATCTCGGCGAACTCCCTGGCCTCGCTCGCCACCCGTGGCGCCACCGCATCCGGCGTCGACTGGGCGGTGATCGCGCCCTTCACCGGGGCCGCGATCCTTGGTGCCTGGGACGGCAAGCGCCTGGCCGCCAAAGTCACCGGCACCCTGTTGCAACGTGCCTTCGCCGTCCTGCTGATGGCCGTCGCCGCCTTCATGCTCATCGACGCCCTTGTCCGAGCCCAGGAGTTCGGCCGGTGACACCTGCTGCTCAGGCCAGCGACAGAAACAGCTTTTCCAGACGGGCGCGCATGTGCTCCCGGTCCTCCGGCGCGGCCATGTCCTCATCGGTCAGACAGCGCTGCAGACCAGTGGCGATGATCGCGAAACCCGCCTTGTCCAAGGCCCGCGAGGCGGCCGCAAGCTGCGTGACCACGTCCTCGCAGTCCCGCCCCTCCTCGATCATCTTGATCACACCGGCGATCTGGCCCTGTGCCCGGCGCAGCCGGTTGACCACCGTCTTCAGTTCATCGGCCGCCATCGCCAAATCCACAGCCCACACTCCTTCACGGAATACCCCCTTGGGTATCCTATCGGAGAGGTAACCCATGAAGAACAAAGGAAAATCCTCCGTGGCACACACCACTTCCCTCACCGCCGACCAGGCCCACGCCCGCCTCGCCGACCTGACCGTCATCGACGTACGCACTCCCGGTGAATACGCCTCCGGCCACCTGCCCGGCGCCCACAACGTCCCTCTGGACCGCCTGGACGTGGCCCTGCCCGCCCTGAAGATCGCCGCCGACCGCAGCGGCCTCCTCGTCGTGTGCGCCTCAGGTGCACGCTCAGCCCAGGCCCGGGAGCGCCTGGCCGAGCACGGCATCGCCGCCGCCGACTTGAGTGGCGGTACCACCGCCTGGATGCAGCTCGGCCACGACATCCACCGCCCCGCCGGCACCCGTACCGCCTGGGCGATGGAACGCCAGGTCCGCCTCGCCGCAGGCTCCCTCATCCTGGCCGGTCTGCTCACCGGACGACGCCTACCTGCTGCCCGCTGGCTGTCCGCGGGGGTGGCCGGCGGCCTGGTCTTCTCCGCCGTCACCGACACGTGCGGCATGGCAAAGGTCCTCGCCAAACTCCCCCATAACCAGCCCAAGCCGACCGACCTCGACGCCACCCTCGCCGCACTGGTCGGCTGACGCCGCGGGCGCCCAGGGCACGGCGCACGGTGCGGCCGCCGGGCTTTCGCGACGCCGACCGGGATGGCGGCATGAACGTCGTAGTGTCCAGGTGCAGTGCAAGTTCGAATGACGCAGCGGGGGTGAGCCCCACCGCGCGGGCCTTGCGCGCTGCACCGTCCCGGCAGCAGTCGGGAGACGAGCCGCCGTGGGCCGTGTCGCTTTCGGAGCCAGAACAGCAGTGACCGTCCGAACCGGAAGGTGGGGCAGCAGCACCACCCTGCTCGCCGCCGACAGCTGACCGGTGGCGGGTTGGGGGGAGGCCGTCTGGTCATCACCTTCCGCACCCATGTGCGCGGTGCAAGCCGTGAGTTCACTCGGACCCTAATTGACGTCGCCCGCCTGCATCGCTTTCCGAACTGGAGTTCCGTAGGCGTGCATCGGATCGAGCTGCCGACCTCCGGCAGCCATGAGAATGTGACGTCAAAGGCACTCGAGGGGCAAGGAAGACGCCTGTGAGGAAAAGGAGTGCCACTGATGCTGTCCCCCGCGCGCCGCGCGATGGCGGCCGTCCTGGCCCCCGCTGCTCTCGCCGCACCGCTGTCCCTGGCATCCCCCGCTCTCGCAGCCACCCATAGGTCTGTTCTCTCTGCCGGCGCGACCACACAAGCGGACCAAGACGAAACACTGCTGCTGCAGTCGGCACGGAAGTACGCCGTCGCACTGGGGAACCTTCCCGGACCAGCGCTGGAGCAGGCGTTCCTGGCCGGGATGATCCCCCACCACGCCGCTGCGGTCGCCATGGCCCGCCAGGAACTGGCCCGCGGCAGCCGGCCAGAGCTCAAGGCCATGGCCCAGAACATCATCAGCAGCCAGAACAAGGAGATCAGCCGGATGACCGGCTGGCTGCACACCTGGTACGCACTCACTCCCGAGTCGGCGAGGACGCGGGTCCCGCACACTGTCCAGCTATTGCGGACCCCGATAACCACCTGGATGGACATGACGACCGCCCAGCTGTCCACCGTGCCGCCGGGAGCCCGCTTCGATCAGGCGTTCATGCAGGCCATG
Source organism: Streptomyces sp. NRRL F-5122 (assembly GCF_001507435.1). Classification (GTDB taxonomy): domain Bacteria; phylum Actinomycetota; class Actinomycetes; order Streptomycetales; family Streptomycetaceae; genus Streptomyces; species Streptomyces lannensis. The sequence goes on from NZ_LMWH01000278.1 coordinate 61,401, forward strand.
ATCCCCCACCACGAGACGGCCGCCATCGCTTCCACGGCCGTTCCGGGCCACGCGACACACGAAGCGCTCACCACCCTGGCCCAGCAGATCGTCGCTGCCCAGAACGCTCAGGTCGAGCAGATGCGCACCTGGTTGCACGACTGGTACCCAAGCTGACCCGGGTCTCGTCGTGCCGCCGGTGAATCGCCCCCCTCTCCCATCGTCCGCCTGACGCTTCACCGGCCCGACCGGCAGCCGTTGTCATGACGGTGGCACAGGAGTGTTGACGAGCCCACCGGGACGCACCGCACTCGCTCAGGCAACGTTCGCCCGTCTTGAGTAGTCCATGAGCCTTGCCGTCGGGTGGTCGGGCTGGAAGGCTCGGGCTCATGTCGATCTTGGTCAGGGATGCCGAGCGCCAGGACGTGCCGACGCTTGTCCGTCTGCGTCTCGCGAATGCCGAAAGGCATGTCGAACTCGATCCGACCATCTACCGCGTTCCCGACGTCGAGGTCGTACGCAGGCACTTCGACGAAGTACTTGCGGCCGATTCCAAGGTACTGATCCTGGTTGCCGAGCTGGCGGGCGATGTGGTGGGCATGGCGGAGGTGATCCTGTTGGCGGACCCCCCGGCCCACCAGATTCTTGCTGCCCGTCGCGCGGCCGAGATCCACACCGTTGTGCTGGACGGGCATCGCGGTGAGGGGATCGGGGCGGCCTTGGTGAGCTCGGCGGAGCACGCCGCCGCGGAGCGCGGAGTCACGATCATTTATGCCGGCATCTTCGCGCCCAACGAGGGAGCCGTCCGCTTCTACTCCTCTGCCGGCTTCGGACCGCGCGGAATCCTGCTGAGCAAGGAGCAAGGACCCCCGGCCGATTGATCCGTGCAAGCCGAAGAGAGGGAGCGACGCACATCAAACCCATGACCGGCGCCGACGACCCCTCACGATCCCCGCGCGGGCCCTCGCGGGGACGGAAGGGCGGCTGCCGGTCCTGCGGCAACCCGGACGGTTCAGGAATGGCGATGGTAGGCCTTGTTTGCTATCCGCCAGTCGTCCCCTGACCGCACCAGCCACCGGTGACGGAATAGGACACGGCGGCAGTGCAAAACGTACGGAGCACCAGGGCGCATACAGGACGATCGTCCTCCGCAGGGGCAAGGTTGATCAAGGTGCGCCATATCACCGGCCTCACCGGGCCGGAAAGGCTTCCTGGCCCGCCGGAGGGAGGATTCCGACCTACAGGGCGGGAGCCCCTCCGGCGGCCACCGCCGACCGAGCGGCATGGACGAGGTGACCCTTGGGGGCGCTGCCCGCCCAACAGGACCGGTGAGCTCGTGTACCTCCACGGAGCACGGACTGTCGCTCGGCCACCGTCCGTGATCATGTACGTGGACGGGCGCTCCCTCCGCCTGCGAAGGGAACCTGCGGCAGGGGCGCCGCCTGCTTGCCGACGGGGTGCTGCCACAACCCCTGGGCCTCCAGCCTCGGCAGGACGCCCTCGCCGAACCAGTACGCCTCTTCCAGATGCGGATAGCCGGAGAGGATGAACTCCTCGATACCGAGGGCCTGGTACTCCTTGATCCGCTCGGCGACCTCATCGTGGCTGCCGACCAGCGCGGTGCCGGCACCGCCCCGCACCAGACCGATGCCGGCCCACAGGTTGGGGTGGATCTCCAGGCGGTCGCGGCTCCCGCCGCGGTGCAGGGCCAGCATCCGCTGCTGGCCCTCGGACTCGCTGCGGGCCAGTCCCGCCTGAATGGCCTGGACGCTCTCCGGGTCGAAGCCGCCGAGGAGCCGATCGGCCTCGGCCCAGGCCTGCTCGGAGGTGTCGCGTGTGATGACGTGCAGCCGGATACCGAAGCGCAGGGTGCGCCCCCGCTTCGCCGCCAGCGCACGCACCCACGCGATCTTCTCGGCAACCTGGGCGGGCGGCTCGCCCCAGGTGAGGTAGACGTCGACGTGTTGGGCGGCGACCTCCCCGGCCACCGGCGAGGAACCTCCGAAGTACACCTCGGGCAGCGGGTCGGGCACCTGGGCGAGTTTCGCGTCCTCGACCTGAAGGTGCTCGCCGCGCAGGTCGACGGACTTGCCCTCCCACAGCCTCTTGACGATCTCCAGGAACTCACCGGTGCGGCGGTACCGCGCCTCTTTGTCGAGGAAGTCGCCGTACGCCCGCTGCTCATGGCTCTCGCCGCCGGTGACGACGTTGAGCAGAAGCCGTCCGCCGGTCTGACGCTGGAAGGTGGACGCCATCTGCGCGGCGAGCGTCGGAGAGACGAATCCGGGCCGGAGGGCGACCAGGAACTTCAGGCGCTCGGTGTGCTGGCTGACCATGGCCGTGGTCAGCCACGCGTCTTCGCACCAGGCCCCGGTGGGGGTGAGAGCGCCGACGAAGCCGAGGTCCTCTGCGGCGCGGGCGATCTGACTCAGGTAGGCGACCGTCGGAGGCCGGTCCCGCCCGGACTGTGTGGCCGCGGTGCCATGGCCGCCGCCGACGACGTGCCGGCTGTCCCCGTTGGTGGGTAGGAACCAGTGGAAGGTGAGGGACATAGGGGGTCTCCGATCGGGATCATCCGTCACAGCAGGCCGTGCCGGGGTGGCTTGGTGCCGTTCAGCACGTAGCGGCCGATGTGCTGAACTTTCCAGCGGGCCGGATCGTGCAGGGTGTGGGTGCGAGCGTCGCGCCAGTGGCGGTGCAGGCCCAAGGAGTCGAGTGCCGACCTGGTTCCGGAGACCTCGAAGAGCGCGCTTGCGACCCCCACGGCGGCCTCGGCCGCCGTCACCTTGGCTGCGGCCACTGCGATGGAGGCCTCCGCTGCCGAGTCCTCGGTCAGATCGTCGCGAGCGGCGTCCACGGCCCTGGCCGCTTCGGTCAGCAGTGCGTCGGTGGCCCGTACCTGGATCGCCAGTTCACCGAACCGCTGGATCAGGAGCGGATCCTGGGCGGCCGTGCCGTATCCCTCGGCGACGCTCTCGAACCAGGGGCGGCTCTTGGTGCGGACGAAGTCCACCGCTTCGGCCAGCGCTCCGGAGGCGATCCCGGCGTCGATGGCAGCGTGCAGCAACTGAGCAACCGCACCGTGAAGTTGGGGCCCCCGGAACGTGAGGTGGTGCGGCACGACCCGTTCGGCCGGTACGGGCACCGACTCCAGACGTACGGTTCCACTGGCCGTCGTGCGCTGCCCCATGCCGTCCCAGTCGTCGACCACGGTCAGGCCCGGTGCGTCGCGCGGCACGTACGCCACGTGCAGGTTGTCGTCGTCGGCGCGGGCGAGGACGGGAATCCAGTCGGCGAACAGGGCGCCGGTGGAGTAGTGCTTCACGCCGTCGAGGACGTATGCGCCGTCCGGGAGCCGTGTGAGCCGGGTACGGATGTCCTGCACGTGCTTGCCGCCCGCCTCGGACTGGGCGTTGCCGAGGCGTCTGCCCCGCAGCACCTCGCCGAAGAAGAACTCCTTCTGCTCGTACGTCCCTTGCCGGCGCAGGACGTTGACATACACGAAATGGCTCTGCGGGATCTGGGACAGGCTGGCGTCGGCGGCGGCAAGCAGCCGAAAGACCTTGGTGAGTGTCTCCGTGCTGACGTCCGCGCCACCGAACTCGGCAGGCACCGTCACGGCCAGCAGGCCGGAGGCGGAGAGCTGCTCCAGCTCCGTGTGCGGCAGCCGCCGACGCGCGTCCCGCTCGGCCGCGTCCTTGCGGAAGCGCGCGGACAGTTCGACGGCGACGGCGAGGGCCTCGGCATCGTCGGCGATCACGGTCGCGGCGCTCATCCGGTGGCCGCCAGAAGGGTCGGGCGGCCACCGAGGGCGAGTGAGAACTGGTCCGTGACCTGGAGCAAGGCCTCGGCCGACGCCGCGGCGACGGTCAGCGCGCCGTCGTCGCCGACCGTGATGTCCTTGTCGAGGGTGAACCAGCCCGGGGTGATGTGCGCGGGGCCCATGGCGCTCAGCACGGGGCGGAGGGCGTAGTCGATGGCCAGGACGTGGGCGGTGGTGCCACCGGTGGCCAGCGGGAGGATGGTCTTGCCCGCGAGTGCATACTGCGGGAGAAGGTCGAGCAGCGACTTCAGCAGTCCCGAGTACGAGGCCTTGTAAATGGGAGTGCCGATGAGCACACCCTCCGCCCGTTCGAACAGGGCGGTGGCCTCGACGATCGCGGGATGGCGGAAGTCGGCGTGCAGTAGCGCCTCGGCCGGGAGTGTGCGGACATCCAGGGGGATCACCTCGTGCCCCTGGGCCTTGAGCCGGTCGTCCAGATGGCGCAGCAGTCGTGCGGTGCGTGAGGTGGCGGAGGGGCTGCCGGAGACGGACAGGACGGTGGCCATGCCGGGACCTTCCAAAGCGTCGGGAACAGGTCAGGTCAGGGAGGTGGTGCTACTGAGGACAGAGGCGTCGGACTCGGCGGCCTCCAGTTCGCGCACGAGGGGCAGCACCCGTTTGCCGAAGTACTCGACCTCTTCCAGGTAGTGGAGGAAGCCGAGGAGGAAGAGGTCGACGCCAAGTCGCTTGTAGGCGACGATGCGTTCCGCGATCTGCTCGGGGGTGCCGATCAGGCCGGTGCGGAAGCCGTCGTTGTACTGGACGAGGTCCTCGAAGGAGGAGTCCTGCCACATGCCCTTGCCGTCGGCGGTAGACTGCCCGGCCTGCCGGACGGCGTCACGAAAGCCGTGGACGGCCGGTGCGTCGGCCTTGGCAACGATCTCGCGGAGAGTCTCGCGGGCCTCGGCCTCCGTGTCGCGGGCGATCAGAAAGCCGTTCAGGCCGAATTTCGGTGCCGCGCGAGCCGCCTGAGCGGCAGAGTCCCGGACGTCGTCGATCTGCCGGCTGACGCCGTCGAAGTCGGTGCCGTTACTGAAGTACCAGTCGGAGACCCGGCCTGCCATCCGGCGGGCGGCGGTGGAGTTGCCCCCCTGGAAGATCTCCGGGTGCGGGCGCTCGGGGGTGTTCAGGGGCTTGGGCTTGAGGGAGAAGTCGCGCAGCCGGTAGAAGTCCCCGGCGAGTTCGGCATGGTCCTCGGTCCAGATCGTGCGGAGCGCACGGATGAACTCCTCGGAGCGACGGTAGCGCTCGTCGTGCTCCAGCCAGGGTTCGCCGAGCGCGGTGAACTCGCCCTTGAACCAACCGCTGACGACATTGACAGCGAAACGGCCGTTGGACAGGTGGTCGGCGGTGGCGCCGAGTTTGGCGAGGACGCCCGGGTGCCACAGGCCGGGGTGGACGGCAGCGATGACCTTCAGGCTCTGAGTGGCGAGCAGCAGGGCGAGGCTGAAGCTGGTCGACTCGTGCTGGTACTCGGCTCCGTAGCTGGCCATGTAGCGGACTTGGCTGAGTGCGTAGTCGAAGCCGTTGTCCTCGGCGAGCACCGCCAGCTCGCGGTTGTAGTCGTAGCCCCAGTGGGTGCGCTGTTCGATGGTGCTGGTGACCAGACCGCCGCTGACGTTCGGTACCCAGTAGGCGAAGCGTGCAGGGGCTGTTCCGGATGGTACGGGCATGGAGATCTCCCGGCGAAGGTGCGCGCTGGCGTGCACGGTGACAGGGCGATAAGTGCGGTGACGGAATTCAGGCACGCGGGAATGACGTTTCCGGGCCGATCACGGCTACGGCGGAAACGCGCCTGAAACAGAATTCACGAAGGGCGATGGGCGCGAGTGCGAGGGTTTCCCTCGGAGCGCTCAGACTCGACAGCGACAGCAGGCGCTGGAGACACGTCCGAGATCGACGTGACGTCGCCGCGTGAGGTCCTGTCGCTTCATGCCACCGATACAACCAGCGGCGGGTCCGGCCGGTCAAGAATGCCCGGATGTGATTCCACATTCTGAGAGTCGGTATTCACGAGGTTGTGACAGGGAATCCCTTGAACGGGTCCCGCCGCGGTCGGCAGTCTCCTGTCGTGCGTATCGAACAGCTGGAGTACATCGCCGCCGTCACACGTCTCGGGTCACTGCGGCGCGCTGCCGAGGAACTGCATGTGTCCCAACCGGCGCTCAGCGAGACCGTAAGCAATCTGGAACGCGAACTCGGCGTGGATCTGTTGGAGCGCAAGCGGTCCGGAGCGAAGATCAGCGACGAGGGCAGGGAGCTCCTGCCGCACATCGTGAGCGTGCTGGACGCCGTCGACCGGCTCCGTGGCGCGGCCGGGGACCAGCACCGCATCAGCCGCATGGTCCGGCTCGGAACGGTCAATACGGCCACCGTCCCACTGGTCATCCCGACCGTGCGTGCGTTCCGGGCCTCGCATCCGGTGACTCAGGTCGAGATGATCGGCGCGCAGCAGGCCGACATCCACCGCGGGCTGCTGGAAGGCGCGTTCGACCTGGGGCTGGTGAACTACCTCCAGGGCGACGACCTGCCGCCCGGCTTGGAGACCACCGAACTCCTGCGCGGTCGGCCAGTGGTGTGTCTGCGCCCCGACAGTCCTCTCGCGGCGCTGGACACGGTCGACGCGGACAGCCTGCTGTCCGGCCCGCTGGTCGTGATGCGGTCCGGCTACGTCATGCACCGCTTCGTCCACCGTCTGCTCGGCGGCCGGACCCCCTCCTTCTCGTACTCCACCGACGGCGCGGAGATGGGCAAGCTGATGGTCGCGGAGGGTCTGGGGGCCACGGTGCTGCCGGACTTCAGTGTCGTCGGTGATCCGCTGGAGCGGCAGGGCGCGATCACCGTACGGCCTCTGGCGGGGAACGCAACCGAGGTGCTGCTGGTCCTGCAGCGCCGGAACTCCGGCTCCGTCCCACGGGCCGTCCGCGATCTTCATGAGCTCTTCGTGCGCAACGCCCGTGCGTACGAGACGAGTTCTTGAAGCGGTTCACTGTCCCTGCCCCGCGTCCACAAGGGGCTTCCGTCGTACCAACTGCTCACTGATGTGCACGGTGCACGGCACCAGATCGCTCTAGGCTAACTGGAGGCCGACGGCCCACTGCCGAACTGCTCCTCGAGGGAGTGAGCGCCTGTCGCGCCCGAGCGGTCACTCCAGGTGTCGCGTGGGTGGATCATCGGTGGATCACCTCTCCGAACAGGTTCGTGCCCGCGAGCGCTGGACGGTGGAGGAGTCGATGTCCTGGACCCGATCCTGACCCGTGTTCCTTGCCCGCTCTTCCAGAGGTGAACTGGCCGAGCCGGAGAGGGCGCTGCTCGACAGCCGGATCGAACAGACGACTTTCGGCGAACGGAGGACGGGCTCTTGGACCGCCCCGAGGAGACTGCCGCATACCGGCAGGTGGCCCCGCTCCCCGGTAGCCGTTGAAGGACGACGGGGGCGGCGACTCGACAAACGCCCCCCTCGCCCGCTCATGGCCGGACGCGGAGGCCATGGCCCCGCCGGGTGGATGGCATGCGTACGCAGTTCCCGGCCGCGGTTACGGCGCGCATCGGCGTCCGGCTCGCCACACACCGGTCACGTCCCGCACCTGACCGCCGCGTTTGCTGCTCACCCTGCGTGGTCCCGGACGACGATTCGGGTGACCGTGACCGTGACGGTGACGGTGACCGCTACCGGGGCGCCGTGGGCGGCAAGGTAGGAGAGAACGGCGGCCCGCACCTGGTCATGGACGTTCCGGGCAGCTTCCACCACCCTGTGGCCTTCGACGAGGATGCAGCGCACCTCGATATGCCATCCCGAGCCGTCGGGCATCTGGTCGGTGCGGACGCCCGCCTCCGGCGGGATACGTTGGGCTGTCGTCTCGGGCCGGGTGGGCGACGCGGCTGCCGCTAGGGAGCGGGCGAGGCGGGGTTGCAGGCCGGCCACGCCGGGCACCGCGAGGGCCGCCTCGGCTGCGACGCTGGGGGGAGGCGCCGTTCCGATGGCGGCCATCACGCACCACCACCCGTGGTGGGTCCGGAGCCTGCCGGCGCCGGGGGCGCGAACGGCTCCAGTACGTCGGCGACCGTGATGTCGACGGTGGTCACGGCCATTCCCAGGGCTTGTCCGGCGGCGTGGATGATCGATCGACGGACCTGAGTGACCGTCTCGGGCAGCGGGCGGTCGAGGGCGGCGGCCAGGGTCATGGTCACCTGTACGCCGGTTCCCTCACCCGCGGGTGCGAGCCTGCAGGTTGCCGCCCTCGTACCAGGCACCGTGTCGGCAGCCTGACGCATGACTTTCGCCGCGGCGCTCTCGGCGATCCGTAGGTCCAGGACCGTGTCGGCCAGGGGCAGCAGCCGTCCGAGCCGTACCTCGGCCCTGACGATGCTCATGACACGGTCGGCGAGTGCCCGCAAGCCGGGAGGGTCCTTGGCGCGCAGCGCCCGTGTGGCCACGTTCAACCTGGCCAATCCCTCGACGGCCTCGCGGCAATGGGGACATGACGTGGCGTGCGCATCTGCGGCTGGCATCCCGTCCTGTGCCTGCTCCCAAGCCTGGCTGAGCAGGCGGCCGCAGGGCAGTACCTGGTCACCTGCGAGCGGGACAGCATCACGGAAGGCCGGGTCATCGGGACGCCCGGGGTTTCGGGGCGGTTCGGAAGGCTGTGCGTTCGGATCGTCTAGCGCCATGGGGCCATCGCCTCCTTCAGCAACCGGCGTGCCCTGAACAGTCTGCCTCGCACCGTCGGCTCGCTGGCCCGCGTCACCTGAGCGATCTCCTTGTAGGGCAGCCCCTGCAGTTCCCGCAGGATCCAGCAGATACGCAGTCCGGTATCCATCTCACGGAGCGCGCAGGTCAGGGCGGCCACCTCTGCGTCCTCCTCTGCGGCTCGGGCGGGCGAACCCGCCTCGTCGCCCGTCGCGGGTTCGGCGACGGCGTCCAGGGGAAGGGGCGGCGACCGGCGGTGCCGCATGTTCAGGCAACGGTTGACGGTAATGCGGTACATCCAGGTTCGGAACTCCGCCGCTTGCCGGTATTCGGGCAATCGCCGCCAGGCACTGACGAAGGCGTCCTGTACGGCCTCCTCGGCGTCCTGAGGGCTACCGAGCATGTAATAGGCAAGGCCGAGCAGGGGACGGCTATGACGCCGGACGAGAACCGCGAAGGCGTCGTCGTCCCCCTCGGCTGCCCGCGCAGCCAGTAGTCCGTCCGGCAGGTCGCCTTCCGGCTGCGTCAAACCGGGTTGTTCCATCATGCCGCTCCTGTGTGACGGCCCAGGAAGAGCGGGTACCCGAGAATGGCAATGTGATGTGCGTCACATTGAAAAATGTGTGAGGAACGGGCCTCCCGGGGTGTCCAACCTTGCGACGGGCACTACAGGGTGCCCGGACCGACCGACCGATCGAGGCGAGCGCCATGACCGACAACAGCACCAGCATCGGCTTGGGCAGCCGGCCTGATGCGGGAGTGAGCCCACTGAAGGGCCATACCGGGGCCGAGGCTCCGGCGGAGACCCGAGGGAAGACCACCATCGCAGACGGCGTGGTCGCCAAGATCGCGGGCATGGCCGCCCGCGAGGTACCGGGCATCCACAACCTCGGGGCCGGCATGGCTCGCGCCATCGGCGCGATGCGCGAACGCGTCCCTGGCCCAGGCGGCAGTGTCGCCCAAGGAGTGAAAGTCGAGGTCGGGGAGCGGCAGGCCGCCGTGGACCTGGATGTCGTCGTCGAGTACGGCGTCTCCATCGTCGACGTCGCCCATGACGTGCGCACCAACGTGATCAGCGCCGTGGAGCGGATGACCGGATTGGAGGTCGTCGAGGTGAACATAACTGTCGACGATGTCCACCTGCCCGACGAGGAAGAAGAGTCCGAACCGGATGAGGGCCGCGTGAGGTGACCCGCCGTGATCCGCCGGGCGCCCCGGCGGCAGCGGTAAATCACGTGATGGAGCTCGCGAAATGGGTGAGTGCGAGATGAACACAGCGACGACGGGCCTCGCAGCAGGCATGGCGCTCGGCTTCGCAGGCTACTTCGGCGGATTCTGGGCGTTCCTGCTGGTTCTTGTGCTGGGCGCGGTTGGATTGACCGCCGGCCTCGCTCTGCAGGGCGACCTCGACCTGCGCTCACGGAGGCGGCGGTGATTGCCCGACGCGGCGCTGCATCCACCGACAGCGGGCCGCCAACGGCACGGGCCACCAACCTGCCACCCCCGGCCGAGCGCGGCGCCACCGTCATACCCGACAAGGTGGTGGCCCGGATCGCCGCCCAGGCCGCACGCACGGCTCAAGCCCGTAGGGCTGCCGTACCACCCGACCGGGGCAGATCGTCAGTCCCCAGCGCCTCTGCAGCCTCCCACACCGGATCGGTGCGCCTGCATCTGACCCTGGACATGCCCTATCCGGCCGACATCCCCCACCTCTGTGAGCGGATACAGCACGACACATCCGAGCGGGTGGCTCAGCTCACCGGCCTGCACGTGGGAGAAGTCACCGTGACCGTGCGGCGATTGGTGACAGCCTCCGGCGTGAGCCGCGGACGGGTCCAGTGAATCCGCTCCCTGCACGCATTGCCCAGTACGCCGCACACACCTACTGAGAGGGGACCGGAATGACACCCGACCCGGGCCCTCCCGCGCCAAGCCCCGCACCGTCGCCGCACCGAAACAGGGTGTCGCCGGCGAGGGAGCCGATCGCGCCCGCTCCGCCCGAACACGAGGCGCTCGCGCCGGACACGGCAGCGGGCGACCGCGGCGGGCGGCACACCACCCGCCGCCCGTGGTCGGCGCGCCGCCTTCCCGCCATGCTGGTAGCCGCGGCGATAGTTGTCGCTACGGGCGCGGCTCTGGTCGATGTCGTGGCCGTACGGGCGGGACGCCAGGCAGCAGGGTGGCGAAAGCACCTGACCGAGGCGCTGGCTACCCGTCCCGTGGACGATGTGTGGATGCTCGCCGGAGCCGCCGTGGCCGCCGCCGTCGGCGTCTGGCTGATTGCCTTGGCACTCAGCCCGGGCCTGCGCCATCTGCTCCCCCTGCGATCGCCTGCCGACGGGGCCGCACCCCACCTGCGGGCATCATTGGACCGCGACGGTGCCGCCGCGTTGCTGCGCGACGCCGCCATGCGGGTCCCCGGCGTCAGCACGGCCCGCATCCGGGTGCGTCGGCACCGCATCAAAGCCCGAGCCGATGTTCGTTTCCGCGATCCGCAGCAGGTCAAGGCCGACCTGACCGCCGTCCTCAACGAGGAACGCGAGCACCTCGCCCTCTGTCGTCCTCCCCGCATCGTCGTGCGCGTGCGGCAGCGGACCTCTTGACCGACAACCACCACCCGGAGATCCCGCCATGACACCGCGCCCCGTATTCAACCGGATCCTGCTGGCCCTCACCGGACTGGTCCTGCTCGGCGGCGGCCTTCTGATCATCAGCGCCGGGATCGACCTCTACAGGAGCCACAACCTGGCACCGCCGGCCGGCTGGCCCCTCACCACCCCGGGCGACGTCCTGCTCAGCTCGTCCGACCGGGCGCGCTGGAGCAGCCAGGGCTGGTGGTGGTGGCCCGCAGTCATCGCCGCCCTCGTCGTCATCGCCGCGCTCGCCCTGTGGTGGCTGCTGGCCCAACTGCCCCGGCGTCACCCCGGCGGGATCCCGGTCGGCGGCAGCCCCCCGCAGGAAGGCATCGAACTGAGCGCCCGGGCGCTCAGCGACGCGATCGGCGCCGAAGCCGGCGCTCTACCCGGCGTTCAGCGGGCGAATGTCCGCATCACAGGCCGACTCTCCCACCCTCACGCCCACATCACACTCACCCTCACCCCTCAGGGGACGCCTGACACCGCCCTCAAAAACCTCTGCGAAGGCCCGCTGCGGACCGCCCACCAGTCCACCGGCTCGCCCCTCATGCCCACCGAAGCCCGCCTGCGCGTCGCGCATCACAAATCCCGCCGCGCAGAATAAATCCAAGGAAAGTAATCGAGCTGGACATGGCTCTTCCGGAGCTTCCGCAGTTCACACTGGAATAGCCACCACTTCCCGGAGGAGGCATCATGATTATTCTGGGAGTCATACTGCTGGTCGTCGGCCTCGTCACCGGCATAGCCATTCTGTGGACCATCGGGATCATCCTGGCAGTCATCGGAGTGATCTTGTGGGTCCTCGGGGCGATAGGACACGCGGTCGCAGGACGACGCCACTACTGGTGAGGTGACCAGCCGGGTCGCTTGGGCTCGGCACCCTGCACCGTCGTGTCACTACACCGCTCTTTCCGCTGATGACGCGATCAAGAGGGTTCGCCACAGTCTGCATTGCGCGGACCCCTAAGCCACCCCTAAGCCGGGTTACCGACAGCTGCCTTCTCGCTGAATATGAGAGACACTGAGGACGACCAGATTCTACGAATAAGGCGAACCTGAGATGAATACAAACAAGAGAATTAAGGCCAAGGCGGAGCAGGCCCGGGGAAGGGTCAAGGAGGGCACCGGGCGTGCCATCGGCAATGAGGAGATGACAGCGAAGGGCCATGCCGAGAAATCCAAGGGGGACCTGCGCGAAGCCAAGGAGAAGGCAAAAGGTGGCGCACGCAAGGTGAAGGACGCCTTCAAGCCGTAGCCCAAGGCGGCCGCCGCCATCAACCTCCACGATCAGCTACAGCCTTCTTTCTCCACCTCTTCTCCCCCACCGGCTGCCGGTGCGATGCCGGGTTCTGCGCCCCCGCCGAGCAGCGGCCCGCTGCAGGCATCGACGAGGAGTGGATGGCGGCCGCACCCCGGCCGCCTGTGGAGGGTGTCGTGGCACCGTAATGCGATGGGAGCCCCGTTGGGCGACGACTGCGGTCAGGTATGGTCGCCGGTCGAACTATTGGGGGGATCTGTTGGACCGACTGAACCCACCGTCGGTCGGTTACGTCCAGCTCAGGGTTGCGCGCCCTTCCCCCCGTAGGCAGGCGGGGCGCCCCGTTGCCACGCTCTGCCACCGAGGGTTGTCGTGCAGTACGCCTCGCGTGACCAGTCGGGCGCGGTACCGCACTCCAATCCATTTCCGTAGCCCGAAGACAGGGTTCGCATGTTTGTACGGGAGACGCTGGGCACTCGCGTTGCTAGGAGATATCCGGCACGCCACGTGAAAAGTTCGCGAATTCGCCCAGCAATCGAAGGAAGGCGGCGAAGGACCGACTGAGCCCGACAGGGCGTTGCGCTTTGGCCCCGGACATTCACCAAGCTCACCGGCCCCACCCGGGTCCGTGTCGCTCCCCGAGCACACGGAGGACGGGTGAGTACCGGCGAGATCCTGGAGCACGCAGGTCCGACACACATAGCCTGCTCGCCGGGTATGAGGTGAAGTCACCGCGGATGGCGAACTCGCCCGCTTGGCCGACACGAACGCGGCAGGGCCGACGCTCATCGGCAGCAGACCGATGACCCACACACGACAAGGAGCCGTCGGCATGACCGTTGTCCCGACACAACAGACCGGTGGGGGCGGCGGCTCCAGCGGTTTGTACGACGTCCTGGAGCTGGTCCTCGACCGAGGACTCGTCATCGACGCGTTCGTGCGTGTCTCCCTCGTCGGCATCGAAATTCTGAAGATCGACATACGGGTCGTCGTCGCAAGCGTCGACACCTATCTGCGCTTCGCTGAAGCGTGCAACCGGCTCGATCTGGAAGCCGGACCGCGCAGGACCCCCGGGCTTCCCGACCTCGTCGGCGAGATCACCGAGTCGGGCGTGCGAGGCAAGTCGAAGGGCGCCCTGACCGGAGCCGCGCAGACCATCTCCGACGCCTCAAAACGTGACGCGGGCCAAGGCCAGAGGCGGCCGCCCAAGGCCGCGCCCGGCCGCATGAAGAGAGAGGAGGAGGAGTGAGCACGTACGTTTACGGCATCGCCGCCGCCTCTCACCCCGCGCTCCCCAAGGACGTGGCCGGGGTCGGGGATCCGCCACGCCCCGTAAGGATCCTCAAGGAAGGCGAACTCGCGGCGATCGTCAGCGACACCCCCGGGGGACTGCGGCCCAAGCGCAGGGACCTTCTCGCCCACCAGAACGTGCTCAGCGAGGCAGGCGCGGGTGGCCCCGTGCTGCCCATGCGATTCGACAGCATTGCCCTGGACGACGATGCCGTCGTCCAGGTGCTCCACGAGCGCACCGAGCACTACCTGGAGCGACTGACGGCCCTGGAAGGCAGGGTCGAGTACAACGTCAAGGCAAGCCATGACCAAGAGGCGGTGCTGCAGCGGGTGGTGATGGAGAATCCGGAGCTGCGCGCCTTGGTCGAGGCCGGTCGAAAGGCCGACGGTGGTGATTACCAGGACCGGCTGCGGCTCGGCGAGATGGTCGCCGCCGCCGTGCAGAGCCGCGAGGAGGAGGACGCCGCGGAGCTCCAGAGCGTGCTCGAACCGGCTGCCGAGGCCGTCAGCACCGGCCCCGAATCCACCGGCTGGCTGGCCAACCTTTCCTTCCTGGTGCCCCAGGACTCGGCCGAGGAGTTCCTGGCCGCCGTGGAAAGGGTCCCCAGAAAGCACCCGCACCTCAACGTGCGGGTCAACGGGCCGCTGCCGCCGTACAGCTTCGTCGAGCCCGGCCCTGCCGGGCCCGCGGCGAGTACGACGAACACGGCCACGGACGAGGAGTGACCATGGGAGGACTGCTCAGCGAGGCGCTGCTGCTGCCGTTCGCACCGGCGCGCGGCAGCCTCTGGGTGATCAGGCAGGTGATCGCCGAGGCCGAGCGAATCTACTACGACCCGGCAGCCGTCCGGGCCGAACTCGCTCTCCTCGAGCGCCGGCTAGAGGAGGGCGAGATCACAGAGGCGGAGTTCGACCTCGAAGAGGACGCACTGCTCGACCGACTGGAGATCGGTATGGGGCATACACCGGGAACGGCCGACGGGACGACACGATGAATCGAGTGGCATTGGGCCTCGCCATAGGGGCCGGATACATCCTCGGACGGACCAAGCACACCAAGCTCGCCCTCGCACTGGGCACCCTGGTGGCCGGAAAGCGCATGCCGCCGAACCCCAAGGCACTCGCGGAACTGGTCAACCAGCAGCTGCGGAACAATCCTCAGTTCAAGGAGATCGGCGACCAGCTGCGCCAGAACCTGCAGGGTGTAGGCAAGGCCGCTTCCGGCGCGCTGGTCGAGCGGCAGATCGAAGGTCTCGCCGAGCGGCTGCACGGCCGAACCGACCACGCGCGCGAGCAACTCTCCGGCGTTGCACCGGAGACCTCCGACCTGCCCGGCCGGCAAGACGAAGAGGATTCGGAAGTCGAGGAGGACAAGGAGGGCGCCGAGTCGGCAGAGGTCGAGGGCAGTGAGGAGGCTTCCGAGGAGGAGGCCCCGCCGCGCGAGGCGGCGAAGAAGACTCCGACCAAGGCGCGGCCCGCCGAGCAGCCCACGGGCACGAAGGCTGCAGCCAAGAAGACCCCGAAAGCCAGCAGGAAGGCCCCTGAGAAGAAGGCTCCCGCGAGGAAGGCCGCCGCATCGAGGGGCGGCACTCGGCGCGCCACCAGCGGGTCGGCCGGTGAAAGGAGGCGGTGACGATGGCAGACACCGTCGGTTCCGCGAACGGCAGAGCGCAGGGCGGACTGTCCCAGCTCGCCCAGAGCGAAGCGGTCGACCACCTCAAGAAGGAGCTCCAGAGCTATCTGATGGCTCAGGCCGAGCGGATGCTCGCCGGCGCGGGTCGCAAGCTCGGCGAGACCACCGGAAAGCTCAACGACATCGCCGAGGGCAACAGTCCCGGCTTCGGCAAGATGGCACTGGAGGGCGGCCGCAAACTCGCGGAGGGCAAGGGCCCGTTGCGTGCCATTCTGGAGACGGGAGCCGGCCAGGCCAAGGACAAGATCGGCGAAGCCTTCAAGGGCCTCATCGGCGGCAAGGGTAAGCGCAAGGGCCGTGGGGGCAACAAACCCACCGTCATCATCGAGTCCATCGACGTCGGCGTGCCGCTACGCACCGCCTACGACCAGTGGACCCAGTACCAGGACTTCAGCACCTTCGCCAAGGGTGTCAAGAGTGCGAGCCGCGCCGACGACACCCACTCCGACTGGCAGTTGAAGGTGTGGTGGTCCAACCGCAGCTGGAAGGCCCAGACCACCGAGCAGGTGCCCGACGACCGCATTTCCTGGACGTCCGAGGGCGCCAAGGGCACGACCAAGGGCGTTGTCTCCTTCCACTCGCTCGCCGAGAACCTCACGCGGATCGAGCTGGTCATCGAGTACTACCCCAGCGGGTTCTTCGAGAAGACCGGCAACATCTGGCGTGCTCAGGGCCGCCGGGCTCGCCTCGACCTCAAGAACTTCGTGCGATTCATCACCCTGAAGGGCGAGGCCGAGGACAGCTGGCGCGGCGAGATCCGCGACGGCGAGGTCGTCCGCACCCACGAGGATGCGATCGCCGAGGAGGAAGAAGGCGCCGAAAGCGAAGAAGAGGAACCCGAGGGCGAGGCCGAGGAAGAAGAGGGACCCGAGGGCGAGGCCGAGGAAGAGCCGGAGGGCGAGTACGAAGAAGAGGAACCCGAGGACGAGGAGGAGGAAGAACCGGAGGGCGAGTACGAAGAAGAGGAACCCGAGGACGAGGTCGAGGACGAGGACGAAGACGAGGACAACGGCGAAGAGGAAGAAGACCAGTACGAAGAAGAGGCCGACGAGCGCGACGCCAGGCGGGCCCCCGCCCAGAGTCGACACTGACGCCCCCCGATCGCCACAGGCGCCCGACTGCGGTACCAAGCGAGGCCTTCATGCGGCACGCTCGAAGAGCGTTTCCGAGCGCCACTGCAATGGGCGTGACGCAACGATCCACAGCGAACAGGCACCCTGCATCGGCACTACGACAATGAACGCGGTGCACTTCGAGTCAGGTATCGGGCGCGAGCGGCCGCAGGGCGTCGATCCATATGACCACTCCTGATGGAGGGTCCACCTTGCCACACGTCGGGCAATCGGGCGGCGTAAGAAGCCCCTGAGTTCACGACGACCGGACGCACCCCGGCCGCCGTCCCGGCGGCCATCACAGCGCCCCGCGTCAATGCGGGAGCCGTGTGGCGCACACAGGACACGCAAAGCGTCCGCTCAGGAGTGGCGGTGGTATGCCTTGTTGGCGATGCGCCAGTTTCCACCGACCTTCACGAGCAAAAAGACGTCCGTGAACATGTCCGCGCCGTGCCGGAGCGTCATGGTCGCGGTCGCCACGGTGCCATGCGCTTGGACGGAGTCGATGCGGCGGGCGCGGGCCGGTTCGTCCGGGGCCGGATGGCCGGGGAAAAGCGCACAGTAGTCGTCCAGACTCCACGAGGTGAAGGCACCGTCGCGGATTCCCTCGATGTGGGCGCTGGGCAGGAACGCTTCGCGGAACGGGCCGGGAGAGCCTGTCGCGTGTCCCCTGATGTATGCGCGCAGCGGCTCCAGCACGGCGTCCCCGACAGCCGAAACCGTGGCGGCAAGGGCGATGTCGGCCTCCGGATCCTCGGCGTCCTCGGCAAGAGCGGCCGCTCCCTGCAGGGGAACGTTCGATGCCGCGGCCAACAAGCCCATGTCCTTGGCCAGCGCGCCGATCGTGAACTCAGCCGTGGTCACGCTCGACCGGACGCCGAGGAGCGGCCGTTTGCGGGCGACGAGCCCCCCGAGTTGGCCGAGTTCAAGGACGTCCAGCACCTGGGCGCGGGGCAGTCCAAGGGCGTCGGCTTGCTGCAGAGCATCGCGCAGCGCAAGAACGCTGCCTGCGAGCGCGCAGTTGGCGATCAGCTTCAGCGCGGCGGCCGTCGCGGCATCGTCCATGCGTCGTACGGTGCCCAGCGCTTCGAGCACCGGCCGGGCACGGTCGTACGCGCTGTGGTCGGCGGCGACGAGAAACTGCAGGGCGCCCGCGAAGACGGTGGACACGGAGCCGAGAACCGGTGCGTGGACATACGACGAGCCGAGTTGCCGGGCGAGGCTCGACGCTTCGGCCGGTGCAATGGTGCTGGTGTTGAGCACGATCGCGCCCGTTCGCAGTGAGTCGCGGACGTCGTCGAGGACCTGCCGGCAAGCCGGGCCGTCGAACAGCGCAAGAAGCACGATGTCGGCCTTCGCAACGGCCTCGTGCGGATCGGCGGCCGTCTTGACGGTGCCTGATGTGCGCCCGGATCGTGTCCAGCCGACGACGTCCCAGTTCAGGGCAGTCAGTCGTTCGGCGATCGCGCCACCCATGCGCCCCAGGCCGACGACGGCGATCGTGTGCGGTGTGGTCATGCCCGCCAGAGTGGTGCACCTCGGTGGATGCGACAAGCGCAGATTTCGCATGCCTGCCCTGCGGAACCCGCATACCTGACAGGCATACTGGCGCCATGGAACTGACCGTGTGGCGGACCTTCGTGACCGTGTGCCGACTCGGTTCGCTGTCTGCGGCGGCCACCGAGCTCCATCACACGCAGTCGGCCGTCTCCCGGCAGATCGCCGGGCTGGAGCGGCAACTCGGCGTACCGCTGATGGAGCGCCATGCGCGCGGTGTGCGCCCGACGCCGGCCGGCCAGGTTTTCCGGCGCCACGCCTTGGCCACGCTCAGGGAGGCGGACCGCGCCGTTCGCGCCGTACAGGACGCACGGGACGGGGCGTTCGACCGCCCCCTGGCCGTCGGCGCGACACCCTCTCTTGCCGCGGGAGTCGTACCCGAAGCCATCCGGGGCTTGCTGAGGCAGGCCGGACACGTCCGGTGGAGCCTTCTGCCCGGGCTGAGCGCGCAGCTGCACAGCCGCGTCATCGCCGGTGATCTGGACGTCGCCGTCGTCACGGACGCACCGCCAGGGCTGCCCAACGACCCGCAGGTGGAACGCCGTTTGCTCACGGTGGACGAGATGATGGTCGTCCTGCCGGTCGACCATCCGCAGGTGGGCCGCGGCCCGGTGCACATCCGGGCCCTGACCGACGAGGTCTGGGCCGAGGACAACGACGGTTCGGCGGCGTTGCTGCGCCGGCACGCGACTCGCGCCGGAGTCAGCGCCCGCATCGACCTCGCGGCGGCCGACCTGCACGGCAAACTGGCCTTGGTGGCGACCGGTCACGCCATCGCGCTGATACCCGGAGTGCTCAGGTACGCGCTGCGGGCCGATGTGACGGCGGTGCCGCTCGTCGATCCCCCTACGCGCGGCATTCACACCCTCACACCACGGCACGACGCCCACCCCTCCACGGAAGCCCTGCTCGATCAGCTCGCGGCGGCCTGCGCCACGGCCCGGTCCACCGATGCCGAGTACGGGCCGGACGCGACCCGTTCCCGGCGTCCTGCGCCAACACGGCACGGCGGTATGACGGGCTCGGACGACGAGGACCGTCCGCACGACTGAGTCGTCGGCGAAATGCGGTCATGGCTCAACAGGTCGGCACCGACCCCTGGATGAGGCGTGTGCAAAATCCTCCAACGCGAAGCGGGCCTTCGGCTGCACGCTGGAGGCGCCTGGTGTGTGGGCCGGCGTCGACGGCACATCACCGGGGTGCGACGGCCGCCTCCGCACCGCTTCCGCGCGGAGGCGGTACCGCCCTCTCAGCGTGTGGTCGGCCGTGACAGGTAGCGGCCCTCCGGGTCCCCGATGACCTTGCCGTCCGTGTAGACCTGGCGGCCGCGCAGGAACGTCGACTCCACCCTTGCGCGGATCTCGAGACCCTGCAGCGGCGTGTACTCCTGCGCCGACTCCGAGTCCGCCGCGTCCACCGTCCAGGACCGCGCGGGGTCGACGAGTACGAGGTCGGCGTCGTAGCCCTCGGCGATCGCGCCCTTGGCGGCGAGCCCGAAGCGCTGTGCGGGAGTCCATGCGGTCAGTTCCGCGACCTTCTGCAACGGCAGGCCGTGCCCGGGCGCCGCACCCACGAGACCCGGAAGCAGGTATTCGGTGCCGCCGAAGCCCGACTTGGCGGCGAAGACGTCGCTCTTCGGGTCCCCGAACTTCGTCTCCTCCTTGCAGCACGCGTGGTCGCTGACCACCCAGTCGATGTGGCCCGCCACCAGGTGTTCCCACAGCGCGTCCACGTCCTCCTGCGGCCGCAGCGGCGGGTTGACCTTGCCACCGATGCCCGACGCGGTCTCGATGTCGGCCAGCAGGTGGCCGATGGTGACCTCGCGCCGGAAGTTCACTTGGGGGAACGTCTTCGCCATCAGCATGGCCGCCTCGATGGCCTTGCGCGAGGACAGGTGCAGCAGGTTGATGTTCGGCAGCTGCGTCTCGGCGGCCAGGTAGCTCGCGATGGTGACGGCAAGGCCTTCCGAGTGCGGCGGGCGGGACGCGCTGTACGCGGCGAGGCCGTCGAGCTTGCCCTCCTCCTCCACCAGCTTGGTGTACGCCGTCATGATCTCCGCCGTCTCACAGTGCAGCGACAGGGAGATGGCGTCCGCGAACTGCGGGTACGCCTCGCGCGCCGCCTGCACCCCTCGCATGACGAACTCGAAGTGCGCCAGGTCGTAGCGCTCGTCCGGCGGGATCATCAGGAACGCGTTCTGGTCCGCCGACCGGCCGTGCAGGCCATGGCTGCCGTAGAACATGAACACCTTGAAGGAGGTGACGCCGAAGCGGGCGATCAGCTCGGGGATCTCCGCGATGTGCGACTTCTGCATCGGCGCGAGGTGGAAGCCGTAGTCGACGTACGACCGGCCTCCCGCGTTCTCGAGGACCAGTGGGAAGACCTCGTTGTAGCTGCCGCCCCGGTTCATGTAGTACTGGCCGGTCCGCATGTACGTAAGGGCCGTGGTCACGCCGCCCTGGGCGCAGGCCCGGCTCTCCGTCGCGGTGTCGTCGGACAGCGGGTTGTAGATGCCCCAGTGCTGGTGGGCGTCGACGACGCCGGGGAAGGCCAGCAGTCCCTTGCCGTCGACGACGTCGCGGGCGTCCGATGCGGGGATGCCGGGGGCGATGCGGTGGAAGACGCCGTCCTTGACGCCGATGTCGGTGGTGGGGATGTCCGCGGCGTTGTGCTTCACCAGGCGCACGTTCTTGATCAGCAGGTCCAGTTCGGTCATGTGTGCTTGAGCCTCTCTCCGTGTGCGTGGGTGCGGGACAGCGTGTTCGCCGCCTGCCAGGCGAGACCGAGTGCCGGCAGCAGGCCGTTGCCGGCCAGATAGCCGTCGGCGCCGCGTCCCGAGATGCCGTGTGCCGCGCCGCCGGACGCGAACAGTCCGGGAATCGGCGTTCCGTCCTCGGTGAGGACGCGGGCGTGTTCGTCCACCGCCAGGCCGCCCTGGGTGTGGAACAGGGCGGGGATCACTTCGACGGCCGCGTAGGGAGGACGCAGCGGCTCCTCGAAGTACGTCCGGCCGTAGGGATCGGGCTCCGCCGCCCCGCGGGCTCCGGCGGCCTGGCCTGCGATCGAGTCGCTCAGGGCGGTGGCGTCGCAGCCGGTACGCTCCGCGAGTCCGTCCGGGTCGTCGGCCCATGTGAGTGCTCCGGCGTCGACCGTCTGGCGGAAGTCTGTGAACGGCAGACACAAGTCGTGGATGCGCTTGTCGAGGACGATCCATCCGCGGGCTCCGGGACGGGCCGCGAGGGCGGCCGCGTACTCGGAATAGCCGGTGGTCTCGTCCCCGAACCGTCGGCCGTCCCTGTCGACCATCACCGCGCCGTGCATGATGGTGGCCCAGCCGACGAGGGTGCGCGACCGGCGCGCGAGCGCTGCGTGGCCCTGATAGGCGTCCAGGTAGGCGGCGTGTGCGCCGTGTTTCAGGCCGATACGAAGGCCGTCGCCCCTGGAGAACTGGCCACCATGGTACTCGGCCTTGGCGATCTCGGGCAGGTGACGGCCCACGAGCTCGCGGTCGGCGCCGTACCCGTTGGTGGCGAGCAGGACGGCTCGTGCGGGGACGGTCTCCTCGCGCCCGCCCGGGTACGCGAGGACCGCGCCGGTGATCTCGCCGCCCGGGCCGCGCTCGACATCGGCCAGGCGGGCAGGGACGAGGAGGTCGATGCGGGGCGAGGACCGTGCCCGGTCGTAGAGGTGCCGTAGCAGCGTGGAGCCGTGCCGTCCTTCCACGGTGTGCAGGCGGTCCGCGGAGTGGCCCGGATAACTGAAGTCGGTGACGAGGGTCAGCGGCAGTCCCGCTTCGTCGGCCAGCCACTCCACCAGCGGGGCGCTGATCCCCGCGAGGGCTGCGGAGAGTGCGGGGTCCGCGGTGCCGTGGGTCTTGGCGGTGATGTCGGCGAGGAAACGCGCGGGGCTGTCCTCGATCCCCGCCGCGCGTTGCCAGCGCGAGCCCGCGCCGGGGATCATCGCGGTGGACATGGAGGTGTTGTTGCCGCGCAGAAACTGTTCGTCCGCGTCGACGACGAGGACGTTCAGTCCGGCCTGTGCCGCTCTGAGCGCACCCGCGAGTCCCCCGCCGGCACCCGCCACGACGAGGTCGACCGCGCCGTCCTGCCCCTGTCCGTCGTCCTCCGGCACGCCCCCGCTCATGCCCGTACCCCTGCCGCCAGCAGCCGCAGGGCGCGTTCCGCGGGGTCGACCAGTTGCACCGGGTGGGGGGTGTCCGTGTCGACGGCGGAGCAGCCGTTGATCACGGCGGTCACGCCGCGGACGGCGAATTCGTCGAGCGCCCGGCGTACGGCCTCGTTCCATCGCAGGGTGTCGGGGATGGTGTCGAAGTCGAGGTCGAGCACGGTGACCCCGGCGAACCACGGACCGAGGCCGTACTCCTCGATGCGTTCGGCGAGGGCGTCGCCGATGGCCCGGTTTCGGGTGACGGCGCCGAAGACCGTGCCGGTGGCGGCCAGATGGCCGGCGGTGAGGCGCAGCATGCCGACGGTCGGTACGGCCGAGCCGTCCGGGGTCACCGGGACGGCCGGGTCCAGGACGCAGTCCGGCATGCGGACGGTGTAGTCCTCGGCGGACGCCTTCGTGAGTGCCTTGGCGACGGCGGAGGTCGAGGTCTTGATGTCGTCCCGCGTCGCGAACTGCCGGGGCACTTCGGGGCCGCCGTCCTCCAGGACCACGTCCACACCGGGTGGCGACAGGCGCCGGTAGCGGTCGCGTCGCCGTGTCAGCTCGGCCGCGTCGACGCGGACCGGGGTGACGGAGTGGATTTTCATGCAGTGCCTCCGGTACTCGCCGTCGAGGGGGTCGTGAGGTGGGTGAGGTCCCGCAGCAGCGATCCCACGTCGTCGGCCTTGGGCAGGTGGTTCGCGGCCCGCCGCAGGTACTCCACCAGGGCTTCGTCGCCGAGCAGGCCGGTGAGCACGCCGGGCAGGGTCCGGGCCGTGAAGGGGTGGTGGCTGCTGTCGCCCACCGGGTGGGGCGCGAACAGCACGACGTGCTCGCCGCTCTTGAGGACCGCGGTGAGCCGGGTGGGGCGCTCGTGCGGGAGCCGGGCGGTCAGGGCGAGGTCCTCGCGTACGGTGACCTTCCCGGCGAGGGCGAAGAGTTCGGGTCTGTCGGCCTGGGTCGCCTCCGCGGTGGCAGGGGCGACCGCACCGTCCAGCAGGGCGGCGGCCACCGCGTAGGGGATGGAGAACATCGCGCCGAGCGGGCCGTCCCAGTGGGTGCGGTCCAACGGCGCGGCCAGCGCGTGCGTCTCCACCCGCATCTCGGTCACGGCGTCCGCGACCTGATGGGCGGTCAGTCCTGCGAGGGGTCCATTGCGCAGCCGCAGCGCCAGGTCGGCGGCAGGGTGCGTGTACGAGCACGAGGCGTGCCGTTTGAAGTAGTTGTGCGCTATCTGCCAGTCGTCCCCGAGGCCGTCGGTGAGAGCGGCCGGGTCGAACGAGCCGAGCAGGCTGCCGAGTGACAGGGCCGCCGTACCGCCGTTGCCGACGACGCCCGCGGCGGCGAGCCGTGCGGCGGCGAGTCCGGACATGGCGGCGGCTCCCATCCAGGCGTCGCGCACACGGTGGCCGTCGAGTGCCGAGTCGAAGTGCCCGGCCACGGCCAGGCCCGCGGCCGTGTCGACGGCGGCCGCGACGCCTGCCGCGGGCAGTCCGAGCAGTACGGCGCAACCGGCGGCGGCTCCGCTCACGCCCCAGTTGCCGTGGGGGTGGACACCCCGTGCGAGTGCGGTGGCACGGCCGAAGCGTGCGGCCACCTCGTACCCGGCGAGCAGGGCACGTGCGGTGTCCTCGCCCGAGCTGCCGAGGGAGGCGGCGAGGGCAAGGATCGCCGGGAACGTGTGTCCCGCGGGATGTCCCTTGGCGTACTTGCCCCCTTCGTCGAGCTCACAGCACACCAGTGCCGTCGCGTTGAGGTAGGCGGCGGCGTCGGGCTGGGTGCGGATGTCGGTGCCCAGCACGGGCGCGCCGCCCGGCGGCGTGGGCCAGAACTTCCTGATGCGCCGCTGCCCCTCGGTACGCGATCCGGCGACCGTGACGGCGAGGGTGTTGAACAGGACCAGGGAGAAGCGCTCGCGTACGGCTTCGGGGACGTCCGGCCAGGACAGTTGCGAGGCCCAGCGGGCGAGTTCCTCGGTCTTCGTGGCGGCCGCGCGTTTGGGATCGCCGGCCTGGTGGGGTTTTTCGCGGGACGGGTCGACGGGCACCTGTCCACCTCCCTCCAAATGTTCCATCCAGCGGAACACTTTCATATATCGATGATTCCAGCGTGTTCGGGATTCCGTCAATACCCCTCGGCAAAGCCCGGGAAAACCTGATGTTTACTGGGGAATAGCTCTTGACCTCACCCGGAACCAGTGCTTCTCTGATGTTCCATTGAGCGGTACGGACAAAGAGTCCGACACGGGAACACACCCGTGATCACACTCCCAGGGCAGGCGAGAATGAGCCCATGACGACTCAACCCGGAACCGAGACCGCAGGCCGCGTGATCGACGTGCTGCTGCTGTTCACCGACGGACCCGACGAACTCGGCGTCTCCCGCATCGCACGGGAACTGGGCCTCAGCAAGGCCGTGGTGCACCGCATCCTGCAGACCCTCGTCGCCCGCGGCATGGTCACCCTCGACCCGCAGACCCGGCTGTACCGCCTGGGCGCGACCGCGGCCGCGCTCGGAGCCCGTGCACTGCGCGAACTCGATCTGCGCGCCGTTGCCGCAAGCGCCCTTCGGCGACTGCAGGAGGAGACGCGGGAGACGGTGACCCTCACCGCGCTCGTACCCGGCGGACGTGTCTACGTCGACCAGATCGTCAGCACTCACGAGGTGAAGATGACCGTGGAACTCGGCCGCAGGTTCCCCCTGCACGCGGGCAGTTCGGGCAAGTGCATCCTCGCCTTCCTGCCGGAAGGGCGACGCGAGGAGATCCTCGCCGGTGGCCTGCCGGCTCTCACCGGCAGCACCCACACCGACCCCGATGCGCTCCGCGCCGAACTAGAGGCCGTCCGGGAACTCGGATACGCCAGCTCGCAGGGCGAGCGCCAGGCCGACGCAGGCTCGGTGGCCTCGGCTGTGTTCGGCCTCGACGGCGACGTCCGCGGCTCGGTGTCCGTATGCGGTCCCCGCTCCCGCTTCACGTCGCAGTTCGTCAGCGCCTGCGCACCCCGAGTGGTCGCGGCGGCCCACGACATCTCCACCGCCCTGGGGTGGACCGGTACCAGCCCCGTGGCCGCGCCCAAGGTCTCCTCCCACGCGACAACGGAAGGATCTCCATGACCGACACCGCACCCGCCGCCCCGTCCGCCAGGGGCTCGGCCCTCGCTGGCATCAAGGTGCTGGACATCGCCACCCTTTTCGCCGGGCCCCTGGCGGCCACCCTGCTCGCCGACTTCGGAGCCGACGTCACCAAGGTCGAACACCCCAAGGGCGACCCGGTACGCAGCCACGGCGCGAGCAAGGACGGCGTGGGCCTGTGGTGGAAGATGCTGTCCCGCAACAAGAAGGCCGTCACCCTCTATCTGGGCAGCCCGGAGGGGCAGGACATCTTCCGCCGCATGGTCGCGGACACGGATGTCGTCATCGAGAACTTCCGGCCGGGCACATTGGAGCGCTGGGGCCTCGGCTACGAGGCCCTCGCCGAGATCAACCCCCGCCTCGTGCTCGCCCGCGTCACCGGTTTCGGCCAGATCGGCCCGTACGCCAAACGTCCCGGCTTCGGCACCCTGGCCGAGGCGATGAGCGGCTTCGCCGCCATCACCGGTCAGCCCGACGGACCGCCGACCCTTCCGCCCTTCGGACTGGCCGACGGCGTGTCCGCCCTCACCGCCGCCTTCGGCATCATGACCGCGCTGCACGCCCGTGAGCGCACCGGACGCGGCCAAGTGCTCGATCTGGCCATCATCGAGCCGATGATCACCCTGCTCGGGCCGCAGGCCATCACCTACGACCAGCTCGGGCAACTCCAGCCGCGCACCGGCAACCGCTCCGTGAACAACGCCCCGCGCAACACCTACCGGACCAAGGACGGCAGTTGGGTCGCCGTCTCCACCAGCGCCCAGTCCATCGCGGAACGGGTCATGCGCCTCGTCGGCCGTCCCGAGTACGTGGACGAGCCGTGGTTCGCCTCCGGCGCCGAACGCGCCCGGCACGCGGACGAACTCGACGCGGCGGTCGGCTCATGGATCGCCGACCGCACCCGCAGCGAGGTCGTCGAGGCCTTCGAGGATGCCCAGGCGGCCGTCGCACCGATCTACGACATGAGTGACATCTTCGAGGACCCGCAGTTCCAGGCCCTGGACACCATCACCGAGGTGGAGGACGAGGAGCTCGGCACCATCCGGTTCCAGAACGTGCCCTTTCGGCTCAGCGACACCCCGGGGGCCGTCCGCTGGCCCGGTCCGCGCAAGGGCCGGGACACGGCGGAAGTGCTCGGCCGCTACGGCGTCGACGCCGAGGAACTCGCCGCCCTGGCCGAACGGGGCGTCGTATGACGGGCATCCCGCGGACGGCCGGCGCCGTACGCTCCTGGCTCTACGTCCCCGCCACCCGGCCCGACCTCCTGGACAAGGCGATGGCGGGCGAAGCGGACGCCGTCGTCCTGGACCTGGAGGACTCCGTGCCCCCGGACCGCAAGGACCAGGCGCGCGCACACGCGGTCAAGGCGGTGGCCGCCACCTGGCCCAAACCGCTGTGGCTCCGCATCAACCAAGTACGGCTCCCCGACGGGCAGGACGACTTGGAGGCGCTCGCCGGCGCACCCGTGCAGGGCCTCAGACTCCCCAAGTGCGAGAGCCCCGACGACATCAGGGCCGTACTGGACCGGGTCGACGCCCCGCTCCATCTGCTGTTCGAGACGGCCCTCGGGGTGGAACGGGCCTACGAACTGGCCACCACCGCACCGCAGGTGGTCCTGCTCTCGCTCGGCGAAGCCGACCTCGCCGCAGATCTCAGGGTGAACGGCGACGAAGCGCTCGGCTGGGCACGCGCCCGCACTGTCAACGCCGCCCGCGCTGCCGGACTTTCCGGGCCGGTCCAGAGCGTCTGGACGCAAGTGGCCGACCTGGAAGGCCTCAAGGCCGGCACCGAACGCGCCCGCGCCCACGGGTTCTTCGGCCGATCCGTCGTCCATCCACGCCAGGTTCCCCCGGTCAACGCGGCCTTCACGCCCGGGCCCGAGGAGGTCGAGGACGCCCGCCGGCTCGTCGACTCCCTGCACCGCGCCCAACGCGCGGGCAACGCGGCCTGGCTCGACGACCGCGGACGCTTCGTCGACCCCGCGGTCGTCGCCCGCGCGCGCTGGCTCCTCGAACTCGCCGGCTGACCACCGCATCCGCGACCGGCTCCGGGCCACCTACCCCCACTCCCCCAGGCAAGGCAGGTCATGACCCTAGTCCAGCACACCACCAACCCGTTGCTCGCCGCACTGCCGACCGATCCCCGCATCGTCGAGCTGGGCCAGCCGCTGTTCACCGGCATGCCCTGCTCGCCCAACCACCCCGGGTTCCGTATGACGTTGGCCCGCCGCCACGGCGACATGGTCCGCCCCGACGGGGGCTCCGCGGCCAACGAGGTGATCATCACCGGCGGTCATGTCGGCACCCACATCGACGCACTCTCCCACGTCAGCCACAACGGGCTGCTGCACGGCGGGGTCGACGCGGCCCAAGCGCAAACCGGCGGCTCGTTCTCGCAGCACGGCGCCGAGCACACCCCAGCCCTGGTGACCCGTGGCGTGCTGCTCGACGTGGCCGCGGCACTCGGCACCGGCACCCTCCCCGGCGGCTATGGAGTGACCGCGGCCGACCTGAGCAAGGCGGCGGAACTCGGCGGAGCCGAGCCGCGCGAGGGCGATGTCGCCGTCGTCCGCACCGGCTGGGCCCGGCACTTCGACGACCCGGTCGCCTATCTGGGCAAGGAATCCGGCGTCCCCGGCATCACGGAGGAGGCGGGCGAATGGCTCGCCGAGCGCGGGGTGCGGGCGGTCGGCTGCGACACGACGGCCTGTGAGCAGATCCCACCGGGTGCGGGCCACAGCGTCCTGCCGGTGCACCGGCTGCTCCTGGTCGACCGCGGCATCTACATCATGGAGCACCTGGCGCTCGAGGACCTCGCCGCCACCGGCGTACACGAGTTCCTGTTCATCGTCGCCCCGCTCAGGATCGTCGGCGGCACCGGCTCCCCGATCCGCCCCCTCGCGGTGGTGGCCTGATGACCGACGCGTCCACCACGCCCACCGCCGCCCAGCAGCTCGCGGCGTTCGCCGTCGCGACACGGGACGCAGGACTCGGCCCGGACCTGCGCGACAAGGTCACCGGCCATCTCCTCGACCTGCTCGGCAACAGCCTCGCAGCCCTGTCGCAGCGGCCGGGCGCCGCCGTCAGGGAACTCGTCGAGGAATGGGGCGGCTCCCCCGCCGCCACCGTGATCGGCTCACCGGACCCGCTGCCGGCCCCGTCGGCGGCGCTGGTCAACGGCACCCTCGCGCACAGCCTCGACTTCGACGACACCCATCTGCCGTCCGTCCTGCACCCGTCGGCTTCGGTACTGCCCGCCGCCCTCGCCACCGCCGAGGCGGTCGGCGCCGGCGGTGCACAACTGCTGACCGCGGCGGCCGTCGGCATCGAGATCACCTGCCGGCTCGGGATGGCGCAGTACGACGCCGAACTCGGCAACTCGGTGTTCTTCGACCGTGGTCTGCACGCGACCGCGATCTGCGGGGCGATCGGCGCGGCCTCCGCCGCCGCCGTGCTGCGCGGCCTGGACGCCGACGGGATCTGCTCCGCGATCGGCATCGCCGCCAGCATGGGCTCCGGCATCATCGAGGCCAACCGCACCGGAGGGACCGTCAAACGCGTGCACTGCGGCTGGGCCGCCCACGCCGGTGTCGTCGCCGCCGACATGGCACGCCTCGGCCTGACCGGCCCGCCCACCGTCCTGGAGGGCCGTTTCGGTTTCTTCCAGGCGTTCTGCGGCGACCGCTTCGACGCGAAGACCGTCGTCGCCGCCACGACCGAGGGCCTCGGTGAACACTGGGAACTGTCCCGGCTGTTCATCAAACCCTACCCCTGCAACCACTTCACTCACGCGGGCGTGGACGCGGCCATGAGGCTGCGCGCCCGGGGGGTCGAACCCGACCGCATCATGCGGCTGACGCTCGGGGTGCCCGCACCCGTGCTGCGCACCATCGCCGAACCGGCGGCCGAGAAGGCCCATCCGCGTTCCGGCTACCACGCGGCGTTCAGCGGTCCCTACACGGTGGCCGCAGGACTGCTCGCCCGGCCCGGGGAACCGGGCCATGGACTCGGTGTGTTCCACGAGGACTTCACCGACGAGGCGGCGGCGGACCCCGCTCGCCTCGCCCTCGCCGCCCGCGTGACCTGCGTCGCGGACGAGGAGTGCACCGCCGTCTTTCCGCACCAGTTCCCCGCCGTGCTCACCGCGGAACTCGACGACGGGACCACCGTGACCGAGCGGGTCATGGTGAACAGGGGGAGCCCGCAGAACCCTCTCGACGCCACCGAACTCACCGCCAAGTTCCTCGCCAACGCCCGCGGCGCGGGAGCGGAACAGGCCGTGCGGGACCTGGCCGACGAGGTATGGAACATCGCCGCAGCCCCGGACACCACGCGCCTGACCCGCGCGCTGTCGGCGGTGACCGGCGCCTGACGCACCGCAGACTCCTCCACTCCACCGAGGTGAACCCATGAGTTCCTCGCGTTCCAACGTCCGGTGGCTGACACTCGGACTGATCGTCGCCCTCATCGTCATCAACTACATCGACCGCAGCGCCATCAGCTACGCGGTCGACCCGCTCACCAAGGCGTTCGGCATCAGCAAGTCCCAGTACGGACTGATCAGCAGCGCCTTCTCGATCGGCTACATGGTTTTCGCCTTTCTCGCCGGCCCGCTCGTCGACCGCTACGGCGCCCGGCGCATCCTGCTGGTGGGAGTGGCCATCTGGTCGGTGGTCACGGCGGTGACCCCCGTCTCGGGCTCGTTCATCGGCCTGTTCATGGCGCGGGTGATCCTCGGCGCGGGTGAGGGCCCGGGCTTCCCCGCGGCGACCCGGACGGTCAGCCGCTGGCTGCCGCAGAAGGAACGCGGCATCGCGCTCGCGATGGTCGGCGGAGTCGCCGTGGCCGGATCCCTGCTGATCGGCGGGCCGCTCGTCACACAGCTGATCGACGGACTGGGCTGGCGCGGAATGTTCTGGGTCCTCGCCGCCCTCGGCGCACTCTGGTTCGCCACCGCCTGGGCCCTGTTGAAGAACACCCCCGACGAGCACCACAAGGTCTCGGCCGCCGAGCGCGCGCACATCGCGGCGGGCCAACTCGAGGAAGAACGCTCCTCCAGTGGCAGCGTCCACTGGCGGCCCGTCCTCACCAACCGGAACCTGTGGGTCATAGCCGTAGGCTACTTCGCCTGGGGGTTCATGTTCTGGGGCTTCATGTACTGGCTGCCCGAGTACCTGTCCTCGCAGTACGACCTCAGCATCAGCGCGGTCGGGCTGTTCACCGTTGCGCCCTG
Source organism: Streptomyces sp. NRRL F-5122 (assembly GCF_001507435.1). GTDB lineage: Bacteria > Actinomycetota > Actinomycetes > Streptomycetales > Streptomycetaceae > Streptomyces > Streptomyces lannensis. Next base: position 91,970 of record NZ_LMWH01000278.1, read on the forward strand.
GGCGGCCGGCGTGGCCGGCGCACTCCTCGGGGGCGTGCTCACCGACCAGGTGTTCGCCCGCACCGGCAACCCCCGCACCCGCCTCACCATCATGGGCGTGGCGCTGCTGCTCTCCGGCGCCGCACTCATCCCGATCATCGTCGCACCGTCCCTCACGGTGTCGGTCACCTTCATCTCCATCGGGGTCGGTCTCGGCTTCGTCACCGGGGGCATCTGGTGGGTCGCGGCCATCGACGCGATGCCTGCGCAGCCCGGCGTCGCGGCAGGCTTCGCCGACGCGGCGTTCGCGCTCTCCGGCATCGTCGCGCCGTCCGTCATGGGCTTCATCGTCAGCTCCACGGGCAGCTTCTCCAGCGGCTTCGTCGTGATGACCGCCCTTGCAGTAGTGGGCGCCGGCTCGATGCTGGTCCTGCCGAGGCACCGCCCGCGTCTGGAGGTCTCCGCACCGGGCGGCACGGCGGGGCTCGCTGTGGGGCAGCGTTAACCCCGGTCGACTTCTTCCGGCTCGGGCGGGAGGAAGTAGTCGTGGTGGCCGGGCGTAACCCATGCCCGTCATGAGGTGTCCAGCCGTGCGCGCTCCGCACCGGGTCTGCCTGCGCCGAGGTCATGTCCTCCCGCATGTTCGCCAGGTGCGGAGCGTGATCACGCTCGGTTCGCGACGGTGGGTTCGACGCCCTCTGCGCAGGCCCCGCCCCGAGGGCTTTGCCGACGACGTCGGCAGTCGCCCTTTCAGAAGATGTCGAGCACCTCGGCCACCGGCCGTCGGGGCGTGGGCTGCCCCTCCGGGCCGTATCCGAGGCGGAGCACCATCTGCACATGCGCCATGGCCGACGTGGGATCGCGTACAGCCCACCGGAGTTCGGGCCATTCCAGGGGCTGGGAGGTCAAAGAGACGACGAGGCCGTCCACGGTGGCCTGGAGCCACACCCGCTCCAGTGCCTGCCCCGCCCGTAGCCAGTCCACCGGGTGGTCCTGGGCCGTGCCGAGCAGGGCGATGTGAGGTCGCCTTTCGAAGGGGGCCCAGCCGCGGCCTGCCACCGTACGGCCGCCGGTGAGGTCACGTACGGGAGAACTCACTCCCCACTGTCCGGGGCCGAGCGCTTCCGCCGGAATCCCGTCCGCAGGCGAGCTTGCACCCGAGGGCTCCGTTCGGACCCACTGCGCCGTCTCACCGCGTACTTCGGGGGCCCGTGCCTCGCGGCATTCGGCATCGTGCACAAGATTCAGTACCGATTCCGTGTGCCAGGCGTCGGGGAAGACCAGACGGGTTCCTTCGAGGTGGGCCGACAGGCACAGTCCGTCCCGCAGGAACTCCGGTATGTCCTCCTCGAGGAAGGGCCGGCGGCTGGTGTGACGTCGGCGGATCACCGGCTGCAGCAGGGCGAGTGGGTCGTCCGGGGACGCGCTGCCGGTGAGGTCCACCTCGGCCAGGAGCAGCGGGTCGGCATCGTCCGGCAAGAGCCGCACGGCGGGTTCCCTGCCTGCCGCCACCGCGGCGACACGCAGATTGAACAGTGCGGCTCCACAGCCCAGATACAGGCCGCGGTTGTCCGGATCCGTCTTCGGCAGTGCGCGGTCAAGGTCGGCGTACAGCCGCAGGGTGCCACTGTCACGATGGAACCGGAACGTCCAGGGCTGCGCGTTGTGCAGGGACGGGGCCGCCGTGGCGTCCTCGACGAATGCGGTGACGGCGGGCGTGTCCAGAGTGAGTGCGGTCACCGGAGCCTCCCTTCCGAGTCGGGCGGCCCATCTCCCGGCCATGGCAGACGGTGGGATCGTCTCGTTCGCCGTACCACCCGCACGACGGAGGAGAAGGTCGCCACGTGTTCAGGCTGCGAGCGGAAGGCACTCCCGCGGTAGGGCCACCCGGACCCTTCCGAGACCAAGTGGACCCACGTCTCCAGGCGCGTATCGAACGGCACGTACAGGGCGAGCGCCAGGAGGAACGCCCAAAGACCGGTGACGGGCGGCAGAGCGGCGTCATCCGTCATCCGCCCGCGGGACCGACCGTCGCGGAGTCCACGCCGTGCGCACCCGCGGGCCCGGACGGCGGGCCGTTCGGTCTCACAAGGACCGTCCCCCGACGTCCGGCATGCGCAGTACCTGGCCTGCGACAAGTGGGTGAAAGGCGATGCGGTGCCTCACGTCCCCGGCCATCACGGCCCCGCTGGGTCGGTCGGTCCCGCTCGGGGACGTTCGGCCTCTGCCCTCGGCCACGACCGTGTCACCACACTGGGACCTGCGGCAGAGTGCCGCACCTCAGCGCGTGGGCCACACGTCGACCGCAAGCCGGCGTCATCTTGTCCGTACGGACCTGGTGTACCGGGAAGTGACTCGCGATGTATTACTGGAACCACCGGGGCATGAATGGATGGGGTTGGTTCGTCGCGTCGGTCAGCGCGATCCTGTTCTGGATGCTGCTGATCCTGCTCATCGTGTTCTTGGTTCGCACAATGAACCGCGGCTCCGGGCGGCCGCACAACACTCCGGGACGGTTGCCGCCCGAGCGGGTGCTCGCTGAGCGGTTCGCTCGCGGAGAGATCGACGAGGAAGAGTACCGGCGCCGACTGGCGGTGCTGCGAGAGGAACACCATGGTCCCGACAAACGCGAGCGTGCGCCGTAGTCCTGCCGTACGGTGCACTGGTCGAGCAAGGTGACATCCGGCTCGTCGGAGGAAGCCGTGCGCTGGGACCATGCGGGTGCGAAAGCCGCCCGGCACCCTCCGTCGCGGGAATCGCCGAGGCCCTCACACAGCCACCCGGCTCAGGCAACAAGACCATTCCGCGGACGCACAGATAGGGGACGCCGAGCGATGGGGCACCGCAGTGTGGGTGATTTGATGACCCCCAGCGCCGTGAGCGTGCGGCCGGGCACGACCTTCAAGGAGATCGCACGCCTGCTCGACGAGTACGACATCACCGCCGTCCCCGTGGTCGACGACTTCGGTCGGCCCGTCGGGGTGGTGTCCGAAGCGGACCTGCTGCGCAAGCAGACGTCGGTGGGCGTCGGCATCACCGCCGGTGCGTTGATGACCAGCCCCGCCGTCGTCGCGAAGCCGGAGTGGGACGTCGTCCGTGCCGCACGCACGATGGAAGGAAGCAAGGTCAAACGCCTTCCCGTGGTGGACGAAGACGGCCACTTGATCGGTGTGATCAGCCGTAGCGACTTGCTGCAGTTGTTCCTCCGCCAGGATCGCGCGATCAAGGAGGAGATTCTGGAGGACGTCATCGTCGGGACGCTCGGTCTGCCGCCCTCGTCGCTCACCGTCGACGTCGCCGACGGGAGAGTCACGCTGAGCGGCAGGGTGGAGCGCAAGAGTCTGCTTCCCGTGGCCGTGCGGTTGTGCGAGGAGGTCGACGGCGTGGTCGATGTCGTCAACCGGCTCGACTTCGACCGGGATGACACGGTGGACGTGGCCACGCGTTAGTCCCCAAGGAGTCCGGGGAGCGGCCGTACTCCGCCCAGTGCCCGGGCAGGCGGTCAAGCGCCCGTACCGGCTCCTCGTGGTCCGCCTCGTTCAAGCCAGTTCCACGGCCGCCGGCTCAGTCTCGCCTCGAGAGGCGGACACATCGCACGGTGTCTCCCTTCGACGGTACTGATTGACCTGTCTGGAGTAGCTGCGCGGCCCGACGCCGCGGCTTGTGCCAATCTTCGGGTGCGACGCGGGCTGCCTTCGGTCCCGGCAGAGCGAACGGAGAACAGGCGTGGTCACGAGGCGTCGAGTCATCCAGGCCGCCGTCACCGGAGGCGCGTTCGCTCTGCTTCCCTCCGGTGCCGGGTTCGGCCCGACACGGCTGTCGTCGCCGACGGGGCGAACCGCCCTCGATCCCGAGGGCATCGAGAAGTACCGCGTACCACTTGTCATCCCTCCGGTCATGCCACAGTCCGACCGCGGCTCGGCGGACGGCATCGACCACTACTCCATCGGTGTCCGTCAGTTCCGGCAGCAGGTGCTGCCCCCCGGCCTGCCGGCGACGACCGTGTGGGAATACGGCTGTACGGAGGACTCCGGTACGTTCCACTACCCTGCGTCGACTTTGGAAGCCCGGGTCGGCAGGCCCGTGCAGGTGCGGTGGAAGAACGAATTGCTCGATCGCTCGGGCCGGCATCTGCCCCATCTGCTGCCGGTCGACCCGACACTGCACTGGGCCAATCCGCCGGGCGGTACATGGGGCCGGGACGGGCACCCGACGTTCCGGTCGACGCCGGGTCCCTACACCGGCCCCGTGCCGCTCGTGACGCATCTGCACGGAGGCCGGAACACAGAGGAGAGCGACGGATACCCCGAAGCCTGGTACCTCCCGGACGCTGTCGACATCTCCCCCGGCTACGCCCGGGTCGGATCGTTCTACGATCTGTACAAACAGAAGGCCCAGGCCGCCTACGACGTCGCCTGGGGCCCGGGAGAGGCCGTCTTCCGGTACGCCAACGAAGAGCGTGCGGCAACGCTCTGGTTCCATGATCACGCCCTTGGTGTGACACGCCTGAACGTCTATGCCGGGCTGGCCGGGTTCTACCTTCTGCGCGGTGGACCGGCGGATCTGCCCGAGGGTGTCCTGCCCGGACCTGCCCCTCGCACCCAAGACCCTTCGGGGCGGAGCTGTCACGAGATCCCGCTCGTGATCCAGGACAGATCCTTCTACGCGGACGGGAGCCTTCTCTATCCTTCGGGACGCGCCGCCTTCGACGGGTTCAAGGGTCCCTATGTGCCGGACAGTGATATCCCGCCGATCTGGAATCCCGAGTTCTTCGGTGACACGATCGTCGTCAACGGCCGAACCTGGCCGGTCCTCGATGTCGAACCCCGCCGCTACCGCCTGCGCGTACTCAACGGGTGCAATTCGCGGTTCCTCATTCTGAAGGTCGTTGCCAACCCTGCCGCCCACCGTCCGGCGGACGCCGCCCTCAGCTTCTGGCAACTGGGAAACGAAGGGGGCTTCCTGCCCGCGCCCGTGCAACTCGAGCAGCTGCTCATCGCTCCCGCGGAGCGCGCCGACGTGATCGTCGACTTCGCCTCGGTACGTACTGGGGCCGCCTTGTACCTCATCAACGAAGGCCCTGACACCACGTTCCAAGGCGGGAGAGCAGGTGTCGATTTCGCGCCCGCGAAGCCGGGCACGACCGGACAGGTGCTGAAGTTCGTCGTCCAGTCACAAACCTCGCCGGACACGAGCGTGCCCCCCTCCCGACTGACCCTGCCGTCCCTCATGCCTCTGGGCACGGCGGACCGTGTCCGCCGGCTCTCCCTCAATGAGGAGAGTTCCACCGTGCTTCCGCACATCGGCCCCCGACGGGCGCTTCTCGGGACCGTCGACGTACACGGGAAGCCGGTCCGCATGGGATGGAGCGACCCTGTGACGGAAAATCCGGCGCTGGGAGAAACCGAGATCTGGGAGATCCACAACTTCACCGTTGATGCTCACCCGATCCACATCCACGAGGTCCAATTCGAGATCGTCGACCGGCGCACGTTCACTCAGAAGACCTCTTCTCCCCCCGAGCCGTGGGAGCGCGGATTCAAGGACACCGCCATCGCGTACCCCGGCGCAGTCACCAGGCTCAGGGCGACGTTCGACCGGCCTGGCCAGTTCGTATGGCACTGCCACATGCTCGAACATGAAGACAACGACATGATGCGGCCCTACCGCGTGGGACCGGCGCAGAACAACCCGCCGAAACACGAGCAGGGGATGTGACCGACGGACACGTCCGAACCGGGCGCCACGCCCGGCCCGTCCTTTCGCGGGCGGAGGTACCGGGGCCGACCGGCCCCCTACGTCATCCCCGTACGGCCCATGTGAACACCTTCGATGCGATGGACGCTCGAGGTGTCGAGAGGCTGGAAGAGGTGCGTGATGACGGACGGCACGCCCAGCAGGTGCGGGGTACATGCGGTATCCCGCCATGGAGGCGGAGCAACTGTTCGTGATCGCACGGCTGCACGGTGCGCGTGCCTGCCGTTCCGGCCGCGAGCAGGCGTGATCATCGGCAAGCACCTCGCGTATCCGGTGATAGTCGTGGCCTTGGCCCGCGTCCCGACCGGCACAGCCCGGTATCGGCTCGGCGCATCCCCTCACCGGCTGGAAGGCCTCGAACGGCTGCTGGCGTACCCGCCCCGCAGAGCGAGCAACCTGCCGCAGTCCGGCGTCCGCCCCGTCCTGGGGACATCGGATGGAGGCGACTGGCAGAAGGAAGGGACATGAAGCACAACAAGGTCGGCTCCGTCATGACCAGCGATGTCATCCGTGCCGACTACTCCACACCGTTCAAGGAAGTCGCACGGCTGCTCGCGGACGGCCGGATCAGTGGTCTGCCGGTCGTGGACGAGGACGAGAAGGTCATCGGCGTCATTTCCGAGACGGACCTGGTGAAGCGGCAGTCGGAACCTTTCGGCACCGACGAACCGGAGCGCTCCCTCGCCGCCGGCAAACCGATGTCCTCGGCCCGTAGAAGCCCCGCCAGGTCCAGGGCCTTCACCGCCGGGCAGCTCATGAGCATGCCGCCCATCACGGTGCACGCCGAGGAGACCATCGCCCAGGCGGCTCGCATCATGACCGAGCAGGACGTGGAGCGGCTGCCGGTGCTGGACGAAGAGGACCGCCTCGTGGGCATCGTCACGCGTCGAGATCTGCTCAAGGTGTTCCTGCGGCCCGACGGGGACATCCGCGACGAGGTGATCGACGAGGTGATGCTCCGCACACTGCGACTGGCACCCACCGCCATAGACGTCTTCGTGGTCGAAGGGGTGGTCACCCTGACCGGCCGGTTGCCTCGTAGGAGCGAGACGGAGATCGCGGTCTCCACGACGCGGCAGATCGACGGAGTGGTCGCCGTGATCGACCAACTCGACTACCGCTTCGACGACTCCCGGCCGCAACCCGACAGTCGGTCACAATACGGCATGGCCGACAACCGGCTGCACAAACTCTGAAGGAGGTGACGATCATGGCCGCACGGCCGTCGTCGCACCCTGCTACAGGGCACCCTGCCGGCGACCTCGGACGCAGGATCACACAGCGGCGACAGGAACTCGGCTTGTCCCAGGGGGAAACAGCCGATCGGGCGGGAATGTCCTCCAGCTACCTCCAGTACCTGGAGGAACAGCCCACGGTCACCCCCGGTCCTGCGTCCCTCCTCAGGCTGGCGGGGGCCCTGCAGACCACCGTCCGCGACCTCACCGGCGGCGACATCGATCTACCACCCGGCCGCGGTCAGGCAGGACGGCATCCGAAGTTCACCGAACTGCCCTCGCAAGCATGCTGGGACCTGCTCTCCACGCACGGCGTGGGCAGACTCGCCATACCCGTCGGCACCGGCCCGGTGGTCGTCCCCGTGAACTACAGCGTGATCGAAGGGGTCATCGTCTACAGGACGAGCCCCCAAGCAGTACCGGCACAGGCCGTGGGCCGCCAAGTGGCCTTCGAGGTCGACCACATCGACGCGGCGCTGAGCCAGGGTTGGAGCGTCCTCGTCACCGGACCCGCCGGCACTGTGACGGACCCCGACTGCGTAGGGCTGGTGCGACAGCAGGCCTACAGCGAACCGTGGCCGGGCGGACAGCGGGACATGTGGATCCGCATAAACCCCATCAGTGTCACAGGGCGTCGGATCACCGTTTGAATCCTCCCCCCCCCCGCTGAAGTGGGAGGATTCCTGGCTCACGTTGGCTGCGGGTCAGCGACCAGCAGCTCTTACACGATCAACACCAGTCGGGTTGAGACCAGCCCGGTTTGGTACGGCAAAGCTCGAAGGTGCGCGTGCCGTCTTGGTTCTCGATCGGCACGGTGTGCGCGCTTGGTTCTCGCAACGCACCCCGTACACCGTACCCGATCATGTGGGCAGTCTTTCGCCCTGGGGGCGAAACCCCGTTTCCTTCCCTGCTCCGCAGGGGTTCCGATTCCTCCCCGCCCTGAAGGCCGGGGCGTCCTCGGAGGTATTTGGTGACGCGGCGGTGGCCGGAGCCCGGGTGTCGACTCCGCTTGGACTGCGCTCGCAACTCGCCACATCCTCTCGTCGTACGCGCTCGCCCGTCGGCGGTCCTCAGGTCTCCGCCCCAACAGGCCCCGCACAAAGGGCCGTTCAGCCCAAGGGGTACGGCCCTTCGGCATCCGGTCCGGTACTCGGCAACCGACGAGAGTGGGGATGTCGGAACAACGGCGACTCACAAATCCCCGAAGGGATCATCACCATGGCCGTACACGAGGACCCTCAGCGGAGCCCGGGAATCCACGTACCGCCTTTCCGCCGGCACCGGACCGCGCCCGCATCCACCGTGTCGGCAGACCTCGACACGCACACGGCACAGGCCTACGCCCTCGCGTCCCTGCGCATCCTCACCGGGTTCGTCTTCCTGTGGGCGTTCCTGGACAAGACCTTCGGCCTCGGCTACGCGACCGCGTCCGGCAAGGGATGGATCGACGGCGGCTCGCCGACGAAGGGTTTCCTCAGCTCCGTGGCCGCCGGTCCGATGCAGTCGACCTTCCACTCGTGGGCCGGTGATGCATGGGCGGACTGGCTGTTCATGCTGGGGCTGCTCGCCGTCGGCGTCGCCGTCATGACCGGAGTGGCGCTGCGCCTCGCGGCCGGCGCCGGTACGGCGATGATGGCACTCATGTGGCTGGCGGAGTGGCCGCCCGCCAAGCGCCTGTCGGACGGGGCGCCGAGCATGTCGTCCAATCCGTTCGCCGACTATCACGTGATCTACGCCGCGGCGCTGATCGTGCTGGCCGCTGTCGGCGCGGGCGCGGCGTGGGGGCTGGGCAGGGTCTGGTGCCGGCTTCCGGTCGTCCGGGACCATTCCTGGCTGCACTGACCGGCCGTGGTGCGACGGGCCCCCGGGCCCGTCGCACACGCCTGTCCACGGGGTCCGGTGCGCCCGGGGCGTGCGAGGACCAGCAAGCCGGCATCATAGGCTCCGGCTCATCCCGTCCACCATGCGGTCTCGGCTCGTCCCACGCATTCGCGCCGATCCTTCGCCTGCGACGGCGCTCGTCAGCCTCTGTCTCCAGGACTACACACCAGTACGCGCACCTGCTCACAGCGCCCTGCCCATGGACGTCGCCACCGCAGACCGCGTCCGACAACGAGCGATCGCATGAGGCAGCGATCAGGACACACGTTCTACGACATTCCGTGCCGGCTCACGACACGCTCAGGTCCCTGACCGGGGGCGCGTGCAGGCCCGGGGTCGCTTCCCGTCCCGGGGGGCGACCTCAGGGCCGAATGGACCCGAGGCTGACCGTGCGGCCTATACACGCCTCAGGCTCCTGACGAGACGCTGGCCATGGCAGACAGGAGGTAAGCCCCATGGTTGAGCCCGTCATCGTGGGAGTGGACGGATCGGCCGAGAGTCTCGCCGCCGCCGAATGGGCCGCACGCGAGGCGGTACGCCGTGAGCGACCTCTGCGCATGGTGCATGCCTGGAACTGGCATCTCCACCAGAGGGACGGCGCAGAGCGCGCGAACGCCGCGCAGCGGCAGCTGGCGCGGCGCGTCCTGCGGCAGGCGTCGGAGCGCGTCGGCCACGCCGTTCCCGGCGTGCAGGTCACCGACGAGCAACTCGAGGGCCCGGCCACCGAGGCCCTGGTCAAGGCAGCCCAGCATGCCGAACTGCTGGTATTGGGCTCCCGCGGGCTGAGCGGTTTCACCGGCTTTCTCGTGGGCTCCGTCGCCATGGGCACGGTCGCCAATGCCACGCGTCCCGTCGTTCTCGTACGCGCGGATGAGGAGGCCGAGGACGAACACTTTCCGGGGGACGACGGCAAGCCGTCAACCGAAACCGGCTATCGAGACGTGGTGCTGGGAATGGACCTCCGGGATCCTTGCGACGAGGTGATCGAGTTCGCGTTCGAGGCGGCGGGGCAGCGGCACGCCCGGCTGCATGTCGTCTACGCATGGCAGGCACCTTCCGCGATCAGTCTCGGGCCCGGGGACATCGCACTGATGCACAATCCCCAGCAGGGTGAGGAATGGAAGGAATTCCTGTCCGCCGTCCTTCAGGTCTGGCGTGACAAGTACCCCGAGACGGAGGTCGTGGAGACCGTGGTGGAGGGCAAGGCCGCGACCGCCCTCGCCCGGGCCGCTTCCCCGGCGAGCCTGCTCGTCCTGGGCCGTCGTATGGCAGAGCGGCCGACGGTCCCGCGTCTCGGTCCTGTCACTCATGCCGCGGTTCATCACGTCGGCTGCCCGCTGGCCGTCGTTCCCCACGGGTAGGACGCCCAGGGCTGGGGAGCCCACGGCTCCCCAGCGCGGCGAAAAGGCGGTGAGAGAGATGACGGAGCTGCCCCTGGTCGTCGGGGTCGACGGATCGGACTCGAGCCTCGTGGCGGTCGACTGGGCAACGGACGAAGCGGCCCGGCACGGTCTGCCGCTCCGGATAGTGCACGCCTCCTTGTGGGAACGCTACGAAGGTGTCCTGCCGTCGGACAGCCCTGAACGCCCGTCCGAGCAAGTGATGGCGCAGAACATCATCGAGACGGCGGCAGAGCGCGCACAGCGGCGGAACCCCGACGTGAAGGTGTCCGCCGACGTGGTGCCCGAAGACGCTGCGTCGGCCTTGCTGCGCGAAGGAAGCAACGCCTACGTCCTGATCACTGGCTCTCGCGGCCGCACCGCGCTCGAAGGGCTGCTTCTGGGATCGGTCAGCCTGGCCGTCGCCTCGCGTGCACACGGTCCCGTGATCGTGGTCCGCGGCGACAAGGCAGGGCTGGCCGGCGTGCATGGACGCATCCTCCTCGGTGCCGGAGAAGGCGGCGCGAGGAACGAGGCGGTGCGGTTCGCACTTCGCGAGGCCGAGGCACGCGGATGTGTCCTCGACGTGGTTCGTACTTGGCGCCGCCCGGCACATGGGGCCGCCGAACACCCCATGTCCGCCGGGGAGGCAGTGCGCGACGGCGAGCAGTGGGCGTCCGACCTGCTCGACGTCCTGCTCGGCGATGCGATGACGGACCACCGGAATGTGAGGGTGCGCCGCAGCACGGTGGAAGGACCTGCCAAGTCGGTGCTGCTCAAGCGCTCGGCCGCTGCGGACCTCGTGGTCATCGGGGCGCGGCGCGCACAGGGCCACCTGTGTCACCTCGGCCGGGTGAGTCACAGGCTGCTGCACCACGCGTACTGCCCGGTCGCGATCGTGCTCCAGCGGATGTGACCCGGACCCCGTCCTGTGCCGTTGGAGGTGCCGGGCGTACCGCGACGGCACGACACCCGCCGTAGGGGCGGCCACCGAGCACAACTGGAAGGCGAAGGAATCGAGATAAGGCGCAGCCTGACTGTGGCCCGTGTTCATCGCGCCCACAATGAGGGCTCGCGTCACCCATGACGCGGCATGGCTGACCGCGCGATGAAATGACCGGGATGGGATCATCGGGGTAGCCGGGTGATCGCTCAACGATCGCGAGGGAGCGGCGGTGGACGCTTCGAATGAACTCCTTCGAAAGGCCGAGCCGTCGGCTCTGTTGTACCCGGACGGCATCGTCCGCTCACTCAACCGCGCGATGGCAACGGCACTCGACAGGTCGGCGGAACAATGTGCAGGCCGATACCTACGGGAGCTGTTGCCCGAGAGCCAGCGCAACGTGGTCGAGCGCATCGTGGCGCACGCCGGCAAGCATCGACTGGCCATGCAGGTGCTGGAGCTCCCCAGACAGGGCCGAGCATCCGTGGTCGCTCTCATCGAAGCGCGGCCGGTGACCTCCGCCGGAGGCGAGCAGCTGGTCTGGGTGCACTCACTGAACGTGAGCAATGATCTCGGCAGTCTGCTAATCCGTTCCGACTGTCGGCGAGGTCCGCCGGCCTCGGCCTGTGCATGTACCTGCCGCAGGTACGTCAGATCGAGTGGCTGGGAGGCGCGCCCGCCGTGGCCGCGCTGTTCCCGGAGGGCTCGGTTTCCCTGCCCTGGCTGGTGCGTCACATCCACACCGACGATCGGCCTTCCCTGCGTCGGCTCCTGCACTCGGACAACAACCGGCGTTCCTGGACCACCTTGCGGTTTCAGGGCGACCAGGGTGACTGGCACCGTCTTGCCTGCCAAACCCGTCGGATCCAACTCGGATACGAGGGTCCCGAGCAGATCTTCGGAATGATCCGCGACGACACCTGTGACGAGGCTCGCCGGCAGGAGATGGTGGCGGCGGTGGAGGCCCAGCGACGCCGGGCCGACGAGATCGCGGAATTCTCCTCGGCCCTCATCACCGCTTCCACCGAGCAGGAACTGCGACAGGTGGTCCTGACACGACTCGCCGCGACCTTCGCCGGCACCGGCGCGGCACTGGCGCTCGTCGACGACGAGCACCTCTCGGTGTCCTCGGATGCCGGGCTTCCTTCCTGGCACGTCGACGCCCTGCACTGCCGCTCGCTGGACGAACAGGGTCCGCTGCCCCATGTGATCCGCACGGGTGAGCCGCTGTTCATCAGGAACCAGGAGGACCTTCTCAGCCGCTGGCCGAACGGCGATGCTGCGCCGCTGGCCTGGCCCGGCCCCGACGTCGCCATGTCGATCAGCCCCCTGGGCCTCGGCGGTGACCAGGCGCCCGGCGCCTGGGTGGTCACCTACGACAGCGGCCACCATCCGTCGCCGGACGAGAAAGCCTTCATATCACGCTGGCCGAACTCGCCGGCCAGGCGCTCGGGCGGATCAGATCGCAGCAGGCCCGGCTCGAGCTGGCCACGGCAGTTCAAGATCACATGCTCCCGAAGTTGCCCGAGCATCTGCCCGGCCTGGAGGTCGCCGCCCGCTACCGACCCTGCCGTGCCGGGCTCGACATCGGCGGTGACTGGTACGACGCCTTCCTCATGACGGATGGTGCGATCGCCGTGGAGATCGGCGACGCCCAAGGGCACGACGTGGACGCGGCAGCCTTCATGGGACAGGTACGCAGCTCCATGCGAGCGCTCGCCGCGCACGAGCCGGACCCCTCGAGCGTGCTCACGCACACCAATCAACTGCTCATCGCGATGGGCGCGCCCCGGTTCGCCAGCTGCACGATGCTGCACATCGATCCCCACAGCGGACAGGTCACCGGGGCGAACGCCGGCCATGTGCCACTGCTTGCCGCACACCAGGACGGCAGTCACGAGATCCACGCGCTACCGGGCGGTCCTGTCCTGGGAATCCTGCCGAACGCCGATTATCCGGACGAGACCTTCACCCTCGACAGGGACACCGCGCTGGTCATGGTCACCGACGGCGTGGTCGAAGGGCCTGACCTCTCCCTGGACGCCGGACTGGAGCGCACCGGAACACTGGCCGCCCAGGCCGTTCACGACGGACTGAGCGCCGACGAAACCGCTGATCTCGTCCTCGACGCCGCGGTCGCGTTGAACCACCCCGACGATCTCGCCGTGCTGGTCGTCCGACGCATTTGATGGATTGCCGGGTCACGGACTCCGCACTGCCCTCGAATGGCCGGCCGACCACCTTGCCGCGCCATGGGTAGGGCGCAGCTCACCGCACGCTCTCAACAACTCCTGGCCTCGCCCGAAGCCGCGTGATCCAATGTGGGGCAATCGGGAATTCGACAAGTAACTTGGCAAAGTTACTTGTCGAGATCTAGGCTGAGGGCCATGACCACGGACCCAGGACCGCAGCAGTCCGCAGCGACCGCGCAGCGGCTCAGTGATGCGATGAAACGGCTGCGCGCTCGACTGCGCGCGGAATCCGGGCAGCACTCGGTCGGCCTGACCCTCACACAGCTCGCGGTGCTGGGGAGCGTGGTGCGGGAAGGCCCGGTCACCGCGGCCCGACTCGCCGCGCTGGAGCACGTCAGCCCGCAATCCATCGCGCAGAGTCTGGCGGTGCTCAAGGCCGCAGGGCTGGTCCACAGCGAGCCGGACCCGCAGGACGGCCGCCGAAAGCTGATGAGCGCCGACCCCACCGCGACCCAACTGATCGACAACCTGCTCGCGGGGCGCGCCGCCTTCCTGACACGGGCCATCGACCGAGTGGTCGCCGTGGAGGAGCGCCAGGACCTCGAGAAGGCCATCGTGTTGCTCGAACGCCTCGCCGCGGCCGACCTGAGTGACGGCGGCATATGAGGGCCGCCACCAGCCAGGCCGAGACAGAGGCGCGCGGTCACTCCCCCATGCCCTTCGCGTGGACGTTCACCACCCCGCTCTACCTGGGCTCAAGCCTCAACCCGATCAACAGCTCCATCATCGCGACCGCGCTGGTCCCCATCGCCGCCGATCTGCACGTCTCGGTGGGCAGCACCGCCGCGCTGGTCTCCTCGCTCTACCTGGCCAGCGCCGTCGCACAGCCAACGGCCGGCAAGTTGGCGGAAGTACTCGGCGCGCGCCGGATCTTTCTCTCCGGCATCGTGCTCGTGCTGCTCGGCGGTGTCTTCGGCGGCCTCGGCCAGAGCCTGGCGATGCTGACCGTCGCCCGGGTCCTGGTCGGCGTCGGCACTTCGGCCGCCTTCCCCTGCGCAATGGTCCTGATCCGGCGCCGCGCCGCGGAGGCAGGTCTCGACGCTCCACCGGGCGGGGTGCTGGGCGGCATCGCGATCGCGGGGATGGCCACCGCCGCCATCGGCCCGCCGATCGGCGGGCTGCTGGTGGGGGCCGCGGGTTGGCGCTGGGCGTTTCTGATCAACATCCCCGTCACCGCGATCGCCCTCACGATGAGCGTGCGCTGGCTGCCCAAGGATCCGGCGCGCGACCACGCGCGCACCGGCCTTCGTCAGGTCGCCGACCGGATCGACCTGCTCGGCATCATCGGATTCGCAGGATCGATGAGCGCGCTGGTCATCTTCCTGATGAGACTTCCGCAGGTCGAGTGGATCGCGCTCGCCACCTTCGTACTCGTCGCGGCCCCGACGGTCGTGTGGGAACTGCGCAGGCCCGCGCCGTTCTTCGACTTCCGCAGCCTCGCCGCCAACGGCCCCCTCACCCGCACCTATCTGCGCCAGGCACTCACCCTGCTCGGCGTCTACTCCGTGATGTACGGCATGACCCAGTGGATGGAGGCCGCCCACGGGATGTCCACCGTTACGGCGGGACTTCTGCTGCTGCCGATGGGAGCCGTATCGGCACTGCTCTCTCGACCGCTCGCCAGCCGCAATCTGGTGCGCGGCCCGCTGATCGCCTCGGCGATCACCATGCTGATCGGGTCGGCCGGCATCATGCTGCTCACCTCGCACAGCCCGGTGATCACGATCGTGCTGGTCTCCCTCGTCTTCGGCATCACGTCCGCCACCACCACGGTCGGCAACCAGACCGCCCTCTACCTCGCGGCACCGCCCGACCAGATCGGCACCGCCTCCGGGCTGTTCCGGACGTTCGGATACCTCGGAACCATCACCTCGGCCGTGATCGGCAGCATCGTCTTCCGCGACGGGGCGAGCGACCACGGTCTGCACATCCTCGGCGTCGTGCTGGTCGCGGCGGGCTTCGCGGTCCTGCTGCTGACCGTCCTCGACCGCCGTTTGTCCTCGACCAGCACTCGATGAACCGCGCCACGAACCGACCGACCAGCACCTCCAGCACCACTGAGAAACCCATCAAGGAGAACCTGCTCGTGAGCACCCCCGCACTTCCCGGCATCACCCCCGCGCGAACCGCCCTGCTCGCCATGGACTTCCAGAACGGGATCGTCCCTCTCGCCCCCGACTCGGACGCCCTCGTCGAGCGGGTCAAGGGCGCCATCTCCGACGTCCGCACCGCCGGTGGCACCGTCGGCTACGTCCGCGTCGGCTTCACCGAGGACGACTGGACCGCGGTCCCCGAGACCAACAAGACCTTCTCAGGCGTCGCTGCGGCGAAGATGATGCACCACGAGGACCCTGCCACCCACATCGACGAGCGGATCGCACCGGAGGACGGCGACATCGTCGTTCGCAAGATCCGCTACGGCTCGGGGTCCACCACGGACCTCCACCGACAGCTCGCCGACCGGGACATCAACACCCTGGTGCTCGCCGGGATCAGCACCAGCGGCGTCGTCCTGTCCACGCTGATCGACGCGGCCGACCGCGACTATCGCGTCTTCGTCCTGTCCGACGGTGTGGCCGACCCCGACCCCGATATCCACCGCGTGCTGGTCGAGAAGGTGTTCCCGTCCCGGGCCCACATCATCGACACCACGCAACTCCGCGCGTTGCTGCAGTCCGTCTGACGCGCGACGGCCCGACGGGCATCGCGTCCGTGCCGCAGCGGCGGAAGTCGCGGCTGCGGCACGGGCGGAGGGGTGCACCACACCGGCCGCCACGCGGGGCGCGTGCCACATCGGCAACGCGACTCCCGTCGGCACGGCGCTCACACGTCGGACAAGCTCGCCACTCGCCGGTCAGTCCTGGCGCAGCACGTTGCCCCAGTCGGAGGCAGCGAACAACAAGGCCCACCCATGGCGCCTGCGTAGGCCGGTACCGTCAACTCCCACCACTGCTGTGGCTTTCTCGGCCGACCAGGCGGTATGTCGACCGAGCCGTAGGAATCAACCGCCAGGCGGTCACCGGCCCCTGAACCCTTTCCTTGCGCCCGCGCCGAACAAGTCATCCGCCGATCCGGGACCGTCATGCTCCCGTAGCCCCGCGCACGCGGCGGCGCCGAAGCCCTGCTCGACATGCGAAGGTGCGCAAGGGGAACCGTGCCTGGTGCCTGACTCGTCGGCCTAGTCCTGATCGTCTTCACGGCGGATGAGGATCAATGCCACGTCGTCGGTGCCGGCGGTGGTGCCGGGTGCCTGGCGGAGCAGCCCGTCGGCTATGGCGTCCGGTGGGGACCCGGCTGTTCGTTGCAGGTGGTCGGCGAGCCCGGCGAGGGAGACGTCGATGTCGGTCCCGGGGGTCTCGACCAGTCCGTCGGTGTAGAGCAGCAGAGCGCTGCCGGGCGGCAGCGGTGTCTCCATCGGTGTGTACCGGGCGCCCGGCTCGATGCCGAGAAGCGGTCCCGGTGGCACGTCGAGGATGGTGACCTGCCCCTCGGCATCCAGCAGCAGAGGCGGTGGATGACCTGCGGTGGCCAACACGGCGCGGTGGGTGGCGAAGTCGACGTGGGCGTAGAGGCAACTGGTGAAGAGCCCGGCGTCCAGGTCCGTGAGCAGCTTGTTGGCACGGGTGAGCACCTCGTCGGGGCGGGCGCCCGCGGTGGCGTGCACGGCGGTGCGTACTTGGCCCATGAGGGCGGCGGCGGTCACGTTGTGCCCCTGGACGTCGCCGATCGCGGCCGCGCAGCCGGAGTCGAGCCGGATGAGGTCGTAGAAGTCCCCCCCGATCTCCACTCCTCGGGTCGCGGGCCGATAGCGCGCGGCGACCTGAAGTCCCGGGATCTCGGGCAGGGCTGTGGGGAGCAGCAAGTCCTGGAGCCGTCGGGCGAGTTGGTGTTGGGTGTCGTAGAGCTGGGCCCGGTCCAGTGCCTGGGCGAGCAGTCCCGACAGCGAGGTGAACAGGGTCCGGTAGCCGGAGCCGAACCGGTGCGGCTCACGGTAGCCGAACGCCACACAGCCGACCGGTCGTCCCAAGGCCGTCAGGGGCATCATGGCGAAAGCGGACAAGCGACTGCGCGCCGACCAGCCGGAGAAGGCGTGGTCCATCTCCTGCGGACTCGAGAAGTACAACGCCTCCTGTTCCAGGATGCAGCGGGCGGCGGGGGTGGCGATGTCCACCAGGCGGCCGTCGATCATCCTGGTGGCCTCCTCGGTGAGTCCCCGGTGGCCGAGAAGTCGCAGCCTGGCCCCGTCCACCGTGAGGAGGGCAATGCCTTCGGCATCGAAAGCGGACATCACGGGACTGCACACGATCTTGACGACGTCCTGCACCTCGACGGCCTGGCTCAGCACGGTGGCCAGTTGCATCAGGTGGTACAGAGACCCGACCCGGGTAGGGGCCTCGTCCGTCGTCGGCGTGAGTGCCGCGGCCTCGGTTGTGCGTGCCGGGATGCCTGAGGTCGCGGTCTCGGCGGGGGCCGCGGTGCGCTTGATACGGACGCTGATACCCGAGGCGCCGGGGAAGAGGCGGAAGGACAGCCAGACATCGGGGGGCCGCAGCGCGGTGAACGAGGTCGGCAGCCGGGTGAACAGAGCCCGTCGGTAGCTGTCCTCGTACACGAGATCGCTCAGCCAGGGCAGAGCCTCCCAGGGCACAGCCCCGATCAAGTCGCTTGTCGCAGTACCGAGGAGATCCGCGGCGGCGACGGTCGCGAAGGTGACCTCACCCTCCAGATTCATCCCCAGGCCGCCGCCGGGGAGCCTTTCCGCGAAGTGGGCACCCGCACGTGCCTCGTCTGCCCTGTAGTGGTTGGCTTCCTGCCGGGGGACGACGAGCGGCCGGCGGTGGGGCCGCACAGGGCGCCCGTCCTCGGCGCAGCGGTTGAGCAGTTTGCTCAGCCGGTGGGCCCCCGCGTCGACCACCGTCAGTTCCTCCGGAACGGGCTCGGGCGGGTGGGAGCCGGGCCAGAGAAGGTTGAGGACGCCCCACAAGGTGTCGCCAGTGACCAAGGGCGTGTCGACGACGGCGTACGGGTACGGCGCCGCGACGGCCGACTCGGGGTAGAGCAGTGCCCGCTCGTTCGGCCCCATCCAGATCTGCCGGCGTTCGCGCGCGGAACGGGCGATGGCGAAGTTCGACTGCAGCCAGATCCGTGTCCACGGGCCGACGTACTTGGCGGGGAAGCCGCTGAGGAGGGCCGCGAAAAGCATGGGCTCGCCCGGCGGGAGCAGCAGGAGCAGTCCGCCATGGGCGCCGCTCTCCTCGACCACCTGGTCGAAAAGCGGGACGAGTACCTCGGGCCCACGGCTGGACAAGTCCGGCATAAAGTACATTATGTAACTAGTTGCAGATGAGTACAGCATCGCAGGCAGGCGGCAGGATCGGCCCGCGACGCGTCACAGGTCACCCCTGTCGGCGCACGTCAGCGCACTGTGTGCGTGCACACTCACGCGCACCTGCCCCTCCTCCCGTCCGATGGGAGCAGTTCCCCGGTCCCGCCTCGCCATCCGATCGATGGCGACCTCTAGCCCGCGTCACGATTCAGAGCGTCAGGATCGGGCCGAGCCGCGAACGCTGCCGACATCCACCGCGACCACGTCGAGCGTTCACCGAACGACCGTCGGCGCGTCAGATGGTCATGTGACCGGCGACGAGCGCGCTTGCGAGCCGGGAGAGTTGGGAGCGTTCCGCATCCGTCAGATGCGCGGCGAGAGCGCGGATCTGCCGATCGACCTCAACAGCGCCCCGGCGGACCAGCTCATGCCCTTGCGGGGTCAGCGAGACCAGTACGGCGCGCCTGTCGTGGGGCGAGGCGGTACGACGCACGAGATCGCGGCGTTCGGCTCGGTCGACGAGGCCGGTCATGCTGGATTTGTCCAGCCCCAGGTGACGGGCGAGTTCCTGCATACCGGGCGTGCGGTCGCGCAGGACTCCGAGGAGCCGCAGTTGGATGATCGACAGCCCATGCTCCGCGGCGACCTTGCCCAGCGCGGCCTGCACCAAGAACGACAGTTGGGCCAGGCTGTCCACGACCCCGAGGTCCTCGACCTGTGCCGCCGCCCCTGTTCCGTCCCGACCCACCGGCGGAGGCGCAACCGCGTCAGGCGCGTCGGTGCGCCGTCGTGATGCCGAAGAGGCAGATGCGAGGTCGTCGGGCATGTCCCCATCCTAGGCGATGTAGTACGCGACACGAACCACTTGCCCTAGTACGTGGCGCCAACTACTTTGATTGGTGCCACGTACTAATTGCGTGGCGGACCTTCCAGCAAACCCCGCCCTCCCCTGAAGGAGTCACGATGCGTGCTGCCGTTGTCCGCTCGTTCGAGAATCCGCCACGCTACGAGGAATTCATCACCCCCAGGCCGACCGAGGGCCAGGTCCTGATCGACATGCTCGCCGCCGGCCTGCACCCCCGGGTCCGCTCCGGCGCCAATGGCACCCACTACACCAGCGACGGGCGTCTGCCCCTGATCCCCGGCGTCGACGGTGTGGGCAGGCTCGCCGACGGTCGGCGCGTGTACTTCGTGGCCGACGACGACGCTCCCGGAACGATGGCCGAACAGGCACTTCTCGACCCCCGCCGATCCGTCCCGCTGCCCGACGACGCCGACCCGGTGACCATCGCCGCCGCGATGAACCCCGCCATGTCCTCCTGGGTGGCGCTGCGCCGCCGGATCGAGTTCCGGCCCGGCCAGAGCATCCTGGTGCTCGGTGCGACCGGGAACGCCGGCCGGATGGCCGTGCAGATCGCCCGCCACCTGGGCGCGGACCGCATCGTCGCCGCAGGGCGCGACCCGAAGTGTCTGGAATTGCTCACCGCTCTCGGCGCCACCGACGTCGTCTCATTGGTGGGCGATCCGGTCCAGTCCGCCGACAAGCTCGGCGAGGCCGCCGCGGACGTCGACGTCGTCATCGACTACACCTGGGGGGCTCCGACCGAACGGGCCATCCCCGCCCTGCTCACCCGCAGGACCGATCGCAGCGCTCCACTGGACTGGATTCAGATCGGCTCCATGGCCGGGCCGGACATCACTCTGCCCTCCTCCGTCCTCCGCGCGGCCAATCTGCGGATCATGGGCAGCGGGCAGGGCTCCGTCACCGCCGCCGGGATCATCGCCGAACTGCCGTCCCTGATGACCGAAATCTCCAAGGGCACCCTCACCGTCGCCGCGTTGCCGCGTCCGCTGGCGCAGGTGGAAGAGGCATGGACCGCTCCCACCGAGCCCGGGCAGCGTGTTGTCCTCACCATCACCGCCTGAGCGTCGCGGACATGAGGACCTTCGAGCTGGCCCTCGCCGTCGATCCCGCCCGCCGCCACACCGACTTACCGCTGATCGACACGGCTCCGCACCCGGTCATCGGTTCGCACGGCAGGCGGATCCAGCCCCGCCGACAAGGGGTGATCGAGAATCTCGGCGTGATCGACAAGATCGCCGTCTCCGGGCGGGCGTGCCCCGTCGGGAGACTCCGCACCGACGACGGGCCGGCCGAGCGGACCGCCGCCATGATGCCGGCGCCGCCACCCGACGCCATCGCCTGCCACTCCGTGAGTTGAGAGCGGTCTTGAGCGCATCACGAATCATCCGTCCGTCTCGTCGTAACGGTATGAGCATCAAACTTCGACGGGCACTGCTGGCGGTCCTGGCTTTCGTGGCCACCTACACAGGAGGATGGGCCTACTTCGCGCCGGAGAACTGGTACGCCAATTTCCCGGGCTTCGGGCTCAGCTGGCTGCCGCAGCTCGGTCCGTACAACATGCATCTCGCCATGGACGACGGCGCCATGTTCCTTGCCATGGCGGTCCTGAGCCTTTTCGCCGTCCGGTACGCAAACAACATGCCGGTAGTGCAGATCACGGCCTGCACCTGGCTCGTCTTCAACGTCCTGCACTTCACCTTCCACATGCGCCATCTGTCGGTCTACAACACCATGGACAAGATCCTCAACGTGGTGGCGCTCAGCCTGCTTGTTCTGATCACGGTCGCTCTCTTCGCGAGACGGCCCGAGGGAGAAGTGATGCGGGAGGAGTCTCGTAAGCCCTCCGTCGGAAGCACCTCCGGAGATCGCTGACTCCGCATCGGCGTGCATGTGATGCGTTCGATCCCCGGGGGGCTCATCCACGCCCGCGGGTAATGCCTCGCCCTCGGTACTGCGATCCCGGTCTCCGTGGCGCTCGCGGCGGGACTGTCCCGGTACTCGCGAGGCGGTCCCCTGTCCTGCGCAGTGGCAGGACTTCTTAGCGGCGACGCCCAGGACTCCCACTGCGCCGGCCCGCTTCTGTGCCCTCTCCTGACGCCCGCATGACCGTGGAGCCGAGGTACTGGACGGCGAGCAGGGCGACCTCAAGATCTGCATGGCCTGCCTCGACCGAGTGACCCATGATCTTCTCCGCCTTGCGGATGCGGTAATGCACAGTGTTCTTGTGCAGGATTTCGGTTCTCGCCGTAGCGGTGTAACTGCATCCGGTCGTCAGGAAATCCTGCAATGTCTCTCGCAACTGTGAGTACTGCTCGTCGTCCACGGCCAGCGGTCCGAGGACGCTCCACACCCAGGCGCGGAGATCTGGGAGGTTCTTGCACATCAAGGCGACCGGAGCGACCTGAGAGTACGCGGTGAGCCGGTGGCCGGGGCTCGCCGCCGTAGCAAGCTCCTGTGCGCGCAACGCCTCCCGGTTCGTTCTTCGGAACCCCTCGATCCCGCGCTGCACGCTTCCGGCGCACACCTGCACGGCGGGTTCGGCGCTTTCGACCACACTCGACAACCGCTCCCAAGCGACGTCGCTGTGTGAACCGAAGGGCAGCCAGGCCCATGCCAGTCCTTCGTCCCGGGGGATGAACAACGGCCTGGCGGGACAGTCGAGTTCCTTTGCGATCTCGTGGGCGAGCCGGGCGAGCCGGGCCAGTCCGGCGCCGCCGTCCGTCAGCACCGGCAGCCAGGCCAGGAGCCCGAGGTGATTCTGCTGCAGGCGGTAGCCGAGAGCAGCTTCCGCCGAGTCGAGGTCTACCGCCTTCTCGGCGAGGATGTCCCGCACACGCGCGCCACATACGGCAGTTCGGCCCAGCAACCAGTGTTCCCTCTCCTGGTGGTACACCTGAATCACATGCTCGGTGATGTTGTCGATGTAAGCGAAGCTCACTTTCAGCATGCGACGGTTGACGGCGGCAGAGACAACGTCATCAACCTGCCGGCCTGCGAGCTCGTCCAGGCACCATTGCAGGAAACGCCAGTGTCCGATCCTGTAGGCCCGGATCAATGCACTGACGGAGATATCTCTCTGAGCCAATCTCCTGGCATATTCATCGGGCGCGGAAAGCCCCTCAAGACTTTCCAGCGGAATGTCATTCTCAAAGATGTGCAGCAAAGTGGCGACATTTTCCTTGACGCTCGCGAGAAGGATCTTCTCGACGACGCCGTCCCCGCTGATCTCCGGGATTTCTATAAGTAGGTGTTCCCATACGTCACGACACACCTCCGTGAACTGTGACTCTACGTTTGCTGCACTCACGGACAGTTCCCGTGCAGGCTCCAGACTCTCCACACCCACGCCCTAAAGGCTGTAAGACAGGCACCACCAAATTGCATGGCACCTGCCGGGAATCAAGTGGTGCGGGAAACGGGGATTGGATCCGGCTTCCACACCTTGCCGATGGGACCAGTGCCATGCACGCACTGGCCTCGTCCGCCGTACTTCGGCACCGCCAAGCGGTGAGCGATTTGTTTCTACGACACAAACTACAACCAGAAGATGGTGCCCTGCGACCGACGCCTGTCCCGCTTTCCGCTCCTACCCTCGTGCTTACTGTCGCGATCCTGACAGTACGGCCCCGATCCCCGCGGACGGCGAGGAGCGAAGGCGTCGCGCATCGGCTGAGAGCCGCCGGATCGCCAGGAGGTAACCGCTGGGAGGACGGTCCGACCGTGGGCTGGTGCGACGATTCACCCGCTGCCTGCCGGCCCGATTCTTAGCAATCCGCGTGATGGGAGAGATCCGGTGACCGAGATGCTTCAAGGCAGTCTCTGTGAGCGACTCGACCCCCGGGAGACGCCCAACGCCGCCATCGCGATGATCGACGCCGAGGGGACGGTGGTGGGGTGGACGACCACGGCGCAACGGCTGGTCGGCTACCCGGCCGCCGAAGTGGTAGGCCGGCCGGTCTCCACCGTCCTGCCCCTCACCCGCCGAACGCTGCGGGAGTGGTCGTCGACCGAGCAGTGCCTCGCCCGGGGCGGCTGGTCCGGCACCTCGACCGTCCGCCACCGTGACGGCCATGCCCTCAAGGCGAGCATGCGGATCTCGCTGCTGCGGGGCCAGGACCGGGAAATTCATTGGCTCGTCTCCGGCACCGACATCACCTCGCTCTCCCCGGTGGCGACCACCGGATGGGTCCGGGACTCGCTCCTCACCCGCACGCCGATCGGCATCGTCGTTCGTGACCGGGACCTGCACTGTGCCTGGGCAAACGACGCGATGGAGCAGCAGGACGGCATCTGCTGCGATCAGCGGCTGGGACGCCGTCCGACGGATGCGCTGCCAGGCACCGACACCGAAAGGCTTGAGGGGGTGATGCGGCAGGTCCTGGACAGCGATGTCACCGCGGTCCACGAGTACCGTGCGTGGCCGCCGACTGATCCGTGCCGTGAGCACGCGATCGCGGCCTCGTACTTCTGCCTCCGGGACGCGGACGGCCGGGCCATGGGGGTGTGCTGCATGAGTGTGGACATCACCGCCGCTCAGCGGGCACGCGAGCGCCTGGCCATCCTCAGCGAAGCCGGCACGCGCATTGGCAACAGTCTGGACGTGATGCAGATCGGCCAGGAGCTGGCCGACATCGCGGTGCCCTTGCTGGCGGACTACGTCAACGTCGACCTGGCCGAGTCGATCGAGTTCGGCGAAGCACCCTTCGCCCGCATCGGCCCGTTGGACAACCGCCGTCCCGTCTTGCGGCGCGCTGGACTGGCCTCGATCCACCCCGGGATCCCCGAGTCCCCGTGGGTGCGCGGTGAGCTGGTCCCTCTGCCACCGGGCTCGCCGTTCACCAAGGTGCTGTCGTCCGGCCGCTCCCATTTG
Source organism: Streptomyces sp. NRRL F-5122 (assembly GCF_001507435.1). Taxonomy (GTDB): domain Bacteria; phylum Actinomycetota; class Actinomycetes; order Streptomycetales; family Streptomycetaceae; genus Streptomyces; species Streptomyces lannensis. Next base: position 116,457 of record NZ_LMWH01000278.1, read on the forward strand.
GAACCAGTCCTGGACGGTTCTCCCGGCACCTGGTTCGACCATGACCCCGACCGGGCACGGACCATGCGTGAGAGCGGCATGCATTCCCTGATGGTCGTACCCATTTGTACGCGGCGCTCCTTCCTGGGGACGGCGGTGTTCATCAGGACCGAGGAACCCACGCCGTTCCAGGAGGACGACCTGCTTCTGGCTGAGGAACTCGTCAGCCGGACGGCTCTGTCGCTGGACAACGCCCGCCGGTACGCACGCGAACGAAGCGCGGCCCTGACTCTCCAACGCAACCTGCTCCCCCCGCGTTCGGTGCAGGGCACGGCTATCGAGACGGCCTCGCGCTATCTGCCGGCCGACATCGACAACGGCGTGGGGGGCGACTGGTTCGACGTCATCCCGCTGTCCGGCGCCCGGACGGCCCTGGTCGTGGGCGATGTTGTGGGCCACGGCATCAACGCCGCGGCGACCATGGGCCGGCTCCGCACCGCAGTACACACGCTCGCCGACCTGGACCTGGCCCCCGACGAGTTGCTGACCCATCTCGACGACACCGTCCGGCGGATGGCCGAGGAAGACGCCCACTCTCACGACCCGACCCGCGTCACCGGCGCGACCTGCTTGTATGCCATCTACGACCCCGTCACCCGCAAGTGCACCATGGCACGGGCCGGACACCCCCCGCCGGCGATCGTCGACCCCCACGGCACGGTCACCTTCCCCCACCTGCCCACGGGAAGACCGCTCGGCATCGGGCTGGGAACGCCCTTCGAAGCGGTCGAGCTGGAACTGCCCGAAGGCAGCCGGTTCGCCCTGTACACCGACGGCCTGATCGAGAGCCGCGACCACGACATCGACACCGGCATGAAGCGACTCGGCGACGCCCTGACCCGTCCCGGCAGGTCCCTGGAAGGCCTCTGCTCCTCGGTGATCGAGACGGTGCAGACCAAATCACCGGGCGACGATGTGACATTGCTGGTCGCGCGGACCCATGCGCTGAGCCCGAGCCAGACCACGTACTGGGAACTGCCCAACGACCCGGCAATCGTCCGCCACGCCCGCACCCTGGTCACCCGACGACTGACTCAGTGGGGACTGCAACGACTGGAGGCCTCCACCGAGCTGATCATCAGCGAACTGGTCACCAACGCCGTCCGCCACGCCGCCGGCCCGATCCGTCTCCGCCTGATTCGGCACCAGGTCCTGACATGCGAAGTGTCCGACACCAGCAACACCCTCCCTCGACTGCGCCACGCCTGCGCCGGCGACGAAGGCGGCCGCGGCCTCTACATCGTCGCCCAGCTCTGCCAGCGCCAGGGTGCCAGATGCCTGACAAGCGGCGGCAAGACCGTCTGGGCCGAACAGGAACTCGACTCCGGTATCTGAGACAGGAAGTGCGACGAATATCGCTCGATCATCGGACCGTCGGCGAGGGTGACGGCACGGACCGGGATCACCCCATCAAGACCTCTTTACGGCCGTCCGTCCGCCGTTCCCAGCGAGCTCCCTGCCGTCGTCCCTCAATACTGCGGTCAAAGGCGTCCTTCACCGAGACATCGCGGCGAAATGCGCGAATATGGCTGTAGAGGCTGTTTTGGTATTCGCCAGGGGGCCACAGATGGACGTCTCGGACGAACTCCTCCGAAGGGCTGACCCGGCCGCTCTCCTGACGCTCGACGGTGTCATCAACGGTGTCAACGCTGCGATGGCCACAGCGCTGGGCAGGCCGGCGGACCAGTGCCTGGGACGTGACTTCAAGGAACTGTGTCCCGTAAGCCAGCGGATCTCGGCCGAAAGCCTCGTGATCCACGCCGCCAGGACGAAGTCGGTCGCAATGCGGGTGCTGGAGTTCGCCGGGCTAGGCGGAGCACCGGTAGCCTGCTTGATCGAAGCGCGGCACGTGAAGGATCCAGCCGGTGACGAGCAACTGGTCTGGGTACACGCACTGGATACGCGCAACGACCTGGCAAGCCTGCTGATCCCGTTCCGGCTGGCCGCCAAGGCCGCTGACCTCGGCCTGTGGATGTATTCAGCCCAAGAGCACCAGCTGGAGTGGCTCGGTGGCGCACCCGCCCTGGCCGCGACCTTCCCGGATCCCAAGACTTACCTGGCCACAGTGATCTCGGCAGTACACCCTGACGACCATGAGGCCTTCCGGCAGCTCCTGCGCCCGCCCCGCGGCCCGTCCCCCTGGGTGCGGCTGCGGTACCTCACCCAGCACGACGGCTGGCACCAACTGGCCATTCAGACCCGTCGGATCCAGCTGGGCTGCGACGGCCCCGAGCGGATCTTCGGGGTGGTCCGCGACGACACCAAGCAGGAGAAGCGGAAGAAGAAGACGCAGGCCGCACTGATGGCCGAGCGGCAGCGCGCAAAGGAGGTCGCCGACTTCTCCTCCGCCTTGATCACCGCAGCCACTGAGCAGGAACTGCGCCAGGTGGCGCTGACCCGGCTCGCCGCGACCTTCGGCGGCACCGGTGCCCTCTTCGCACTCGTCGACGAAGGCCGCCTGCGCGTCTCCACCGATGCCGGGGTAGCCATGCGGGAGGTCGAAACCCTGGACGGCCTGCGGCTGGACGAGCCGAGCCCGCTGCCCGAGGCAATCCGCACCGGGGAACCGCAGTTCATCCTCGACCGGGAGGACTACTTTCGCCGCTGGCCGGACGGGGCCGGCTTTCCTTGGCTCGCGCGGCTCGGCTTCGACTACACCACCTCCATCACGCCCCTCAGCGAGACCGGCAATCAACCGCTCGGGGCCTGGATGGTGTTTCACGGCAGCGGACATCGGCCGTCCTTGGACCAGCGGACCCTCATGGGTACCCTGGCCGACCTGGCAGGCCAGGCGCTGAGGCGCATCAGGTTGCAGCAGGCACGAGTCGAGCTGGCCACGGCACTGCAGCAGACGATGCTCCCCACGCTGCCCGAGCACCTTCCGGGCCTGGAGGTCGCCGCCCGCTACCGGCCCAGCCGCGACGGGCTGGACATCGGCGGAGACTGGTACGACGCCTTCGTGATGCCCGACGGCACGGTCGCCATGGAGATCGGCGACGCTCAAGGCCATGACGTCGACGCCGCCGCAGCCATGGGACAGGTGCGCGCCTCGATACGCGCTATCGCCGCCCGCGAACCGGATCCCGCAGCGGTACTGACCCGCACCAACGAGCTGCTCGTCACGATGGGCGCGGCACGATTCGCCAGCTGCACGATGCTGCATCTCGACCCACACGACGGACGGGTCACGGGCGCCAGCGCCGGCCATGTGCCGGTGCTGTACGCGTGCAGCGACGGCAGCCACAGCATCCGCGAACTGCCGGGCGGGCCCGTCCTGGGAGTCGTGCCCGACACCGACTACCGCGAGGAGACCTTCACCCTGGACGAGGGCAGTGTGCTGGTCATGGTCACGGACGGCGTGGTCGAAGGACCGCGCCTCACGCTCGAAGCCGGACTGGAGCGAGCCGGAGCACTGGCCGGCGCGGCCCTTCACGACGGATTGAACGCCGAGGAGACCGCCGACCGCATCCTCGACGCCGCCGTCGCGGAGGACCACCTCGACGATGTGGCGGTGCTGGTCATCCGACGCACGTGACCGCGTCACGCCGGCCGGCAAGGACGACAAGCTCCAAAACCTTGATCATGATCGCGGTCGGTCCAGCCTGTCGCTTCGAAGCCGTGCACGTCGGGAGAAGAAATGCTCCACGCGCATGAATCATGCGAGCTTTAGGCATTGGACGCATGCTTCGTCTGCGTCGACTCTGGTTGCATCCATTCGGAGATCCGACAGGGAGTCGAGAATGAAAACGAGGTGGAACGCCGTGGAAGGGCGGCTGGAGACGAAGGCCCGCGGGCGTGCCGTCCTGGCCGATCCCCGGCTGAACCGCGGTACGGCGTTCACCCAGCAGCAGCGGCGAGAGCTGGATCTCGTGGGGCTGATGCCGCCACAGGTCCTCACGCAGGACCAGCAGGCCGTGCGCGCCTATCAGCAGTACCGGGCACAGCCGAGCGACCTGGCGAAGAACGTCTACCTGACCGCACTTCACGACCGAAACGAGGTGCTGTTCTACCGGCTCCTCGGCGATCATCTCGCCGAGATGCTCCCCATCGTGTACACCCCCACCGTCGGCACCGCCATCGAGCGCTACAGCTACGAATACCGCCGCCCCGCCGGCGTCTACCTGTCGGTCGACACACCCGAGGACATCGAGCGGTCGCTGACGGCGACGGGGCTCGGTCCGGGCGACGTGGACCTGATCGTGGCCACCGACGGCGAGGCCGTTCTCGGGATCGGCGACTGGGGTGTGGGCGGCATCGACATCGCCGTCGGCAAGCTCGCCGTCTACACCGCCGCCGCAGGCATCGATCCGCGCCGCACACTGGCGGTGATGCTGGACGTCGGCACCAATCGCCGGGAGCTCCTCGAGGACCCGCTGTACCTCGGAAACCGGCATGAACGCGTCGACCAGGCGGCCTACGACGCCTTCATCGACTCCTACGTCACCACGGCGACGAAGCTCTTTCCTGGCGCCATGCTGCACTGGGAGGACTTCGGCCCGGCCAACGCCCGTCGTGTCCTGGACCGTTACCGGGAGACGGTCTTCACGTTCAACGACGACATCCAGGGCACCGGTGCCGTCAACCTCGCCGCCCTGCTCGCCGGCGTCAAGGCCAGCGGCATCCCCCTGACGGACCATCGCGTCGTCGTCTTCGGTGCGGGCACCGCCGGTATCGGCGTCGCCGACCAGTTGCGCGACGCCCTCGTCGCCCACGGTCTCTCACCCGAACAAGCCGCCGCCCGCATCTGGGCCGTCGACCGATACGGACTGCTGACCCAAGGCCAGCATGGCATGCGCGACTTCCAGACCCGCTATGCCCGCCCGGCGGTCGAGGTGGCCGACTGGCGGGGCGCCGACGACCCGGGCGGGATCCCGCTCGCCGAAGTGGTCAGTCGGGTGCGCCCGACCGTCCTGATCGGCACCTCCGGCCAGGGCGGCGCCTTCACCGAGGACATCGTCCGCACCATGGCCGCACATACACGGCGCCCGATCATCCTGCCCATGTCCAACCCGACCCGCCTGGCCGAGGCCGTCCCCGGTGACCTGCTCGCCTGGACCGACGGCCGCGCCCTGATCGCCACCGGCAGTCCTTTCGACCCGGTTGAGCACGACGGAGTCACCTACCGGATCGGGCAGGCCAACAACGCCCTTGTCTTCCCCGGTCTGGGGCTGGGCGCCATCGTCGCCGGCGCCGATCGTGTCACCGATCGCATGCTCACCGCGGCTGCCGACGCCGTGGCCGGGCAGATCGACGACATCGGCCCCGGTGCGCCCATCCTGCCCCCCATGGACGAGCTGCACGAGACGTCGGTGGCCGTGGCGGTGGCCGTGGCACGTGCCGCGGCGCACGACGATGTGGCGCATCGTCCAGTCGACGACACCATCGAGCAGCGCGTGCGTGCCGCCATGTGGGTCCCGGCATACCCGCCGCTCAAAGCCGTCTGACTGCGCTCCTCCGTACTGCGACGGGCTCCCGAAAAGCCTCTGGGTGGCGAACGGGCCCGCTGCGGGAGCGGGCCTTTCCCGCGGCCGAGGCCACGGACACTCCCTCGCCATCGCACCTTGAAAGGTGGAACAGCCGCATGACACCGGCGATGCGGACCGGCCCCGGCCCCTCTTCGGGAACGCCGGCGCCGGCACGACTGCTGCGCGCCGTCGGCCGGCCGCTCTCCTCGTTGCCGCTCGCGGCGGCGGTGCGGGGAGCCGTCGCACTCGCCACACCGCTGCTCATAGGCGTACTGACGGGTTGGGTCGTCCCTTCCGTGATCGCGGCCATCGGTGCCCTGTGGGCCGTGGGACAGGACGGTTCGGACCCCTATCGGTCGCGGGTCGGGCGGTTCGTCGCGCTGGGCTTGTCCGCCTCACTGGGCCTGGTCGGCGGTGAACTCGCGCTGCGCAACGGGCCGTCGGCGGTTGTGACGGCCTGTCTGGTCGTGGCGGCGCTGGTCGCGGGGGCGATCGGTCTGCGCGGGCGGATCTGGTCGGTGGCGGGCATGCACCTCCTGCTCGGCGTGACGATCGGCAGCGGGATCCCGGTTCCGGGGCCCTGGTGGCAGGCGCCTCTCGCGCTGTTCGCGGGTGTGGGCTTCGTCCTGGTCCTGTCGGCGGCCCCTTGGCTGTTGCGGCGGCACCAAATCGAGCGTGCCGCTCTCCTCGCCGTATTCCGTGCGGCGTCCACGGCGTTGGCGGCGGCCGGTACTCCCGGTGCCGCCGAGACCCGGCGGCACCTCACGGACGCCCTCGACAACGCCCACCAGGCAATGGACCGACACCTGACGGCCGCTCGGCGACAGCCGCCCGACGCACGGGTCGAGCCGCTGCTTCGGGCGTTCCGGCTCGCCGTCCGGCTGGGCGAGGCAGTGACCACGCTCCAGTGGGAAGCACGCCCGCTCCCGGCGGTCGTCAGCCGGGTGCCGCTGGTGATGTCCGCTCGGCTGCTGCCGGTCCGCAACGACGGGGCCGTCCCCGTGGCGCAGGACTTCGCGCCGGACTCACCGGGGCTGCGTGCCCTCGCGCGTCTGAGCGTGACGGCCGACGCGGAACGCGTGGACACCGCCCTGGACGCCCCGGCCTCTCCACGCCCGGCCCGGCAGGCACATCTTCGGTACGCCCTGCTGCTCGCCCTGTGCGTGCTGGCCGCGCAGGTGTGCGCCGGCCTCCTGCACAGCCCTCGCGCCTACTGGCTGCCCATGACCGTTGCCTTCGTGTACAAGCCGGACTTCGGACCGGTGTTCCGCCGGGCGTTGCACCGATGTGTCGGAACCGTCGTCGGCGTGGCGGCCATCGGGGCGGTGTCGATGGCGATCCACAGCACGTACGCGTTCATCGGCGTGGTGGCGTTCTTCGGTGCGCTGATGGCCGTCGGGGTGCGCCATCACTATGCGCTCGCCACCACGGGTCTGACGGCCGTGGTGTTCGTCCTCGTCGACCTGCTGGGTGATCACCGCGCGCTCTACGGTGCGCGCATCCTGGACACCACGCTGGCCGCCGCCCTGGTACTCGTCGTCCACTTCGTCGCCTGGCCCCGCTCCGCCCTCAGCCGTGCGGACAGCCGGACCCAGGCGGCGCTCGCCGCCGCCCACCGCTACCGGGACCTCTCCCCCACCGTCGGCCCCGATCGACGCCAGGCCCTGCGCCGCGACGCCTACCGCCAACTGGCCGACGCGCGCAGAGCCGCAGTACAAGCCCGCCGTGAGCCGGTCCTGCGCGGAACGGAACTGCCGGACTGGGAGAGGGCCATCACATCGGCGGAAGAACTCTGCGACGCCGTGACCGCGCGCGCTCTCCATGCCGCACCCGGTCCTGCGCCGCAGACCACCGTGAGCGTCGCTTCGAGCCACGCGATGTGAGAATGTGGAAATGGATCTCCAGGTACTGCGCTCCTTCCAGGCCGTGGCCGAGGGTGCGACGGTGACCGATGCAGCGGCGGAGGCGCACATCACCCAGCCGGCCCTGTCACGGGCCTTGAACCGGCTGGAGAAGGAGGCCGGTGCCGAACTCTTCCAGCGTGTCGGCCGTGTCCTCCAACTCACCCAGGCAGGACGTGTGTTCAAGGAGTACGTCGGCTCCGTGCTGGACAGCTACGACCGCGGCCTGCGGGCCGTCGCCGAGGTCGTCGACCCCGACGCAGGGGTCGTGTCGGTCGCCTTTCTGCACACTCTGGGCACATGGCTCGTCCCGAGACTGGTCACCGGCTTCCGCGAGTCAGCCCCGAAGGTCCGGTTCGAACTCCATCAGGACGGTGAGATCGGCCTGGCGCAGCACCTCCTCGACTCCACCGCGGATCTGACCATCACCAGCAAGGATCCCGGCCACCCGTTGATCGCGTGGCGTCGCCTGCTCGTCGAACCCCTGCGGCTCGCCGTCCCCGCACGCCACCGCATGGCTCAGCGCCGCCGGGTCCGTCTGGCCGAGGTCGCCGACGAGCCCTTCATCGTGCTCAAGACCGGCTACGGGCTGCGCAGCGTCACCGAGACCTTGTGCCGTCAGGCGGGCTTCACGCCTGTGGTCGGCTTCGAGGGCGAGGAGGTCGAGACCCTGCGCGGGCTGGTCGCGGCCGGCCTCGGCGTCTCTTTGATCCCCGCCTCGTCCGGAACCACGGCTGGGGAAGACAACCCGATTCTGCCCATCCGCTACTTGGAGGTGACCGACGTCGACGCCGCCCGCGACATCGGCATCGCCTGGCTTGCCTCCCGCAGCCTCCCACCGGCTCCACGGCGATTCATGGACCACGCGCTGAGTGCCACCGCCGACAGCCGCGGATCGCTCGCGCCCGGGGTGTGACGGGCGCGGCCCTCGGCCCCCGGCGCGGCATCGGAACGTCGAGCATGCCGTCATGCACCATGCTTGCGGCCTTGCCGGGATGTGCCCTCGCCCGTGTACACCGTTCCGGGCTCCGGAGGGTCGGTGGCGACGGCTTCCAAATCCTCCCAGGCCCGGGAGGGAAGGTCCCGCTCAGCCCAGCGGACCGCGGAGCGTACTTCCTGCGGCGTACGGAATCCGGCGACGACACTCGCCACGGCGGGGTGCCGCAGCGGAAAGCGGATGGCCGCGTGCGGCAGCACCGTCGCATGGCGGCGGCAGACCTGTGCCAGGGCGCGGGCTCGGGCCAGCAGGTCCGGAGGTGCCGATCGGTAGTCGAAACAGGCGCCGTCCGAAGGATCGGGGTCACTGAGGAGACCGGAGTTGAAGGGTGCGGCAGCGACGACGGACACCCCCCGGTCGGCGCACTCGATCAGGAGCGGCAGCACGGTCCGGTCGGCGAGGGTCCAGCGGCCGGCCACCATCACCACGTCCACGTCGGTCTCGATGACGAAGCGCATCAGAGGTGCGACCGAGTTCATGCCCACGCCGACGGCACCGATGACTCCCTGTCGTCGCAGTTCCGCGAGGGCGGGCAGCGCCTGTGCGACGGCGGTGTCCATGTGCTCGTCCGGATCGTGGAGGTAGACGATGTTGATGCGGTCGACCCCGAGCCGAGCACGGCTCGCCTCCAGACTGCGCAGAACAGCGTCGCGGGAGTAGTCGGCGCGCCGGGTCAACGTGTCGGGCACGGCAAAGCCGCCTGCCGACAGATCGGAGCCGGTGGGGTGCGGATTCGGCACCAGCAGCCGGCCCACCTTGGTGGCGAGTGTGAACTCGTCCCGTGGCCGATGCGCGAGTGCCCGACCCAGCCGGAGTTCGGACAGTCCGAGCCCGTAGTGCGGGGCCGTGTCGAAGTGCCGCACTCCCTCCGCCCACGCGGCCTCGATGGTGGTGAGTGCCGCGTCGTCGTCGGCGGCGCGGTAGAGGTTGCCCAAGGGGGCCGCACCGAAGCCGAGTCGGCTGACGCGAACCGGGGTGCGGCCGATCGTGCGCACGTTCATGTGTCCGTTCCGTACCAGCGTGCCGCGGTGCCGCCGTACACCGCCTTCGCCGCCGGCACCCAGCTGTTCGTCGAGCCGCGGCTGCTGCAGACCGCCAGCCTGGGCAGGGTCAGCCCGACCTGGTCCCCCAACCAGCTCGCCTACGTCTACGCCTTCCAGCAGGGCGACTTCAACGGCGCCGCCGCCATCTCCGTCTTCCTCCTGGTGCTGGGCCTGCTGTGCGCCGGGCTGCTGGTGTGGCGTTCGAACATGTTCACCTTGGATGAGAAATGACCTGGAACCCGGCGCCCATGCGCCTCCGCACCACACCCTCCAGAGCCGCATCCGCCGTGATCATCGGCCTGCTGCTCGCCGTCCTGCTGGTCTTCTTCGTGCTGCCCGTGATCTGGCTGCTCCTCGCACCGAGCAAGACGGCCGGCCAGATCGTCCACGACAATCCGCTGTCCTTCGGCTCGTTCGGCCGGATCGGGGACGCCTGGCGGCACCTGTTCTCCTTCGAGAACGGCGCCGTTCTGACCTGGCTGTGCAACTCGGCCGTCTCGTGGGAGGGGCAGCGCGGGCTCCTCACCCCGCGCCTGGCGGTGACCGGCACCTGAGGAGCCGAGCTGTCCTGAGGTGGCACCGAACTCAGGAGCGTTCCGGCAGCACTTCGTATCCGGCGAGACAGTGCCTCATACGGCATTGGTCCTCGGCTTCGACGAACACCTGCTGCCCCCAATAGCCACTGAGGCGGTGTGCGACCTCGACCAGGCGTCGGCGGTCCTCCGGGGTGTACGCCGGAAAACGTGCCCAACCCTGGTCAGCGATCTTGTTGCCGAGTTCGCTGAACAACACAGCCCGGAAGCGTCGCTCTTCTTCTTCGGTGAGTGAAGCGTCGGCGTCCTCCACATGCCGCACCCGGACGTTGTAGAGGTCTCGAATCACGCTGCGGCTCACAATCTGCTCAAGGTCGGCCCACACGAGCCTACCGACCCACGTCGAACGACGGACCCCGGATCCGTCCACTCTCGGACGCCTCCTGAACGGCATGTCGAACCTGAGAGCTCAGGACGGCTGCGGCACAACGGCAGGCTGCGCCGCAGCCGGGTTACAGCGTGATGCGGTCGGACGGAACGGGCCGGCTTGATCAGTTGGTCCCCACACGGGGCGGGTTGGACGTGCCGTGGACCCGCTTGGCATGCGAGGCGTAAAGGCGCGGGCCGATGATCGGCATGAGGACGCGGGCCGGAAGCGGGGCATGGGCCAGTACCGCCTTGACGACCTCGGGGTCACCCTCGTACATCACCATGCCGAAGGCGAGCGGGAGGGTCTTCTTCGGGCTCTCGGCCATCCCGTGCTGCCCCAACTGCTCCCACTCCGCCGCCGTGACGTGCTGCGCGGCCGGGGGGGGATCTCCTTCTCCTCCAGCGCCATATGGTCCAGGAGCACCGTCAGCAGACCTTCGAGGGCATCGGCGAGTCGGCCCCCTCCCTGCGCTGTGAAACGCCAGTCGGACAGCAGGGACGTCACCTCCGCGTGCGCCTGCTCGATCGCATGGTGCTGCTCCTCCATGGTGGGAACGATCGCCAGGGCCTCCTGGCCACCACGCTCGAGCAGCAGCGGCCACAGCACCACGTCCTCCCCCTCGTGGTGCAGGTGCAGGAGCAGGCACATCAGCTCCGCATGGGCGCCGACGACCTCCGCCCGCCTGACGTCACCCGATGCCACATCACGCACCAGCTGCGGGAGCAGCCGGAATTCCCGACGCATCATGGTGTGCGCCATGTACATGTCGCGCACATCCGCCATGCGCTCACTGACCGCTGACTTCACTGAAGTTCCTATCGATTGGATGTGGTGAAAACAGATCGGCGGAGCCGTCACTCGCGCCGCTGCGGTGGCGAACTGCCGTGCACTCCCCCGAAGTCCGGGACGCGATCGACCACTGGCACCGCTCCGGCACCTGCGCGGACGGAGCCACCGTGGGACAACGCGATCGCACCTGTTCCCAGGGCGGCGCCATCATACATAGATGCCTACGCAAGCAACTACTTTCCCATTCGGGCCCGCCGCCGCCATGGATGCCGCGTCGCTCCGGGGAGACTCGAAGCTCACCTGGCGACCGCGGGCGAGCAAGCGAACACCGACCTGCGAGGGGCCGGCGGACCTCGCCGACGTGTGACGACGCTCACCCCTCAAACGGACTCGGGAGTCCGGTAGCATCCGACCAGAACCGGACCCTGGAGTCCGTTACTGCCCACTCCCCCTGAGGAACCCCTGATGAGTCACGCCCGTATCAGCGAAGCCCTCCGGGCCCTGGTCTTCGAACCAGAACCGGGGCTCGATCTGCAGCAGATCCTCGATCGGTACTACGCCCCCGACTACACACACCGCAGTGACGGAAAAACGCAGCAACGTGACGAGTTCACGGAGATGGTCGCCCGCATCCGCGGCGAGGTCACCGAGGGCACGGTGACGGTGCTCGACGAAATACGCAGCGGCGACACCTACGCCGAACGGCACACTTTCCACATCACCCTGAAAGACGGCTCCACACAGCACCGGGAAGTCACCATATTCGGCACGTTCACCGAGGACGGACGGTTCCGTCACCTGAGCGAGACCGGGTTCAGCATCGACCCGGACGAAACCGGCTACACCATCGGAGAGTGACATGCCCCGCCTGAACGATCCAAACGCTGCCTCATTCCCAGAGGAGATCCGCGACTTTCTCACCACCCTGCCGCCCGACCCGATGGTCAAGATGCTGTCGCACTCGGCAGGCACAGTGAAGCCGTTCATCGAGCTCGCGAAGGCACAATTCACAGCACTCCAACTGTCGGCCCGTTCGCGAGAGCTGGTGATTCTCACGGTGGCCGAATACACCGAAAGCACTTTCGTCGCGGCCCAGCACAACCCCATGTCACAAGCGGCCGGTGTCGGCGAAGGGACCCGGCAACTCATACGTTCCAGACAACTCGACGACGCCGAATTGTCTCCGCGAGACAGCGCACTGCTCCGTTTCACAGCCGAAATCGTGCAGCGCCCGCGTACCGCCGACGCCGTTTTCGACACCGCACGACAGTTTCCCAGCGAGCGGGAACTGGTCGAGGTACTCCAGGTGATCGGGTACTACTGGACGTTCGGCCGCATCTCCACCGTGCTGGACGTCGAGGTGACCAAAATATATGGTGACGAACCGATACTGGACACCCCCGACAACGGCACTTCCGGCTGACTCCGGCAGGCTCCCCGGCGGCCCCCTCCCCGGCCCTGCGGAGCCCGCGGACCACCGGTCGGCCACGAGGGTCGGAGCACCGGGATCCTGCACAGACAGCCCGACCGATGAAACCTTCGAAGGCTTCCATGGCACAACAAGCCGCCACGTCCCCGAAGCGGGCGGACGCCCGCCGCAACCATGAGCGGGTGATCGCCGCCGCCGTGGAGGTGTTCCGCGAATGTGGCACTCAAGCGACCGTCCCGCAGATCGCGGCAAGGGCGCAGGTCGGTAAGGCGACGGTCTACCGCAGCTTCCCCACCAAGGAAGGCCTGGTCGAGACGATCACACAGTTGTGCCTTCAGGAGTTCGAGCTGCGCGCGGCGGAAGCACAGCGCGAGGCCGATCCCTACGAAGGCTTCCGCCGCTACGTCACCGAACTCTTCGAGACCCTGGCCGGTGACCGGCTCCTGGCGGAGCGACTGGCGGACGCCTCGTCTCCGGCGGCCGCTTCCGTCCTGGAGAAGTTGGTGCACCTGATGGCGAGCGCGCGGGCCGCCGGCGCACTTCGCGACGATGTCGAAGAGCAGGACCTCCGCGTGCTGCTGTGCGGCGCAGCGCTGCAATTGGTCCGGTACAACGAGCACGATCCGCAGACCTGGCGTCGCTACGGGGACATGGTGCTCCGCGCATTCCGTCGCTGACCCCGGCCCCAGAGTGTCGCTCAGGGGTCCGCGGACGGCATCCACCCGGTCGACGAGAAACGGAAACACACAGAAGTGAACATATGGGACGCCGCCGAATCGGCGCGAGTATTCGCCAACTTTCGTCAGTACCTCACGGGATGGGACGAGGGTCGGCCCCACGAGGGTGAAGTCGACTACTTCCGCAGCGGGCTCACCACCCCCCAGTTCAACGGTGTGGTCCGTGTCCGTTCCTTGAGCACCATCGAAGGGGCGGTGGCCACGACTCGAGCTCACCTCGCCGGAGTGCCCTGGTGGTGGTGGGTCGGCCCCGACAGCCCCGAAGACACTCCGACCGCCCTTGAGCAGAGTGGTGCGGCGGAGTTGACCGCTGTTCCGGTGATGGTGCGACCGCTCGACCGAGTCACCCAACTGAGCGACGCACCGACCGACCTTCGTATTGAGGAGGTCAGGGACCTGGACCGGTTGACGGAACTCGTACGCACATACAGCACTTCCATGGGCATCCCACCCGGGCTTGAAGCCGACATGGTGCGGATCGAGTCGAAGCGCGAGGACAACGCGGACATCGTCCGACTGGCCGCTGTGCTGGACGGCCGAGTTGTGGGTACAACCGTGGTGATCACGGCGCAGGAGGTGGCGGGGATCTTCCTCGTCCATGTGGCCGAAGCCCATCGCCGGCGAGGCATCGGCGGAGCATTGACCTCGGCAGCGCTTCAAGTGGGCCGTGAACGCGGGATGCGACTCGCCGCGCTCGTGGCGAGCCCCGCGGGTGAACCGCTGTATCGACGTTTCGGCTTCACGACGGTTTCCGAGTACCGCATCTTCACCGTCCCCGCCTGACCTTCGCTCTGGAGGGGCCGTCTGCTCAGGGGCTCCAGAAGGGCTGACGTTCACGCGTTCGCCGACCGCGGGCGAGCCGACGCGGTCGGGCTGGGCAACGGCACCCGGGCGGAGCAGCACGGGCAGCCGACGGCTGCGCACGTCGTCCTGAAGGGAACTCAGTCGAGCCGCGCGGCGACGGTCTCGAGCTGCTCGGCCAGGGCTGCCATCGAGTTCTTGTCCAGATGGTCGACGACGCGCTTGCGCGCGCTCGCCAGGTTTGTCGGATAGGCAGCCGAAAGTCTCCGCCAGCCTTCGGCCGTCAGGCTTGCCATGCTGCCCCGGGCGTCGTGCACATCGCGTCGCTTCTCCACCCAGCCCCGTGCCTGCATCGCGTTCACCACTCGCGAGATACGACTGACAGACAGAGCCGTCGCCGCCGCGAGATCTGTCATCCGCATCTCCCGTTCGGCGGCCTCGGACAGGTGTACCAGGACCGCATACTCGGACATCGTCAGTCCGGTTGCTTTCAGGAGGTCGTCGTCCAAGGCCTTCGGCAGCGCAACCATCACCCGCATCAGCGCACGCCAGAAGCGCTCTTCTACGGGGTTCAAGGGAACATCCGATGTCACTTGTGCAGACTACCTCCCCCAGGCGCCCGTCGACGCTGCCTGACGGCGCCCCCGTCGCTGGTCCCGTTGACGGCCACGGGGCGTCGCGAACAGGCCCAAGGCGAAAGTCACCTGAAGCAGTGACAGTGCGGGGACAAAGCCGCACATGCGCCAGTGATGCCCTGTGCCGTCGCGTGCTCTGTCGTCGAGGACGATGCCCGTCGGGTGCTGTAGCCCCTCGGGGCGCTGTCGATGCCTGGCGCGCTACAGGTCGAGTACAGCGCGCAACGCGTTGTCCACAAGCGCCCGCTGTTCGGGGCCCACATTGCCGTGCAGCGTGGCGGTGTCGAACCGCGAGGCGGCGAGCTGGAGCAGGTTGACGGCGACAACCGAGGCTTCAAGGGGGGAGGTCAGCCGCACGCTCATCGCTGTGTCGGGGTGCGCGGCCGGGGCATGGAGGACGAGCGCGACCACTGCTCCGTACGCCTCCGCAAGCCCGTCGAGGCTGACGACGAGTACCGTGCGCACGCCCTTGCCGGTGTCGACGTCAAAGACGTCGCCCTTGCGGATGGTCACAGGGCGTCGCCCTCACCCTCGAGGTCGAGGGGTTCGACAGCCGCCAGCTTGCGTCCCGCGTCAAGGGTCATCTGCCGACGCACCGCCTTGAGGATGTAGTCGTTCAGTGACGGAGCGTCCGCAGCAGCGTCACGCAGCTGCTTGTCCATGGCGTCGGGGATCCGCAATGTGATGGCACTCATGACACCAAATTTAGCATCACTGGAGCCACCAGTGGAGCATCTCCCTCCCCCGGGCACAGATTCCCGGCCTGGCACAGAACGGCGGCGGTGCTTGACAGGGCTCGTCACGCGACCAGTGCAGTGCCGGTTCCCCGGACACGTTCAGCCCCTGCAAGGAGGGCCCGGATCCACCTGCAATGACGCCGGTCCACCTCCCCGAAGGAGCGTCGGCCCCATCCGCGCACGCCGGCCGAATCCTCGAAGCCCACGCGCCCACACGACCCCCTGGTCCGGCTCACCGGGTCTGCTCGTGTCCGGAAAGCAGTCGGATGAGGCTGCGGGGCGCGTCGCCGCCGAAGCAGAGCTCGAAGTCACGGGCGGCCTCGGCGGCGGCTTCGGCGCTGCGGAGGAAGAGGGCCCGCTCGTACTGGACGAACGCGGCCTCGGCGTCATCGGGGTGCGCGGCGATGGCCGTTCCCAGCTCCGCACCGTCGTACATGGCCAGGTTTGCGCCCTCGCCGTTCGGCGGGGAGAGGTGGGCGGCGTCGCCCAGCAGGGTCACCCCGGGCACGCGATCCCACCGGTGCCCGATCGGCAAGGGCGTTGAGGGGACGCAACACCGGTGCGGTGTCACTGTCGGTGATCAGAGCGGTGAGCTCCGGCGCCCAGCTGTCGAACTCCTGCGCAATCCGGGCGGTGGCCGCCGCGGGATCGGTGAAGTCGATGCCGGAGAACCAGTCCTGGGGCCTGGAGAGCGCCACATAGGCGTGAAGGGTCCCGCCGCTCTCCCGATGGGCCTGGATCGCCTTCCCCGGCGCGTTGGCGAACAGCGCCCCGCCTCGCCACCGGGCCCGGGGCGATCTACTGGCATGTGGCGAACAAGAGCGAGCTGCTCGGTGCCGCGACCGAAGCCGTTGTCGCCGCCGCTCTGGCCATCGAGCGCGCCGAGTCGGCGGACTCGCCGCAGGACGAGATCCGCGCCGTCGCGCTCGGTCTGTTCCACGCGATCGATGAACACCCATGGCTCGCCACACAGCTCTCGACCCAGCTCTCCAGCAACTCCTCGGGGTCGGTGACGCCGCGGATCTTCGAAAGCATCGGTCGGCAGGTCCGCGCGCTGGGGGTACCCGAGCGCAGTTGGTTCACGTCGACCTCGGTGTTGGTGCACTACATTCTCGGCGCCGCCGGCCAGAACGCCGCGAACTCCGCGTACGCCGACGGTCTCGGGCCCGAAATGGACCGCACCGAGTTCCTCGACACCGTGTCGAAGGCCTGGGAAGCGCTCGACCCCGACGAATACCCGTTCACCCGGGCCGTCGCGGACCAGTTGCGCGAGCACAACGATCGCGAGCAGTTCCTCGCAGGAATCGATCTCGTCCTCAGCGGCATCACCGCCCTTCAACCGGCAAGTCGACAGCCGCACACCTCTCCGCCCGCCTGATTCGGGCAAGCCCACGGTGCCACCTGCGACGTGAGCTCAGCCGCGGTCGTCAACTCCGAGCCGCACAGGCTTGTGCCCACACTCCCGGGAAGTACGACCCGAGCGAATGCCTGCCCGCAGAGGTCGTCCGGTCAGCGCGAGCAGCCGGCCAGGTCCACACGCCGATACCCGCGGCGTCATGACGCTGTGTCAGCGACGAGCAGCCGATCACGATCTGCGATGATGGTTCGGTGAGCGAGGCAAGGCTGCTGGCCACGAAGGCCGTCGAGTCGCATGTCCGGGCGTTCTTCATGGGGCACAGCGTGGAGGCTGTCGACTTCGATCTCGGTCCGGAGCGACGGGAGTCAGTGCCCGATCTACGAGTTCTCGTCGTGGGTCCCGGCCCCCGTAGCGACAGTTGGGCCTATGTGACCGCCGGATGCTGGGCCTCGATGAACAAACACGGCCATGGACTTGAGTTCGTCATGACCGCGGGCACCCGTGATCAGCGGTTCATCGAACTCACGGCGATGATCGCCTTTTACCACTGTGGAAGGCATCAACTCGACATCAAGCACAGCATGCCGATCGGTGAATCATGGGTGCCGGGTTCGACCTGCGATCACCTGCTGATCAGCCTGCCTTTTCTGTACGGCCCCGACCTTGAACACTGTCCGCTGCCCGAGGGTCACGCCCGGATCCTGTGGACCCTGCCCGTGACGACAGCCGAGATCGAGTTCCGCAGACGTCACGGACACGAGGCGCTGGAGCAACTCTTCGACAAGATGGAGATCATCCCCACGGATCCCTTCAGGGAATCGGTCGCGTGATCATTGGCCGCACGACCCGTAGGCTCAGGGCGTGTCGAAAATCGGGCTCATAGGACTGGGGCGCATGGGTGCCCCTATGTGCGACAACCTGGTCACTGCGGGGCACGAGGTGGTGGCGCACGACATCGACCCAGGGCGAGCCGAGACCGCCTTGGCCATGGGAGCACGTTGGTCACCCTCCTCGGCGGCGGCCGCCGCCGAGGCCGAGGTACTCCTCACCGTGGTGCCGGGTCCTTCCGAAGCCGCGGCCGTGATGGACGATCGCGTGGTGGACGCCCTCGCGCCGGGGGCGACCTGGATCGACATGACAAGCAATTCGCCGACGGCGTCGGCACGCATCCGGGAGCGCGTCCTCAAACGCGGGGTCGGTGTGCTCGAGGCCCCGATAGGCGGGGGCCCGAAGGACGCCGAGGCGGGTTCCCTGCGGCTTTTCGTAGGTGGTGATCCCGCCCTGCTTGCCCGGCACCGACGAGTCCTGGAAGCCGTAGCCGATCCCGGCCGGATCGTGCATGTCGGGGGTCACGGCGCCGGCTACACGGCGAAACTCCTGGTCAATCTGCTGTGGTTCGGACAAGCCGTCGCCACGGCGGAGGCACTGCTGGTAGGCAGCCGCATGGGGATCGACGTGGGCGTACTGCGCGACGTCCTCGCCGACAGCCCTGCTTCCAGTGCGTTCATCCATACTGATCTGTCCGCGCTGTTCGCCGGGGACTACTTGGCGTCCTTCGGGCTCGACCACATCGAGGAGCAGCTGGCGATGGTGGTGTCACTCGCGCGGGACAACTCGACGCCCCATACCGTGACCGAGGCTGTCCGACGCCTCTATGTGCAGGCGGGTGAGCGCTTCGGGCCTGCCGACGGCGAGTTGCTCGCGGTGGCTCTGCTGGAAGAACAAGCGGGTCTGCTCCTTCGAACCCCGTCCACCCGAAAGGGAGATGACACGCCCGCGACCCCAGGGCCGGCGCTCCCGTGAAGGGCCTTCCGCCGACCGTCTAGCAGCGGCTAGGGACCGCAAGGAGGTCCGTCGCCGACCATCGGAGCCGGACGGAGGTCCAGCAGCGTCTCGCGCTCGTCGGTCCGCGACGCGGTCAGGGCGAAGGCGGTCGGCGGGCCCTGCAGAGTGCACGCCATGTGCCACCGCAGGCCCCACTGGAAGCGGTTGCAGTCGGCGCAGTACCCGTACTCGGCCCAGCCGGCCTGGTGCGCACTTGACGGTTTCACGGGAGCGGCGGCAATCCACTGGTGGAGTCCACTGTGCACATGTCGTCGCTGCACATCGAGGTGTTGGCGGCTCCGCGCCTTCAGCTACGCCGACGTGGGCTGAGCGTTGTCAGCGGTCGTGGCCCTCGCACTGGTCATGGCGCCTGTCGTGGCCGTCGTGCCCGCCGCCGTCACGCCCGTGGTGCTCGTAGTGCTTGATCGTGGTGGTGTCGGTGGCGGTGTGGGTGGTGGTGTCACCGCCTCCAGTGACGGTAGCGATATTGGTGAGCCGTGCACGGGCGTTACAGGGGACGTGGACCTTCAACGAAACGGGCGGGTAGCTGTGTCCGGCAGGCAACACGTCGCTGCGGGTACAGGTGAGGGTGGCCAGAATGCAGTGCCATCCCCCGCCCGTGATCCTGCCGGCCCGAAGACCTGCGGGGAGGATGTCATGGACGGTGACCGTGGTGCCATTGGTCGGGCCGGCCGCGGCGGCGGAACCCACAGTGATGGTGTAAACGCCGTCCTCGCCTTGGATGAAGGTGTTCGCGTGATTCTTGGCGATGGTCAGAGACGGTTGGCCGACTGAGATGACCGTAAATGTGAGGCCGGTGCCGGCATTGCTGTCGGTGCCGCCGGGGTCAGCGGTGGCGGTGCCACTGGGTTCGGTGAGGCCTGTGGTGGTGACGGTGTCGACCACCGACACCGTCCGCTCGTTGGCCTGGTCGACGTAGGAACTCTGATCCGTGGCGGTCCAGGCTGTGGCCAGGACAATCGGCGGAATGGCTAGCCCGGCAGCCACCACCGCCCCCGTCTTGCGGGCCCGCACCCTCAGCGACGATCGAGACATGCCGCCGCTACCTCCCGTGCCGCAGCTTGCTCCAGCCCGCCCTCTCCCCTGCCTGAACACCGACATCTCCGTTTCCAAACCGTCCATAACGAGCCGTAGATACTCATCTTTACGCTTCCGCGAGTGGGCTCGTGATTACGACACGACCGTGATCGCGGCGAGCACACGAGACTCGACAAACACATCGGGTGGGCGCGGGGTACGCCCAGGTCGCAGCGCCGGCGAGGATGCCGTCGGCGCAAAAAAGTGGCGTGCTCGATGACGACGTCATGCGTCGCCCGCGGAGCAGATCAGCAGGCTGCGGGGGCGGGGCTCGGTCGGAGTCGTCACCGGCGGCGCCGGAGGAACTTGGAGAGCAGAAGGCACAAAGCGATGAGGACGAGGGCTGAAAACCCGGCGACCACAGAGGTAGGCAAGTGCCCTTGCTGGGCGGCCGACGCGGCGACCGCCCCTGCGCTACCCAAAGTCGTCGGGAAGGTGATGGTGGCGCGCGTGGTGTGCTCGACCAGGCCGCTTTTGAGCGTGAGCTTCACGGTCCATGGGCCGTCCGGCAACCGTGCGTCCAACGGGACGACCGCTTCCGCACGGTCGCTCGGAGCCAGTGTGGTGCCCGTCTTGGCGGCGAACGGTCCAGCGCGCAGTCCACCCGGTCCGTCGAAGAGGGAGAGTGCCCCGCTGACGTCCAGGGCACGACCCCCCGTGTTGTGGATGCGGGCGCGAAGCTCACCCCGACCGTCGCGGGCTCGGGTCGGATAAAGCCGCTCGATCTTGAAGTCCGACGGTGGCTCACCACCGGGACCGACGTCGATGTACATCCGGAGGCCCACCCGGCCCAGCATCGTCAGATTGTGCGAGCGGTCCGTACCGGTGCCCGTCTGCGCCCAGATGACGCCGTATCGCTCACCGGCGGCGGCGTCCCTGGGAACCCGGATGGTGGTCCGTACCCGCGCCGTTTCGGAGGCCGCCAGCTCAAGGTCCGCCGTGTCGAGTGACGTCCAGCCGGTCAGCTCGTTGGGGGTGCGCTGCGGCGCGAAGGTGAACTTACCCTTCGCGATGGCGGCCGCCGCAGCGTAGACGCTGACGTGCATCGGTGTGGACGACTCGTTGGTGACCTCCACCCGCCGCTCGATGGTCGAGCCGGGCGCGAGGTGGTCGACGATGTAGGCATGCGCCCTGGGATCGGCACGTCGGCTTTCCGGAGCGTCGAGCAGCTTGATACCGATGGTCCTGTTCGCAGCCGGGTGCCGGCCGGAGGGCGCTCCGGGGGCCTCGTGTCCCGCTGCCGGCATCACCCCGGCCGCTTGTACGAAGGCCAGCACCAGCAGTAGGACCCAGTACCGGCGCGCACCCTTCATTCCGTCAGGCAACGGACTGGGTCAGCGTTCCGGTGTAGGTCCCGCCGATGGCGCCGGCGGGCACGTTGACGGTGACAGTCGGGTTCCAGGTCGCGGTGTTGTCTCCGACGCCTTCGGTCCCGGTGACTACCGGCGTCGCGGTGTGGCTCAGCGTCACGGGCGTTCCGGTGGCGGTAATGGTACCGGTCGTCGTAATCGACCCGGGATCGTAGTTGGCGTTGGTGGCGGGGATCGTCGACGCCCCGTTCGTGAAGTCCGTCTCCGCCGCGGTTGCCGTCCAGGAGGCGAAGGCGAGGGCGCGGTCGTCGGTGACGGTCACGACGCCGATCGCCCCGCTGATCGCGGTGCCGGGCGCTCCGGAGCCGAGGTTGGCGCTGACCGGTGCCGACAACGACAAGTCGCCGGACGAGACGGTGAAGTTGACTGTGGTGCTGGGGTCGTCCGCCGCCACGGCGGGGCCCGGCTGGACCAGGACGAGAGCAGCGGCTGCGGCCGCGACAGATAGGCTTCGTGCACGCACGATAACTCCCGAAGTAGCCGCCTGTCAGTGGAAATACCGGCTGACGGCGGACATGCTGGTTGACGCGACGCAGACAATCGGGCGTGGCCTGTTCACACAAGGCGACGCGCGCCGCACTCCGCCGTACGAATGACCACATTTCAGCCGCAGCGAAGCCCGGTGCGCCTCGCCGGCAGCCTCAGATCGCCTGGCCGCGATGACGAAGGATGGCAGCGAACGGCTTTGGGAGCTGAGGCTCGAAGTCCGCCATCTCGAAGTCCGTCATCTCGACCTCAGCCTCTCCATACGCCGGCCATGGGCCCTCGAGCCGCGACCGCCGCGGCCGCGAGGAATTCACCCGGCGACACGGAGTTCCGTACGGGCGACGCCCGCTCCGACGGTTCCGACTCCATCACACCCCACCACTCCCGCACACGTCACAAGCGGGGCAGCCAGGTTGTTCTCGGTTTCCGCCGCGTACGCTTCGGCGAAGGTGTCGTAGTCGTGCGTCTGCCGCGTTCCATCGGTGCAGCCCGGTAGTCACATGATCTTCCGGGCGGAACCCGATTCAGTGCGTGTCCAGTCACCCGGGTCGAGCGGTCGTTCCCCAGAGTGTCGTGTTCAGTCGACGGTGAACGCCGCAGCCTTGTCGTCCAGGGTCGTTGTGCCGTCCTTGGCGGTGGCGAGTACGGCAACGTACCAGGCACCGTGCGGGGACGCCGCGGCCTCCGCACCTGCCACACCGGTCTTGTAGGTGCATCGCACCGTGTCCGCACCGGCGGGCTCACAGGTCGCCGGCTCGGCTCCGGCCATCTCCTTGGCCGTCGGCTCCATCTTGGCGAGGGACGAATCCGCCGGCCAGGCCATCACCTTCAGGCTCCTTAGACCCGAGGACGCCGTCACCTCGGTGGTGAAGGAGAAGGTGCCTTGGCCGTCGCCTTCGGGGGCGGTGTAGTGGGCGACGCTGTGCGCCAGGGTGGGGGGTTGTTCCTCGGTGTTGGCCAGGGCGAAGGCTCCGACGCCACCGAGGACGACGACACCGGCTGTCACTGACAAGGCGATACGTCGGGCCATGGCGTGTTCTCCGTAACTGTCTCCGCTGGATCGAACCGGCGCCGTCGGTCGAGCGCCTGCACCGATACTGGCAACGCGAGAGGCCTCACACGTGAGCACACGTACTCAACTCGACCTAGGGCATCGACCTGAGCGGTCACATCCAGCTGACGTGTGTCCCGTTTCCGAGCGCGATGAGTGGTACATCACCGGCGACGCGCGAAGGTGATGGTCTACGGGCCGGCGTCCGTCAGCGGGCTGCGATCCCAGTCTCCGAATTGTTCTACGACCGCCATTCCGGCATCGGCGAGAAACGTCGACAGCGCGTCCGGAGCGAGGAAACGCAAGGTCCTTCGGCTCCGTCTGGGCCGGTCCACGCGAGCGTGCCAGACTCCTCCATGCTTGGCGTCCGGTTCAGTGGCTCGGCCTGGAGTGGTCATGCGCGGTGTTGGGGTGCCGCGGCGAAGACTTCGCGGAAGCCCGTGGAACCACCGGCTCAGAGCCAGATCGGGAGGTGCAGTGATGAGCAGCGTGAAGTGGGCGGCGACGTCACCGCGATCGGGGCGATTCTGCGCAGTGGAGAGGGGTTCGGACATGCTGGGTCTGTCGGATCTTCACGACGAATTGCGCGCGCGTGGCCAGGGATACATCGAAGTCCGGCTGTCGACGGGCGAGTTCCCTCTCCTGACCATGGGCTTCCGAGGCAATCACGCAGTCCTCCATCTGTTCCAGGACGTCGAAACGGCGTCACTTCTGGTCGGGGACGGCTCGGTCGCCGCGAATACCGTGATCGACGTCCCGATCATGGACGAGCAGGCTGAGTTCACCGGACGTTTTGTCCTGAGTGCCGATCATGCATGGGGCGTCATGTGGCACTTCATCGAAACCGGGGAGCCTCGCGACCTGGGTGAATGGTGCGAGTTGTAGCCACGAAATGATCAGTCGGCGGACAGCACATCATGGACGTTCCAAGAGGGGACTTCGGCAGCACCGGATTCCGCGCGACTGGATAGGGCTCGCATTCGGGGGCGGGGTAGTCGGGGGCAGCCGACACCGGGTGTCACCCGTGCCCCGTCCGACGCCCTTGGCGTCGAGAGGCGGCTCAATCCTGAACGGAGTCGAAGAGATGCGCCCCGTTGCCCGCTCTCGCCGCTCATGGCAAAACACCCCCACGGGGTGACCAAAAGCGGCGTACGTGGAGGTTTGAGGCCGGGGATTTCGTCTACGGGCACTGTATGGCCCAGTCGACACGAGAGACAGAACGCAAGTACGCGGCGCCCACGGACATCTCTTGGCTGCCCGATCTGACCGCAGTGGAGCCGGTCGCCACGCTCGCCGAGAGTGGAGTGCAGGAGCTGGACGCCGTCTACTACGACACCGATGATCTGCGATTGACCCGTACCGGGGCGTCTTTGCGGCGCAGGACGGGCGGCACGGACGCCGGCTGGCACCTGAAGCTGCCGTTGCCGGACGACAGCCGGGAGGAGATTCAGACCCCGCTGTCGTCGGAAAGCGTCCCCCCGGGCGAACTGCGGGAGCTCACCCTCTCCCGCACTCGCGGAGCACCACTGCGGCCGGTGATGCGGATCCGTTCCACCCGTTCCCTGCGCCATCTCCTGGACGCCGAGGGCCACGTCCTGGCCGAGCTGAGCATGGATGCTGTGCGCGCCGACGCGCTGGTCGACGGCGGCGGCCACGGGGTGTGGACGGAGATGGAGGTGGAACTGGCTGGTGAGGGCGGCCCCGCCCTTCTGGACGGCATCGAGAAGGTGCTGCGGAAAAACGGAGTGGACCGCGCGCAGAACCCGTCCAAGGTGGTGCATGCTCTGACGGAGACGACGGGGCTCCTGAAACGCACGGCGGACGCGCGCGTCCAGTCCGCACCGGGATCGGCCGGCGCTCATGTGCTCGCCTATGTGGACCGGCTGGTCGGCGACCTGATGGATCTCGACCCGGCCGTCCGTCGCGACCTGCCCGACGCGGTGCACCGGATGCGTACGACGGCCCGCCGTCTTCGCGGCTGCCTGCGGTCCTACCGTTCCGTCCTCGACCGCGAGTTCACCGACCCCGTACGGCGGGATCTCAGGTGGCTCGCCGGGGAGCTCGGGGCGGAACGCGATCATGAGGTGCTCCGGGAGCGGCTGGCCTCGGGCGTGCGGGAACTGTCCGGCGAGCTGGTCCTCGGCCCTGTGACCGCACGGTTGCAGGCCTGGGATGTGGGGCGGCGGGCCGAGTGCCGTCGACGTACCCTCGACGCCCTCGCTTCGCCACGCTACCTGGATCTGCTGGACAAGTTGAAGGCGCTGACGGACGCTCCGCCGCTGCGCGCCAAGGCGGCCCATAAGCCCGAGAAGGTGCTGGCCAAGGCGCTCCTCAAGGAGTACGGCCGGCTGGAGAGGCGTATGAGCCGTGTGCTGCAGATGCCCTCCGGCACCGAAGGGGACGCCGCCGTCCATCACGCCCGTAAGGCCGCGAAGAGGCTCCGCTACGCCGCGGAGGCGGCCCGCCCCGCCCTGGGAAAGCCCGCGCGGCGTGTCGGCAAGCGCGTCAAGGCCGTCCAGCAGGTGAGCGGTTCGCAGCACGACGGCGTTGTGGCTTGCGACGCTCTGCGGCAACTGGCCGTCTCCGCACACTCGGCGGGCGAGGCCGGCTTCACCTGGGGCGTGCTCTACGGCCAGGAGAGGGCCGCGGCCGATGCCCGCGAGCGGCAGCTTCCCGGAACGTGGGCTGATGCCCGCGCGGCGGCCCGCCGAAAGGTCCTTCTTCGCTGACGGCTTCCGTAAGAACTCGGTGCGGCACGGTGCGAGGGCGGGCAGAGGTGCCGGTGGGCTCTGCGCCCTGGGAACGGGAACGAAACGGCTCCCTCAGGGCCTTGGGCTGCCTGCGGGATCGGCGCCGGCCCGCCGCCACCGGGCGGGGCTCATTCCGTGCACCTTGCCGAAGGTACGGGCGAAGTACCCGGCGTCCGGGAAACCCACCCGCCTGCCGATCTCGCCGATCTGCAGATCACTCGCCGCAAGCAGCCGCCGGGCCTGGACCATCCGGCGCTCGGTGATCCACTCCTGCACCGTACGCCCGGTGCGACGGCGCACCGTCGAGGTGAGGTGGCCCGGGGAGATGTTCACCGCCGCGGCGACGTCACGCAGGGACAGCGGTTGCGGATAGCGCTCTTCGATGACCTGGAACACCTCCGCGAGCAGTGGTTCGCGGTTCTCACGGAGGTCGCCCACAACATCTGCGGCAAGCCGGGACACTCCGACCAGCAACAGGGTCAGGTGGGCCAGGGCCGCCTCCCGATAGCCTTCCTGGCGTTGTGTCAGCTCGTTGTGAAGTGCCCCGAGGCGGGCGGTCCAATCGGGCTGCTCCGGCTCGGGCACCCGCAAGCGCAGGGCGCCGATCGCCCCACCGCGGACGAAGGGGAACAGCAAGGGGTGCGTGCGCCAGGCCAGATGGGCGCCGGGCACGTCCGGACCGAAGGCGTCCGCGGTGAAGAAGACTCCCCAGCCGTGGGCCTGGGCGAGGTCGGTGGCGGTGATGTGGCCCATCACGTCGCCGGGCGCGACGACGAACAGGTCGCCGGCTTCGATCGACCAGGACTGCCGGCCGGTGCGCAACACCCCGCCGGCGGTCGGGAAGTACGCCAGTCCCGGGAAGTCGTGGGCGTGTTCCTCGAAGGTACCGGTGTTCTCCCAGCTGTGGTCCAGCCGCCTGGTCGCCACGGGCAGTTCGCCGGGTGCCGGCAGCATCGAGTACGTCGCCGGCCGGTCCCCGGCGGGCGCCCTTCGTACGGTCCGCACCGTCGAATCGTCCCATGGAAGCCGCATATCGGTACAGGTCCGCAGCCCCGGGCGCGGTCAGAATGACGACATGACCGAAAAACTGTCTCAGTCGCGTTCCGAGCGCGACTACATTCCGGGCTTGGGCCGGCACTTCCTGACGCCGCTCTACGACGTGGCGCACCGAGTGTTCGGGCTGCACTCCGTCCACAACGAGATGATCGAGCTTGCGGAGTTGAGGGGCGGGCACCGGGTACTGGATGTCGGCTGCGGAACCGGAAACCTGCTGAGGGCGACCGGTCGACGTCATCGGAGCGTGGAACTCGTAGGTCTTGACCCGGACCCGAAGGCGCTGACCCGCGCCGAACGCAAGGCGCGACGTGCGGGCCTCACCATTCGCCTGGACCGGGGCTTTGCGCAGGAACTGCCCTATGAGGACGGCTCGTTCGACCGGGTCTTCTCCAGCCTGATGCTGCACCATCTGGACCGCGCATCGAAGGACGCGCTGCTCGCCGAGGTGCGGCGGGTGCTGCGGTCCGACGGGCAGCTGGTCCTGGCCGACGCGGTCCTCGACGAGCAGGGGCACCACCGCGGGCACCGGCAGGGCGGGATGCGCGGCCGGATGCGCGAGCAACTGCAGGACAACGTGGGCGATGCCGTGGCGCAGAGGATCGCCGATGCCGGCTTCACCGTGGAGCCGACCCGTACCGTGTCACTGCGGATCGGCGGCTCGATCGGCATCGTGTCGGCGCGCCTTGACGGCAACTCCTGAGCCGCCGGAAGTACTCAGCGATGCGCATACCCTGGCCCCGGCGCTACCCTCCGGACTGACATGGGCGACGGGGGGGGGAACATGAACAGGCTTCTCGTATGTGTGGCCGGTGCGGTGCTGCTCTCGGCGGTGGCCTGTACCGCAGGGGGTGGCCCGTCAAGGGTGAAGCCGTCATCGAGGACCTCCTCGACGCGCACGGCGTTGCCGCGGGCCGCTACAGCCGACCCGGGCCGGGTGGTCGACGCGTCCAGATCCGCCCTCACAGCAAAACTGTCCGTCAAGGACCTTCCGGGCCCGCACGGGATGTTCACCGCCGCTGTCGGCCAGAGCGCTGCCACGTTCGCCTGGGAGACGGCCGACGGGCGCTTCTGCTCCGGTTCGGCCGCCACGGACGGCGGGTTCATCTCGTCGTTGTGCGTCTCCGACCGCCGCGACACCCCCTTCTCCGTCCGTCCCATGCTCGTTCCCCTGCTCAGCACGTACACGTTCGCCGAGGTCCATGTGTTCGGCGCGGACCGTGAGATCGTCCGGGCGGTGACGTGCAACGGCAGACCTCTCGCGGTCCGCCGACTGCCACCCGTCCTGGACGGTCGGCGTGCGCTCTACGCCTTCGCCCTCTCGGAACCGACGGCCGGACGGGTCACCGTCACCGTCGTCCGCGGTCGTGCCACGGCCACGGAACACGTGGAGCTGTTGGGCGGGCACCTCCAACACAAGGCGTCGTGCCGCTGAAGCGGGACGGGAGCGGTGGCCGGTGGTGAGCGCCCGGGACTCCGGACGTGCGCGGGGGCGCCGCTCTCACGACCGGTAGCCGTTGCGGCCGCAGGCGGGGTTGAACGTCTCGGCCCCGGAGAAGTGACGAGAGACCCGCTCCCGACGGCGGCCGTGTCCTCGAGGACGACTCAGCTGTTCCGGATGCGCCGGGCCTCGGCCACGAGCTCGGCAGGCAGAGCGGGTCCCGCACATGCGTGGTCGATCAGCAGGTCCCTGTAGGAGCCGTTCGGCAGGTGGGGGGCCAGTTCGATGAGCTCGTTCAGATCGGCAGGCGAGCCGGTGAGCCGTGCCCGGTAGGCGGCGGCCGCCGCGCGGAGAGTGGGTTCGGTCGGCCCGAATTTCATTCCGTGTTCGGTCAGCCGAATCGCGGCAAGGAAATCCCCCTGTTCGGCACGCACGTCCGCCAGGTCCAGACACAGCGACCAGTTGGCAGGGTCCAGGGCCAGTGCACGCTCGAACGCCGCCGCGGTCTGTTCGAGGGAACCCAGCTTGCGCCACGTGCCCGCTCGCACAACTTCCGTCAGCATGATCCGCTGAACGGAATCCGCCCGATTGCAGAGGGCCAGCGAGGCATCGGTGAGTCCACAAGCCCGGAGCAGAATCGCCATCTTGGCCAAGGCCTCCGGCACGGGCCGCCGGAAAGAGACCACGTCGATGGCCCGGAACCAGGGCCGGAAACGCTCCCGCATGGCCTCGGTGTCCAGATCATGGCCGTAGTCCATCGTGCGCATCGCGGCCTCGGCCAGCGCCTCGGCACTCACCCAACCGAGAAACCGTTCATCGTTGAACCACGGGGCTTTTGCCCAGGCGATGTCGGGTTGCGCGCCCGTCACCGATCCGATTGCGAGCGCCGCGGCGTCCATGTCGCCCTCGAGGAAACTGACGTAGGCGTGCGCCGGTACCGCCCGCCAGGAGTCGGCGTCCCGAACGATCTCGGCCAGCTCCGCGGGCTTGTCTCTCCACAGCTCGGCAAGGACCGTGTACGGCTCCGGATTGTCCGGCGCGGAGGCCATGGCGCCCGTCAGGTAATGCAGGGCAGTCGCCGGGTTGCCTCCGCAGTGCGCCATCACCCGTGCGATGCCCAGTCCGGCTGCTCCTGACCGATTCGACACCGTAAGAGAGTATCCCCTGCTCGGGCCGACTGTCGGCCCCACTTGGGCTTGCCGGACGCGATTCCATGATCACGATCGATGACGAACGATGGTTCGACACGCCTGGTCTGCTCGAATCGATGTTCCCCAGGCCGACCCGCCCTCGGACCTGCGACCGACATCACGAGCGCGCCTCCCAGACAGCCCACTGGCGTTTGCCGTGGCGCCCTGGTGGTACTCGCCGTCACGGCCTGTTGTGGCGTCCAACCGCTCCGGGTCGTTGCCCTGCACCCCTCAGTCCCGGTACGCCGCGATGCGGGTGGCCGACCACCCACACACGTCGGCCGCGCCGGCCTTACGGCTCCCTCAGCGACGGCTGCCCTGAACTTTGGTGTCGCGCGGGCAATGCGCCGGCGCCCAGGTCGGCGTCACCACGGTCGTGGCGGGCGGCGGGCGGTCCGGGCCGTCTGGCCGGGGCGCGTGCCGAGTCTCGTCGCTCTCCCCGTCCTCGGGCTCATGCACAAACATCCGCACATCGGAAATCCCGGCCCGGCGGACAACCCTCCGGTCGCAGAGCTCTCGACACACCCCGGACCCCGGACACCACCACGAAGCAGCTTCGAAAGGACACCGCCGTGAAGCTCCGAGAGATCGTCCCCGACCGGATCGGCTTCGGCACCGCACCACTGGGCAACATGTTCCGCGCGGTCCCGGACGACGAGGCGCGCGCCACCGTGCAGGCAGCATGGGACGAGGGCATCCGCTACTTCGACACGGCCCCGCTCTACGGTGCCGGTCTGGCCGAGCTACGACTGGGCGAGGTGATCTCGCAGCAGCCCCGCGACGCGTACGTGTTGTCCAGCAAGGTCGGTCGAGTCATCCTCGACGAGGAGGAAGTCGGCGCCCGGGACCTGGGCGAGAAGGGGGCCCTCTTCGAGCACGGCCGCAAGAACAAGATCGTGCACGAGTGGACGGCAGAGGCCACCGAGCGCTCCCTCGAAGGAAGCCTGACACGACTGGGCGTCGACCGGCTCGACATCGTATGGGTCCACGACATCGCACAGGACTTCCACGGTGATGCGTGGCTGCAGAAGTTCGAGGAGGCGCGTACCGGCGCGTTCCGCGTGCTGTCCCGCCTGCGCGACGAGGGTGTCATCAGAGCCTGGGGACTCGGCGTCAACCGCACCGAACCCATCGAGTTGACCCTTGCCCTGGACGAGCCCCAGCCCGACGGCTTCCTGCTGGCCGGACGTTACACCCTGCTCGACCATGAACACGCACTGCAACGACTGCTGCCCATGGCCGCCGAGCAAGAGGTGGGCATGGTCGTCGGAGGTCCCTACAGCTCGGGGATACTCGCGGGTGGCACTCACTTCGAGTACGCGGACGCCTCACCGGAGATCGTCGAAAAGGTGCGGCGCATCAGGGAGATCACCGACCGGTACGCGGTGAGCATCAAAGGTGCCGCCCTGCAGTTCTCCCTCGCCCACCCCGTCTCCGTCGCCGCCGTTCCCGGCGCCACGAAGCCCAGTCGTATCGCCGAGGACATCGCTGCCGTCCAGGAGAAGATCCCTGCCGGCTTCTGGGTCGACCTTCGTCAGTCCGGTCTGGTCAGCCCTCAGGCGCCGCTCCCGGAGGGTGCCTGAAGGACACCCGTCAGAGTCGACCGACAAGCCCGAGGGAAACACCATGGCATCCACATCAGTAAGCCGACTCGTACCCGCGTCTCCCGAACGCGTATGGAAACTGATCGGCGGTTTCGGTTCCCTGCCGGACTGGCTCCCCTACATCTGCGAGAGCACTCTCCTGGAGGGAGGCCGCGTCCGGCAGCTGAAGAACCCCGACGGTGACGTCATCATCGAGCGTCTGGTGGACTTCGACGACACCGAACGCCGCTACAGCTACGCCATCGCACAAGCACCCTTTCCCGTGGTCGACTACATCTCCACACTGCGGGTACATTCGATCACCGGCCGGGACGACACTGCCGAAGTGCAGTGGTCGGGACGCTTCGTCCCCGACGGAGCCACCGACGAAGAAGTCGTCACCCTCTTCACCGACATCTACCGCGACGGCCTCGACTCCCTTCACAAGGCACTCGGCTGAAGCTGTGTGACGGTCCTGCCCCCCGGTACCCCTGTCCCACCAAACCACCCCCGGCCGAGGGCCCGTGCACACCGACTTCTCGGAGATCCGGCGCCGCAGCCCCGCGCGGGACCGGGATCCGGCCCTGACCCGGCGCCTGCCCAATCATCTCCAAGCCGACAGCGCATCCGAAGTCATCCATCAACCGAGGAACTGACGGGTCCAGCCCGGTCGTCTGATGACGACCTCACCGGATCCGCTCGGAGCCCACGGGCACGGATCCGCCGTGGCGCTCACGCAACACAGCGGAGAGGATCGTAATGGAATTCAGGCAACTGGGCCGGTCCGGCCTGCGGGTGTCGGTGCTCGCCATGGGAACCATGACCTTCGGCGGCAGCGACGTCTTCGGAAATGTCGGCCACACCGATGTATCCGGCGCCAGGCGCCAGATCGACATGTGTCTCGATGCGGGCGTGAACCTCGTCGATACCGCCAACATGTATTCGGCGGGCGCCGCAGAGAACATCCTGGGTCAGGCGATCGCGGGTCGGCGGGATCGTGTGCTGCTGTCCTCGAAGGTGCGCCTGCCGATGGGTGAGGGGCCCAATGACGAAGGCCTGTCCCGGTATCACATCCTCGAGCAGATCGAGGGAACTCTGCGTCGACTGAGGACCGACCATGTGGACATCTACCATGTGCACCAGTGGGACGGACTGACGCCGCTCGAAGAGACGTTGGGGACGCTCGACTTGCTGGTGCGTTCCGGCAAGGTCCGCTACCTCGGGGTCTCCAACTACTCGGGCTGGCAGCTCATGAAGGCGCTCTGTGTCGCCGACACGCACGGCTGTCAGCGCTTCGTCAGCAATCAGATCTACTACTCGCTCGAGTCGCGTGACGCCGAATACGAGCTGGTGCCGCTCTCTCTGGATCAAGGACTGGGCATCATGGTGTGGAGCCCGCTGGCGGGCGGACTGCTCTCGGGCAAGTACCGGCGTGGGCAGGACACCACCGAAGGCCGGCATCTCACGGAATGGTCCGAGCCCCCCGTGCGCAACGAGGACAAGCTGTACGACACCATCGAGACCGTTGTCGACATCGCGTCCGCGCATGACGCCTCCCCCGCCCAGGTCTCCCTTGCCTACCTGCTCGCAAAGCCGGGCGTCACCAGCGTCGTCGTCGGTGCCCGCAAGGACGAGCAGTTGGCCGACAACCTCGGCGCCCTCCATGTGCGGTTGACGGACGAGGATGTCGACCGGCTCGACAGGGTCAGCGCGCCGGACCTGATCTATCCGCATTGGCACCAGGCCGACTTGGTCGCGGGCCGGTTCAGCGAGGCCGACCTCGCCCTGCATCGGCCCGCCAGATGATCGAGTCCATGCCGAAGCGCTCGGCATCCCTCGGTATCCCGCACGGCACACGCTCGGATTGCGGAGCGGGAGGCAGCGTGCAAGCTGAGAAAAGGAACGCCCCATTTCACAGCGCCGGGCTCGCCCCGAGGCCCGAGCGACAACACCCCGAGGGATGGGCATGACATCACCAACCACGTCGGATGCGGTGGGCGAGTTCCGCAGGCTGAGCAATGGCGACCCGGAGCTGCAGGCGCACGGCAAGTACTACTCCTGCAGTTTCCTGCTGGACATGGAGCACCATCGGTTCCTGGTGCGGATGCACAAGGGCACGGTCGAAGAGCTGGTCACCGATCCCGAACCTCTCTCGTCGTACGACTTCGCGATCCGCGCCGATGCCGAGACCTGGCACGGCTTCTGCCAGGAAGTCCCCCCACCCATGTGTCACGGCATCTGGGCGGCCACGTTCCGGCGCGGCATGCGTCTGGAGGGCGACCTGCTCGTCCTCATGCAGAACCTGCGCTGCGTGACCCGCCAGCTCGAGCTGCTCCGGATCACAGGCCCACTCGGCGGCGCAGGCCGGGACACGGCCCGCCGAGACGCACGAAGGTGAGGAGTTCCCATGGCCAGCGGCAGGATCTCCCCGGTGACCGGCCATTACGTCACCATCGATGTGGAGGACGCCGAGTACAAGGTCTTCTACCTGGAGAACGGGCAAGGTCAGCCGCTCGTCTGCCAGCACACCGCGGGCTGCCACAACCACCAATGGCGGGGCCTGCTCGAGGACGAGCAGATCACCGGCCGGTACCGGGTGATCGCCTACGACCTCGCCCGTCACGGCAAGTCCGACCCTCCGCTGAACCAGGAGTGGTGGAAGCACGAATACCGGCTCACCGCAGACCATTTCACGGCGTTCGTCGTCGCCTTCTGCGACGCCCTCGAGCTGGAGAACCCGATCTTCATGGGCTCGTCGTTCGGAGGGAACGTCGCTCTGCAACTGGCCCTGCGACATCCGGACCGGTTCAAGGCGGTCATCCCTGTCGAAGGAGCCGACTACTCCCCCGGCTTCTACCTCGACTGGTGGCAGCACCCCCACGCCAACGCCGCCCAGGTGTGCGCCAGCGGCGTCTGGGACCTCATGGCTCCGCAGTCCCCTGATCACGACCGCTGGGCCACCTGGTTCTACTACACCCAGGGATCCGAGGCGTTCAAGGGCGACCTGTACTTCTACTCCGTCGACCACGATCTACGGCACTGCCTGAGCGAGATCGACGGCGAGCGCTGTCCCGTGATCATGCTCACCGGTGAGTACGACTACCTCACCACACCCGAGGACGGTCGCCGTACCGCAAACGCCATCCCCGGAGCGGAGTTCATCGAGATGAAGAAGATCGGCCACTTCCCGATGAGCGAGAACTACCCGCGCTTCGCCCAGTACCTCAACCTGGCACTCCACCACATCCACGAACGAACAGACACTTGAATCCTCCCCCAGCTGAAGCGGGGGGATTCCTGGCTCACGTTGGCTGCAGGTCAGCGACCAGCAGCTCTTACACGATCAACACCAGCCGGGTTGAGACCAGCCCGGTTTGGTACGGCAAAGCTTGGAGGTGCCTTGGTTCTCGATCGGCACGGTGTGCGCGCTTGGTTCTCGCAACGCACGCCGCACACCCTACCCGATCATGTGGGCGGTCTTTCGCCCTAGGGGCGAAACCCCGTTCCCGCCCTGCTCCGCAGGGGGCCGATTCCGCCCCGGCCTGAAGGCCGGGGCGTCCTCGGAGGTATTTGGTGAAAACGGGACCGCGCCACACTCCCGCACCCTTGGCGGGGCGACTCGATGTGCCGGGGGTGTACACGCGGCCCGACCAGGCGCCGCCGCCATCGGCGAGCGTGCCGCCCATCCGTCTCCCCCACGTCTGATCCCTCGCCTTCCATCACCGGCCCGCGCTCCACACCACCAGCCCGCAGCGCCGAGGGCCGCGCCGCCATCGAAGGGAAGCCCGGTTGATGAAGATCGATCTGAGTGGACGCATCGCACTGGTCACCGGCTCGACCGCCGGTATCGGCGAGGCCGCCGCGCAAGCGCTGGCATTCGCTGGAGCCGACGTCGTGGTCAACGGTCGGAACGCGGACCACGTCAGTGAGACGGCCAAACGACTCGGAGCCCGTGGGATCGCAGCAGACGTCAGTACCGGCGAAGGTGCCGCTGCCCTGATCGAGGAACTGCCCGATGTGGACGTCCTCGTCAACAACACAGGCATCTTCTCCACCCAACCGGTGTTCGAGATCCCCGATGAGGAGTGGCTGCGGTACTTCCGGATCAATGTGCTCTCCGGGGTGCGCCTGGCGCGGCACTACGCGCCGCGCATGAAGGACCGCGGCTGGGGCAGGGTGATCTTCGTCAGCAGTGAAGCCGGAATCCAGACCCCCACGACCATGGTCCATTACGGCATGACCAAGACGGCCCAGTTGGCGGTCTCGCGCGGAATGGCCCAGGAGCTGGCAGGCACCGGGGTCACCGTCAACTGCGTGTTGCCGGGTCCGACCCTCAGCTCCGGTGTCCTGGAGATGTGGGCAGAGCTGTACCCCGGCCTGGATCCCGCCGAGCAGGAACGGCGGTTCGTCGCCGACGGGCGCGCCGCGACGTCGCTGCTCCGCCGGCTGATCCGGCCGGAGGAAGTGGCGAACCTGATCGCCTATGTCGCATCGGAGCAGTCGACGGCGACCACGGGTGCGGCACTGAGCGTCGACGGCGGCTTGGTCCCCACCATCTTCCCCTGAGCGCACTGCGACCAGGTGCCGCAGTCGCCCGGTCGAGATGCTCAACGGTGACGCCGACCGGGCCGGGTCAGCCGGTGCCACGACGGCGGGCGAAGTGTTCCGCCCTGCCGCTCGGGGCGCCGGGTGGCCGGTGCCAACACGCCGATCGCCGACAGTGGCGAAGAGGCACGATGCGCTGTCGGTGGTCCTCTCCGAGAAGCGGGGAAGGAACCGTGCGGGTGCCGCGTCCTATGCGGGGTCGTGCCGGATGTCCATGCCTGCCTGGGTCGCGACGTACCGGGCGATGTCGGCGTGGGTGGCGAACCAGACACCGGGATGCGCGGTGATGTGGTCGAGGAGTTCGGCCAGCACGACCAGGCGTGAGCGGTGGCCGATGATGTGGGGATGCATCGTGAGCTGGAAGACGCCACCTTCGCGGTATGCCTGGTCGAACTCGTCCCGCCAGATGCCCAGGACCGACCGGGGCGGTGTGTAGGGGCGCAGGCCAGCGTAGCGCTCCATCATGAAGTAGGGCGCGTCGTCGCGAATCCACTCCACGGGAATCTCCACGACCCCGGTCGGCCGACCGTCCTCCAGCAGTTCGTACGGATCGTCGTCCGCCATGAGGGACGAGTCGTACAGCAGCCCCATGTCGCGGGTGATGCGCAGGGTGTTGTCGGAGAAGTCCCACGACGGGGTGCGAATCCCGACCGGACGGACACCGGTGATCTGCTCCAGAGTGTCGGCACTGCGCTGTTGCAACTCCCTTTCGTCCTCGGCCGTCAGCAGCATGTTGCGCTCGTGGATCCACCCGTGGATTCCGACCTCGTGGCCCTCTGACACATATGCTCGGGCCTCTTCCGGATGGAGCAGGGCGGAGACGGCCGGCATGAAGAACGTGGCAGGGGCCGCGTGTCGGCCGAGCAGACGGAGGATCTTGGGTGCGGCCACCCGGGATCCGTACTCGCCCTGGGCGAGCCTGCCGGGGCGTGTCTCCCCGTCGCGGAGTGCGGGGGTCTCGTGGTCGGAGTCGAAGGAGAGGGCTACGGCCATACGCGCACCCTGCGGCCACACGGCGGGAGCAAGGGAGCGTCCGGCTCGCACCCGTTCCACATGCCCCCGCCAGGTGTCCTCGGTCCACTGCCACGGGTCCCCGCCCGCGTCCGCCGGCCCTGCGTGCTTCTCCGCCATGACCAACTCCCGTTTCCTTTGACGTGCTCCCTGGTCCGGAGTCCCAGGACTCCGGCCTGGAGCATCCAACCTCTCGGGCGGCTCCCTGTTTCAACGCGCACTGCGGACACATGTACCCCTCTCGCTGACGCTCCACAGGCGTTTGGCGTCTCCTCCCGTCCGTCGGCGATGTTTCGACGCCGCCGACGGAAGCGCCCACACCCGCCTTGATGAGCGGCACGGCCCGGTCGAAGGGCCTCGCGTGACCACCCGCGGGGCCGGCGACCTGCGCAGCGCCGGTTCCAGCAGCGCCGTGAGCGCGAAGTGGCCGAGGTGGTTCGCGGCGAAATGGCGCTCGGCACCCTGCTCGGTCACGGAGTGCTCGACCATGGAGATGCCCGCGTTGTTGATCAGCACGTCGACGGCCTCTTCCTCGCCGATTTCCTCGGCCGCCCGGCGGATCGACCTGAGATTCAGCAGATCGACCTGGCGTACCTCCACCTCGGCGCCCGGATACGCCCTGCGCAGCGAGGACGCCACCTCGTCTCCCCGGGCCGCGTCACGCACTGCGAGCAGTACCCGGCCCCCGCGCGCCGCGAGCTCACGCGCGGTCACCCGACCGAGACCACTGGTCGCACCCGTGACGACGAAGGTACGCCCCTGCTGATCGGCCATGCGCTCCGCGGTCCACCCACCGCCGCTGCGCCTGCCTCCTTTCGTTGTGGAACCCGTGGTCTCTCTTGATCTCACATTCCTGGAGACGATCTCGATCGACCCGCTTCCGCAGGTCTTGGAATGTCGAGAAAGCTAAACCTTTCCATTAGTGTGAAGGTCAAGCGGCCGACGACGAGGTCGCCCATCAGCGTCCCAGAGGGGCGCACCGTCGGTATGGATGGCTGGTCGAGGAGAGCGAAATGAAGATCGGAGAGCTAGCCGAGAAGACGGGTGTCGCGCCGCGACTGCTTCGCTACTACGAAGAGGTCGGCATCCTGCATCCGTTCCGGAGCGGCAACGGTTACCGCACCTACGGCGAGCCCGCCATCGACCGGGTCCTGCAGATTCGTGAGCTTCTCGAAGCCGGCCTGACGACGGAGATGATCCGAGAGGTCCTGCCCTGTCTCGACGCCGCGAAGGAAGAAACGGAAGCTCAGGCGTGCCCGGTGGACGACAAGGATCTGGACGGCCTGCGGCGTCAGCTCATCAGCATCGAACGACGCATCGACGTGCTGCAACGCAACCAGCGTGCGATCAAGTCGTATATCCGCGCCTGGGAGAAAGCCGGGGTCGCTTCGCCCGCAGCGAGCGCTGGTCCGCAAGAGGCTGAAGTCCGTCGATAGCACCGTGGATATGGCGTGTTGAGCGGGGCGATACCCGATGACCGACGGAGACCAGAACGTCCGTGGGTGTCCCGAGACAATCCGCAGAAGGTGAAGTGGGGACCTTTGCGCCGGGCTCGGCACATGCCCGCACTTCACCGACCCGGATGGTCACCGGCCCTGATACCGCCTGCGTGAGGACGCCGTCAGGCGGGCTGCCACAACTCCAGCCGATTGCCCGCGGGATCGGTGACCCAGCCGAATCGACCGACGCCTTCCATGTCCTGGGTCTCCTCGGCCACGTCCGCTCCCTTGGCACGCAATTGCGCGAGCATCGCGTCCAGGTCACGGACCCGGAAGTTGAGCATGCTCTGCTGGGCGCGGGACCCGAAGTAGTCGGTCTCGGACTCGAACGTCGCGAACACCGTCATCCCTGGTTCCTGATGCCAGATGCCCTGCTCATCGGCGTCCAGACCTAGGCAGTCCCGGTACCACGCGCCCAGGGCCCCCGGGTCGGTGGCCCGCACGAAGTATCCGCCGATTCCAAGCACACGTTCCATGTCGCCATCATGCCAGGACGGTGATCGTGCGGGCAGACACCACACCATCGCCCGCTTCACAACCCCGTATCGATCGTGAGGAAGTCCCCGCTCTCAGCCCACGGCGTCAGCGTTGTCCTGGCGGTGCAGACACGCGGACCGTGGGAGTCCCGCGGCGATCGGTCATCCGGAGGCCCTGTCGCTGCTCCAGGGGCACAGCGACAGGGCTCCACATCGAGTCGGCGCCGGCTGGGAAATCACCGTCACGGTCCTGTCCTGGCTTGACTCCCCCACATCGACCGGTGCTCGGTGGGGACGTCG
Organism: Streptomyces sp. NRRL F-5122; assembly: GCF_001507435.1. Lineage (GTDB taxonomy): Bacteria > Actinomycetota > Actinomycetes > Streptomycetales > Streptomycetaceae > Streptomyces > Streptomyces lannensis. Next base: position 155,087 of record NZ_LMWH01000278.1, read on the forward strand.
GGTGCGGTCCATGGCGAGTCGGCGAGGCACACTGGCACCCACCGGCTGTCAGCCGGAGAGAGCCTTGTGCAGAGCGTCCAGTCCGTCACGGTAGATGCCGGTGAACAGCTCAACGGCCTCGGCGTCGTGGACACCCTCGGGCACAAAACGGCCACTCCAGACGACCTCGGCGCTGTCCGGCCGTCCTGGGATGTCGAAGACGCGCAGGGTGGACAGGTAACCCGTCACCGGGAAGGGCGCCTCCAGGATGGCGTAACTGTAGTGCCGCTCCCGCTCGTTGGCGTTCAGCAGCCGTTCGACGATCACCTCGCCGTCGGGGTTGGTCAGTCGGCGGACGCGGCCGCCCTGCAGTGCGGTGCTCTCGGTGATGTACGGGAGCCAGTCCGGCAGGGCGTGAAAGCCGCCGATGAGGGCCCAGACGCGTTCCACGGACGCCGGGACGATCCGGCTGACCGAAGTGGATGCCATGTGCTTCCTTGTCTTGGCTCGTACTGCCTTGTGGGCAGTGGGATGGTGACGCTGACGCGTGGTCAGGCGCCATGCGGCAGGGGGGCCTTGTCGGAGACCAGGCGCGTGGCGCGCAGCTCGGACCAGAGCTCCGCGGGAATCGTCTCGTTGAGGGCGGCGCGGTCCTCGGCGATGCGACTCGGCTGGGTGGCACCCGCGACGACCGCAGCGGTCACCGGGTGGGCCAGGGAGAACTGCAGGGCCACGGCCTTGAGGCTCACTCCGTGCTTGTCGGCCAGCGTCTTCAGGGTGTCGACCTTCGCGAGGATCTCCTGTGAGGCGGGCTGGTACTCGAAGTGCTTGCCACCGGCGAGGACTCCCGAGCTGTAGGGGCCGCCGACGACCATGCCGACGCCCGCCTCCTGAGCCATGGGGAGAACGCGTTCCAGGGCGTGCTCGTGGTCGAGGAGGGTGAAGCGGCCGGCGAGGAGGAACCCGTCGGGGCGGGGCTCGTCCAGTCCCAGCGTCAGCTCGATCGGCTCGGTCTTGTTGACGCCCAGACCCCAGGCCTTGATGACTCCCTCGTCACGCAGCCGGTCCAGGACGCGGAAGGCGCCCGTGCGGGCCTCCTCGAACTTCTGGAGCCACAGGTCACCGTGGAAGTCCTGAGCAATGTCATGCACCCACACGACATCGAGCCGGTCGGTGCGCAGACGCTTCAGGGAGTCCTCGATGGAACGCTCGGTGGCCTCTGCGGTCCATTCATGGACGATCTTGTTCTTCAGACCGTCCTCGAAGACGCCGCCCTTCTCACCCAGTTCGCGAGCCCCTTCCTCCAGTTCGTCGAGGATGACACGGCCGACCTTGGTGGACAGCACATAGGAGTCACGCGGCTTGTCCGCCAGAAACTCGCCAAGACGCAGCTCGGAAAGGCCGGCGCCGTAGAACGGGGCCGTGTCGTAGTAGCGGACGCCCTGGTCCCAGGCGGCCTGAAGGGTGGCGCGGGCCTGATCGTCGGGGACGGCGCGGAACATGTTGCCAAGAGGAGCGGCGCCGTAGCCGATCCGGCCCGGGAGGATGTCCTTGAGCGGCATGGTGATGCCCTTTCGGGTGACTGCCCAGAGCGCGAACGCCCCTGGGACGGTTGTGAAACTGATCGTTCGACCTTGGGCGCCCGTCGGAGCCGGTGACTGCCAGCGATTCGCCGGACCGCTCCGTCGTCAGGACGGACACGGGTGGTCCCCTACCTCTCCGAAGGTCCCCATCAGAGGGCCGCTCGGCTCTCCGCCCCCTTCGGAGTGGACGCCAACGTCTTACTGCAGACGACATTAATTGCAGACGCGCTCTATTGCAAACGCTGCATAATGGCTAAGCGGAACTATCGGCGCCCGACGCCCGATTACTACAGTCCGTATGTGGTTGGTCACATAATGCAAGAGACAGGGCCTGCGGGGCGGTGTCGTCTGCGGCTGCGCTGGTAGGAACGGACGTAGGGGTCGCCCTGCACCAGGACCCTCGCCGATCCCCACGCCGGGGCGGTCCCGGCATCCGGCACTGCAGTCGCGAGCGAGGCCGATGCGGTGATCTACTCCCGAGGCGACCCAGCGGTCACTGGTTCCGGCCTTCCTTCACGTTCTCGCTCGGCTCCTCGGCCGTCCACGAGGTGAGGATGCGCAAGGCGTCGTACGACGGACTGCCCGGCTCGGCGGTCAACACCATCAGGCGCTGCCCCGATCCGTCCGGGCTGCTCCACGTGTCGCAGTCGAGAGTGAGTTCACCGACCAGGCGATGCCGGTAGCGCTTGGTGCCGTAGCTGGAGCCGATGACGCGGTGTTCGGCCCACCAGGAGCGGAAGTCGGCGTCCTGCACGGACAACTCACCGACGAGCCGGGCGAGCTCGGGGTCGTCCGGGTCTGCCGCAGCCTCCATACGCAGTGCGGCGACCGCGTCGCGGGCGTCATGCGCCCATTCCAGGTGCATGTCTCGGACGATCGGGTCCGTGAACAGCAGGCGCACGTAGTTGCGCCGGCTAGCCGGAATCGACGAGAAGTCCCTGTACAGGGCCGCGGCGGCGACGTTCCAGGCCAGGATGTCCATACGCTTGCCGAGCACGACGGCAGGTGTTCCCGTGAGCTGGTCGAGCAGGCGCTGCATGGCGGGGCGTACCCGCTGCACCGTCCGCCGGCGGCGCGGCCGCGCGTCGGTCCTGCCCGCGAGTTCGTACAGATACCTCTGTTGATCGTCGTCGAGGCGCAACGCCCGCGCCAGGGTGGCGAGCACCGAGGCGGACGCCCGGACCCGGCCCTGTTCCAGCCGCGTGTAGTAGTCCACACTGATCGCCGCGAGCTGGGCGACCTCCTCGCGGCGCAGTCCCGCGACCTTGCGGGTGGAGTCCGCCTGCGGCAGGCCGAAGTCGAGCGGTGCCAACTGTGCGCGGCGGGCTTTGAGGAAGGCTCCGAGAGCACGCGGGTCGGATGCCGAAGTCATGCTCCTCATTGTCGCGCGAGCGGCGCGGGGACAAGGGGGGCAGGTTCCTTCCCAGGCACGAACTCGCCTCTTTTGCGCGCCCCTGCCCTCAGCGACGGTGGAGACGTGCCCGGCGCGGTGCCGGGCACCACGGCCGACCACATGGGTACGGCCGGTCCTGAAACTGCACCTCGGAGAATCCTGTGACGAAGACCGATGTCACCTTCGACAGCGCCGGCATCCCGCTCGCCGGCCATCTCTACCTCCCCGACACACCGACGGCGGGTCCGCGTCCCGCGATCGTCGTCGGTCACCCCGGCAGCGGCGTGAAGGAGCAGGCGGCCGGCCTGTACGCCCGGCGCCTTGCGGAGCGGGGTTTCGTGACGCTGGCCTTCGACGCGGCCTACCAGGGCGAGAGCGGTGGCGAGCCCCGCGGTCTGGAAGACCCCGCCCACCGAGTGGAGGATCTGAAGGCCGCCGTGTCCTTCCTCACCACTCGTAGTGAAGTGGACACGGATCGCATCGGCGCGCTCGGCATCTGCGCCTCCGGGGGATACGTGCTGGCCGCCACAGCCAGTGACCAGCGCATCAAGGCCGTCGGCACCGTCAGCGCCGTCGACGTCGCCCGACAGTTCCGCCTCGGAGCCGACGGCACCCAGGACCCGGCCGTTTTCCAGTCCATGCTGGATGCCGCCGCCCATGCGCGCACCGCGGAGGCCCGTGGTGAGGAACCGCCGGTCCTGACTCTGTTCCCCGAGACCGCTGAACAGGCTCGCGCGCTCGGCGGCGAGCACGGCGTCGAGGGCTTCGACTACTACCGCACACCACGTGCCCAGCACGCCCGCTCCGCGAGCTTCTTCACGTGGTCCAGCATCGACAGGATGGCAGCCTTCGACGCCTTCGCCCCGGTCCCCCTGATCGGTCGGCGGCCCATGCTCATGATCGCCGGGACCCGCGCAGTCACTGCTTGGATGAGCATCGAGGCGTTCCAACTCGCCACTGGGCCCAAGGAATTGCTGTGGCTCGACGGTGCCGGCCATGTCGACCTCTACGACAAGAAGCAGTACGTGGACCTCGCCATCGACAAACTCGACGGGTTCTTCGCCGAGGGCCTCGGCCCGGCCGCCTAGCGGGCGGGGCCGACATCTGCGGGAGTTGACGGCGGATCTGTCGGCGGCTGCAATCGCGGTGGACCTCACCTCGGTCGACGCGCAGCCGCTCGGCAGTCGCCCACATCCGGCGAGGCTGCTCGGCCCGGTTCGGCCGGAGGCACCTGGCTACCGGGCAGGGCACCCGGTTCGGCCGGGATCGGTCGGAGTGACCGAATGGGTCCGTGTCAGCGCTTGTGGCCCAGCCATTCGGCGAGTACGGCGGCTTGACTGTGGTGGACGTCCTTGGTGGCGGTGAGCAGCGTCAGCCTGTCGTGAGCCGCCAGGTCTCGCAGGTGTGCGGCCGCCTCGCGGTGTCCGGCGTCGCGCAGTTCCGCCAGATAGCGTCGGCGGAACTCGGTGAACCGGTCGGGATCGTGGCCGTACCAATGGCGCAGATCGCTCGACGGGGCCACATCGCGCAGCCACTCGTCCAGGTGAGCGTCCTCCTTGCGCATGCCCCGCGGCCAGACACGGTCGACGAGAACGCGCTTGCCGTCTTTCGGGGACGTCTCTTCGTAGACCCGCCGATAGGCGATCCGTTCGGTCATGACGCGCCCTCCACATCACCTCGGGCCGCACAATGCGTCTGTCCGACGTGTCCATTTTATCGAAGTCGGCCGTTGCTCCCGGTGGGGCTTCGGCCCCTGCGGTCGCCGATCGTTCGGCGCGCGTGGACGCCGGACGGACGGCGAGACCTCTCCCCGACACCACGGGGAGGGCACCCGTCGACGTCCGACAACGAGCCGAGCCGTATGACTACTCTCAGCCAGCGTATGAAGACGCGGTCCGAAAGGTCACCATGCACACCCACCACGGACAGGCCGCGCTGGTCACCGGTGCCTCCTCGGGAATCGGCCGCGCGTACGCCGAACACTTGGCGCGGCGGGGTTACGACCCCGTACTGGTCGCCCGTCGAGCCGACCGGCTCGCCCGGTTGGCAGAGACCATCCACCGTGACACGGGTCGGCGGGCCACCGTCCTGCGGGCCGACCTGGCGGACTCGAGCGACCTTGCCCGCGTCGAGACGGCCGTACTTGAACACGAGGGCCTCGCCTTCGTGGTCAATGCCGCCGGCCTCGGCGGGCTGGCGCCGCTGCGCGCGGCGGACCCCGGGACGCTGGACGACCTCATCGCGGTCAACGTGACGGCCCTGACGCGTCTTTCCCGCGCCGCGCTGCTCACCTTCGGCGAGAACGGCTCCGGATCGCTCATCAATGTGTCCTCGATCGGCGCTTTCCGTCCGCCGCCCCGCGGTGCCGCCTACGGAGCGTCCAAGGCCTACGTCCTGCACTTCTCCCTCGCCCTGCAGCAGGAGGTGGCGGCCACCGGCATCCGTGTCCAGGTCGTGCTGCCCGGCCCCGTGCGCACCGAGTTCTTCGAAGCCGCGGGGACCTCGTCCATGTTTCCCGACGAGTCGTTCGTCGATGCGGAGGATCTCGTGCGAGCCGCGCTCGACGGGCTGGACCGGGGGGAGCTCGTCTGTATTCCGACGCTTCCCGATATGGCTTCGTGGGAGGAAGTGGCCACACTTCAGTTCGCTCTGCGGGATGCAGCCGGGCTGCGCGGAGTCATCGCCGATCGCTACGCGCCGCGGCGCAGCGGCTGACCTGTGCTGCCCCCCCGCTTGCCGAGAGCCGGAAATCGGGTGCGCGCGAGTGGAACCGCCACTCACGTCGGCGTCGTGCCCTGCCTCCGGCGGACGAGTTGTTCTCCTGAGAGATGTCCCCCCATGACGTGTGGCGTCGGGGTCGACCAGTGGTCAGTAGAGCCACCGGTCGAGGTGCGCCGGCCAGAGAAACCCCGTGTAGCCCTCGAAGGCGGCCGGGTCGATCTCTTCGAGCGCTCGACCAAGGTGGCTCAACTCGGCCAAGGCCCGTTCTTCCTCGTCCTCGGTGAAGTCCCCCTCGGGGTCGTCCGGCTCGCTCAGGAGTTCAGAGGTCGTGACGTGGCCGCCGTAGCAGTGGAGAGCCTGAAGCCATAGATCGACAGTTGAGTTGGCGAAACAAGCCGCGCCGTCTCGCCCCACGTAGTAGACCGCTCCGCTCTCCGGCTCGACACCGAACGACGACCGCTCGGCCGGCACATCAAGGTCGGCATGCTCCGTCAGACGGTAGAACGGGCCGCGAGACGTCTGGAGAACCGGATCGTCCTCGGTCTGAATCACGACTCGCTCGATCAGGCGGGGAGCCACCGGGACACCCACTTCGATAAGCAGCGCCTTCATGCGCTCGGGGATGCGCCACCCTGCCACGGCCTCCGGGTTACCGCCCGTATGACATGGCCCCCGCCGGCCCACCTCGTGAGCCCGTCATGCGTCACCATCGCGCACCCCTCGTCGGTCGCTTGCGGCGACACGACCCTGTCGGGCCGTCCCGGCTACATCCACTTGTCGGGCCTCGTTCCTGACCGGACGGCCACCGTTGCTTCGGCTCTCCGCGGCTCCCGTAGTACCCGAGCCCTCGGCGAACCCTAGACCTGAGGGGCCGTCAATCGCTGGTACAGCTCCCAGGCGGCGCGTTCCACCCAGTTGTGCAGCAGCTTTCCGTCCTCGCGCACGGCCCAGACGGCCGTTCCGGTGAAGGCGATCGGGCGCTGGTCGGGTTGTGTGCCCAGGACGCCGTTGTTCCTGCCGCTCACTCGCCACCGTGATGCGACCCGGCTCCCGTCCTGGTTCTGGAAGGTCTCGATGACGTCGAACCTGAAGTCATCGATCCTGTCGAGGAAGTCCCGTACCCACGCCTTGAAGTTCTCCCGGCCCTCGATGCGCTCGCCACCGCTCGTGATGACGAAGTCCTCGACCACGAAATCGTCGACCCTGTCCGGGTTCCGGGCCTTCCATACCTCGTTCCAGAAGGCTTCCACCACCTCGGTGGAGCTCGAGTAGCCCACGAAAACCTCCAGTTGCGCTGCACCGTCGAGATGTTTGACAGACCCGTCAAACATAGCTTGCGGCGCCGCGCACGGCAAACGGGCGGCACCGGCCTCCGACAGACGGCACCCCACCAGCCCAGCGCTCTTGGTATAATGGTCTGACATTAAAGGGAGTCGAGAGGGGCCACGCAATGTCGGGCGGAACGCTCATCGTCGGCGCCAGCCAGGCCGGTCTCCAACTTGCCGCGTCACTCAGGCAGTTGGGAGACACCGAACCGATCACCCTGGTGGGTGAGGAGATCCATCCGCCGTACCAGCGACCGCCCCTGTCCAAGGAGTTCCTGACCGGGCAGACGGACCTGGAATCGCTCGCCCTTCGCACACCGTCCTACTACACCGATGCCGGCATCAACCTCGTCCCCGGCGAGCGTGTCACCGAGGTCGACCTCTCCCCTTCCGGCCGCCCCGGATCCGGTACCGCGAGGACCCCGAGCGGACGTGTCTTCTCCTTCGACCGGCTCGCCCTCACCGTCGGGGCCGGACCCCGGCGGCTCGCCGTGCCCGGCGCCGACCTCGACGGAATCCGCTATCTGCGCGATCGTGACGACGCCGCGCACCTCAGGCAGCGACTGACCACCGCGCCACGGGTCGTGGTCGTGGGTGGCGGCTTCATCGGACTGGAGGCGGCGGCGGTCGCCCGCGGCTTCGGCAAGGACGTCACCGTCGTCGAGGCCGCCGATCGGCTGATCTCGCGGGCGGTGGCGCCCGTCGTCTCGGAGTTCTACCGACGGGCACATGTCCGGCGCGGCACCAGGGTGTTGCTGTCCGCAGCCGTGGCGGGATTCGACGGCGAACGCGGGCGCGTCACCGGGGTGCGGCTCGCCGACGGCACTCGACTGCCGGCCGATCTCGTGCTGATCGGGGTCGGGGTGCTCCCGCGCACCGAGCTCGCCGAGCGCCTCGGGCTCGAGTGCGACCGCGGCATCGTCGTCGACGGCGGGGCCCGGACCAGCGATCCCCATGTCGTCGCCGCCGGGGACTGCACCGTGCAGCCGCACCCCATGACGGGCCTCGGCCGGGTACGGCTGGAGTCCGTGCAGAACGCCGTGGCCCAGGCCGCGACCGCCGCGGCAACGCTCCTCGGCACTCCGGCGCCGCAGCGGGCGGTGCCCTGGTTCTGGTCGTATCAGGGCGATCTCAAACTGCAGATCGCTGGCCTGTCGGGCGGTTACGACCAGCACGTGGTGCGCGGTGACCCGGACAGCGAGAGGTTCTCCGTCCTGTACTACCGGCAGGACGAACTCCTCGCGATCGACGCGGTGAACAGCCCGGCCGACTACATGGCGGTACGCAAGGCCCTCACCCAGGGCACGACCATCGCGGCGAGTGTTGCCGGTGACAGCGGCACTCCTCTGAAGGCACTGCTGACCACCGGACCGGCCGTGGTGCCGTCCTCCTGAGCACCACACACCTCGCCTTCCCGAGGAGAGGGCATGCGAAGAGGCGTGAGGCTGATTGCCTCACGCCTCTTCTGCTCGAACGACGGCCGTCAGATCACCGCGGATTCGAGCGACTCGGGGGCGAAGAGCTCCTCCGGGCGCCACAACCGCTCCGAGAGCCCTTGCTCGTGGTGGTAGCGCAGGAACGTCGTCAGCGTCTCGCGGTTGCTCTCCAGGCCGTAGGACCAGTAGTCCTGGCCCAGCAAGGTGCGCGCCTCCTCCAGTTGGGGGGTGAGCCAGGGCAGCATGAAGCGGAGGGCGGAGGTGTCGTAAAGGTTGCGGTACGCCGCGTCCTTGGCCGCCAGCATGGCCTTGTAGAGGGACTGCGCGACCCAGGGGTGGCGGTCGTAGACATCCCGCCTGATCACCACCACATGCATGATCGGGAAGATCCCGGTGTCGGCGTAGTAGTCCTTCTCGGCGGCGACGACGTCCCCGAACACCCTCCGTACACGCGGGTCCCCGGCGACGAACGGGCTCGGGACCCGCGGCGTGCACAGCGCGTCGATCTCGCCCTCGGCAAGCATCTCCGCCAGGGTCCTGCCCTCGGGGATGCGGCTGATACGCAGCGAGACCGGCAGTTCCACGCCCGCCTTCTCGATGCGGCCGGGAGTCTCCTGCCCGCCGGTCAGGTAACTCACCGAGTCGAAGGGCACCCCGTACCGGTCGGCCAGGATCCCCCGCATCCACACGCAGGCCGTCAACTGGTACTCCGGCGTCCCGATGCGCTTGCCCCGCAGGTCCTCGGGGGCCGAGATGCCCGCGTCGGTGTGGCAGTACAGCGAGCCATGGCGGAACATGCGCGAGGTGTAGACGGGCAGCGCCACGAAGGGTGCCGGATCGGCGCGCAACGACAGCACGTACGAGGACAGCGACAGCTCGGCCACCTCGAACTCCTGGTGGCGCATCATGCGGAAGAAGGTCTCCTCGACGGGCAGCCGCAGATAGGTCAGATCGATGCCGTCGGGACGGACGGTGCCCTCCTCCAGGGCGCGCGTGCGGTCGTAGTCGCCGCAGGCGAAGGTGAGTTGCAGTCGGGACATGGGGTGGTCGTCACCTGCCTTCCGCTGTCAGGCGAGCGTCCAGACGCGGGTACACGCGCCGGGCGTTGGCCTCGTAGACCTTGTGCCGCTGCTCGTCGTCGAGTCCCGCCCGGTCGACGTAGCTCTTGGTGTCGTCCCAGGCGATGCCGGTCTGCGGGTCCGCACCGCGCACGGCGCCCAGCATCTCCGAGGCGAACAGGATGTTGTCGGCTCCGATCACCTGGTGCAGTAGGTCGATGCCCGGCTGGTGGTACACGCAGGTGTCGAAGAAGACGTTGTTCATCAGGTGGTCGGAGGGGTCCGGCCGGCCCAGGCGGACGGCCAGACCGCGGTAGCGTCCCCAGTGGTACGGCACGGCACCGCCGCCGTGCGGGATAACGAAGCGCAGCGCGGGGAAGCGGGTGAACAGGTCGCCCTCGACGAACTGCATGAACGCCGAGGTGTCGGCGTTGAGGTAATGGGCGCCCAGGGCATGGAAGTTGGGGTTGCAGGACGCCGAGACATGGATCATCGCGGGGACGTCCAGTTCGACCATCGTCTCGTACAGGGGGTACCAGTACGGGTCGGTGAGCGGGGGCGAGGTCCAATGGCCGCCGGACGGGTCCGGGTTGAGGTTGCAGCCGACAAACCCGAGGTCCCCCACACAGCGGCGCAGTTCGGCGATGGCGTCGTCGAGGGCACCGCCCGGCGTCTGGGGCAACTGGCACACGGCGGCGAAGTTCCGCGGGAACAGTTCGACGGCCCGGTGGACGAGGTCGTTGTTCACCCGCGCCCAGGTACGCGCGGTCGCCGGGTCCGGGACATGGTGTTCCATGCCGGATGCCTTCGGCGAGAAGAGCATCAGGTCGCCGCCGCGTTCCCGCAGCAGCTTCAGCTGGTTGGTCTCGACGCTCTCACGGATGGCGTCGTCGCTGATCGCGGCGGGTTCGGGGACAGGCAGCGACGGATCGGCGAGACGGGCCAGCTGTGCGTTGCGAAAGGCCTGATGGGGCCGGGGTGCCGTGGTGTAGTGGCCATGTACATCAATGATCATCCGTGGCCTCCCGGTCGACGTAGGTCAGGCCCTTGTGGGCCAAGCGCTCACGCATCGAGTTGACGTCGAGGCTCAGCTCGCCGTTCGCATAGCGTTTGCGGCTGACGGCCTCCTTCTCCTCCCGCGCCCGGCAGCTGTCGAGCACGGCCCGGGCGTCGTGCCGCGGCACGACGACCACACCGTCGTCGTCGGCGACGACGACGTCGCCGGGCCGGATGTGCTGTCCGGCGCAGACGATCGGTGTGTTGACGTCACCGAGGGTCTCCTTGACCGTGCCGAACGCGCTGATGTGCCGCGCCCATACGGGGAATCCCATTCGCTGCAGCTCCGCCACATCACGGCAGCCGGCGTCGATGACCACTCCGCGCACACCGCGCGCGGCGACCGCGGTGGCCAACAGGTCACCGAAGTAGCCGGCCTGGGAGGGCGACGTCGGGGAGACCACGAGGATGTCGCCGTCCCGGCACTGCTCCACGGCGACATGGATCATCCAGTTGTCGCCGGGCGGCACGCTCACGGTCACGGCGGTGCCCGCGATGTGCGCGCCCGGCCACACAGGACGCAGTGCGGGGTCGAGGAGCCCGGTGCGGTGCTGGGCTTCGTGGACGGTGGCCACGCCGAACGCCGCCAGGGCCTCGACCGTGGCCCGCTCGGCACGAAGTGGGTCACGGACGACGATGCTCATGCGGCCGCCCAGGGCAGGAGCGAGACGTGCACGGCGTCCTCGCCGCTCTCGCCGCCGACCGTGCGGATGGCACGGTCGACATCGGTGAGGGGGAAGCTGTGTGTGCTGAGTTTCTCCAGGGGGAAGCGGCCCGATGCGAGCTGCTCCAGGGCTAGTTCGCAGGAGCGGTAGCTGTGGCCGCGAGCGCTTTTCAGCGCGATCGACTTCTCCGTCAGCTTCTTCATGGGGAAGTCGGGGAACGCGGCCAGTTCGCCCTGGACCACCATCGTGCCCTCACGTCGCTTGAGCGCGTCGATGCCGAGCAGCACGGGTGCGGTGCCCGCGCCCGCGGTGCAGTCCAGGACCACGTCGACCCCGCGGCCGCCGGTGATGTCCAGGACGCGGGAGAGGGCGTCCTCCTGGGTGATGTCGATGACGTGGTCGGCACCCAGCTCGCGGGCCAGGGACAGGCGCGCCGCGTCCCGGGTGGTGCCGGTGACGATGATGAGGGAGGCACCGGCCTGCTTACAGGCGACGACTTGGGACAGCCCCTGCTGTCCGGGGCCCTGGATGAGGACGGTGGAGGCGTAGCCGACGCCCGCGGTGACCAGCGCCCACTCGATGCCGTTCGACAACGGTGTGACAAGCCCCGCGAGTTCGGCCGACACCCCGTCGGGCACGCGGTGGGTGACCGAGTTCCACGGCAGATAGAGGTACTGGGCGAAGCCGCCCCACAGGTGGTACGGGTGGTTCGCCGATGTGTAGCCGTACCGGCGGGCGTCGGGGTTGGTGCGCCAGTCGGTGGCCTCGCAGTGGCGGTACTCGCCCCGGTGGCACCACTCGCAGCGATAGCAGCCGACATAGTGCTCGACGAACACCCGGTCCCCTTCGGCCAGGCCCTTGCGTTCGGTGAAGGTGCGGCCGGCCTTCGCGATGACGCCCACGTTCTCGTGTCCCATGATCACGGGGTCGGTGAACGGCGGCTTTGCGTACATCTTCACGTCGGTGCCGCAGATGCCCGCCACCTCGACCTTCAACAGGGCTCCGTCATCGGGTATGTCCGGCATCGGGAACTCCCGCAGCTCGGTCCGGCCGGGCGCCGTTCTGACCGCCGCCAGCACCTGTTCCGCCATGACGTCGTCTCCTCACGTTCGGGGATGTCCCGCCGGAACGACAGTCTATGGACTTATGGACTAACCATGCTACCTTTTCGACTCATGGCCGTACCTCAACTCAGGACCGTGACCCGGACGCAGGGCAACAACGAGGCGCTCAAGACGGGGGCGGTCACGCCCCGCGGCTTCCGCTTCGAGTTCGAGGAAGTCCCCGTTCTCGTAGACGCCTTCCGGCGCATGGTGCGCGGGCTGGAGTTCGACGTCAGCGAGATGGCACTGACCACGTATCTCGTCGCCAAGGCGCACGGCGCACCGTTCACCGCCGTGCCCGTCTTCCTGGTGCGCGGTTTCCACCACGGGGCGCTCTTCCATGACCCGGCATCGGATGTGCGCAGCCCCAAGGACCTCGAGGGCCGCAGGGTCGGCGTCAGCCGGGGCTACACGGTGACCACCGGCGTCTGGGCGCGCGCGGTCCTCCAGGAGGAGTACGGCGTGGACCTCGACAAGGTCACCTGGGTGCTGTCGGGCGACGAGCACGTCGCGGCGTACCGGCCCCCGGCGAACGTCGTTCCCCTGGACTCCGGTGGATCGCTTGAGGACGCGCTGCTCGCCGGGGACCTCGCCGCGGTGATCGGCCCCAGGCCGTCGCCCTCGGCCCTCGCTCCGCTGATCCCGGAGCCCGAGGAGGCGGGCTTCACCGCCCTGCATGAACGCGCCCTCTACCCGATCAACCACCTGATCGTCATCCGTGACGAACTGCTCGCCGAACAACCCGAGTTGGGTGCTCTGGTCTTCGACGCCTTCGCCCGGGCCAAGCAGCTCTACGTGGACCGGCTGCACAGCGGAGGCCTCCACTCCCCCACCGCCACGGACCGCATGTACCAGCGGGTCCTGGAGGTGACCGGCATGGATCCGCTGCCGTACGGCCTGGAGCCGAACCGCGCCGTGCTGGAACAGCTCATGCGGCATGCCGTGGACCAGCACATCCTCGAACGGCCCCTTCCGTTGGAGGGGTTGTTCGCCGAGAGCACGCGCACGCTGATCGCCTGACCACACGCTCACCGTCAGCCGAAGGGACCCGTATGCGCATCGCCATCGCCGCCGACCACAACGGCTACGCCCTCAAAGTCCGGCTCACCGCCTGGCTCACCGCGCAGGGGCACACCGTCGACGACCGCGGCAGCCACAGCGAGGAGACGGTCGACTACCCGCCGCTGTGCGCGAACGTGTGCCGGCAGGTGACCGAGGGCCACGCCGAACGCGGGATCGTCCTCGGTGGAAGCGGACTCGGAGAGACCGTCGCCTGCAACAAGATCCGGGGGATCCGGGCGGGGCTGTGCCACGACCTGTGGAGCACCCGCATCTCCCGCGGCAACAACGACTCCAACGTCCTTGTCCTGGCCGCCAAGATCCTGGCACCCGAGAACGCCGAGGACATCGTCGGGACATGGCTGACGACGCCCTTCAAGGGTGGGGTGCACGCACGGCGGCTCGAGCAGATCGCCGCGCTGGAAAGGGACTCGGCGCGCACCTGAGCCAGGGGCCCGGCCGCGCCTCCCCTCCCGGCCGGGCCCCGTCATCCCTTACGTCCGCACTGCCGCCAGGAACTTCAGCACCCGTGCCGGCGCCGACTCCTCGGTCTGCTCGGCCACCGGCACGTCCCAGTACTCGTTGTCGGGCAGGCATTCCTGCAGATACCTGGCGGCCGACGGCGCGTGCGACGTGTCCTCGCCGGGGACGATCAGCGCCGGTACGTCCAGCCCGAGCAGGTCCTCCGGCTCGGGACCCGGCACGGTGTCCCGGTCGAACAGCAGCCGCGCCATGCCGGTGACCGTCGCCCGGTAACGGTCGAGGTCGGTCCGAGCGTAGGCGTCGGCGAACCCGGCGTCGGTCCGGATCACCCGGGCCCAGGGGCCGACCCGGGGATCCTTCGTGAAGCCTGCGTCCGAGCCGCGCGCGAGGGACACCACCTGCGCCAGCCCGTGCTCGTCGGCGTACACCGCGTGGCTCCGGAACCGATCGTGCTGTTTCATCCGGTACTTCACCCCGCCCGCGGGCGAGTACAGCACCATGCTCAGCACCCGCTCGGGGTGGGCGACCGCGAATGCGGCGACGGTGGAGCAGCCGACGCATCCCCCCATCAGGTGTGCCCGCTCGATGCCGAGGTGGTCGAGCAGGCCTACACTCTGGCGGACGTAGTCGGCCCAGGAGATCCGCTCCAACCGTCCCCCCGACCGACCCGACTCACGCCGGTCGAAGGTCACACAGGTGTAGCTCTGGGTGAGGTGGTCGAGCAGTCGCAGGCGCCGGTAGACCCCCACGGTCCGCCAGCCCTCCAGGCTGGAGTCGAAGCCTCCGGGGGAGAACATCAGCAGCGGCGGTCCCGAACCGGTGACCTCGTAGCGTGTGGGGATTCCGTCGATGACGGCGGTGGGCACGGTCGTTCGCTCCTTTCGCGTCATGCCGGCCGACCCGATGGCCGGCCGGTTGTCAGGTCGCCGGCGGGACGGGCACACCGCCGGCGACCTGGCGTGCCGCTCGCACGTCCGCGGTGTAGGCGGTGATCGCGTCGAGCGTGATCCGGGCGACGTTGGCGTAGGTGTCCGGGGGATCGTCGAGGGCGGACGCGGCATAGCCGATGGCCGCGTGGGCCATGCGCATCCGCCCGTCGAGCCAGGGACCGCCGCCGAAGCCGCCGAGCACCGGGATGGAGACGGCCTCGGCCACGGCCGCCCCCACCACCGGCCCGGAGTTGGTGAAGTTCAGCAGGGCGGCACCCGCCTCCTGAAGCCGTTCGGCCTCCGCGACGAGGGCGTCCTTCATCTCCACCGGCACCTGGTCGGCACTCGAAGGAATGGCGCTGTACTCGACTCCGTACCGCAGTGCCGTCTGCGGGGTGATCCCGAACTGGGCGAACACCGGGATGCCCGCGCGGGTGATCGCGGTGACGGCATCGGGGAAATCAGAGGCCGCGTCCACCTTGACCATGTCGACTCCGGCCTCCTTGACGAACCGGATGGCCGCCCTGACCGCGCTGTCCGTTCCCTCCTGCAACGGGCCGAAGGGGAAGTCGGCGCTCACCAGGGCACGTCGCACACCACGGCGTACCGCCTGGGTGACGGTGATCATCTGATCCATCGTCACCTCGAAGGGGTTGCTCTGCCCCCACAGGTTCACGCCGACGGTGTCGCCGACGGAGACCACGTCGACGCCGGCCCGGTCGACGATGCGCGCGATCTGGTAGTCCCAGGCCACGACACCCACGATCTTGCGTTTCTCGTCCTTCATGCGCTGCAACCCGCGCAGGGTGACCTTCTCGGGCATACGGGTCCTCCTAGGGCCTGTCGTTCGGATCACGCCGGCGTCGCGGGCCGTGGCACGCGCATCTGCCGCGTTGTCGCCGCCCTCCTCCGCCTAGCAGCTGCACGCACCACGCCCCGCTCGGGCCGACCGAAAGGCGCAGCCTCTCTCAGCCGACCCGATCCAACGACAGGATCTAGACCCTGAGGGCCGTGAGCAGTTCGAAGGCGTCGCCCTCGTCGGCGGACAGCAGCAGCACGCGGGCATAGGGACGCAGAGCCGCGACGGCGTCGTCGGCCTCGAAACCGTCGCCCAGGATCACGCCCGCCGTGGTGATCCCCCGCCGGCCGCAGATCCTGCCGATCGCGGCCGCCGCGGCCCGGCCGCCGTCCTCCGTGGCGAGGACGACGACCACGTCGGTGCCGGCGAGAACCTCGTCGAGCGGGACGGTGGGGCCGTCCAGCTCGTGCAGCAGGCCGTCGCCGTCCCGGACCTCGCGGCTGGTGTAGAAGCGGGCATGGGCCCAGGACCGCTGGGCGAGACGGCGCACCACCGACGCGGCCCGATCGTCCAGCGCCACGACCCGTGCGGCCCGGGCCGGGGCGATGGGTACGTCGATCCTGAACCGGGACTCGCTCGCCGAGGCCGCTCGGGCGCTCTCACTCAGATGCATCGACGCGGTCGTCATGTCACACCGAGGTCTGAGCGACGCCGGGGGTGACCTTCACCGCGTCACGGCAGGAGTCCAGGAAGGACTCGGCCTGCGGCAGTACCACCGCCGCCGACCGCACCCTTTGGTGCGCCGGATCCACACCGGGCGGCGTGACGCCCTCGTCCCGCAGTGCGATGGCGGCCTTGCGCAGCTTCTGCCGGGCCTTGATGATCCCGCTGTCGGCAGGGACGAGCCGCTCCTTGGAGCGGTCGACGATGGGCCCCATGCTCTCCTGGAGGGACGCGTCCTGCATGGCGATGCCCGCCACGCCGGAATAGGTCTCACCGCGCTTCTGCGCCTCGCGGTCGATCAGATAGTCGTTGTCCATGTTGGCCATGGGCCGGTACGTGCCGGGGATGTTCTTGCTGTGGACGCCATGGCCGTCGATCATGGCCTGCCGTTCGGTCTCGGTGAGGGCTCGCACGGGGTGGTAGTCGAAGGAGTACGTCCAGCAGTTCTCGTCGTCGATCGGCACCCAGAAGTGGCCGTGCACCGGGTGGTCACCGCGCGGCGGGACCATCGTGAAGGCGGGCATGACCCAGGGCGTGATCCGCCAGTAGTACTGCCCCTCCTCGGCGTTGCGCCGGGCGCCCACGAACAGTCCGCCCACGCTGTCGGCGACCTCGAAGAAGGGTTTGGTGTCGTTCAGGTTGTACTCGTTGCCCTTCGCGCCCTTGAACAGCGGGTCGGTCTTCAGGCCTCCGGAGTGCAGGAAGGTGACGTGGCTGGAGTCGATGCCGCCTTCGAAGGCCTGGAGCCAGTTGCACTGCTGCCAGCGCTTGGAGGTGTAGGTCTGCTCGGCCGGGACGTGGACCCACTCGAACTCCGGAAGCGGGGGCCGGGTGGCCGCGTCTCCCATGTGGGTCCACAGCACGTCGCCTATCTTCACCAGGGGGTACGACGTCAACTGGACGTTCTGGCAGAAGCTGCTGTTGTCGGCCTCC
Organism: Streptomyces sp. NRRL F-5122; assembly: GCF_001507435.1. Lineage (GTDB taxonomy): Bacteria > Actinomycetota > Actinomycetes > Streptomycetales > Streptomycetaceae > Streptomyces > Streptomyces lannensis. The sequence continues at coordinate 172,332 of NZ_LMWH01000278.1, forward strand.
GAGGGGACCTCGATGCACTGGCCGGTCACGTCGTACTTCCAGCCGTGGTACGGGCAGCGCAGCCCGGATCCCTCGTTGCGGCCGAACCACAGGGAGGCGCCGCGGTGGGCGCAGAACTCGTCGATGAGGCCGTAGCGCCCTTCGCTGTCGCGGAAGGCCACCATGCGTTCGGACAGAAGCTTGACGCGTACCGGCGGGCAGTCGTCCTCCGGGAGTTCCTCCGCGAGCAGCGCGGGGATCCAGTACTGGCGGAACAGTTCGCCCATCGGTGTTCCGGGTCCGGTCTGGGTGAGCAGCTCGTTGATGTCTTTTCTGAGCACGGCCATATCCCTTTCAGGTACTGACCCGCCGGCGGGTCGTGGACATCGGTGCTGAGCTCGGTGTGGAACGGTGCGTCGGCCGCCCGGCGCTCACGGCTGTTCCGGGGGGATGTCGACGGTGATCCCGTCGAGTTCCCGGGTGAGACGGATCTGGCACGACAGACGGCTGGTCTCCCGGCGCTCTGCCACGGCCAGGTCGAGCAGGTCGTCCTCCATGTCGCCCGGCGGTCCGACCAGCGGCGCGAACGCCTCGCGCACCCACACATGGCAGGTGGCGCAGGACTGGTTGCCGCCGCATTCGGCGACGATCCCGGGAACACCGTTCTTCACCGCAGCCGCCATGACCGAGTCCCCGACCGTCGCATCGACGGTGTACTCGGGACCGTCGCTGCCGACGAAGATCACCTTGGGCAAGGTCCCTGTTTCCTCTCGCGATCGGCGGAATCCACTGCGAACGGGCATGCCGCTGGGGCCGCACTCCGTTCGGTGGTCTGTCCATTAGACCAGAATGCTGAAAGGGGGAACAAGAGACGGGACGAGGGATCACAATCGGCGGCATGGGAACACTGATCCTGCTCCGCCACGGCGAGAGCGCCTGGAACGCCAGGCAGCTGTTCACCGGCTGGACCGATGTCGGACTGACCTCACACGGAGAACAACAGGCCGAACGGTGTGGTGAGTTGCTGCGCGAGGCGGGTCTCGTGCCCGACGCGGTACACAGCTCGGTCCTGACCCGGGCGGTGCGAACCGCAGACCTGGTAGCGGGGAGCGCCGGCGCCCACGGGGCGCGGGTCACCGCACACTGGCGGCTCAACGAACGCCACTACGGAGCCTTGCAGGGCCGGGAGAAGGGCGACGTCCTCGAGGAGTTCGGCGAGGAACGCTTCCGGCTCTGGCGCCGCTCCTACGACGCCGCCCCGCCGCCGGTCGCCGAAGGCGCCCCGGGAGACGTGTCGGACGACCCGCGCTACGCGGACGTCCCCCGTTCCCTTCTGCCGCGCACGGAGTCGCTCGGGGACGTCACGGCGCGGCTGCTGCCGTACTGGCATCAGGTCGTCGTACCGGATCTGCGTGCGGGCCGCACCACGTTGCTCGTCGCGCACAGCAATTCGCTGCGGGCCCTGGTCGCCCACCTGGACCGAATGGGCCGCGAGGAGGTGCCGGGCCTCAACATCCCCACCGCCATGCCCCTGTGGTACGACCTCGGCGAGGACTTGAAGCCGCGCGTCCGGGGCGGCCGCTACCTGGAACCGGCGGCCGCCGCGACGGCGGCCGCGGAAGTGGCCGCAGAGGGATTCCGATCATCGCGCGCGACTCGTTGACGCCCTCCAGTAGTGGACTTATGGTTCTACCAATCCACACCCCCTATATCCCTGTCAGCGCACGTCATGTCGCAAGAGCCGACCAGGAAGGGCCGCTGAATGGCCAAGGATGCGCTCGTCAACGACTCCCTGGCGGCGAAGTTCGCCACGGAGAAGGAATCCCCCTACACCCGCTGGGTCGCCGCCGAGGGACTCGACATCATCGCGGCCCACTACATCCCAGATCTGCGTACCGTCGAGCTGAAGCCGTGGGAACGACGCGGTGGCCGGGGCGTCTTCATCAATCACGAGGCCACCCGCACCTCCAACGACTGCTACGTGTGCGAGATCCCGGCCGGCGGTGCACTCGCCCCCCAGCGGCAGCTGTTCGAGGAGATGATCCTGGTCCTCGACGGCCAGGGGTCGACGAAGGTCTGGAACGACTCCGGCGCCGAGGTCACCTTCGAGTGGCAGGCCGGATCGATCTTCGCCATTCCGCTCAACGCCCATCACCAGCACTTCAACGGCTCCGGCCGCAAGGCGGCGCGCTTCGTCTCCTCGACGAACCTGCCTCCCGTCATCAACCTCTACGGCGACCCGGACTTCGTCTTCAACACCCCGAGGGACTTCCCGGACCGCTTCGACGGCGAGCCCGACTACTTCTCCCCCAGGGGCGAGCAGAAGGGCCTGCTGCTCGACACGAACTTCGTCGCGGACGCGGTCAACCTTCCGCTGGTCGAGGCGAAGGAGCGGGGCGCGGGTGGTGGGCACATCCGCTTCGCGATGGCCAAGGGGTCGATGAACAGCCACATCTCCCAGTTCCCGACCGCGACGTACAAGAAGGGGCACCGGCATGGACCGGGCGCCCACGTCATCATCCTCTCCGGCGAGGGCTACAGCCTCATGTGGCCGGAGGGCGAGGAGCCCCGCCGCTACGAGTGGGGACCGGGCGCGTTGATCGTCCCGCCGAACATGTGGTTCCACCAGCACTTCAACACCGGTTCGGAGCCGAGCCGTTATCTGGCCTTCAAGCACGAGGTCGTGTCCGTACGCAACGCGCAGGGCGTGCCGAAGGCCTGGATCAGCCGGCGCATCGGCGGCGACCAGATCGACTACGCCGACGAGTCGTCCTATGTGCGTGAGACGTTCCGTGAGGCCCTGGCCAAGCACGGGATGGAGCCCAGGATGGATGCCGTGTACGAAGCGGAGCTCTCCACGCTCCCGCCGAGCCCGGAGCAGTCGGCCACCGTCTGACACAGGAAGTTGAGGAGCGGGAACCGTGCGGCACGCCGAAGACCACAACCATGACGACGGGGTGCGCACGGTTCATTCGGCGTACCTCCCCGACCACGACCATGTGCACGACGACGACGTGGCCGGGGCGCTCGAGGACAACCCGATCTGGCAGCAGGACAACGTCACCCTGCACAGCGTGGGCATCGACATCGGGTCCTCCGGCACCCAGGTCGTCTTCTCCCGCCTGCATCTACGGCGCATCGGCGAGGATCTGACGAGCCGGTACCTCGTGGTGCGGCGGGACACCCTGCACCGCTCCCCGGTGGAACTCACGCCCTACGCGAGCGACGAGTACATCGACGCCGAGGCCCTCGGCGCGATCATCGACGTGGCGTACAAGGAGGCGGCCGTCGATCCGGCCGACGTCGACACCGGTGTCGTGATCCTCACCGGCGAGGCGTTGCGCCGGCGCAATGCGGAGGCGATCGCCGCCGTCCTCGCCGAGCGCGGGGGCGAGCTGGTCAACGCGAGCGCGGGCCACCACATGGAGGCCATGCTGGCCGCCTACGGATCGGGAGCCGCGAAGGCGTCGTACGACACCGGGCGGCGCATCCTCAACGTCGACATCGGAGGCGGGACCACCAAGCTCGCCATGCTGGACCGGGGGCGGGTCGTCGCCACCGCCGCCGTGCACATCGGTGGCAGACTCCAGGTGGTCAACGCCGAGGGACGTATCATCCGGCTCGATCCGGCCGGCCGTGTGCACGCCGAGCGGGCCGGGTTCGCGGGCTGGACGTACGGTGGCACCGTCCGGGGCGAGGAACTGGACCGCGTGGCCGAGGCGATGGCGGACACGCTGGTCGAGGCCCTCACCGCGGCGGCGCCCGGCGCACACGTCCGGGACCTGTTCCTCACCGAGCCGCTGCCCGAACTCGCCCCGGTCGACGGGGTGATGTTCTCGGGCGGGGTCGCCGAGTACGTCTACGACAGGGAGCGTACGGACTTCGGAGACCTCGGTCGCCGGCTGGGACGCGCGCTGCGCCGGCGGCTGGACGACGGTGCACTGCCGTATCCCTTGCTTCCGCCGGGCGAGTGCATCCGCGCGACGGCGGTGGGCGCATCGGAGTACAGCGTCCAGCTCAGCGGCAACACCGGGTTCATCTCGGACCCGGACGCATTGCTGCCGCGCCGCAACCTGCAGGTGCTCAGACCGGCGTACGAGCTCGGCGAGAGGGTCGACAGCGGCGCGGTCGAGTCGGCGGTCCGCCGGCATCTGGTCGCCCTGGACGTCGCGCAGACGGGTGCGGACATCGCCCTCGCCCTGACGTGGAGCGGGCCGCCGAGCTACGACCGGCTGCTGCCCTTCGCACGCGGCATCCGGGACGCGCTCGCCGAACGGCTCGCCCAGGGAAAGCCGTTGTACGTCGTGCTCGACGGCGATGTGGCACTCACGCTCGGCCGGCTGTTGCGGGACGAGCTGGACGTCACCGCCGATCTGCTCGTCATCGACGGACTGAGCCTGCGGGACTTCGACTACGTCGACATCGGACGGGTGCGCTTCCCGTCCCGCACGGTGCCGGTCACGATCAAGTCGCTCGTCTTCGGACCGGATCCCGGCCGAACTCCCGACTCCCCATGACCCGAAGCCCAGGGGTGTGAACTCCTCGTCCCCGGGCCGTAACAATAGAGTAAAGCTCTTGTCCGATGGTTAGACCATAAGACCGACCCTGCTGTTTTATGCAGGAACCCGGCACTCGGACGGACGCGAACCGCAGCCGCAAGCCGCTCCGCCGACGACTCACCACCCGCCGTCGGCGCGACCGCACCGCTCCCCCACACTCTGTGCCCTTCCCGTCCGCCCTCGAGCCATCCGCTTCGTCCAAGGAGTGTGCGATGCGTCAAGGTGCTCTCCCCGTCGGCCTCCTGGTCGGCGGCCTCATCCTCACCGGCTGCGGCGCTTCGCCGACGACGGGAACCGCCGGCTCCGCCCCCGACAAGAACCCCTACGCCGCGTACGAGTCCCTCACCGGCAAGGAGCGCACGGACAAGCTTCTCGCCGACGCCAAGAGCGAGGGCGGCGTACTGGACCTGTACACCTCCAACACCGACATCCAGGACCTCGTCGACGGGTTCCAGAAGGCCTACCCGGGAATAAAGGTCCACGCGTTCCGGGCCAACTCCGAGACGGTTCTGCAGCGCGCGCTGCAGGAGAACCAGGCGAACAAGCCGCAGAACGACGTCATGGACACCAATGACCTCGAACTGCGGGCCCTCGACGGCCAGCACCTGCTCCACGCCTACAAGGGGCCCGCCGAAGCGGGTCTGAAGGACACCGCGAAGAACCTCGGAGGATGGACGGCCGAACGGTTCAACGCCTTCGTCGTCGGCTGGAACACCGACAAGGTCAAGGCGGGCCAGGAACCGAAGGACTTCGCCGACTTCGCCGACCCGAAGTGGAAGGGCAAGCTCTCCGTCGAGGTCGGCGACTGGGACTGGTACGCGTCGATGCACACGTATCTGACCGAGGAGAAGGGCATGAGCCCCTCCGCCGTGGACGCCCTGTTCAAGAAGATCGCCGCGAACATCAAGGTCGTCAAGGGCCACACTGTGCAGGGTGAATTGCTCAGCGCCGGCCAGTTCGCCGTGGCCCTCTCGGTCTACAGTCACACCGTCGACAAGGCGGCCAAAAAGGGCGCGCCCGTGGCCTGGCGGCCCGCCGTCGAACCGGTGATCCTCCGCCCGAACGGCATCGCGCTGATGGCCCGTCCACGTCACCCGGCCGCGGCCCTGCTGTGGACCGACTGGGTGCTCACCGAGGGCCAGAAGATCATCGCCGAGTCGCTGCGGATCCCGGCGGCCAAGAGCGTGCCCGGCTTCAAGGACCCGATCCCCGCCGGCACCACCACCTACAGCCTCTCGAAGACGGCCGAGACCGACACCAAGAAATGGAACACCGCCTACGACGCGCTGCTGCGCGGCGTCCCCACGGCGGGCTGACCGCACTCCCCCTTCACGCCCTTCTCCAGGAGAGCACCGCATGAGGACCCGTAACACCACCCTCGCCCTGGCCGGACTACTGGTCGCGGCCGCCACCACCGGATGCGGCGGCGCCGTCACCACGGCGTCCAACGCCAAGGCGGACGGCACCTACGCGCAGATCGCCGCCCTCCCCAAGGACCAACAGGTCGCCAAAGCCAAGGAGCTCGCCCAGAAGGAGGGCAGAACTCTCTCCCTCTACACCTCGATGACCGCGGACATCGCGACCCCGATCGCGCAGGCCTTCGAGAAGCAGTACGGCATCCACGTCAGCGTCTTCCGCGGCAACTCCGAGACGGTCCTGCAGCGGGCGCTGCAGGAGGCGCAGGCCGGCAAGGCCGGCGCGGACACGGTGGAGACCAACTTCCTGGAGATGACGGCCCTGTCCGACAACAACCTCCTGGCGGACTTCAACGGCTCCTCGCTCGACAAGGTCGAGCCGGCCGGCAAGTTCGCGCACTGGACGGCGAGTCGGCTGAACGTCTTCCAGCCCGCGTGGAACACCGATCTGATCAAGCCCGCCGACGAGCCGCACAGCTGGGAGGACCTCGCCCTGCCCAAGTACAAGGGCAAGCTGACGCTCGAGGTCAGCGACAGCGACTGGTTCGAGAACGTCACCAAGTACTGGCTGGACCAAGGCAAGTCGCAGGCCGAGGTGGACAAGCTCTGGAAGGCCATCGTCGCCAACTCCAAGGTGTCCAAGGGTCACACGACGATGATGCAGTTCCTCTCCGCCGGCCAGTCGCCGATGGAGGCGATGAACTACACCTACATCACGGACCGCGCGGCCGAGAAGGGCGCCCCCGTCACCCACCTGCCGCAGGGCGGGGTGTCGAAGATACCCGCCTTCGCCCGGCCCAATGGCGTCGGCATGATCAAGAACGCGCAGCATCCGGCCGGCGCCTGGCTCTTCTACAACTGGCTGCTGACCGACGGGCAGAAGGAACTCGTCAAGCTCGGGCTCACGCCGTCGACGAAGGTCCCCGGGGACAAGAGCCTCACCGGCCTCACCCTCGTCCCCTTCGACGTCAAGGGCCTCAGCAAGGACGACGGCTCCTGGGACAAGAAGTACGACGCGCTGCTGCGCGGCGCCGCCACGACGGGGAGCTGACCACCGATGACCCTCGCACCCACGTCCACCACCGCTCGGGACGACGACCCCGAAGCCCGTCCCGGACGCACACCACAGCCCGCGGAGGACCGCAGGGCGCACCGGCTGCTGCGCCTGCTGCGGCGCCCGCTGTCCCTGCAGGGCCTGCTGGTCGGCGGCGCCGTCGTCGTGGTCGGATACCTGGCGATCGTGCCCCTGGGCTACCTGATCCACGACACCTTCCTCAGCGCCGACGGCAGCGGCCTCTCCTTCAACGCGTTCGCACGTGCCTACGGCGGCAACTCGCAGTCCGGCGAGATGATGCTGAACTCGCTGTGGTTCGCCCTCGGTTCGGCCGCACTCGCGCTCGTCCTCGGCACGGCCCTGGCGTATGTGCAGGTAAGGACGGACACCCCGTTCAAGGGACTGTTCTTCGCGGCCTCGCTCGTGCCGCTCATCGTGCCGGGCATCCTGTACGCCACCTCGTGGATCTTCCTCGGGGATCCCTCGAGCGGGCTCCTCAACTCACTCGTCTTCAAGCCCCTGTTCGGCTCCTCCCCGATCAACATCTACAGCGTCTGGGGCATGATCTGGGTACAGGGGCTGCACCTCGCCCCGGTGGCGTTCCTGCTGATGGTGGCCGCCTTCCGGGCGATGGATCCCTCGCTGGAGGAATCCGCCGCCATGTCGGGGGCCAACCGCCTCACGGTCCTGCGCCGGGTCACGGTTCCGCTGCTGCGGCCCGCCATGATCTCCGCGGCACTGCTGATGTTCGTGCAGTCCCTGGAGAGCTTCGAGGTGCCCGGACTGCTCGGACTGCAGAACGGCATCTATGTGTTCACGAGCCGGATCTACTTCGTCCTGCGCGCCTACCCCATCGACTACGGAGCCGCCGGCGCCTACGCCATCGGACTGCTGGTCATCGCGGCGGTCGGCGTGCTGGTCTCCAGCTGGCTCCAGCGCTCCTCGCGCAACTTCCAGACGGTGACGGGCAAGGCGTTCCGGCCTCGCCCGGTCGAGCTGGGCAGGGCGCGACCGTTCGTGGGCGCCGGAGTGATCCTCTACTTCCTGCTCACGGTGGTCCTGCCGGTCGCCGTCCTCGTGTACGCCTCGTTGCTGAAGTACTACGCCGCACCGACCCGCAAGACCCTCAGCCAGATGAGCCTGGCCAACTACCGTGCCGTCTTCGACATGCCGCTGGCCTTCACGGCGCTGAAGAACTCGCTCATCGTGGGCGTGGGTGCCGCGACAGCGGTGATGCTCCTGACCGCGATCGTCTCCTGGGTGGTCCTGCGCACCAGGGCCCCGGGCCGACGGCTGCTCGACCTGCTGGCCTTCACCCCCATCGTGATCCCCGGTCTCGTTCTCGGTCTGGCGCTGTCGTTCGTCTATCTGCGCATGTCGCTGCCGATCTACGGCACGCTCCTCATCCTTCTGGTGTCGTACTGCACGCGGTACCTGCCGTACGGCATGCGGTACTCCTCGTCCGCGATGGCGCAGATGTCACCCGAGCTCGAGGAGTCGGCGGCGGTCTCCGGCGCCTCGTGGTTCCAGACCTTCCGCCGTGTGCTGCTGCCGCTGATGAGCGGCGGCATCCTGGCCGGCTGGGTCTACATCCTCGTCGTGTCCTTCCGCGAGCTGTCCAGCACGATCCTCCTGTACAGCCCCGGCAAAGAGGTGTTGTCGGTGCTGATCTGGGAGCAGTTCGAGAACGGCCAGTTCACCACCCTGGCCGCCCTGGGCGTCTGCATGGTCGTCCTGCTCGTCGTCCTCGTCTCCATTGCCTACCGCCTGGGTGCCCGTTTCGGGCTGCAGAGCGACTCCGCGAACTGATCGAAGGGACCTTCAGCGATGTTGACGGTCGAATCCCTCAAGAAGAGTTACGACGACACCTCCGGGCGCGCTTCCGGGCGGCGATCCGACGCGGGCACGCGTGTGTTCGCCGTCGGCGGGGTCGACTTCGAGGTGCACGACGGCGAGCTGTTCACGCTCCTCGGCCCCTCCGGCTGCGGAAAGACCACCACCCTGCGCTCCGTCGCCGGACTGGAACGCCCGACGGAGGGCCGGGTGACACTGGGCGGGCGCGTGCTGTTCGACTCCAAGCACGGTGTCAACATGCGCGCCAACCAGCGCGGACTCGGCATGGTCTTCCAGTCGTACGCCATCTGGCCGCACATGTCGGTCTTCAAGAACGTGTCGTTCCCGCTGGAGGTGATGCCCCGCGCCAAGCGCCCCGGCCGCAAGGAGATCGAGGACCGCGTCGGCCAGGTCCTCGAGGTCACCGAACTCGGAGCCTACGCGGCCCGGGCCGCCACCAAGCTCTCCGGCGGCCAGCAGCAGCGCCTGGCTCTGGCCCGCGCCCTGGTGACCCGGCCGGAGCTGATGCTCCTGGACGAACCACTGTCCAATCTGGACGCCAAGCTGCGCGAGACCATGCGTTTCGAACTCAAGCGCCTTCAGCGGGAGCTGAATCTCACCGCGATCTACGTCACCCACGACCAGTCCGAGGCGCTGGTGATGTCGAACCGCATCGCGGTGATGAACCAGGGCCGTATCGAGCAGATCGGCAAGCCCCGCGAGATCTACACCAAGCCGGCCACGAGGTTCGTCGCCGAGTTCATCGGCACCTCCAACTTCATCGAGGCGAAGGTCGTCTCGGTGTCGGGCGGTGAGGTCCAGGTGGACGCGGCACAGGGCCGCCTCGTGGCACATGGGGTGGAGACGGCGCCCGCGGTCGGTGACACGGTGCTCATCTCGATCCGCCCCGAGTGCGTCGACCTGTCCCGCGAGCGGCGGGGCGATGTGCCCAACGAGTGGTCGGGCACGGTCCTCACCCGCGCCTTCATGGGCGACGTCGTGGACCACATCGTGGGTGTGGGCGATCTGGAGGTCCGCAACCGTTCCAATCCCAATCTGTCGATCCCGCCGGGAACCGAAGTGCACTTCTCGGTCGCCCCGGACAAGGTGACCCTCGTCCCGGTCGACTGACCGATGGCGATACCCGAGGTACTGCGCAACAGGGACTTCGACCTCTACTGGGGCGGCGTCGTCTTCTCCCAGATCGGGACCAGGGGCGCCGTCGCCGCCAACCTCTACCAGGTCTACCAGCTCACCGGCTCGACCGCGCAGGTGGGACTCGTCGGTCTGGCCCAAGCGGTGGCCCTGCTGGTGCTGTCACCGGTCGGCGGGATCTACGCCGACCGGCTGGACCGCCGGCGCCTGGTCCAGGTCACCCAGGGCGTCGCACTGCTGGTGTCGGCGGCCCTCGCCGCGATCACCCTGGCGGGCGCCGCCACGGTGTGGTCGGTCGTGGTCTCCTCGCTGCTGGCAACGGCGGCCGCGACGTTCGACCAGCCTGCGCGGCAGGCGCTGATCCCGGCGATGGTGCCGCGCGAACGGCTCGTCGAGGCGTTCGCACTGCTCAACCCGTCGCGCGAACTGGCCATTTTGGTGGGCCCCGCGTTCGCGGGTGTGTTGATCGCCGTCGGCGGCCCGGGGGCGGTGTACGTCTTCGACGCCGTCACCTACGCCGCGCTCGTCGTCGTCCTCGCCCTGTTGCGGGTGCCTCCCCTGGCGGGCGGCGGCGAGCGGCGGTCCCTGCTGGGAAGCCTGCGCGAGGGCGTTCGCTACGTGGCGGAACGGCCCGTCGTCTGGCAGTTGATGGGCCTGGACATGACCGCCACGGTCTTCGGCGCCTACCGGGTGCTGCTGCCCGCCTTCGCCGCAGACGTCCTGCATGTGGGCGCCACCGGCTACGGACTGCTGTCCGCGGCCCCCTCGGCAGGCGCGCTTATCGGCTCGGTATGGGTGTTCCGGCTGGTGCGCACGGCGCGCGCCGGCCGGATCGTGCTCTGGGGCACGGCGGCCTACGGCCTGGCCGTGGTGGGCCTGGCCCAGTCGCGCACGTTCCCGGTGGCGATCGCCATGGCCCTCGCCCTGGGGGCGGCGGACGCCGTCGCGACCACCGTCCGCCACGCCGCGGTCCAGGTGGAGACGCCGGACGAGCTGCGCGGCCGGGTCTCCGCCATCTACCAGATGTGTTCACGCGGCGGTCCGGCGATCGGCGACTCGGTGATGGGCCTGGCCGCCGGCGCGCTCGGCCCGGTTCTGGCACTGACCCTCGGCGGTCTGGTCCCTGCCGCCGTGTCGGGCGCAAGCGCGGCCCGCAGCCGCACGGTACGCGAGTACAGCGTGCCCACGGCCCAGCCGGCCACCTCCTGATCCTCCGACTCCGTGTGCATTTCGTTCTGTTGGGAGACACGCTTGAGTACGCACACCACGACCGAGGTCACTCACTACCACGTACAGAAGCGCCGACGAGCCGCCTTCATCGAGGAGTGGCGCAAGAACCAGCGCACCGTCGTCGCCCTCGAGGACGTCGAGATGCACCCCACCGAGCGGGGCAGCCGCGTGGGCGTCTACGTTGGAGCCGACGGTGACCGGCCCACCCGCACCATGGACGCGCTGGCCCATGAACTGGACCCGGGCACCGTGACCACGCTGCACCGGCACTCATGGGATGCCATGGTGTTCGTGGTGGCCGGCCGGGGCTGGACCGAGATCGACGGCAAGCGCATCGACTGGGGGCCGGGCGACTCGCTGCACCTGCCTGCCTGGTCCTGGCACCGCAGCGGCAACGAGAGCGAGACCACGACGCGCTACCTCACCTTCTCCAGCGCGCCGCTGCTGGAGACGATGGGCATGGCCGTCCTCGAGGACGCGGGCCACACCCCCGTGTCCGAACTGCCGCCGCGCCCGCCGTTCTCGCCGGGCCGTGACGGTGCCGACCCGTACGCGACGCGGCTGCGGCGACTCGCCCGCGACCAGGAGGCACGCCGCTCGGGCCGACTGCACACCAGCTGGGACGAACTGGAGCTGCGCAACACCCCGCGCGGCACACGCACCACGTTCCTGCTGGACCGCGCCATCGGCTACCAGGCCTCCGGCATCACGATGGCGATGTTCGAGATCGCCCCGGGCCGGGCCCAGTCCATGCACCGGCATCCCGGCGAGGCCTGGCTGTATGTCGTCGAGGGCAGCGGCGAGAGCTATCTGGGCACAGAGCCGGAAGGCGGCGAGCGGCACCCCTGGAAGAAGGGCGACATCATCGTCGTCGACCACTTCCTGTGGCACCAGCACATCAACTCCGCGAAGGACCGCACGGCGAAGGTGGTGCGGATCCACATGTTCGACAGTCTGCTGGAGACGATGCGCGCCCTGTGCGATCCGCTGGTGCTGTTCGAGGAGCCGCCGGAGCACATCCGGGACGCGCAGGCCGGTGACCCCACGACCGTCCAGTGGCCGGCGCTCACGCGCCCCACCTGGCCGTGAACGGGGGCCGCAAGCGGTGAGCACTGCACTGCCGCACGGTGTCGCCGGGATCCATGCGCTGCCCGCCGACCATCATGACGGGCCGTGGGACTCGGTGATCATCGACCCGCGGGTCAAGGAGAGGCTGCTCGCGACCGCCGTCCTCGTGCTCAGGCACGGGCGGCGGCTCGCCGGTTCGCCCGTCGCACCGCACGGTCTGGTCGTGTTGGCCGGACCGCCGGGCACCGGCAAGACGACGCTGGCCCAGGGGCTTGCGCAGGCCGCCGCCCGCACTCTGGCCCCGCACGGTGCGACGACGCTCGTCGAGGTCGATCCGCACGCCTTCCCCAGCGAGATGCTGGGCGAGAGCCAGCGCGCCGTCTCACGGCTGTTCCGCGAGACGCTCCCGGAGCTGGCCGCCCGCCGGCCCCACACCCTGGTCCTCGTCGACGAGGTCGAGGCGCTCGCGGTTCGGCGCCACGCGGCGTCCTTCGACACCAACCCGGTCGACGTCCACCGGGCCACCGACGCCGTGCTCAGTGGTCTGGACTCGTTGCGGGCGCAGCGCCCCGGCACCCTGCTCGTCGTCACGACGAACTTCGCCGAGGCCGTCGACGAGGCGTTCCTCTCGCGCGCCGACCTCGTGGTGCACACCGAACTGCCCGACGAGTCGGTGGTCCCGCTGATCGTGGCCGACTCGCTGCGCGGTCTGGCGGCGCAGTGGCCCGAACTGGCCGCGCTGGCCGAGGACACGGCCGTGCACCAGCGGGTGGGCAAGCTTCTGACCGGTCTGGACGGGCGCCGGATCCGCAAGACCGTGCACGGGGCGCTCGCTCTGCGCCTGGAGACGGCCCGGGAGCCCGCCCTGTTGAGCGTCGACGACCTCGTCGCCGCCGCGGAGGAGGCCGCGACGGCGCGCCCGTGACAGGCATGTGCAAGGAGTGGCTTCGGCCCCACACCCAGTGGCACGGTGTGGGGCCGAAGTGTTCCGGTCGGTCAGGCGTTCTGCCCGGCCTGGTACTCGGGAGCGTCCTCCATGAAGTGCACCGTGTCGTACCCGAGGTGCTTGAAGACGCGGTTCTGCGCCGACAGCAGCCGCAGCGGCGTGCCGTCGTAGGAGAAGAGCTGGCACACGTGGTTCTGCGGCACATACAGCGTGTCGCCCTTGGTGATCTCGTGCCGGGTCGGCTCCAGGGCGACCCGCGCGTAGTACTTCTCGGCGATCTCCGCCTCGACCTCCCACTGGAGGGCGTACCCGCTGCCGTCGAGCACGTAGTACACCTCGTCGGCCATCTTCCAGTACTTGCCCGAGCGGCTGCCGGCGGGGATGTCGAGCTCGAAGGCGTCGATGGAGAAGATGCGGGCGTCGGTGCGTTCGGGCGAGGACATCACCCGGACGCGGCCGAGCGGGGTGTTCTCCCAGGTGGTGTCGGCCAGGGAGATGACCTTCTTGCGGTCCGTGACGCCGGGTGTCCAGATCCGGGACCAGTCCTCACGGGGTCCGAACTCGGCCTCGCGCTCGACCGGGCCGCTGCGGCCCTGCTGCCACAGGCCCATGAACATCCAGGTGCTCTTGGCCTTGACCACCAGGGCGGTGGCCGTCTCGTCGTAGGGGTTGAAGTGGCGGTGCACCGAGTCGGTGTGGACGAAGACGAGGTCGTCCTTGGTCCAGTCGTAGCGCTGGTCGTCGTGGATCTCGTAGCCCCGGCCCTGGAGGATGTAGAAGGCCGCCTCGTTCTGGTGTCCGTGTCCGTGATTGCTTGACTCGGGCGGCAGTTCGACGAAGTGGACCTGGATCGTCTGGGTGAGGAAGTCCTCGTCCCCGGGTCCGACCCTCCACCACGTCCGGGACTTCTCGCTGTCGCCCGAGTGCGCCACCTTCGCGTCGTCGACGACCACGGAGTCGTCGCGGACCCGCTGGACGGCGAGCTGCCTGCGACGGTACTCGCCGAGCCCGTACGTCTCCGAGGTCAGGCCGCGGACGAAGACTCGTCCCTTCTTGCCCATGGTGCCTCCTGTGATGGCCGAAGCCTCTTTCAATCGCCTTATGGTCTAACCATAATGCCTTCGCCGGGAGCACAAAAGAGCCCCGGGCCCAACCGGACCCGGGGCATGGCAACTTCGGGGTCACCTGCTCCGGCCGTCGCCCTTCACCCGGGAAGCGGTCCGCTGCAGGTGCGTACGCATGATCTCCGTCGCGGCCTCGGCGTCACGTGCCGCGATGGCCTCGACGAACTTGCGGTGCTCCTTCGATCCGCGGTGCCCCATCTGCGGTTCGATGCTCTGCGCCTCACGCAGACTCATCAGCAGCGGGCCGTGGAATGACTGGACGAGCATCTCGATCGCGCCGTTGTGCGTGCATGCGGCGACCCTGGTGTGGAAGTCCGCCGACATCTCCATGTCGTAGGTGCCCTGCTTGACGGCCTCCGCATGCTCGTCGCACAGGGCGCGCAGTGCGTCGAGGTCCTCCTCCGTGGCGCGCTCGATGATGAGGGGCACGATGCCGAGCTCGAAGACGAGCCGGGCCTCGGTGACCTCGGTGGCGGTCAGCGGCGACAGCGACAGCAGATCGGCGAGCCCCTCACCCACGCGCCGCGACGACGGAGCCGTCACGAACGCGCCGCCGCGGGCACCGAGCCGGATCTCGACAAGGCCGCTGGCCTCCAGGCTGCGCAGCGCCTCACGCACGGTCACCCGGCTCACCCCGAACTGCGTACACAGCTCGCGCTCACTGGGCAGCCGGTCACCGGGCTGCAGGCGCTCCTCCTTCAGGAGCATCCGGATCTGGTCGACGATCAGCTGCGAGACACGACTGGAGGAGACCGCCTTGAACAGCCCCTCGGCCGGGGCGGCCGCCTTGACGGGGTTCTCGGCTTCGGTGTCAGCACGCTGAGCCTGGCTGGGTCGCGATGGCATGTGCGCATTGTCCCATGACCAGGAGCTTCATTGACGCCCTTCGTCGCAATGGCTTAAAGTCATACCAACAGGCCAATACAGTGGACGCAATCCAAGGGGTGTGCGAATCCAGGTGGAGTCCTACGAAGCACTTCGTGACCGCGTCGCCATCGCCTGCCGTGTACTCGCCGTCACGGGCCTCGTCGAACACATCCTGGGTCACGTGAGCGCCCGGACCGGCCCGGACACCCTGCTGATACGCGGACGCGGACCCGCCGAGCGCGGGCTCGCCTTCACGGTCGTCGAAGACGTGCAGCAGGTCGACCTCGCCGGCACCGGCTCGACCCCCTCCGGATGGAAGGCGCCGAGCGAACTGCCCATCCACACCGAGATCCTGCGGTCACGGCCGGAGATCACGGCCGTGGTGCACGCCCATCCGCCCGCTGTGGTCGCCGCGTCCGTGGCGGACCTGCCCTGGCTCCCCCTCATCGGCTCGTACGACATCCCGGCCGCCCGGCTCGCCCAGGACGGGATCCCTGTCTGGCCCCGCTCGGCCCTGATCCGCAGGCGGGACCTGGCCGAGGAGATGGCGGACCACCTCGGGGACCGCCCCGTGGTCGTACTGCGGGGGCACGGACTCGTGGCCGTCGGCACCGGCGATCCCGCCCACGCCGTCGCCGAGGCCGTCACCCGGGCCCTGGCGGTGGACTCCCTGGCGCGCACGACCCTGGCCGTGGCGGCCACCGGGGCGCCTCTGCGCCCGATTCCCGTCGAGGACATCGACGAACTGCCCGACCTCGGCCCGGCGTTCAACGTATCGGCAATGTGGCGCCATCTAGCGGCCCGGGCGGAGCACGAGGGCCCGAGCGTGCCCCTGCGTCCCTGAGCGGCCCCTCCGTACTCACCGGGCCCGGCGCGCCCCCTCCCCCGCACGGCCGAACGGAGGATCATGCTCGTCCTGAACAACGAGGTCACTGCCGCCGTACTCACAATGCCCGACGTGGTGCGCGCCCTCGAGGAGTCGTACCGGGACCTGGCCGAGGGAATCGGTGTGTGCCGCCCACGCATCGATCTGGCCCTGCCGGTGGACGACGAGCGCGTCTACCAGTGGGGGACGATGGAGGGCGGCTCGGCGCGCAGCGGCTATGTGGCCATCCGGATGAAGTCGGACGTGCTCACCGAAGCCGGTCCCCCCGGCAGTCGCACCCAGGAGAAGTACTGTGTGCGCCCCGGGATGTTCTGCGGGCTGGTGCTCCTGCTGGACGCCCGCACGGGAGAGCCCGTCGCACTGCTCAACGACGGGCTGTTGCAGCACCTGCGCGTGGGTGCAGACTCGGCCATCGGCGTGCGTCTCGGTGCCCGGGAGGACGCCCGCGTGCTGGGCCTGCTCGGTTCCGGCGGCATGGCGCGCAGCCACATCGAAGCCCTCCTGACCGTCCGCCCTCTGGAACGGGTGCAGGTCTACAGCCCCACCCGTTCCCACCGCGAGCGCTTCGCCGCCCGGATGCGGGAATTGCACGGCCTTGAGGTGGTGGCGGTCGACGACCCCGAGAGCGCCCATCACGGCGCCGACCTCGTGGCCGGCTGTACCGACGCGGTCGGCGACGTCGTCCTGGGCCGCCGGCTTCGCCCGGGCACGCACGTCACCTGCATCGGCGGACGCCCGGACTCCGACGCACGAGAGCGCTTCGACGTGTGGCTGCGGCTCGGCAGCGCCAGCGTGCCGTCGTCGGCGCCCGACTGGGCAACCGACGACGAGTACGTGACCTACCGTGCCCGCCCGGAGGCCGCCGTCTGGGACCGCCATCAGCACGGCAGAGGATCGCGCCGGCCGCCGAGCGACACACGGGTCGTCCACCTCGAGGACGTATTGGCCGGACGTGCCCGGGCCCGGGACGACGACCGCCAGGTGACGTTCTCCGAACGCGGCAACATCCAGGGCGCCCAGTTCCACGCCCTCGCGGCGATCGTCTACGAGCGCGCCCGTGAACGCGGCCTGGGCCACGAGATCCCCCGCGACTGGCTGTTGCAGGACATCCGGGACTGAGGGCTCCCCCACGAGCCTTCGGCCGCACGCCTGTTTCCCGGCTCCCGGCGGTAGCCGGAACGGGTCACCCGGCCGCGGCCTGATCCTTCGATCCACCGCGCAGCGGCAGCCCGGAGGCACGGTAAATGCTGTCGAGGACGCCCATGTTCGTCACCGCGTCCCTGGCGGACGTGAGGACCGGGCCGCCGTCCAGGACGGCGGCGGCGAACGCCTCCAGTTGGCAGGCGTAGCTCGACGGGTTCCGCGGCACACGCTCACGCCGCACCGTGCGCCCTCCCCCGCCGCGTGGCGCACGGATCGTCAACCGGTGGTAGAGCTGGGGCATCAGGAAGTTGGTCACCCTCAGCTCGCCGCTCGAGCCGACCGCCCGGGCCCGGATCGACAGCACATGACGCGACCACATGGACGCCCTGACCCGTCCGGTCACCCCGTCCGGGAATTCGAGTTCGGCACTCATGGCACGGTCGATGCGCGGGTCCTTGCGCAACGTCAGCATCCTGGCCGAGGTCACCGCGGGGTCGCCGTTGCCGAGCAGCCGGGCGACGTGCACGGCGTAGCAGCCTGCGTCCATCGTCGCGCCGCCCGCAAGTGCGTAGTCGTACCGGATGTCACTGAACCGGGGTAGCGGAAAGCACACTTCGGCTTCGACGTGACGCAGCTTTCCCAGCTCGCCGCCCGCCACGATCGCTCGCATCCGTTCGGCGAGCGAGTGATGGCGGTAGTGGAAGGCCTCCATCACCACCAGGCCGCTGCGCGCGAACGCGGCGTCGGCGGCGTCCGCGACGCGTTCGGCTTCGGCGCGGTCGGCGGCGAACGGCTTCTCGCACAGCACGTGCTTGCCGGCCTCGAGGGCTTTCAGGGTCCACTGGGCGTGCAACCCGTTGGGGAGGGGCACGTACACGGCGTCCACCCGCGGGTCGGCAAGCAGTGCGTCGTAGTCGGCGTGGACCACCGGGATGCCGTGCTTGCGGGCGAACGTCTCGGCGCGTTGCCGGTCCCGAGCCGCGACGGCGGTCACGGTGACGCGCCGCATCAGACGTGCGGGCTTGATCAGCGCGCTCGGCGCGATGGCGGCCGCACCGAGCAGGCCGATCCGAAGGTCCCTGGACACGGCGACCAGTGTGCCAGCCGTGCCGGTGGATGCAGAAGCGCCCGCCGGCGTCGAAAGCACTCCGGCAACGGGACGGCAGGCGACGGCCAACAGCCCTCCCCGACAAGGCCGTCGCGGGAGAGCGCACGTCCGGCCGTCCATTCCTGCCCGTCCGACGTACGAGCCTACGACTCCGCCTATTTTCAGCGATTTATGCTTCACTGTCCGCATCGCATGCCGGTCCCTGTCCGCAGGGCCGAAGCACCGTTCTTAGCGTGGTTGGCCTGTGGTGGCTAACTCGCCTGAATCCGGACATGAGGTGGTCCGGTGACCTCGCGAACGGTCTTCGAGGTCGGGGAACAGCGTGAGCTGGTCACCTTGGCGCAGTCGGGTCTTGTCGCCTCCGTTTGGCGTGCCCGCTGTCCTGGGTGGGCTCACGGTCCCACGCGTCCTTGGGACGTGCACGGTCTGGCCGGTAGCTCTCCGCTGTCCGATCCTCTGGTCGGGAGCGGTCACACCTGGCCGTCGCCGTGCTCGGTGCCCGAGTGCGCGTCGTCCAATCGTCACGCTGGCGCCGTGATGCCGCGTGACGGTGATCTTCTGCTGCTGGAGTGGATGCTGCCAGTGCTGGCTGCCCCAGATCGAGGTGTAGGCGGGATCTACTGCGATCACCACAAGGCCCTGGTGGAAGGCCATGGCTCGCAGTCGTTCACGGAAGCGGGCGGTGGGGACACCGGCCACGGTGCGGCGGAACGTCTTCCCGCGTGCGCCTCGGCCCATGGTCTCCCGGCCCACAGCGCGGGCGTCATCGAAGCCCAGGTTCTCCACCGCGATCCCGGCGCAGCTGTGCTCTTTGGCGATGCGGATTAGCTCGGTGACCGCGGCGCGGAGCCGTCCGTCCCGTGTCGAGGCGGGGCCGGACATCTCCAGCGGTACGGTGATGGGGTCGCCGACGGGGTTGCCGTGCGGGTCGAGCAGGTAGGCAGCCAGGTGATCGGCGTTCAGGTCGATACCGAGCAGGCGTTCGCCGGATGCCTGGATCTCCTTGGGCGTCGGCAGCACGACAGGACCGCAGGACCACGAGGCATCCAGCTACCAGCGGTCACGCGCGGGGTCATACACGATGTCGTAGCGGACGGCCCGGTTGGCCATCGCCCGGTCCAGCCACTCCTCACGGCGGTGCGAGAAGGCCACGGTGCAGGCCAGGTTGTACCGGCCCCGGGGGGCGTTGGCCAACTGCCGCAGCGGCTCGGGCAACACGATCGACACCTGGCCGGTCTCCGGATGGACGCTGATGGTGTAGTTCCCGAAGGGGGCTCCGGATTCTCCGTCGGCGGTGAGGAACAGTCGCTCAGCCACCCACCGCTGCCGCCACTCCTCGACGGTGAGTTCGGCCTTCTCCAGGTTGTGCCGCAGTTGAGCCAGGCGGCGGCCACCCACCACGATCGACGGGCGCCCGGATTCGATACGGTCCTCCACCACGGTTAGCCGGGCGGTGAGGATCTGTAAGCGGCGCTGCTTCTCGTAGCGCTCTGCCTGGTCGGCGTAGCCTCGCGTCTTGCCCGCGCGTTTGCCGCAGGGCGCGGCAAGACGGCGGGAGATCGTGCGGATAGCGCGGCGCGGGCAGGCGCGCTCATCGAACAGGACGCGCATGCTGAGCTGGTACTGGTCCTGCGAGGCGCGGGTCATGGCCCCCGCCCAGCGGGACGACGACACAGCGGTGAGGTTCTTCTTCCGGGCAGCGCGCTGGTTGTCCTTCGCCTTCACCCTGCCGACCGATACACGCTCGGCGAGGTCGGCCCGCTGGTGGTGCCCGAGATGCTCACCGACGCGCCACAGAACCTCGGCCTCTTCGGTGGTGACGCACAGCCGGTCCCGGATACGGGCACCGGTCGGTGCGGCGATGGTGAAAGGGGCCGCGAGCGGGCGCAGCACGCGCTTGTTCTTACGACGTCGCGGCATGATCGCGGCCCTCCCTTCGGCGTCTTGTCAGGGATCGGTGTCAGTTGTCGACGGGATAGGCGTCGAGGTAGCGGACACCCTGCTCGGGCGGGATCGGTTCTCCGCTCTCGTGGTCGATGCAGTGAGCCTCGAAGGTCTGCTCCTCGGTTAACGGGTGGAATGTGCCGTCCACCAGGTACCAGCAGCGAAGCTCCTTGACGGGGATCTTCGTCCCGTTCGCAGCCGTGTGCGAGATCGCGTGAGTGAAGGTGCGGACGGTGATGCCCAGTTCGTCTCTGTCCTGGACCGTACGGTGCAGTCCGGCAGCAACCAGAGGGTTTTCGATCTCGACGGAGCCGTCCTTGCCGATGGTCACGCCGGTGCTCCAGCCATTGCTGAAGGTCACCAGGTGATGACCCGTGCCGGCGGGAGCGACCAGGTTGTTGAGCGTGAGCTGGATGGGGCTGCCGGGTTGGATGGCGAGCGCGGCAGCAGCAAGATCCCGGGCCTTGGTGAACGAGGCGATCTGCTCGTCGCTGGGGAATTCGTGCCGCCAACCGGTGAACGATCCGACCGCGTTGTGGCCGATCACGGTTACCATGCCCGCGCTGCGGGGCGGCTCGTAATCGCAGGCACCGCGCCCACAGTACAGGCCCTCCCAGCCCTTCCGGTGACGCGCTGTCGTGGGCTTGACCTCGATCGAGAATCCGCAGCCGGGGCAGACGATAGCGACCTTACCGGCCTGATTCTTGGCCCTGGCACTGGACCGCTTCTGCTTCTCCAGCAGGAACCAGCCTGGTGGTTCCTCATGCCACCGCGCTATGTCCTCCCGGGCAGGAAACTGCTTTCCCTTCCGCTTGAGTAGCCGCCGAGTAACCCACTCGCAGTCGCCACCGAGCGCCTTGCGGATCTCCCCGATCGTTGCGCGGCCCTGAGGCAAGGAAGCCTCCTTCATCAAATCGCAACTCGCTGCCTAAACAGTACATATGACCAAACCTCACTAACAAATCTCCATCCTCAACGGCCGACTCGACCGCCCCGTCAGCAGACGCGCCTGCGCTGACCTGGAGCCGTACAACCGGCCGGAGAAGGAGGTGACGATCACCAGCCTGTCCCGCGCCAGGTCTCCGTCTCCGCTCCCGTGCGACCGTGCGTGCGCCGCCGGCACCTTCGCCGGGATGGGGATGCCGAGCCGAGGCCTCGCAGCAGGGCGTCGCCCACCGCGCCGCGGTCAGGCCCAGATCGACTGGGCCAGTGCGGCGCCGGTGAAGGCGGCGCCGAGGCCCGCCACGATGCTGGCCACGGCGTTCGCCGCGGCGAAGAAGCGGGCGCCCTCCTCGGCGAGCCGCAGCGTCTCGTAGGACAGGGTGGAGTACGTGGTCAGCGCCCCGCACAGACCGGTACCGATCAGGAGTTGGAGATTGGACGAGATACCGCCGGCGAGGACCGCCCCGGTGATGAATCCGAGGGTCGTGGAGCCGACCACGTTGACGGTGAAGGTGCCCCACGGGAAGACGGTGTCGTGCCTCGACTGAACGGCCCGGTCGGTCAGATACCGCATCGGTGCCCCGACGAGGGCGCCCGCGACGACCAGGAGCCAGTTCACGCGCTCTCCTTCCTGTCACGGCTGTAGCGGATGACCTCGCACTCGTCGAGGATCACCAGGCCCTCACCGACCAGTTCGTCCAGCTCGGGCACGAAGGCGCGCACACGGTCCTCGGAATCCACGATGACGACCGCGACGGGCAGGTCCTCGCTCATCGACAGCAGCCGCGAGGTGTGGATCAGGGAGCAGGCACCGAATCCTTCGATTCCGCGGAACACACTGGCGCCGGCGAGACCGGCGGCGTGCGCCCGGTGCACGATCTCCGAGAAGAGGGGCTTGTGATGCCAGGTGTCGTTCTCGCCGATGAGAATCGTCATCCGCAGGGCGGTTCCGGTCAGCCTCGTCATGACTGCCTCCACTCGACGACGCGGCGGGTCAGGTTGGCCCCGCTCCACACAGCCGCCAGCGCCGCCAGCATGGTGGCGGCCAGGTAGAGAAGCCCGAGGGGAGCATGGCCGCCGTCGACCAGGCGCTGGATGTCCACCGCGTAGGTGGAAAAGGTGGTGAAGCCGCCCAGGACGCCGGTGCCGAAGAAGGGCCTGACCAGCCGGTGAGCCGCCCACACATCAGTGATGATCACCATGAAGACACCGATGACGGCGCAGCCGATGACGTTCACCCAGAACGTCGTCCAGGGAAACGCCCCCGGCGCGGTCGGCCACAGCAGAGCCGCCCCGTAGCGGGCGCAGGCGCCGATGGCACCGCCGACGGCTACGGCCGCGATGACCGGCCACTGTCCTCGGCGCAGCTCACGCCGCTGCGCGGGCACACGTAGATCGACGTCCGGATCGGTGGGTTCGTTGATCACGTCGGATCGGGCCTCTCCCATACAGGTCTCCTACTCGCACAGCGCCGGGCATGCCCAGGACGCACTCGATTGCAAGCAGGGACCGTTGGCAGCGACGTCACCGCGGTTGGGTACGGCGGGCCCCACCGCCGTGCGGCCCATGGGGCCGCTGTTGCCACCAGGGTAACGTGACGTGGCGGCGTCGCTCGACAGGACCCCCGAATCCCGCCGCGGAGATGCCTTGGGCCACGACCGGCGCCCTTTGAGGGGATCGCGTCGGCGCGGGACACTGGCCGTAGGACGTGGATCGTGACGAAGGCCTGCCGCAATCGCGTCCCCGAAGCACTGACGGCCTCTACGCGGACCAGGACCTGGTGACCGGAGGAGGTGGCGATGCCCAGGATCGCCATAACGGTGGACGCGACCGTCGCGAGCACGATCCGGCGCGACGAGGGGATCTCCGGGCCTTCCGCGGACCTCGAGCCGCAGGCGCACGGAACAGGCGGCTGGCCGGTGGGACACGGTTCCGTCGTGAACACACTCGGTGACGACGGCCGACCCCTCGAAGCGCTGGTGCTGATGTGCGAACCGGCGCTCCCTGATGACGACCTTCAAGCCCGGCCTGTCGCGACACTCCACCTCTCGACGCCGGGGCGCGCGGTGAACGAGGTGCTCTGTGTCGCCGAAGCCCCCTGCTTCGGTGACCTCGCGGACACCCACGACCTTCCTCGCTGGCACGCGGAACCCGGAGCATGGGCCGAGGCGCTCGCCCGGCTCACTCCTGGCCGCACCTATCAGGTAGCCGGATGCGGGCCGGCCCGGGAAACCGAGGAACTGCTCTCCGCGGCCCGCCACTGCTACCTGCGGCTCACCGGCTGCCTCGAATGAGAGCCCTCCTGGTGCCGGCGTGTCCCCGCTGTGAACCGGATGCTCACGATCGACCTCGGGTGTGCCCACCGGCGGTGCCCGAAGCGACCACGACGGGCCCGACCATAGGATCTGCACATGAACGCCGATCTCCTCGAGCCGTCGCGTGTGGACGCCGCAGCGCGGGCCTGGGGCGCCGCACTGCTGCACATCGCCGGCGCCGACCCCCGCATGCGCCGGGAGGCCGGCCGGGACGAGACATGGATGGTCGTCACGGGCAGCCCCGCGCCCTCCGTCAACGGAGTCTTCTGCCTCGCCCGTGTCCCGGCGCCTGACCAGGTCGAACTCCTCGCCGACCGGGCGGCGAGGACGGCGGCGCAGTACGCGGGACCGGTGTCCTGGTCGGTCCAGGTGCGGTCCCACCCCGCAGAGGCGATCGTGAGGACGGCAGCCACACACGGTCTCACGGCGCAGTCCTGGGAGCCCTTCATGGTGCGCGACCTCGAGGCCGCACCGCACAGCGCACCGTCCGACTCTCCGCTGCGGATACGAGCCGTCAACGGTACGGAAGCCGACCTCTATGCCGCCACGCTGGGCGCAGGCTTCCAGGCACCCAAGGAGATCTTCACCCCCCTGTTCACAGCGGCCGTGCTGGACGCCCCCGGGATCACCGCCTACCTCGGCGAGGTCGACGGCATCCCCGTGGCCACGGGGATGGGCATCCTCCTCGACGGCCATATCGGCGTCTTCAACATCTCGACCGCGGCGGCGCACCGCAAGCGGGGGTACGGGGCCCTGATCACCGAGCACGTGGTGCGCCAGGGCCATCACCAGGGCGCGCGCACCGCATACCTGCGCGCCAGCGACATGGCGGTGTCCGTGTACGCATCGCTCGGCTTCACCGTCGCCGAACACTGGACGTACCTCACCGCACCCTGACCGACGGGCGCCGGATCCCGGCGACTCAAGAGCTCGGTCACCGAGTACGTTCTTCGACGGCCGACGGTGACAAGGAACTCGAGGCGGCGAGCGAACGTGGCGGCTCGGCTCGGGTCCTCACCACCGTCCGTTCGGCCGGCGACCACTCCTCGCCAAGTACCTGTATCCGCACCGGGGGTTGAAGAGCCGGGTGCGGTCCGCGTCCGGTGGACCTCCGGCCCGCCGGAACACTCCGCCACGGCCCCACTGGTCCCCTGGGCATCGCTCCGGCGTTTCGGCCACCCCCTCGTGCGGCAACTCCCCGTCGGATCCTGGGTCCATGCCGCCTACACGGGCCCGTTTTCGCTTCTCCATGCGGATTTCGAGCCGACCGAAATACGTGTGTTCGAGTCGAGGGCCGGTTTCGTTGACCTCGATGTCGCCGCAGCGCGTCCTCGACATCGATCCGGAGGAGCCCCATTGGCCTCGACAGAAACCGCACACGACCAGGCCGGCAGTGTCCCCCCACCACCGCCCGCCGAGATCACATACACCGGTGAGTACTCGATCAACCCGCTCGGTGAGGCATCGTTCGGCAAACTGTGCGCGCAGATCCCGACCGTGCTGCGCCGCATCGTACGTATGGCCTGGCGCATCGACCGCACAGCCGTGGCCCTGCTGCTGGCCTGCCCGGTACTCGTCGGCGTCGCCGCCGCGGTCCTCCTGGCTGCGACCGCTCGGGCCATGCACCCCCTCCTCACGGACGGAACGGTCACCGACCGATTGCACCAGGCAGCCCCCGCACTCATGGTCGTCGGGGTCGCCGCGGGCCTCGCGCGCATCGCCGGCACCGTCGCGACCTATGCCGAACGACGCATCACGCCGCGTCTGACGACCGAGACGGACACGGCCCTGGTGGAAGCGGTCTGCCGTGTCGAGGCCTCCGCACACACCGTCGACGGCTTCTCCGATCGTCAGGAAGCCGCGGAGATGGGCGTCATCCGCACCCACGTCATGGTCACCGACGCTCAGCGCTTCCTGTCCGCGCTCGTGAAGATGGTCACCGCCTCAGCGGCGATCTCCGTGCTCAACCCCCTGCTGCTTCCGCTGCTCCTGCTCGCCGTGCTCCCCGCCGGTGTCGGCGCGATCCTGACCGCGCGGGTGGACTACGAGATCCACTACGCCAACGTGGCCGACCGCAACGTGCGCGGCATGATGCGCTGGTGGTCCACCACCCCGAAGTACGGCGACGAGGTCCGTGCGAACTCGATGACGGACTATCTCGTGTTCTGGTACCGGTCCCTGTCCGAGCGCTGCGACACCCGCACACTGGCCGCCGCGCCCCGCACCCTGCGCATCGGCCTGCTGTCCTCGCTGGCCGCCGGGGTGTTCCTCGTCGCCACATGGGGCGCGCTGGCGTGGCTGGCGGTGACGGGCAGGATCGCACTCGCCCTGGCCGCGACCGCGGTCGTCGCCGTACAGACGACACTGGCCGCCCTCTCCCAAGTGATCATCAACGGCGCTGCCCTCTTCCACACCAGCCTCTACCTGACCGACATGCAGGCCTTCCTCGACGACGCGTCCGCACGCGCCCCGAGGCGCGGCTCGTCCCAAGTCGACGCGCCGGTGGCCGAGATCCGCCTGGAGGAGGCCGTCTACCGGTACCCGGGCAAGGACAAACCCGCCGTCGCCGGCGTCTCGCTCACGCTGCGCCGCGGTGACATCCTCGCGGTCGTCGGCGCCAACGGCTCCGGCAAGTCCACGCTCACGCGACTGATCACCGGGATCTACCTGGCCGACAAGGGCCGTGTCACCTGGAACGGCATGGACCTCGCCGAGGTCGACCCGCAATCCGTCTGGACACAGACCGGGCTCGTCCCGCAGATCTTCGCGCAGTGGCCGCTGCGTGTGCGGGAGAACATCACCCTGGGACAACCCCGCACCCACCACGACGACCCCGTATGGGAAGCCGTCGACGCCGTCGGCCTGCGCGAGGCGATCCAGGATCTCCCCACCGGCCTGGACACCCTCCTCGCCCGCGAGATCTTCGGCGGTGCCGAACTCTCCGGCGGGCAGTGGCAGCGCATCGCCTGCTCCCGTGCGCTGTACCGGCGTCCGCCCCTGCTCATCCTGGACGAGCCCACCTCACAGATGGACCCGCGTGGAGAGCACCGCGTCTTCGAGCGGATCAAGGAGATCGCCTCCGACCGCATCACCATCGTCGTCACACACCGCCTGGAGAACACCAAACTCGCCGACCACATCGTCGTCCTCGAACACGGCCGCATCACCGAACAAGGCCGCTACGACGACCTCGTCCACGCCGGAGGCCTCTTCGCCGAACTCCTCGCCCTGTCCAGCGATCGCTGACCCTCGGCACCACCGCGGCCGGTGCCGGAGGCGGCGCGGTCGCGGCCGAAATCGTCGACGCAGTGGGCGACTTCCCGAAAGACATACCGAGAGCGAAGGCGGACCCGGAATCGACCTGTCGCCCCTTGCAAGCTTCTACAAAAATGTAGAATCACGGGAGTCCGGGCTGCGCATGCGGCACGGACTCCCGTTCGAGACCTGGAGCGCTCATGGCCCTGTGGGACCGCATCAAGGAATCCGCTGCCACCATGCAGACCCAACTGGTGGCGAAGAAGAACGATCTGAAGAGTGGCGCCTTCCGCGACGCATCCATGGCGATGTGCGCGCTCGTCGCGGCCGCGGACGGCACCATCGACCCGTCGGAGCGGCAGCGCGTCGCCCAGCTCATCGCCAGCAACGAGGTGCTGCAGAACTTCCCCGCCGACGACCTGCGCCGTCGTTTCGAGGACAACCTCGCCAAGCTCACCGCCGACTTCGCCTTGGGCAAGGTCAGCGTGCTGCAGGAGATCGCCAAGGCGAAGAAGAAGCCCGCCGAGGCCCGTGCCGTCATCCAGATCGGCATCGTCATCGGCGGCGCCGACGGCGACTTCGACAAGGACGAGCAGGCCATCGTCCGCGAGGCGTGCTTCACCCTCGACCTTCCGCCGCACGAGTTCGATCTGTAGCCGCGAGGCGTCCTCGACATGAGCCGTGCCGCCTCGAGCGGCACGGCTCGTCTGCTACAAGGGCGTGGCCGCCTTGAGCACGAGGAACAGGGTGACGGCGGAGTTCGCCGACGACAGCGCGGACGCCATGGTGCCCGCTGCGGCGGTCCACACCGCCAGGCCCACCGCGGTGAAGACGGGCGGCCAGGCATGCACGGTGGGAGGCGGCCCGAGCAGCGCGGCCACCCGGCGCGGGACGGGACCGGCCGAGGCCACTCCGGCCAGAGTCGGCGCAGGGGCACCCCGCGAGACCAGCGCCGCCCTGCCGATCGTCTGCGCCATCACCCGACGACTTCCCAGCCGGGCCGCAGCTTCCTCGTCCGCCCACCGCTCCACGGTGTAGGACACCGCCGTACACAGCGGCCGAAGAAACCGGTTCGCCTGCGCCGCCAACTGCACCACCAGCAGGAACCGGTGATGGTGACCGGTCAGATGTACCCGCTCGTGGGCGAAGAGCGCTCGCCGCTGCTGCCCGTTCAGGGTGGCGAGCATGGCCGTGGACACCACGACCCGGCCCCGCCGGCCCCCGGGCAGCGCATACGCATAGGGCACCTCGTCCGGCAGCACCGCCACCGACTTCCTCGGCAGCCCGGCGAGCGCCTCTTCGGCCCGCCGCCGGACCCGGTGGTGGCGCCAGAGCACTCGCGAACAGGCGGCCATGACGACGAACAGGGCGGGAATGGCGGCCGTTCCCGCGACTTCGTCACAGGGGACGGCATCACGGACCTCCTCGTCCGACCAGCCGTCCGGCAGCGGGTTGCCCGGCAGTTGGGCGGTGCCCACCACCATCAGCAGCGCGAGGCACACCGTGCTGCACAGGGCCAGGACCCCCGCCGCCACCGACAACAGCCATGTCGCGGTCCGCGGATGCAGATGCTGCTCGGCCAACCGCGCCACCGGCCAGGCCGTCAACGGCAGCACCAGGGGCAGGAAGACGAACACCCCCATGAGGCTTCAGACTTCTCCTTCCGGACCCAGCAACTGCCGCAGGAGACGCTCGTCATCGGGCTCCAGGGAGGTCACGAAGCGGGCCAGCACGGCCTCCCGGTCGCTCTCGCCGTCGAGCAGCTTGCGCATCTTGCGTGCGGCGAGCCCGGCCTGGTCCGAGACCGGCGTCCACACAAAGGACCGCCCCGCCCGTTCCCGGGTCACCGCCCCCTTGTCCAGCAATCGCGTCAGGATGGTCACCACGGTCGTGTAGGCCAGGTCTCCGCCGAGACGCTCCTGCACCCAGCCTGCGGGCGCCGGGCCGCGCGCCTCACGCAGGGCCGACAGGACCAGCCCTTCCAGCTCACCCTGCCCCCGCCGCCGGGGACGCTGTCGCCGGTCGCTCACGTCCTCTCCCTTCCGCCGGTCACCACGCCACAGGCTGTAGATCGTAGAGCCCCCGGGCGCACCTTCCGCCGAGCAACAGGAACCAACTCCACGTCATCCGGCCGCGTCGGTCCAGTCGGCCGCAGTGTCAGTCCCGAGTGGGCCGGTCGTCGCGGCGCAGAACGGTGCCTTCGACGACCCGTCCGGCGTCCGACGCTTCAGCGGGCTCCTGTTCCTTCAGCGCCCTGGCTTCGCTCTTGAAGATCCGTGTGGCCTTGCCCGCGGAACGCGTCAATTCGGGCAGCTTCTTCACCCCGAGTACGACGACCACCACGAGGAGCACAAGCGCCAGCTCACTCAGGCCGAACATCAGATCAACTCCCTCTCCGCGAACGGCGACCGGCCAGCACATCGACACGGACCGCTGCCTACTACATTACTGTAGAAGTCTTGCGCAGAGCGTGATCTCTCAACAAGCCCGCCTTCCGCCCGGATGGCCGGGAACAGTTTGCTGCACGGAGGAACACAGCGGGATGACGGACGGTGCTCCGAGACTTCTTCCGCGACCCGTGGAACCTCTTCGACCTCGCCGTCGTACTGAGCACCTTCCTGCCCGTCGTCCGCGAGAACACCACGGTCCTGCGGCTGCTGCGACTGGCCCGCGTGCTGCGGACGGCCCGGTTCCTGCCCCAGCTCCGCATCGTCCTCGTCGCGGCCGCCCGCAGCCTGCCCGGCACCGTCAGCTTCCTCCTCGTCGGCGCCCTGCTGCTGTATCTGTACGCGATGGTCGGCTGGGTCTTCTTCGCCCACCACGACCCGGAGCACTACGGCTCAGTCGGCCATGCAGCACTCACCCTGTTCCTGCTCATGACCCTCGACGGCATCACCGACGCCGTGCACGCGGGCCTCGAGGTCTCCCGCTGGAGCCTCCTCTACTACGCCTCCTACGTCCTGCTCGCTTCCTTCGTCCTCGTCAACGTCCTCGTAGGAGTCGTACTGACCTCCCTCGAGGAAGCCCGCGACATGGAACAGGACCCTTCACCGCCGGCGCCTCGCCCGGAATCCGCCCCCATCGGGCAGCAGGCGCTGCTCGAGCGCGTCATAATCGCCCGCCGCGCCCTGAACGACCTCGAACGCGAGCTCGCCGGTACATCGCCGCCCTCACCCGCTGCGGACCGGGCCGCCCCGTCCCCTCGCGGGCACACGTAGCCCGTGCGGGCAGATCCGCGGAGACCGCGACTCGGGCCGGGTGAGATAGATCACTCCAATGTCGACGCCACAGCTTCCGGGAGCCCGAGCCGCGTTGATCGATCGGCAGCGCCGGAAACCGCCGTACCAAGGTGTCGACGACGAAGCGGCACCTCCTCCGGCCCTCTCGCTCATGGGCCGCGGAGCCCGCTGCCGGCCGACGGTCTGCGGGTGGGCACCTTCGGTGGTTTCCGAGGCAGCCGTTAAGGTGGCATCAAGATTTTCCAAAGAGACGGTCAAGAACATCCGCTCGGACAGGAGGGGCAACCGTGGGCACCACGCGAATGAGCAGTACGCCGTTGCCGGGGATCGGCGTGCGTTACGACCTCACCACGCGGGAACAGCGTCGCCTGTCGGTGGTGGCCCACCGAGACGGTTCACGAACGCTGAGTGCCTACCAGGATGACGATCCGGACGCGTGTGCTTTGTCGGTGCGACTGACCTCCGGAGAGGCGGAGACGCTCATCGACGCGATGATGCCCCAGCATCACAGCTCGAGTCTGCTGTCGACCACCGAGCTCGGACTGGTCGCCGAGCGGATCGAGTTGGCGGCGACGTCGTACTGGAACGGACGGGTGCTGGGCGAGACGCGGATGCGCACGGAGACCGGAGTGTCGATCGTGGCCGTGCTGCGCCGCGCCGAGGCGATCCCCTCTCCCGGGCCGGACTTCCGGTTGGCCGGCGGTGACACGCTCATCGTGATCGGCACGCGCGAAGGTGTGGATGCCGCGGCCGCGATCCTCGGACGGGACTGATCGCGGTGCACTCCTCTGCGGTGTTCCTGACGGAGTTCGGCGCGATCATCCTCGGTCTCGGCCTGCTGGGCCGATTCGCCGCGCGCTTCCGGTTCTCGCCGATCCCTCTGTATCTACTGGCCGGTCTGGCCTTCGGTGAGGGCGGGCTGCTCCCACTGAACACGAGCGAGGAGTTCGTGGCGACCGGCGCCGAGATCGGCGTGATCCTGCTGTTGCTGATGTTGGGCCTGGAGTACACGGCCAGCGATCTGGTCTCCAACCTCAAGACCCAGTACCCGGCCGGGCTGGTCGACATGGCGTTCAACGCGCTACCCGGCGCCGCGATGGCACTGTTGCTCGGCTGGGGCCCGGTCGCGGCGGTCGTCCTGGCCGGTGTCACCTGGGTGTCCTCGTCCGGCGTGATCGCCAAGGTACTCGGCGATCTCGGGCGACTCGGCAACCGTGAGACTCCGGTGATCCTGAGCATCCTCGTATTGGAAGACCTGTCCATGGCGGTCTATCTGCCGATCATCACCGCGCTGCTGGCCGGGACCGGACTCGCCGCAGGTGGCTTCACACTGGCCATCGCCCTCGGCGTCGCAGGGTTGGTGCTGCTGCTGGCCGTGCGCTATGGACGGCACATCTCCCGGTTCGTCTCCAACGAGGACCCCGAGAAGCTGCTGTTGGTGGTGCTGGGTCTGACCCTCCTGGTCGCGGGCGTGGCCCAGCAACTCCAGGTCTCCGCCGCCGTCGGCGCGTTCCTCGTCGGTATCGCCCTGTCCGGCGAGGTCGCCGAGGGGGCGCACAACCTGCTGGCGCCGCTGCGGGATCTGTTCGCCGCGGTGTTCTTCGTCTTCTTCGGACTGCACACCGATCCGTCCAGCATTCCACCGGTGCTGCTGCCCGCTCTCGTCCTGGCCGCAGTCACCGCGCTCACGAAGATCGCCACCGGATACTGGGCCGCGAAGCGAGCCGGGATCTCCGCCAAGGGTCGCTGGCGCGCGGGCGGCACCCTGGTGGCACGCGGTGAATTCTCCATCGTCATCGCGGGACTTGCGGTCACCGCGGGGATCGAGCCCTCGCTCGGCCCGCTGGCCACCGCGTATGTGCTCATTCTGGTGATCCTCGGCCCGCTCACCGCCCGCTACACCGAACCGGTGGCCCTGGGTCTGACGGCCCGGCTGGGCCGGTCGGCACCAAGGGAGAGGACACCGGCCGAAGTCGCCGAAGCACGCGAGGAGCTGCGGGAAGCGGTGGCCGGACAGGACACGGCCGGCACGCGCTGAAGGCGGTCGCGGACGTCGATCTCCTCGGCGAGTGAACGGGTCCTCGGCCCGGCGGATGCTGACGGGCTTGGGCCTCAGTGGCAGGCCCTCGTCCACCTCGGCGGCCTCGGCTTCCGCGAGGGCACGGTAGGGCGAGGCGACGCAGGAGGACGTGCCCGCGGTGCTGGAAGAGCCGGTGTTGCGGGTGTAGTACATCTCGTCGCCCTCGTAGCCGAACCCAGCACCGGCCCCGGCGGGCAGGACGAAATACACGTCGGCTTCCCGCTCGACCAGAACGAAGGCGTCCCGGGACGGGTCCGGGTTGGTCACCGTCATCTGGAAGCTGTCCGCGGTCGAGTTCTGCGCGGCAGGAACCGTGATGTCCGCGTAGTCCCGCGAATCAAAAAACTGCTGGTAAAAGACCTTTCCCCGGGGCTCGGAGCGGAGCCGGCCGCTGCTGTCGCAGACGACGACCCCGCCGTTGATGTCCGCGCTGGACGAGTACGGCCAACTGCCCGTCGCCACCTTCAGCGGGCTGGCCCCGGAGCCGTTGCCCGTCAGACCGCATCCCACGCTCACCGTGGCGGCACTGGTCGGAACGAACAGGCCGCCGTCCGGGCCGAGGGTCAGGTTGTTCCCGGCCTGCTCGGACAGATCCGCGATGATGGCGCCGGTGGCCGGGTTGTAGTCGATCCCGCCCGTACCGGACAGGCACGGGCGTACGTCCTCACAGCCGAGCGTGGCGGAGAGCACGTAGGGGTTGGCGACGCTACCGGAACCGCTGAGCGTCACGTTGTCCCCGGCGGCGATCGAGCAGTTGCACTGCCCGCCGCCGCATCCGCATCTGGCCAGAGTGCCCACCGTCCTCAGAGGGTGCCTTGGCCCGGCCCACAACCAGCAGCGCGCCATCGAGTCTAGGAGCTGCCCGGCCGAATGCGGGTCCATGGACGGCATGCCTTGTCCACACGTATGGCGGCTTCGGGTGGCCGTCGCCGTCCCTTCGAGCCAATCTGACCTCGGAGCCGCACTGCCTGGGGTCCCCTCTCAGACCAGGCTGCGTCCACGCAGAGCACGCCTCTCACCTGGTAGACCGTCGCCATGAGGAGCGGGTGAGAGGCGGGCTCGCACGATCGACATTGCGGACGCAGGCTGGCCGCGTCACGCTGACATAGGCGCTCGTCAGGCCGCTATGCGGGCGTTCTCCCGACCTGGGCGGCGATTACCGGCCAGCGCCGGATCAAGGACTGCAACCCGCGTGCGTGCATGTCCCAAAGCAGGACAGACGAACCCACGGGAAAACGACCCACCACCATGGAGATGTCGTGGAAATCCACGAGGATGGGCTCCCTGGCGCGGTCCAGGAGCCGGAAACCGACACCGTTGATCACATCAAGCAGCTAGAGACCAAGGTCGCCCAGCTAGAGCGGGCAGTGGACTCGCATGCCGTGATCGACCAGGCAATCGGAGTCATCGTTGCAGTGGCACGCATGACACCGGCCCAGGCCTGGGACCTGATTCGCGAGACATCCATGTGCACCAACATCAAGCTGCGCCACGTAGCCGAGCTGATCGTCGCCTGGGGCACGACCGGCGCCCTCGCGGCCGACATCCGTGAGGAAATCTACCGAAGACTGAACGACCGAATCGTCTGGTGACCCGTTCGGCACGCCACGGATCGCTGTCCGGACACCGCCCGGACAGCGATCCGGCCGTGTCCGGGCGGCTCGGCTACACAGCCTCGGACCTGCAAGGACAGTGTCCGGATCATCCGTGCAGCTCGATGATGACGATGCCTCCGCTGCCCGCGGTTCCGCCCACGCTGTCCCCGGCACGCGCCAGCGCTCCCGCCGCACCGGCCCCGTATCCGCGCGGAGCTCCACCGGCGTTGGACGACAACCGCTGCTGGCCGCCGTGCCCGAGCTGGCTGTCGCCCCCTCGCCGGACTGACCTTGGAAGCCGGAGAGGCGGAGCGAGCCGCCGCCCGGGCCGCCTCCGATGGTGAGCTGCCCGGTCCCGGGCTGGGCACCGGCGATACCGGAGAACGCGCCGGCGTCCGTGCCGGACTCCATGGTCTGGGGGGCGCCGCCTCCTCCGTTGGCGGAGACGAGGCCGCCGAAGCTCGAGTTGCCGCCTGCGCCGCCGTCCGTGTTGGCCGATCCGGCGGCGCCGCCTGCGCCGACCACGATGGTCTCGACCGCGCCGAGGGCGGAGACGTCGATGAGGGACTCGGAGTGGCTGCCTGCAGCGCCGCCGATCTGCGCCACCAGCTGGTTCGCGGCGGATGCCGCGCCCGGAGCCCCGCCGCCACCGACCTGGACCTTGACCCGCACGCGGGCGAGCCACGGGTAGTCGGCCTTCTTGAACTGGAAGGTACCCGCCGTCTTGAAGTACAGGACCTCTCGCAGGCCCTGCTGTCCGGGGATGAGGCAGAGCGAACCGTAGTCGTCGCAGACACAAACTGAACTGGCCATGGCTGGGCCGCTCCTTGGAGGAGACTTCGGCCCGGCCCACAACCAGCGGCGACACCTAGCAGGGTAGCCGGGCGTCAGGAGGCGGCGTCGACCGCGACCAGGTGCACCCGCACGACGTCGCCGGCCGGGGAGGCGACGCCCTGGCCGCGTCGCGGGCGCGTCCGCCACACCCGCACGACGGCGTACCAGGTGGTCACCTCCTCCACCGCGGCCGTCACCGTTCGCTCGTCGTCTTCAGGATCGGGGTCGACGGGCAGCGCGGACAGGACAGGGGGCGTAGCGAACGGGGTGGGCGGCAGCAGGCGGGTCGCGGTATCGACGAGCCGAGCCTGTCCCCCGTGCGGGAGGTACTGGCGGTCGAGGAGGCGGAGGACGTCGCACAGGTCCTCGGCCGAAACGATCCGAATGGTGTTGAGGCGGATATGCATGCCGCTCTGCAGCGGGCCGACCATCACGGCGATCGACACGGCCCGTACGGACAGCAGGCGGGACACGGTGCGGGCCTGGTTGGCGAGGCTGTCCATACGGCGCTGGAACAACGGAGTGGATGACTTCTGCCGGGCCTTGGCGAGCCTCCGCTTCTCACCGGCGGACAATCCGCTCTCGCGCTCACCACACCACACAGCCCCGATCAGGACCGGCCGGGGGCCATGCGGACCGCAGAGGGCCCCTCGGCATGCGCCCGGCTCGTCGAGAAGTCTGTGTAACACACAGTCGTTCTTGGGCGTCCAGCTACTCGGATGTCGGATTCCGGACGCCCTACCGCAAGATCGCGCCACCAGTGTCTCGATTGCCACCGGATCTGGAGGAATCGAGAATGTCCGCACTGTCCCGTAGAAAATTCCTGGGCACCGCCGCCACCGTCACCGGTGCGGCCGCCATGGGTGCCGCGATGCCCGGCGTCGCCGCCGCGAGCCCCGAGCACGGCCACGAGCACGGTCATCACGGCCCCAAGCACGGTGACATCCGCGACATCAAGCACATCGTCGTGATCATGCAGGAGAACCGCAGCTTCGACCACTACTTCGGTGCGCTCAAGGGTGTGCGCGGCTTCGGCGACCACGCGACGATCCAGCTTCCCGGCGGCAAGTCCGTCTGGGAGCAGCCGAAGACCTTGACCGAGGGTTCCGAGACGCAGTACCCGTGGCGGCTGAGCGGTGCGAAGTCCTGGGACGGCGCCACACCGCCGAGCCCGGAGATGGGTGCGGCCAACTACGGCGGCACCAGTCACGGTTGGACCGACCAGCACGGTGCCTGGTACGGCGGCCTGATGAACGGCTGGTACTACGCCAAGGGCGGCCCGACCACGCTCGGTTACCTGGACCGCAAGGACCTTCCGTTCCACTACGCCCTCGCCGACGCCTACACGGTCGGTGACGCGTACCACTGCTCGGTGCTCAGTGCGACCGGTCCGAACCGCACCTACCTGTGGAGCGGCACGATCAACGCCGCCAAGAAGCACGGCACCTTCACGGCCAACGACGGCGGTGACGAGCTCGGCAAGTTCCTGCCCTGGGAGTCCTACGCCGAGACGCTCCAGCATGCGGGCGTCAGCTGGCGGGTCTACCAGTGCGCCGACGACTACGGCGACAACGGCCTGGAGTACTTCAACACCTTCGCCAAGCTCGATCCGAGCCAGGGCGGCACGGCAGCTCCGGGCAACGTCTACTACGACAACGGTGTCAAGAACGTCCCCGAGCCGGCCACCGGCCTCGCGGGCAACGCCGACAACATCAACGCCGCGATCCGCCAGGACGTGGTGAACGGCACGCTGCCGCAGGTCAGCTGGGTCGTCAACAACCAGTTCTTCTCGGAGCACCCCGTCACCTCCCCGAGCAACGGCGCGTACTTCCTGCGCGGCGTTCTCGAGGCGCTGAACGCTGACCCGGAGGTCTTCAACTCGACCCTGGTGGTCATCAACTACGACGAGAACGACGGCCAGTTCGACCACGTCCCGCCGCCGCTGCCGGCGCCGGGCGAGGAGGACGAGTTCGTCGCCGGCACCATGAGCCAGTACGGAGTGACGGAGCCGCTGCCGGTCGGTCTCGGCTTCCGCGTGCCGCTGGTCCTCATATCGCCGTGGACCCGTGGCGGTTGGGTCACCTCCGAGGTCTCCGACCACACCTCGGTGATCCAGTTCATGGAGAAGTGGACCACCGCGATCGGCAAGCCGGCCGTCAGCCCCAACATCAGCAAGTGGCGCCGCAAGGTCTGCGGTGACCTCACCGGCGCCTTCGACTTCACCTCACCGGTCTACGGGCTGCCCCACCTGCCCGACACCGGAGATCTGATCCCCGAGACCCGCTACACCCCGCTGCCGGGCGACAACACGATGCCCACGCAGGAGAAGGGCACCAAGCCGGCCCGCCCGCTGCCGTACCAGCCGAACGCCAACCTGACCGGGTTCGCCCACGGCACGGCCAAGCTGGAGTTCTCCAACGAGGCTCAGTTCGTCACCAAGGCGAGCCACTTCGCCGTCTACAACAACCTGGGCGGCCTTCCGACGCTGGCCGAGTACCCGGCCAAGTTCCCGGGTCAGTACACCGTCGAGGCCAAGGGCACGGTCAACGGCGTCGGCCCGGTGGGCTCCTCCGAGAGCGACACCGCGTACGACCTCACCATCACGGGCCCGAACCGGTTCCTGCGCCGTTTCATCGGTGACGCGGGCAGCGCCGGCAAGGACCTCGTCGTCGTGGCGAGCTACTACGAGGGCCGGTCGACTGCGCACCCGAAGCTGAAGCTGTCGCTGCGGAACAACGGCCACAAGCCGGTGACGTTCACCATCACCCACAACCACTACATCTCCGGCGCACCGAAGAAGGTGCGGGTGGCCTCCCGCAGCAGCGAGGCGTGGGCCGTCGATGCGCTGGAGATCAGCAACGGCTGGTACGACGTGACCGTCACGGCCGACTGCGACCACGGCTGGTCCCAGCGGTTCACCGGTCACCTGGAGACGGGCCGGGCCAGCATCACCGGCTGACCCGTCCCGCGGCGAGCACCCGTGCTTGCCGCCGATTTCGGTGACGGCGGCCGTCCCCACCGCCCCGGACCACGAGCAGATCGTGGCCGGGGCGGTGGCGCCCGCCGATCCGCGCGCGAACGGCTCCCACGCCCTCGACGACCCTCCATTGCCCGCGTCCGGAGCGGCTGATCAAAGCCCGCACCGTCGCCGATCTTGCCGTTGACCCCGATGTGTAGGGTGAACGCAAGGCTGGGGAGCGAGCGCCGGAGGCAGTGCGACATGGACGTGATCGTGGTCGGCCTGGGGGCCATGGGCAGCGCCACGATCCATCAGCTTGCGCGTCGCGGTGTAGAGGTGCTGGGTATCGACCGCCACAGCCCGCCGCACTCGTTCGGCTCCAGTCACGGCGAGACGCGGATCACCCGCCGGTTGACCCTGGAGGGCACGGAGTACGTGCCACTGGCGGTGCGCTCCCACGAGTGGTGGCGGCGGATCGAGGCGGAGGCCGGAGCCTCGGTGCTCACCGAGTGCGGCGTACTGAGCCTGTCCGACCTTGCCGTCGCCCCGGGCGCTTTCGCCGTCCACGAAAGGGCTGCGGCCGCCTTCGGCATCGACTACGAACTCCTGGACGCGGCCGCGTTGCGGGACCGGTTCCCGCAGTTCCGTGTGGAGGCCAGCCGCGTGGGTCTGCTGGAGCCCGGCGGCGGTTTCGTCCGGCCCGAGGCGGCGATCGGCGCGCAACTGGACCTGGCGGAGCGGTACGGCGCCCAGCTTCGTCGCGGGGAACGGGTCCTCGGGGTCGAGGCCACGGGGTCGGCCGTCACCGTCCGCACCGACGCGGCCACGTACACCGCCGACCAGGTCGTGCTGTGCGCGGGTGGCTGGCTGGCGGGCCTACTCGACGATCCCGGCCTCGCCGCGCTCTTCGGTGTCTACCGCCAGGTCCTGCACTGGTTCGAGCTCGAGGGCTCCGGGCAGGACTTCGCCCCCGAGCGTCTTCCCACCTACATCTGGGAAGGGGTGAGCCGTCCGGAGGAGTACTTCTACGGGTTCCCGTCCGTCGACGGCGCGACGCTCAAGGTGGCCACCGGGCAACTCGATCACCGCACGCCCGGCCCGGACCGGCTCGATCGCAGCGTCGCTCCCGGGGAGGCGGCTGCCTTCCACCGGACCATGATCGACGGTCGGCTGCCGCAGATGTCCGCTCGCGCCGCGCGCTCGGAAGTGTGTATGTACACCGTCACACCGGACGAGGCTTTTGTCATCGACCGCCTGCCGGGCCGTGAGCGGGTACTGATCGCCTCCCCCTGCTCGGGCCACGGCTTCAAGCACTCCGCGGCGATCGGCGAGGCGCTCGCCGAATCGGTCACGGACGGCACCTCCACCCTCGACCTCACGCCTTTCGCGCTCAGCCGCTTCGCCAGGTAGTCGGTTCGGACCGCCCGGGAGCGGCGGCACCGGCGAGGGCCGATCGCGGAACTGGACCACTCCCCCGCTCCGAGTAGCGGCATGCCATGCGCTGCGGCGCGCGCTGCACGCTCCCGCGTGCGCCACGGGCGGAATCCCCGGGGCGCCCGCGCACCATTGCCCATCGGCTCAGGAAGCTCGGTGGCCCCGGTCCGCCAGAGCACATCCGCCCTCCATCCACGCCGGGCCGGCTCCGGCACCGCGCGCGGCCGTGTGCCCGGCGCCCTCGAATGTGACGCAGCCGTCCCCCGGCTCGCTTGCCCCGGGCAACGAGTCCCCCATATCGTTCCAAGTGAACAGAACGTTCTATCTAACGGAGTGGCGATGACTGGCACCTCACCCGCCCGCACTGTCGTGCTGATCCACGGGCTCTGGATGACCCCGCGCAGCTGGGAGCGATGGACCGAGCGCTAACAGGCGCAGGGACATCGGGTCATCGCACCCGCCTGGCCCGGGCTCGACGGCGAGGTCGAGGAGATGCGGCGCAACCCCTCCCGTATCGCCGGGGTGGGTCTGGGTGAAGTGATCGCCCGCTACGAGGAGGTCGTCCGCAGCCTGGATGAGGCGCCCGTCATCATCGGGCACTCCTTCGGCGGGGCCATCACGCAGATCCTGCTGGACCGCGGCCTCGGCAGTGCCGGTGTGGCCATCGACTCGGCACCCGTCAAGGGGGTCCTTCCGTTGCCGTACTCGACGCTGAAATCGGCCTGGCCGGTCCTGGGCAACCCCGCCAACAGGAACAAGGCCATCGCCCTGACACCGCGGCAGTTCCACTACGCCTTCGCCAACACCCTCAGTGAGGAGGAGTCCGCCGCCGTCCATGAGCGCTACCAGGTGCCGGGATCGGCCCGTGTGCTCTTCCAGGGGGCGTTCGCCAATTTCAACCCCCGAGCCGTCACGAAGATCGACGCCCGCAACCCGCGGCGTGCTCCCCTGCTGTTGATCGCCGGCGAGAAGGACCACATCGTGCCGCCGAAGGTCAACAAGGCCAACTGGCGCCTCTACCGGAAGTCCCCGGCCGTCACCGAATACCACGAGTTCCCCGGCCGCTCGCACTTCATCGTCGGTCAGAACGGATGGGAAGAAGTCGCCGACCACGCCCTCGACTGGGCGACGCGCCACAGCCGTACCTGACCGACCACTGTCCGCGCTGCCGCCCTCGAACTGCACGGGGCGGTTCCCCCTCCCGTGACCGATACCGCCCCGCGCCCACCTTCGACGGACAGCACCAGCCGTCCGTCGCCCAACGATCCAAGGAGAATCCCGGTGTTCAAACGCCCCGTCCGACTTGCCGTGCTCGGTGCCACCGGCCTCGCACTCGCCGCAGGCCTCGCCACGACCGCCTCAGCCGACCCGACCCACCACGCCGGCCACCACACCGCAGCCAAGCCGACCGTCGTCCTCGTCCACGGCGCCTGGGCCGACTCGGCCGGATGGAGTGGTGTCGTCAAGCGACTTCAGGCCGACGGTTATCCGGTCACTGCACCGGCCAACCCGCTGCGCGGTCTCACCAGTGACTCCGCCTACCTCGCCGACTACCTCAAGTCGATCCACGGCCCGATCATCCTGGTCGGCCACTCGTACGGTGGCGCGGTCATCACCAACGCCGCCACCGGCAACCCGAACGTCAAGGCGCTCGTCTACATCGCCGCCTTCGCACCCGACAAGGGCGAGAGCGCCACGGCTCTCAGCGTGAAGTTCCCGGGCAGCCACCTCAGCGACGACCCCGACGCGCCGGTACCCACGGCTCTCAACGCCGTTCCGTTCACTCAGCCCGACGGCAGCACGGGCACCGACCTGTACCTGAAGTCCGACAAATTCCGCGACGTCTTCCTCAGCAACCGGCTCGGCAAGGCCGAGGCCGCCGAACTCTCCGCCACCCAGCGCCCCGCCAGCGCAGAGGGCCTGGGCGAGCCCTCCGGCACGCCTGCCTGGAAGACCATTCCCTCCT
Source organism: Streptomyces sp. NRRL F-5122 (assembly GCF_001507435.1). Classification (GTDB taxonomy): domain Bacteria; phylum Actinomycetota; class Actinomycetes; order Streptomycetales; family Streptomycetaceae; genus Streptomyces; species Streptomyces lannensis. The sequence continues at coordinate 213,262 of NZ_LMWH01000278.1, forward strand.
GGTACCTCGTCGCCCGCGCCGACCATGCCATCCCTGCCGCCGCCGAACGGTTCATGGCATCGCGCGCCCACGCCCACACCACCGAGATCGACGCCCCCCACGGCGTCCAGTTGACCAACCCCGGCACGGTGACGAAGCTCGTGGAGCGCGCCGCGACCGCCAAGTGACATCACTTCCCACCGGCCTCCGCCCGACTGCTCAACGGGGCGGAGGCCGGACCCATGACGCGGGGCCGGCCTCCGGTTCCGAGGGCGAAGCGCCCGTATTCAGCCCGCGGCCACGAGGGATGCGACGCCGTGCACCAGGGTGTCGTTCGCCTTCTGCGGATCGCTGAGATAGCCGGCCACCATGGCGCCGTCCCGCAGCGCCACCATGACGTCCGCCGACCGCACGGCGTCGGCCGCGCCCGTCTGTGCGAAGGCGTCCCGCAGCACTTGATGGAACCAGGAGCGGTGCGTCAGCACCGCCTGATGGATGGCACTGTCCTGGTCCGGGTATTCGGCGGCGGCGTTGATGAACGGGCAACCGCGGAAGCCCACACCGCACAGTTCCTCCCCAACGCCCTGGGCGACGGCCTGCAGGAAGACCGCCGGGTCGTCGATCTCCTTCTGGGCGGCGGCGATGCGGGCGCGGATCTGCTGATCGGTTGCCTCGAGGTAGGCCCGTACGAGATCGTCCTTGCCCTCGAAGTGCCGGTAGAAGGTCCCCCGGGCGACATCCGCTTCCGCCATGACCCGGTCGACGCCGACGGCCCGGATGCCCTCGGTGTAGAAGAGCCGGCTCGCGGTGTTCAACAGCCGCTCACGCGCTTCCGAGCGGCGACCCGATGCAGACGTTGGCTTTGACACATACCCATTATATGGAACGTTCCTTCTACACAATCCCGGCGGTATGTGCGCGCATCCGGGACGGCGACTTCGGGTATGTGCGTGCCCGCTGAGCGGGGCGCCACCCCGTAATCGACTCAGTCGCCCCCTGTAAAAGGCCTCCTGACATCAACAGGCCCGATCCTCGCGCAACGACGTCGCCCTTCTGAACCCCGCACTCCTCAGCACGGGCACGGCCTCCAGGACCAGCACGGCCAGATCGTCGCCCAGGGGCTCGGTGCTGAAGTCGTGCGCGGCCTGCCTGACCCGTTCCGCCACCGCCTTCGCGCCCAGTCCCATGCATCCCCGCAGGACCTCCGCCAGGCCGTCGTTGTCGTCCAGCTGCCGTGATCCCCTGCGGCGTTCGGTGACTCCGTCGGTCACGCACAGCAGCGTCTCGCCCGGTGCGAAGGTGAAGGTGTTGGCGCGGAACTCCGCGTGCTCATCGACGCCGAGCAGCATCTGCGGGTTCGTGGCCGGTGTGACCGAGCCGTCGGTCGCCAGCCGCAGCGGGGGCGGGTGCCCGGCGCTCGCTATCGTGCAGCGCGCGCCACCTGCGGCCAGATCGGGTTCCAGCTCCCCGTACAGGAGGCTCAGGAACCGTGATCCCTCCCGCTCGCCGCGATACGTCACGGCTTCGGCGGCCTCCTCTGCCATGGCCAGGTTCAGCCGGTTCAGCAAGGACTCGATGCCGTGGCCCTCGCGCGCCAGCAGTCGTACGAGGTGCCGTGCCAGGCCGGTGACCGACATCGCTTCCAGGTCGTGGCCGCACACGTCGCCGAGCAGGAAGCACCACCGCCGCTCTCCCAGCGGGAACAGGTCGTAGAAGTCACCGCCCACGGTCTGCCCCTCGCCCCAGGGCTCGTAGACGAGCGCCGTGTCCACGCCCGGAATCGGGGCGAGGCAGGTGGGGAGCTGACCGCGCTGGAGGGTCCGGCTGATGCTCGCCTGCCGGGTGTAGTGGCGCGCCGTGACGACCGCCTGGGCGACGCGCCGGGCCACGTCCTCGACGAGTCGTACGACGGCGTCGGTCATCCGGGTCCGACCTGCCCGGCCGATCAGCAGAGCGCCCTGGCAGCGCCCTCCCACCACCAGTGGAAACGCCAAAGCCGAACCGGCCGCGTTCTCGGTGCCCAGACAGTCGGGCCACGGCCATGGGACACCGGTGGTGCTCAGCCGGATGGGCGGGCGTTCCTTCTCCAGCGACCGGCGCAGCTCGCGGATCCGGCGTTCGTCCGAGTGCCAGACATGGGACATCCGAATGTCGTCGGTCTCCGTGGTCAGCCAGACAGCGCACCAGTCGGCAAGCCGGGGGACCAGCAATTGCCCGGCGAGCGCGGCGACCATGTCCTCGTCCAACTGCCCGGCCAGAAGTTCTCCGGCCTCGGCGAGGAACGACTGGCCCTCGCGCTCTGCCCAGTCGGTGCTGCGGGCCCGGCGGTCGGGGGGCGGTCCGGCCGAAAGGGGCTCGAAGGCCGACGGCTCGCGCCGGACGGCCTCGGTGAGGGACTCGATGTCCGTCTGACCCATGGTGGCGAGCGGGCTCGCCAGGGCGCACTCCAGACGGAACCAGGCGGCCTTCCCCGAGCACCGGTATGTCACGCCCCACGACTCGGCGAGCGATCGCACGAGCTGCCGGCCATAGCCTCGTACGTGGCTTTGCACGCTCATTCCTTCGCCAGAGGAGGCGGAGGCCGGGTCGCCGGGGGGAGCAGAGGGGTCGTGCTCCAGCACTTCGACCACAAGGCCCACACGCCCGGTGGCGCCCTCGGAGAAGTCGGCCAGGGAGCAGTGGCCCGCTTCCAGGCGGCATGCCACCTCGACCTCGTAACCCGTGTGCGTAACGGCGCTGGTCACCAGTTCGTCGGCGAGCAGGACGGCGTCATCCACCAGCCGGTCGTTGACGGTCGGCGCCCCGGGGAACTGCAGAGCGGTCCGCTCGGCGAGTACGGCGCGCACAAATTTGCGTGCTGCCGAGGCCGCTAGCTCGTTGGCAGGAATGCGCATCCGTGCGACGGCCAGACGTGGATCAGGGGACGACCTCACTGGCGACTCCAGATCAAGCTCGCTATCGAGGCATATAAGACGAATGTAGTCTAAACGGGAGGTAATCGTCTGCCTGGAAGTGGGTTGCCATGGAATCTGCCACCCACCCTGATCTCGCTCATCTTGGGCCCGAGCTCCGGGAGCAGCCCACTGAGACCAAACCCGAGGCCGCACCGCCCGCCCCCGCTCGGGACGGCGAGTGGATACGCGTAGCCGAATTGCGCCCGCTGCTCGCAGCCATGAATTCCCTGTGTGACGGCGATTTCACCGTCCGTGCCGGGAAACTCCCTGAGGGGGTCCTCGCCGAAATGGCGGGGGTGTTCAACCAGATCGTCACGCGAAATGCCCACCTGGCCTCGGAGCTGGACAGGGTGCGCCGGGAAGTGGTCCGGCAGGGACGGCTCGATGAGCGCCTGGCGGCCAGTCCCGGGCAGGGAGGGTGGACCGCGAGTGTGGAGGCGGCCAACACTCTGCTGGAAGCACTGGCTGTCCCGGTCGTCAATGCCACCCGCGTACTCAATGCCGTGGCGGACGGCGATCTGACCCAGCGGGCCGAATTGCACGACGGCAAGCGCCAGCTCCGCGGTGATCTACGGCGCCTGGGACGTGGGGCGAACCGCATGGTGGAGCAGCTGTCGCTGTTCACCGGCGAGCTGAACCGCGTCGCCCGGGAAGGCATCGAGGGCCGCCTCGGCGGGCGTGCCACGGTGCAGGGGCTGGCCGGCGACTGGCGCTATGTGACCGAGGCCGTCAACACCATGGGCTCCCGGCTGACCGCGCAGGTGCGCGACATCGCGATGGTGACCACTGCGGTCGCTCGCGGCGATCTGACGCGACAGGTCACCGTCGAGGCGGGTGGCGAGCTGCTGGAGCTGAAGCTCACCGTGAACACGATGGTCGACCAGTTGCGTGCGTTCGCGGACGAAGTGACGAGGGTGTCCCGCGAGGTCGGCACGGAAGGCCAGCTCGGCGGACGGGCGCAGGTACCGGGGGTATCCGGGGTCTGGAAGGACCTCACCGACAACGTCAACTTCATGGCCTCGAACCTGACCTCGCAGGTCCGCAACATCGCCCAGGTCACCACGGCGGTCGCCAACGGCGACCTCAGCCAGAAGATCACGGTGGATGCCCGGGGCGAGATCCTTCAGCTCAAGAGCACCGTGAACACGATGGTCGACCAGCTCTCCGCGTTCGCCGACGAGGTGACCCGGGTCGCCCGCGAGGTCGGCACCGAGGGACGGCTCGGCGGCCGGGCCCAGGTCCGGGGCGTGTCGGGGGTGTGGAAGGACCTGACGGAGAACGTCAACTTCATGGCGGACAACCTGACCTCGCAGGTCCGCAACATCGCCCAAGTCGCCACCGCCGTCGCCCAGGGCGACCTCGGCAAGACGATCACGGTCGAGGCGAAGGGCGAGATCCTGGAGCTGAAGTCGACCATCAACACGATGGTCGACCAGCTCTCCGCGTTCGCCGACGAGGTGACCCGGGTCGCCCGCGAGGTCGGCACCGAGGGCAACCTGGGCGGGCAGGCCCAGGTGCGCGGTGTCTCGGGCGTGTGGAAGGAGTTGACGGACAACGTCAACTTCATGGCGTCGAACCTGACCTCGCAGGTCCGCAACATCGCCCAGGTGACCACATCGGTCGCAAACGGCGACCTCTCCAAGAAGATCACCGTCGACGCCCGCGGTGAGATCCTCGAGCTCAAGGACACCGTCAACACCATGGTGGAACAGCTGCGGGCCTTCGCAGACGAGGTCACCCGCGTGGCCCGCGAGGTCGGAACCGAGGGGCGGCTGGGCGGCCGTGCGCAGGTGCGCGGCGTCAGCGGGGTCTGGAAGGACCTCACCGACAACGTCAACTACATGGCGGACAACCTCACTTCCCAGGTCCGCAACATCGCCCAGGTCGCCACCGCCGTCGCCCAGGGCGACCTGTCGAAGAAGATCGACGTGGACGCCCGCGGAGAGATCCTGGAGCTGAAGACCACCATCAACACGATGGTCGACACCCTCTCGTCCTTCTCCTCCGAGGTCACCCGCGTGGCCCGCGAGGTCGGCAGCGAAGGCCAGCTCGGCGGCCAGGCACGCGTCGAGGGCGTCTACGGCACCTGGAAGCGCCTGACGACCAACGTCAACGAACTGGCCCTCAACCTCACGACCCAGGTCCGCGCGATCGCCGAGGTCGCCTCCGCGGTCACCCAGGGCGACATGTCCCGCTCGATCACGGTCGAGGCACAGGGCGAGGTCGCCGAACTGAAGAACAACATCAACCTCATGGTCTCCAACCTCCGCGAGACCACCCGGGCCAAGGACTGGCTGGAGTCGAACCTCACCCGTATGGCCGCGCTGATGCAGGGCCACCGCGACCTGGTGGAGGTCGCCGACCTGATCCTGCGGGAGCTGACCCCACTGGTGAACGCGCAGTACGGCGCGTTCTTCCTCTCCGAGGCAGGTGCACCTCCCGGGGAGGGCCTGCAGTTCATCGCCGGGTACGGCACCGACCAGCCCGGCGGAGGCAGTCCACTGCCCGGCACCGGCACCCCGGGGCGCGGACTGATCGCTCAGGCTGCGCAGGAGCAGCAGCGCATCTCCATCACGGACGTGCCCCCCGACTACATCACCATCAACTCCGGACTGGGCACGGCCCGTCCGGCCAGCATCGTCATCATCCCCATCCTGTTCGAGGACCAGGTGCTCGGAGTGATCGAGCTGGCTTCACTCAGCAAGTTCAGCGATGTGCACCTGGCCTTCATCGACCAGTTCGCCAACACGATCGGCGTGTCGATCAACACGATCATCGCCAACTCCCGTACGGAGTCACTGCTGTCGGAGTCCCAACGGCTCACCTCCGAGTTGCGTGAACGGTCGGACGAGCTCCAGCGCTCCAACGCGGAGCTGGAGGAGAAGGCCGCACTGCTCGCCACCGCCTCGCAGTACAAGTCCGAGTTCCTCGCGAACATGTCCCATGAGCTGCGTACGCCGCTCAACTCGCTGCTGATCCTGGCCAGGCTGCTCGCCGACAACCCGGACGGGCATCTCAACGACCAGGAAGTGCAGTTCGCGACCACCATCCACCGCTCGGGCTCGGACCTGCTCCAGCTGATCAGCGACATCCTCGACCTGTCGAAGATCGAGGCCGGACGCATGGATGTACGTCCCAAGACACTGCCACTGATCAAGTTGCTCGACTACGTTCATGCCACCTTCCGGCCGATGACCATCGACCGCGGTCTGGGCTTCGAGATCGGGGTCGGCGAGGACGTGCCGGCCGAGTTGTACTCCGACGAGCAGAGGCTGCAGCAGATCCTGCGCAACCTGCTGTCCAACGCGGTGAAGTTCACTCACTCGGGCAGTGTGGAGCTTCGTGTCACCCGGGTGCCGACCGAGCAGTTCAGCGAGGAGACCCTCAGGGACGCGGAAGCCGTCGTCGCGTTCTCCGTGAAGGACACCGGGATCGGCATCGCGCCCGAGAAGCTTCCGATCATCTTCGAAGCGTTCCAGCAGTCCGAGGGCACCACCAACCGCAAGTACGGCGGCACCGGACTGGGCCTGTCGATCAGCCGGGAGATCGCCGGGATGCTCGGCGGCAAGATCGTCGCCGAGAGCGAGCCGGGCGCGGGCTCCCGATTCACCCTGTACGTCCCCTCGCACTACCCCGGCGCCGCCGCCACGCAGGCCCTGACGGAACTGCGTGCTGCCGGCGTCACGCCGGTGCTCCCCGCAGAAGCCCGGGCAGAAGCGGCGGTCACCGACGACGACACATCGACCGAGAAGGCCCTCGATCGTGCGGAGGACATCGACGCCGGTTTGCCGGTTCCGGAGCCCCTCGCAGAAGACCTGGCGGGATTGGGCGTCACCGCAGCCCTCGACGGACGCGAGGACTCCTGGCCCAAGACGAACCGGCTCAAGGAATGGCTCAGCGGACGCCCGGGCCGCGTCCTCGGGGGTCGTCACATCCTCATCGTCGACGACGACATCCGCAACGTCTTCGCCCTGACCCATGTGCTGGGACGGGTCGGCATCACCGTGAAGTACGCGGAGAACGGCCGGGAAGGCCTCGAGGTCCTGGAAAGGTCTCCTGAGGTGTCCCTGGTCCTCATGGACATCATGATGCCCGAGATGGATGGATACGAGACCATCCATTGCATCAGGAACACGCCACGTCTCTCCCATCTGCCGATCATCGCGATCACCGCCAAGGCGATGCCCGGAGACCGTGACAAGGCGATCAACAGCGGTGCCGACGACTACGTAACCAAGCCGGTGAACGTCGACCGCCTGCTGTCCGTCATCTGTGATCTGTTCGACCCGCAGGACGACGCCCCGCAGTCGGCGCGGGATCCCGGTGCCGACGATGAACCGGAGGCCACGGACGACCGTACCGACGACCCACCGAGGGACGCATCATGAGCATCAATCCGGCCGACCAGTGCAGCATCCTCATCGTGGACGACATGGAGGAGAACCTCGTCGCGTTCGAGGCCGTACTCGGCCCTCTGCACCAGCGCCTCGTGCGCGCACGGTCGGGTGAGCAAGCACTCAAGGCCATGCTGCGCCAGGAGTTCGCGGTGGTTCTCCTGGACGTCCGGATGCCCGACATGGACGGCTTCGAGACGGCTGCCAACATCAAGCGTCTCGACCAGACCAAGGACGTGCCCATCATCCTGGTGACCGGAACCGAGGCTGGTACGGACTACGCCTACCGGGGATACGCCATCGGCGCCGCCGACTTCATCACCAAGCCCATCGACCCCTGGGTACTGCGCACCAAGATCAGCGTTTTTCTCGATCTGCACCGCAAGAACCGCCAGTTGGCCCTGCGCGCAGTGGCGGCCGACACCGATCGACTCACGGACATCACCGAGCGACTGACCCAGATCGAACTGCTGCTGCGCAACCGGACGGAAGCCGACACCGACGGCCTCGCCGACCGCATCGGGGAACTGGAGCGAACGGTGGGGGGCCTCCTGCCCGGCCCCGTGGAAACCGAGTAGGCCCACCCGGTCGGCTCGGGAGACCGCCTGCCTGTAACCGGCCCCGGGCGTCCGGAAGCCTCCACCGTCTGCCGTGCCGCTGCCGCAACCGCAAGCGATCAAGGGCGAACTTGGCGTTGCCCCCTGGCGGGCGCGCGGCCGGGTCCACGTGTCCGATGTCAGCTACGGGCCCGAAGCGGGCGTTCGGCCTCGGAATCGCTGCCCCCTTCGCCCGCCAGGATCGCGCTCACGACGACCTCGAAGAGGTGATCGGCGCGCGGTGCCAGCGAGGGTTGATCGCCGAGCCAAGCAAGCATGGCCACCAGCGCAAACAGATCGGCGCCATCGATGTCGCTCCGCGCCATGCCCGCGGCCTGGGCGCGGGTGAGCAGCCGCGCACCGGCTGCGCGCAGGGTGACGCACGAAGCGTGGAGCGCGGATTCGGTGTCCTCGATGGCGGCTGCCATCAACACGGTCACGCCACGGTACTCGGTTGTCCACGCCACGCAGTCGCGCAACCACGTAACGAGAGCAAACTCGGGCGAGCCCGATGTCTCGAGCGCGCTCGCCTGTGCCGTCAGGTCGTCGAAGCTCGTGCGGAGCAGGGCGTCGAGCAGTGCCTCGCGTGTCGGGAAGTGACGCAGCAGGGTCGCAAGCCCGACGTCGGCCCGGCGCGCGATGTCGCGCAGTGACACGTCCACCCCTTGCTCGGTGATGGCGGTGTCCGCTACAGCGAGCAGGTGGTCGCGGTTCTTCCTGGCGTCGGCCCTCATGTGTCCCTCTTGACTATCCGGATCAGTGGTCCATATATTCGGATCAGTGGTCCATTTATGTGGATCGCTGGTCCAGATCAGCGTATCCCGCAGCGCGGGCAGGAGAAAACGATGCCGACACACACGATGAGGGCAGTCCGGATCCATGCACACGGCGGCCCTGAGGTTCTGCGCTACGACGAGGTGCCGATTCCCGAGCCGGGGCCGGGCGAGGTACTTGTCCGCGTACACGCGGTCGGCATCAATCCCCCGGACTGGTACCTGCGCGACGGGCTGACCAACATACCTCCGGAGACGAGGCCGAACTTCCACTTGCCCGTGATCCCGGGGACGGATGTGTCAGGGGTCGTCGACGCCGTCGCCGCGGATGTGGAGGGCTTCTCCGTCGGTGACGAGGTCTTCGGTCTCCTTCGCTTTCCCAGCTTCGACGGCAGCGCATACGCCGAGTACGTGGCCGCGCCCGCGTCGGACCTCGCACACAAGCCGGCCGGCATCGATCACGTACACGCCGCCGGGGCACCCATGGCCCTGCTGACGGCGTGGCAGTTCCTGATCGAACTCGGACACGATCACCCGTCGCCGTTCCAGGCGTCGCAGCATCGTCCGGTGGCCCTCGCCGCGGACACGACGGTGCTCGTCAACGGCGCCGCGGGCGGCGTGGGGCACTTCGCGGTGCAGCTGGCGAAGTGGAAGGACGCGCATGTCATCGCGGTGGCATCGGGCGCGCACGAGTCGTTCCTGCACGAGCTGGGCGCCGACGAGTTCGTCGACTACACCAAGGTTCGTCCCGAGGAAGTCGTACACAACATCGATCTTGTTCTCGACGCCGTCGGTGGCCGCGACAGCAAACACTTCCTGCGCACACTCAAGCGCGGCGGCGCCCTGTTCCCCGTCTTCTTCGGCGAATACGACGACGAAGAGATCGCGAAGCTGGGCGTCACGGTCTCGGGCACTCAGGTCCGCTCGAACGGCGCGCAGCTTGCCGAACTGGGACGCCTGCTCGACGCAGGCACGGTGCACGTCGCGATCGACAGCACGTTTGCGCTGGCGGACGCCCGGGCGGCGCACGAACGCGCCGCCCAAGGACATATCCAAGGCAAGATCGTGCTCACGGTCGCATAGGGACGACCCGTGTCATCGATGCGTCCGGCACTCGTCCCGGGGCACTTGCAGCTGCGGAGACGCCGACGCGGAGACCTTGGGGCGCGTCTCCGGGCCAGTGACCGCGATGCTGGTAGCGAAGAACCGAGCAGGCCGTTCTGTCGATTCGGTTCGGCTCGCCGCCGGAAATCGCCGAGAGGGTCGCAATCCTGGCGCCCGACGGCGCCCCGTCCATCACCGGCCACCACACCACCGTCGCCGGCGGCAGCCCTACGGCGTTCTGACGGTCAAGCGGCCGATCGCAGACCCGCACGCCGCACGCTCCGCCCTCTCATCGCACGCCACGCGGCCGCTTTTGCTGACTGCGCCACATCCTTCACCCGACAACCGAGCACGTGCGAGGTTTGACATGACGACAACTGCGGCTTTCGCCTGGGGAAGCAGCCACCTCAAGACAACACCTGCGGACGAGGTGGATCTCGACCCTGCAGAGCGGCTCGCCGTCCAGCAGACCCTGGCCCGCTACGCCTTCGCCCTGGATCACGGAGATCTGGTGGCGTTGGAGGGCATCCTGACAGAAGACGCCACCTGGACGGCCACGATCGCCGATGAGGTCGAGCAAGGCCCCTTCGTAGGACGCGCGGCGATTCTCGACCTCGTGCGGAGTGCGACGAAAGAACAAATCGAGCAGCGAAGGCACAACCTCACCAACATGGTCTTCCACCGTGCGGACACCGACACGGCAGTGGTGTGGGCCTACCTGATGCTGACGTCGAACGCAGGTGGGAGCCCGACCGTCATATCGACCGGCTTCTACACGTGCACGCTGCGACACACCGAAGACATGTGGCGCATCAAGAAGCTGTTCGTCGGCCTGGACAACGCCGTATGAAGTGCATCGGCTGGTGCGCGCGACGGGCCCTCGGCCCAAGGTGGCGGCGCCGCACAGGATGACTCAGTGCGGCCAGGGGGCGGTGCCGCCGTCGACACCGAGGGTCATGCCGGTGACGTAGCCGGCGCGGTCGCTCAGGAACCAGGCGGCACCCTCTGCGATCTCGTCCGGTCGGCCGGGGCGACCGAAGGCGGCGAGGGAACTGAGGCGATCTCGGAGGGGCTGCGCGCCCCTTCGGCTCCGTCGCCGTACGCCTCTGCGACGCGCACTCCCAGGGCGGCCCCGCCGACGACAACGGCATCGCGAGACGGCTCACCCCTTGCGACCGCGGCCGACCAACCACGCCGTGAGGGCCACACCTGCGGTCGCCAGCAGCAGGTTGCGGTTGTCCCGCGCCATCCGTGCGCCCTGAGCGGTCTTCTGCTGCACCGGTTCGGGGGCCTTGTGCTGCCACAGATCGGTGGCCACCGCGCGGGACTGACCGACGGCCTGTGCAGTCCTGTCCTTCACCGGAGCGGGCAGCTTGTCCTCAAGGTGCTGGGCGGCCTGCGCTGCCCTTTCCTTCAGCTCCCCGGCCTTGACCGCAGCCTGCTCCTTCAGCTCGCCTGCCCTGGCGGTGACTTGCTCCCTCACCGCTGTCGCTTTCTCCTGGGCACGTGCCTTGACATCGGTCCTGGCCGCGAGGGCCTCGACCGTCAGGCCGAGCTCCTCGCGGGTCTGCTCGACCTGCTGGCGCAGCTCCTCGGTGCCGGCGGCGGTGGGCTTGTCGTGGGGCGGTTGGGTCATCGGTGCACGCTCTCCTTGATCTCGGCCACATCGGCCTTCACGTTCTCAACCGTCTGCGCCGGTGCAGGCGGTGAGGCCTGGGCAACCCGCTTCTTCCCGCTCCTGGCCATCACCGCGGTGATCACACCCAGCACTGCAGTGACGATCAGAGCCGCGGCCCACACCGGCAACAGGAGCGCCAGCGCGGCGATCACAGTCGCCACCAGCGCTTGCAGCGTAAGGAAGCCGACCAATCCGGCTCCGCCGAACAGGCCACCCCCCTTGCCGAAGCGCTTGGCCTTCTCCTTCATCTCCGCCTGCGCCAGGCGCATTTCACCGCGCACCAGTTCCGCCAGCTGCTGCGACGCCCTCTGCACCAACTCGCTCACCGGCTCCTGGCCGGAGGTACGCGGGCTGTGGTCGGTCCCGGGCGACTGCGGCTGCGTGCTCGACACGGCGGTCACCTCCCGTCCATCTCGTTCTACGGGCCGGGCACTCCGACCCATTCACCGGGCGCGGGTACCCCGAACGCCGAAGTTCAGGGCAGGCGCGCAGCCGGCGCGACAAATCGTCTTGCGGAGCGCCACCGACGTAGTGGCGCACGGCACGCCCACGTCCGCCGTCAGCGGAGGTCCCCTCCCTTGGGAGGTACAAGCCTCCAGCCCGACAACAACCGCTTGGACTGCGGTTATCCCGAGCCTTGCGTCCGTCGCCAAGCAGCCCGACTGTCGGGATCAGTCCGTCACCTGCTGCGCGACGGTCACGATTCGTCCAGTCGACGCAGGTCTTCCTCATCCCACTTCTGTGTGTCGCGCGGCTCGGTGTAGGGCTCCTTGTCCGCCGGCAGACCGCCGGCGATCGCCCGCTGCCGTACGGTCTCGGCGTCGAACTCCAGGCCGAGAAGGACCGCCGGGTTGCTCATCCACAGCCAGATCAGGAAGACGATGACGCCGGCCATGGTGCCGTAGGTCTTGTTGTACGAGGCGAAGGGCCGTGCCGGCCCGACGGGCCGGCGCGCCGGTGAAGACGACGATCTTCCAGACCGGGCGGCCTTCCGGCATGTCGTACACCCGGTTGGCAGCGCGGATGAATACGGCCACATACCCCGAGGCCGACCACACCGCCAGGACGACACCGACCACCGCCATGATCGACCCGATCCCGGCGTTGTTCTGCAACTGCGAGACGGCCGCCGTGATGATGTCGCGAGCGGAGCCCGGAGTGAACTGCTCGAGGTTGTTCAGCGCCGAGTCCGTGGTGGACTTGCCGGTGAGACCGAGCAGGGACACCAGGACCAGCAGAGCCGGGAACAGCGACAACAGTCCGTAGTACGTGAGTGCCGCGGCCCGATCGGTCATTTCGTCGTCCTTGAACTCCCGCAGGCCGCCCTTCAGCACCGCCCCCCATGCCTTCTTCGGCCACTGCGTCGGCGTATCCGGTGCGCGCAGCTCGACCGCGGGCCCGGGGCCCACCTCCTCGGGCGGCGGGACCTCACGTTCCGAGGCCTCGTCGTGGCCGGGGTGCTCCTTTCGCCCTGGAAGATGCAGCTTCATGGCCGCCGAGTACCCCCGAAGACCCACTTCGTCACACGGTTGATGCAGCCGCGGTCCATGAACGTCCCCGCTGAGGCGCACCCCGGTCCGCTGGCTCAGTGGTGCGTAGATGTGGGTGGTCGTTCTCCCTGCGCGCCTTGGTACCGGCGGTCATTCGCCGTCTCGCTCAGGTCGACGGGGCCGGTTTACGAACTACTTCCCCGCTGGGGCGGGTCACCTGGCTGGTGAACCGCCGTGCGGCAGCGTCAGGCCGCATCGATGTGCTGAGCGGTCGGCCCAGCCGGACTGTTCTCGACGGCGGACGCGCCGGCGTCGTGTACCAGCCACAGGTGACGTCGCCGGGCGCGGCGCGGCGTCCTCGGCCCGGCCGACAACCGGTTCTCGATGTGGTCCATGGCGTACAGCAGCACACCCAGGACGGGCAGCAGCAACACGGCGACAACTATCACAGCCCAGTTCCCTCCCGGTGGGTGGCATCGGTCGGGTTCCCCCCAGGGCTCGGTCAACAGCCGATCCATGTGCAGATTTTGTGCCCACGAGGTGTAGATGGCGTTCGGCTGGTGGGGCTGCTCGCTGCCTGTGCATGGAACGTGGCGGTGGAAGCACCCGAGAGGGCGTGGAGTGTGTGATCTACCGGGAGCAGACGGGCGAGTGCGAGAAGGTCGACGTCCGGAGGGAGGACGGAGGATGCCAGGACAGCCTCGACCGCCTGGCGGTGCTCAAGCCCGACGAGTTCGCTTGGATCCGGATGGCCGACCCCCGCGAGGACGACCTGGAGCGGCTGGGCAAGTACCTGCAACTGCATCCTCTGGCGATCGAGGACGCCGTCCAAGCGCACCAGAGGCCGAAGCAGGAACGCTACGGTGACGTGCTGTCGGTCGCCGTGAAGACGCTGTGGTTCGTCGAGCAAACCGCTGATGTGGAAACCGGCGAGGTGATGATCTTCCTCGGCCCGTCCTTCGCGCTGACCGTCCGCCACGGCGCACTCGATCCGACCGTGGAGGCGGCCGGCCGGCTGGAAGACGCCCCGCAATCGGCACGGCTCGGACCGGTGAGCGTCCTGCACACGGTCATAGACGTGATCGTCGACGCCTATATGCAGGCGGCGGCCCAGGTCCGTGCGGACCTCACCGACCTGGAACGGTGTGTGTTCTCACCCGCCCGCGAGGACCTGACCGAGCAGATCTACACGCTCAAGCGGGAAGTGGTCGAGTTCCGCGACGCCGTCGGACCTCTGGTCCCCGTTGTGCAGCAGTTCACCGCGCCGTATGACGACTGGCCGCGGCAGATGGGGCCGTACTTCCGCGACGTCGCCGACCACCTCACTCGCACCGACACCGAAGTCCGCGCCCTGGACGACCTGCTCGGCTCAGTCCTCGACGCCCACCTGGCGAAGGTGGGCATCCGGCAGAACGACGACATGCGCCGCATCAGCGCATGGGCAGCCATCCTGGCCATCCCCACCCTGATCGCCGGCATCTACGGCATGAACTTCGCCCACATGCCAGAACTGGACTGGCGCTACGGCTATCCGTGCGCGCTGGCCGCGATGGCCCTCGGGGCGGGACTGCTGTACCGGGCCTTCCGCCGAAACGGCTGGCTCTGAAGCCCCGAACCGCCCCTCCCCTCAGCCGCCGGCCGAACCGCCGCCGCCGGTCGTCGAGTCCCGCATGACCGCCGGGCAGCTACCGGAGTCCGCCTGCACTGAGGCCGTACGCGTTCGGTCGAGTGGCTCTGCACCGCCGGCATCGCCACCTCCGCCGCGAGGATCGCAGAGGCTCTACGCCGCCGTACACACCGCAGGCGCCAGGAGGGTCCGGCCGGGTCGGTAGGACCGGGCCGGACCCTCTGGTCAAGCAATCAGCATGTGTTCGGCGTCCGCGCCACCGGAGCAGCTACCAGCCGACGGCGACCAGGAGCCATTGCGGGTTGGCGTGGGAGATGAAGGAGGACTGGCCGGCCACGTCGTCATACGGGAAGCCGTAGGCGAGGCGGTTGATGGCGTTGTCGTGCCAGAACTTGGCGTAGTAGTTCGCCGGTGCCGCGTTGTAGAACTGGGCCGGGTCGGACTGCTGGGAGGCCGGCAGGGTGGCGACGTGGCGGTTGAGGGCGGCGCACATGTCCGGGTTGCCTGCCAGTGAGGCGGCGCAGCCGAAGATGTCGGACGTGGCCGCGTTCACGCCCACTGACTGCGCGTAGGCGGTGAAGTAGTTCGCGTTGGCACCGCCCGCGCGGAAGCTCGGGTCGCTGCCGGGCGCGATGATCCGGTACGGGGCCTGGGTCTGGGCCAGCACCTTGAAGGGGGCCGGAACTGCGTCGGTGAAGCGCTGGAAGGTGGTGGCGCGGTCCTCGGCGAAGGTCTGCCGGTTCTCGCCGACCTCGACGTCGTAACCGTCCTTGGTGTGCAGGCGCATGGCCAGCTTCAGGCCGAAGGCGTCGACCCGGGTGGTGTTGCCGTTGAAGACGTTGTTGCCGACCGTGAACTCGATGAAGTCGTAGTACGGGCCGTTGGGTGATCCGAGATAGAAGTACATGCGGCCGGCGGAGTTGGCCGGCATGTCGAGATAGGGCTGCTCGGCGATGGAGTGCACCTGGCCGTTGAAGCTCCAGTACACCTGGCTGTCGGGGTATTTGCCGTTGGTCCGGTTGAGGATCTTCACCTCGACGGCGTTGCTCGCCGGAGGTATGTCGCTGGTACTGCCCCAGAAGTCGTCCGGCGGGGTGGTGGTGCCACCGGGGCCGTAGACCTGGAACTCCCACAGGGAGTAGCCGTAGGGGGTGCCCCGCGCGGTGCCGTAGATGCGGACGTAACGGCCGCTGCCGGTGACGGCGATGTTCTGGGTTCCGCCGGTGGCGGTGGTGGTGGAGTGGACGGTGGTCCAGTTGTTGGCGTCGGTGGAGGTCTGGATCTGGAAGGCCGTCGCGTAGGCGGCCTCCCAGTTCAGAGTGACGCGGCTGAGCTGCTGGACGGACCCGAGGTCGACCCGTAGCCACTGCGGGTCGGAGAAGGCCGAGGACCAACGGGTGCCGATGTTGCCGTCGACCGCCGCGCTTGCGGGGAAGGTTCCGTTCTCGGTCGAGGAGGCGGTGGCAGGCTTGCCCTGGGACAGCAACTGGTCGGCGGCGCGTGCCGGTGACGGTGCGAGGACTGCGAGGAAGGCGGCGATCAGGGCGACGACCAGGCCGAGTACCGCGCGTGAGCGTGCGGCGCCGGCTGGTGGTCTGCGGGTGAATGCGCTGGCGGAACTCTGCATGCGGAGTCTCCTCAAGCCGGTTCGGCGTGCGTGGGGGATGGAGCAACAGCAGACATGAGAGCGCTCTCTGGGGTTGTAGCCCTATCCATGTTCGCCGTCAACAACTGAAGCCGAAATCAGTCCGGTTACGACGCTGCGGACTCCACGACGCTGATCTCGGCACAGGTTTCGCGTACAACGCGTCCGTCGCGTTCGGCTTCCGACCGTATGGTTGCCCCAAGCCAGGCGCGTTTTTACATGCCTTGACGTATCCGCTACGGGACACCTCATGGCCAGCACAGGCGTCGTCGCAGTCGAACGCGGGGCGCCCCGCCTCGATCGCGCCGTCGAACCGACCCCGGCCGGCGGCTGACAGCTCGACCCTGGGCCGGCGGAAGCGGTCCGGATACTTCACGGAGGCGATGAACGCCAGTAGGACGCCCTGGGTCACATTCGGCCGTCTTGGGCCGCACGGCTGTGGTCTGCCCGTCTGGCCTCGACAGCTTCCGTATGAACGATAAAAATGAGGGTTCCAGCGTGGGTGAGGGAGACAACGTGACAGCCGGTTTCCGCGACGCACGTCCGGCGTCTGCGCAGTCCGTGACGATTTCGGACGTCGCCGAGGCGGCGGGCGTGTCTCGGCAGACGGTCTCCAACGTACTCAACGCACCGGACCGGGTACGCGCGGAGACACGGGAGCGGGTCTCCCGGGTCATCGCCGAACTCGGCTACCACCCCAACCACATGGCGCGCTCCCTGCGGGCGAGTTCGCCCCGCATGATCGGCTGTCGCATCCTGCCCGTGCATGCGGAGACGGTGGCGGCCATCCAGGACCGGTTCCTGCACGCGCTCGCCGAGGCCGGACAGCAATGCGACCATCATGTGCTGCTCTTCACCGCCGCGGATGCCGACGCGGAGACCGAGCGGTGCACGACTCTGTGGCGCGCGGGCGCCGTGAGCGGCGTGGTGCTCTACGACATCACGCCGGACGACGCGCGGGTGAGCCGGCTCACCGCGGCCGGTGTGCCGTTCACGGCATTCGGTCGTACGGCCACCAGCACGGAGCAGTACAGCTGGGCCGACGTCGACAACGCGGCGGGCGCCGCCGCCGCCATCGACCATCTGGTCGCCGCAGGGCATCGGCGCATCGGCTTCCTGGGCTGGCCCGAGGGGTCCAGTGTCGGCGATGCCCGGGCACGTGGCTGGCTCACGGCCATGGACCGGCACGGTCTGCTCGCGGGGAGCCACCGCCTCGATGTGCGGGGTGCAGACACGACGTCGAGCGGCACCCGGCTGATGGCCGAGCTGCTTGACCGACCCGGCCCGCCGACCGCGGTCGTCGCGGCGACCGACACCCTTGCGGTGGGGGCCCTTCACGCGGTGCGCGACCACGGGCTGATCCCCGGTCGGGACGTCGCCGTGGTGGGCTTCGACGATTCCCCCGCGGCCACGGCGCTCGGGCTGACCAGCGTTCGTCAGCCGATCGAGGAGGTGGGCCGGCTGGTCATGGCGGAGATGCTGCGGCTCACCGGCCGGACTTCGGGTGCGGACGGTGAGCCACCCACGGAGCCCTTGCACCTGGTCCTGACACCGGAATTGGTGGTCCGCGCGAGCTCGACACCGCACAAGGATTCACCCTTGTTCGAGCTGGACGCGCACCCTCTGCATCCGTGACGAACCGGCACCTGCCGCGGCATCCTCACATGTGTCGTGAGGGCGTCCGCGGGGAGATCGTGAGCTCTCCCCCGGTCGGTACATGCCGCAACGTGCCCGCCGTTTGCACCGGGAGCGGTTCGCCCGTGCGCAGCCGCACCGTAGTGCCGTCGGGCCGGATGTCCACGTCGAAGACACGGTCCCGCCAGCGCAGCCGTTGCAGGGTGATGCCTTCCAGCTCGGCGGGCAGGATCGGCGCGAGGGCGATCCGGTCCGCACGCCGGCGCAACCCCGAATAGCCGTACAGGAACTCCTGCAGGAAGCCCCCGTGGCCGGTCAGGAAGGTGAAGGCACCTCCCGTGCGGGCTTCGGCGAACTGCTCGAAGGGCGGTCTCACGAACGGTTCGACGCTGCGCCGGGTGTAGTCGAAGGCTTGCTCGGCGTCGCCGAGTTCGGCGTGCACGATGGAGTGCACCGAGTCCGTCATCGACGGCCCGTCCTCGTGGGTGCGGGCTGCGTAGTACTCCAGGTCGGCACGTGTGACCTGCGAGGGCTGCGGGTTCTCCCACGGATAGGCGAGCATCACCACGTCGGCCTGCTTGATCGTCCGTCCCGCGTATCCGTCGAACTCCGGGTGAATCCCGCGCACTTCGTCGAACGGAACGACGATGCGGTTCGCGACCGCGGCCCACCGCGGATCGGCGATCTCGCCGAGGGCCTCTGCCGCACCGGCAGCGAAGCGCAGGGATTCCCGGGCGGCGACGTTGGTGTAGACGGAGTCGTCGTGCGGTCCCACCGCGTACTCGTCCGGCGGGATCACGCCGTTGATGTGGCAGTGGCCCTCGGCATCGGGGGTGACACGGCTCGTCCAGAAGTCGGCGATCGCGCTCAGCACCGGCAGCCCCGCGGAACGCAGCCAACGCCTGTCGCCGGTGGCGAGCCAGTACTGCCAGAAGGCCAGGGCCACATCGGCGCTGATGTGCTGTTCGAGGCGTCCGAAGGGCGCCCAGTCGGGGGTGTCCTCCTCACCGGTGAGGCCGCTCTCCCAGGGGAAGCGGGCCCCCCGGTGGCCTCCCTCGCTCGCGGCGGCGCGGGCCGCGTCGAGGCGCGCGAGGCGGTAGTCGAGAACGCTGCGTGCGATGTGCGGATGCTGAGCGAGCAGCGCGGGCCAGATCCAGGTCTCGGTGTCCCAGAAGACGTGGCCGTTGTAGCCGTCACTGGACAGCCCGGCGGGCGACGGCGACCAGGGAGAGTCCTCGTGCACGCTGGTGAGGAGGTAGAACTTCGAAGCCCGTACGCGGCGTTGCAGCAAAGCATCGCCGCGTACGACGATGTCTGCCTCCCATTCCCGTTGCCAGGCACGCCGGTTGTCCTCCGCCAGGCGCCCGTAGCCCTCGCGGGCGGCCTCTTCGGCATGGAATCGGGCTGTGCTCAGCGGCTCGGCCGCTGTGTGGGAGGTCACCACGGCCACGTACTTGGTGAATGTCAGGGGGCGTCCGAGGGACGTGGGGACGCGGAGCGTCTGCGCCGCGCCTCCGTCCGGCGCGGGGACCGGCTCGTCGTGGGCGGATCCGGCACCGCCTTCCGGCCCCCGCACAACGGAGACGAGCGCGGCCGTGATGCCGCTGCCCTCGGCTTCCACGAGCGTCCAGATCCGCCCTTGGTCGCCGCCCCGCTCCACGGTCCGGATGCGCGATCCGGCGCGCTCGTCCAGCGCGTCGGTGATGACGAGTTCGCCCTCCCAGTGCGGCGTGACCGTCACGCTGACAACGGCCACGTGCGGCCTTGACCGGTCGGTGAACACCTCGTAGCGCACGTCGGTCATCCGGCCCGCAGGCGAGTTCCAGCGGGCTTCGGTGGTGATCGCCCCGGTGCGCAGATCGAGGCTCTGCCGGTACCGTTCGATGCCGCGGGCCGACCCGGCGCGCGGGCTGCTCACCGGGGCCCAGTCGCCCCCGATCAGCGGTTCGCTCTCGACGACGGATGTCTGCGCCCCGGGCGGGTCGACGAACGCGGCATTGAACGAACCACTGCCGTCGCTCACATCGAGCGTGGACCACGCCGGCAGTGACGCCTTACGGGACCATGTGCCTTCGCGGCCGGTGTAAAGACCCGCTACGTGGAACTGGGTCCGTACGGGGGCGTCGGCGAAGCCGTTGCCCGCCGCCGGGACCCGTGCCGCAAAACGGCCGTTACCGGTGAAGGCGGGGTGATAGCCGACGGGCGAAGCAGGATCGTCCGTGGCCAGCACCCACGCGTCGACGGCCGAAAAAGGGCTGCCGCTGGTCGGAGCGCTCAACTACTTCAGACCTCCTGCCGTCAGACCGTCGACGATCCGCCGCTGGAAGAACAGCACGGCCGCAACGAGGGGCAGCGTGACCACCACGCCCGCCGCCATCTGCGTGCCGAAGGGCTGGTCGTACTTGTACTGTCCGGTGAAGAGGGACACGATCACGTTGGCGGTCATCATGTGACGGTCGTTCACCACGCTGACCGCGATGAGGAATTCGTTCCAGGCGCTGATGAAGACGAGGATCGCCGTGGTGAAGACTCCCGGCGCGGCCAGCGGGAGCACGACCTTGCGAAAGGCCTGCGCCGGTGTGCAGCCGTCGACCTGGGCGGCCTTCTCCAGTTCGGCCGGCATCTGGCGGAAGAACGCGGTGAGGTTCCACACCGCCAGCGGCAGGGCGAAGCTCATGCTCGGGACGATCATCGCCTGATAGGTGTTGATCCATCCGACGTCCGTGAAGAGTCGAAGCAGCGGGACGACCAGGATGATCGGCGGGAACATCGACGCTGCGATGATCAGCGTCAGGATCAGCGTCTTGCCGCGGAACTGCAGCCGCGCCAGGGCGTATCCGGCGAAGATGCCGACGACCAGGGTGGCTCCGGTGGTGACTCCTGCGACGACGAGGCTGTTGACGAGCGCCCGGCCGAAGCCGTTGTGCGGGTCGAAGGCGGCCGTGTAGTTGTCGAAGGACGCAGGGGCGGGCAGCGGGGCGTTGGAGAACTGGTCGGCAGGCCTGCGCAGGCTGGACACCACCATCCAGTAGAACGGTGCGAGGCAGTACGCGACGATCGCGGCGATGCCCAGGCGCCCGGCCCAGGCCACGCCCCGCGCGGCTCCGCCCACACCGCGCCGCCGACGTCGTGTGAAGGACAGCGTGCTCATGACTCACTCCTGGTGCCCCGGCCGAGCAGATCGGCGCCGAACAGCTTGACGAACGCGAGGGCGACAACGGCGATGTAGACGAACAGGACGGACGCGTACGCGGCAGCCGAGCCGAAGCGCAGATTGGTCATCTCGTTGAAAGCGATCATCGACAGCGTCTCGACCGAGTGCTTGCGCGGCCCCACCAGGACATACGGCAGGTCGAACATGCGCAATACGTCCAACAGCCGGAACAGGACGGCGACCACGAGGGCCGGGCGGACCAGGGGCAGGGTGATCCGCCAGAAGACACGCCACGCGGA
Source organism: Streptomyces sp. NRRL F-5122 (assembly GCF_001507435.1). Lineage (GTDB taxonomy): Bacteria > Actinomycetota > Actinomycetes > Streptomycetales > Streptomycetaceae > Streptomyces > Streptomyces lannensis. The sequence goes on from NZ_LMWH01000278.1 coordinate 234,590, forward strand.
CGCGCCGTCGACACGGGCCGCCTCGTACAACTCGCCGGGGATGATCTGCAGCCCGGCGAGTACGAGCAGGCCGATGAACGGCGCGGTCTTCCAGGTGTCGGCGACGACCACGGAGAGCCAGGCGTGGAACCCCTCGCTGCTCCACAGGATCTGGGTGCCGAGGAGGTCGTTGGCGACTCCCTGACTGTTGAAGATCCATTTCCAGAGCATGCCGGATATCGCGGTGGGAATGGCCCAGGGCACCAGCACGGCCGCGCGGACCAGTGCCCGGCCCCGGAAGGCACGGTGCATCACGAGGGCCATGGAGACGCCGATGAGGACTTCGAGGGTGACCGATGCCAGGGCGAACGACGTGGTGTTCCACCAGGGCCGCAGGAGGCGGTCGTCCGTGAACACGGTCGCGTAGTTACCGGTTCCGTAGTGACTGGTGTTCGCCACGAAGCCGGTGTGCGGATCGATGCCTTCGGTGGACACCTGGAACGACAGCCGCACGGCTGCCACCACCGGATAGCCGATGACCAGGGCGAGGACCAGGAGCGTGGGCGAGAGCAGGGCAGCGGCCAGGCGGCCGGTCCCGGCCCGGCGCGAGGTGCGCGGGGGCCGGGACGCCGGGGCTGTGCGCCCCGGCGTCGGGGCGATGACGGACACGAGCGGGACCCGCCTACTTCTCGGAGATCGCCGCGGAGAGGTTCTTCTGCATGTCGGCGAGTGCGTCGTCGACGGACTTCGAGCCGTTCAGGGCGGCCGCGGCGCTCTCCTGGATGGCGGCGGTGGCGTCGCCGTAGTGCACCACGACCGGCCGGGGTGTCGCGGTGGCCAGCGACTGCTTCAGCGTGTCGAGGTACGGGAACTGCTTGCGCAGCGCGGGGTCGTCGTAGAGGTCGGTGTACGGCGGGGCCGCCGAGGTGACCTTGAGATTGGTCCGGGCGTTCTCCTCGTCGGAGAAGAACTTGATGAAGTCGAGGGCAGTCGCCTTGTTCTTGGCGAACTTGCTGATGGCGAGATCGAGTCCGCCGAGGCTTGACCTTCCGGGCCCGGACAGCCCGGGCAGCGGGGCGACGGCGAACTTTCCGGCCACCTTGCTGGAGCCGTCCTTGGCGTTGGCCAGCGTCCACTGGTACGGCCACTGCCGGTGGAAGAGCAGCTTGCCCGCCTGGAAGGCGCGTCGGCCGTCCTCTTCCTCGTAGGTGGCGGCCTGCTTCGGGATGGTGCCGTCCTTGAAGCCGTCCACCAGGAACTGCAGGCCCTTCTTGGCGGCGTCGGTGTCGACCGTCGCCTTGCCCTTCGCGTCGACGACGCTGCCGCCCGCGGAGGCCACGGCCTCGGAGAAGTTGACGGTGAGGCCCTCGTACTTGTCGAACTGGCCCGCGTAGCAATCGATGCCCTTGCCCTCGGGCAGCTGTTGCACCTTGGCGCAGTCCTGCTTCATCTCGGCCCAGGTCGCGGGCGGTTCGGCCCCGATCTTGTCGAGCAGGTCCTTGCGGTAGAAGAGCAGCCCGGCGTTGGTGTTGAACGGTATCGCGTACTGCTTGCCGAAGTAGTCACCGGTCTTCACGACGGCCGGGATCATCTTGTCGAGCGGGAACTCCTTGGCCGGCAGCTCGTCGATCCACTGGTTGGCGGCGAACTCGGCGACCCAGATCGGGTCGAGGTTGAGCACGGTGTAGGCGTCCGACTTGGTCTGGGCGTTCTGGATGAACTGCTGACGCTGTTGGTCCGCGCTCTCCGGCAGTTCGACGAGGGTGACCTTCTCGCTGGGGTGCTGCTTGTTCCAGCGGTCCAACTGCCCTTGCAGGGTGCCGGTCGTGTCCTTGCCGGTGGCCAGGGTGATCGGACCGCGGTCGTTGGACTTCTTCGGGCCGCCCTTGGAGCCGCCCGAGCCCGAGTCACCGCATCCGGCGAGCAGCGACGCGCACACCATCGCGGCGATCGCCGCGGCCGCCCGCCGCCGCTGCCTCGCTCCCCCGGGGCCCGGGGGTGTCTGTCCCACGCCGAACACCATCCGCAACGAACTCACCGTGGCCTCCTCGCCTTTCACCGGCTGGTCGTCGAGCACGCCACAAGTCGGCTCCTCGGCGGCATCTCGTCGACGACCGTAACTCCGATTTGATCGTTCAAGATGGCCTTGGCAGAGCATCCCGTCAACCCCTGCGCACGGAATCCACCCACTCCAACAGACCTGCCCGCGCCCCTACAAGGACATCCGGTGCAGTTCCGCCCGCTTCCGACCCGACCTCAGAATTTGATCGTTCATATCCGGCTTCTTCACGAGTGAAGGCGCGCAACGCTTCTGACGACGTGGGGGGAAGTCGGCGACGGCCGGCCGAGTGTGAGGCAGCGGGGCATTCCAGCACGGAGCTTCCCGGCACCCGGCTGATTGCTTGTCGTCTGCTGTCCGCTGGTCGCTCGGTGAGCGCGAGCAACCAGCTGACAACGAAGCCGGGTCCGGTCATCTCACCTGCTCTGGCCGTCGGCGGCACCCGTCAAGTCGTCGGAAATCTCGCCACCTGACGGCAGCGCGATCACACAGACTTGTCCCACAGCACGTGCAGAGCGGGGACCTTGCGGAAGACCAGACCGTGCGGAGCGGTGGGACGGTCCCGGTCGAGACGCAACCCGGGAAGGCGCTGGAGCAGACGCTGGAGGGCGATGCGGGTCTCCAGGCGGGCGAGATGCGCCGCCAGGCAGTAGTGCGGGCCGTGCGCGAAGGCCACCTGGAGCCGCGTGTTCTTCCTGCGGACATCAAAACGATCGGGGCCGGGGAAGACGTCCGGGTCACGGTTGGCGCCCGTCAGGGAGACGCTGACCAAGTCACCGCGGCGGATCGTGGTCTGGTCGAGGACGGTGTCACGGGTTGCATAGCGGTCCACGACAGCAGCACCGGGTTCGAGGCGCAGAGACTCCTCGATCGCGGCGTCCAACAGACGGGGGTCCTCTCGGACCAGGTCGAGTTGGTCGGGGTGCTGCAGCAACTGCAGCAGTGCGTTGGTGATCATCCCTTCGGTGGTCTCTATGCCTCCGAACATCAGAACCGCGGCATTGGAAGCGACTTCGGGCAGCGCCAGCTGTCCGGCGGCGGAGACGAGGAGCGAGGAGGGGTCCTGCTCGGCGACGGTGGCTTCCACAGCCGCCCGAAGTTGCCGATACGCCGCGGTACCGGCGGGTCTGGCCTCATGTCCGGCGGTGATGTCGGAGACCGACTTCACGATGGCGTCGTACCAGGAGAGCACCGTGGCCGCCGGGGTGTCGACGAGACCGAGCGCATGAGTGACAACGGCGACCGCGAGCGGACCGGCGAAAGCCCGTCGCAGTTCGCCTGCGCCCGCCGGTTCCAGCGCGGTGACGAGCCGATCCGTCTCTTCCTCGACGAACGAGGCGAAACCGTCGTACACCTCTCGGGGACGGAAGGGGGCGGTGAAGGCCTCCCGGTGGCGGGAGTGCGGGTCGCCGTCCAGAGACAGCATGCTCGGCCCGACGACCTGTGCGGTGGAGAAGCGGGGATCGTCCACGGTGAACGTCTCGGCGTCCCGCATCACGCTCAAGGCCAGGTCTCGACGGGTCACCAACCAGCCGCCCAGCTCGGGCAGCCAGGACACGGGCTCATGCGCGCGGAGCAGAGCCAGCCGGGGGTGCGGGTCGTCGGCGAGTTCCGCGAGGGTGGTTGCGGCCCCCAGCGGGAACGAGACGGCGTCGCTCATCACGAACTCGGGCCGGACACGGGAAAATCGATCACAGCCAAGGCTAACAACCCCGGTCAAGGCGAAGTGGATCGGGGCTGTGCACGGGCGACGCGTCGATATCGGGGATCCTCAGCCGGTCGCCGAGGGCACCGTCGCAGGCACTGGGCCCAGTGCGAGCCCCGGCCCGCCATGGCCGATACACCGCACTCCCCCACCTCCCCGAGGAGCAGGCTCACCTCTGTACAGGTTTGCCTGGACGCTTCGGCGTCCCCACCCCGCGCCGCCTACGCACGCCGGTGAACCTATGTCCCGTCGAGCCGCGTGTTTTGCATGTCGTGACTGCGCCACGCGGCATTCGATGGGGCCCGGGCGAACGTGGTGAGGGTCGGGGCGGGTACAGCCACGCTCGCGGCGTGGCCGGCCAGATGGTCCAGCAGCGGACAGCCGAGTCCGTGACGCGCACTGTCCGGGTGCACCGACACCTGCTCGACGTGGAGGTTGCCGTCGACGCGGTCGACGATCAGGTAGGCGACCGGCTCGTCGACTCCGTCGGCCGCGCCGCAGGCCGGCCCGGTGTGGTGATAGAGGGTGAGCTCACCGAGCGGTTGCGGTTCGTCCTCGGCTGTCTCCGGCATGCCGATGTCTCGGAAGCACTGCCCGGCAGCCCTCTCGATGTCCTGGAGGACTGGCAGTTCGTCCAGGCGGACCAAGGGCTCGTCGTCACAGCGGGGATCATGTGCACGCAAGCTGCGATGGTGGCTGGAGAAGAATGCCGTCATGGCTCCTACTTCTCCCGCGTCGCGACTGGTGGCTGCCGCCGCCAGGGCTCATCTCCGTCCCCTCGGTCTGCGTCAGCGCGGTCGATCTCGCCTTTGGCTGGACGATCACGGCTGGTGGTTGGGGCTCGTCGAGTTCCCTTCACCCACGTGGAGCCAGGGCAGTGGCCTGCACGTCGGAGTGATGTGGCTCTGGCAGGACCTTGATCACTTCGCGTTCAACGTCAGTGAGCGGCTGAGTGGAAACGAAGGTTATCGCAGTGATGAGCAGTTTTCGCCGGTGGCCGAAGAGCTCGCATTCCGTGCGCAAATCCACGTGCAACAGCTACGAGACCGATTCCCTGACCTCGAAGCAGCGGCAAGCCACTTGGCCGCTCAGCCAGTCAGACGCGGGTGGTTCTGGGAACCATGGCATGCCGGGGTCACGGCTGCGCTTGTTGGTGACGTTGCATTGGCGCGGCAGCGGTTCGCCGCGGTTCTCGACGAGGAGCCCATCGCCCCCTGGATGGAGGATGCGCAGAAGACCACGCGGGAGCTGATTACTATGGCGCAAAACAGGAATGCCGTCAGGGCCTGGGCACTGAGCAACATCGCCTCGTGCCGGCACAGACTGGGCCTGAGCCCGGCACCGCTTGCGAGGATCTTTGGTACGGGCGAGGGCGTGCAACTCGACTGCGGTCCGAATGATCTTGTGTGATGGATCAGCCTCGATCCACCGCGTGAAGGACGGCTTGTGGACGGAGAAATAGGAAGAGGTGCCCGCTGACCTGGATTTATCGGAGTTCCTACGCCCACACCGGTCCCACGAAGCAAGGCACCTCGGAAGTGAAAGTCCCGCACGGGCCCGCGGAGCTGTTCGCCGCGTTCGACGCCCCCGACCTGATCGCGCATGCCGGGCTGGTACCCAACGAGCCGGCTGGCCGAGCGGTGCGGTCTGTCCGCGCTGGTGTCCGAGAAGGTGAAGCTCGCCGGTGCGGGCAACGGTTCCCGGATGGCCGGCCCAATATCCTGCGCGAAGTATGGACTGGAACGGTCGGCGGCGGAGGCCCAACACTGATGATCACCGGAGTCGCCAAGGAGCCCGCAGCATGACCGGCACCACGGAGGCCCTCAGGGGGTCGGCTGCGGTCGACAATGCAGCACGGAGTGTCACGCGCCCGTTCTACGTATACGCCGTGCTCGCCAACACACTGTTCCAGCGCGGCGTATTCGTCCTCTTCCTTCAGCAGCGAGGCTTCTCCGCCGGACAAGTGGCCCTACTTCAGACACTGCTCTATCTGGTCAGCGGACTTGCGGAGTTGCCGACGGGAGTCATCGCCGACCGAATCGGCAGGCGTGCCAGCATCGTGATCGGCCAGATGCTGATAGCTGGATGTCTGCTCGGTCAGGTGGCGTTCTCCAACTACTGGGTGTTCCTGACGCTGTTCATCGGGCAGGGCGTGGGCATGGCATGTGTGTCCGGTTCGGACACCGCCCTGCTGTACGACCTGCTCGTGCGTCGTGGTGCAACGGCCAGCTACGTCAAGATCAAGTCCCGGTTCACCATGCTCGGGACGGTCACCTCGGGAGCCGCAATCGTCCTCGGCGGCCAACTGCAGCGGATTTCCTGGGGAATCGTCTACGTCGGTTCGGCGACGTGCCTCGCCCTCGCCGTGGTGGTGCTGATGTCACGGGTGCCCGAGATCCGCGGCGCGGACGCGGTGGACGAGCAGGACGGAGCCGAGGAGGAGCACGGCGACGCCACAGCGTGGCGGGCGATGCTTCGGGTCGCCACGCCGGCGCTCGTGACGCTTGTCGTGGTGTCCGGATTGATGCATGCGACTTTGACGCCGTACATCATTTTTACGCAGAAGACCCTCTCCGATCAGGGAGCGGGCACCGCATTGGTCAGCGCGGTCATTTCGGCGGGATTCTTCGCCGGCGGGCTCACTCCGCTGCTGTCGGAACGCGCGGACCGGCGCATCGGGTATCGGGTCATCGTCCCGGTGTCTCTCCTGACGCTCGCAGCGGCACTCGGCCTGAGCGGCCTCGGCCTTGTCTGGGTCACCATCGCCGCGTTCCTGGCCCTGGTCGGAATTCCCGAGATCACCGCCGTGATCGTGGACAACGTCTTCAACGAGGCCGTGCCGTCGCGCCACCGGGCGAGCCTGCTGTCGATGATCGCATTCGTGGAATCGGCGCTCATCGGCACCGGCTATCTCGTCCTCGGCGCGCTCATGGACGGGCTGGGCTCCAGTGTGGGCATGGCCACCTACGCCGCGGTCCCCCTGCTGGCATGTCTCCTGTGGCTCCCAGTGCTCTTCCGAGGGGCACGGGTGACCACCAAGATCGAGAAGCCCGTCGACCAAAAGGCATCCTGAAACAGACCATCTCGAGCAACGCCCTGCCCGACGGCAGGGGCATTGCTCGTTGACATGTCGCTCCCAGTCGGCGACGGAGCTGTCATCGCGACGATCAGCGTCAAACGGGATGGGAAGAATCGCCCCACTGCGGCAGCTGTTCAGCCTGGAGCCACCGCGTAACGGTCGGTCTCCGACGGGTCCGCGGAGCTGTTCGCCGCGTTCGACGCCCCCGACCTGATCGCGCATACCGGGCTTGTCCCCACGATCCGGCTGGCCGAGCGGTGCGGCCGGCCCGCCCTGGCGGCCGAGAAGGTGAAACTCACCGGCGCGTAGAACGGTGCCGGGACGGCCGCCGACGCGAAGGCCCTGTCGATCGTGGGCGGGATGGTGGCCGCCGCGGACAGCATCGACGATCTGGACGTGCTGCACCACGGCGGACTACCCCGCCTGTTCGGCGGCGTGCGCGCCCCGTCCACACTCGGCACCTTCCTACGTGCATTCACCTGGGGCATGTGTGTCAACTGGGGTCCCCCATGCGGGCGTTCACCTGTCGACTGGGAATCCACGCTCACCACACTCCAGTCGACGCACTCTCGATACCCGACAGCTCCTACGAGCGGTAGTTGTCGCTCATGGTCGGCGATGAGCCGTGCATCGTATTGGCGTTGTAAGACACGCGGTCGTTGTACGCCTGCACCCGCCGCGTTTGCTCGATGAGGAGCCCATCGGCGTTCCGGGTGGTGCCGCTACCGCGGCGCACAAGCTTGACGATCAGGGTGACCGCCAGTGCCGCCATGAGTCCGAGCAGAACGCCGAGCTCGATCATGAAATCCCCCGTTTGCCGCTAATCCACTGAGTTCTCATGACACTGAGACCCGGTGGCGTCCCCGGTCAAGGGCCTTGCGGCTAGAAGCACGTCAGATGGGGTGGTCAGTGTTTGGATCGAGCCTATTAACGACCTTCTGCCTACTGATGCACCGTTCCTACGGGCTGAGCGGGAGTGGGTCGTGTTGCCAGGGCCCAGGCTCAGTCGAACGCCCCGAACGGTCTTGGGGGTTCTGGTCCACCGCGTTCCTGCCGTGTCCAGCACGCACGGATCGTGTCCGTGGTCCGGGTACACGGGGGCGGTGTTCCTCACGCCCTCGGGCACCCGATGTGGCCTGGGCGGTCCGATGCCCGCCGGCATCGCTCTGGTGCCGGCGGGGCGGTGCCGTCCGTCGCCGGATCGGGTGTCCGAGGGCGCGTCGTCCGATCGCCACGGCGGCAGCCTGGTGGCGAGTGGTCTTGCGTGTGGTCGTGGTGAGTGGTGCTTGCCAGTGTTCGGCGCCCCACCTGCTGGTGTAGGCGGGATCGACGGCGATCACACCGATGCCGGCCTCTGCGCACATCGACAGCAGTCGGGCGCGGAGTTTGCCTGTGGGGATGCCGGAGATGAGCTGCCGGAACCGCTTCTTGCGGCCGTGCTTCTCCCTGGTCTTGGAGTCGGTGAAGTCCAGGTCTTCGATCGCGATGGCCTGCACGCCCGTGGCCTTGGCCCAGTGCAGCAGGCGGGTGAGGGCGTGGCGTATCTGTGCGTCGCGGCGGGTGGCGGTGCCGGTGAGGTCGTAATCGAAGCGGCGCGGTTTGCCGACCGGGTTTCCGTGCTCGTCGAGTTGCCATGCGGCGAGGTGGTCGGCGTTCATGTCGACACCGATCACGCCGTCCGATCGCAGGGCGGCGAGGGGGATGACCGGCAGGTTCTTGCGAGTCCAGGACGCGTCCAGGTACCAGCGGCCTTTGGTCACGTCCAGATGGATGCGGTAGGCGACAGCCCGGTTGTCTACGATGCGGTCGCGCCACTCGTCGCCCCTGTGCGGGAAGCTCACCTTCGCGGTGAGGATGTACCGGCCGTGCCGGGCGTTTGCCAGGTGGGCGAGCGAGGCGGGCAGCTTGATGCTGATCTCGCCGCCCGGGGTGACGCGGATCGTTTCGTTGCCGAACCGCTTGCCGGACTCGCCGTCAGCGGTGAGGAACCAGCGGGCAGCTTCCCACTCCTGGCGCCACCGGGCTTGTGTCTTGTGGGCGGCAGCCAGGTGGTGACGCTGCTTGAGCAGCCGACGGCCGCCCCGGGCGACGGACAGCTTCCCGACCCGGTGCTCGCAACGAACGCGCTCGTACTCGCTCTCGAGGACCGCCAGGCGCCGCGACTTGTGGAACCACTCGTGGCGGGACCGGTATCCGCCTGGTGTGCCGCGGCTGCCCTTCTGCCCGACGGGAAGGGACAGGCGGTGCCGCAGCATACGGATACCCGCATCGAGCGATTGCAGGTGCGCTACCTGAGCGCGGCGCGACAGGCCCCACTGGTCATGGGTCCTCGCCGTGATCGATCCGGCCCACCGGGACGACGACTGCGCGGTCAACTCCCGCTTGCGTTCGGCCCAGGTAGCGGTGGAGTGCTGCAGACCGTCACGGCACCTGCGAGCCAGGTCACGGGACGCAAGGCGGCCCATGTGCTCGCCCACCGCGCGCAGCACCTTCTCGTCCTGGACCATAAGGCCCCCTAGCCGGTCACGGATGCTGACGCCGGACGGGCCGTCAGCGACGAACGGCCGGCCGATTTCCCGCAGCGGCTTGCGCTGCTCAGCCATGCTCGGCCCGCCTCCAACGCCTTACAGGCGCGGTTCCTCGCCGACCTACGGCCATACAGACGAGCACGGAACAAGGTCAGTATCTCAAGCATGTCGCGCACCAGGTCGTCTTCGACCTCGCCGTCATCCAGCACGACCAGGCGACGTCCGTGCGCGGACAGCGCGGCCCCGACCAACTCCACGTTCATCCGCCCAAGCCCGTCCCTGTGCTCCACCACCACCGTGGTCACGTCTGGGTCGGCCAGCAGACGCTTCACCCTCGACCGACCGCCGCTCATAGCGGAGCCGATCTCCGACTCGACCCGCACCACTCGATGACCGGCCTGTGCCGCCCACTGCGCCAACCGGGCAACCTGCCGCTCGAGATCAGCCTTCCGGTCATCACAAGACACGCGGGCACACAGGCCGATACCACCGCGACCGCTATAGGTGCAGCGTTGGCCTCCACGTGCACGAGGATCGTGCGCGGCCCCACCCGCTCCGCCGGAACCGGCAACGTGCCCTCCCGGAACCAGCGATACGCAGTCTGCGGATGCACACCTTGCGCCCTCGCCCATTCCGTCAGATACACACCCGGATCCTAACGCTCACTCAATCACGGTCATATTCACTTATACGACCTTAGAAGTGGATAATTGGATACCCCACTGCTGTGATCCTCTTGTGGTCGCCGAGTTTAGCGGGACCCACTGACACACCTCCGCGTGGCACACACGCCGGCGCCCACAGTAGGAACAAGCATCCTGACCTCCTCCGAATGCTCTGCCCCACGGCCGGTCAGGCGATAGAGTTCAGAGGTGCGTTGATCTTCCACGCGGCGGCCGTGCGCAGCCGCAGACGGTGCCGGGCGCTTCCCATCGCGGGAGCCGCCCCAGCTTTGCGTACCCGTCACCACCTCATCGGAGATCGACACAGTGACTGCTCAGCAGCCTCTTGCCTACGATGCGTTTGTCCAACTCGCCGCTGCTGATTCAGCGGTCGTCGGCCCTGTCCTCAAAGGCTCCCGAGCCCACGACGGCATGACAACCCGGCACTCCGACCACGACCTGTACGTGGTTCTCGCCGACGGTGTGAGGACCGATCTCACCCGCTTCGCGGGACACCGGACCCTCGAACTCGACCTCGTCATCGTCTCCCTCACCGAGTTCCGCGCAGCCGGGATGCCGGGTTTTGAACGCTACGCTCTCGCCCGTGCCCAGGTTGTGCTCGACCGGCTCGACGGAGGCATCGCCCGGATCCTGGCCGACAAGGCACGTCTGGGTGCCGATGAGGCATTCGAGGTCTCGAGCGGTTGGCTCGACGCCTACGCCAACTCCCTCTATCGCTCGGTCAAGAACCACCGGGACGGTCAGGCTCTGGCCGCTCTCCTCGACGCCGCCGAAAGTGTCCGGTGCTTGCTGGAGCTGCTCTTCGCTCTCGACCATCGACCACGCCCGTACAACAAGTACCTGGAGTGGGAGCTCGCCCGGCACCCACTACCGGGCAGGGACACCGACGTGCTTCTCCGTGCCGTGGAGCGGATCTCGGCATCAGGCGACGTCTTCCTGCAGCGGCACCTCTTCACCCTTGTGGAGGCGACAGTCCGAGAGGCCGGGCACGGCGAAGTACTGGACGCATGGGGCGACGACCTCTACCTCATGCGACCTCAGCGAGGGTGACCGGAATTGTTCCTACGGTTGTCGGACGTGCGGACCGTCCCAGCACGCTTCAGGGCTTCTCATTCGGATCTTGTCTGATGCGCGCGGATCCCCAGTCGTCCAAGGCACCGGAGAGGGATGACCGGCAACGGGCGCCAGGGAGTTCCGAGGGAGGGACCCTGGAGTGCTGTCCTGCAGAAGCCAAGCCCGTTTTCCGATGGCCAGATCGCCGGTGACGTTTTTAGGGTCAGTGGAATGACACACAACCTCGTGGATCCGGGGACGATCACGACTGAGATGGCCGTGCAGATTCGCACATGGCGAGTGCGTGAGGGCTTCAGCTGGCGCGCCGTGGCCCAGGCCGCGTCCGAACTCTGGGGTTCGGAATACGGCAGCAACCAGCTCTACGGCGAAGACCTTTGCGCCACCGCCGCGCGAGTGGTGGGTGAAAACCCCTACCAGGAACCCTGGAACTGACGCCCGTCAGCCCTCTTCCTGCGGATCAGCGGGTGGACGATGCGCGTCAGCGTCCGCTCAGTGCCGCGACGGAGGCGATGCGCAGGGACGGCGCCCACAGACTCCAGCCACTGCAGCCTGCGCCACTGCCGAGGCCGAGCGCGAAGCGGCGACTCCCTGGAACAACAGCGCACCCGGCACTGTGCCCGTGCCCCGTGTCCTCATCAAGCTAGTTGCATCGTTCGCCGGGAGTCCCCTCGGCCCTTGCGAGGCAACGCCATGGCTGTCAAGATCACCGCCATGTCCGCCCCTAGAGCTTCCCGGCGTGCCGCCGGTACTCAAAACGTCACCGACGTGCTCCTTTCCTGGACCTTCATCAGACGCCGCTCGGTTGAGCAGGACGCCGCCGACCTGCTTCAGGGCCAGGTCTTCGAAGTTGCGGCGCTCAGCAAAACCATCGGCCGAACAGTCCTGCTGAACGTGGGCAAGGGTCGGCAGATTCAGCACCTCAAGATCGGCTCTCTGTTCGTCGCGCAGGGACAGCCGCTGGTTTGGCGGGAGCGTCGCACCAAGCAGGAGACGGTGCTCCACGGCCCGTTCACGCTCACGAAGCTGGACAAGAAGGTCCCCCTCAACGGCAGGCTCGCGTACTACGAGCTGACGACGGCGGACGGAAGCCACGAGGTTGCGCTGCCGAAGAAGGACGCCCCGATGGTCCTGATCGCGATCGGCCAGAAAGCCCTCGAGACGCCTGCCCCCAGTTGAGTCGGCCAGTCAACTCGGTTACCCCTGGCCGCGGCCTCGCAGAGCCTGAGCGAGGACTACCGCACGCAAGGAAGCAGGGCCGATGAACGCCATACCGACGAGGCAGGGGCGTTCGCTGCGGATGCCCCTTTTCGTGCATGCCCTGAACGGCACGTCGCAACGAAGCCTTCAGCGCCTCTGCCCTCTCCTTTGAGCAGTGTCCCCGGGCTCGCAAACGTCTCACCACAGACTCACATTTGCGCCACGGGCATACCACTCAACACCTCACCGCCGACACGATCACCGGCGCGTTTGCCCGGTTCTCTCGCCGCTTGGATGGTGTGGACCACATTGTGCAAGTCGTCGCCCCGCACGTACCGCTGCAACTGTCCCCGCAGGAAGTTCATGCTCATCCCGGGGAAAGCGCCGGTGAACGCCGCGACATGTGGTGTGATCAGCGCACCGGGCAAATTCCAGAGCGGATGGCCGGCGGGCAGGGGTTCCGGGTCCGTCACATCCATGGCGATGCGAAGCCGGCCCGTGCGTAGCTCATTGACTACGGCGCCGGTGTCCAGGAGTTCCCCGCGGGCGACGTTCACCACCAGGGCTCCGTCCTTCAGAAGCTTCACGCGTGTCAGCGCCGAACATGCATCGTGTGTGCTCGGTCAACGGTGCGCACAACACCACCGCGTCGACCGTGGGCAGCAGCTTCGGCAGTTCCATGACCCCGTGCACAAGACCGGTGGGAGCTGTGCGCCCGGTCCGTGCCACGAGCACCACCTCACACCGGAACACACTCAGCCGGTCCGCGACGGCCGCGCCCACGGCGCCGTGGCCGACGACCATGACCCGCTTGCCGATCAGTGTGGATCGGTACTCGGGAAGCCACTGCCTCGCGCCCTGCCGGTGCACGAACTGGTCGACGCCACGGGACAGCGCGAGGAGAAGGGTGACGGCCAACTCGGCGGTGGCCTTACCATGAACCCCTCGGGCCGTCGCCAGCGTCGTGCCGGGCAGCATCAGATCCAGCGACGGCCTCATGTAGTCATAGCCGGAGCTGAGCAGCTGGACGACTCCAGACGTCGCATACCCGCGAGCACGCGACCCAGGGCACGCTCTGCGCCCGGCACCGGTGGGCTCACCAGGAAGCGAACCTCCCCCGGGTCACCGGGCAGCGCGGTGGAACCGTCCCAGTAGCCGTAGGAAAGGGCGTCCGGTAGCCCGCGTATCTCCTCCTGGCGGTACGGGAGCCACACGGCCATGCCGTCCTGCATCATGCATCAACTTCTTCCGATTCCTGCCATGCTGAGCCGGCCGACGCCCAGTCGCCGCCGGCCGCCCAGGAGTCGTTCCACTGTCCACTGTCTTGTCCGTGCTTCGAAACACGCCGCCCCGCCGCGGTCGAACACCGTGCCCCCTCGGCCGTCGCCCTGCCGTGTTCAGTACGTGCACGCGTGCATCACCCGCGCAGGATCAGGTGAAGCGCGTCCTTGAACGGTGTCAGTTTGGTGGCCTCCGGCGAGTTCACGCCGTCGAGCTCGGCGTTGGCGCCGCCGGACATCTCGACGACGTCATCGGTTGTCTCGCTGGCCTCGGCACTTCCCTCGTAGAGGCCGGTCAGGCCGTAGACGCCCGCGCCGGCCACGGCGGCCCGGCGGCAGTGCCGGCCGTGCCGAGGAAAGTCCGTCTGGAGTGCTTCATAGTTGTTGTTCCCGTGATCAAGGTGGTTGTCATGTGTCACCGCCTCGGGTCAGGCACGTAGGACTTCAGGCCGATGTTCCTGTCGCGGCAAGGCGATTGAGCAACCTGAAGGGGACGGACCTGGCGGTGGTGGTCGCAGCCGCCGCGCCGTGGCGCACGGCACATGCGCGGCTTTCGCTGACGCTGACTGCGAAAATTGCAACCCGGCGTGGTTGACCGGCTCATTGCTACAGCGCGGCACTCGGATGGAATGCACGACTGAATGGATGTCGGCGATCACGGCTGGTGGGTGATCGGTACGTCAAGAGAGAGGCTTGAGGCCGAGACCCTCAGCTACATGTTCCGACTCTGTACGTGTTTCGTGAGTCGAACCGTTCTCGGTCCCGGCAAGTCCGGTCTTCGAGAGGACGGCTACTTCTCGGGGTGCAGGATGTTCTCCAACTGCTCGAATACATCCATGAGTCGGGGAGTGAAGTGGTCGGTTTCGCAGTCGCCCAGTTGTTGGCCGAGGTGTGGGCGTTCGCAGCCCTTCAGGTTCGCTTCCCGCCGGCCACCGGGATTGAAGAGACAGGCCAGCTTGGCGGCGCGAGAGGTGCGATTCACGAATCGATGGCGCACACCGCGCGCCACATGGACCAGGTCGCCGGCGAGGACCGTGAAAGCCGTGTCGCCCTGGATCAACTCAAGCTCCCCCTCGAGCAGGCAGAAGGCCTGGTCATGGTGGGGCTGGACGTGCGCAGCGGGTCCTTCACCCGGCAGTACACCCACCACCACGAATCCCAGGCACTCGTCCGCGTAGATGTCTCCAGGCATCCAACTCGCCGAGGTTCCGCCGGCGGAGATGCCATGCAGCGTCTGACGCGTACGACGGTCCTGTGACGCCGACAACAAGACGTACACCTCTCTCGGAAATCGGTGGTTCGCTGAGCGGGAATCGCTCATGCCCACAGTGGCTCGGCTCATTAGAAATCTGCGCGCGTGCACAGACGGAACCGAGGTAGGAGACAGCGATGACGGCCTCTCAAGCAAGGCCGAGAGCAGGCTGATCGGATCAACGAATCGGCCGCCGCTGCCCTACACTTGAGAAACATGCTCTTCGCATCGCCAGCATCACGTACTTGCTGAATCAATTAAATTCGCCGACTATTGTTCTGTCAAGCAGGCCGAATCATCGGGCTGCCGAATTTGATTCTTCATGAACTTGGAAACGCAATTCATCCAGCGTCCGGCCAGATACATGCGAGATTCTCGATCGACTCGCCCATCGACTGCGCCAGGATTCTCAAGTTGCCATTGAGTTCCCCCAGGGTAGTCATGAAGTCCCGTCAAAAGTCAGAAAGTCGGCAAGCCATGCCTCACGTACGGTCATCTGTCCGGGGCTCCGCAAAGGAGCGGCCACCTGTTGCAGGCCCATGTCGTGGGTACCTTGTACGGTGGCGCGCGCGACGAACGCGTCGAGGCGACTGTTGCGGCGGGTGGTGACGGCGGAGTCGGAGTGCTCCCGCCGATTCCGAACGTCTTGCGGGCGGACGTTGCCCAGCACTCCGCACAGGACGAGAAGAACTGCCGCAGAGACACGCCGCAGTGGTCTGCGTGTGATGGCGGCGCGGGGAGCCACCCCTGGAGCGAACAAGGTCATGCCTCCAACACGGATCGCATGGCCGAGATGGTTCATTGTCATCGGCATGCGTGAGGACTCCACCGTGAAACAAGCGCGTGAGCCTGCCAATCACGTGCCCCTGACGGGACTGCTCGCGCGGCAGGGCACGGCAGGCAGGCAGGGCACGGCACGGCACGGCACAAGTTGATCCCACACCAGCAGCCAACGCGTGGGATCACGATCCAGGACTGGATTGTTGGGCCCGCACATGGCCTTCGCGACCGGGGTTGGATGCCCGGCCGAGCGCCCAGGCCGACGAGCGCTCTGCTCAGGCAGTACCTGGCTCGCGCAATACATGGCATCGCGGAGCACATCCGTACCTGGTTCCGTGGCGACGAGCACGCCCTGCCCTCTTCGGGGAGGGCCGCGCCGTCAGCCGACCGGCACCGCGAGAGAACAGTGCCGCCACCCGGCATCGTTGAGTTCGGCGTGCAAAGCTGCACCGATCGGGCCGACGGTGCGATGCCTCTCGAAGCAGCGTTCAGTCGGCCACGGGCCCTCCCCACGGCGGTGGCGCCGGAGCCCTCGCCTGTATGTCATCGCCGCTTCATCGCAATCCCGCCAAGGGAGCGGAAGGAGGCAGGAGACGGCACGGTTGACGGCGAAGCGGCCGACCGTGGGTCGCCGGCGCCATGCAGACGTCTGTCAGTGAAGTGGGACCCGGCCCAGGCCGATCCACATGGTGAAGGCGAACAAGAAGTCTCCCCGATCGACTGACCGGTACACCGAATCGTAGAACCGGTCGAACAGTTCAGCAGAGAGGCGGCTTTGCGCAAATGTGCTATTGAAGAACGGGACGATGACGCCGGCGTCCGCAAGCGACGTAAAGCGAAGCGTCACCGGAAGGATGGTGGTGCTCCGCAACCCGCTTTTGACCATGCGGGAGCGGATCGCCCGCCCTGCCACCAGGTCGGTGTCCACGGGGAAGAAGTCGGCCACCACCTGCTCGAGGTGATCGAACCCGTCGCCTACGGAGGACGACCAGTCGGTGTCGATCACGCATACACGTCCGCCAGGTCGCGTCACCCGGGCCAGCTCCTTGAGCGCGATATCAGGATCCTGCACATGTTGCAGGACACGCTCGCAGCGCACACCGTCGAAGTGGTCGTCCGGGAAATCGAGCGCGGTGATGTCCCCGACCGCGTAGTCGACCGGCCTACCGTCGTTCCGAGACCGTGCCGCGGCGATCACATGCTCGGACAGGTCGATCGCGGCAACCGATCCCCTCCCTCCGACACGCTCTCCCAACTGCCGTGCGACCTCTCCGACGCCGCAGCCGGCGTCAAGCAGTCGCTCACCTGCCGCGGGGGCGAACACCTCGAAGGCGGCTGCCCGAACCCGCTGCATTTCATGATGAGCGGCTACGGCATCAAGATAGGAAATGACCGTTTTCTGGAGCTCCGCGGACTCCGCATTGAGCTGCGCGAACGGGTTGTCCGACGAACCGGCGCCACCACTCCGATGCGTGTCGTCGACGGCCCCGGCGTTCTGGTCCTGAATACTCACTCTGACCTCTGTACATGCGTAGCGGACTGTATTGACTGATTGCTGCCGGGCCGGCGGTGTTGTAGCGCCGGCCCAGCGCTCCGGAGTGCGTGCGACCGTCGCGGCACTGGACCCGAGCTCCTGGGGTGCTGCTTCCCCGGGGGATACCGCGATCCCGCAGCCGTTCGCCGAGGTGGGCCGGCCCCAGGCTGCGTGGTTTCATACCGCGGTCGCGGCACCCCTACGTGCTTCGGTTTCCGTCGCGCACCGGAAAGGGACGCACATCACATCTACTCGTCCGATTGGAAGAAGTAGGTACGACGTGCTGTCGGCAGTAACGGGAGTCGCGTGCCTGAGCAAAACTACGTCTCGCGGCAGCGCTCCGATTCACGCAGTCGCTCGGGCCCGCTCCGACCACTGACCCGGCTTGTCAGCCGCGGAGTTGAGCCGGGAACGCGAGTGTCGGTGGATTGTGTCCAAGTCGCGATTCGCGCCTTTCGCATGCTCAAGTGCTCAGTGGTCGAAGGGGCGGTGGCAACGCCGAGGGGCATTGCCATCTGCACGGGATCACATGCAGACCCCGCTCAGGCGCACGCGGTGGCCTCACGAACGACGGATGCCGTACTGGAGGCCGACGCGGCACAGCCGCAGTCGGCCGGACACCCCCTGCAGCTTCCTTGTTGAGTCAAGCATTATTTACTTGTACCGTCAAATTCCTCTCTACGGAGACTGCCGTACCCGCACCAGTCAACGCGCCCGGCGAACCGGTCGGGCACATCGGACCGAGGTCGTCACAGGCCGGCAGTTGACCGGTCCGGGCCCGCAAGCCCCTCCAGTCGACCTTCATGCGACGGTCGACCTGTCGAGCAATGGAATCTGACGTCGCCGAAAGCACGGGTCCCGCATGAGACTTCGTACTCCGGATCGCGCAGCGAAGTACACGTGGTCCCGACACCTACGGTGGGAGGAACCTGACGGCCACCCGAACCTCCGAGATGATTCGCTTCGCCGACCCGGAGGAGGGTTGCCACTGCAAGCGCCGCGGCAACGGCGCCGATCGCTGTCCAGCGGTTCGATGCCACCTCATTCCCCCAGCGATGCTTGACCTCGAAACAAGCCCATCGTCGGCCTGGCCGTACATCGCCTCGGAGATGGGAAGGCACCGGCCGACCGGCTCAACGGCTGGTGCTGCTGAGATTCGTCTCCCGGCCTCGAATGACAAGGCGGCATCATCAGGTGGTCTTCGTCCTCATTCGCTAGCCTGCCGCGGTCGATCCCCTGCGTGCAGAGGTGAGGGAGCGAAGGAAGCAAGTCCCCTCAGTGGCGGGCCCGCCCTCAATCCCGCCACATGCGACGAGCAGTCGCGCCCCTTCAGCTGCCACACCTTTTCGGCGGGGCGTTTGGTTCACGCCTCTTCAGTCACGGCCCGGTTGCCGGACCGAGCGAGCGGATCGGACCCGATCAACGAGGTCGGCGACAGCCTTGTCCCACTCGGGATACGCGAACGTGAAGCCGGCCGTGTGCAATCGACCCGGTACCACTCGGCGGCTCTTGAGCAACAACTCCGTGTCCGAGCGCAGCGCGAACGCCCCGAGCTCCGCCATCCAGCGTGTTGCCGGCAACCCGACGGGAACGCCCCAGGCAGCACGAAGCGCCCTCATGAGATCTCGTTGGGGAAGAGGCCCGGGCGACGCCAGGTTGACCGGCCCTTCGAGATCCTCCCGGGCGATCAGGAACTCCACCGCGCCCACGAAGTCCTCTTCATGGATCCAGGACACGTACTGCGCGCCGCCCGCAACCGGTCCGCCCAGCCCCAGTCGCGCCAGCTTCAGCAGTACGTCGAAGACCCCGCCGCGATCGGGGCTCATGACCATCGCCGCGCGCAGCGCGACCTTTCGTGTCGCCGGCGTCCACGACTCGGCCTGCGCCTGCTCCCAGTTCTTGGCGATCTCGACGCTGTAGGCCCAGTAGTCGGGCACCCCGGCTTCCGAACCGCCGATCACCCCCGTCGCCTCGTCGTGTGCGGCGTCGAAGCGATGGGCGTAGATCGTCGCGGTGCTCATCTGCAGCCAGAGGCGTGGTGGTCGCATGGCTGCGGCGATCGCCTTGCCGATCACCCGTGTCGAGTCCACTCGGGAATCCATCATGGCCCGCAGGTTCTCGTCGGTATAACGGCAGGACACGCTGCGCCCGGCGAGGTTGATCACGACGTCGGCGCCTTCGATCATGTCGGCCCAGGGGCCGAGGGTCACCCCGTCCCAGGCGATGTCACGCTCGCGTTCCGGATGCCTGGTCAGCACGGCGACCTCGTGGCCTGCCGAGGTCAGCGCACGGTCCAGGATCGTGCCTACCTGTCCGGTACCGCCGGGCAGCACTACCTTCATCGAGCCCCCTCAACTTCGGTGGACACAAGAGTAGACCTTGGATTTGAACGCGTTCAAACGGGGCCCGGCAACACCCGTACAAGGGTCGCGGACTGCCCTCGCGGAGGTGAGGTCACCGCCACGGACGCCGGACCGGGCACCTGACCGCCGGGGCCCCGGCCGGCCGCCCCGTCACCGGGCTCTCACGACCTGGGACCGCGAGTCCGCCCGTTGTCCCGACTGCCCAAGCACGCCTCACGACGATGGGGAACCACCACCCTCGACAGGTCGTGTCCTGATACGGGACGGAAGCGAAACCACGCCGGGCCGAATGGGGGGCTCATGCAGATCATCGAGGTGACGGGTTATGCCGTCCGGTCCGCAGTGATCACCATGAGACGCAAGGGGACGCCGCTGGAGTTCGTGATCTTTCCGATGCTGCACGTGGCCTCACCGACGTTCTACTCCCAGGTGCGCCTCAGGCTTAGGGACTGTGACCTCATAGTGCTCGAGGGAATCCGTGGACGGTCGGTCGGAGTGAGCGCACTCACGCTCGCCTACCGCTTCGCTCCGCGGCGGAAGCGCAATGGCCTGCAGGAGCAACACGAGGGCCTGTTACTCCCTGAGGGCGTGCCGATCCTCAACCCGGATGTGACCGCCGCCGAGGCGATCGAGGACCTCAAGACGCTGCCTCGCTGGATGTATCTGCTGCTCATGGTCGTGGCCCCCGTGATGGGCCTGGTGTTCGCGCTGCGTGGGCCGCGCGCCTTCCTCGACGAGGACATGGAGGTCGAGGATCTGCCGTCGACACTGCGCGCGGAGATGATGGCCGACGATCCGGTGGAGCGGGCGATGATCGGTCGGCGCGACCAGCGGTTGCTCGCCGCGCTCGGCGAGATCTACGCGGAGCGCGGCGAGGAGCGGATCCGAGTGGCCATCGTGTACGGCGCCGGCCACGTCCCGGCAATCGTGACGGGGCTGAGGGATCGTTATGGTTACCGGCCGCGGGAGGCGGAATGGCTCACCGTCCTGATCCCGGCTTAGGGTGCACACCGGGAGTGGATCTTGCACGTAGGGCCGCTCAACAGCGGTCGCCTGTGACCACGACCCGATGCTGTTTCGCTCCGCCCTCACCGTCGTGTGCTTCCCGTTCACTTCGGAGGTCCCGTCAGGCGATCGTGCTGTTCTGGCCCTCCGCCGCATTCACTGGGAGGTGCCGGCCCGGGACTACGCGCTCCGACTACGCGTATCTAACACAGCCGCTCTCAGTTGGCTGCGACGAGAAGCCGACGCAAGGGTGTGGTCACACGCCCGTCACACCGTCCGACACCGTGCCCCTACAGTTGGTCCATGGCGCACATGAATGACTCACGCAGGTCGATCGCAGACGCCTACGTCGCCGTGTTCGAGGGGTTGTCGACAGCCGGCGGCCGCACGAGAAGAAGTCCGCAGGGTGCCGTTCTGTCGATCTCCGGGGCCCCGGTCGCAGCGCTCAATGCGATCATCAGCCCCAGGCTGGAACCAGATGCGGACGACATAGCCGCATTGGCCGCCTCCGAGGCACCGTGGGACGTTCCTTGGAGCATTCATGTGCGCGGGATACCGGGGCCGCTGATCACCGAAGTGGCTGGGCGTAACGGGCTGACCCAGTTCAACACGGAGCCCCTCATGGTCAGGCGCCCCGGCCAGGGACCTCCGCCGCATTCGAGCGTCGGCCCGCTTCGCGTGCGGCCTGTGCCGTCCGATGAACTCGATCTCTACGCCCGAACGGTGGCCGAAGGCTTCGCAGCGCCGCACGAGACGTTCCAGGTGTTCAACAACCCGTCCTTCGCCAAGCTCGTCGGGGTGACCTTCTACCTGGCGGAAGTGGACGGCGTTCCGGTGGGGACGGGCATGACCTCCGTCTCCGGTGATCTGCTGGGCATCTTCAACGTCAGCACGCTCCCGCACTACCGACGGCGCGGCTATGGGCGGGCTGTGACCGTCGAGTTGGTGCGCGCGGGTTATGCCGCTGGTGCGACAACGGCCTACCTCTACGCCAGCAAGATGGGTGAGCCCGTGTACGAGTCGGTGGGTTTCGGCACCGAGGAGTACATGACCGTGATCACAGCTCCATGACGGCTGGGGCAGCATCGATGCCCACGGCCTCCTCGTGGGCGGAAAGTCGGCCATCGCCTTCCAGGTGGCGTTAACGGCCAGGACCCGGCCACGGCGGTACGCCGGGGGGAGCCGGCATCCGTTCTCGTGCGCCCAGCCGACCTTCCGGCCGGCTCACCGGCACAGACCGGGCCGCCGAGGACAGGACCCGGGCCGCGCAGTAGTCCATGACCGCTCGCCGGATCGCCCACTGCCTTCCGAACCTTCCGGCAGCGGCGAGCGGCCGACCATGGCACAGGGAACACCCCGGCCGCCTCGCCGCGTTCAGGTACGGGCCGAAGCCGCGCCCGACGGAGGGGTCATTGTGTTCCTTCGCACCGTCCGCTGTACGGCTCCTGCGCGTGGTGGGCCTGTTCGGCGTGTCTGCGGATCGCGGCCTCGATCCGCCTGCGCCGCTTCACGTTCCGTAGTACGGCGTGCTCGCTGATCCCTTGGCTGATCTCTTCTCGTGGGCTCTCGCCGATGCGCATGACGAACGGTTCGAGGTCGTCGCGGACCAGGTCCTCGATGTGCGCCCAGCCGCACCGCAGCACACAGGGGAAGGCCAGGAAGCGCCACCACCAGAGATGGCCCCACGGGTAGACGTGCTCGGGCGGCGGGATGATCGACGGCTCGGGCGGATACGCGGCCGCGGCTGCCCGCTGGGCCTCCTCGATCTCCGCCAGCACCTCGGCCGGGCTGCGGCGCAGGAGAGCGGGAAGGGCAGCGTCTAGCTCCTGGAGGTCAGGCACAGTGCTCCTCAACAGGGGTGGGCCCCGCTGTCGGGGAAGCAGCAGGGCCTGACGGGAGTGTGGCAGGCACACCCTAGGCGGGGGTGCGGCCTCCGGCATTCCGCGCATCGCGACACAAGTGAAGATTCGCGCACATGTCCTGCGGACGGCGCATGCCTTGGCCCCCTCGCATCCGCCTCGAGCACCCCGAACGGAGTGGTGGTGAGCCGGATCGGGTCGCCGTCGCCGTGCTGCGGAGTCCATGCGCCGCGGCTCGGGCGGCGACGGCCCGATCTCCGTTCGGATCAGGCAGAGGTTGGGCGGAGTGACCGCGGCGTCGGCGGTCGGCCTGGGAAGTTGCTCGGGCGGCCTTGATGACCTGCGCGTACGCTGTTCGCCGTGTCACACCGCCGCCTGCATCGTGTCGCCGTCCTTGTACTCGAGGGTGCGAAGCCGCTTGATGTCGGCATTCCCGCACAGGTGTTCACGACCCGGGCCAGCATGCCGTACGAGGTCCGGGTGTGCGGCGCCGCTCCCGGCCTTGTCACCGGCGGCGACGGCCTGTCGTATCACGTCGACGACGGTCTGGAGGCGCTCGAATGGGCCGAGACCGTCTTCATCCCGGGTTACCGGTTCCCGGACCGCGACGACCCACCACAGGCCGCCGTCGACGCCCTGATCGCCGCCCACGGTCGGGGCACGAGGCTCGCGGCCATCTCGACGGGCGCGTTCGCGCTCGCGGCGACCGGCCTGCTCGACGGCAAGCGCGCGACAACACACTGGCACTACACACGAGCGCTTGCGGCGAAGCATCCGCTCGTCAAGGTCGACGAGAACGTCCTCTTCGTCGACGAGGGAGACGTGCTGACGTCGGCGGGCGCCGCCTCGGGCATCGACTTGTGCCTGCACATCCTGCGCCGTGACCTCGGGGTGGCCGCGTCGAACCATGCGGCCCGGCGTCTGGTCGCGGCGCCCTACCGCAGCGGTGGTCAGGCGCAGTATGTGCCGCGCAGTGTTCCCGAGCCGCTCGGCGAGCGGTTCGCCTCGACCCGCGAATGGGCACTTCAACGGCTCGACGAGCCGCTCAGCCTCGAGGCGCTCGCCCGGCATGCGGCGGTGTCGCCGCGCACGTTCTCACGACGTTTCCACGAGGACACGGGGTACACACCCATGCAGTGGGTCATGCGTGCCCGGATCGATGTGGCCCGGGAGTTGCTCGAGCGTTCGCAGCGCAGTGTCGAGCAGATCGCCGCCGACGTCGGTCTCGGAACCGGCGCGAACATGCGGCTGCACTTCCAGCGCATTCTCGGCACCACGCCGAGCGAGTACCGGCGGACA
The DNA here is from genome assembly GCF_001507435.1 of Streptomyces sp. NRRL F-5122. Taxonomy (GTDB): domain Bacteria; phylum Actinomycetota; class Actinomycetes; order Streptomycetales; family Streptomycetaceae; genus Streptomyces; species Streptomyces lannensis. The sequence continues at coordinate 258,266 of NZ_LMWH01000278.1, forward strand.
TTCACCCAGGGTGAGTAGCCCGTCGCTCCGGTGGCGCGATCCTTGCGAACCATGGCGCTCACGCCGCTGCCACGGCCGGACGCCGACCGCGAGCCTGGTGTCGAACCGAAGGGACACCAGACCATGACTCGCATCGCCATCAACGGATTCGGCCGCATCGGACGCAATGTGCTGCGAGCGCTGCTCGAGCGCCGCAGCGATCTGGAGATCGTTGCCGTCAACGACCTGACGGAGCCCGCCACCCTCGCACGGCTCCTCGCCTACGACACGACGGCCGGCCGACTCGGCCGGCCGGTGACCGTCGACGGTGACTCCCTCGTCGTCGACGGCCGTCGCATCAAGGTTCTCGCCGAGCGCGAACCGGCGCAGCTTCCCTGGGCCGAACTCGGCGTCGAGATCGTGCTCGAGGCCACCGGCCGTTTCACCTCGGCCAAGGCCGCCCGCGGCCACCTCGACGCAGGCGCGAAGAAGGTGCTCGTCAGCGCGCCGTCGGACGGTGCCGACGTCACGCTCGCGTTCGGTGTCAACACCGACGCCTACGACCCGGCCCTGCACACGATCGTCTCGAACGCCTCCTGCACGACCAATGCGCTCGCGCCCCTGGCCGCGGTGCTCGACGAGCTCGCCGGTATCGAGCACGGCTTCATGACGACGGTGCACGCCTACACACAGGAGCAGAACCTGCAGGACGGTCCGCATCGCGACGCCCGGCGGGCCCGTGCCGCCGCCGTCAACATCGTGCCGACCACGACGGGCGCCGCGAAGGCGATCGGCCACGTACTGCCCGGCCTCGACGGCAAACTGTCCGGCGACTCGATCCGCGTGCCCGTTCCGGTGGGCTCGATCGTCGAACTCAATACGACCGTCGCCCGCGATGTGACCCTCGACGACGTCCTGGAGGCCTACCGCGCGGCTGCGCAGGGTTCTCTCGCCGGCATCCTGGAGTACTCGGAGGACCCGCTCGTGTCCTCCGACATCACCGGCAACCCGGCCTCGTCGATCTTCGACTCGGCCCTCACCCGAGTCGACGGGCGCCACGTCAAGGTGGTCGCCTGGTACGACAACGAGTGGGGCTTCTCGAACCGTGTGATCGACACGCTCGAACTCCTCGCAGGCTCGACCGCCGACTGAAGTCTCGTGGAGCCTGCCGCCGACGGGTGACCGCGCGGCGCGACACGCATGTGACGCTGATGAGCCCCGCCCGGTGGTCTCCGGACGGGGTTCGTCTTGTTGCCGCGGGTGAAGACCGGTAGGACGTCGGCCCGCGATGCCCCGGGCGCGGACGCCTGCGTTCACCGTGGCCGGCAGGTCGGTCCGCTGTCCGCCCCGCCGCGCCGCGCCACTGACGAGTGAGGGCCCGAATGTACGCTGGGCCCGGACAGTTGCCCTCCTCGAGGAACCGGATCGCCCTCATGGAACTCGTCTTCGCCGGCCCCGTGATCGAATGGCGTGGCCCGTCTCCGTATTACTTCGTCACCGTGCCGGCCGAGGAGTCCGCCGATATCCGCGAGGTCGCCGCGATGGCGACCTACGGCTGGGGGGTGATTCCCGTGGAGGCCCGGATCGGCGGGACCGCCTTCACCACGTCGTTGTTCCCGAAGGACGGCGGCTATCTGCTGCCGCTCAAGAACGCTGTACGCAAGCCTCAAGGGCTCTCGGCAGGTGACGACGTAACCGTGGCCATGACAGTCCGCCTCTAGGTGGTCTGCGTTCGGACCGCCGTTCACGGCCACGGCGGGCCGTCGGGGCCGCGGTCCACGACCACGGCCCCGACAGTGAGCGTGCCGCCCCCGAGACGGCATGGAACCGCTGTGCGTCACGGCTGTCCGTGTACTCTCCCGATGACCACGCGGCCCTGCGATCGCCCGCCATCGGCAAGGAGGTCGCACTGCTCGAAGCGGAGCTCGAGTCCCCAACTGCGCGTGTTTCCACGGTGTGCGGGACTCCGGGATCCGGCCGGAGGGCGGCGACACCCGGAACCTGGCCGCCGCTCCTCCGCCTCCCTGCCGGCTCCCCCGTCCGGCCGGCTTCGCCACCGGCTGGACCGGACCGCAATCCGGGCCCACCCCCGCCCTG
>NZ_LMWH01000279.1 GCF_001507435.1 Streptomyces sp. NRRL F-5122
ACCGGCCGCTTGTCAATGAGTCTAACGGCCCCGCCCCCGGGCAGTTCTGCACGAGCCCGCACCCCTGGGGCGCGGTGGCCGACCGGAGTCAGCCCGGCGTCCTGTTGGCGTGGGCCGCGGCTCGGGCACCTCCGTCGTGCGCGCCCGCGTGCGCTCCGGGCGCCCGCATGTCCAGCGGGAGCCAGTGTCTGTCCGGGCGGCCGCTCGGGTGTCCGTACCGGGTGGGTCCCTCGGGGCGGCGGCGATTCACGGAGCCCAGGTGTCCGTGACGCGCAGGCGCGGACACGACACTATGGGGACACCGTCCGGGAGCGGGTGGAGCCCTGTCCGTCACACGGCACCGGGGGAGCCGTCGGGGGCGTCCGGCTGCCGGTGTCGATGGGCATCCAGCATCCTGACTGCGCTCGGCGGGGCCCGCTTGACCGGACCAGGGCCGGATGGTGACTGCCATCTGGGACATCGATTGGAGTCCCGGGCAGCTGCGCCGCATCACCAGCCGAGCTTCACTGTGCCGCTTTACGCGGCCTACCTGACCCGGGCCGATGTGCCGCTCTGGCGCTGGGCCCGCGTCCCGGCGCGTCCAGTCCGACGGACCGGCCGCTGCGCCGCCTGCCTCAACTCCTCGCACGGAGGGCATCAGCGTATGACGGACCGCGCGTCACCGCCCAGGGCGCCCGCACTCCGGGTGCCGTCGTTCAGGAGCCCGGTGGCTGGGAGAGGGTGCGATCCGGCGCCGGCGCACCGGTCTGCACGCACACATGCGAGCCCTGGTTGATCCGCGAGCGGACCCGCCGGGGGTTTGCCGACCGGCCGTGCCCGCAAGCCACCATCCGGCGGATTGCCCGCGCCGGGTCGGCGTCCTCACCTTTGCGGCCCACCGCTTCAGCGGCTCCGCTGCGCCGGCCGGCCCAGCGCCCGCACAGCGTCTACCCTTCCCTTCCGGCCTTGTCCAGGCAGAAGCGTTATCCTTGCTTGTCGTGAAGAGAAGTAGCAGCTCCGAGAACATCGTTGCAATCTTGCGGCAGGAGCTCGAGCGCTACTCCCCGGGAGAGAAGCTGCCCTCCAGCAGGGCTCTGGTCGATCGCTTCGCGGTCAGCCCGGTCACCGTCTCGCGGGCGCTGGCCGCGCTCGCCGCCGAAGGACTGGTGATCACCCGGCCCGGGGCCGGCGCCTACCGTGCGCACCGCAGCGTCATCGACACCAGGGCCATCGACACGTCCTGGCAGCAGATCGCGCTCACGGCCGAGGACCAGCACCGCGTTGAGCCCGCGCCACGGATCGTCGACGCCTCCTGCGTGTTCGCCGCCCTGATGCGTCCTCCTCCAGGCGTGATCGCCTTCAATGGCGGCTACCTGCACTCATCGCTTCAGCCCCAGCAGGCGCTGGGTGCAGCCTTCGCCCGGGCCGCCCGCCGCCCTGGCGCGTGGGAGCGGCCGCCTCTGGAGGGACTGACCGCGCTGCGCTCCTGGTTCGCCCGGGAAGTGGGCGGACCCAGCGGAGGCATCATCCCCGCACAGGTGCTCATCGCCGGAGGCGGGCAGGCGGCACTGACCACCGCTCTGCAGGCGCTTGCTCCGCCGGGCTCCCCAGTACTCGTGGAGTCGCCCACCTACCCGGGCATGCTGGCCGCCGCTCGGGCCGTTGGGCTACGCCCCGTGCCGGTGCCCATGGACGACGACGGCGTGCGCGTCAACCTCCTGGAGGACGCCTTCGCCGCCACTGGCGCCCGCGTCTTCTACTGCCAGCCGCTCTTCCACAACCCCACCGGCGCGGTACTTGCCTCCGACCGCCGCCGCCGCATCACCGAGATCGCGCACGCCGCAGGCGCTTTCGTTGTTGAGGACGACTTCGCGCGCCGTCTCGGTCACGGCGGCCAACTTCCACCGCCCCTCGTGGCGGACGACGCCTACGGTGCCGTCGTCCACGTCAGCTCTCTGACCAAACCGACCTCTCCCAACCTCCGGGTCGGCGCGCTCGTCGCCCGCGGACCGGTGATGGAGCGACTGCGCGCCCTCCAGGCGGTCGACAGTTTCTTCGTACCGCGACCCCTGCAGGAGACCGCCCTCGAACTCGTCGGCACCCCCGCCTGGCCGCGTCACCTGCGCGCCATCACGTCATCCCTTCGGGAGCGCCGTGAGGCCATGCTCGCCGCGCTGCACCATTACCTGCCCGGCATCGCTGCCACCGTCCGCGCTCCCGCGGGCGGCTACCATCTGTGGCTTCGCCTGCCGGACGGGACTGATGAGACCGCTCTCACCACCGCCCTCCTCCGCGCCGACGTTGCGGTGTCCCCCGGCCGCCCGTACTTCGCCGCCGAGGCACCAGCCCCCTACATCCGGCTCAGCTTCGCCGACGTCGCCGGCACCGAGGAGATCAACGAGGGCATTCACCGCATCGCCGCCGTATGCGCCGACTCCGGCATCGAGACCGGTATCTGACCGGTTTCGGCCGTTGCCGACGCGACATCCGGCACTTGGCTCGGGGCGCAGGCCCGGCTGCGGTCCGGCAGGGGAGACGGGATGCGCCCCGCTGTTCGCTCATGGTGCAGGCGGACATACGCCCGCCTGCACCAGTGCCCCTTGCGGTGCAGCGCACCGCCAATGCCGACCCGCCGCGAGCCCGGTGCCCGGGCGCGGCGCGAGGCGGTCATCGTGGGAATTGCTGTCCCACATCCTTTCGCCGTGTGGCCCCCATCGCCTGCGGTGCCGGCCGACGAGCGCCATGGGCGCGCCTCACGTATGCCGCTATCGCTATTCGAAATTTTCGATAGCGCTACTCAAATTACGACATTTGACAGTAGCGGTTCTGGGGCTGACACTGATGAGGCGCGGTTACCCGCAAGTAGGTTCACTTTCTCGAACGCCGGTTGATCGTCTCTCGCGGCGCTGCCGGCCGATGGACCACGCCTCCCGTGTGCTCTTCGGCTGCGCTGCGGAGGGCGTGACCGGCGGCCCCCTTTTTTCCGGGGTGCAGGCAGCCGTGCTGTTGCTACCGGCCCTTCGGTCCCGGTCCCGATGTGGCGAGCCCGTTCATCTCCGCTCGCCCCCTGTACTGCATCTGAGGAGAACACCCGTTGATCCCGACTGCCGTTCCTGAGGAGAGCTACTACCAGCGCACAGGCGAGCGTTGCTACAAACCCAGTGCTCATGCAGGGGGCGCCTGGAACGCGGATGAGCACCACTTCGGCCCCCTGGCCGGCCTCATCGTCCACGCGTTCGATCGACGTCGTGCTGCCGGCCCCGCCAACGGCCTGGTCCTGGCTCGGATCAGCTACGACATCCTCGGTTTCCTCGCCCTTGACGAGTGCGAGATCACTGTGGAGACCATCCGCCCCGGCCGGACGGTTGAACTGCTCGAGGCCGTCGTCGCCATAACGGGCCGTCCGGTGATCAGGTCCCGTGCTTGGCTTCTCACGGCTCTGGACACCGCGGCGGTGGCGGACACGCCCTTCGAGCGGCTCGCCCCGCCCGAGGCCTTCGCTCCCTGGCCCATGAGCGACCTGTGGGATTGCGGTTACGCCCGCTCGCTTCACGTCCGCCGGCAGGAATCCGGCCGGAAAGGCCGTGCCGCCGCGTGGGTCAGCAGCGATGTCGGCCTCGTCGCCGGCGAACCGAGCAGCACACTCGCGTCGTTCATCGCCCGCGTGGACGTCGTCAACGGCATGGCCGTGCAGCAGCCCCCCACGAAGTGGATATACCCCAACATGGACATGACTCTCCACTTCCACCGCCGGCCCGAAGGCCACTGGACCGGACTGGACACCACCGTCAGCTTCGGCCCTGCCGGTCATGGCCTTACCAGCGCCGTTCTGCACGACGCCGCCGGCCCAGTCGGCCACGCCCAGCAGATCCTCACCGTCCGCCCGCTGGAAGGCAGTCGACGATGACCGAAGCAGTCCTTGAGCTGCTGCGCGAGCGCAAGCGACAGGGAAGCACCCCCGGACATCGTCGCGACGAAGCGCGCATGGTCCTCCTGGTCGAAGGCGGAAGCTCCCGTGGCGCCTACTCCTACGGCATGGCGATCGCCATAGAGCAACTCGGGATCCTGCCCCTCTTCGATGCCGTCTACGGCAGTTCCGCGGGAGCGCTGAACGCGGCGTGGCTGCTGTGCGGTCGCGCCGAACGCAACATGCACGCATGGTGGACTCCGATGATCATGAAGGCGACCATCGATCCACGGCGCGCCCTGCGCCGCCGGCCCGTCGTGGACACCCGTTTCCTGGTCCACACCGTGTACACCGAGATCATGCCGATGGGATTCCAGGAGATCCTCGACAGCACCGTCGAGTTCCACCCGATGGCCACGGACGCCCTCACCGGCGAGGCCACCGATCTGTACGAGCAGATCCACGACCAGGCCAGCTTGCAGGCCGCACTCCGCGCGTCGGCCGCCATGCCTCTCCTCGCAGGCGAACCCATCGAGATCAACGGGCGATCTTTCGTCGACGCCGGCGTGAGTGAGGCGGTACCCGTGGCGACAGCACTCGCCCAGCGGGCCACCCACATCGTCGCCCTTCGCACGCGACGTACGGACGAGGCCACGTCAGCTCCGCCCCTCGGCCAACGTCTGGTGATGTCGCGCTGGTTCGCCCGCCGCGCACCAGGAGCCCTCCTGCCATGGCTACGACGCGAGGCCATCAGAGCGGAGGAAGAGCGGCTCCTTGCCTCGCACCCGGCGGCCTTGCAGATCCGTCCGCCTCTCGGCAGCGCGCCGATCGGCCACACCGAGCGACGTCCGGGCCCGCTTCGCGCAGCCGTCGACACAGGCCGCCAGACCGCGTTGGACATGCTGACGGGCTGCAGCGAAGAGCCCTTGGCCGTGGGCTGAACCAGCGCATCCGCAGTTGCGCCGCGACGCGCGCCCGGGCAACCCACCGTCTCGCCCTACCACTGGTGGGCCCGTCCACGGGGCTTTCGGACACTCGTGGGGCTCTCGCCGTGGGGCACTGTTGTGCGTGTCCTGCGGGCTGAGCGAGCAGGACACGCACAGCATCCGCGGACGCCCGGGACCGGCGTCGTCGTCCTGGGTCAACCGGCTCGGCGGCGCCGGGGCGGGTGCGTACTCGCCTTGTTCGGATGAAGACCCTCGGCGGCGGTCTCCTTGATCTCGCCGGGGGCCGGAGCGGATGCTCTGCGCATTTTCGGCCCTGCGTCTCGCACCGGGTCCGTCAGGGCGTGGCCCCCCGCTGCGAGGGCTGAGGGGCGGTGTCCTTGGGGTGGCAGGCCTGCTGCTCATGGCGGTCGATCCGCTTGCTGATCTTCTCGGCGGCAGTGCGCAGGAGGGTGAGTTCGGTGGGGTCGAGAGCATCGAAGACGAGGTCGCGTACCCGGGCCACGTGCCCGGGGGCGGCTTCGACGAGGTGGGCGTGGCCGGCGTCGGTCAGGATCGCTTGGGTGTACCGGCCGTTGAGGGGGTCGGCCTCGCGGCGGACGAAACCCCGGCGTTCCAGCCTGCTGATCATGTGCGAGAGACGTGACTGCTCGGAATTGGCCAGGACGGCCAGTTCGCTCATGCGCATACGGTGTCCCGGCTGGTCCGACAGTCCGGCAAGGACGTAGTACTCGATGAAACTGAGGTCTGCGTCCTGCTGCAGCTGCGCTCCCAGGGCGGTGGGCAGTCGGTGCAGCATCAGGGAGAACTGCTGCCACGTCTCCAGTTCTGCCGGAGTCAGCCAGCGGGGCTGACCGTGCGACGGCCGGGGCTGTTCGGGCATGCCCGGAGTCTATCCGGCATGAACGTTCACACGTCAGAGCGACGCTTGAATCTTCATGAGTCGCGCCCTAGGGTGTGACATGAATGTTCAAGTGAAGGGGTCGGCCTCGCGTCGGCGGCCCGTCAAGGAGAAAACCACATGAGTGACCTGAAGATCGCCGTCATCCTCGGCAGCACCCGGCCCGGCCGCAACGGCAAGGCTGTCGCGGACTGGGTGGTGGACCGCTCCGGCGCCCGCGCCGGCGTCGAGTACGAGCTGGTCGATCTCGCCGACTACCCGCTGCCCCACCTGGACGAGGCCATCCCGCCGGCCATGGGCCAGTACCAGGGTGAGCACACCCAGGCGTGGGCGGCCAAGATCGCCGAGTTCGACGGGTACATCTTCGTGACCCCCGAGTACAACCACTCCACCTCCGGCGTACTGAAGAACGCAATCGACTACCTGTACGGCGAGTGGAACAACAAGGCCGCCGCCTTCGTCTCCTACGGTTCTCTCGGCGGCGCCCGGGCCATCGAGCACCTGCGGGGCGTGGCCAGCGAACTGCAGATCGCCCACGTGCGTCAGCAGCTGTCCTTCTCGCTGTTCACCGACTTCGAGAACTTCTCCGTCTTCAAGCCGGCCGAGCAGCACGACGCCGCCGCGACCACCCTGTTCGAGCAGCTGGAGTCCTGGGCCCGCGCCCTTAAGACGGTCCGGGCCTGACGCTCCTGCCCGCCGGAAGGCGGGCCGAAGGACTTCCCTCGCCGTAGACCTAGGAGAACGCTGAACGCCGAATGCCGCGCCGGTGGCGGGTTCGGCCGGTTTTGCGGCCGAAGTCCGCACCGGGGCACCGGCGCCCCCGGGCCCCGTTGCGGACTTCGGCCCGTTCCGCTCGCGCGGGACAGGCGGTCACCCGGGGCGTCACCGTCACGGGCGCCCCGGTGCGATGCCCACGGTGTGCGGGAGCCGAACGGCCCACGGCGTCCGGACGCCGGTCGCGTGCACCGTGACGTTCAGCTCAGATGCCCGGCGTGCCGCGCGAGTCGACTGCACCGGCAGTTTGGAACGGCACGCGCACACCGTCACTGCCGTGAACGTCCAGGCAGACCGCTGACTGGTCCTCTCTTCGGTGCGAACAGCTGCGGCCGAGGTCTTCTGCCCTCGCAGCGGGGCGATGCGGAAGGAACAGACGGAGTCCCAAGGCTCCCGCCCCGTCCGCGGTGCTGGGCCGCCGCCGTCGTGGGCGCCCGCCTATGTTCCTGCGCGTCCCGTGTCCACCGGGAGCCGGTGTCTTCATCTGGGCGGCCGCCGAGTGTTTGCACCGGTGTGCCGATGTGCCGGGTCGCGGCCCTCGAACGGCCTTCAAGGGGCCCTGTGTCCTGTGTGGGGTGGGGATGGGCCTGAAATCGGGATGCCGGGGGCCCGTTGCGGCTTTGCCGAGTGGCCGAAGGTCATGGTGTGGCCGAACTGCTCCGCCTGACGGCCTCGTTGACACCTCATCACCGTACGCAGCCTGATCCGGCGGTCCTGGACAACCCACCCGCTGGGACGACGCCTGAACCGCCGGCCATGACCGCATGCCTGCTGTCTGCGTGCGATCTCTTACCGCAGCGCGACAGCCGCGAGTACGCCCCGCGCAGCCGTTCCGTCTGGCCAGGTCCACCCGGCGACGAGGTGTGTGGACGAGCTCTGCGCGGCCCCTGTCGGCCGCAGGACGCGGTTGATGTGAACGTCGGGCCCGGCCTCGGAGCCGGTTCTGTGCACAGTGACGGTGGGGTCAGGGGTATCGCTCTTGCTCTGGTGCTGCGGCCTCGCCTCGCCGCGCAGGAGCGCTCGCAACTGGGCCATGACCACCGGGTCGTGGACGCCGTCGTAGATCCACCGGGTGCCGAGCACCCCGTGCTCGGACGTGCCGATCAACGCCTCGCCGGGGGCGTCCTCCAGTGCCGCACCGCGGTAGCCCATCGGCACCAGATACGCCACCGGCCCCTGGGCGGTGGTGTCCGCTACGATCATGAACTCGATCCCGACCGCGCCTTTCGGGTCGTCCAGACGGAACCCGCCGGCCTTGACCAGTTCCGGCGCTTGTGCGTCGCCCACGTACCAGCTCTGCTTCGACAGCCAGCCGGTGAGCAACTCCAGCTTGGTAGGCGTCATTGTGGTGCGATGGATCGCGGCCATGCGAACTCCCTCACGCGTAGGTCCGGCCCGTTCTCCGACGGGATGTGACCGAACCTATAGGGCACGGCCGGGCTTCCCGCCTCCCGAGCGGCAGCGAGTAGCCTCGCAGACCGTGCCCGTTGTCCTCGTGTCCTGTGACAGTCACGTACCCGACCCGCAGGAACAACATGGGCCTGCCGCAGCGCGTTCTGTGTCCCGGGGGCGGTGCGGCCTCGCTGCCGCAAAGCCCTGGTGCGGCCTGATGTCTTCGTCCGGTGGGCTGAACACGCTGGTTGTTCCGGTCGTATCTGGAAGAGTGCCTTCGTCACCGGCGGCGTCAACTGCCGCTTGGATGGCATGAATCCGTAAGTCCCCCCACCAGTGCGAGGACGCGAAACGCGTTCTCGCCCGCGCAGCACGGAGCATGTTGTGACCGACGATCTCTACCGCCGGCTCGGCGCCCACCTTCGCACCGTCCGCCAATCCCGCGGCATCGCCCAGGAGGATCTCGCCCGGGCGGTGAAACTCACCCGCGGTTCCATCGCCAATCTGGAAGCCGGCCGTCAGCGTATCCAGGTCCACACCCTCATCGCCGCCTGCCACGCGCTCGGCCTCGACCCGGCCGAGGCCCTGGCCCGAGCGCTGGAGGGCGACAGCGCGCCGGCGCCGTTACCGGCCGATGACCGGGCCCGGCTCGCTCCGCTCCTTCGTCAGCTCTCCTCAGTCCGCGACGGCATCGACCAACTGCTCCGACTGGAAAGCCAGTAACCCGCCACCGACCCCCACGTACACGTGCGCCGGCGGATGTGTGCCAGCACATGTTGAGGCGCCGGAGCACGGAGTGGCTGCGGCTGCACTGCCGGGGTGGAACTCCACCTCCGGGGTGGAAGCGGGGCGTGTATCGGTGTGATGCACGCCCCTACGGCAAGGTGATCCGGCCCACTTCGATCGGCTGGTTCCGCCGCCTCGGCAGGGGTGAGCGCGGGCACATCGCGGGCCTGCCGGCCGATCCACCGGGTAACGGCGCCGCCTGCGGGAAAGCCGGTTCGGACGTTGATGGCGCCTCAGTGCTGGATCAGGCCGCCGACCGGGACGGCGGCGACGTGGCCGGTCGCCGGAAGCGTCTGAGCCAGGGCGAGGCCGATGTCGACCAGCGACGACCGGCGCAGGCCCGCGACATGGGGAATCGGAGTCCAGACCAACTCGGCGATCTCACCGTTCGGCTCCGGCCGAAGCCGGCCGTCGGTGATACGAACCTGGTAAAAGACGCCGACATTGTGATGCTCCGGTCCGCCGGGGACGGCACGTTCGGCCGCGGGGATGACCCGGGAGTCCACGCCCAGCAGGCGTTCCACCACCGCGTCGCAGCCGGTCTCCTCGGCCACCTCCCGGATCACGGCGTCGAACGGATCCTCCGCATGCTCGACCCTGCCACCCGGAAGGGTCCAGTTGCTCTCGCCCTTCGGCGGCACGTGACGGGCGAGCAGTACTCGCCCGCCTTCGAGGCACACGGCGTACGCCGCCAGCCGAAAACTCATCCTCGAACCCTAGCTCGATGTCCAAGGCGCATCAGCGGCGAAGCCACGGCGGAACAGCCCCCGTGAGACGAGCCGTTGGCAGGCGGTATCAGGAATCGGTGGGCAGGATCTGTACCAGGCCGACCCAGTTGCCGTCGTCCGCCTCGGTGTGGGTGGCTCGGATCGTGTAGTGGCCGGCGGGCAGCGGGACCGGGGCCTGGGCGGGACAGCCGCCGCCGGGGTAGGCGATGTTCAGTTCGGAGCCTGCGTCGGCGGAGTCCATGAGGACGGCCGGGCCGTTGAGGTCCCATGTGCCGCACTCCTGCCACCGGGTGGCGGGATCTACGAGGACGGTCTCTGCTGCGGCCTTCAGTCCGCTCTCGGAGTCGGCGGCGAGCCACCGCAGGAAGGCCCGGTGCCCGGGCAGGTAGCAGCTGGTGGCCGGCTCGTCCGCGAGGACCAGTGCCTGCGCACCGCTCCCGCCGACGCTGATCACACCGGCCGGACCGTCCACCGCGCAGGCCCGGTCGTAGTCGTCCGGTGCGGTGGCGTCTCCTGCCATGATCCCGGCCGGTGTGCACCCGCGCCATGCGGCCAGCGCGGAGACGGGGACGACGATCAACGGTCCGCCCATCGACTGCACCCAGACGGAGGAGGCAGCCGACGCACCGGCTGCGTTGGGCGAAGAAGCGCTCATGCCGTCAGGCATGGGGGTCGGCGCCAACGCGACGGCGGTGCTGATCACCCGGGGCCTGGCGGAGACCACCCGCCTCGCGGTCGCGATGGGCGCCGATGCGGCCACCCTCGCCGGCCTTGCAGGTCTGGGCGACCTCGTGGCGACGTGCTCGTCGCCGCTCTCCCGCAACTACGCCTTCGGCGCACACCTCGGTCGCGGCTTGAGCGTGGAGCAGGCGGCGGCCGCCACCCACCGGACCACCGAGGGCGTGCGCAGCGCCGAAGCCGTCCTTGACCTGGCCCACGCGCACGGCGTGGAGATGCCGATCACACGCATCGTCGTCGCGCTGCTGAACGAGAAGATCAGCCTTGAGGAGGCCACCGCCGTTCTCATGCAGCGGCCCCCCAAACCCGAACGCTGACCCGCCCCTTCGCCCGCGCCCACCGCGCCGGCCGTGGGGGTGGGGTTGTTCATGGGTGGTCGGGGTGGGGCGGTGTGGTGTCGGTGGGCGCGGTGGTGGCGGGTTTGGTGTGGAGGACTTCGCGGGCTTGTTCGGCGGCGCGGGTGATGCTTTCGCTGATGAAGTCGAGGAAGCGGGCGATGTTTTCCAGGCGGGTGGCGGCGGGGGTGTGGGGGCCGAGGACGGTGACGCCCTGGCGTGCGGTTTCGACGAGTTGGTCGTTGGAGCGGGCGCTGGCGATGGTCGCCTGGTAGAAGAGTTCGTCGTCGACGATGTAGCGGTCGCGGCGGCGTTCGTCGCGTTCGCGGCGCACCAGGCTCTGGCTCTCCAGGAAAGCGATGGCCTTGGAGATGGACGCCGGGCTGACCTTCAGGCGTTCGGCGAGTTGGGACGCGGTGAGGCTGCCCGCGTCGGTGGTGAACAGGCAGGTCAGCACCCGGGCCGTCATCTTGGTCAGGCCGGAGGCCATGAGGACGGTGGTGAGGGTCTCTTCGTACTCGGCCACGGCGGTGGCGTCGCGTCCGTCGACCTGGGGGGCCGTATGGGGTGTGCGGGAGGAGGCGGGCAGGCGGCGGTGGGCGCGGCGTTCGGTGGCGCGGTGGGCCAGGTCGGCGCGGTATGCGGCGGGGCCGCCGTTGCGCATCACCTCGCGGGTGATCGTTGAGGTCGGACGCTGAAGGCGCCGGGCGATCTCGGCGTAGGGGAGGCTGTCGGCCAGCCCCAGCGCGATCTGCTGGCGTTCCTGCTGGGTGAGCCTGCCTCCCGGCATCGTGATCTCCCTGATGGTGCGCGCGTGAGGGTCCTTGCCCGGTGGTTCCCGGCCTCCGCCACTATAGCGTTCACTCTCCACCCATTGCAATGATCGGCAACAGGATCGTTGCGTTATCGGCAAGCCCGTTGCAACACTTTCTCATCACTCACCTGCGTGAATACTGTTTCTGTGCAACGAGTGCGTTGCCAAGGCATGGAAAGCAACGTAGCGTTTCTGGAGTCGGAAACAGTGAGTGTGTATGGGAGAGCATCATGCAGACGTTCGCCAGCCCCGCCCCGATCTCCGCCGTCCTCGAGGTTGCGGCCGGACGTATCCAGTTCATCGCCGCCGACCGCGCCGACACCGTCGTCGAGGTCCGGCCCGCCGACCCCGCCAAGGGCCGCGACGTGCGCAGCGCCGAGCAGACCCGCGTCGAGTACGCCGACGGCGTCCTGCGGATCCACACCCTCAAGGAGGCGAACAGGCTTGTGGGCCCGTCCGGCTCGCTGGAGGTCACCGTCCAACTGCCCGCCGGCTCCCGTATCGAGGCCAAGGCCGCAAGCGCCGAGCTGCGCGGCGTCGGCCGTCTCGGCGATGTCGTCTTCGACGGCGCCTACCGCCACATCAAGATCGACGAGGCGGCGAGCGTCCGCCTCACCGCGGTCGACGGCGACGTCGAGATCGGCCGGCTGGGCGGCCCCGCCACGATCAGCACCGCCCGCGGCGACATCCGGATCACCGAGGCCGTGCGCGGCACGGTCGAACTGCGCACCCAGTCGGGCGACATCACTCTCGGCGCCGCCGCCGGCGTCTCGGCCGCCCTTGACGCCCACACGGGTCTCGGCCGTATCAGCAACGCCCTCAAGAACGACGGCACCGCCGGGCTCGACATCCACGCCACCACCTCCCACGGCGACATCACCGCCCGCAGCCTGTGAACACGAGCGGATCCCGCCCCAGGGCGGGATCCGTCGGGCCGTCACCGACAACCACCCCGCCCCCGCCCTGGCGGGGGCCGTGCGATCCGCGCCACAGGGCCCGCACCCGCCGCACACGATGCCTCATCCGACCCAAGAGGGGGACCACATGACGAAGAACCACACTGCTGGAGCCGGTTCACCGTGGACCGGCATGGTGCCGGTCGAGGACACGGCGCTGGCCGTCACCGACACCGGCGGCCCGGGCACGGCCGTGGTCTACCTCAACGGCCAGTTCGCCACCCAGGGCTACTGGCGGCGGGTCGTCGCCGAACTGGGCACGCCATGGCGGCACATCACCTACGACGAGCGGGCCCGCGGCCGATCGAAGCGGTCGGCCGACTACTCCTTCGAAGCGGCCGTGCGGGACGTCGACGCCGTTCTGGCAGCCAGAGGCGTGGAACGTGCCCTGGTGGTGGGCTGGTCCTACGGCGCGGTCGTCGCCGCGCACTGGGCCGCCCGCAACCCGCATCGCTGCCTGGGCACCGTCCTGGTCGACGGCGCGTTCCCCTACGACTGGCTGGACGAGGCCATGGAACAGCGGATCACCACCCTGTTCCGGCGGATGGGCTGGTTCCTGCCACTGCTGCGCCCGACCGGCCTGGCCCCGCGGATGAGCGCCGCGCAGCAGGCGCACAGCAACATCGAGCTCGGCAGGCTCTCCCGCGCACACGAACTGGGTCCGGTCCTGGACGACATCACCGTCCCCGTGCGTTACGTGGTCGCCTCGGGCACATCCTTCGGCAGTCGCGGTGACGAGCAGGAACTCATCCGCACCAGCCTCGATACGGTGACCGCCCGCAACCCGAACATCCGCATCGGCGCGAAGGTCACCAGCAACCACGGCGCGATCCTGAAGAAGGACTACGGCGCCGTCGCCGGCGCCGTCCGCGAGATCGCCGCCGTCGACCACCACGGGCAGGGCTGAGGACACCATGGGCGGGCCCGCGGGACACCCGCACACCGCATGCCCCTGGTGCGGCCACGTTATGCAGCCTACGCGCGGTGCCGGGGCGGGAAGTTGGAGCACCGGTTGTGCGGAAGGCCGCATGGCACCGTCTCCTCTCTCCGCCCCAAGGCCAACTCCGCCCCACGGTCATCTTCGGCCCCCGGTCGTCTCCTGCCTGTGGTCGTCTCCGGCCCGTGGTGCACAGCGGCCGCGGGGCGGCGGGTCGCCTGGTTCGTGGGCCACGCGCGGCCGCTCACGCTCGATGGGCGCCGACCGGAACCGTGACCGGGGCCGGGCTGCCGCGCCGGATCCGCCCTCCCACCGCCCGGGTCCGCAGGCAGTCGTGATCACGTGGTGGGGGACAAGAGGTTGCGCAGGTAGGCGGTCCGGATGAGGGGGGCGGTCTCCACCGGGCCATCGCACAGCGTCCGGTGCTGAGGAGCCGCATCGCCGGGGGAGCCGGTGAGCGGGAGCACGTGAAGAAGCGGCCGTAAATCCGTTGGGCACGCGTTCGACCCGGACCTACCATCGCGCGCATGACGACTCATCACGAGATACTTGACGCCGCGCTGGCCCGGATCACCACCGGTTATGTCTTCCCCGAACAGACGGCTGCCATCGACGCGGCGATCCGGCGTCGGCTGGCCGAAGGTGCATATCAGAACCTGGACGTGCGGGAGCTGTGCGAGCGCGTCACGGACGACCTCCAGAATGTCTGTCCGGACAAGCATTTGCGGCTGTTGTGGACCGAGGAGCCGCAGTCGATGGACGAGGAGCCGGAGGACGTTGCCCGCGCCCGTTTCGCGCAGTACACCCGCGAGAGCAACTACGGCATCCGGCGGGTGGAGCAACTCGACGACAACATCGGCTACCTCGACCTGCGCATGATCGCCCCCGCCGATCTGGGTGGCCCCGCGATCGCTGCCGCCATGCAACTGCTCGCTTCCACCGAGGCATTGGTCATCGACCTGCGGCAGTGTCGGGGTGGCTCACCGGAGGGCGTACAGTTGTGGTGCAGCTACTTCTTTGCTGACGACGGGGTGCACCTGAACGACATCTACGAGCGGGCCACTGGCTTGACCCGCCAGTACTGGACCCTCGGGCACCTGGCCGCACCGCGCTACCTGGACCGCCCGGTCACCGTGCTGACCAGCGACCTCACCTTCTCCGGCGGAGAGGAGCTGGCGTACAACCTGAAGGTGCTGGGGCGCGCCACCTTGATCGGCCAGACCACCCGCGGTGGTGCCCATCCCACGGACCGTATTCCGGTCGCCCCGCACGTCGCCGTGACCGTTCCCGCCGCCCGCTCGATCAACCCGGTCACCGGCACCAACTGGGAAGGCGTCGGAGTCGAGCCCGATGTGGCCATCGCGGCCGGGGACGCGCTGAAGGCGGCGCTGGAGGACCTGCGCACGCGGATCGGCTGAGCAGCGTTCGACGCTTTGCACAGCGCGTGGACCACCCACCGCTGGGATGTACGTCTTCAACGCCGGCCATGAGCGGCCGCCTGTCTGCGCGCCCTTTTAAGGATTGGACTCGGTGATGTCGGGGCTTGTAGCTTGCGGTTGACCGGACGCCGCCCGAGGAGGTGAGACCCATGAACGCTGTATCGATGTGGGTGCTCCCCCTTTCCGTCACGGTCGGGCGATCGACGTAGGTGTCGCCGGGAGCGCCTGGACAACACGGCACTCCCGAAAGGCAACACCCATGGACTCTGTGCAGTTCACCCCCGAGCCGTCGTCGAACGACACGGCCGAACGCGCGATCCCCGTTGGTGACATCGCGGTGGGCGACGTCCCCGGCGCTGTCCCGTCGCCGGCGTCCGGCGCCGATCGCACGCCCCCCATGTTCGATGTGATCGTCGCGGGGTGCGGGCCGACCGGCGCGATGCTGGCAGCCGAACTGCGGCTGCACGATGTGCGGGTACTCGTTGTGGAGAAGGAAACCGAGCCCGCACCGTTCGTCCGCATCGTCGGGCTGCACATACGCAGTCTCGAACTGATGGCGATGCGCGGACTGCTGGACCGTCTGCGCGCACACGGACGACAGCGTCCGGCCGGCGGATTCTTCGCCGCCATCAACAAACCCGCGCCCAAAAACCTGGATTCCGCGCACGCCTATCTGCTGGGCATCCCGCAGCCGGTCCTCGTCCGCCTGCTCGAGGAACACGCCATCCACCTGGGTGCGCAGGTCCGGCGCGGTTGCGCGGTGGCCAGTGTCCGGCAGGACGAGGAGTGGGTGAGTGTCGAGCTGGCCGACGGCGAACAACTGCGCTCGCGCTACCTCGTCGGCTGTGACGGGGTGCGCAGTACGGTGCGCAAACTCCTCGGGGTCGGCTTCCCCGGCGAGCCCTCACGGAGCCATACGCTGATGGGCGAGATGGAAGTGGGTGTGCCGCCGGAGGAGATCGCCGCCAAGGTGAGCGAAATCCACAAGACCAATAAGCGATTGTGGCTCAGGCCCGTCAGCACTGACCTATACAGCGTCGTCGTCCCCGCCGCGAACCTCGGCGACCGCGCACAACCGCCCACCCTGGAGGATTTCAGGCAACAGCTGCGCGCCGTCGCCGGGACCGATTTCGGCGTGCACTCCCCGCGCTGGCTGTCCCGCTTCGGGGACGCCACCCGGCTGGCCGAACGGTACCGGGTCGGGCGGGTGCTGCTGGCAGGCGATGCGGCACACATCCATCCACCCACCGGCGGACAGGGCGTCAACCTGGGCGTCCAGGACGCCTTCAATCTCGGCTGGAAACTGGCCGCGCAGATCCGCGGCTGGGCGCCGGACACCCTGCTGGACACCTACCACGCCGAACGCCGTCCGGTCGCCGAGGACGTGCTGGACAACACCCGCGCCCAGATGGAACTCCACTCCACCGAACCGGGCCCGCAGGCCCTACGCAGGCTGCTCACCGAACTGATGGACTTCGACGAGGTGAACCGCCATCTGATCGAGAAGATCACCGCGATCGGCGTCCGCTACGACTTCGGTGAGGGCCCCGACCTGCTTGGTCGGCGCCTGCGCGACATCGACGTGAAACAGGGCCGCCTCTACGATCTGCTGCACCGCGGTCGCGGCCTGCTCCTGGACCGCACCGGACACCTGAGTCCCGGCGGGTTCTCGGACCGGGTCGATCACCTCGCGGACCCCACCGCGGCACTGGATGCTCCGTGCATCCTGCTCCGGCCCGACGGCCACGTCGCCTGGATCGGCGACGATCAGCAGGACCTCGACGACCACCTGTGCCACTGGTTCGGCAAACCCGCCGACTGATATCGCCCGATGCCGCCCGAGCAGCCGAAAACGCCTGATAGAAGGATAAAACGGTCTGGCCATCTTGAGGCTGCAGGCAGCATCAGCCGTGGTGCTCTGGCGCCAGGGGTCGGCCTGCAAGGAGGGATGTCCTGCGCGGGAGGACCGCACGACGGCCACAGAGCACCACGGAGCGGATTCCGGTCAGGCGGCCGAGCGTTCCGGCTACCCCACCCGGTCTGACGACCGGCCCCGGCAACGGGGGAGGGGACACAAGGCGCGGGGCAGGCCCCCGTCCGCGGCCTGCCACTGCCCACGAACCCCGCCGGCATGCTGCGGGGCAGGCCGCGGCCCGCGCCCGGCCAGCCGGCCCGCCGGTGAAGTCGGCTGTGGGGTGACCGCCCCCCGATTGGTAACAGCTGTTACCATCGGGGGGTGGCGAAGACACAGAAGACACAACTGGGTGCACGCGTCGATGACGAGATCAAGCAACTGGCCGAAGCACGGGCCAGGGACCGTGGTCTGAGCCTCGGCGACTACATCGCGGTCCTCGTACGCGAGGACACCGAGGGCCTGCGGCGGCGCGGGCTGGACGCCGCGGAGCGCTTCCTCGCCGAGCACCAGGGCCTCTTCGACGAAGCCGAAACCGCCGATCGTCCCGCCCCGGGAGCGCACGCCGCGTAATGGACCTGTACATCGACGTCCCGTGGATCCTGCAGGTCGCCGAACTGGCCGGGGCAGACGATCCGTCGCCCGACGACTACGGAGTACCCATCGCCGCGGTCGCCTGCCACCGGGCCGAACTGCTCGAGCAGCCCGTCTACGACGGCCCCTACGCCCGCGCCGCCGCCCTGGTGCACGTCCTGGGCCGCTGCCGCTGGCTGGAGCGCTCCAACCTGGCCGTTGCCGCGGCCACCGGGGTGATGTACCTGGAGGCCTCCGGTATCCCGGTCAAGCCCACACGCGAGGATGCCGTCGCCCTGCGCGAGATGATGCGTGACCCCGGCTGCACCGCCTCGCGGATCGCCGCCCTCCTGCGCTCCTGGCCGCAGCCCACCTGAACCGGCCGCCGGCGCCGGGCCGCTCCCCCAGCGAGGGGCGCCCCGGGGCCGTGCGGTGCCCCGGGGGCGCCCGGCCGGTGGTGATGCCCGGTCAGAAGGCCACGGCTGGGTCGCGGGTCGCGGTGGGAGTGGAGATGACCACGTCGAACGCGTCGCCCAGCGAGGTGTCCATGACGGCGCTCTGGGTGCGGATCCCGTCCAGCAGAGGACGGCCGTCGGGGTGGGTGGGTGCCTGGCGCAGGTCGGTGAGGGTCGGCGCAGCGGTGAGGCCGGCGCCGGCCAAGGCGGCTTCGACGGTGCCGGGCCGGGGGGCGGGCAGGTGGGTGGTCTCCAGGGTGAATCCCACCGATGCCGAGGCGTCGGGACGCATCTCGGGCACGTGGTCGTCGGTGTGGGTGAGACCGATCGCCACATACGTGCCACCGAGCATGCGTGCCAGGTGCTGTCCCATCGGCAGTGCGGCCATCGTGCCGTCGAAGACGGCCGGCGTCTTCTGGATGTGGTTGTTGTGCGCGGCGAGCACGAAGCGGGCGCCGGGGCCGGCCTGTTCGAGATGCCAGGCGAGGGTCTGCGCCATGTACAGGTCCCGGACCGACAGGTCGGCGGCGCTGTTGGTCCCGGTGAACAGGGCGTTCATCGCGCGGAACATGTAGTCCACGGTGCGGGCGCCGGCCAGCAGGCGTTCGGCGACGGCCGTGCGGTGGGCGCCGGTGCGTGCCTCGGCCAGCGGCCGGATGGCGCCGATCCGCAGACTGAGGCGGGCAAGGGCGGCACTCAGCGCGTCCTGCCGGTCGGCCGGGAGCCGGGCCCAGGCCGGGGCCGCGGCGGCACCGGAACCGGCGCCGGAATCGGCGCCGGCCAGGAACGCGTCGCTGATCTGCAACGCGGTCTGCACCAAGGGAAGGGACCAGGGATCGGCCTCGGCCAGGTAATCGGCCAGCGGCTCCAAGACCGGGCGCAAGGCACCGCCGGCCTCGGGCACGTCGATACCGGCGAACCGCAGCGGGCTGCGGCTGGTGCTGTTGTGGGTGCGCAGCCACTCCATCAGATCGGCCGCGCCCCAGTTGGCGGCGGCCGGGCTGACCTTGCCGAGCGGTCGGTCGTCCCCTCCGGTCAGCCAGGCATCCAGCACGTCGGCGCCGGCGAAGCTGTACTCGAGGGCGAAGTGGGTGAAGCCGCACCGCTCGGCCAGAAACCGCGTCAGCCGCTGGCGGATGGTGGAGAACTCGGTGACGAAGTGGGCGCCCTCACCGATCGCGACGACGCGGGCATCGCCGACGATGCTCCGCAGTACCTCCAGGTCGGTGAGGTCCGCGGCCGGATCGATCGTGGTCAGCGTGGTGGTGTGCGCGCGCATCCAGGAGGCGGGCGCAGAAGAAGAGGAGGAAGAGGAAGGGGTGTTCACAGGAGGGATCTCGTCTCTGGGAGCAGGGTCGCTTGCCATGGCCGCCGAAGCAGCCCTCGCACAGGCATCTCACGCCCCCAAGGCCGTGCGGCCTCAGGGCGTCAGGCCCGGCGCAGCGTCCTGGTCACAGAAAGAGGAAAGCGGTGAACACGCAACGCAGGCTAGCAGCCCCCGCAGAAGGGCAGGGAAGGGTTTTTGGGCACGGTCCGGCCTGGGGACCTCTGACAGCCTGCTGCGCCTGCACGGTCCGCTCCGGCCTACGGCTCCCGCACGCCCGCCGCACGTGTCCGTGCCGCCTCGTGTCCGGACGCCCCCCGGTGCGGTAACGCCTGCGCCTGGGAGGCGCCCCCGTCCCGTGGCGGCCGGGCGGCCCGGCTCAGCGCGGTCCGTCGTGCGGCTGCGCCGGGGCTGTGGGCGACGGGTCGGTGGCAGAGATCCGCTCGAGTTCCACCGTCTCCTCCAGATCCGCCCGCACATCCCGGCCTTCCTGGTCCTCACGCCCTCCTCGCGTGTCCCGGCCCTCCCGCTCTTCCACGCCCTCCTGCCGTTCCTGTTCGTCCTTCCCTTCTCGCTCACCCTGTTCGCCCGGGTCATTCTTCCCTTCTCGCTCACCCGGCTCGCCCCGCTCGTCCCGGTCCGGCCGGTCCTCCAGGCCCGCCCATTCCTCCAAGCTCGCCCACCCATCCGGGTCCTGCCGGTTCTCCCGGTCATCGAGGTCCTGCCGGTCCTCCTCTGCTGTGGGCGGGTCGGGTGCGGGCATCCAGGCGCAGGCGAGGGAGCCGCCGACCAGGCCGCATGTCAGTCCCAGGAACAGGCCGCCGAAGTTGGCGAGGGGGAAGGAGGTCAGGGAGAGCAGCAGGGCGGCGATCCCGGCGAAGACGCGGTGCTGCTGCTGGAACCACAAGGTCAGGCCCAGGACGACGAGGAGGACCCCGATGATGAGGGATCCCGCGCCGGACGTGGTCGACAGGGCCAGCACGATGCCCTGCAGATCGAGGTCCGTGTAGGGGAAGTAGATGATGGGCAGTCCCGCCGTCATGGTGAAGGCCCCGGCCCAGAAGGGCCGTTCGCCCCGCCAGGTCCGGAACCTGCGCCACACGCCGGCCACGGCGGTGGCGGTGGTGCGCCGTGCCGGGCGCGGGTCGGACATCGGATCCAGGAACACGTCTCTCCCTGAGGTGAGGACGGAAGCAACAAGAGGAGGACGGGTGGGTGTGCGGCAGGGGTGCGCCCGCATACGGTGCGCTCGCCCGCCGCGGCCCCCTCGCGGGGGGTGGGGCCGCGAAAATGGAGAGGGAGGTGGCAGAGGGGTGTCAGTGGGGGGTCAGAAGCAGGGGTTGTTGCCTTGTTCGACCCGCATGCGGAAGTTGGGGAGGTTCAGGGTGCCGGCGGAGGTCGCGACCGAGATCACGCGCACGTCTTCGAGCACGACCGACTGCGCCTGCTGGGCGAAGACGTCGGGGTTGAACCACCGCGAGTTCCTGTCTTTCGGGTTGATCGGCCCCTTGGTGACCGCGCCCGCCGCGACACCGATGTCGATGTTGTTGGTGTTGGCCTGGGCGGCCACGACGGAGGTGGCGTCGATGAACAGGTTCGACGCCTGCACGCGCCGCCCGTCGCCGCCCCTCACCACCAGGGTGTAGGGGCCCAGGACCGGGATGGGGATCACCACCGACAGGCACAGCCGGTCGATTTGCGCGTGCCGGAACCCCAGGACCACGACCGGCACGAGCGTGCCTTTGCGGGTCACGTCGACCATGGGGTAGACGCTCACGCCCCGTCCGCTGAGGGTGTCGGCGGCGAGTTGGAAGCGCTGGCCGGAGATGAGGAACGATGCGGCCAGTGCTCCTTGGGCCACGCCGATGCCCAGGGCCGCTGCGGCGGCGAGGGACGGGACGAGGACAACGCCGAAGCGTCTCCAGGACGTCCTGCCGGAGCGGTGCAGCATGGCGCCTCCTCCGTCGCGCATGGGACCCCCAACCCGTGCCGGAAGGAAATGGGGCGGGCGAAGTGCGGGTGGCTGCTGACGGAGTCTAGACTTCCGGGCCCTGCAGCCGACGGCATGTCAGGTCGGCCGGTCGGGTGGTATGCCCGCAGAAGGCCCCCTGTTCGGACCGGCCGCGGCGAGCGGCTGTCCAGCAATCCTGGTGAAGGGGGATACGGCGGGACGTGTCGTGGCTAGGCTGCCCGGATGAAGATCACGGGGGCGGTCGTAGTCGGCTTGGTGTTCGGATCGCTGACCTCGCTCGCCAACGCGTTGTCCTCGCCCTATGGGCCGATCGGGGCCCGTGTCGCGGGGAGCGCCGCGGCCGGGGCGGGCACGGTGGTGAGTCTTCTCCTCGATGCCGGGTGGTCGTGGGCGGCGCTGGCGGTCGTGGTCGGATGGGCGGTGGCGACACCGGCCCGGGGGGCGTTGGGCGCGGTGGCGGCGCTGGCGGCCGCGACCGTCTCGTACTACGTCGTGGACGCGTACGTGTGGGATGCGGGCACCGACATGGTCGTGTGGCTGGTCGTGGGGGTGCCCTTGGGGCTGGTCCTCGGCGCGGTCGGAGCACTCGTCAGGCGGCCGGGCCTGACCGGGCTGTTCGCCGCCCTGGTCGTCCCGGTCGGGGCCGCGGTGCAGATGGTGGTGATGCCGCCCGGCACGGGCCTGATCGACACCCGGCCTGCGAACGTGGCGGCGGGCATCGTCTGGGCCGGAGCCGCGCTGAGTACGGCGTGGGCGCTGGGCCGGTTCTGGCGCCGGCGCCGCGCCGCGGCCGCCGCGTAGGGAGGCCGCGGGCCTTGATCGGCCGCTCCCGGGTGCGGCCACGCGGCAGGCGCCGGTAACGTGAGGGGCGCCGGGGCCAGCGCGATCCTGTTCCTCAGGGCTGTTGTTGTGGCGTGATGACTCGAAGCCAGACCTCTCGCAGTGTCCGGGTGGCGCGGTCGAGGGTGTCGCCGTCGTCGCCGTGGGCGCGGTAGTAGCTGCGTTCCGTCATCCAGCACAGGGCACGGGCGAGGGCGCCGGCGTCGGTGGGGCCCTCGCCGTCGGGCAGCCCGGCGCGCACGAGGACGTGCCGCATGGCCTCGGCGAAGGCCTCCACTGTCTCCTCCCAGGATCGCTTGACGGCCTCGTTGAGGGCCGCGTTCTCCACGGCCGCGCGCATCACCGTGCCGTGCTCGCGCCACATCCGCTCGGTGTGCTGCAGGGCGCGCTCGACGGCCCTGTCCGGGGGCGTGTCGGTGTCCTTTGCCGCACGGGCGGCGTCCTCGCGGATGGCGACCATCGTGCGGGCCACGAGGGCGGCGAGGACGTCCTGCTTGGAGCCGAAGTAGAAGTAGAGCGAGCCGCGCGAGATGCCGGCCCCCTTCGCGATGTCCTCGACGGTCATCCGCTCCAGTCCCGTGCGCGCCAGCAGCTCTTCCGCGGCGTCCAGGAGCGCCTGCTCGCGCAGATCGCCCTTGCGTGGCGTCTCGCTCCGCCTGCCCATGCGACTTCGCTCTCCTCACCGCGTGGGGCCGTGTCGGCCCGGACCACCCGAGCCTACCCGCCTCATCACAAAATCCACGTCGCGTCGAAAAAAAACTGCACTGTGTAGACTCGAGCGTGTCCCTGTTCTCCGACCCAGGAGCAGCCCCGCCATGACGGACCCCACTCACAGGACCTTTCTCATCACCGGTGTCAGCAGCGGCCTCGGTCGTGCCTTCGCCCAGGGTGCTTTGGAGGCCGGCCACACGGTGGCCGGGACCGTCCGGCGCCGCGAGGACGGCGCCGCCTTCGAGGCGCTCGCGCCGGGACGCGCCCACGCGCGCCTCCTCGACGTAACCGACGGCGACGCGGTCGCCCGGGCCGTGCGCGACGTCGAGGAGAGCGTGGGCACGATCGACGTGCTCATCGCCAACGCGGGCTACGGGCTCGAGGGCGTCTTCGAGGAGACCCCGCTCGCCGACCTGCGGGCCCAGTTCGAGGTCAACGTCTTCGGTACGGCCGCCACCGTGCAGGCGGTCCTGCCCTACATGCGGGCCCGGCGCCGAGGACACGTCCTGGCCGTCAGCTCGATGGGCGGGCTCGCCTCCTTCCCGGGCGTCTCCGCCTACTGCGCCAGCAAGTACGCGGTGGAGGGACTGCTGGAGGCAGTCGGCAAGGAAGTCGCCGGCTTCGGGATCCACGTGACCGCGATCGAGCCCGGCTCCTTCCGCACCGACTGGGCCGGCCGCTCCATGGTCCGCGCGCCCCGGTCCCTTCCCGACTACGACGAGCTGTTCGAACCGATCCGCGCCGCCCGGCAGTCGGCGAACGGCCGGCAGCTCGGCGACCCCAGCAAGGCCGCCGCGGCGGTGCTCAGCATCCTCGACCTGCCCAATCCGCCCGCCCACCTGGTGCTGGGCTCGGACGCGCTACGGCTGGTCCGGGCCGGGCGCGCGGCCGTCGAGGAGGACCTGACCGCCTGGGAGGAACTCTCACGTTCGACGGACTTCCCCGACGGCGCACAGATCGGAGGATCGCCGCTCACGGCACGGACACGTTGACACAACACGCCGAAGTCAGGACCGCAGCCGGGCCGGCGCCCGGCGGTACAGATCCCGGTCCCACATCCGGCGGTCGCAGCACCGGGCCGTGCACAGCGTCCGCGCCGACGGGCGCGGAGGAGAGGGGTCGGACGGCGCCGGCGGGAAACCGGCCCCTGCTCACGTGGAAGGGGAGAGCTGCTCGCGCACCCATGCGGGTTCGGGGTTGGTGTACGGACGGCCGTCCACGATGACGGTGGGCACGGTCTCATTGCCGTCGTTGGCTTTTCTCACCACGGCCGCTCCAGCCGGGTCACGCCAGATGTTGACCCAGTACAACTGGCGGGCGTCGCGACCCAACCGGATACGCAGGCGCAGACAGTACGTGCAGCCCGGCCGCCAGAAGACCACCGGCCGGCCGTCGATCGTGCTGCGCTGCTGCGCCTCCTGCGCACCGATCGATTTCGGGAAGATCAGGGGCGAGTTCACACCTGCGAGCAGCACGAACACCAGTAGTAGTACTGCGGCTGGGGCGGGGTCCCCACCGGAGATCAGCCCCGTCGCAGCGACTGAGCCGCAGAGCACCAGCAGTATCGGTAGGATCCACGCGCACAACATGGCGTCGCAGGCTACCGATGAGCCGCAATGGGCCTCGAACCAGGCCGCTCGCCTGGGCGTTGGCGGGACGAGGTGGTGGCCATCGTATGGTCATGTGCTCAGGCAACTTACCGAGTTCCTTACAGAAAGCCCCCGGCGTTCACGCCAGGGGTGAATGCATCTCAAGGCTGCTCTGACGTGCACCTTAGAGCGGACGCTTTTGCTGCTCGATGTACTTGCGCACGATCGACAATGGTGCTCCGCCGCACGACGCGGAGAAGTAGGAGGGCGACCACAGGTGCCCATGCATGACAGCGCGGTTGATCCGCCCGGTGAACTCATGCCGGATCCGACGAGCGGATATACCCTTGAGGCTGTTGACCAGCTTTGAGGGGGTCACCTTGGGTGGGTAGTGCACCAGGAGGTGGACGTGATCGCGTTCACCGTTGAACTCTTTCAACTCCGCTTAGGAGTTCTTGCAGAACTTGCGCATGATCTCTTCGCCGCGCGTGAGCACGTCGCTGTTGGACGCGCCGCGCTGGTACGTCGTCACAAGGGCCAAGTGCACGTGCATCGCCGAACTACCTGTTTGCACGCCTGCAGGCATTCTGACTACCTATGAGACCAACTCTCGTAAGATCTTGGGTGTGCCCCCGGAAGGGGCAGGCGACCCCAGGCCGGAATCCCTGGACTTAGGCCAGGGAGCACGTCAATGCCAGATACATTCGTCGATCACGATCTGGGGGTCGGCTGTGCGGCGTGTGAAGACGTAGCGCAGCCATCCCCGGCCGTGATCGAAGTAGATGACATGGGCTCCGCTGGGGCGGGTGGACTGGACGGGTTCGACACTCATCCCGGTGGGTAGGTCTGCGGCTTTGTCGATGCCTCGGAAGTAGGGGTCGTTCGCGGTGACGAGTTCGGCGCGGGCGGCATCGACCAGGGCACGGGCCGGTGGTGGGAGGGTGTTTTTGTTGTCCTCGGCTTCTTTCGTCCAGTCGGCTTGCCAAGGGGGGCCCATGAATTCGGCTGTCACTGGCCGGGCTGTGCCTTACTCGCCTCGCGGCGCAGCCGTCCCGCCTCTTCCACCAGGCTCTTGGCGTGTGCGTTGTCTGTGGCGTCGGCTGCCTCGTCTTCCAGGCGGTGGACCCGGGCCTCCAGTTGGGGATCCCGGGCGAGCGCGAATTCGGCCCACCATCGGGTCATGAAGGCAGGCAGCGGTGCCAGGTCGTAGGTTTCGGCGATCTTTTCGCGCCAGTTGCGGTCGAAGTCGGGCAGGAGCTTGGGGGTGTGCTGTTCGATGGCGGCGCGGAGCGCCTTGGGGGTGCGTTCGGGCATGGGCGGGAGGGATCCCTGCAGGCCGGCGGCGGCGGTTGTCATTGCGCGCGCTCTTTCGTCATGACAGTGCGGGTCAGGCGGCTACGGACGGGGCGCCAGGCGCGCCGGAGGAAGTGAGCGCGTCGCGCTGAGTCGTGGTGACCATGCGGGCGTAGGGGTGGATATCGCCTCGGGCGTACGCGTCGAGCAGGAGCTCGCACAGTGCGGACATGGACCGGACGCCGTCCTTTGCGCGTTGCGTGTCGGCGCCGCTCCATACGGCATCGGATGCGAAGACGGTGCGTCCGCGCCGGTTGCCCGCCTTCGTAGCGGCGGCCCGGTGAGGCAGGGGGAGTGTTCCTGCGGCGTATTCGGCAAGGGCGCGACTCATGACCCAAATCAGAGGCAGGCCCTCGGTTTTGGCGCGGGCTCCGGCAGCGTCCCACACCCCCTTGGCTACGTTGGGGGCGCGTTCGCTCTCGCCGACGGCAGGCATGTGTCGCTCCAGTGGTCAGTGTGTTCTACCTATTGGAACGGTACTACGGATCGAATCGGTCCGCAGACGTACCTGCCGATCGGGCACAGGCGATCGCGGCTCATGCTGTGAACACGCCCGGATCCGCAGTCGAGGGCATCGGCCCGTCACGGCCCCTCGCGAACGCCCTCACCGAACCGCTGCGTCCGGTCGTTGCGGCCCGCTTTGCCACCGGCACGGCGGAAACGGCCGTTGGGCAGAGGAAGCGTGCGCACCGCACGTTTCGTCTGCAGCTGGGGAGTGTGCGTCACGGGCCACTGTCCGGCGGCTGCCGCCGATGTGGGGAGTGCCGTTCGGCACAGATCGTGCGCTCGATCGACTCGCGAGCACTGGACAGTAGCCCAAAGCCAGGGTGCGGGCCTGAGCGTGGTGGCGGCCCTACCGCAACGCGGGAACGACGACGCTCTGTGGGACGTGCAAGGTTGCACGTCAGAGGGCTGCGAGGCGCTCAACCGATGTCGGGGCCAGTCGCCCCGACTGGTCGTAGCCCTCCCACTTCGGCCGGCTCCCGGTCGCCCGGTGTGACGCGGTGGGCCACCAGGGCGGCGAGGTCGTCATCACGGGTGCCATAGACGTAGGCGCCCAGATCCTGGTGGAGGTGGTCGAGGAGTTGCCGGGGCGGATCATGGACCCATCGGCGGACACGCTGGGTGAGGGGGTAGAAGGTCCCGGTACCGTCGCGGGTCTCGCTGACGCCGTCCGTGTAGAGCAGCAGGCGGTCGCCGGCGCCAAAGGGGATGGTATCGACCTGGTAGTGGTCGCCAAGCAGGGCGGCCATGTTTATGGGTGGTGACGGCGCGCTGGGTTCCAACTCGCATACTTCGTCGCCGTGCAGCAGCAGTGGCGGCGGGTGTCCGCAGTTGACCAGACGGGCGATGGGTTCTCCGGCGGGGATCTCGACCAGCAGGATGGTGACGAAGCGCTCCAGCGCGTCGTCGCTGGGGACATGCTCGCCGTATCGGCTCATGCTGGTCTCCAGCCGGTGTGCCAGGTCCGGCAAGTGAGGGGCGTCCTGGACGAATACCCGAAAGGAACTAAGGACGACCGAGACGACCTCGACGGCCGGGAGGCCCTTGCCTCGCACGTCACCGATGATCAGCCGCACCCCGTGCGGGGTCTGCCGCGCCTCGTAGAAGTCGCCGCCGATGCGGGCCTGCGCGGCGGCCGCCTGGTAGAGAACCTCGACGTCGATGTGCCCGAGGTGATGCGGGACCGGGCGCAGCAGCACGCGCTGCGCCGTCTCCGCCACGGAGCGGACCTCAGCGAGGGTGCGCTCCCGGTGCTGCCGTGCGCGGCTGGCGTAGGCGGCGGCCAGGGTGACAGCCGCGATCGTGATCAAGGTGAAGATTCCGGGAGTCCGGTCCAGAGTGTGGTCGGCGGCGGAGATGGCGAACCCGGCAATCAGGGTCAGCAGCCCGATGCCCAGCGTGCCGGCCACCGAGAACATCGCGGCGGCCAGCGCCGGGGCCGCCCCGAGCAGCCGGTAGAACTGCAGGTGGGGCGTAAAGAGGGCCGCCACCGAGGCCAGCACGATCACCAAGAGCGGGGTCAGGAGCGCTGGCGAGAACGGCCGGTCCTCTTCCCGCATCCGCCGGGAGAGCCGCTTCGGGGCGATCACCTGCCTGAACGACCGAATGGCGCTGGCAGCGGATGCGATGGACGCCTTGACCTGTACACCCATTTTCTGTCCTTAGGTGGAGGCGGTTCACCGATGCCCCTTTGCAGTGGAAACTACCTGAACTATGCCTAAATGAGGCAATAAGGCTGAAGTCTAAAACCGTCAGTGGCGGTACGGCTGCTGTGGATCATGGTTGCGCCATTCGATGGCCACCGCCGGCCCGAGGTGACCCCTCCAGTCGCCAATGCAACCTTTTGTCGTATTTGCACAACTCTGGCACACTGAAGTCAGTAAACGCAACAAGGAGTTGCATTATGGCTTCGGCGACCTTCACCGAACGGTGCGGCACGGTCCGCACAGGCGGTCGCAGTGCTCGGGTGCGTGCGGCCGTCTACGAGGCGACGCTGCTCGAGCTGGGCCGGCGCGGTTACGCCGCACTATCCATCGAGGACATCGCAGCGCGAGCCGGCGTGCACAAGACGACGATCTACCGACGTTGGGGGACCAAGGACACGCTGCTGGCGGCCGCCATGGGCGACCTGGTCGACGCCGGGGTCCCGGTGCCGGACACCGGCGCGATCGAGACCGACCTGCGCGAGTACGCCCGATCGATCGTGGACGTTCTCATCAGCGACGCGGGCGCAATCGTGGTATCCGTGCTGTTCTCCGACGCGGCCAGGGCGCCGAAGGTCGCCGAGGTCAAGCGGAACCTCTTCGCCGAACGGCAGCGGCTCGCCGCACCCATCGTCGAACGGGCGATCCAACGCGGTGAACTACCGGCGGACACCGATCCACATGAGCTGATCGGCTTGATGGCCGCGCCGATCTACTATCGGCTCCTGGTCACCGGCGAACCCCTCGACCATGCCGTGGGCGACCGCGCGGCCCTCGCCGCCCTTGCCGCGGCGCCTGTTGTCCCACCCGGACGATGAACCGCCAACTCGTCGCATTCAGGCCGCGAGTGCTGGCATGTGCCCCGGAAATCCGGACCGATCAGCAGGCGGATCGATGTTGGTCCGATGCTCGATGCAGCGCGGGCCCGGCGTGACCTACCGGTACGGCGAGCTATCGGCGGGACGGCTGCGGGACCCTGCGAGTGACCACTCCGGTGGTGCCCCCAACGGTCCACATCTGGCGGCATAAGATAGTTGATTGGCCGCATATCCCCTGAAGGGACCTTGGATTGTGACCACCTCGATCATTGTCGGAGGAAGCGGCGCGCTGGGACACGTTCTGGCACAGCGATACGCCAACCGCGGCGACAGCGTCATCATCACCAGTCGCACCAGGGAGCACGCCGATACGGTGGCCGGCGAAATCGCCGGCACGGTCCGGGGTCTGGCCGTTGACCTGTCGCGACCGGAAACCATCGACGCAGCGCTCGTCGATGTAGGGGACGTCGACAACCTGGTGATTACCGGCGTCTCAGAGGGTTTCAACACCCTTGCGGACTTCGACATCGCCAGGGCCGTCGAAGCCGTGACAATCAAACTGGTGGGGTACACGGAGACGGTGCGCGTCCTGCGTGACCGGTTCACCCCCGGCGCGTCGGTCGTACTCTTCGGCGGCCTGGCCAAAGAACGCCCCTACCCCGGCTCCACCATCGTGACCGCCATCAACTCGGGTATCACCGGACTGATGAAGACCCTCGCACTGGAGATCGCACCCCATCGTGTTAACGCGCTCCATCCTGGCGTGGTGGGTGACAGCCCGAGGTGGCGCGACGTACCCGACCACCCCCACGTACCGCGTACCCCCATCGGGCGCTTGGTGACGATGGCGGAAGTCGCCGACGCCACCGACTTCCTCCTCTGCAACACCGGCGTCAACGCCCAGGACCTGTTCGTCGACGGCGGACTGCGCGTCGCCTGACACGACCGCCCAACCCCGATGAGGTGTAGAAGCCAAATGCCAAACGTCTCCGGACGATCAAGAACAGAGGCCGTCTCTGGGGCGTATGGGGTCACCCGACGCCGACCAACAACGACAGAAGCCCACGGCATCTGAACTACTCAGAGCCGCAGGCTTGTTCTGCCCCGCTAGTGGCTCGTCACGCAGCCTTGGCCGGGTATTGGGTCCACTGGCGGATCGGTGAGTCGGGGGCGAAGTTGGTCTTCGGTTCCGCGTGAGTGCTGCGC